>NZ_WUQZ01000019.1:294-74268 GCF_009829075.1 Sphingobacterium composti | reverse complement strand
TTTCAAATCACCAGATTTGAAAGTAATTCCCAGCCATTATATGCTTTGCTTGATGCGAATGGCGAGTTATTGGTTCCGACGAGTGGAGCTGTTTACGATATCGACAAATATGAAGCTTTCTTGCGCTTAGGATTAGAAAAATTTAAAGAAAATAAATAAATCAACCTAAACATTGAAATTATAGCCCAATTGGTAACAATTGGGCTTGTTTTATTTAATTATCGCGACTCCATAATTCATAAATAGGATCGCCTTTTGAGCTTTTTCCACTGTGATGCCATTCATTATTTTCAATTTTACCCTCAAAATTTAAAGATGCACCTACACGACTATTATCTCTAGAGAAGAAAAGAATATTTTCTTGGTAAGATCCATTGGCAAATGTATATTTACCTCCACCGGTACCATAAAAACCTTTTTCCGCTGGATTAATGGCTATCCATTGAAAATATCCATCAACCAGAATTTTTATAGTTTTACGATCGCCTCTTTGAATAGTTTGCATATTATCATTCACTTTACGCCCAGTAATACGCCATAATCCATCTAGCCCTTGCTTTTTGATAGCTTGCTTTTGAAATGTAACTCCTTCTATAACTATTTTATTGTTTTGGATGGTGATAGGGAAGTAATGTGTCTCACCCACATTGTTTGGTGTTTTGTCATCAAATTCGCAAACTACAATCAAATTGTTGTTTTCAAGTTTATATGTTCCACCTTGAGTACCCTTGTAAGTTTCTTCACTGTATATCGAGTGTGTAATGTAGCCATCAGCAATTAATATCAAATGGTTTTCGCTATTAGTATTGGCTAAATATGCACCAGAAATATTTTGAGCAATACTATATGTAAATGAACTAGCGAAAAGTAAAATAATTAATACTATGTTTCTCATAACTAATGGTTTTGATGAATTTAAATATAACCATTAATTTTAAGAGGTACAATTTTATGAATAGTTGATACTTATCTATTTAAAAATGGTAAGCCGTTTCGCTTTTTGTTTCTGATAATACAAAATAGGTTTGCACCGTGTTTACCTGAGGTAGAACTGCTAATTTGTGACGCAAAAACATATGATAGGCTTCCATATCTTTTGTAGCAATGCGTAGCATAAAGTCGTATGAGCCGGCCATTTGGTAGCATTCCATTACTTCAGGAAATTTTGATACTTCTTGTTCGAATTCATTCAAAGTTTCAAATGTATGTGCTTTAAGAAAGACTTGAGAAAACGAAATCAGACCAATGCCGATTTTATTGCGGTCTAGAATTGCTACAGTTTTCTTGATATAACCAGCTTTTTTAAGCTTTTTCACACGCTCGTGTATTGCAGCGATAGACTTATACAATTTTTCCGCAAGTTCTTTATTGCTTAATGTTGCGTCCTCTTGAAGCAATTTAAGTAATTTGATGTCTGTAGGATCTAAGTTCATATGAATAAGGTTTGATTATAATCAAAAATATGAATTTGGATCTATAAAACGTAATATTTACAGGTAATATTTATTTTACCTGTAAATATTTAGCTATTATGCTTGAATTTCAAGATGAAATTTTATCTATATAGCAGATTGTTCAACTGTGATGTCCAATGTTTGAGATTGGATAATATGGGAGAAAAACTCTTTTAAATCTAAATATTCCTCCGGCAGAAATAAAGGTTTATTAAGTGATGATTGTATTTGAATATTGAGAATTCCATCATTTTCTTTGATTATATAGATATACCTAGCATCTCTGTTTGGTAATGCAATATTCATGTTTTTTGGCTTATTTTTAACTTGATAAGATTTGGGTAATTTAATATTAAGTATAAATGATTCTTCAATTTTTGAACCTAAATCTACAGGGTACGTTCTTTCGTCAAGATTGAATGGGTTTTTTATGGTTCTACCTTTAATAAAAGGAATAAACTTCAATTCTTTTCCATTCTTATTCGCGAAATTTTTAAATTCAATTTCTTTTATCTCCGTCAATAACTGAGATACATCTTCTAGATTACGGATTTCATGTGAATTTATTTTATATGATGAGTTGTCTTCATATATTTTCTCTTTATATTCCTCAAGAGAGTTGTAATTTTTAATTTCTTCACGTTTATTGGTGGCAGCATACCCATTACTTACTTCGCTCCACATGCCTCGTAATGTACCATCTTCGTCAAGTTCACCCTCGAAATTATAACTTATTTTACTTGGTAATAGTGAATTTAATTGTACAAATTTATATCCTTGTTTAGTAAGCAGATTACCTTGGTAATTAATACATCTTAATGGTAATTGTCCAAATGGCGTGTTAACATCCGATGCGTCTACCAAATATTCGGTAGAATCTATTGTGATGTGTGCTAATACATAATTGTAATCCGTGATAGTAGGTCTAAAAAGTGGAGGTAAACCATTATCTCTTGTCGATAAAATTACAGGATTTGCTTCTATCTTTGCTTCTCTAAGCGCACAAATAAGAGCTAAATTAATATCGCCGATATTACCATTGCGGTTTTCAAGAGCTTTTTTGATGCCATTTTCCGCAAATAAGCCATAATTTTTGTTCCATCTGATTTGTGATTGGATATGCTTATATATAGAATTAGCTTTGTCATACGTAGACATATCCTCTTTTATTAAGGTAGGTATTATGTTTTTGAAGAGACTTGATCTATTCATTTCTTTGCCAAATTCATCAGCACCATATAATTGATTGCGTACATCCTCCCAGGTGCGTGCATAATTGTAACTCGGACCAAAAGGAATAGAAAAGGACGCTAACTCAAATGTAAGCGTTCCCATAAAATTGCGGGGAGAGGTCATATAATCTTCTCGGATAAATGCTGGTATATCTTTCGCTATATAGGTCGTCTGTGTTCCCCGAACATCTCCCGTAGAGGTGGAAATTTTAGTGTCGTAAGGCAATTGTTTGCGGGTCTCGAGCTTGATATATCCTTTAATGTTTACATTATAATGACAGATTTCAGGAATTTCGGATATGAATTCTGAGTGCATTTTAGGAATATAACTTTGGAATTGCCACGATTCTAAATTATGTAGAAAAGGAGATTCTGTAGTATATCGCAGCTCGATAATAGACCCTTCTTTTACGTTTGAGAGAGCAATCTTAACCACTTCTCTATTCTCAGATACTTTCTCTGTTAGAATATTTTTCTTTTCTAACTCTATCTTTTCAATCTTACTATCATCCAGCAAGTTAAAAGTTGTACCTTTTATCCCCTCAATAGTTTCTTTGTTATTATTACTGCGGTATAGTGGAATAGAGAAATTCGCATACTCCAAACCTTCTTTATTTTTGATAAGTATTTTGGTGTGGTAAATAAACCTTAAGACTAAATCATTTTTTATTTCATTATATTCAATTCTTGATCTACCAAATTCCTGTAGAACAATGGCCACTGCATGTGGAGCATAAGCTCCTTTTTCAAATTCTTCTTTAGCAATTTTGCCATAAGGAAAATCTTGCGCATTGATTGAGAACCAGGTGAGTAGACTGATTGCAATAAAAATGATTCTTAACATATTGAGGTTAATTTATTGGGTAATACTTTTTATCTAAAGTAATATTATTTTTCAATATTATTAAAGGTCTTTTTAAGTGTGTTTGCATAGAATATATATTATATTTGTTATTCATAATTATATAAACCAAACACTATATGAAAATTAATAAGCTCAATACGTATGCTGTACTAGCTGCTTTAGCATTAGGCTCTTTATCCTCTTGTAATACTAATGAATCTAAAGATAATAAAGATGAGGTGCATAATGCGGCAACTCAAGTAATACCCGAAGAGGCTAAAGAGATTATTGGTCGTTGGGATTTGACAGTGGAGAAAGATGGAAAACAAGTGCCTTCATGGTTAGAAGTAAAACTTTCTGGTTTCAATACTCTAGTGGGTTATTATGTAGCTGATGCAGGAAGCGCACGCCCCGTGTCACATATTAAGTATGAAAATGGCAAATTTTCATTTGAAGTACCTACACAATGGGAAGATGGAACAGGTCTTATCAAAGTAGAAGGATCTTTATCTGCAGGTAAGCTTACAGGTAAAATCATAAGTAATAAAGGAAATGAATATAGCTATACAGGAGAGAAAGCTCCTTATTTAGTGCGTAATGCAGAAGGTAAATTTGGTACACCTATTGAACTCTTCAATGGCAAAGATCTAACGGGCTGGAAAACTTCTTCAGATGATAATCAATGGGAGGTAGTAGATGGAATCTTAGTAAATAAGAAAGCTGGTGCTAACTTAATTTCAGAGCAGACTTTTGAAGATTTTAAATTAGAGGCGGAATTTAAATATTCCAAGGACGGCAATTCGGGTATTTATCTACGTGGAAGATATGAAGTACAGATAGAAGATTCTCCATTAGACAGACACCCAGGTTCGTTATATTATAGTGGTGTGTATGGCTTTTTAACTCCTAGCGCAATCGTAACTAATGGTGCTGACCAATGGAATAAATACGAAATTACGTTAAAGGGGCGTATGGTAACTGTCGTGTCTAACGGCAAAACTGTCATCAGTAACCAAGAAATACCGGGTATCACTGGTGGCGCATTGGATAGTAAAGAAGGAGAGCCAGGGCCGATTTATTTACAAGGTGATCATACTGGTGTAGAATTCCGTAAAATCACTATTACGCCGATACAATATTAATATTCTATTGAATATACTTTTAAATGCTGCTTAAGTCTATAGAGGATAAGCAGCATTTTTTAATAATACTATAATGAAAAATAAACTCGTATTTCTTTTTAGTTTGCTATTGAGTAGCAACTTGGGGATTGCTCAACAAGATTCGATTATGTTGGATCAAATTTATCGACATTCCTTTTATAAAGGTAAGGCTTATGATGATTTGAAAATCTTAACCAAAGAGATTGGTCATCGTATTGCTGGTTCGCCTCAAGCAGATGAAGCTGTTAAATGGTCTAAAAGTTTAATGGAAACCTTACCTTTTGATAAAGTCTATTTGCAAGATGTAGCTGTTCCATATTGGGATCGTGGTGAAAAGGAGGTTTCTCGTATTGTGGATACAGAAGAGTCTTTAAGTGTATTAGCATTAGGTGGTTCTGTCGGAACTCCAAAGAATGGTATTACAGCGGAAGTGGTAGAAGTAGAATATTTGGCCGATTTGAGTAAGTTAGGTGATGCTGGTCGAGGAAAGATAGTTTTTGTGAATAAACCTTGGGATGAGTCGCATGTCGATGCTTTTGTAGCCTATAGTCTCAATAGTAGCCAACGTTCTCGCGGTCCTGTAGAAGCAGCAAAGCGGGGTGCTATAGCCTATTTATTCAGGTCATTAAGTTCATCTATTGATGATTATCCGCATACTGGTGGTACGCGCTATGCGAAAGATATTGATAGTATTCCTGCCTTAGCTATTTCGGCGATAAGCGCCAATAAATTGAGTGAAGCGTTAAAGAAAAACAAAAATTTGAAAGTTTATATAAAACAAAATTCTCAATGGAAACCTAAAGTAAATACCCATAATGTGATAGCAGAATGGAAAGGGAATATTCATCCAGATAAAATCATCACCATAGGTGGACATATCGACTCTTGGGATGTGGGAGAGGGGGCACATGACAACGGAACAGGTACGATGGGAACTCTTGATGCCATTCGTACGTTGATGGCATTAGGATATAAGCCGAAGCATACTATTCGTTTAGTGTATTATATGAATGAAGAGAATGGCGTTCATGGTGCTATTCAATATGGTGTAGAAGCGCAAAAAAATAACGAACAGCAAATAGTCGCAATCGAGAGTGATGCAGGAGGATTTGCTCCTCGAGGATTCGATATCAAAGCTTCGCAAGATGCTGTTTCTTGGGTTGTGAATAATTGGAAACCATTATTTGAACAAAAATATTGGGTTTCACGTTTTTTAGCGGGAAGCCCGGGTGTTGATTCTGGTGTATGGGGTTCGAAATTTCCAAATACTATTATGTTTAATCTTAGACCTGACCCACACCGTTATTTTGATGTACATCATACTGCAAAGGATGTCTTCGAAAGAGTAGATCGTCGAGAACTACAATCGGGGGTTGGTGCTTTGGCATCTTTGCTCTATTTGGTAGATACACATTATGAAGCTATACCTAATCAAATAAAATAATGCACTACACATAGAGCCGTTCAATCTAATGAGCGGCTCTATTTTAAAAAATGATTGTTTTCATTTCGTATGAAATTATTTCAGCTGAATTATAAACCAATATTTACAACTACAATATCTTCATTATGGTATGCTGGATAATACGAGTTGATTGTGCCAGAATTTCTATAATCTCTTAATTCTTCATATAACACATCGCGTAATCGGCCTTTTCCTTTGCCATGTATGAATTTTATTTCAGCAAAATCCCAATATATTGCCGCATCCAAACATTCTCTAAAACGTTCAATCGCTAAAGCTAATAATTCATCAGCTTCGTAATCATGTATGTTATCAACCAATGATTCGGCATGAAGGTCGACCGTTTTTGGAGGCTTAGGTAAAGTTCTCATCAGCTTAAAAAAGTAAAGGTTTGTCGGGATTATTTCGCAAGTAATCTAATTTGCTTTCAAACATTACAGCCATTTTTTGTGCTCGCCAAATGGCTTCATTCGCTTTTTCACCTTGGAATAACGATTGAACTGTTTGCTCAAAAAGGGAAAGCCATTGGTCAAAATGAATCTTGCAAATTGGAAGATGAGCGTGCGGCGGAAATGGTCTGCCGTCATAAGTATATTCATCTAATAGGATGGTTTGCCAAAATCTATACATTTTTTCTAAATGAATAGGCCATCTGTCTTGAATATTTTGATTGAAGATAATGCCCAACATATCATCTTCTCTTATTTTGGAGTAGAATGTATTGACTAGCAATTTAATATCTTCAATATCTTGAATATCCTTCATTTGAAATGTTTGGAAGACAAAGTTGCTAATTTTTTTGGATATGCTCGTCACTCACTTGTAAAGACATTAATTTTTGATGATAGCGACAATTTCTTTAAAACCTCTGCGTTCAGCATGTTGTAAAGGCGTAACTCCATCATGGTCTGGAATATGCATATCAGCACCAGCATCTTTGAGTATTTGAACGATTTTTTGAAACTTATAACTGCCGTCACCAAGTATGACAGCTTCCATTAATCCTGTCCACCCCAACCTATTCACGTGGTTGATTGGAAAGTTTTTAGTATTTGCCAATAGCTTTACACCTTCGATATGACCACGTTCGCATGCGGGTATCAAAGCTGTACCATGATACCTATTAAAAATATCAAATCGTGCTCCATTAGCTAAAAATATTTTAAGTAATTCAGTTTGTCCAGTTGCGCCAGCATACAAAAATGGACTATCTAGATTCTGTGCTTGTTGATTTACGTCAGCACCATTTGATACAAGAAATTTTGCCATGTCGTTAAGTGAATGGATAGTTGCAAATAGTAATAACGAGCGGCCTTCAGAATCAGTTATATTCACATCTAAGCCTTGATTTATGGCATCGACAATTTTAGTTGTGTCATTGCTTTTTACAGCTTTTATTATTTCTTGTTTATCCATTTGAATAGAGGTATCCGTGTTTTCTTGTGCATCACAAGATTGGAATGCAAAAAGTAAGCTAATTAAAATTGAAAAATATTTATGTAATATCATATGGATAATTGCAAGCCGGTATATTCATTATAACTTGAAATATACTGATTTTGTTTAGATAACTCAATAATTTACATCTTATGCGCATAATAAATTCGCAGCATGTGAAATTTATCTTTCAATGTATCAATGGGTTTTGAATTTTATTTATTTAAATGTTTGCAAGTAATCAAAAACGCTGTATATTTGCATCACAATAAACAAAAGGTGATACCTTTTCGGGGTGTAGCGTAGCCCGGTATCGCGCCACATTTGGGATGTGGAGGTCGTAGGTTCGAATCCTGCCACCCCGACAAAAGCCACTGATTATCAGTGGCTTTTTCTATTTTCGGACATATTTCGGACATTTTTCCGTCAATTTAGCTTAAACTTTACTATCAGTTCTGATGTTTAATCATTGGTAACATATGTTACAAAAGAATGAGTGATAAATCAGTAACTTCGTAAACAAATTATAAATTTATGGAAGAATTATTTTACAAAACATATGGTGGTATTTTTGAAGAAGAGCTTTTGGAAGAGATTATTCAAGTATCTAAAGCTATCGATTTTAAAGAAGGGGATGTATTGATTGATTATAATCAATACATCAAGATGATGCCACTTTTATTGTCAGGTGCAGTCAAAGTTATGCGTGAGGATTATGATAGTGGTGAATTATTACTTTATTACTTAGAGCGAGGGGATACCTGTGCGATGTCTATGACCTGTTGTTTAGGGGAGAAGCAAAGTGAAATACGTGCTATAGGTGAAGTTCCAGGTGTTATATTAATGATTCCTGTTCAGAAGATGTCAGAATGGATCGGAAAATATAAGAGTTGGATGTCCTTCGTTTTTGAAAGTTATAATAACCGATTTAATGAATTATTAAATGCTGTAGATACAATAGCGTTTATGGATATGAATGACCGTTTGTTAAATTATCTTTTCGAAAAAAGTAAAATTGAAAATAATACAATTGTGTATAAAACCCATCAAGATATAGCGAAAGAATTGAATACTTCGCGAGTAGTAGTATCTAGATTGCTAAAAGCTCTAGAGACAGAAGGGCGTATCAAGCTCAACCGAAATAGTATTGAGATACTTGTCAAATAAATAGAAGGCTTTACAAATAACGTAAAGCCTTTTCTAATGTAACAAATGTAACTGATAGGGTAAAAATACTTCAGGATTTTTGTAGAAAATTAATTCATTATGGAAATGATATTGTCACCATGGCCTTGGTATGTAAGTGGGCCACTTATAGCAATCACGATGTTTGTATTGCTTTATTTAGGTAAGAACTTTGGGATGTCGTCCAACTTACGTACGATGTGTACAATGTGCGGAGCTGGTAAAACAGCGTCATTCTTTAAATTCGATTGGCGTAGCCAAAAGTGGAATCTCCTTATGGTAGTAGGTGCTATGATTGGTGGATTTATCGCTTCTAATTATTTGGGAGCGGGTCAATCTCCGGATTTGAATCCTAAAACTATCATACGGCTCGAAGAAATGGGCATTCACAGTGCAGGGAAAGATTATGTTCCTACAGAGTTTTTTGGAAATAAAGCTTTTAGTGACCCTAAAGTATTAGTGTTATTAATTGTAGGAGGTCTTCTTGTAGGCTTTGGTGCGCGTTATGCGGGAGGTTGTACTTCAGGTCACTCGATATCAGGGATTAGTAATTTACAATTACCTTCTTTGATAGCGACAATTGGTTTCTTCGTGGGAGGTATTATTATGATTCACCTTATTTTCCCACTTTTATTTTAATCTAAAACATGAGAAATATAGTTTTTTTATTAGTAGGTGTATTCTTTGGGATACTAATGTTTAAGTCTGAAGCAGCTTCTTGGTTCAGAATCTACGAAATGTTCAATTTTCAATCTTTTCACATGTTTGGTCTGATGGGGACTGCCTTGGCGACTGGTGTGATTTTGGTTCAAATCATTAAAAGAAAGAAAGTAAAGGATATAGATAATAATGTGATAGTCATTCCTGATAAGGACAAATCGATTACACGTTATTTAGTTGGCGGTACGATATTCGGATTAGGATGGGCTTTAGCAGGTGCATGTCCAGGACCTATTTTTGTATTAACAGGAGCTGGATATTTACCAATGTTAGTTGTATTAGCTAGTGCTTTGGTAGGTACGTGGATTTATGGTTTGTTAAAGGATAAACTTCCTCATTAAAGCAGGATATATATTATTTGAAAATTAGAAAGGCGAGAAGAAATTCTCGCTTTTTTGTTGTAATAATTTCTCCTTGCTATGTAACAAATGTAACTGTAGGCTTTCTCTCACTTGCTGACCTTTGTATCAACAAATTGAAAAAGTCATGGAAATAATTGGATATATAGCATCCATCTTGATTGGAGTATTATTAGGGTTGATAGGTGGCGGAGGAAGTATTCTTACCGTACCGGTTTTGGTTTATCTATTTGCGGTATTGCCGGTGACAGCTACAGCTTATTCACTATTTATTGTAGGTGCGACTAGTGTTGTCGGGTCTATCACTTATTTCAAAAAGGGGTTAGTTAATATAAAGACAGCTATCGTATTTGGTATACCATCTATCTTTGCGGTCTTCTTGACACGTAAATATATCTTACCTGCGATTCCAGATAGTTTATTTACACTGGCTGGATTCGAAGTGACTAAAGATATTTTTCTGATGATCCTTTTTGCAGTATTGATGGTCGTGGCGGCTTATGCGATGCTGAAAGGTAAAAAGTCAGATGGTACATACGATGTACAACCACAAAAGTTTAATTACCCGATGATTTTGTTAGAAGGTTCATTTGTCGGGGTGTTAACAGGTCTTGTAGGTGCAGGTGGTGGTTTCTTAATTATCCCCGCTTTGGTCTTGTTTTCTAAGTTGCCGATGAAAGAAGCTGTGGGGACTTCTCTAGTTATTATCGCGGCAAAATCATTAATAGGATTTACAGGTGAATTGGGAAATGCATCATTGGATTGGACGTTTTTACTGACGTTAACCTCATTGTCTATTGTGGGAATATTTTTAGGTTCTTACCTAACAAGATTCATCAATAGTGATAAGTTAAAACCTGCTTTTGGTGTGTTTGTCTTGCTGATGGGTGTCTACATTCTTTTCAAAGAAATCTGGTTTTAACATCGTGTTCCTTGTGTAACAAAAGTTGCTGATAGGCACAGGTACATTATCGAAATTTGTATCAATAAGTAAATAAATAGTAAACAATTAAAATTTAAATATTATGTTTTTTCAACACATATACGACAAGACATTAGCGCAAGCAAGTTATATTATTGGATGTCAAGCAAAAGGCGAAGCTATCGTCATTGACCCAAAGCGCGATGTAGATACTTACTTAGAAATCGCGGCTCAAAATAATTTAAAAATCACTAAAGTAACAGAAACACATATTCATGCAGACTTCTTAAGTGGAGCGCGCGAGTTGGTAGCTTTAACAGGGGCTGAATTATTATTATCAGATGAAGGTGGTGCAGATTGGCAATATGAGTTTGCACACATAGGATTGAAACATGGAGATGTGATTACTTTGGGTAATTTGACATTAGAAGTGTTGCACACACCAGGTCACACACCTGAAAGTATTAGTTTCTTGTTGACAGATCATCCAGCGACAGCAGAACCTATTATGTTGTTCACGGGAGATTTTGTGTTCGTAGGGGATGTGGGCAGACCAGATTTGTTAGAAAAAGCAGCTGGTATGACAGGTACACAAGAAAAAGGTGCTAAACAATTGTTCGAGTCGATCAAACGCTTTATGAGTTTAGCAGATCACGTACAAGTATGGCCAGGTCACGGAGCAGGTTCGGCTTGTGGTAAAGCTTTAGGAGCTGTGCCAAGTACAACAGTAGGTTACGAAAAAATCAGAAATTGGGCGTTGCAATATGGTGATAACGAAGAATCTTTCACAAAAGATTTATTAGATGGTCAGCCCGAAGCGCCGAAGTATTTTGCGATGATGAAGAAGTTGAATAAAGTGGATAGACCTTTATTGACTACTGTACCTCAACATAAAAAATTATCAAAAGAAGAATTTTTGAAAGTGTATCAAGAAGGTATGTTGGTGATGGATACACGTAATAAAGTAGAATTTGCCAAAGGTTATTTGCCTAATTCATTAAATATCCAAGGCAACAATTCATTTGCTAACTGGATGGGCTGGGTGCTTAGCTACGATGTTCCATTTGTGCTTATTGCGGATGAATCAGCTATGGAAGATATCACACGCAAGTTGATGCGTATAGGATTGGATAATATATATGGTTTTATTGATTCTGTAACAGATTTGGGCATGGAGTTGCAAACAGCAAACGTGATTGATATGGATCAATTTGAGGCCGCTATTCAAGAAGATAATGTTCAAGTTGTAGATGTGCGGAATGAGAAAGAATTCGTTGCAGGACATATTGAAGGTGCTACACATGCTTTTGTAGGAACGCTAGTGTCGAACTTGGATAAGTTAGATAAATCAAAAGATATCGTGATTCACTGTCAGGCAGGTGACCGTTCAACCATAGCGTATTCAATTTTGAAGAAAAATGGTTTTGAGTCGGTGAGAAACTATGCTGGAGGCATGAAAGAATGGATGACTAATAATAAACCCTTAAAATAATATTTATGAGAAATTTAATTTTCGGAATGAGTTTGATTTTGTCGATGATAGGTTTTAACCTTCATGCGCAAGATCTTATCCTAAAGCGTCTATATGAAGATGGTCTTTCGCAAAGTGGTTACATCCTGATTGATAACCAATCAAAGGAAGCGATTGTGATTGATCCACGTAAAGATGTACAAGAGTTCATCGATACATTGAGTGCGTATGACGCTAATTTGAAATTCGTTACCGAAACACATATTCATGCCGATTATCTAAGTGGCGCGCGTGAATTAGCAAAATTGACTGCATCAACGTTAGCATTGTCTCAAGAGGGACCTGCGGAATGGCAATATAAATTTGATTATCTACCATTGAAACAAGGAGATAAGTTGGCATTTGGAGAATATTTTCTCCAAGTGCTGCATACTCCGGGGCATACGCCAGAGGGTATTAGCTTTTTGCTGTATTCGAATGCCAATAAGCTTAATCCAATAAAAGCTTTTACAGGGGATTTTCTTTTTGTAGGTGATGTGGGGAGACCTGATTTATTAGAGAAATACGAAGAGGGTGATACAAATTCTACAGCTTCTGCTGCAGCGCTTTATCACAGTATCGAAAAGTTCAGAAAGCTACCTGATGATTTGGAAATATGGCCTGGTCATGGTGCAGGTTCATTCTGTGGAAAGACGTTGAGCAATATTCCATTTTCTACATTGAAGGCTGAAAAATTGACTAATCCTGCTCTACAATATTCAGGTAAAGAAGCTGAATTTATAAAATACATATTGGCAGATCAAGTTGTTCCTCCTCCATATTTCAAGTTGATGAAAGAGTGGAATCGTGATGGGACATATTGTAAGTTGGTGGATGACCGATATGCAGTAATTGATGCTTCGGAAATAAAAAATCTGATTGGTAAGGGGGTAAAAGTAATCGACACACGCGTTCGCAAAGAAGTAGGAAAGGGATTTCATCCGAATACTATCCATGTTGAGTTGAATAAAGGATTCAATAATTGGTTTGCACAATTAGTAAATCATAAGGACCAAGTCGTATTTATAGTAGAAAAGGACAACGAGAAGGCATTAGCACATAAGTTGATGCGTGTAGGGTTTGACAATGTGTTAGGCGTGGTAAACGATATTTCGTCTGAGCACTTGAAGTCAATTAAATATATTAAAGCTGAAGACTTGACAAAAGCTGTGCAGAGAAGAGGCATACAAGCTTGGGATATCCGTACAGCTAAAGAATACGCTGAAGGACATATTGCTGGTATAGCAAATTTGCCTTTGCTTGAAATAAAAGAGAAAGCGTCAAAACTAGATAAAAATCAACCGATCCTAATTCATTGTCAAAGTGGAGCTCGTGCAGCTATTGGTTATTCACTTTTTGAAAGTTTGGGTTTTACAGACATTACTGTTTATGATGGAGGTGTCAATGAATGGAAAAAGTTGGGGAATAAACTGGTTAGCGAATAGTAGTGTCATTTTAATAATAATAGTTATGTTATCAATATTTAAAGGAATATTTTCAAATGATGATACAGCTTTAAAAGAGGTATTAGTGAAAAATAATCCACAACTAATAGATGTACGCACGCCTTTAGAATTTAATGGTGGTACGGTAAAAGGCGCAAAGAACATTCCATTGAGCGAGTTAGAAAGCAAATTGGGTTCACTGGATAAATCAAAGAATATTGTAGTCTTCTGTCAAAGTGGTAATAGAAGTGGCCAAGCGATGCGTATACTACAAAATAAAGGTTTTGAAAAGGTACATAATGGTGGTGGCTGGCGTGCATTGAAATCGCTTGTGGAAAGCATCTAGTTTGCTTTATGTTAAAGGGTATTTTAACAGGAATAGTTGTATTGGTTAGTTTATCTGTCGCTCATGCGCAAGGGGAATATAGTGTGTGGGGGAGAGCGACAGTTGGCTATTCTTTTGACAAGTTTAATAAACTGGATACGGAAATACAATACCGCAGGCAAAATTTAAGAGAAAGTAACGTAGGTGTTCAAAAGCCATTGTTGGAATCTTTCAGATGGTGGTATCATCGTAATTTGGGAAGTGATTTTAATGTTTCTTTATCGCCATTTGCCTATTTTTCGCATAGCCAAAATGATTTGAGTAAAGAAGATTATGTGCAAGATAGTCGCGAAATTCGATTTTCAGCTGCAGGGCAATGGCAAAAATCGATTGCCAAAAATTGGCAAATCTCTAATCGTGCAGCAGTAGAAAGTCGTCATTTTACATCCGACAATCGTTATGTATTACGTGCTCGAAATCGTATAGGGCTGAAAGCACAAATTACGGATAATTATAGTTTATCCCTTTCGGAAGAACTATTAGTAAATCCAATAGGAAAAGTTGGCAAGAATCCTATAGACCATAATCGTGTTCAACTGATGAATGAAATTAGAATTTCACCTCATCTAAAATCTGAAATCGGCTATATCTGGATTGAAAGGTACAAAGCGAAGAAAAACATATTTAATACCGAACATGTTGCGTTTGTAAATCTGTATTATCAGATTCATTAGTGTAACTTTTGTTACTGACTAGGTTTGCAGAGTTTCTTAATTTATTACATATTTAAAAAAATAAAGATGGAATTATTTATAAAACAATATGGCATGACCATAGTAGGTGTTCTATTAGGAGCATTAGGCGGTTTTCTATATTATAAATATGTAGGTTGCGTCAATGGTACGTGCGCTATTACAGCTAATCCCTATATCAGCACGTTATATGGTGCGATGATGGGCGGATTATTGTTTTCAAATTTTAAATAAGAAGATTATGAGTAAATCGTTTCAAGATATTATCAATCAAGATAAACCCGTATTGGTAGATTTTTTTGCGACTTGGTGCGGACCTTGTCAAATGCAAGCTCCTATATTGTCTGAAGTTAAGGATGTGCTAGGCGAGCAAGCAGATATTATTAAAATTGATGTAGATAGAAACAATGCTTTAGCAGGACAATATGCCATTTGTTCGGTACCAACCTTGGTGCTTTTCAAAAAAGGTGAAGTTGTTTGGCGTAAATCGGGTGTAGGTCAAAGAGATGAATTGACAGCGTTGATTAATCAACATGTATAAAAGTAAAAGCTTATATTAGTGGTGATGCAAGGCAAATGGAATACTATCTTACGTTTTAGCGGTCTAGTACTGCTAATGGTAATGTTGTGTTTGCCTTGTTTTGCTAAGCAAACTTTAAAACAATCTTGGGGCATTCTTGTTGCAGATGGTAAATCGGTAGCTAAGATTAGCCATACCATTTGTAATTTTTCAGAATTTACTTCCCAACAAGTAAAGCGGGAAGTTTCCTTACAAGGAATCATTCCTTCACACAGCAATCAATTTGTAGCTTCAGAAAAATTATTAGCAAGTTATCAAGTAAAAGATTACTTAGCATTACTTCACAAACCTTACCTCAACTCACTCCATATTCTTTTTCAGCAATTTAGGATTTAGTATTGAATGCGGTGCATTTTCTTGCAAGTAGTATTCAATAATAATAAATCTTAAAACACTTTATAATGAAAGAAAAAGAAGGAGTTTCTCCATTATCCATCTTAATACTTCGTGTGGCTGTTACTGGTATTTTTATCAATGCAGGTATTTCACATCTAGTAAACACGTCTAAAACTGTAGCTCGGCTACAACAATCTCCATTTGTCGAATTATTAGAAAAGTTCCTTTCGCTGGAATCACAAGTGCGTATGTCGGGCTATGCGATGATTGTATTTGGGATTACTTTTTTATTAGGTATATATACGCGTTGGTCAGCCTTAATTTTATTTTTAATTCTAGTTCCTATCACATTAATTATACAGAGCGATGCAGGATTATTGCACGGTCCATTATGGAAAAATGTCGCTATTGGCGGTGGATTATTGTTTTTTATATTGAACAATACAGAAGCTTACTCACTATTTAATTTTAAAAAATAAATAACTATGTTCAGAATTTTAACTATTATATTCATTTCTTTTCTTAGTATCTCCATCGCTATGGCAAAAAGCAAAGACACAACAATCACAATCTTACAAACAGCAGATCTGCATGCGTATCTAAATAAGCACAATGAGCTTTTTGTGGAAAAAGGTAAGGTAAAGTTTCGTGAAGCGGGAGGGCTGGCACATATCAAGACCTTGGTCGAAGGAGTTCGTAATGATAATCCAAATGGTACTCTCTTGATTGACGGAGGTGATTTCATACAAGGGAGTGGAGAAAGTGTACTTAGCCAAGGTGCAATATTTCCAACTATTGTGAATGAAATGAACTACGATTTAATGATTCCAGGAAATTGGGAAGTAATTTACGGTAAGCAAGTCATGATGGATATTATGACCAAATACAAAACTTCTGTAATTGTATCCAATATGTATCACGAAACCGACAATTCCGCCTTGTTCCCCCCTTACTGGATTACGGAAAAGCAAGGTTTGAAAATTGGTTTTATTGCGTACAATGACCCTGAAATTCCGATTCGTCAGAACCCAATGTTTAGTGAAGGTATCTTGTTTACGGAAGTAGAAGCAAATTTGAAATCACTAATTACACATTTACGTGAAGAGAAACAAGTCGATCTACTTTTTATAGTCGCACATATAGGTATATCCAAGCAACTGATGCTTGCCAATAATCCTGCGGTAGATGGGGTAGATTTTATTTTTGGAAGCGACACACACGAGCGTGTCCGTCAACCTATCAAGGGAAAATATGCAATGGTATTGGAGCCGGGTTCTTTTGGTTCTTTCGTTGGGAAATTAGATTTGAAAATTAAAAACCGGAAAATAGCAGATTTCAATTACGAGTTGCTGGAGGTTAATCCTAAAAAATATAAAGCGGATAAACACATACAACAGATTGTTGATTCGTTGACCAATCCTTATCATTCGCAAATGCAGGAAATAATTGGTTACACTTCCACCCCAATTTATCGTTATTTGGTTGTTGAGAATCCGATGGATAATTTTATCACGGATGCATTATTGTGGAAATCAGGTGCCGATATTGCTATCTCGAATGGATTCCGTTTTGGTGTTCCGATTGTTCCTGAGAAGAATGGTAAGCAAGCCATCACGCGTGAAGATTTATGGCGTATGATTCCTGTGGATGAAAAAATGAAAATTGGTAGAGTCAGTGGTCAACAGATTTGGAATTGGCTCGAAAAAGAATTGAATAATGTTTTTGCTAAGAATGCCAACGAGCGTTTTGGTGGTTGGTTCCTACGTTTTGCAGGTATGAAAATAACATTTGATAGCTCAAAAGAAATGGGATCTCGTTTGTTGACCGTAGAGATAAAAGGGAGACCAATTGTTTTGAATAAAGAATATACTATGGCATCTTGTAATCGTACAGGTGAGCCCTTGCATGTATTGTGTCGGATGCCGAATGCAAAAAATGTAGAGATTAAAGATTTTACGCTGCATCAAGCTATTGTGGAATATTTAAAAATAAATAAAGTAATAAATCCTCGCGTGGAAGGTCGCGCAATAGCAGTTGATTTGGATGCAAATTACTTTTCAGAAGTACTAGAAGTAGGTTATAAATTTAGATAATATGAGAAAAAGATTAAAATTAGGTCTTGTCGCAGTGCTCTCGTCATTCGTGTTCGTCTACTGCGGTCAAGCTGAAAATAGGGCAAAGACTACGACCACAAAAGAAGAAGTGTCGGCAGCTAATGTTGAACCAACCCAATCTGTAATTTCCTTTAAGAATGAAAAGGGAGAAGTAGTGACTTTAGACGATTTGAAAGGAAAAGCTATATTTATCAATTTTTGGGCTACTTGGTGTCCTCCATGTATTGAAGAAATGCCCTCTATTCAGACATTATACAATAAATTCAAAGACAATAAGGATATTGTCTTCTTATTAGTTGACGTAGACAATAACATTAAAAGTGCTTCAAAATTCATGAATAAGCGTAAATTAGATATGCCTTTATATGTTCCAAATTCTGAAATTCCTTCGAGTTTCTTAGCGGGAGCAATTCCAACTACGGTTATCCTAGACAAAAAAGGAAATATCGATGTTCGATTAGAGGGAGGAAGAGATTATTCAACACCCGCTATTGCGGAAGCTTTGCAGTCTTTGATGGATGAATAGCAATTTTCAAATGTTTGAAATTAAGGTAATACAATTTAAACATTCGGAAATGGCGGCGATACATTATAAGTTTTAATTATAAATTAGGATAATACGATTTTCGTATTATCCTAATCTCGATTGAATATAATATTTAATCAAAATTCTCCTTCGTCTCTAAATGAATGGTATCTATCACAAGTTAGTACGATATGATCTAATAGCTGTATATCTAAGACTTTACCTGCTTCGATGATTTTATTTGTTAAAGCCCTGTCAGCAGAACTTTGTGTCATGGTTCCAGAGGGGTGGTTATGCGCAACAGCTATTCGTGTAGCGTTACACAATAGTGCAGAAGACATAATCAATCGCATATCGACCATCACAGCATCGAGGCCACCATCGGCTATTTTTCTATAGGCAACAACATCAAGCTTAGTGTTGAAATATAAAGCATAAAAACTTTCTCTAATTTCCAATTCGTCCATATCCCAGATCATACGGAATGTTTTGTCTATTAATCTAGAGTTGTTGATGCATTTGAAATTTTCAGTGGACAATTTAGGGTTTCTGTGGTAGCTTAATTTTAGTTCATTAGCGATAAAGTTCTTTTTCATGTTTGTAAATTTTAAATGAATTGAAAATTGAATTAACGCTGAATGGCTTACGAGTCTAAGGCTAACTAAGCAAAAGAAAACAGGATAAAAATGACGAAGTGAAGGAGGCTCCATTCACCAAGAATGGATACCCATTTTTTGAACTCTTTTATTGGGTGTGTAGGAATTTGAGGGATGGAGCATGTCAGACAGACGAAGTAACTTGGCGATTAATTTAATTGAAGAAAAAAAGACTTTAGGCTCGATGCCTAAAGTCTTTTAAGAATTAATCGTCTTGTAACTCTCTAATCTCTCGTTGCTTTTCTTTGATACTCCATCTCAATCGTTGTTCTTCTTCTTTTTTAATCACTGTTTCTTCCACTTTTTCAGGATTTCTTCGGTATATAGAATCTAAGGTGTTGGCGACTAATGGATATTCTAAATTGAGCATTCGGTACTTAACTTCAAAAGAATTTGATTGCTCTAAATTTTTATTAAGTATCCATATTTGACCAAAGCAAAAGAGTATTCCACAAAATAAAAATGAGAAAATGCATATTACACTTAGAGATTTATAATCAAGTGTATGCTTGGTTATAACCAATGTTTTTTCAGGAATAGCAGATACTGAGTCTATTAAAGAATTACGTTTGACTTCTAATTTCTCGATAGAATCATTTATGATATTTTCGATAGCCGGAGCAATTCCTTTGTATTGGTCAATGGTTAGAAAATAAGGACCTAAAGCTTGTAGGAAACTATTTAGATTTTTCTCTCTACTAACGATTAAATCTTTTAGCACGTTCAAATTTTCAATTAAAGATTTGTTAAGGTTCGCTGTTTGCTCATTTTTCGCTGTTATGTCAGGAGATAAGTTCAATAGTTCTTTATTAATAGTGTCCATTAAGATCTCTATTTCTATTAATTTTTGCTGTATTTGTTCCATAGTTTTTAATATTTCAATTTACTTTTACGCTTTTTTTGTTGATTTTCATTTTCTTGTTCCGCTTGGATACCAGAGGCTAGATCAAAAATTAGATTGAGGACTTGATTTTGCTCTTTAGATTTAAAGGACTCTGATGCTATTGTTATAACTGAAGAAATGTTGCTCAGTGAGTTTGAAATTTCTTTAGTATCTTGAAAAGTCTGTTCAATTTTAGAGAAAGAGAATTCTCTGCTGATTTCAGAACCTTTGAATCTAAAACCATCTTTCGAAAAGGATACGCCTTGAATTTCATTTGAATTACCTTTGGTCTTAAATTCAGTATGAATACCTTTTAGGTTTAGCAACTTCTGTAAATCATTCCAATTTCCAACTTTACTTTTTCCATGAATAGCATTGTGAATAGCATATTTTAGCTCTTTCTTGGCGATATAGTACTTGGATTTACTGTCCGTAAAAGGAGAATTAATCCGTTCGTTTTTAAGTCCATATTTGATATTTAATTCATTGACAGCTTTTAAAGATTTTAACTTACTATGTGAATCGTTGATTTTTCGACCATTAAAGTCATTTTTCGAGTACAAAATATGTACATGTGGATGTGATTTATCTGAATGAGCAACAATTGCAATAGCTGTGTTTTTTATATCCATTTTAGTCAAATAGTCCATCGCAATGAATTTTTGTACGTTATCGGATAGTTTTCCATTCAACTCCTTTGAAAAGGACAGAACAATATGTCCGACAGGATATTTTACTCGGTTATTAGAGTTAGCATACATGTTTAATTGTTCGGCAATAAACTGTGATGATCCTAAACGAATACCTTCTGTATGAATAATCTTAGCTTTTTCACGATCCATCGTGTAGGCGCAAATATTACCAAAGCCCGAAGCATGATTAAGGATTATTTTAGCTACCATGATCGAGTAATTTATTGACTAGATTGTCTAAGTGATCTAGTGTGTTCAGTAATCTTTGATGAGTCAAATCGTCTACTTTACCATTCTTTGAGTTTTAATATTTACTAAGCTGATTGATATTGTTACCGATAGCTGACAAGTTTTGAAAATAGGCTTTTTCATCTGCCGTAAATCGAGGTTTGATTTCCTTAGAAATTGCAGTTTTTCTTACATAAGTTGAAATGGGTAGATTAGCTATACTAGCTAACTTTATAACTCTGTTATATTCTTTTTCATCAAGTCTCAATGAAATAAGCTTGTCTTTAATGATTCTATTTTTCATATTTTTTTTTTAAAATTGTTAGTAATGAAGACCAACGGGATAGTTTATGTAAGGCATTCTTTTTTCGAGTATCGAAGAAGAATGTTTTACGTAAACACATCTTGCAAATAATTAATTTGAATAAGTCACTATGAAAAGTGATCTGCTGTTGTACATTGTTTACCTGCTTTTTCTATGATGAAAGTTTGCCATTGAATTAATGACCTCTTGCTTTTTGAAATATATTCGTTTACCCAAACGCATATAAGGAACTCGACCTTGTTTCATCCAATCTGTAAGGCTAACAAGAGAAATATCGAGTTCATCAGCCATTTCTTTTTTTGTCAGCAGTTTTTGAGAAGCTTGTTGTTCAGAAGTTGAAGTTGTTTTTCGCAGATCAGCAATAATAAGTTGAAATTCTTCTTTGATAGCCTCGCGAATACATTCTTTAAGGATGTTTTGATCTAATTGAATCATAGTTAGTTCTGTTTTATTAATATAATAAGTTCGAAGTCGTAGCTACTTTCTTCGCGTGAATTAACATTGTCAAAGTTGAGAAGTACAGAAATCAAAAATCCCCATAACATTAAACTCTATGGGGATTTTCAGAATTAGATTGTACTAAAAGCTCAAACTGACTTTTTCAAATTTATTTCGCTATCCCTAAAACAACTATATGTTGGAATTTAATTTTGTTTCGCTATACACAACCTATACTTATTTTATACATATTATAAATATGCGGCTTATGAAATGAGACGGTATATATAGCGAAATATGTCATTAAGAATGGTTTAGTGAAACTTTTTGTATATTAGTTTCGTAAAACCAATTGTTATAGTCAAGCATTTCACAGACATCAAAACAAAAACAATATGACAAAATTAATAGTAAGCGTATTTGTCACTTTCCTATTTCCGCTAATTGGGTGTTCTCAAAACCTTAAGATTTCAGAAATGCAAAAACTAAATCTTGACTTTGAACAAAATGAAAATGGTTATCCTACAAGATGGGAAAACTTTGGTAGTAAAGATTATAAAATTTATATTGACTCAACTATTGCAAAAAACGGAAAGAATTCTGTAGTTATTGAAAATAATTCTGAAATATCAGCTTATAAAGCTATAGCAATTAATCTACCACATAACTATAAAGGCAAATCAATTCAATTAAAAGGATTTATCAAAACGGAAAATGTAACAGATGGTTATGCTGGATTGTGGATACGTATTGATCCACAAGTCGGATTTGACAATATGAATAGTAGAGGAATTACAGGAACAACAGATTGGAAAGAATATGAAATAACTTTACCTCTTATACCCGAAAAAACGGACAAAATAGTTTTAGGTGGTTTATTAGTTGGTAAAGGTAAAATGTGGATTGACAACTTAAAAATCTCCATAGATGGAAAAGATTTAAATAATGAAAATCTTGAAATCTATACAAAAGTGATTCTACCAGCAGATAAAGACAAAGAATTTGACAAAAGCTCAAATATTACTTTTCCTTATTTAACCAGTGAAACCATAAATAATTTAGAATTGTTAGGAAGAATTTGGGGATTCTTGAAATATAATCATCCTGAAATAGCAAAAGGATATTATAATTGGGATTATGAATTATTTAGAATCTTACCTGATTATTTAAAAGTAAAAAATAATCAAGAGAGAGATAACATTCTTTCAAACTGGATTAATAAATATGGTAATTTACCTATATGTAAGGAATGTAAATCAACATCAAATGATGCCGTTTTAAAGCCTAATTTATTATGGATTGAAAATTCAAATTTAACAACAACGTTAAAAAAATCATTAAAAGAAATTTATAAAAATAGAAATCAAGGAGAGAATTATTACATCAAACTGCATCCAAATGTAGGGAGTCCTGATTTTACTAATGAGAATCCTTATTCCGACATGCTTTTTCCTGATGATGGATTTAGGTTATTATCTGTTTATAAGTATTGGAATATGATTGAATATTTCTTTCCTAACAAACATTTGACAGATAAGAAATGGGATTTAGTTTTAAAAGAATATATTCCTAAATTCATTAATGCTAAAAATGAATTAGAATACGAACTTGTTGCACTTCAACTAATCGGAGAAATAAACGATACACACGCAAATCTATGGGGAGGTGGTGACAAGATAATGGAATTAAGAGGTAATAATTTTGCGCCTTTCAGAGCGGAGTTTGTTGAAAATAAATATGTAGTAGTTGATTATTATAATCCTGAGTTTTCTGAAAGATCAAAATTAAAAGTTGGGGATATAATTACGCATATAAACAATAAGCCTGTTAAGCCTATTTTAGATAGCTTAAAAAGTTATTATCCTTCATCAAATGAAGCTGCTATGCTAAGAGATATTTCGGCTGATTTATTGCGTTCCACATCAAATACAATTAGCCTAAACTATATATCTGAAAATAAAAAGAAACAACACGATGTGCCTTTATACGACAGGAAACAGTTGAATATGTACAATTGGTACAAAGTAAACAAAGATGAAAAGTGTTTTAAGATTTTACATGGTAATATTGGTTACATCACTTTGGCAAACATCAAAGAAGAAGACATTCCTGAAATCAAAAAATCGTTTAAATCTACCAAAGGTATTATAATTGATATAAGAAATTATCCATCAACTTTTGTTCCTTTTAAATTAGGGTCATATTTTTTATCTGAACCTACTCAATTTGTAAAATTTACACAAGGAAATCCTAATAATCCTGGAGAATTCACATTTACTCAACCCCTTGAAATTCCAAATGAAAAAGAAAATTTTGAAGGAAAATTGGTTGTACTCATAAATGAAAAGTCACAAAGTCAAGCGGAATATACTGCAATGGCATTCCGTGCTGCAAAAAATTCTGTAATAATAGGAAGTACAACCGCAGGAGCTGACGGAAATGTTTCTACAATTTTATTACCGGGTGGCTTGCGAACAATGATCTCAGGAATCGGAGTTTACTATCCAGACGGAAGAGAAACACAACGTATTGGAATAGTACCCGATATTATTGTGACACCAACAATTGAGGGAATTAGATTGGGTAAAGACGAAGTTTTAAACAAAGCAATCGAAATTATAAATCAATAAAATTAATGCAACCCTATAACAATTAAAACTGTTGCAGAACTTCTTCTAAAAGATAAAAATCAAAAACAATAAACCTCGTTTAAGCGAGGTTTATTGTTTTATCTGTGATAGATAGTTTATAATTCGCTTATTCTTAATTGCAGAGTTTTGTCACTATATTAAGTTGCGACTCCCAAGTTTAATCTTACTCCATAATCACATTTACACCCGCCATATCGGCTTTGTATTTTATCTTTTCGATCAGTCCATAATAACTCCAGTTACGCAATAAAAATACATCTCCTTTGGCAACTTCTTCTTTATTATTTTGATTAACTAATAGTAATGTTCCTGCGCCAGATTTAACACAGATATCAATCAATCTTCGACTATACATATGTAAACGACTATCTATATAGCGCCGTTCTTTCTCTTGAAAATGATCTAGACTTTTCAGTTTTTTAGTACGACCATGTCCTCCTTTGTTAAACGCTGCTGCTTTTTGTGCTCTATGTCTTGCAGCTTGAATAGCCATACGGCGATATAGAAATTCTTCTTTACTACCGATTTGAAAATTATCTTTTTCAATGATTACTGTTATTGGATGTTCAATAGATAATGATGCTTCTGCAATAATATGCTCTTTAAGTATATGTACTTGTTTTGGAAGCTCTAATGCTAACAAAAGAAAAAGCTTGCCTTTGATAATCTGTATGGAGCTAGTGCATATTTTTATTTGACCAACAAGAGCACGTTGTAAAAGAACTTTTTTGTCTGATCTATCTTTACCCAAGTAAGTGCGAAAAGGTATTTTGAAAAGTGTGAATTTAAAATCTCTTCGCTTTTCATCATTACCCAATTTAACTAGATCACCACCAAATGGAATAGGAATATCTTTTTTGTAATTCCTTAAAGATTTATCACCCTTCCAATATGCTAAGCGCTCTGAATTGTACACCCTGTTCAATGTCATATTCATCGTAGAAATAATTCTGGAAGGTAACTGTCCTTTAAAATATAAATTGAGAATACGATATGTAGTATTCAATTTAGATGAAGTAAAAATGCCATCAGGATCTTTTTTGAAGTCTGCTAATTTTACCTTTACTTCATCTTTTAAATAAATTAAGTCTTTGATTTGTTCCTGAACATAATGGTGTGTCATGACGATATTCGCACCACGAAATACCATATCTCGCCAATCGAATAATTGCTGATAATATGCCGACCGTTGATCTTTATCATCACAATCTATAAAGATTTGAACTTTCCTTGTTAAAATTATTGTATCCCTTTCCATAACAATTTCATTTAAGATGATTTCTTTTGAGTTTTAATTTTAGCGTGCGCTTCTATAAAGAGCTTCTTCACCATTACCCCATTTAGATTAAGTGATTCAGAGATTTGTTCAAATGACATTTGTAGTTCATACCGCATATGAAATATTTGAGATTGCTGCTCATTAAATTCTCCCTGAATAGTAATCTTAGATGATCTACCAATAATGTCCATTTTTTGAGAACTGTTAATTATAGATCGCAGGGTATCAATTGTTCTTTCAACTTGCAGGCTAACATCATAATCGGAGATTCCTCCCAAGTAATAAGCAATCCGCTCATAGTTGAAGCTATATTTCAAGCATAACTTAATAAACATCTGCTGATCTTGGTTGAGACTTGCTAACAGGCTATTGATTTGATTTAATCGATGTTGCTTTTCCTCCTCTAATTTCTCCAGATGTATGAGATCTACTTCAATTTCTTCTTCAATCTCGTAGCCTAATAGAAATTCTTGATAATCCTCAATACCATCTAATCGCAACAAACTTCTATTAAATTTATGTTGACTTTTATGATAAAATGCATGTATTGCGATTTTTATTTGAGCTTTTAAAAAGGCTAAAACATCTTCTACGTCTTTCACTTGCTCGCGAAATAGCCATAGTCGTAATAACGCTTCCTGCACAATGCTTTCCGCAGCACAATCATCTTGTGTTGCGCGGTGTGTCTTGAAAAATAGATAACTATAAAATCGTTGATAGAAAAAATTCAATCCACGTTCATTCCCTTGCTGTAATAGGGTGACAAATCCTTGGACATCTCGCTTATCTAAAATCTTCTTCATAGGTTTACTAATAATCTATAACCAACATTGATCTTAGCGGTCTTAACGGATTTTTTTGGAAACTAAGATCGAATGTTGGGTTTATCTTTAAACTGAATAGAATCTAAATGAGGGGATATTGATAATATAGGTATAGAGGTATTATAAATTCTTAATACTAACATGAGAATCGCCATTGTGTTTCTTTTGATAGGAACAAATCTTATGCTTTCCCCGAATATAGGTGTCGCCAAGAACGTTGTGCATTACTATTAAAGAATTTAGTGAGTAGTCGTGCTCTCACCCTACGGCGCCACAAGTAGCCTCAATTAATGTTATTTAATATATTCTTTAAAGTTGTTTACATTTCAAATCATAAATTATTCAAATAGCCATTGTGATTTTACTTAACCTTTTGCTTAAAGTGTTACCACTAGGACGTTGTGTATTACAAATAAATTGATTTGATGAGAAACAATAAGTCCTCACCACATGGCTTCACAAGCTGCCTCAATATTTTTTATATATTAAATATCAATATCCATACATCAAAGAATATCCAGCTATTGCTGTTGGTCACAATAATCCGTAACTTTAAACCAAAGATATTTTATTACATTATATTAACAGGCTTGGTATTCTACTGATTTACCGGTAAAAAACCAGACTTTAATTTTCGTTGAATATGAACACTACTTTTAAAGAAAAAAACGAAACCATGCATATCGGTCACAATATTAAACGTATACGAGAGATTCAGGGAATCAAGCAAGAGGCTTTCGGACAACTTTGCCGTAGTAAATATTCTCAGCAACGAATTTCTGATTTTGAAAATATGGTGGCATTAGACGAACCATTACTGGATGAATTAGCTGCAGCTCTTGGAGTAACTCCAGAATTTGTGAAATCATTTAAAGACGAAAATGTAATTTATAATATTCAACACTCACATACTTTTAATGATAATTCCACTAATTCAAGCCAACATACACAGCCCACATTTAATAATGATGGTTCCGATAAATTAGTCGCATTATTAGAGAAGTTCATTGAAGAAGACCGTATTAAAACTCAATCCATTGCAGAATTGAGTAAGGCAGTTTTAGACCTTACTAATGAGGTCAAAAAGATGATGGGAGATAATTAGATTTATTTAATGTTTTAATTGATTAATCTTTTCGATAAGATAGGATTTATTGGTTGACTAATCTATTTATATAATCTATTAGATTCTTTAATGTGAAAGTATTTTTCCCTGTTTTGTGATTTCATTAATTCAGTTCCACTTTTATCTAAAAAATAATTTCGAATAGTATTCCAATTGATACTACAATCTTTCTTGTTGTTGGATATATTGTTTTCACTATATTCGAAGTAATTGGAAATTAGTGATGCCCATGTATCTGGACTTCCAGATAGATAGGTTCTTTTTGTAATAGGATTTTCTAGTTCTCTTAATTGCAATAATAAATCGAGTAAAGGCTTATGATCACCGTTAACAATTTGAATTTTTGTTGTAGGAGCTATGGCTGTAAATGGAAAATAAGAATGCAGCAAAATTGGTAATTTGGAGTGCAACATATTTGGCAATAATAAATACACAATCCATTTCAAAAGTATGCTATAAAATTTATTTGTCCAAGAATGATTTTCTATTCTGCAATCTATAGCTTTCTCCTGTTAGATTTATGACTTCGCACCGAAACAAAATTCTATCTAAGAGTGCCGTTGCAATCACCTCATCTTCGAGCATTTTAGCCCATTCAGTTGGTTTCTTATTAGTGGTTACGATAATAGATGTTGATTCATATATTTGATTAATAAAATTAAAGAAGCCAACTGCAACATTTTTTTCTAAAGGGAAAAGCATAACATCATCAATAATGATTAGGTTAGCTCGTACCATCTTTTTGTATTCTGCTGTTTGCGAACTTACGAAGTCCTTGGTTTTTAAGGTAGAGACTATTTCTTCCATAGTTCTAAAGTATACATGATACCCGGCCTTTACAGCATCCTTAGCCAATCCTGCCGCTAGCATTGTTTTTCCTGAACAAAGGTGTGAGAGGACAGATAGGGAAATACTCCCTATCTTCCTACTCGATTTGCTGGATTAGTATTTTGATTCATTTCAGGTATTACATGTGGTACATTTGAATATTGTGTGGTATTATTCACATTATACATTCAATTTTTAGTAAAGCCTATTACATTTGGGAAAAATCTACATTATTTTGAAAAAGACATACTTTATCCTTTTACTTCTTTGTGCTTTCAATACTGTTTTTGCACAACAATCAAAATTGACAGGCAAAATCTTAGACGCTCATTCTAACGAAGCAATAGCCCATGCAAGTATTGCTATACTTGATCATAATGAAAAAGTAATCGATGGAATAATGACAGATTCGAAAGGTACTTTTGAATTTGATAAAGTAAAAGTTGGAAGCTATATCCTACGTGTTAAATTCATTGGTTATATGCAAAAGGACACTGTTATAAATTTTAAAAATTATAAATCCCTGTCATTATCCCCAATATATCTTCAAATTGCTGAACAAGAACTTAATGCTGTTAATGTAACTGCACAATTGCCAAATCAACAACAAAAAAGTGATCGACAAGTCTATAAAGCTAGTCAATACCAAAATGCTGTTGGAGGTACGGCTTTGGATATTGTTAAAAATCTCCCATCAGTAGCATTGGATGGCAATGGGCAAATTAGTATGCGAGGCAATGCAGGTTTAATAGTTTTGATAAACGGCAAACCTTCGTTTTTGGATCCAGCTACTGTGATGAATCAGATTGCAGCAAATGATGTTGTAGAGGTCGAATATATCAGTAATCCACAAGCAAAATTTGATCCAGATGGTAAAGCAGGTATTATCAATCTGGTGACCAAGAAGGGTACTGGTAATGGATTGGCTTGGGTTTTAAACTTACAAGGAGGATTACCGAGTGTCAAGGATTACGATAATGTATACGCACAACAACGTTATGGTGGAGACATTTCTTTGCAGTATCGCAAGGATAAATTGGCTGTCCAAGCTTCAGCAAATTATTTACGCAATGATAATGCGGGTTTTAGGGATGGTGATGTAAACACCATAATTGGCAATAAAAAAACTTATTTTCCTTCACAAGGCGAACGTAGCTTTGATAAATATAATTTTGGAGCACGTATAAATAGTACATATACATTATCAGCGCAACACGAATTCAATATTGGCTTATTAGCTTCTAGAAAATACCAAGATCGTGTAGCAGATATTTACTATAAAAACAGATCAATTGATTTAACATCAGGAAATCAAATTCATGCGGTAGATTATTTTAATCCCAATTTGCAAAATAAGCAAGGCGAATTTTATTTAATGGATTTCTCTTATCAGTACAGTCTTAATCCAATTCATAAGTTAAAAGTAGGTGTAGCCTACGAGCATGCAAATATTTATGGCTCGACCAATAACGGCAATATCGAAAATAAAATCGATACGGTACAGTGGGCTACAAATACCTATACAAACCCTTTGAAAGGATATCGCCTATCATTGGAGCACAATTGGAAAATTGGTGAAGGTTTTCTCTCATCGGGATACCAATTGCGGAATGATAAACAAAATGGAGATTTTAAATATTATAACTCAACATCTGGGTTGAATAATTTCGAATTAGTCCCAGAGTTTACAGGACAATTAAAAGCTAATAATAAAGTTCATGCATTGTTCTCGCAGTATGAAGGAAAATCCGATCGTTTGAACTATGCTTTAGGTTTACGCTATGAATATTACGAACGTGATTTGCTGTTGAATCACACAGGAGAAAAGTATCCGTACGATATACATCAATTATATCCGACTATTTCCTTGAAGCACAATTTGGATAAAAGTTGGGCTTGGCGATTTGCGGCTTCAAGACGCGTACACCGTAATAATAATTTTGAACTCAACCCAATACCAGAAAGAGAACACTCTGAGACATTAGAAAGGGGGGATCCTGAATTGTTACCAGAATTCGTGACGAATGTGGAATTAGGATTGGAAAAAATGTTCAACAAAGGTTCTGTTTTTACGAATGCATATTATCAACACAGCAAGAATCCATTGCAACGTGTTAACTCGGTGTATGCTGACACAATTTTACATCGCGTCTTCACAAATGCAGATTTTTCGGATCGATGGGGCGCAGAACTTGGTGGCGAATTGAAAATATCTAATATATTCAAATTCAATGCGGGTGTTAATATTTACCAATACCGTATTTCGGGTAAAGTATTGGATTATGAAGAAAAATTATCTAATCAGGATTGGGTGTATTCGTTCAATAGTGGATTGCAAGCAACTTTGCCGAAACTTTGGAGCGCAGGTTTGCATGTGAATTACATTTCCGAGAGACCAACAGTTCAAGGCTTTGATAGTCGCTTCTTTACCCCTCATTTGAATGTGAGTAAAGGTTTTATGCAAGGAGCAGTGACTGCTCAGTTGCAATGGAGATTTATTGAATTGGGTAATTGGGGTGTAAATGAACAGCGTATTACGACAATGTCACCAGACTTTTTTACCACTACGAATTACATTTATGAGAAGAATGTATTCTTAATAAACTTCAATATTAATCTTAAAAAACTGGGTGACTTGATTAAATTACCAAAAAGTGAATTTGGTGAGAAAGAGTTTTAATTCTTATCTTTTGCGGCATTATGAATACTCATCAATAAAAACATGCACAAAAGTATAAGGATTTACGATTATGATTCATCTGCTGGTCACATTCAGCTCAATGATCCTTATTATTATGTTATCTTATTGAAGTATGTGAAATCCATTTCTATAAATGTTGTAGAGTATAAGACTGTTGATTTTACAGTATTATTTTTGACACCTTATCAGTTGTTAAACGTAAAATTACTACCAAATTCTATTGTTAAAGTACTACAGTTTCATGCTGATTTTTACTGCATCGAATACCACAAGAAAGAAGTTGCGTGCAATGGTGTATTATTCAACAATATTTTTGAACGTCCACTAATTGATACGACTGCACAGTTTTTCGAAGAAACACATATATTATTAGAACAAGTAGAAAAGATTCAACAATCAGTAGCATCTTTTGATCTGTCCATCATGAAGGCCTATTTGCAATTGATATTAGCACTGTGCAATAGGGAAATGTTAGTACATAGGCAAGAATATATCCATACGAGTAATAATTCTCTTAGCGATTTACGCAATTTGATCAATGAAAATTTTATTCAGCAAAGGTCAATTCAGTTTTATGCTGATTATTATAATATGAATGTGAATAGTTTTAGCAAGCGGGTGAAGCAAGAGTATGGAAAATCACCGTTGGTCTTAATTCAAGAGCGATTAATTCTTGAAGCTAAAAAATTACTACATCTTACTTATAAAAGTATTAAAGAAATAGCTGTAACATTAGCATTTGAAGACGTCTTTTATTTTAGCAGATTTTTCAAAAAACATGTTGGTGTTTCCCCTAAGAAGTTCAGAGAAGAAGTGGGCATAGCTGGAATTGCAGAAAAGTCCATAGATTGATTTTTTTTGTCCATTTAAGAAGCTTTACGAATGTTCTAATTTAGCCTTTCGTTAATATTTAGGACTTATGAAATCTATACTTATATTTTTTACGCAATCGACAACGTCTTTCACTCATTTTTTACGTATCGCTATATTTATCGTAATGGCATGGATTGGAGGATTGAAAGCTTTTCAATATGAGGCAGATGGTATTGTTCCTTTTGTAATAAATAGCCCTTTTATGAGTTTTTTCTTTGCCAAATCAGACGCAATGGCTGTTAATAAAGAGGGTGTTTTGGTAAAAGAATATAACCTACATAAAAACCCAGAGGGCTTAGTCGTACAGAAAAATATTGATTGGCATTCGGAAAATGGAACTTATTTATTTTCTTACGGCTTAGGATTAGTTATTTGTATTATTGGGGTTTTAGTATTACTCGGAATTTGGTTTCCACAAATTGGATTCTGGGGAGGAATATTGACTTTTGGGATGTCTATCGTTACACTCTCTTTTTTGATAACTACACCAGAAGTTTATGTCCCCAATTTGGGAGGAGACTTTCCGACGCCACATTATGGTTTTCCATATCTTTCTGGAGCAGGAAGATTGGTGCTAAAAGATATTATAATGATGGGCGCTGGGTTAATAATTGCGTCTGAATCTGCAAAGCAGTGGTTGAAAAGTGCATAAACTAATAGTGCAATCTCTGATTTTTAAATTCCTGTGGAGTTATCTGTTCGTGTCTTTTAAAGAATTTTGTGAAATTGGACTTGTCTGAAAATCCAAGAGAATAACCAATCTCAGCAATTGTACTTTCTGTATATATTAGCAATCGTTTCGCTTCTTTTAATATTTGTTCAGCTATTAATTTAGATGCAGTATTGTTGGTATGTTTTTTACAAATAGAATTTAAGTTTTGGGGGGTTGTATTCAATAGCAAAGCATAATGTGCAACATTATTCACTACGGTTGTATTATTACTTAATAACACATTAAATCTTTTAAATAAATCCAAAGAAAGGGTAGTAGGTGAAGATATTTGCTGTTTGCTCTCTAAGCTTTTGGATAGTATTATTCGTAGCAATCCTTCTTGACAGATTCTGTTATCTTCGCAGGATAAGATTCGAAATATCTCTTGAAGTGGATATGAATCTTGTAAATAGAGCATATCTAAAGCTGTGATTTTGTGAATAAGCTGCGTAATTTCAAGATCTAGACATTCATCTATAAAAGCCTTTTTCAATAACAGCACATATCCTTCAACCGGTGCGTTAAGACTCCAATGATGTACATTGTTCTGTTGAATTATGAGTAAGCAGGGAGTTTTTACAATATGCTCTCTACCATCAATTATGTGCTTGCCACTAGTCTTTGTTAGCAATACCAATTCCAAATAACCATTATGTTTGTGAGCTTGAGTCTGCCTTTTGTTATTTTCAAATTCAGCAACTTTTAAAAGCGTATTCAACTTAATTTTATCTTTAATTGTGATTTCTTTGTTTTTCATTTTATCTATTGAAGATATCCTAATATACAAAATATCCAAACTAAATTTTAATTAAGCATTCCGATCTTTACTTTATCATTTCATCCCCTAAATACAGTATTCAACTCACCTTTTTTTTTGAAATAAAATTCATTAACTTCAATAGAAACTAAAATGAAATATTATGTCAGAAGCAACCGTAAAATACCCGCACCCTAATGGTGAAATTATAATTCTTTGGAAGCCCAAATTATGCATTCATGCCGGTGTATGTGTACGTATGCTTCCAGATGTATATAAGCCTAAAGAAAGGCCGTGGTGTAATCCAGAGAATGCTACAGTAGAGGAATTAAAGGAGCAAATTATCAAATGCCCGTCAGGGGCTTTAAGTTTTGAATTGAATGACAGTAAAGATTTGTAAAATTTGGAAGAAAAAAGAAAAGGTTATTCAAATAAATGAATAACCTTTTTGTTGCGGTCTGGACGGGACTCGAACCCGCGACCCCATGCGTGACAGGCATGTATTCTAACCAGCTGAACTACCAGACCATTTTTGTTTAGACTCTTTGACTCAGACAAGCGACTCTTCCGATACTCGGAATATTCTAACCAGCTGAACTACCAGACCTAAGTTTTTTAATTGTTGTATTTAAAAAAGAATTTTAGCGGTCTGGACGGGACTCGAACCCGCGACCCCATGCGTGACAGGCATGTATTCTAACCAGCTGAACTACCAGACCATTTTTGTTTTTTTTTCTTGACTCAGACAAGCGACTCTCCCGATGCTCGGAATATTCTAACTAGCTAAGTCATCAGAACTAAAATCTTTTTTAATGCTTTTAAAGAACGATTGAAATCTTCGAAATAATTTGGCGGTCTGGACGGGACTCGAACCCGCGACCCCATGCGTGACAGGCATGTATTCTAACCAGCTGAACTACCAGACCATTTTTGTTTTGAATCTTTGACTCAGACATGCGACTCTTCCGATACTCGGAATATTCTAACCAGCTGAACTACCAGACCAAATTATTTTCAATATTTTTCAGAACGATGAAAGAACTCTTTCTTTCTCTTTGCGGTCTGGACGGGACTCGAACCCGCGACCCCATGCGTGACAGGCATGTATTCTAACCAGCTGAACTACCAGACCTAATCCCTTCATCTTTGAAGGTGTGCAAATATAGGGCTGTTTTGCGTAAAAACAAACTTTTTTGTAAAAAAAATTACTCTACTGCACCATCTTTCATCTTCTCTGCATTCTCCGCAAATTGCAATGCATCGATAATCTCCTGAATATCACCATCCATAATCGCAGGAAGGTTGTACATAGTCAAACCAATTCTATGTTCGGTTACACGACCTTGTGGGTAATTATATGTACGAATTTTTGCTGAACGGTCTCCAGTTGACACCAAAGTTTTACGTTTAGCGGCGATATCACCATTCTTTTTGTTCAATTCAATTTCGTAAAGTTTGTTACGAAGCATTTCCATTGCCAATTCGCGGTTTGCTAATTGGGAACGTTCAACTTGACAAATTACCACAATTCCAGTAGGCTTGTGTGTCAATTGTACTTTTGTTTCTACTTTATTGACGTTCTGACCACCAGCACCACCTGAACGTGATGTTTGCATCTCGATATCTCCAGGATTCAATTCTACGTCTACATCTTCTGCCTCTGGTAATACTGCTACCGAAGCAGCCGAAGTGTGTACGCGTCCTTGTGTTTCAGTATCAGGAACTCGTTGTACACGGTGTACACCAGACTCATATTTCAATTGTCCGTAGACATCTTCACCTATAACTTTTAAGATAACCTCTTTATAGCCGCCAGAAGTACCCTCTGTAACATCCATTACCTCATTACGCCATCCTTTTTTCTCAAAATAACGAGTGTACATACGGTAAAGATCACCAGCGAAAATTGCAGCTTCGTCTCCACCTGTACCACCACGAATCTCGATAATGGCATTTTTACTGTCTTCAGGATCTTTAGGAATAAGCATTAGGCGTATTTCCTCTTCTTTTTCCTCTTTTTGAGCATAAAGAAGATCCTGTTCTTCTTTTGCCATTTCACGTAATTCTTGGTCTTTTTCATTGACCAAAATATCTTTGTTAGCTTCCATATTGCTAACAATGTTTTTATAAATATGGTATTGTTCTACAATTTTGCCTAAGTCTTTGTATTCCTTGTTCAATTTTGCAAAACGTTTCATATCAGAGATGGTTTCTGGTTTGCTTAATTCAGCTTCCACTTCTTCCCATCTTTCTTTAATAGCTTGTAATTTTTCTAACATAATTCTTAAATCCTATCGGCTTATTTGCCTTGGGAATGGCAAAATTACAGAAAATTTATATTAATTGAGCAGGATTTCTTAATGACTTGATACGGCTTTAAGGCCTACAATAGATGCAATTAGAGTAAATATGAAGAATATACGCCAAAAGTCTGCCGGCTCTTTAAAGAAAAATATACCCATAAGCACAGTGCCTACTGCGCCGATGCCTGTCCATACTGCATATGCTGTTCCTAGCGGTAATGTTTGTGTGGCTTTAATCAAGAGACCCATACTAGCGAATAAGCAGACTACAAATCCACCATACCATGCTAAACTTTCATTGCCCGTGGCATCCTTGGCTTTACCAAGACATGTGGTAAAACCAATTTCGAATAACCCTCCTAAAATCAAAAAAATCCAATTCATGTTTTTTCTTTTATTGTTATGAAACAAAGGTCAGATTTTTAGAAGAAATAAATTTTTACAAATGATAAAAAATCATTTTACTTCAGCGCGGATTCTCGACAAAGTCACTTGCGTAACACCGAGGTACGAAGCGATGTAACCAAGTTTAATATGATGCAAAAGCTTGGGTGCTTTTTGCAATAAATCAGCATAGCGTTCGGATGCGGATTTGAAAAGACTTTGCATGAGTCTTTCTTCGATTTTTAAGGTTTCTAATTCAGCTAATTTTCTTCCCCAATTAGCAATGGGCAGTGAAGTTTCATATAATTCATGAAGTCTTGCTATTGAAATGCGGTAAACAGAGCAATCCGCAAGCGCATCGACGATTTCGTATGTAGGTAAGGAGTGAATATAGCTATTGAGGGGCAATATGATATCTCCTGGAAAGCAAAAGTCTAAAACAACCTCTTTATGCTCTTTAGGATAATAGATTCTGCAGATGCCTTCTTCGAGAAAATAGATGTATTTATTAATGTGTTGCTGCTGAATCAAAATTTCATTCTTTGCGAGCTTTATTTTCTCTGATATCGCAATGATTTTATCCAGTTCTTCAGCAGATAATGGATAGATAGACTCAAGTCCTTTGCTTAACTCCATTGTTGCAAAGATAATTTGTCCCCATCCCAAACTGCATACGTTCGGTGATTAATCCATTCACCTAGATTCACGATTTGCGTACTATTATTTACGAGTATATCATAAGGAACATGCCTATGGCCATAAATCATATAGTCGTAATGCTGTGCTTTCAAGACTTCCTTGCTGTATTGAATCAGCCATTCGTTATCTTCTCCTAAAAAATTTTCAGGCGCATTGCTCGATACACGACTATGTTTAGACCAGCGTGTCGCAATGCCGATTCCCAAATTTGGATGCAATCTTGCAAACAACCATTGACAAAGTGAACTTCTGAAAATCTTCTTTAAGAATTTGTATTTCTCATCTCCAGGTCCTAATCCATCACCATGATGGATATAGAATGATTTTCCATCAAGATTCAAGATTAATTCATTGTCTATGATTCGTGCGTTCAATTCTTTTTTTAAGTACCCAAACATCCACATGTCGTGATTACCCTTAAAGAAAGTAAGCTTGATTCCTAAATCGGCTAATTCTGCCAATTTCCCTAAGAAACGGATATAACCTTTTGGAACTACGGTTGCATATTCAAACCAGAAATCAAAAATATCACCAACTAAATATAGTTCGTTAGCATCATGCTTGATAGCATCTAGCCATTGCACAATAACTTTTTCGCGTTCAACGGATTTTTCTAAAGGATAAGCACCTAAGTGAAAATCGGAAGCAAAATATATCTTGTTTCTTGTTTGCATAAGCGGTAAAAATACCGAAATAGCTTGTTGTAAACAAACACCTTGTCGCAAACTCATAATATTTAGTAGTTTTGTTTTTATAGATGATAAATTATGGTAAGAAATTTAAGTTTAATCTTGTTGGCGACGGCTATGGTGGGCTGTCAATCACAAAATAAAATTGAAGCTGTGAAAGATATTACGTTAAAACCGTATCTTCAAACCGAGAAAATTGACCATAAAGACACTTATTTTGGTGTAGAAGTGGAAGATCCTTATCGTTGGTTGGAAGATGATTTGTCTGATAAAACGAAAGCTTGGGTTGTTGCCCAAAATGAAGTTACTCAAGATTATTTGTCTCAAATTCCTTTTCGTGATGCGATAAAATCTCGTTTAGAAACATTATGGAATTACGAGAAATATTCAGCGCCATACAAAGAAGGTGATTATATTTATTGGTACAAAAATGATGGTTTGCAAAATCAATCTGTCTTATACCGCAAAAAAGGTGAGGACGGAAAAGAAGAGGTATTTTTAGACCCGAACAAATTTTCTACGGATGGTACGACTTCACTAGCTGGCATTTCATTTAGTAAAGATGGTTCATTGGTGGCGTATCAACTTTCTGAAGGAGGTTCGGATTGGCGTAAAGTTGTTGTCTTGAAAGCCGATGATAAATCAGTAGTTGGAGATACTTTGATTGATGTGAAATTCTCTGGATTGGCATGGAAGGGTAATGAAGGTTTTTATTACAGCTCATACGAAAAGCCAAAAGCTGGTTCTGCTTTATCCGCTATGACAGATGTACACAAGTTGTATTTTCATAAATTAAATACACCTCAAAAAGATGATGAATTAGTATTTGGTGGAGAAAGTCTAAAGCGTCGTTATATTGGTGCGGGTTTGACTGAAGATGAGCGATTCCTTGTTGTGACTACTGCAAATACAACTTCGGGTAATGAAATATGGATGAAGGATTTGAGTAACCCAGAATCAAAGTTTGTTGCTGTCGTGAACAATATGGATAAGAATCATTACATCATGGACAATGAAGGTGATAAATTATTTATCTATACAGAATTAAATGCTCCTAATGGCCGTATTGTTACGGTTGATTTTACGAATCCAACTCCTGAAAATTGGAAGGATTTAATCCCTGAAACAGAAAACGTATTGAGTCCGTCTACGGGAGGTGGAAAAATATTCGCTTCGTATTTGAAAGATGCTACTTCATTAGTAAAACAGTTTGACCGTAGTGGTAAATTGGAACGTGAAATCGAATTGCCTGGTGTAGGAACTGCTTCTGGCTTTGGCGCGAAGAAAGATGATAAAGATTTATACTATTCGTTCACTTCATACATTCATCCAAGTGCGATTTATAAATATGATATTGCCTCAGGCAAATCAGAAGTGTATAAAGAATCGGGAGCAAAGTTTGATCCTTCGCAATACGAGTCAAAACAAATATTTTATACGTCAAAAGACGGAACTAAAGTTCCAATGATAATTACGCATAAAAAAGGACTTAAATTAGACGGAACAAATCCAACATTATTGTATGGATATGGCGGTTTTAATATTAGTTTGACACCTTCGTTTAGTTTGGCTAATGCGATTTTATTAGAACAAGGTGGGGTATATGCTGTTGCGAATCTTCGCGGTGGCGGTGAGTATGGTGAAAATTGGCATTTAGCTGGTACGAAGTTAAATAAGCAAAATGTATTTGACGATTTCATTGCGGCAGCAGAATACTTAATCAATGAAAAATACACTTCTTCAGAAAAACTAGGCATTGCAGGTGGTTCGAATGGCGGACTATTAGTTGGAGCGTGCATGACACAGCGACCTGAGTTGTTCAAAGTTGCTTTCCCAGCTGTTGGAGTTTTGGATATGTTGCGTTACCACAAATTCACAGCTGGTGCGGGTTGGGCATTTGATTATGGTACAGCGGATGATAGCAAAGAGATGTTTGACTATTTGTATAAATATTCGCCAGTGCATGCGTTAAAACCTAATACAGCATATCCTGCTACCATGGTCATGACAGCTGACCATGATGACCGTGTTGTACCTGCACATTCATTTAAATTTGCTGCACGCTTACAAGAATATCATACCGGTGCTAATCCAGTATTGATTCGTATCGATACTAAAGCCGGTCATGGTGCTGGAAAATCTACAGCTATGCAGATTGAAGAAAATGCAGATAAATGGGCATTTATGTTTCAAAACATGGGAGTGGGGTATACGGAAATTAAATAGTCTTAGTATTTTGTTAATCTTAATTAATATAATGGAATAGTTTACATCTGTTTGAATACGCCCTCATGCCGGGCGGGCAAATACTTTTTTCCGCAAAAAGTATTCAAAAACTCCTCGCTGAAAAATTTTGCAACTAAGGTTTACTTTTCTCACAATTTTGCAAAATTTTTTAAGGCGACATTGGATGTAAAATGTACGGTTTTAGTTGAGATGTATTTCTTGAGATTGGCTAAACGGAAATTAAATAGTATTTTAGTAAGGACGACAATTAGTCGTCCTTTTTTATGGTTGAAAAATTAATACAGCATATTCAAAGTATAGTTCCTATCGATGAAGAAGAGGTGGAGATAATTCGTGAACTCGTTAAAGAAAAGAATGTTCCACGTAAAAGGTTTTTGCATCAGGCAGGCGAAGTAGCATCTTATTCGGCTTTCGTGGTAGAAGGATGTTTGCGTTCATATACTGTAGATCAAGATGGATTTGAACATATCGTGCAGTTTGCGCCAGAGAATTGGTGGATTTCTGATATGTATTCTTTGGTGAAAAATAAACCTAGCGAATTGAATATTGACGCCCTATTAGAAAGTAAAGTTTTATTGCTGAGTCGTACTTGCCAAGTTTCTATTTTTGACAGAATTCCGAAGTTGGAGCGTTATTTTCGAATTTTGAGCGAAAATGCATTGGCTGCGAGTAATCAACGTACAATAAATTACCTCAGTCTTACAGCGAAATTGCGCTATGAAAAGTTTTGTGATTTGTACCCCACATTGATTCATACCATACCACAAAAATCAATTGCTTCTTATATTGGTATTACTCCGGAGTTTTTGAGTAAGCTTCGTGCAGAACGTAACTAATATTTTCTTAACCTACATTAAGAATTTCAGCTCGATAAGGTGGTAAATTTGTAGTATCAAATAAGAAAGGAAATTAAAATGAGAACAATAATTCATAAAGCAGATAGCAGAGGATATGCAGACCATGGTTGGTTGAAAAGCTATCATACATTTAGTTTTGCGGGATATAACAATCCACAACGTATGCATTTTGGCGCCTTGCGTGTATTAAACGATGATTTTGTAGCTGGAGGTAATGGTTTTGGTCGTCACCCGCACAACAATATGGAAATTATTTCTATTCCGTTGGAAGGGACATTAGCGCATAGCGATAGCATGGGAAATGAAGGGACTATTCAGCCCAACGAAATTCAAGTGATGAGCGCAGGAACAGGTGTAGCACATAGCGAATTCAATGGCAGCGAAGTTGATCCAGTTAAATTCTTGCAGATTTGGTTATTCCCGAATAAAGAAAATGTGACGCCGAGATACGATCAAATCAAAATTGATCCTGTTGACCGCAAAAACAAATTGCAACAAATTATCTCACCAAATGCCGATGACGAAGGAACTTGGATTCATCAAGATGCATGGTTTCATTTAGCAGATTTGGATGCAGGAAATACTATAGAATATGTATTAAAAGGAGAAGGAACAGGTGTATATATATTCTTGTTGGAAGGACAAATTGATGTAGCTGGAGAAGTCTTGAATAGAAGAGATGCTATTGGCATTACAGATGTTTCTTCTATTACATTGACAGCGAAAGAAAATGCTTCCATCTTGATCATGGAAGTGCCAATGGTGTAATTAGTTATCTAAGATAGAGGTAATAGCCTAGTTCTAAAAACTAGGCTATTACTATTGTAGTACTTTAAGAATATACTTTGTAATTTGAGTGTCCAAAAGTACTATACAGAATTTATTCTCCTTCTAAATTTTATATTTTTGCTTCATGCTAAGATTTATCCAGATTTTATTTTTAGTTCTTTTATACTGCTCTTATTCAAAGGCTGAGGATATTTCTTTCTCGAAGAATGATTCCTTAATTATAACTTTGGATTCAGCTGAAAATTATCCACGTAATTTTTGGAAGCCGATTAATCTTTCAAAGTCTGATACGACAGTGCAAGAATTGATTCCAACACGCAAAAAGCATTTTTGGCGTGCAGGTACAGAATGGTTTTTAGCACAGGCATTTCCAGCGACATTTAACCGTTTTATCACACGTGATCCGTATTCGTATATTTCTTTCCAAAATTTTTTAGATCATCAGCGTATTAGTGCTTGGGATTGGGATGATAATCAATTCACCACCAACCAAATTGACCACCCGTGGCACGGTCAATTATATTTTAATGCTTTCCGAAGCAATGGGTATAATTTTTACCAATCCAGTATCGCGACTGTTGTAGGTAGTTACATCTGGGAGACAGCAGGGGAGACACAGCATCCTTCGATAAATGATTTGGTAAACACGACTTTTGGCGGTGTGATTTTGGGAGAAATGACACATCGCGTCTCGCGTAATATATTGTCCCGAAGCAAACATGGGCATAATATGATAGGGAACGAGATTGTTGCATTGCTGGTTAATCCTGTGAATAGTTTGAATAGACTATTGGATGGGAAATGGGGTAAGAAGATTGATGATTATTATGCTGTAGATTCTTCACATATCAGTGCTGAGTTTGATATGGGATTTCGTCGCTTCGACGCTAGAGAAGGTGATTTTCTAGAAAAAGGTAAAAATTCAATATATAGTAGATTAAGGTTTCATTACAGCAATGGTGACCACAATTACAAAAGACCTTTCGATGAGTTCCATGTGAATTTGGAAGTAGGGAATGGGGATAGTACGTTTATTAATGCAGTCAATGTACATGCCTTGTTAAGTGGAGCACAGTTTTTCAAGTCGAGGCGAGGGGAACATTTTGGCACCTTAAATGCACATTATGACTTCTACAATAATGATGCATTTTTCTACGGTGCGCAAAGTTTAGTGTATAACTGGAACTCACAATTTAGATATAAGAAAAATAATCGGTTGAACCTAAGTGTGGGGGCAGGAGCAGTCGTACTTGCTGCGGTGCCTGACCCTTATTTACTGTATGGCGACAGTCGAAATTACAACTACGGTTCAGGAGCATCCTATCGTTTTCGCGGTGAACTTAGCTTGTTAAATCGTTTGATGGTAACAGGGGATTATAACGGTGGCTATTTTCATACCATTAGTGGCAATGAATCGTATTATATATTACATACCACTACGCTAGAAGCGAGCTTGCGCTTATTTAAACGGTTTTCATTAAATGTCGCTTCTGGTTATTTTGCTTTAGAAGGACATTTTAAAGAAGATAAATACCCAGATTTTCAGCGAGAGTTTCCATTTGGAAGAATATCTGTAGGTTATAATATTCAATTTTAGGAATTATAATTACATGGAGCATTATGCATATTGCATATGCTCCATTTCTTTTCCAAAAATGCGAATATCATTCACTACTTTAAAACCAATTTTCTCATACAATCGTTTGGCAGCTGGATTATCTTTATCCACTAAAAGTCCCAAGACTTTTTTCTGATTAATAACAAATTCATCAATAGCAAATCGAAGTAGTTTTTTGCCAATACCTTTTCCTTGTGCCAATAGGCTTACAGCGAAGGTGTCGATATACATTTCTCCTGCTTGCGTTTCATTCTCCGCCCAGTAATCTACATCTCGATCGGCTTTGATTTTATCCCAAATAGGTTGACGCAATTCTTGTAATTTAGCACCATCATATATGGAAATTTGTCCTATAATTTCATTGTTTTCTTCTGCTACATGGATATTTTGATACGAATATTGGTTATTCTCTTGTGCGACAAAGTGCGCTAAGAAAGCATTTGCCATCTCTATATTTTCTTCACCTAAATATTGATAGGTTATTTCTAGCATGGCGAGATTCATCAATTTGGCGATTTTATCTGCTTCAAATTTAAGTGCTGGACGTATTATCATAAGATTAAAATTAAAAAAAGGTTAGCAAAATAATTTGCTAACCTTTTACATTCAAAAAATCAATATAAATTCTATTTTTCTAATTCTTGGAATTTATCGTAATCGATAGCCTCTGTGTTTATTTTTACAGTTGATTTCAAGTGATCGAATACTTTCAAAGCTTTTACTTCTTCGAATAAACGATTAGCTTGCTCTCTGTCTGACAACAATTGAAGTGCAAATTGACCTAATTGCTCATCAGTCGGCTCTTCGTTGATGTTGTACATTTTGATTTGACCGTAGATACGTTCTTTCGCTAAATCAACTACCTCATCGTATTTAACTTCTAAATTATTAGCAGTCACTATACGGTTTTCGATGATCGTCCATTTCAAGTTATTAACGAAATCAGCGAATCCTTCTTCGATTTCTTCAGCTGACAAATTAGGGTTTGTAGCTTTTAACCATCTTTTTAAGAACTCTTCAGGAAATTTAACGTCAACTTTATCCATACCGAAAGTATACATATCGTTGCGTAATTTTTGTGCTGAATTTTGTTTAAACAAGTTTTCAACTTCTTCTTTCACTTTCGCATTGAATTGCTCTTCAGTAGTTACTTCATCAGCAGCGAATAATTTATCGAAGAATTCTTGGTTCAAATCAGACTCTTCAAGACGGTTGATGTTTTTAACTGTTAATTCGAATTCAGTTACATCTAGATTAGCCGCTTCATCTTCGTTAACGCCCAAAATACGAGCTAAATCAGCAACATTGAATGCTTTTTTAACGTCGATTTTCACTACATCATCTTTTTTAAGACCAGCTAAAGATTTTTTAATCTTTGCATCTTCAATGATGTCAGTGCGTACTGAAGTAGTTTTTTCGATGCCATCCTCTTTCGCTTGTTTCAAAGAAGCGTATAATACATCTCCTTCTTCAGAAACTTCAGGGTTCGTCATTTTACCGTAGCTACGACGTAAGTTTTTAATACGTTCTGCTAAAGTCGCTTCATCAGCTTTGATATCGTACTCTGTAAATTCAGTTTCTGCCGTGAAAGGGACTTCGAATTCTGGAGCTAAACCAATTTCGTAGTTGAAACTAAAGTTATCTTTGAAATCCCAATTATACTTAGCATCCTCTTCACCGTCAATAGGAAGAGGTTGACCCAATACTTCCAATTTTTGCTCTGTGATATATGCTGAGATTTTATCGTTTACTACGCGGTTGATTTCGTCAAAAAGAATTGATTTACCATATGTACGTCTGATGTGCCCTACAGGAACCATTCCAGGACGGAATCCAGGTAATTTTGCTTTTTTAGCTTGATCTTTAATCGCTTTGTCAACTGCCGGATTATAATCTTCTGGTGCTAAATCAACGGTAATTTTAGCGTTGATGTCGTCGATTTTCTGATGTGAAATATTCATACTTGTTAAGCGTTATTTTCGCATTATAAAAAAAATCCTCCCGATGCATTTTGTTCGGGAGGATATCAAGTGCGGAAGAAGGGACTCGAACCCCCACGCCTCGCGGCGCCAGATCCTAAGTCTGGTGCGGCTACCAATTACGCCACTTCCGCAGTTAGGATTTTTTTATTGTGTCACAAAGATAGAATCATTTTGCATACTTGTCAAGTTTTGTTCTGAAAAAAATACATTTATTTTTCCCTAAATATTCTAAATCACTATAAGCAAGACTATTAATTTTATCCATTTTATTGAAAAATAATTTGGAAATGGAATTATAAAATATAACTTTGTATATCAAAGTACTTTTATGAATCAAAAAGACTTAATTAATCAAATAGGACAGATAAAATCTTTGATGGAGAAATCATCAAAGTTTATGTCCATTAGCGGACTTTCTGGAGTTCTGATTGGAAGTTATGCATTAGTAGGGGCATTTGTGGCTTATGTATTAATATATAGGTTCAATAGTCAGTTTGGTTTTAGGGACCATTATGTTAATAATGCTAATATTCCCTCCTTGTTAATTATTGCTATTTCGGTTTTGGTAGTATCCATCGGTACAGGCTATTATATGGCGAAGCAAAAAGCAAAGAAATCTGGTCAATCGGTATGGAATCCTACCAGTAAAGCTTTATTCAAGGCTATGGCAGTACCATTACTAACAGGTGGTTTACTTTCGCTTATTTTTATTTATAAAGGTGACTATGGCATGATTGCTTCAACGATGTTGATTTTTTATGGTTTGTCCTTGAGTGCAGCTTCAAATTTTACTTTCAAAGAATTGCGTTGGTTGGGTATTTTGGATATTATTTTAGGATTGTTAGCTTTGTGCCTTCCAGGATACGGCATCTACTTTTGGGCTCTCGGATTCGGTATTCTACATATTATTTACGGTTTAATCGTTCATCAACGCTACGAAAAGTGAATTTAGATCTATCACTATATGACAAAGTATTAGAGAATCGTGTGCGTTTGCAGATCATGAGTATCTTGGTCGCAAACGAACATTACGATTTCAATTCTTTGAAAGAACTTTTGGAAGTGACGGATGGAAACTTGGCGTCAAACTTAAAAAGTTTGGAAAAGGAAGGATATATTACTGTAGAAAAGTCTTTTATAGATCGGAAGCCTAATACAAAGTATCGAAAGACTAATAAAGGTCAACAAGCGTTTGAAAATCATCTTGCAGCATTAGAAAATTTAATCAAACTACAATATAAATAAATTTTTTTAGCCCTAAACTTTGAAATGCAAAGTACTTTTAGTTGAGTTTTGTCTTTTCAAGGTTTATCGGTCTTAATAAATAAAACAAAATAATTATGGAAACCAATAATCAAAATCAAATGGAAAATCAACATGATCAAAATCCACCTTCTTTGTACGATAAGATTGTTAATTCTAGTGTATTGAAAATGGGGGTAATTTTCTTTCTTACTATTTTAATGCTCATTCCTTTAAACTTGGTCAATGATCTTATTAATGAACGAAAATTGAGAGAAACAAGTGTGTCTTCTGATATTTCGATGAAATGGGGGCGATCGCAAGTTGTGTCATCACCTATTTTAGCCGTACCTTATAAATACGTTCAAGAAACTTTTGAGAAAGATGCAAAGGGAAAGGAGTTTGCGGTAAAAACAACTGTTGAAGATTGGATTTTTATACTACCAGAGCAGACACATGTGAAAGTTGACGTGCAGCCAGAATACCTTAAGAGAGGAATTTATCAGTCTGTAGTCTATACATCCAAACTAGATATGCGAGGTTCATTCGCAAAAATTGACTTAGAGAGCCTTAATATTCCAAACGAAGCTGTCAATTGGTCGCAAGCAAAGATGATCATAGGAATTGAAGATGTTAAAGGAGTTTCCATTACACCTAATTTGACTTTTGGAGAGAATAATATAACAATGAAAATGAATGGTAATTTATTTACACTTTTTCCAAATAATTTGGTGTCAGATTTGAAATTAGCTGATGAGCATGCTGTCACTTCCACTTTTCAAATTAAATATGAATTAAAAGGATCTAAATCTTTCAATTTTTTGCCTTTAGCTAATCAAACAAAGCTTAATATCACCGGAAATTGGGCAAATCCAAGTTTTAACGGTGGATTTTTACCGGATGATCGTAGTGTGTCAGATTCGAATTTTAGTGCAGTATGGAATATACCAAGTTTTGCACGGAAAATGCCGCAACAATGGGTCGGTCAATATAAAATCTATAACTTTCAAGATTTAGCTTTATCCCATGAGATTATAGATTATGTATCTGAAGTTGGACACGCAAGTGCAGGTCAATCTTCTCAAGTTGCAAATGATATGGATATGGTTCAAGTAAATTTCTTGCCAGAAGTAAACAATTACCAGAAGACAACTAGGGCGGCTAAATATGGTATCTTAATAATCGTATTGACTTTTGCCTCTTTGTTCTTTACCGAAATCATCAAAAAGCAACGTATTCATATTGTACAATATATCTTAATTGGTGCAGCAATGGTTTTATTCTATTCCTTATTATTAGCCTTTTCAGAACATTTTGGATTTAATATAGCTTACCTGATTTCTGCGGCAGCTACTATTCTACTGATTGCTTCTTTTATTCATATGATTACTAAAAATAAACAAACGGGACTTCTATTTGCTGGGATATTATTTTTATTCTACACATTCATATATGTATTGATGCAATTAAGAGATTATTCGCTAATAGTTGGGACAATAGGAATATTTATAATTCTGGCTGTATTGATGCGCGTTTCGATAAAGGTAAATTGGTTTCAATTTGATCGCAAATGATAAAATTGGGTGTTGAGGGTATCAAGATATATGTAACATATATCTTGATATTAGTATGGAATAGAAGAAATTGTTAAAGTTCGTAAATTCCATATTTTTTTCGAAATTAAAAGTTTTCCGATTATATTTTTAATACTTCTTGTTTTTAATGGATTAATGCAAGAAAAAATTCGAAAAAGTACAATTCCAAGTTATTATACTACGTATTTTTTATCATGTCTTTTACAATACGTTCACTGAAAAATAATGCATTTATTAGTATTTTTATCGAAAATTAATTCAAAATCGATAATTATTATGTTTCAAATGAATAAATACAAATTATTTTTTAGTGCTGTACTTTGTGCTTCTCTAAGTTTTTCGCACGCGCAAGTTCACGATCCGAACGATGAAAAGATTTACATGGATGTTAATGCATGGATGAAAGATTTGGAGAATAAAACAGGTGAGCTGTTAAAAAAATCATCCTATTTAGACACAACCCAAGCTCGTATACAATTAAAAAGCGCTGAAGGAAAAATTGCAAAAATCAAAAAGCTAAATCTATCGAAGAAAAATTTGCAAAAATCAGAATTGGCGAATTTATTAAAGGAGTCAACTGTATTATTTGGTATGGCTTATGACTGTGGGCGATGTAATTTGACACATATTAACCCTGCTTCAGGATATGTCATCGATGAAGAAGGTATTATTGTAACTAATCATCATGTGGTTGAATCATTTGCAAAATCATCTGGACAAAAGAATTTAGCTATGCCAATTCAAACCTCAAATGGTAAAGTGTATTTAGTTACAGAAATATTAGCTAGTCATGAAGATGCTGATTTATGCATTGTAAAAGTGGATACGAAGGGTGATAAATTAAAAGCTATGCCACTAGGTAATGCAGCAATTCAAGGCGATGAAGTGTTTGTGATGGGGCACCCAAATCAAATGTTGTATTATTTTACACAAGGAGTAGTAGCACGTAATTATATGAGTCCCCGTTCGAGAAATCAATCCAAAGAAATGCCCGAAATGGAAATCACTGCGGATTACTCGGCAGGTTCAAGTGGTGGTCCAGTGATTGATAATAAAGGTAATGTTATTGGTACTGTATCTTCTACAAAATCAATATATTATAATCAGACTGAACAAAAAAAATTACAAATGGTGGTTAAAATTACTAAACCAGTTATTTCTTTGAAGAAAATGATTAGCTGGAAGTAATTAGTTAAATATAATTTAGTTTTGAAAGGCTTAGGTTTATACTTAAGCCTTTTCCATTTTATTCCCTTTGGGTTTTTTCCTATCTTGCGATTAAAAATATTTGATGATGAATAGAGTTACTATCTTAACTGCTTTATTACTTATGAGTGCATCAGCAGTGGGTCAATATGCACCAGAGAAGAAGATTGATAAGTCAGTCGTAACAAGTAAAATAAAAGATTATATGACTAAGAGACCGATGACTGCAGAGGATTTGTGGAAACTGGGACGCGTTTCTGCCGAAGGCCTGAGTGCGGATGGTAATACTTTAGTTTTTGGCATTTCTAATTATTCTTTTGAGGAAAATAAATCAGAGAAGAATTTATATACTATTCCAGTACGAGGTGGAATGGCAAAAGAGTTTATTTCAGGGCCTGGTGGAGAATCTGTGATTGAAATTACCTCAGATAATGATGTGATATACCTATATAAAGGTCAATTATGGAAGAAAAATCTTAACGGAGGAAATGCAATACAATTGACTGACGTAGAAGGAGGATTAGGTAATGTGAAAATTTCTCCCGACAAGAAGCATATACTTTTCAGTAAGGAGGTTCTTATACACAAAAATCACAGTGTAGATAAATATTCGGATTTAACTAAATCTAATATTTATATCTATGATAATTTGGATTATCGTCACTGGGACAAAGATAATGATGGACGATTCAATCATCCTTTTGTCGCATCATTTGATAACGGTAAACTTGGTGACCCTTTAGACCTATTGGAAGGTCAGCCATTTTACAGTCCGACTGTACCTTTTGGTGGAGCGGAAGATTATATCTGGTCTCCTGATGGAAAATCTGTGTTGTATGTATGCAAAAAGAAATATGGTAAGGATTACGTAATAAGTACAAATACGGATATTTATCAATATGATTTAGCTACTAAAGAAACAAAAAACTTAACAGTAGGAATGTTGGGTTATGATAATCATCCAGAATATAGTGCAGATGGTAAACGTTTGGCTTGGACCAGTATGAAAACGGATGGTTATGAAGCTGACAAAAATGATATTATTGTCATGGATACACAATCTGGTGTGAAATTAAATCTAACTTCACATTGGGATGAAACAGTTAACTCTTACAAATGGAGTAAGGACGGTAAGAAAATTTATTTTGTAGCGCCCAAAGGAGGTACAGTTCAGTTGTTTGTTGTGGATGTTCCTACGAATTTGAATGCTCGTGCATTACCAAAAATTCAACAAATTAGCCAAGGACAATTTGATATTTCTAGTATAGTTGGTGAAACTAAAGATGGTTTGGTCGTTACATCTACAAAGATGACGCAGGCTACTGAAATTTATCTATACAACTTTAAATCCAAAAATATAACGCCAATTACAACTGTAAACGATGCGAAATATGCTCAGTTTAAAGAAACAAAAGTAGAAAGTCGTGTCACTAAAGCTACAGATGGAGAAGATTTGTTTTCGTGGGTGATTTATCCGCCAGATTTCGACCCGACAAAAAAATATCCAACATTATTATTTTGCCAAGGTGGTCCGCAGTCAGCAACTACGCAAGGCTATTCTTTCCGCTGGAATTTTCAATTGATGGCTTCACAAGGTTATATCGTTATTCTTCCAAATCGTCGTGGAATGCCAGGATGGGGAACAAAATGGAATCACGATATTTCTAAAGATTGGGGCGGACAATCAATTCGGGATTATATATCTGCCATCGATGATTTCAAAAAAGAACCTTATGTAGATACGGATAGAATAGGTGCTATAGGTGCGAGTTACGGTGGATATTCGGTATTTATGTTAGCTGGAATGCACGAAGGTCGCTTCAAAACTTTTATTTCACACTGTGGATTATTCAACATGGAATCGTGGTACGGTACTACCGAAGAATTGTTCTTTGCGAATTATGACTTAGGAGGTCCATATTGGGATAAAGCAAATGCTAAAACTTATCAAGACTTCAACCCAATTCGTCATGTTGATAAATGGAACACCCCAATGTTGATTTTCCAAGGAGGAAAAGATTATCGTGTGCCAATAGGACAGGGACAAGAAGCATTTCAGGCAGCTCAATTAAAAGGTATTAAAAGTAGATATGTGTTTATGCCAGAAGAAAACCACTGGGTATTATCAGGACACAATGCACAAGTTTGGCAGCGTGAGTTTTTTGGTTGGTTGAAAGAAACATTATAATAATAGAAAAAGAAAATGTCTGGAGCGGGGAGCTTCAGACATTTCTAACTAACCAATTATTAACCTAAATTATGAATTACTAGTATAACGACCATTTTTATGCCAATATTATCAGTGAAAATAGATTTAACAAGATTTTAACATTATGATATTTTAAGCGCAAATATTGAAAGATTATCAAGGTCTATTTCACTTTTAAGGATATTAAAACAAAAAAAGTCTGAAGCGGGGAGCTCCAGACTTTTTAACTAACCAATTATTAACCTAAATTATGAATTACTAGAATAACGACCAATATTGTGCCAATATTACAATCATAATTTGATTTAACAATTGTTTAACATTAGCTAGACAAAACAATGACATTATCATAAAAAATCGGGTTTGAAATATCTCAAACCCGATTTTTTTATTTTGTATCTTTCTTGCCGAAGATTGAAATTTTGAGATATTTACCAGGATTAGTTTTCAAATCATTAACTAATTGGTCTAAACTTTCTGACGCATGAGTCAGATTGTTATACAGTTTTTCATCGTTTATCAAAAGACCGATTGAACCTTCACCTTTATTTATCTTATCTGTTATCGATTGTACATCTTTCATTGCCTTATTGGCATTATCTACCGTAGCTTTTATCTCTGTTTGTGACAGGTCAGATGACAGGTTGTCAAGATTTGCCATTATTTGGTTGATTCTTTCACTATTATTTTTGAAATTATTAGTTATAGATTCTAGATTTTGCATGATCTTCGCAAGACGTATGCGTTCGGAACCCATTAATCCTTCTACATCGGTCGTAATCTTCTCTACATTTTTCAATGAAATTGATATACTGCGCAAACTTGTTTTAAAGTCTCTTTGGAATTCATCATCTAAAGCTGTATTTACCGCTGATAAAACTGAATCTAGTTTTACAACAAGATCTTCTACTTTCTTTTGCAATGGTTCTACTTTTTGTAGAAGATTAGCTTGCACATCAGATTGCAAAGGATCACCATCACGTGCATAGGTTTTACTATTCCCTAAATCAAAAACGATAACTTTTCCGCCTAAAAAACCATCATTTGAAATACGAGCAATCGTATTTGACGGAATGTCATACTGGTCTTCTATTTTGAATTCGGTTCTAATCTTTCCATTGTCTAGTAATGTGGTCTTGGAAACACGTCCAATTTTAAAACCATTAACAAGAACGGGGTTAGACACGGCTAATCCATCGACATTGTCATAATCCGTGTAAAATGTATTTTCGGAACTAAATACGTCGTTGCCCTTTAAAAAACTGTATCCGATAAATAATAGTGCTATGGCGATAGCTGTCAATACGCCTACTTTAGTTTCGTTTGATAATTTCAATGTTACTTTGTTTAGATTCTACATGAATATACTAATAACATCATAAAGATAAAAAATGTTTAGATATACGAATAATTAGAACTTTTTAATTGCATTGAACAAACTATTCACAATAGCTTCTTGTCCTTTTTCTGACATTAGATATTTTTCTTCTTCCGTATTGCTTATAAAACCGACTTCCGTCAATACAGCTGGCATACCTGCAGTTTTCAATACAGCAAAAGGTCCTTCTTTAATACCTCTATCACCTCTTCCAGCTTTCACATATTCTTCTTGCATCAATTTCGCCAAACGAATACTTTGATCTCGGTATTTTCTTTTTAACACTTTAAATACGATATATGAAGATGGGTCTTTGGGATCAAATCCACCATAATTTTGTTCATGATTTTCTTCCAAAAGGATTGAAGCATTCTCACGGATGGCAACATCCTGATTTGCCATATTGCTATATCCCAAGACAAATGTCTCTGTACCTATTGCACTTGAATTCGAAACTTTTTGTGTTACCCATTGACCTTTTTTATTTTTCACACGTCGTGTGGTGGTACCGCCGGCATTGAGGTGAATGGATACAAATAAATCAGCATGATGTTTATTTGCTAGTGCAGGTCGTTCGTATAGATTAGGATATATATCTGTTTTGCGCGTATAAATTACTTTTGTACCAGGAATCTCTGCTTCTAGTTTTTTGCCTAGTTTGAGTGTTATTGCTAGCGCAATATCTTTTTCACGTGAAAGTTTGCCTACTGCACCAGGATCTCTACCTCCGTGTCCAGCGTCCAATACAATTATTTTTCCGTTAGGTTTGGGATTGTCATTATCCAAGGAATAATCTATAGAAGGAATATTAAAACTACCGATTAATGTAAATAGACCAAGCGCAATTGCAAGATTCTTAACAGAACAAATAATACTCTTAACTTTTTTATTTTTGACCATATTAGCTTTTTAAAACAACCAAATTTGACTTTAGTTCATTATCTTTCTACTGCCGCTTTGTAATTTTTGATAGCATCGAAAAGATTTTTAACTATTTCAGTTTGTCCTTCTTCCGAAAGCATATAATTTTCTTCGGATGGACTAGAAATAAAACCAATTTCTGTCAATACTGCCGGCATACTAGCACGCGCTAAAACCGCCAAGCCTTGTTCTTTTACTCCTCTGTTCGGTCTATTGGATGTCGCATATTCATGTTGCATCAAAGATGCTAAACGGATGCTGCGGTCTCGATATTGGCGCTTCATCACTTTGAATACAATATAAGAGGATGGATCTTTTGGATCAAAACCAATTAAATCCGCATTATTCTCTTCGTAATTTTCTTCTAATAACATATCCGCATTCTCACGAATAGCAACATCTTGTTCATTCATTCGGTGAAAACCTAGTACTAAAGTTTCTGTGCCCGTTACTTGTGGATTTTTTCTACGTGTAGTATTGGCAGAGTTCGCGTGAATCGAAATAAATAAATCAGCATGATTTTTATTTGCTATTTCAGAGCGCGTGCGAAACGCAACATCTACATCTGTAGTACGGGTCAGCAACACATTTATATTTAATTTATCTTCTAGCTCTTTCTTTAATTTTAAAGAAACTTCCAGAACAATGTCTTTTTCTTTTGAACGACGTCCCACTGCACCTAATGCCGCGCCCCCATGACCAGGGTCAAGTACGACTGTAAATACTTTTTTTGGAGGATCAATTTCAGTATTAGATACAACATGGAAGGATGAAGTTGTTAAAACAAGAGCAAGAGCTAAGACGTAGAAACTAATATATTTAACACTATTTATAAATTTCATTTTTATTTTTTTGACATTTTTGTGTGATGATTCAAAAACTGTTGAACAACAAAGATAAAGTATAATATTTTATTCAAAAAAATAACATGTTTATCTAGCTGTTTTTTGACTATTTTTGTCCTTAATAGTTTATTTTTGCGCTAAATTTAATATAAGAATTTTCAAATTTGAAGACGCTAACGAGTTTTTTATATGTTTTAGTTTTCCTGGTGTCGGGAATGGGAGAGGGATTTTCGCAGACTATCCGTACGCAGTCTTCAAATATCACTTTGCAAGATACGACATCTCTTCCTACAGATACGGCTAATAATCATTTAAAATTAACCAATGGTAAAGATACTGTTGTCATGAAAAGTGATAGCGGTTTAGAGACTGTCGTTACAATTGTTGCAAATGATTCTTCATGGAATGAAGTCAGCAAAAATATAATACATCTTTATAGTGGTGCAAAAGTAAAATATCAAGAATTTGAACTTTCGGCAGATTACATACGTTTAGATCGTAATACCAATATGCTTTATGCAAGTGGTGTGACGGATCATACAGGAAAATATGTAGGTCGTCCAGTTGTACTCTTTCCCAATGAAACACCCAAGGCGGTAGATTCTCTACTATATAACTACAAATCGCAAGAAGGAAAAACTTTTGGGATTATGACTGAAGAAGATGGTGGATATATTCAAGCCCGTGTTTTGCGTAAGAATATTTACGACGAAATGTCCATTCAACACGCGATGTATAGCACATGTGACTTACCTTTTCCGCATACCCATTTCGGAATTGCAATTCCAAAAGGTTTAATAACATCAAAGCAAGTAATTGCCGAATGGCCTCATTTGGTTGTTCAAGGGATCCCCTTCAAATTTTTAACGGTTCCCTTTGGTTTTTTTCCTAAAACAAACAAAAAGCAATCTGGATTTTTATTTCCTTCATTCGGTGATGATGTTACGCGTGGATTCGGACTACGTGATTTTGGTTGGTATTTGACTTTTAATGATTATTGGGATTCTGAATTACGCGGATCTTTTTATTCAAAAGGAGCATGGGAGTCATCTATTCGTACAAACTATTTAGTTAATTATAAATATAGCGGTGGTTTTAACATACGTTTCGCTTCGACACCTACTGGAGTTGAAGGGTCTGATAATTATAAAAGAGCGAAGGATTTTAACGTAACTTGGAACCATACGCAACGTCAAGAAGCTAATCCAGGAACTTCATTCTCAGCTTCTGTAAACTTTGGTACATCGTCATATTTTCAAAATTCTGGAGCGGGAAGTACATACAATTATCAAGAGTTGACACGTAATAACATGTCATCATCTATTAGTTATGGAAAAGTGTTTGCAGATGGTAAAGTAAATTTTACTTCAAGTGCCACACATAGGCAAGATATGTCAACTGGTAAGGTAGATTTAGAGTTGCCACAATTTTCACTTAACGTCTCTACATTCAATCCATTTGACTCTAAAGATCGTGTAGGAGAACAAAAATGGTATCAACGCATCACAGTGGGCTATAGTTTGCAAGGTCGTAATTCGTTGTCAACTGGAGATTCTACTTTTTTTAGTAAGCAGACGTTGCAACAATTTACAAATGGTTTTCAGCACAATATCCCTGTAAGTTTGAGTTTGAATGCATTCAAATATTTCCAATTTAATACATCAGTGAATTATACAGAACGCTGGTATCTACAAACAATTCGTAACTATAGAGCGAATGAAATCAATGGATATATTAATGTAAAGGATACTGTTGGAGGATTTCGTCGTGCGTATGATTATTCTATGTCGAGTGGTCTGTCTACGAAAGTATATGGAATGTACCCGAAAATTGGTAAAATAGAAGCTATACGACACGTCATAACACCCTCTATAAATTTCAATTATAGACCAGATTTCGGAGATCCGAAATATGGATTTTATAGGGAATGGGTAAACCAAGATGGACGATTAGGGAAATATTCTATTTTCGAAGGAGCAATGTTTGGTGGACCTTCTGCGGGTGAATCAATGGGTATAGGATTTTCTGTGGATAATAATATTGAAGCAAAAGTTAGAAACAAAGGCGATTCAACTGAAACTGGAAAAGGTGCTTTTAAGAAAATTCCAATTCTGCAAGGATTGACCTTTAGTGGTAACTATAATTTTGCCGCTGACTCTTTGAAGCTTTCTACGATCTCTTTTTCTGGAAGAACCAGTTTATTCAATGAAAAAATTAATTTGAATTTCAACGGTACTTTGGATCCTTATCAATTGGATAATCAAGGGCAACGCATAGACAAGTTTGCTGTACAAGATGGTAGTTTAGCACGGTTAACAAATTTCGGTTTATCGTTTGATTATAGTTTCAATCCAGACGCAAACAAAAGTCGAAATAATAATATTGACTCCATGCGTAACCAAATGCCAAATATGACCAAAGAGCAATCAGAAGCTTTGGCAAGGGTAAGTAGAGATCCGAATGCATTTGTGGATTTTAATATTCCTTGGAATTTGGCAGGATCGTTTAGTTTGCAGTATTTCAAGCGATTTGATACGGAGCAAAGACGGGAGCGTAGTGATTATACAGCGACAATTAATTTACACGGTGATATTAATGTAACCCCAAAGTGGAAGATTCAGTTTAATTCTGGATATGACATCCGTCAAAAGGAAGTAGCCATGACCAACTTTTCTATTTATCGTGATTTGCATTGTTGGGATATGTCGGTGGGCTGGGTTCCATTTGGTAGATACCAATCTTATAATATTACCATACGTGCTAAAGCCTCAATCCTACAGGATCTGAAATTGACAAAACGTAATAGTCATTATTCATATTAGAATATTTTTGCTAACTATGCGTTATGAACGCAGAAATTATAACTATAGGTGATGAGATTTTATTGGGTCAGATTGTTGATTCTAATTCCGCGTGGATAGGACAGCAATTGAATTTAATGAATATTCGAGTTAATCAAATTACATCAATTTCGGATACTGCCGAAGCAATATTTAATGCGCTCAATCAAGCTTCTAGTAGAGCAAAATTGATTATCGTGACAGGAGGCTTAGGGCCAACAAAGGACGATATCACAAAACAAACTATAGCCAATTATTTCGGAAAAAAATTGGTTCGGAATGCGGAGGTTTTAGCACATGTAAAAAAATTATTTGCACGCTTCGCTCCTGATAAAGTAATGCCAGAGGTGAATCAGGCACAAGCCGATGTATTAGAGGGGTGTCAGGTGCTGTTCAATGATGTCGGAACTGCACCAGGAATGTTAGTAGAGAAAGACGGTAAACTTTATGTTTTCTTACCAGGGGTGCCATTTGAGATGAAATTTTTGATAACAAACCGGGTGTTACCTTTAATAGCATCACGTGTCTCATCATCAACAATTGAACACCGACACATCATTACGATAGGACTGGGCGAATCTTTCTTAGCTGCAAAAATAGTCGATATTGAAGAATCATTGCCTAATAATATTAAATTAGCCTATTTACCTAAAGTGGGATTAGTTAGATTGCGACTAACTCAAATTGGCGGCTCCCAAATAAGCATTGATTATTATCATGCACAATTAGTAGAGCGATTGAAAGAGCATGTAGTTTCCACAAAGGATGTAACTATCGAACAAGCAATTGTAGAAGCTTTTAGTGCGGACAATTTAAAATTTGCTACCGCTGAAAGTTGTACAGGTGGGAGTATTGCAGCAGGAATTACGGCCATTTCGGGAGCAAGTGCTATGTTTGATTGTGGAATTGTCGCATATCATAATAGCATCAAACAAAATTTGTTAGGTGTTCAAGAATCTACATTAATGATTCATGGAGCCGTGAGTGAGCAAACAGTGATCGAGATGGCAGAAGGTGTAAAAAAATTGGCAGGTGCGGACTATGCTATTGCAACCAGTGGTATTGCAGGTCCAGGAGGAGGCACTCCTGAGAAACCTGTGGGGACGGTTTGGATTGCGGTAACTGGAAAGTACCAAACAAAAATAAAACTTTTTCATTTTCATAATGATCGTTTAATCAACATTGAAAGAACAGTTGCTCAAGCCTATGCCATGCTTTGGAATATGTATGTAGATGACAAGAGCATTTAGAAATATTCTATTGTTAAAGAGAGGATATAAAATATTATATTTTGTTTTTAGGGATTCTATTCCTAATTATTTAATTTAGTAACATAAAACACAAAATCAGTATGGCAATATTTAAGTTGATTCTTCCTAAAATGGGTGAGAGTGTATCGGAAGCAACAATCACAAAGTGGGTGAAATCCATTGGTGATGTGGTTAAAGAAGATGATACTATTGCAGAGATTGCTACAGATAAGGTGGATTCTGAAGTACCTTCACCAGTTGATGGAGTGTTGAAAGAATTTCTTTTCGAACAAGGAACTGTAGCACAAGTGGGAGATGCAATTGCTCTTATTGAAGTAGATGGCGGTGAACAGAATGAATCATCAAATACTGCACAAGAACGTGACATAATAGTAGATCAGCAAAAAGCTGAAACTTATATTAAGGAGGAATTGGCAATTCCGGGTATAGAACAGTTGGATTCTGTAGAAGAAATATCTCCCATACAACATTCTGAGGGAAGATTCTACTCACCTTTGGTACGTAGTATTGCGCAGCAGGAAAATGTTTCACAATTCGAGTTAGATAATATTGTAGGTTCAGGTTCGGAAGGACGCGTAACCAAACAAGATGTATTGGACTTTATTGCTTCCCGTGCTGGAACTTCCAATAGTAACTCAACAGAAGCGTCTTTTTCATCAAGCTTGAATGCTGAGCCAGTTTCAACGCGCAAATCAGCTCCAATTCAAACACCTGCTGTTCAAGTCGTAAAAAGTATGAACGGTGACGAAATCATTGAAATGGATCGTATGCGCCGTCTTATAGCAGATCATATGGTGCAAAGTATTCATACTTCGCCACACGTATTTTCGGTGGTAGAGGCAGATGTTACTAACTTGGTGAAGTGGCGTAATAAGGTTAAGGATGCTTATAAAAAGCGTGAGGGCGAAAATATTACTTTTACACCTTTGATCATTGAAGCTATTAGCAAAGCATTAAAAGATTTTCCAATGATCAATGTATCGGTTGATGGTTATAAAATTATTAAGCGTAAACATATTAATATAGGTATGGCAGCAGCGCTACCATCTGGTAATCTGATTGTGCCAGTTATTAAAGATGCTGATCAATTGAGTTTGGTAGGATTGAGCAAGGCTGTCAATGATTTAGCAAATCGTGCACGTGCTAATCAGTTGAAACCAGATGATACGCAAGGTGGAACTTTCACTTTTACAAATATTGGTGCTTTTGGAAATATTTTTGGAATGCCAATCATTAATCAGCCTCAAGCAGCCATACTAGCTGTGGGGTCGATTACTAAAAAGCCTGCTGTTATCGAAACCGAAGATGGCGATGTAATTGCTATTCGTCATATGATGTATTTGACGATGTCTTACGATCATCGTGTAATAGATGGCGCATTAGGCGGTACTTTCCTTAGACGAGTAGGCGATTATCTTGAAAATTGGGATAAAGAGCGGATTATATAAAACTAAAGCCTACATTTTGTAGGCTTTAGTTTTATATAGTATATTTAGCATACAGAATAGAGTCTATTACTGATGCAAGTAGAACAGTTAAAACCTTTTATCGAATTTGCTATTAATTGGTATTGGATACCGCTATTGCTATTGTACGCCGGTATAATAAGCGCCATACTAATTGAAAACAGAAATCCTACTAAAACTGTAGCATGGATATTAGTTATCGTATTTCTACCTGTTGTAGGAATGCTTCTTTATTATTTTTTTGGACAAAAATTCGTGAAAGTCAAAAAAATAAAGCGCTTGAATAAGCAGCAAGCAATTCGTTTGGAAAAGAAATGGAAAGAGCTAGATCCTATCATAGAATCATTTATACAAGATATTCACGAAGACATTGGAGATCTTTCTAAGGTTTTCCGCCTAATGAAAAAAGAACGTTTGTCTTCACCAACACTAAATAATGATGTACAACTATTGCTAAATGGAGAGGAGAAATTCAAATATCTGCTATCGGATTTGGAAGAAGCTAAACATTCCATTCACATGGAATATTATATATTTGAATTGGATAAAATTGGAGGACAAGTTTTAAATATTCTTGAACAAAAGGCAAATGAGGGTATAAAGGTTAGGTTAATTGTTGACAGTTTTGGTTCTCCCGATTTGGTGAAGTATATGCGTAGAAAGAAAAAAACTAAAATTGATTTTCACCCTTTTTTACCCGTAACATTCACCTCTCTTGCCAATTCAAATTACCGAAATCACCGCAAAGTTTGTGTTATTGATGGACGTGTAGGGTATGTTGGAGGAATTAATATTTCTGATAAGTATATAAATTCTGACGATTCTCCGCCCAAAATGTATTGGCGTGATACCTCACTCCGTGTGCGTGGTCTAGCCATTAATCTATTGCAGATTTCGTTTTGGAATTCATGGAATCAAACGGATGGAGAATCTTTTTATTTGGAAGATGGCTATTTGCAAGCCTTACAAGATAATAGTGAAGTAAAGGGTTTGGCGGGTGTTGGTTTTGTGTCTAGTGATCCAGCTTCTATTGGCCCATTTAATATGGAGGCTTTGTTAATCGCAATAGGAGAGGCTAGTACAAAAATTCAACTTTGCACACCTTATTACATTCCTAGTGAAGAATTGGAGCGTGCATTAATAATTGCTGCTTCATCCGGTGTACAAGTAGAACTCATGGTGCCGAGTACTTCTGATTCATTCTTTGTGCAACATGCTTCTTTTTCTTTTCTAAAACCTTTATTAGAACGTGGTGTGAGAGTATACCTATATAATAAAGGGTTTTTGCACGCTAAGACGGCAGTAATTGATGATAAACTATCTTTTGTTGGTACTGTCAATCTCGATATTCGAAGTTTCTATATTAATTATGAAATCGCTGCGGTGGTGTCGGATCACACTTTTGCAAAGCAGCTTTCGCAACAATTTGAAATAGATAAGCAAGATGCTGATTTACTCACTATTCGGGCTTGGAAATCTAGACCGCGTTGGAAAAGAGCAGCCGATTCAGTATGTCGTCTGATGGCACCTCTTTTATAAAAATTGTTAAAATAACACAGAATAGCATCTATTATGTCCTAAAGAATTTTAAAATTTGTATTTTTAGCTAAATACATTGTATAGATGAAAAAGATAAACCTTATATTTTCCGTATTCTTTTTATTAATTATTCAAATCAACTCCCTTCGTGCACAAGAACTACCTCGAATTCCAATAAATACAGTTGTGGAGCGTGTACAAAAATATTTAGGTGTATATCCTGTAGAAAAGGTACACCTTCATTTTGATAAGCCGTATTATGCAGTTGGTGATACCCTATGGTTTAAGACATACCTTTACACCAATCAATTGGAATACGATCCAAGTAAAATTGCTTATGTAGATATTATTAATGGAAGAGATTCATTGATTCAAACATTGCGTATTCCATTGAAAAACAATGGTGGTGAAGGATTTTATGTACTCGACCCACAGGTCATAAAACAAGATAATTACCGTTTTAGAGCTTATACTAAATGGATGATGAATTTTGATGTAAATTATTTATTCAATAAGATCATTACAGTTGGAGATGCTATTAATAAAAAGCTAGGGTCTGAGATTACTTATGCCACAGATGGAAATAAAACTAAAGCAACCATTCAATTTAGAGATAGTAACGGCGGTTTATTGGCTCGTAAGAAACTCACTTGGGAAACCATAGATGGTTGGGACCCATTCGATAAAGGCAAAGGTGAAACTGATGACCTAGGTCGCGCAACGATTTCTTTTTCTGCTAAGGAAAAAGAACTTTTTAAGAAGGGGAGATTAATCGTCAAGATTGACGGCGAATCAGCGATGGTGGGGGATTTCCCTTTAAAAAATGCCTTAGCAGATTATGATGTTCAATTTTTCCCCGAAGGTGGAGAATTGTTGGCTGGTGTAGATAAGAAAATCGCATTTAAAGCAATTGATTCTCACGGGAAAAGTGTCCGTGTAAAAGGAAAAATTATAAATGCAAAAAAGTCAACTGTAGTTGAATTCGAAGATTTGGGTTTAGGTATGGGGTACACCAATTTTGTGCCAGCAGCAAACGAGGCATACAAAGCTATAGTCACAATTAATGGACAAGAGCGTACATATGATTTGCCCACGGTAAAGTCTGACGGGATTAATGTAACATTAAAGAATTCGTCAGCCGATGCAGTACAACTCGAAATAGTTACAAGTGATACGTATTTGAGTAAAATACAAGATCATCCGTATTATATTTTTGGACAAATGAATGGTCATTTAATTTATGGGGCGCAAGTAACCATCAAAAATCCAAGCACTGTAATCAGCGTTCCTGCAAAAGAAATGCCTAATGGCTTGATGCAATTTACATTAATGACTGCTTCAGGCAAAGCTATTAGCGAGCGTTTAGTATTCCATGATTTCGCAGAAAATCTTGCTATTCAAGTTAAGACGGACAAATCAGCTTATAAGAAGAAAGATAAAGTCATCTTGGATATTGTAAATATAACATCGGACAAATCTGCAACTAATCTTTCCATCTCTGTAATCGATGAAGCCAAAACTCCATTCGACGATCACCAAGAGAACACAATTCTTAGTAATCTATTGTTGACTTCGGATTTGACAGGTTTTATTGAGAAACCGAATTATTACTTTGATGAGTCAGTAGCCAATCGTAAAGAAGCTCTAGATGCTTTATTATTGACACAAGGATTCAGAAGATTTTCGTATGATGATTTAATCGCAGAAAAATATCCAAAAATTAGTGCTGAATTTTTACCAGAGCAAGGCATCAATTTAACAGGTACATTGCGTTTGAATACAGGTAAGACAGTCGCTAATGGTGGATTGTTGCTTTCTATACCTTCTAGAGGATATCGCAAAGATACGTACACAGATAATAATGGGCGATTCGCTTTTGAAAATTTGAACTTTCCTGACTCGGTAAAAGTAATAATCAATGCGCGTAGTAATGACAATTACCGCAATATTGTCATTAATATGGATCAATCATTTTTTCCTTCCGTTGACGAAAATAACCCATATAAAGCAAATGATGTATTGAATATTGATAAAGAAATGTCTAATTATTTGGCAAATAGTAAAAATGAATTTAGAACATCTATCTTAATCGATGAAGTGACTGTAACGGCAGACCGTAGAGTACAACGTACAAGTAAAGAATTTTCATCATTAACGGGACTTTCCATGGCGGATCATCGTATTGAGGGCGATCGATTCAATGGGTGTAATGTATTGACGATGTGTTTGAATACAATGTTGACAGGAATTACTTACGATTCTAATACCTTGAAATATTATTTGACTAGAAGTTATAATCAAGGTAGCCGTGTTCCTGTACAGATCTTTTTGAACGGTATGCCAATTGACGAAAATACGTTGAATTCAATTAGTCCGTCAGAAATAGAAGCCGTAGAGATTTTTACACGTGATGATTTAGGGACAGTAAGAAACCTATACCAAAACGATGGTGTAGTGTCTATCATTACGAAAAAAGAAAAGCCTAAAGGTCCTCGTATGACTTTGGCACAGATTGAGGCTATGCTACCAAAAACCAATGTAATTGATTTGTTTCCTTTAGGATATATAAAAGAGCGTAAATTCTATGCTCCGAAATACGAAACAGATGCGCAAAAAGCTACAAATGATTATAGAACTACCGTTTATTGGAATCCTACTGTTGAGCTAGATGATAATGGTAAGGCTACATTAGATTTCTACAATGCAGACGGAAATGGTAAGTACAAAGTCGTAGTAGAGGGTATGGATAGCACTGGTCGATTAGGTCGTACGGTTTATTATTATAATGTGAACTAGGTATAAAGTTTATAACTAAAACGAAGAAGAGTCAATCAATCAAATTGACTCTTCTTCGTTTAATCATTGTGTAGTCGCTTAAATAATTTTTGGTCAAATAAGTTAAGAAATACTCCTAACAAAATCACGAGTATAGCTATTAGACTCATAGTATTAAAGGTTTCATGGAAAAAGATGTAACCAAATCCCAAAGCATATATAACACCTAAATAATTCAAGCTCGCTACTTTTGCAAGGTTAGCTGTTTGATAGGATAATGTCATGTAGTATTGTGCTATTTGTGTACAAATACCAATCAGTAAAAGGTAGAGCCAATCGATTCCAACTGGATTTTTCCAATCAAAAATACTTAGGATTCCTACAACAGGAATTGTTAATAGCGGAAAATAGAAGATTACCACTAAAGGATGTTCGCTGCCTTTACTTTTTGAAATCATATTATAGGCTAGTCCTGCAAATAGTGCAGCTCCTAGACCTATTGTTACGTCCAACGTTGAAATTCGAAAATCAAATCCTTTCAACATAAACACTCCAGCAATTGAGAGTGCGAAGTACAAGAATTGAATAGGGCGAACTTTTTGCTTTACAATAAATATCCCCAAAATCGCTGTGAAAAAGGGAGATAGGTAATTAATAGTTACTGCTGATGCTAATGGTATATGTTGTAGTGTATAGAACGAACCGATTAAGCCCAAGCATCCAGCTATACCGCGCATTGTGAGTACCGGAATATTATTACCCAATGGTGGAATATTATTCTTCCTTAAATAATAATAGGTCACGACAAAGCTAAAGATGCTTCGAAATAAAACCACTTCTAAGGTGGGAAGATGAGATACGAATTTGACACAGACATTCATGATGGCGAAGAAAAATCCCGCCAACAACATATATTTTACACTCTGATCTTTCACTATTGAACAGGTTCGTTGTGTTTTTTAACAAGTTCGCGTTTCCCTGTATCAGGATCAATTTCCAATTCTGTTTGTTTGACAAGTACAGCGTAGGAAGCAGGTGTAATACCTCTTCCGTATTTTATGGCGTATTCTTTAGTGAATTCTGCGCCAAAATAGAGAATGGCAGCGGAGTAATAAACAAATCCCAATAGGATGATAATGGAACCAGCTGCACCATAAGCAGTCGCAGTAGCATTGTAAGAAAGGTATAAGGATATACCGTATTTACCAATCATAAAGAGGATAGTTGTAAATATCGAACCGCCCAATATGTCTTTAAAGCGAACTTTTGCATCTGGCAGAAAAGCAAAAATAAACCCAAAAAGCGAGGCGATAACCACAAAGGTAACACCACTATTCACCCAACTCCAAAATTCTATATTAAAATGTTCTATATTGAATCGATCCAGCAATACTTCGAGGTTTTTGGTGATTATACCAATTACACTGCTTATTAATAAGGAAGCCATTAATAAAAAACTCAATCCCAAAATCATAGAGAAGGATATCAATCTATTGATAATCAATTTTAACCAGCCTTTTTTTGGTTTAGCTTTTACTTTCCAAATTAAATTAATAGAATTTTGAATATCCACAAAGATTGTTGTCGAGGTTATCACTAAAGTGATAATACCAATAAATAATCCAAAACTAGACTTATTCTCTAACGAAATCTGCTTGATGGCATTATCTAAAAGTTTCGTTATTTCGGGGCCAAAGATATCATTCAATTCTGTAATAACTTTATGCTGCGCACCGTCTGGACCTTCTAGTTGACTGCCGTAAAAAAAACCCAATGCCCAAATCAAAATAATAATAAGCGGTCCGATAGAGAAAACAGTATAGTAGGCCAGCGAGGCGCTAAGCTTCATGCAATTGTCTTCGGCGAATCCATTTCCGCTGTTTATTAATAATTTGCCAAAGCCTTTTATCTTTTGGATAAAAGGCTCTTTTTCATTTATAGTATTGTGTTCTTCTTTATTCTGCATATAGTTTGTTGATTTCATCTTCATGCTTTTGAAGAATAATCTTTCTTTTCAATGATAGTTTTGGAGTCAATTCGCCATTGTCAATTGTCCATTCCTTAGGCAATAATACAAATTTTTTAACCATTTCCCAGTGACCAAAGTTTTCATTGGCTTTATCAATCTCCTGTTGATATTTCTCGAGAATTTGAGGGTTTTTTAATAACGATTCACGTGAATCAAAAGATATTCCCTTTATCTTGCAATATTTTTCCAGCTCTTCGAACGCTGGAACGATTAACGCTGACGGAAATTTTTTATTCTCTCCTACAATCATTACCTGTCCTATCAACACAGATTCCATCAATTTGTTTTCCATCACTTGTGGTGCAATGTATTTGCCTCCAGCAGTTTTGAAAATTTCTTTTTTACGGTCAGTAATTTTTAGGAAGCCATCTGCTGTTAATTCTCCAATATCACCCGTGTGCAAATAGCCGTCAGAATCTATTGTTTCTTTTGTAGCTTCCTCGTTTTTATAATAACCTACCGTAATAGAAGGTCCTTTTACCAAAATTTCTCCATCCTCTGCTATTTTGACGTCTAAATTTTTTAAAACTCGACCAACACTACCAAATTTCACATCGTCTGGATCCCATGAGTTTACAGCGATTACTGGAGAGGTTTCCGTCAAGCCATAACCTTCTAAAACTTTAATGTCGGCTGCCCAAAAAACACGTGCCAAGCGTTGTTGTAATGCCGCTCCCCCTGAAATAATAAACTTGATATTACCACCGAGTGCTTGTTGCCATTTCGAAAATATGAGTTTTCGTGCGATAGCTAACTTAAAGTTATACCATGCTCCGTTGACTTTTGGCTCTTGATATTGATGACCTAACTCCACTGCCCAGAAAAATAAAGATTTTTTAATTCCTGTTAGGGCTTTACCTTTTTCTATTACTTTATCATATACTTTTTCTAATACGCGCGGTACAGTAGTGAACACATCTGGTTTTACATCATTGATATCTACGACTATATTATCCAGATTCTCTGCGTAATAAATATTTACCCCTTTGGAGATATACATGTATACCACCATTCGTTCGAATATGTGACATAATGGTAGAAAACTTAAAGCCTTTTTAATTTCATCCGTCAATAGGGGTACGCAAGCACCTACGTTACTCATTATATTTTCATGCGTTAGATAGACGCCTTTGGGTTTGCCAGTAGTGCCAGATGTATAAATCAGTGTCAGTAAATCATCAGGTTGTACAGCGTCATTATAAGGCTTTAAATCTGTGTCTTGCTGCTTTCCATATTCAATTAATTCGCTGTAATGCCGCTGATTTGGAACTTCATCCAATGTGTAGATTTCTAATTCTAGATTGTTTTCTGCTACTGCTTTTTCTACTTTAAACACCAGTTCTTGATTACTTACAAAGAGCATTTTTGCTTCTGCATCCTTGACTATATAGGATAAATCTTGGGGTGAGAGCGTAGGATAAAGAGGCACTATTGCTACCCCTAGTTGATTACAAGCGAAATCTACGAAGTTCCATTCAGGTCTATTTCCAGACATTAAGGCAACTTTATCACCCTTTTTGATACCTTTTGCAACAAGACCCTTACTAATACTGTCTACTATTTGGATCACCTCGTTTTTGTCATAGGTTTTCCAGCCACCGTTTTCTCTTTTTGCAAGTTTAAGGTTACGGCCTGCTGTATCAATATTACTCTTTAAATAATCAAATAATCGTGTTGGTTTACTCATGGTGTACGATTTTTATTTATAAGTGGTTATTATAAAACTATGTTGGCATAATAAATTTAAAGATAAAATATCAAGAATGAAAGTAAAATTTAGTAAAAATTAGTAATTAACACACGTTAACGAATTTTATTAGTGATAACATTTAAATTATCTTATTTTTGGAACTTATCAAATTTCAATTATCTATGCAAAAAGCAATACGTAATATTTTTTTGATTGCGGCAGCAATTTTTCTTGGAAAAGATGCTTCTGCTCAATTAACCAGCGAACATGCAGTAGGGTTGCGTTTCGGTTCAGCTTCAGGATTAAATTACCGCTATACATTAGCAGAAGATAGAGCACTTGAAGGTATTTTGAGTGTACGTAGTAATTCTTCCTCAAGCACATTTAGATTAGTTGGATTATACGAGTATCATAAAGAATTACCGTTGAACAACTTTAGTTGGTATTATGGTTTCGGAGGAAGTCTTGGGAATTATACGTATAAAGGTTACACAAATAATGAGGGCGTACATATCCCAAAAAATTCAGAGCTTTCTTTAAGTATTGATGGTATAGTAGGAGTGGAATATAGTTTACCTACTGCACCTATCGCTATATCTTTGGATGTTAAACCTTATTTTGATTTCGTACAAGAATCAACCATTCGTTTGTTTGATCCAATAGGTTTTTCTATTCGATATAAGTTTTAAGTAGAAAAATAATAGTGGCTTTTCTGATTAGAAAAGCCACTATTATTTTATATCGAATTTAAGGATAACCAAATATCACCTAAGCGACGCTGTTCTGCAGTAGCGGTAGCTAATCGCTGAATACTAAACGATTTTTTATTTGATGGTATTAATGTAACTGATATCTCGCGTATCAAACCATCTCTAGATATGAGAATGTTTACAATATCATTTTCTTTGCTTTTTGATAAGAAATAGTCAAATACTCTTCCGTTAATCTCAATGCGATGCCCATTAATAGCAATCAATTCGTCACCTACATTTAGTCCTGCTCTCCAAGCTGCAGAATCGCGATCAACATTTTTAATAATTGTGTGCCCTTCATTGCTTCCAATTTTTATTCCTAAACTTTGGTGATCTTGATCTTCGGCATTGTCAATTAATTCATAACCTACAAGATTGAAATATTTGTTGTAATCAATATCTTCTGCTGTATAGGCAGCTGCAAATATATCACCTAATGCTACTCCAGTTACCTCTTCTGCTAAAGCTAGAAACTCATCTTCTTCAAAACCTCTATTTTGGATAAGATAAAAATGTTCATAAGCCGCTTTCAATATATCATCAAGACGCTTTTTACCTGCTGTACTTGCAATTATTTTAAGATCCAGTGCTACTGCGTGCATTGCGCCTTTGTTGTAATAAGAAATTGCTACATTATGAGAGTTTTCGTCAGGACGATACTGTTTGATCCAAGTATCAAAGCTTGATGCAGCAGCACTTTGCAACAAATATCCAGGACGATTATACACGGTATTAAAATCTACTGCTAATTTTTGTAAATACTCAATCTCATCGTAAAAACCGCAGCGACGAATAATTAAATTATCATAATAGGACGTGAATCCTTCTATAATCCACAGACCAGTAGTATAATTTTCATTCTCATAATCAAATGGCCCTAATTCATTCGGACGAAGACGTTTCACGTGCCACAAGTGAAAGTATTCGTGCGCCACTAGACTTAAGTAGTTTTTATACGAGGTTGGTTGTGAATAGCTAAAGCGTGAAGCCGCTAGTATAGTCGAATTCAAATGTTCGAGACCTCCGCTACCATTCTGATAATTGTGTGTGACGATTAGGTAATAATCATTTGGATTCGTTCCCCAGATTTTATTTTCTTCTCTTACAATCTTAGTAATATCTTCCGTTAATTGATCTTTATTGTAATCTGCTTCACCTACCATCGCACATTCGTGTAATATTCCGTCCACATCGAATGACCAAGTATCTTGATTGCCAATTTCAATAGGGGAATCAAATAGAATGTCAAAATTAGGAGCGTGGAAAATATTATCAACAGATACCTTTTGTAATCCAGTAGAAACTTTATTCCAAGTTTCGTATAAATGAATTTTTACAGTAGCTTCTAAATCAAGATGTTTCTCCACATACATAAAAGTGCCTACTGGACTCAAATAAGCACGTGAATCATCAATGAATGAAGTACGTACAGATATTTCAAAACCATATACCGAATAACTAATTGTTAGATTTTCACTTGGATGGAATACACGCCAGGTATTTTTGCTGATTTTTTGCGTTTTAATAGAAGACCCTAAGTTGTCCTTAGCAGTTAGTCGTTCTACATTTTTAGAATATTCTCTTACAAGATATGAGCCAGGTGCCCATACAGGCATTTTGATGTCTATGTATTCTTCGTTTTCAAATCCTTGGACAATCATCAGCACATCTACATAATGCGCCTGCGGTTCAGAAAAAGATAATTCAAAATGTATAGATTTAGCCATGCGTTAAGTGCTTTTGAGAATTTAACCAAAGGTAGAATTATTGGTGTGGAGTTCAAAATATTAATAATAATACAATTTTGAATCGCTAAAACTCTACTTGGATTTGTTATATTTGGGAGAGTAAAGTTAAACTAAACACGAATAATGATACTAGTTGCGGATAGTGGTTCGTCAAGTTCGGATTGGATGTTAAATCTACCTGACAGCAAACCTTTATTTTTTAAAACGAAAGGATTGAATCCTTTTTTCGTGAGTGAAAAGGAGATTGAAAAGGTGATGAAGGATGTTCCTGAGATTATCCCTTATTCAGAAGAAATTAAAGAGGTGTATTTTTTCGGAGCAGGCAGTATTACTCCAGATAGAAGGGAGATTGTTTCCAATGCGCTGACTACACTTTTTCCAAATGCTTTTATTTCTGTAGAATCTGATTTGTTGGGAGCTGCTTATGCTACATTAAAAGACACTAAGGGGTTAATTGCTACACTAGGAACAGGTTCTGATATTAGTTTTTACGATGGAGAGATTTTGTTACCAAGTCATCATGGTATTGGATATATTCTCGGTGACGAGGGATCAGGTGCTTGGTTTGGAAAAAAATTGATTACTAATTTTTTATATGGTACAATGCCTCGCGATATTGCGAAGGCCTTTTCGGAGAAATACCGGCTCACGAAAGATAATGTGATAAGGAATGTATACCAAAAGGAAAGACCAAATTCATATTTAGCATCTTTCATTCCTTTTATGTCCGAGCATCGTACACATCCTTATATAGATAAGTTATTATCTGAGGGGTTTGATGAGTTCGTAAGAACTAATATTATGACATACCCCAATTATTGGGAATATACAGTAAATTTTGTGGGTAGAGTAGCTTATACTTTTGATATGAATATCCGTCAAGTATGTCAAATGCATGGCGTTAAAGTTGGCAAAATTCTTGCAAGTCCTATTTACGATTTGTTCGATTATGTAATCGAGCGCGAAACATCAAATAATTTTTCCTTTTAAATCACAATCAAATGATAACATTCTTAATGATCTTAAACTTCATTTTTCCGCCATCTTCGGTTCATGATTTCTCATTCAAATCAATCGATGGTAAGGAAGTGAAATTGTCTCAGTATAAAGGCAAGAAATTATTATTAGTTAATACTGCATCCAAATGTGGATTTACAAAGCAATATAAAGACTTAGAAGAATTGCATAAAAAGTATGGCAAAAATCTAGTTATTATAGGTTTTCCGACTAATAATTTCGGAAATCAAGAGCCTGGAAGTAATGAAGATATCGCTACTTTTTGTGAAGAAAACTATGGAGTTACATTCCTGATAGCTGAGAAAATAGATGTCAAAGGTGAAAATATTCATCCTTTGTTCAAATATTTGACAGCTCAGCCTAACCCTGATTTCACAGGAGATATCAATTGGAATTTTGAGAAATTTTTAATTAATGAAAAAGGGAAATTAATTCACCGTTACCGTTCCAAAGTTACACCTTTGGATCCGATGATTGTGGGGCAATTATAAACAAGAAAGACTTCGAATTTCGAAGTCTTTCTTGTTATATATCGTTATTAATATAGTAACAATGTCTACAACGTGGCTCGTAGCTTTCTTTTTCCCCGAGTAGCACAACACTTTCATCTTCTGTAATTCTGAATGAATAGTTTGCGGGAGCGCCGCATTTGACGCATACTGCATGCACTTTATAAACATCTTCAGCTATTGCCATGATGTTGGGCATAGTACCAAAAGGTCTTCCTTGATAATCCATATCTAATCCTGCAACAATTACTCGTACTCCACGATTCGCCAGTTGTATACAAACGTTTGGGAGTTCATCATCAAAAAATTGTGCTTCATCAATTCCAATTACTTTGGCATCTCCTCCTAATAATAAGATAGCTGAGGAATGTTCTACGGGAGTTGATGGGATACTGTTGCTGTCATGTGACACCACTTCTTTCTCTGCATAACGAATATCGATGGCAGGTTTGAATATTTCAACGGGCAACTTAGCAAATTGTGCTCTTTTCATACGGCGAATAAGTTCTTCTGTCTTACCAGAAAACATGGAACCGCAAATCACCTCAATACTACCCACTTGTCTATCTCTCTGACTGAAATAATGTTCTGAAAAAAGCATATTTTTTGATATAAAGGAAGAAGTATTTATTCTTGATTAAATACAAAACTACCTACGTTTGACGCTACGAATATCGAAATTATATCTTATTTTTGAAGTATAAAATGGAAGTTGAAACCAAAAGCATGTCATTATCAGACAATTTTGTTTTCCACTTGTTCAAAATAAAACTTAAGGTTTAAATAACACACGTATCCATGGGAAAAACAAAAGGTCAGTTGTTGTCAAAAATCGATTATCTATTCTTAGATATTCAATCTCAATATAACGAAATTAAAAGATCAGTTGAAATCGATGTTGTCGATGTTACTTTATTAGAAGCAAATTTGGCATCGTTAGCAAAGCATTTTGAAGCATTGAAAGCACACGCACATGTTTCAAAATCTGCTGATACTCCGAAAGATACTTCAAATAGAACAATTTTCACTCCACCTACTGAAGTTAGAAAATCTGTTGATGATACGCAGGAAGTATTTAAAGAGATTCAGGAAGAACTTCCAATAGTAGAAGAAGTAAAAGACGAGATAAAGCAAGAAGAATTTGCCTTTAATATAGATGAGGTTGCACCTATTGTTCCTAAAGAGGAAGATCCTATCGAATCTGTTGATGAAGTTGATCAAGTTGTAGAATCTGCACCTGTATTAGAAGAAGAGGAAGAAGAAGTCATAATTCCTGTTACTGTACCCGCGAAAGAAGTGGAGATACCCGTATTGAATAATGTAAATACACCGACATCCCCTACTATAGTACAAGCGGTAGAAGATGCTCCGACACGTCCTTTGTCTATTAACGAACTTATCAAACAGCAAAAGCAAGCTGGAGTCAATGTAACGCAACAATTTCAAACTTCACCTGCTAAGGAAAAAGCATTAGACTTAAAAACTGCAGTAAGTTTGAATGATAAGTTGTTATATATTAAAGATTTATTTAATGGTTATAGTCTTGCTTATAGTGAAGCAATAGAATTGTTAAATAGATTTGACTCTTTTGCTGAAGCAGATGCATTTTTGCAGTCTAATTATGCAGTGAAAAACGGTTGGGCGGAAAAGTCTCAAACGGTAGAGAAATTTTATAATCTCCTTCAGAGAAAATTTAATGTTTAAATTGAAAAACCTGTAAGATCTCTCTTACAGGTTTTTTGTTGTGCGCCCGGCATGGGCGATAACTCTAGGGTGCAAGTCCCGAACACGCCATTACAGTTGGAAGTGTTAGCCGAAGGCAAGGGTGTCCACCGTGAGGTGGAATCTGAAGGAAGCCACAGGCAAACTCTCGGTCTGACGGACAGAAACTACATATAAGGCCTACGATGCTGGATGAGGTTGCAACACAAACTAAAGTCCTATACTGTACAGAAGCATCAAGGTAAATGTAGCAGACACATGAGAGGAAAGTTATCGTTCTTACCTGGGGAGATCTCACAGACTTGTGGAA
>NZ_WUQZ01000019.1:0-275 GCF_009829075.1 Sphingobacterium composti | reverse complement strand
TTACCCGGGGAGATCTCACAGACTTGTGGAATTTTTTTTTTCAGAAGCAAGGAGTAAAGCTAGCTGTGAGAAGTCAGCCGATTTCGTAGTACTTGCTTACGGCAAAGCAAGGAAGGAATGAACCTTAAGTTAGTGAGCAATACACGAGAATTAGCTAATGAAGGATAGAATGCAGAAAATTGATAACGTTTATCAACCTGATCACAAAAGAATAGGGCGGAACCCGAATGCTATGTGGGAGGGCAGACTTTTGTTGGGATGATTGAAAAGAACCT
>NZ_WUQZ01000018.1 GCF_009829075.1 Sphingobacterium composti | reverse complement strand
GATAAATTGGACTTGCTGGGTGTCCTAGAGATGCCCATGTGGCTCATGTTACCTGTAGTACTACGCAGACCATTAGAAATATCACGAACGGAATCCGCAGATGAAAGATGGCAGAAAAGCATACTAACAAAGTGTGACCAACTGTTGATTCCTTTATGATGCTTGTCGCATTGGTATTTCTGAACCAATTTATTAAAAATGTCACGGTCTACTAGACCTAAAATCTGAGAAAATACGTTTATATTTACCATGGCGGTAGTATTATTTTAGCGAATTAAATATAGCAATCTCTGCTATATTAAACCACCGCCATTTTTTCCTTATTTAGGACGCGTCTGTCTAAAAGACAATTGTTTATTAATTTTTAATTATTTTAAATTTTGCAGAATTTCCGCTACAACAAAATTTGATCCTCCGACAAAAATTAAATCGCCCTTTTGATAAGCTGCTTTGGCATCTTTAAGAGCATGAATGACAGAACCCGAAACTTTTCCGTATAAACCATATACTTTGGCTTTCTCCGATAATTCATTTGCTTCCATTGCTCTTGGCATATCAGGTTGCGAAAAGTAATATGTGGCATCTTTAGGTAAATAAGGAAGCATATGATCTAAATCCTTATCTCTCATTGCGCCTATGACAATATGTAATGCGTTGTATGAAATTTCGTTCAGATTCTTAATTACTTCTTTAATGCCATCTTCATTATGCCCTGTATCGCAAATAACCAAAGGATCGGTACTTAACGTTTGCCAACGACCTTGGAAACCGGTCAGCTTTTGTACGTTGGCTAACGCATAGCTTAAGTCCTCATCCGAAATTACAAATCCTTTACCTTGGATTTGTTCTATAACAGCTAATACACCAACAATGTTTTTTATTTGATACGAACCTGTCAAATCCAAAATATATTCTATCGTATCTGTGTCATTTATTATTTGAAGACGCTGAGTTAACGCATTCCTTTCCAATCGTAGAGCTGCTATCTTTTGGTCAGCGAAAATAATAGGTGCATCTTCCTGTTTAGCTTTAGAATTAAATATAGGAGCTGTTATTGCATTGCTTTCAGAAATAACTATAGGTGTATGGGGCTTTATTATTCCCGCCTTTTCTGCGGCTATTTCTTCCAAAGTATCCCCCAACAGATTCATGTGGTCCATACCGATATTGGTAATCAAACAAACTTCTGGAGAAATAATATTCGTGCTGTCTAATCTTCCACCTAATCCGACTTCAATAATAGCAATATCAACCTTTTCTTTCGCAAAATAGTCAAAAGCCATAGCTACAGTAGCTTCGAAAAATGATGGTTGAATTTCTTCAATCAGTTCTTTTTGTGAATTGACGTATTCAACGACAAATTGCTCTGGAATTTGTTCGCCATTAATGCGAATTCGTTCACGAAAATCCACCAAATGTGGTGAAGTATACAAGCCTGTTTTATATCCTGCGCTTGCCAATACTGCGGCAAGCATATGCGATGAAGAACCTTTTCCATTAGTTCCAGCTACATGAATAGTTTTGAATTTTTCTTGCGGATTTCCTAAAGCTTCACAAAGTGCTATTGTACGATCCAAATCCTTTTTGTACGCCGAAGCACCGTCGCGTGTAAACATAGGTAATCGACTATATAAATAATCGATTACCTCTGTATAAGTATGCATAAACTAAATTATCTAACTTTGAAATTAATCGTAACGTGAACAACACGTCTTTCAGGTGCATTTGGAACGGTATTGAACTTTGCTTTACGCAATTCTCTTTCCAACATGCTGTATACTGTAGGTGATGAATAAGTAGTTCCTTTTACACCAGGACGAACACTTATGATATTACCATTTCTATCTACTGTCAGTTCGCACACGACAACACCTGAAAATTGACTTTTATCGTCAATATTAGGTCTTACAGCCCAATGTCTACTGGTCAATGAAATTGGTGTATTACCAAAACCCGATCCACCTTCGCCATAATTTGAAGCTAAAGGATCTCCTAAGGCAGAGCCTTGATTTCCAGCTCCACCACCTTCACCGTCACCAGCACCTTGGCCATTGTTCTTTTTGCCTTTATACAGTGCATTGGTATTCACTGTTGGTGTACTATTTTTTACTTCCTTAGTTGTCTCAGGAGCAGGATTAGTGACTTTTTTTTCCGTTTTGGTTACAGCAGGAGCATCCTCCATATCTTGTGTCGCTACCGCTTTATCAGCTACTTGCTGTGTAGGAGTAGGGGTTGGCGTTTCTGTAGGGACAATACGATCAGGCTGTACATTATTAGCGTTTTCGTCCATGGAAGGTTCCTCAATGCTCATATAATCATCTCCTGTACCCACATCCGATGTACCATAATTTACCACAATACCTCCCATACCATATTCTGGAATAGAAGGCTGACCAAATACTATGAAATAGCCAATTGCAATCAATACTACCATCACAATAGACGAATATCCGATTGCTTTGGGTAAATTATTTTCTTCTTTTATATGATAATACATTGTTTTAAATTAAAAAAGTCAAAATTAAAATACTTGAAAATTAATTAGACTTTGCGACTTTCAATTTGTCAATTTATCAATTGTATTAATCCTTTTTTGGTTCAGTTGCTAATACCAATTTGATTTTCAAACGGTTTGCAACATCCATTACGGATATAACATTTTGGATAGGCACGGTACTATCTGCATAAAGCATAATAGTAACTTCCTCTCCTGCATTCATTTGCGCTTGCAATGTCTGTTCCAAAGCCTCATAAGGTACAGTTTGCTTGTCTACATGATATGCCAAATCAGCAGTTATAGATACTGTAACTGTTTTCTTTGCTACTGATTGCTCACCTGCACTTGATTTTGGCAACAATAATTTCACCACTTGAGGGTTTGCTACTGCTGAAGCCAACAAGAAGAATAACATCAAAAAGAACATGATATCATTCAACGCAGCCGTATGTACTTCTGCTGTCGGTTTTCCTCTTCTATTTCTTATATTCATGGTCTATCCGATTATAAAATTGGTTCTCGATTAAACCCCAGGTTCATCTAATAAATCAATAAACTCAACTGCTTCGGTTTCCATTTTAAGGATTAAACGCTCTACCATCATATTCAAGATATGATAACCGATGTATGCCAAAATACCAATCGTCAATCCTGAAGCTGACGCAATCATTTTAACATAAAGACCTCCTGAAACTGAACCTATATCAATACCACCGGCAATTTCTACCTCACGGAAAATTTGAATTACACCAAAGATAGTTCCAACGAAACCTAGCATCGGTGCGATACCTGCGATAATACCTAATATATTAATGTTTTTTTCTAAACGAGAAACTTCCAATTTACCTGCGTTCTCGATAGCTCCTTCAATATCTTTAATTGGACGACCCACACGAGTCAAACCCTTTTGAAGCATACGCGCTAAAGCAGAATTACTAGAGCGACATACTGCTATTGCAGAATCTAATTTGCCTGACAATACGTTACTTTTAATCTGAGCCATCAAATTACCATCTGATTTAGAAGCTTTACTGATTGTAATATAACGCTCGATAAATATCACTAATCCAATGAAAAACAATATTACGATTGGAATCATAATCCAACCACCTTTCATAAGTAATTGAATAAGATTTTGATCCTCTACTGGAGGCGCTACGGCAATTGCTTGTTGTTGTAGTTGATTCAATGAATCTACGATTGGGTTGTCTTGAATGAATGACATAATATGTAATACTATTTATTTTATTGGTTTCTATTTACTTCTTATAAAACTGTTGGCCAAGCGTCTGACTTGACATTCTTTTGTACATAGCGTAAAGCTGAGTCACGTAACTCTTTTGTTGGGTAAGTGTCCCAGATTACTTTCTTTCTATTTTTCTCTAAATTAGATGGCAATGCCCGTACATGCTTAAAACCTTTTTTATTATAGTCCGCCGCCTCTTGCTGTGCCTGTTCCAATTTTGGATGCGTTCCTATGACAATCGTGTACTTATGCAAAACCGGCTCTTCCACGATTGGTTTTTCTACTTTTTGCTCGACTAATAACAATGAATCAGCTTCGTTTGACACCAAGGAATCTAAAGGAAGTAATGCATTTGAATCTACTAAATTAGTTAGTGTATCTGCTTCTATATCTACTGAATCAATAGAATTTAGATATTGATCAACATTATCTAATTTTTTAGAAATTATGCTGTAATAGTAAATTCCTCCTAAGGCTACTAATGCCACCACAGCCAGTAAAACATAGACTATAGCATTATTTCTTTTTGGACTTTCTTCTTCGAAAAGATCATGAGGTTGTCCAGCATGTGGGAAAGAATATACAGGTTCTTCTACGGTAGTAGACTGAGCAGACTCCTGTTCTACTGCATTTGCTATCCCCGTAACTGCTGCAATAGGTGAACTTTCATCACTAATGGCTGAAGCTTCATTATCATCTCCGACAGGATTTTGATATGGGTCTTCTATTGGCACAAACTGAAAACCACTTAAATCTAACGGTTTGAATATAAAAGAATTGCCATATGCCACCAAATATCCAAGTTCATCAATTGTAGCTTGACCATCTGTATGTATAATGTCAATTAGCTTGTCAACTTCTTTTTGTAAGAGTAATTCAGCTTCGCTTTTTTCTATTTGATTACTCTGTTGTACATACAAAGAAAAATCATATCCATCCGAAGCATCATGTTCAAATTCGATATAACTCAATGGCGGTAAAACAACATTACGCTTAGCATCATAAGACGCAGAAGTGCGGATACGCCTAAACGTACCTAAACCAATAACAAACACTGCTGAATGTCTTTGGAGCAAAGAATTTACTTGTCTTCCTAGAATCATCTATTTAAACTATAATTATCTGATGCAAAGTTATAATTCTATTTGTTAAAATGAAAAATTAACCCCACCTATCACGTTGAAACCCAATCTTGGGTAATACAGATAGCGTTGGTATTCTTTGTTAAAAATATTATTTGCTTTAATAAATATCCCCAAATTAGACATCGCTTTGTATTCAGCTCCAGCGCTTAAGTCAAAAAACTCAGGTACTGTTACTTTACGATACGAATTCTCTATACGAGCAGGAGATAAATTTAAATCATAATCATATGTAGCTGCCCATGTCGATCCATGAAATAATGCTTCTGCATCAATATACAATTTTTCTGAGATATTAAAGCGTGCATTTGCCGCTAATCGCAATTTAGGCGTATGCCAAGCCTCATCTCGCGTCGCCATTGTGTAGCCATCAATATTAAGACGACCTCCTAAATTTACTAACTGTGATAAACGAACATTAATTTCGCCTTCGATACCGAAATACTTTGTTTGGTCATCCTCATTACCATCATAAACTAAATCAAAACGAAATGGTGCATCAAGGCTATTCATAAATAAAGGTAATCCTTCAATAGATTTATAAATAACTTTTGCTTTATATCCAAATGTCGCGCCAGCATTCCCTTTGATACCACCAAAGACATGCAAACGATCTACTTGATTTTGAAAAGTTTGGTTTGGACCTAAATAAGGATTCAACTGCGTAAGTTGTTTATAAGAAGCTTTTTGCACTCCACCATTCAACCCACCAAACAAATGAATATAGCCCGGAACCAAAGAAAAATCAATTTCAGCTGCTGGGAAAATATTAAACCTGCTTTCGTCGCCAAACTCTGAAACTATATTGCCCCCTAAAGTCAATGTATAATTTGTTCCTTTGAAGCTGATATACGGATTGATACTCGCTACAGAGTTTTTAAATTTACCCAAACCATCACCTACTCCACCAATTCCATTATAATCTAAAGCAACGTTTGCTCCAATATTGAATGTACGAACGCGCTTATTTAAATAACCCGACAATGCGATTGAATTTTCGCTACCATCAAATTTATCTTTGTATGTATACGCATCCAATTTTGCAGAATAAGAAATTGCTTCTTCATTATTTGGATCAAAGTTGCTTGTCAATTCGCCTGTGAAGTAGATATCATTAAATGCTTGCGCTTCTTTTGATGGATTAAGAGTAAAACCACTCAAATCTACTGGGATCCCGTAAAAACGCGTTGCATAACGATTGTAACCAACCGTTCCGTCAACCGTAAAGGCATCCAAAACACGACGTCCAAAAATACCAATCTCTTGTCTCGAGAATTTTTGCTCTTCTAGCGAACCTTTCTGATTCAAATGTTTCAAAAATGCACCAAAACGTAAATTTTCGTATTCTTCATTTGCTATATATGCTTCACCAAGAATAGTCCCTAGATTACCAACACCCAACTTCACAAAGTTAGACGTTATATCTTGTACACGCGTAAATGGCAATTCTTGAACAGTCAGTTCTTTAAGCCCCGTATTGATATCCAATTTTTTGTCAGGAACATTTCCATAGGACAATTTGGGCATATACGCTCGTTTATTTGTCATATCTGGGCTACGACGAATCTTTACCGCATCAGCAAGAATAGGCTTGTAGTCACGGACTACATCAAAAGAATCAATCGTTACTGGTCTTTCGGGATCAACTTGTGCAGAGACTTGTTGCCCCAATCCTAATAACAATGCTACTATAGCATAATTCTTAAATACTGTTTTATGCAATTTCATCTTATATCCTATTTCTTGTTATTTCAATTTTTGTAAACGTTCTTTCGCAGTTTTCAAGACATCATCAGAATCATTTTCATAATTCTCAATTACACTCTCTAGTGTAGCCTTCGCTTGGAACTTATCTCCTTTGCCTACGTATGCATCCGACATTAAGATAAAGCCTTTAGCCACCCAATAATCGTACGATGAAAATGTATTGGCAATATCAAATGCTGACTCTATAGCTTTATCAAATTGTTTAGCTTTCAACTGTTGCTCAGCTACCAAATAGCGTGCTTCTGCACCAGTTTCTGTTTTTGATTTTAATGCAGCTAAGTTTAATTCTTTGGTCGCATCAGCAGCCTTATTTTGTTTAGTATATGCCTTTGCAGCATACAAGTGCGCTAAGCCAATATCCTCTTCTGATGACTTCTCGTAATTTTTTAAAATATTAGCATAAGTCAATGTCTCGACAGGATCACCAATGTTATAATACGCTACCAATAAATTTTTGATTGCAAAACCATAGTTTTCTTTATATTCTGAAGTCAACTCTAGTTTCTTCAACACTTGAACAGCCTCATTATAGGCTTTATTGCGTAAATGAAGTTTTGAGACACTGATTAAAGTCTTCTCCGTATACGCTGACGTCCAGTCATTCATGATGATGTTGAAATCATGTAATGCCTCTTTATCTTGCTTTAGCTGCGCATAACTTTCACCACGGATAAATCGAGCAAACTTTTCATTAATTGGCTTAGGAAACTTGTCGAAGTAAGCATTTACTGCCTCTATAGCACCTTGCCAATTTCCACGTTCAAATAAGTTTCTAGATATCCCGAAAGTATGAGAATCTTGTTCTGCTTGAGAAAGGTTACCGATATTTGTAGAAGTCGCATAGCGAATGTAACCAGACGCATCGCCTTTATCCAAATAAATATTTTCTATCGAGCGAATAGCTTGTTTTGCCTCATCCGTAGTGGCGTATTCGCTGACTACACGTTCGAAAGTTTGACGTGCAGCATCTGTGTTGTCTTGGTTGTATTGTACCAAACCAATGGTCAACAATGCACGAGGTACGTAAGAGCTTCTTGGGTATTTCTCAACCATTGACGTTAAGCCGCTAATAGCTCTATCATAGTCATTCATCAAGAAATAGGTATAAGGGATCTCAAAAGCCACATCATCCGCATAATTTGATTTTGGATATTTTGCAATTACAGAATTCAACGTCGCAATCTTCGCATTGTTGTCACCCTGTAATCCTTGGATAATCCCTCTTTGGAATAAAGCATAATCTTGACTTTGCGCATTTGAACTAATCAAACGGTCGTAATAAGATAAGGCTCTGCTATAGTTTTTTGAGGCAAAGTAAGAATCTGCCAAACGAGCAATCGCATCGTTTTTAGTATTTAACTCAATACCATCTTTGCCTCCACCAGCTAAGAATCTCTCAAAATAATTAGCCGCTGTATTATAATTATCATTTCTGAATGCCGCATAAGCTAAAGCATAATTCGCATAATGATACACGTCTGTTTTCCTTGCAGCAGGCAACTGTAAGAATTTATTGAAGTTAGCAACCGATTCTTTGTATTTACGCACTTCGTACATCGCTTCTGCTTTCCAGTATGTCGCTAGCGCATAAATCTCTTCGTCAAAACGATTGGCTTCAGAGCGTATAAACATCGAAATACCATTTTCGAATGCTCGTTCGTTGTAAAATTCTAAACCACGATAAAAAGTAACTTTTTGATAGGCTGCTTTAGATTCTTTAGATGTCAACGGGAATGACTCCAATACATCAACCGCATTACGGTAGTTTTTAGTACTTAATAACACTTCCGCCAATAATGTCTTGGCTTCCTCATTACGCTTGTTGCTTTTGTATGTGTCCAAATACTCTTGAACCGCATCTAAAGCTACTTGATGAAACTCTAATTCATACGACAGTTTCGCATAATTGAACAAACCTTCTTCCTTCAACTGTGGATCAAAATCCAATTTCGAAGCTTTGAAGAAAGCATTACGTGCACTTTGTTTATTTCCTGTTTTGATAAATGCATCACCCAATGTTATCATCGCACTTTGATAATATTCATCCGGATCAGTCATTTTTTCTAATTCCGTTATCGCTTTTTCATAATCACCTAATTTGTAAGCGATATAACCTATTTGGTAACTATCTTGGTTATTCTGAGTTTTACCTTGATCTTGCGCTTGGAATTTATCGTAATATTGTTTTGATTTTGCTAAATCACCTTTAATAAAATATGTTGCACCGATAATACGGAACATTTCTGTCTCATATTCTTGTTTGGTAGTTTGCAAAATTGGTAATGCATAGCTCAACACATCATCATAGCGCTTATCTAAGAAGTACAAAGCGGTGATGTAGTAAGGATATGTAGTTTCAAATGTCTTAGAACCATTTAGACGCTCAAACTCATTCAATGCAGTTTTATATTCTGCATCTAAATAAGATAAGTACGCATAATAATAAATAGAAGCTTCTTGATATTGGCTATTTTCGTCTTTTAATTTTTCGAATAGTGGTTTAGCTGCTTTATAATCATTGGTCATAAATTGCGCATAACCCAATTTAAAGCGATATTCTATATTTTCAGCTCCTGCTAAATTCCTACTTTCGATTTTTGTAAACCATTCAATAGCTTTAGGGTAATCTTTCTTGGCATAATATGAACGTCCAATCTGAAAATATGCAGCTTTAGAATTTGCACTAGCTGGATAATCTTTAATATACTTCAAAAAACGACCTTCTGCATCCGAATCTCCAAGTTCAAGAGCACATACAGCCTGATAAAAACGTACGCCTTCCTTAATCAAAGTTAACTCTTCCGTTTCATCTAACTGAAGCGTGGATTTCGTGCGCAGCTCTTCGACTTTATCAAATTGTTTGGCTGCAGAACTAAATTTACCACGTTCGTATAATTCTAAACCTGTCTTATATGCTCTGTTTATATCTTGCCATGCTGTCTGCTGACCAAAAACTGGTATAGACATCAAGCTCAATGCGACACCCAATCCGTAAATTTTCTTGTACATAATGGTGTATTTTCTTTATCTAAATTTTCTAAAAATCATCCTGAACAGCTTCTCTTAGTGTGCTAAATAGATACTATTCTTCATTCTACTAAAATAGTAGTAAAGTTGCAAGTTTTCCTCAAAAGTTGTTAACATCTGTTAGTAAACCACTTTTATAACGCTAATTTTACGATTAAGTAGCACTAAACGTAATTTTTAACATTTTTTCACATTAGTGAATTATATTTCAATAGCTTAATTATTACAAAAACAAAGATGCTCTTTGTGCATTCTGTTATAAAAACGTATTTTATCCGAATTGTATTTAAATACTCACACAATCACGTAGATGGTACAGACCAAACAAAACTTGATACAACTCTTTGAAAACGCAACTAGAAACGACATCGAGGGCTTAGATTTTATCATAGATTTAGTCAATATATATAGAAAACAGCGAAATGCCGTATTGGTTGATATTCAGGATTTGTTGGATTTATTACAAACCAATGCTGAATACAGAAATATTTTGTTGGAGAAAATTGAGTCTCTAAGTATTTCAAAAAAAGATTTTGATCAAATCATATCGGATGTAGGCATCATAAATTATAGTGACTTTTTATATGAACTACGACTTAGGTTGGTCGCAAGATTTATCCCACATCAAGCTCCATTAGATTCTCTAGAATTTATATTGAATCAGATTTTTTATGACCGAAAAGATTCGGAGTGGATTGCAACAATTCCTGGCGAACAACTCATCAGCTTGTTCGAGTTATTGGAAAGCAAAAACATTTATGCCGATAATGTGGATAAACATGCTGTATCAGAAATACTCTATGGTTTAGAAGTATTGACTCAGCGGGTTTCGGGACGTGCTATGGAAGCAGATGTCAGTAAAATGACTCCTGAATATCGGAATTTTGACAACCCATTTATTGGTCTTTTGCAAGAAATGACAAATATTATTCAGTATGTTCGTTCGCAGAAAAGACCACATCTTGAAAGCTCTGACATATATTACAAGCAAATAAACATTCTTCTAAATCAGTGTGACAAATACATAGATGACGCTTTTGCGAACTCACACAAATTGGGAATTTCGATGAAAGTAAATCAATCTTTATTACGACTAAGACAGCAATTGGGACGTATACGAGAAATCCTGAACTATTTAGTTTTGGATGACCCTAATAAAGGTGTGGAACAGACAATTTCATTGATTAAAAAATTGATTTATATCAATGTTAACAAAACAAATGTACGCCGACTAGTCAATGAAAGTACACAATCCATTGCTTACGAAATCACACAACACACAGCGCAAACTGGTGAGCATTATATTACTTCTTCGAAGAAAGAATATACCAATATGTTTTGGTCAGCTTGCGGGGGTGGTTGTATCGTCGCCTTTCTATGTATTATCAAAGTATTGATGTCAAAAGCGGACACCAGTATCTTCGGACATGCTGTTTTATACAGTTTGAATTATGCGTTGGGATTTACAGCAATTTATTTGTTAGGTTGCACACTAGCCACCAAGCAACCAGCGATGACTGCATCAGCATTAGTCAGTGCATTACAACGCAAAACAGGAAATAAGGAAGAACGTAATTATAAATATTGGTCTTTTGCCAACTTCTTTTCAAGAGTCTTTCGTTCGCAGTTTATTGCTTTTGTAGGTAACGTTTTATTAGCTTTCCCGATTGCTATGTTACTCATTTGGGGAATAGACACTCTATTTTCGTACAATATCGCATCTTCAAAATGGAGAGGACTTCTTACCGACTTAGACCCGGTTGATTCACCTGCAATATATCACGCAGCTATAGCTGGCGTTTTCTTATTCTTATCAGGAATTATCGCAGGAAGTGTCGCAAACCGTGATAAATACAATTCCTTGTACTTCCGAATAGAGCAGCATCCCATCATTAAAAAAGTATTTGGCAAAGAAAAAACCAAAAAATTCGCTGAATGGTACAAAAAGAAATGGGCTGGTGTGATCTCCAATATTTGGTTCGGTGTTTTTATGGGAATGACTGGATCAATAGGTATATTTTTGGGCTTAGACATTGACATCCGTCACATCACATTTGCAAGTGGAAATTTAGCTCTAGGCATGTATGGTAGTGATTGGAGAGCACCTACGGATATGATTATCTGGGGTATTGTAGGTATTGGCGTGATTGGATTTGTAAATTTTATAGTCAGTTTTACCTTATCATTAATACTTGCGTTCCGCGCACGTAAGATGAAGCTGTACGAATTGGTATTAGTAAGCAAAGCAATTTGGGCTTTATTCTTGTTGAGCCCCATGCAATTTTTCTTTCCACCGAAAGAGAAAAAACAAGAATAAAAAGAGAGGTTAAAAACCTTAACCTCTCTTTCCTGCTAGCAAGTATAATACCGCCATACGTACTGCTACACCATTTTCAACTTGGTCGAGAATAATAGAATGAGGACTATCTGCCACATCTGATGTAATCTCCACCCCTCTATTAATAGGCCCAGGGTGCATGATGGTAATTTCCTTATCTAGCGAATCTAAAATTTCTTTATTCAATCCGTACAACATTGAATATTCACGAAGTGAAGGAAAATAAGCAATATCTTGACGTTCTAATTGAATACGCAACATATTTGCCACATCACACCAATTCAATGCTTTCATTAAATCATGCTCTACTTTCACACCCAATGAAGTAATGTATTTAGGAATCAAGGTTGTCGGTCCACACACCATCACCTGAGCTCCTTGTTTTTGTAAACACAAGATATTCGACAAGGCAACACGCGAATGCAAAATATCACCGATAATAGCCACTTTACGTCCTGCTAAATCACCATATTTCTCACGAATAGAGAATGAATCCAATAAGGCTTGTGTCGGATGCTCATGAGCCCCATCACCAGCATTTACTATTTGCGCATTTACATGCTTACTCAAAAACACCCCCGCACCAGCGTATGGATGACGCATCACAATCATGTCCACCTTCATCGCCAAGATATTATTCACTGTGTCTATAAGGGTTTCCCCTTTGCTTACAGATGATGATGAAGCTGCAAAATTTATAGTATCAGCTGATAGACGCTTTTCAGCTAATTCAAAAGATAAACGAGTACGTGTTGAATTTTCAAAAAATACATTGGCAATAGTGATATCTCTTAACGAAGGAACTTTCTTGATCGGACGATTCAGGACATCTTTAAAATTTGCTGCTGTATCTAAAATTAATTGAATATCATGCTCAGTTAGGTCTTTAATGCCTAATAAATGGCGTGTACTTAACTGTTCCGTTGTTGTTGGCATTGTTACTAGTATTTTTCGCTAAAAAAATTTATTTCTTGTCCGTAATCAGTACGATACTATCTTCTTTATCTACTTCTTCCCAACTTACGATCACTTTTTGAGAATCAATAGAATCAACTTGGATTCCAATATAATCAGGCTGAATAGGTATCTGTCTAGAGAATCGGCGGTCTACCAAACATAAAAGTTCAATACGCTCTGAGCGACCAAATGCCTGTATAGCATCCATCGCCGAGCGAATAGTACGACCTGTCCAAAGTACATCATCGACGAAAATCACATTCTTGCCTTCCACAATAAAATCAATCTGCGTACTATTGGCAAGTAATGGCGAATTTCCTTTCAGACGAAAATCATCGCGAAAGAAGGTTATATCTAGAATACCAGTATCTACATCTTTGCCCAACATATCTTTCAACTCTTTAGCAATACGATTAGCCAAAAAAGTACCACGTGGCTGAATACCGATAATTGCTGAATTCGAGAAATCTCCGTGATTTTCAATCAATTGTTGACACAATCTTTTGATTGTAATTTGAAACTTTGGACCGTCTAATAAAATCGATTGTTTCATTATAGGATTATTTCGACAAAAATAGGCTTTTTTATTAATAATTAGGAATAGAAATATTTATTTAGTCTTCAACCGACACACACCCACCCTTTTTTTTATGAAAAAAATATTAACGATTGAAAAATATATTTAAAATTCTACTATTATCGTGAAAATTTTTTATATATTTAACAACATTTAGCTAACTGAGGGTTATTAGTTCAAAATCGACCTAAAAAACCCGAGATACATTTACCTTAAGATTAACGATCGGTATTGATTTACAAATAAAGAAAATCGAACATAATTATATATTAAGTTCAATATTTTTAATATTAAAAAACCGCCATGTATACATAAAATATTAATTACGTATTTAATATTACATACCTACTAAACACCTTTAACAATAACACACTATCTTATGAAAAAAAAAGAACATATTGAGAAAATCTCTTGTAAAGACAAGAAAAAAAAGCTCTACGCAACACCTTCAGTACTACTAGCTAGTTATGTATTAGAATCTTCTATATCCGCGACATCAGTTATTCAAATGAGTTTTGAAAACGATGGCGAAACACCAGTTATTGAAGATTGGGTACAAAGAGAAAACCAACAATTTTGGGATTTTTAAACACAACTAACTATGAAAAACAAATATTATACATGCAATAAATCATTTTTTATTGCGCTTATCAGTCTATTAACCGTTGCAATAGGATGCTCAAAGGAAAAAGAGCAGTCGGAAGTTGGACAAACAGGAATAAAACTATCTATTAAAGTTGCAGGTATACAAGGAGCTAATGTCATTGAATCGGATAGTAGAAAAAAGAATTCTTCAGCTAATAATAGATTTTCTTCAACAGATTATGAATCAACCGTCGCGGTAGCTTCATCAGCACACAACATGGATGTAGGATTTACGGTTGATGCAGTTGCTAAACAAATTCCAATTGGCAATTCATTAAATGAAAAAACGGAAAAATCTCTCCTAGCCGCTACACAGCCCATGACTCCAGGCTTCAAATATCGTTTGTTAATATATAGAAACAGTTCTCCCAATCTGTGGCAAACTATGGAAGTCACTGCAGGGCAAGAAATTAATATTGATGTAGCCAAAGGAGACACCTATCGATGGTATGCATATTCATACAATAGCACTGAGAGCCCACCTATACCTGCTAACACTACAAATCCTACGGTAGAGGCTCCTATTGACAAAGATTTATTATATGCTGATGGCACAATTACAATACCAAATACTCCTGTCGGTGAATCCCATACATACCCAATAGCTATCACATTTTATCACAAGTTAACCCAAATTACTGTTCGGGTAGATGGAAATATGTTGGCAGATTATGCAAATATTAATGGTCTTAAAGCAATATTTAGTGAAGATGACTATATCAAGAGTGGAACTTTTGATATTAAAAATAACTCAATGGGTAATTTTCAAACTATTCCTACCACAGATATTTTTGATTTTTCGACTGCAAACCCTACTAATATTTGGGAGAAAGTATTTTATACTGCTGATGCGGCTTCTTTAGCATCATTTAAAGTAAAAGTAACTGACCTACCAGTTACCTTCAATAGTGTAGACCCGAGTGTAGCCGATGTAAATTTAGCCACATTTAGTAATGCTAACATCCCCGTACCCAACATTGAGTTCACTTATAATTACACAGCGCCAGCAGGAGGTCAAAACCTTATAGCAATAGCTAAACTATCCTACACATTACAATCGAGAAGAATACTACATGTATCAAGTGGTGCATCATACTCATATGCGATGGAACGGAATGCGCCATGGCTTATGATTAATAATCTTAACAACTTTGGAAACCTACCAAATAGTATAGTCAGAATGCAACCCTATGCTAGTGGACAAGGAGTATGGAAAGGAGGAACTGCTACAGATAATACAGCAAATTGGATATTAAATGGACTTACAACACAGATTTTAGCAAGACTAAACCCAGCAGTAGCTGCCGATAAACCAGATATTGTAATTATTGGTTATGCACAGAGCACTTATTCCACACAACTTCAAGACGCCCTCGTAAGCTATGTCAACGATGGTGGGATTCTTATATTAATGAATGAATACACCACATCAGGATTAGAGGGACTAGTCAACAAAATATTTAATAATCCAACTCCCGCAATTACTGCGGAAGCCTTAACTGGAGCCGGCTCAATGTATCCACTTACCAATGTAGATGATCGTGTACTGAATGGACCATTTGGGGATGTTCGAAATAAATACTGGGGTGAAGACGCGTCCACTTCAGTAGGACTCGAAAACCTACCTTCGGATGACGTAGTTATATATTCATACGGACAGGCTGCCAATAGAGCACTTGATGCTACTAATGGAGCAGCGGTATCTATGTTCAGGCACAAAACAAAAAATTTCTTCTATTTAGGAGATGGGGGATTAACATCATATGGAGACCTTGTTTCTTGGACAATATGCCCCTTCATGTATGATGCTGCTACAGGTCGTCCATTACCAAAACCATACGGAGACGCATACACTACCCCAGCTAGTGATCCACGCCCCAATTACACGATTAGAAGAGAAGATGCGCAAAACGCAATCATTGCTGGAAACATTATGTTATGGGCAGGAGAACTTGCTGAATTTAATGGCTTAAATCCTTGGAGGTATTTACCTTAATAATAGTATACAATAAACGTAATCAAAATAGCATTTCAATTCGTTAATTGAAATGCTATTGAAATATTTAACTCAACAGTAGTACATATTTAGGAAAGATTATTCTAATCTTTTCCCAACAAAAAGATGATGTCATTTGATGACATCCACTCTCTCTTTTATACTATTTTTCACAGTTTATTCTCCGAAGAAATAGCCATATTGTTTCCAAAGTTCATTTGAAGCTTTTTGTACATCCGCATCTTTATATTGCTCGCCCATCATTTTTAAACGTTGTAAGCCAACAAGTGCTAAACGAACATTACGCTCTGACGACAAATCTTTGATGTATTGATTGGATGCATAGTAATGCATATTTTCTTTGATGTAATTCAGATTACGCAACGTGATTTCTTTTGCTTTAGCTGATTCTCCTGTTTGATACATGGCATCCAATAATGGCACATAACTCATTGGTTCGCTCATTTGATATACTTTTTTCGGAAGATTTTCATAAGCCTTCAATACTACATCATGTGCTTCTTTTTTCTTACCTGCTTGCAATAAATTTTGTGCAGTTTCTCCAAAGATAGAACTTGTGTAGAATGTCAAATAACGGTAAGTGTCTGGATCCAGATATTTTGCATTTGCAATATTTCCAAACTTATACTTATTCATGATTTTATCATAAACCGCATCCGTATATTGGATAGCTCCTTGCTCTGCATCCTCTACATTGGTATTTACAGGGATCAAGCGTAAGGCAAATCCTTCAGACACTAAGTACTTATCTAGTCCTAAATAGTATTGCTGAGGTGTAGTTGTGGTAAAATAAATAGGTCGCTTCCAATTATTATTTGCCAAGATAGACAATACCGATAACTCAGCGCGCGAAACGTATCCCATCGGGTAAGTAAATGTTAATGAGTCTACGATTGAATCTTGCCAAATAGCAGGAACAGCTTTGTTTGCTAATACAGCTTGCTTATCCACTTGCAGCTTCAAATTCTTAGTTGGAAGAATATTTATATTCTCACCAGACTGCGTTTGCATTTTGTTCTCTGGATCATCCGAAAGCATCACCGCCAAAGCCGCTTGCAAATCTACATTTCCAGGAATTTGATAATCGTAATAGTATATTACATCACGTACACCATCTTTGATTTTTTCTGGATCAATATTTATTGGCAATGCATCGGCATCATTAACTTTTTTCATCATTTGACGCATATACCAATCTGAAGAAAGTAAACTCAAGTTTACTACGCGTACATCTGTACGAATACCCTCTACTTCTTGCAAATACCACAATGGATAAGTATCATTGTCACCATACGAGAATAAAATCGCATTCGGTTCCACAGATTCTAAATAATTTAGTGCCATATCACGGGATAATGACTTCTCAGATCTATCGTGGTCGTCCCAGTTTTGCGAAGCTAATAATACTGGACCAGCCAATACCCCTAATGCCGTAACTCCAATTGCAGCAGATTTAGCATTCACTTTCTGCGAAAGCATCTCCCATAAAGCAATAACTCCAAGACCAATCCAAATCGAGAAAGCATAGAAAGAACCTGCATATGCATAATCACGCTCACGCGGCTGTAAAGGATTTTGATTTAAATACAATACAATTGCTAAACCTGTAAAGAAGAATAAGAGCATTACAACCAATGCATCCTTTTGCTTCTTACCAAAATGCCAATATGCTCCTATTAAACCTAGAATAAAAGGCAAAAAGAAATATGTATTGCGTGACGGATTTTCTTTTTCAGAAGTTGGCAAGGCATTTTGTCCACCAACCAAAATATTATCTATTGGCTTGATACCCGAAATCCAATTCCCCTCTAATGTAGATCCATGTCCTTGCACGTCATTTTGTCTACCAACAAAATTCCACATAAAATAACGGAAATACATATGTCCTATTTGATAGCCAAAGAAGAACTTTAAATTGTCCGAAAAGGTAGGTTTTTCTTCTGGACCCAAATTCAAGTATTGTCTATAGAAATTCGCATGTTCTGCTCTATCGCTGTATATACGTGGAAATACCGTTTCACGATCGTATGTGTACTTTGTTTTCTTACGCGCTACGACATATCTATCTTTATCCTTACGGTATACATTTCCAGCATCAAAAGCATCTGTTGGTTTCGCATCGAAATATTTTCCTTTAAATAAGGGCTCATCACCGTATTGTTCCCGGTTAAGGTAACTCAAGAATGCAAAAGCATTATCCGGATCAGAGTTATTCAAAGTAGGATCAGCCTTTGCACGAATGGTAATCATAGCAAAAGAGCTATAGCCGAAAATGATAAAACCAAGAGATACTAAAGCAATATTTAATATTGGTTTTACTTTTTTGATAGAATACCAAATACCAAAAATCAATCCACCAAGAACTAATAAAGCAAAGAAAGTAACACCTGTTCCAAATCCAAGTCCTAAAGTATTCACAAAGAATAAATCTGTGAACGCAGCAAACTTAATTAAGTATTGAATAACACCCCATAAGATAAAACCTAATACTACAACACCCATCAAAAATGCTTTGAATGCACCACCAGTAGTGACTTGTTTTGCCTTTCTGAAATAAATCACTAACGCAATAGCAGGAATTACTAACAAGTTTAATAGATGGACACCGATAGAAAGTCCCATTACATAGGCTATGAGAATTAACCAACGGTCAGCTCCTTCTTCATCAGCACGCACTTCCCATTTCAAAATAGCCCAAAATACTACAGCCGTACACAATGATGACATCGCATAAACTTCTGATTCTACTGCCGAAAACCAAAATGTATCTGTAAATGCATAAGCTAAAGCTCCTACTAAACCAGCACCCATTACGACAATAGTCTGCGTTTGATTGAGCGCAGTAGATAGATTTGAAGTTCCTACAAAGATTTTGCGACCAAGTGCAGTAATAGACCAAAACAAAAAGAGAATTGTCAAACCTGAACTCACTGCAGAACCTACATTCATCCAATAAGCAATTTGAGATTTATCACCCATCGCCATATTAGAGAAGATATTTTGGATCATCAAAAATAAAGGCGCACCAGGTTGATGCACAATTTGCATCTTGTAAGCTGAAGCAATAAATTCTCCACAGTCCCACCAACTCGCTGTACGTTCAGCAGTCACGACATAGACAAGTGTAGCTACAAAAGCACAAAGCCATCCTAGCAGATTGTTAATCTTATTGTAATTCATCATATATTATTTGCGCTATAGAATAATTGATTTTATAAAACACCACTTGATAATTAAACCGGCATTCTATGTAAATCATAGTTATAAACATTTTTTTGCTTATAAACTCGCTTCGAAAATAAGGAATACATTTCTACAAATGAATAAATAAATGACATTTTAACACAGCTTTACACTTTTTATTACTTCCACAAAGTAATAAAAGGAATAAAAGAAAAAAATATCACTCTGAAAATCAATAGAAATACGAATTACAAATCAAAAAAATTTGCTGAGATAAAAAATGAGCGTATATTTGCATCGTCAAACAAGAAACAACGACACATAAAGTTTGATCGTGTTTGTCTCATAGTATAAGGGTAGTACGACAGTTTTTGGTTCTGTTTGTCTTGGTTCGAATCCAGGTGAGACAACAACAAGAGAGTTACGAATAGTAGCTCTCTTTTGTTTTTTGACAAGAAATTAATAAAAATTTTTGAAAATTATTATTAGTTCTTATCTTTGCACAAAGAATGAAAACTAATATTTATTAGAAATCCTTCTTTTAAGAATGTCCGATGGTGTAAAGGTAGCACAACAGTTTTTGGTTCTGTTTGTCTTGGTTCGAATCCAGGTCGGACAACAGAAGAGAGTTACAAATTTGTAGCTCTCTTTTTCTTTTTAAGCTATTTCGATAACTTATTTTACCCCTTTTTATTTCTCACTATAGTCTTTTTATTTTCGATTGTATTTATCTAACTTTGTGCATCATTCATAAAACATATAAATACAACAACACCATGCCTTTGCAATTTAACACGGTTAAATTATTTGCAGGTTCAGGAACGCAAGAACTAGCAGAAAAAATCGCCCAATCTTACGGGAAAGCTTTAGGAGAGAAGACACTATCGAAATTCAGTGACGGCGAGATCCAACCGTTCTACAATGAATCTGTAAGAGGAAGTGACGTATTCCTAATCCAATCTACCAACCAACCAACCGACAATCTTTTAGAGTTATTATTGATGATCGATGCAGCGAAGAGAGCTTCAGCTCACTATATTACTGCTGTTGTGCCATATTTTGGCTTCGCTCGTCAAGATCGTAAAGATAAGCCTCGTGTAGCTATTGGTGCCAAAATGATTGCAAACTTAATCACAGCTGCTGGTGCAAGCCGTATTATGACAATGGATCTTCATGCCGCACAGATTCAAGGATTCTTTGACATCCCAGTAGATCATTTGGATGGTTCAGTGATTTTTGTTCCTTACATCAAATCCTTAAATCTGCCTAACTTGACAATTGCATCTCCAGACATGGGTGGTTCATACCGTGCGCGTACGTTTGCTAAATTCTTCAATGCTGAAGTAATTATCTGTGATAAACGTCGTAAACGTGCTAATGAAATCGAATCAATGTCAATCATTGGTGATGTTACAGGTCAGGATGTCGTATTAATCGATGATATCTGTGATACTGCGGGAACGTTATCAAAAGCAGCTGCTTTAATCATGGAAAATGGTGCTAATTCTGTTAGAGCGGTATGTACACATGCTGTATTATCAGGAAAGGCATACGATACCATTGAAAACTCTGTATTGACAGAAATGATCGTAACGGATACTATTCAATTGGATCCTGAGAAAGCTAAAAACTCAACTAAAATAAAAGTATTATCTACTGCAGATTTATTCGCTAAAGCAATCAAAAGTGTAAATCAGCATTCTTCAATTTCTGACTTATTTGATGTTGATTAATTAAGTTATAATAAATATAAATACAAAGGGCTGAAAATTAAATTTCAGCCCTTTGTATTTGCTTTAAGGCTTAATATAAACAACAAGGGATGAACAAACTGTTCATCCCTGGATAAAATAAAAAGCCATGTTAATTACAAGCTTTTCACTCTAATATTCCTAAAGAAAACTTCAGTACCATGGCCTAAGAAACCGATATGCCCTGACGTTCTTTTCAATCCTGGGTGATCCTTCTTATCCAAAGCTCCATTTTTAGTTGCTTCTTTTATATCACCATCCACAATTACTTTACCGTTCAATGTTACTTTTATTTTTGATCCTTGCACACGAATTTCTTGCTCATTCCATTCACCTAGTGGTTTTAAAGCGCCACGTTGTGCAGCTATGATTCCATAGACAGAACCATGATATTGATATGGTGCTAAATTCTTGTAAACCTCCGCATTGTCATCCAAAATTTGAATTTCGTGTCCAAGATATGCTGCATCACCTTCTAAAGGTGTGCGAATACCTACACCATTATTAGCTCCAGGAGTAAGTTTGAATTCAAAACGATAGACGAAGTCGCTATACTCCTTTTTTGTATAAATGTTTTTTCCAAATTTAGCATCAGGATTTGAACGCAAAACTCCTTCATCTGTGATTTCATAAGCAGTAGAAGATGTCCATTTATCCAAATTCGTACCATCAAACAACATTTCGAAACCTTCCCTTTTCTCCGCATCACTTAATGAGTAGGTTACCTTGCGTGGTAATTCTTTAATAAAGATATCTCTATACCATACGCGAGAACCATGCGCCTGAAGTTCGATCTGTTCTGTTGGGAAAATTGATTGATTTCTATCCCAATAGTTCTCTAATGTTACATTATCAACTACTAATTCGCCATTTAACCAAACCCAAACCTTCTCACCCACCATGCGGATTTTCAAATTATTCCATTCGCCAAGTGGATTATCAGCAACTTTAGAAGGTTTTGATTCATGCTTTTGGTTATTGTACAAACCACCTGAACCAACTTGAGCGCCTACATTGGTACGTGAGATATCCCACATTTGCACCTGTGGTGTTCCTCTCAAATACACACCCGCATCCGGTTCCTTACCATTTTTATCTAATTTCCAATCTAGGATCAATTCAAAATCACCATAGTGCTTCACTGTAGCGATATTGTCTCCATGCCCCGAGAACACTAAATTACCATCAATTGCAGACCATGAGTCGCGCATTTTTTTATCTGCAATTTCTTGCTTAGCAGCAAGTTCCTTCGCACTCATCTGCGATCGCTTAATTGGGTTTTCTACTAATCCTTTCCAACCTGTTAAGTCCTTGCCATTAAACAATGAAATGTAGCTCTCCCCTTTAGGCATTTCAGCCAAATGACGAACAATCGCTTCGCGCAAATATGAACTTTCGCTTCCTGACAGATTGTTTTGAGCCTTTTCTAGCCATTGACGCACATCTGTCCCGATAAATGACTTGTTGTCTGCTGTAATATTCATTACTACATCTGTAGCCGTGCCTTTCAGATCTTTATCATCTAAATATTTACTAGCAAATGCTAAAGCAGAATATGTACCAGTAGCTTTTAGACTTCCTAAAGCCGTATTTTTTTGTCTTGTGCTTTGCGCATATTCGAAAGCGTCCTTCAACAAAATCGTCTTCTGATCATTGTTTACTTTACTTGCATTCAGTTGTCTGATAAAACCATCGAAAATCGTACTGAATAATGCCGCATCTTTCTCTGTACGCAATAAATTTGTCAATGCATCTAAAGAAGAAGTGTTTGACCAGCTTGCTAATGCCTTAATTGCCTCTGCACGCAACGGATTACCTTGACCAATATAATTTTGGATCGTTTGCAATGATTCTGCGCTACCCTCACCTGCAAAGATAGGGAAGTATCGCGCTGATGATGGCGCTAAAGAACGTGAAATATTAGCGGAAAGACGTTTCACTATATCCGCCTTATTCGAATTATTTTGTAAAGCGATGATAGCAGCTTGCTGTGCAGCTTGTACATCTTTTGGATCTGCTTTGCCTAAAACTTCAATAATCTTATCGAAATCATTATCATTTACTACATTCGGCAAAGCTGTATATGCTGCTGCTTTAATGTTACTATTTGAAGAATTCAATAAATTGAAAACTTGCGCAGCCGAGCTTTGATTAGAACGTTTTGCTAACACATCCAATAATGCTAATTGAGTTTTCTCATCAGTAGAACCGATTGCTTTATTTACAGCATCAATAGTTTGTCCATTTTTTGATGTCAATAATAATGTTTTCAAGACATCAGCTTCTTTAATAGAGGCTGTAGCCAACTGACCAATTAAGAATTCCGTGTTTGCACCTTCTGTCAATGCTGACAATGTATTATATGCAGCAATTTTTGACTCTTCATCTTTCAATTTAGGCAAACTTTTTTCGATTACAGCAATTGAAGCTTTTGAATCTTTAGTTCTTAAAAAGTTAAATATACTTTCTTGTCCTTGTGCATCAAGTTTCAATAAAGAAGAAGCAATTTTCTTCATATCCGAAGCTGTAGCACCTTTACCTAATAAGCCTAACGCTACGTTTCGAAGAATAGCGTTATTACTAGAAGAAAGCTTTAACAATTCCTTCTTTTGCTTAGCGGGTTGTAATCTTGCTAATAATTCTAAAGCAGCAACTTTAGCACCGATAGCAGATTCACTATTAGCTTCTTTATATACTCGTGTTGCGACTTTTGTAGCTAAGTTTTGATTGTTGTTTTTCGATAAATTATTAGCAAATTCTAGTAACAAAGAGGAGGCGTTTGTACGATCAAAGCCGAATCCAACAGATTTTGCTTTGTTATAAAGTACATCATATGATTTTTCTCCACCAAATTTGCTCAATGCAGTAAAAGCATTTCTTTGGAAATTATCAGCAGAATATTGACCTATTAACTCAATAATTCGCGTTTCCGCATCTTGATTTTTGACTTCACTCAATGCTCCGATAATAGCCGTAGCTGTCTTTTCATTTACATTTCCAGCCAATGCTTTATTTAATGCTGCAGATGACTCTTGAGTATTAATTGCACTTAAAACTCGGGCAGCTTTTTCTGCTAGATAATCATCCGTTAAGAAAGTCGAAACTTTATCAACCGATTCATTCTTAGCGCAAAACTTCAACAATTCAAGTACATAACCTTTATTATCTTTGTCAGCTACTTGATCTAATGCCAACAAAAGACCTTTTGCATACTTTTCACGTTCTGCACTTTTGTTAGGTTGCATCACATAAAAAGCATACGAATTAGTAGCGTATTCAATGGTGGCATTAGGCGCACCTTGAGGCTTCAATCTATTTAATAGAGCAGCAACATCTTCCGGAGTAAAGCCGTCCAATTCTTTCATTGCCAACAAAAATTTTGATTGCTCCTCAGCCGGTTGTTGAGCCAATACATCAGCTATTTTGGTTGCTGTGGTACGGCCTGATGGTTGTTGTGCATACGAAGCTGTTTGCAACAACAATAATATAGATAGGGTATTAAAAATTCTTTTCATGGGTGAGTATAATTACATTGTCCAAGGACCTCTCATAGGTTGATCTATTAAACGATTCGCTGCCTCATCATTCACAAACATTTGTTTATCAGAATCGAAGTATAACGTGCGATTCAAACGTAAAGCTGCTAAGCCAAGATTCACCAAAGTACCCGAATAGTAGCCATTTTCTTCATTCAATGCAAATTTTTGACGTGTGCGTACAGCCTCCACAAAATCAGTCATCTGTGGTGCTGGATCAGGATATTGTGCTAGCTTGCGTTCCAAATCTGGTATATCCGATTTGAAGCCTCTATATAACTTACCTTTAGGTCCTTCGATATAGGCTTTACCTACTTCTGTTCCTTCTCCATCCAAAATAATTTGACAGCCGTCAGCATATGTGTACGTAATTTTGCGCCAAGTACCTACCGCATCTGAATGTTGCTGTGGAGCATCTACTTCTATTTTCACAGGACTTTCTGAATCTTTTCCTAAGAAATATTGCACTGGATCCAAATAATGTTGTCCCATATCACCTAGACCGCCACCATCATAATCCCAATAACCACGGAATGTCGTGTGCACACGGTGAGTGCTATACGGCTTGTATGGCGCTGGGCCTAACCACATATCGTAATCCAATTCTTTTGGAGCTTGCTCTACTGGTAGATTTTCCTTTCCTACCCAATAGAACTTCCAGTCAAATCCTGTATGCTTGCTGATCGTAACTTTCAACGGCCATCCTAACATTCCTGTGTCCACAACTTTTTTAATTTTCTTCACAGGCACATTCATACCATAGAAATTCGCGTCAAAACGAAACCAAGTATTCAAACGGAATATATTGCCATGTTGTGCAATAGCTTCTTTTACTTTTTTACCTTCTCCAATAGTGCGAGTCATTGGTTTTTCACACCAAATATCTTTACCTGAACGAGCAGCTTCAAGAGCCATCAATCCGTGCCAATGTGGAGGAGTTGCGATATGGACGATGTCTACTTCTGGATTTTGAATCAAATCCCTAAAATCATGATGCTCCTTTACGCCACCGCCTAAAGCTTTTTGAGCTAATGCTAAGTGTCTTGTATCTACATCACAGATTGCTACAGTTTTTGTACCTGCATAGCCAAAGTGACCTCTTCCCATAGAACCTACTCCAATCACGCCTTTTGTAAGATGATCGGAAGGAGCCAAATACCCTTTGCCCAGAACAAATCTTGGAACAATTGTAAAGGCAGCAGCTCCAATCAATGATTTTTTGATAAAATCACGTCTTGAAGAATTTTGTTTGTCCATATCTTAAATAATTAATTTTATAAAATGAGTTTAGTTATTCGTTATTAATGCGTCTAAATTACTTTTAAAATAATCTACAACAGTATATCTTACCAATCCTTGGGCATAGCCATTCTCGCCCAACGTAGACACGTGAATTTCACATTTTTGTCTAATTGCATTCATCGTATATTTATTCAAACTTTGCTGTATAGGAATAGTAATTAAAGACCCTGCTTTTGCGAATTTGCCACTTAACACTACCGATTCTGGATTTAAGATTTGAATTAATAAGGATATTGCCTTTCCTAAATTATTACCCAGATTTGCAATCAAATCTATAGCGTACTGATCACCTTGATTGGCTACTTCTATAATATGTTGAGGTTGAAGATCCGCCAGATTAGGAAGATTTTTGAGTAAAGTAGGCACTCCATTTTCTATGTCGTGACGTGCTTGATTCACCAAAAAAATTCCCGAAGCTATAGTCTCAAGACATCCCCTTTTGCCACAATAACACAACTCTCCTTCATCTACAAAAACCATATGCCCCATCTCACCAGCAAATCCTTCATTACCCATATAGACCTTGCCATCAATGATAACTCCTAATCCGATACCCCAATCCATTAGGATGACAAGCACATTTTCCTTATTTTGGGCGGCGCCATAAGCCAATTCACTTAATGCAGCACCTTTTACATCATTAATCACAGCGACATGCTTATCGAGCTTTTGTTTTAGATAAGCAGAAATATTAAATGCATTATTGCTATAAAATGTTTGATTGGTTCCTTGTTTGTAATTAATTAGACCTGGCATACTTAAACCGATAGCGGAAATCTCTTGCTCATCTACTTGCATATCTATATAATATTGCTGTATAACTAGAATAAGATCATCAATATCCTTTTCGTCTGTACTTATTTCGAATGGATAAGATTTTCGAGGGAACAATACGTTATTATTATTGTCCATGACCTCCATCCGAACAGAAAAGCGTTCAACTTCTACACACAGCACGTTAAAAACACCATCATTGAGTTGATATAAAACTGGTTTTCTGCCGCCGATAGACTCACCCTTTTCTTTGGGTATTAAAAGTTTTCGTTTATGTAAGTCTAATATAAGGTTATTCATAGTCGGAAAACTCAATCCAACATCTTGAACCAACTCGCCCAAGGTCAGCATTTCTTTATCAAAAAGCGTCATCATCAACTTTACTTTATTTAAAGCTGACTTACGTTTTATGGTTGTCTTTGCCGAACCAACTTCTCTTAATAAATCCTCTAGTAGACTCATAATGTAGGTTATATTCAAATGTAATAAAACGATTTTTAGAAATGAAAAAATATTTCAACATAACAAAAACTTTACTAAAATTTTTAATCAAGTTTTACAAAATCACTAATTTATTATAGTGATTATAACTAAATAGAAAGATTTATTTTCTTTCCATTCCTATACTTAATAGCCTTTCTAATAAAAAGTTAATATTATGTTGATAAGATAGATTTAATGATTATCTTTGCACCTCAAAATTTATATATTTTTAATATGAAATCAATTGCTATTAGCGGTTCTGTAAGACAGAACGTAGGGAAAAGAGATGCAAAAGAATTGCGTTATGAAGGACAAGTTCCAGCAGTTCTTTATGGTGGTGCTACACAAACTCACCTTTCTGTATCCGCAGCTGATTTGAAACCAGTTCTTTACACTCCAGATGTAGTTATCGTAGAATTAAACTTCGATGGAAAAACTGTAAGAGCTATCGTTCAAGACGCGCAATTCCACCCATTAACTGATTTAGTTACTCATATTGACTTTTTAGAATTATTTGATGACAAAGAAGTATCATTAAATATTCCTATTAAATTGACAGGAACTTCTCCAGGTGTTAAAATGGGGGGTAAATTAGTTCAAAAATTACGTAAATTACGTGTTAAAGCTTTACCTAACAACTTACCTCAAGTAATCGAAGTTCCTATGGAATCTTTAGAAGTTGGTAAATCTTTCCGCGTTGACCAAGTAAAATTAGAGAACGCAAAAGTATTAAACAACGCTGACGATACTATCGTATCTGTAATCATGTCACGTGCATTACGTCAAGCTGAGCAAGAAGCTGCTAAAGCTGCTAAAGGCGGTAAGAAAAAATAATTTTTGCTTCATTGCAAAATTTAGAAGGGCATCGAAAACGATGCCCTTTTTCGTAGCTTATCAAATCATTTTTTACCTTTGTACCATGAATTTTTTGATTGTTGGTTTAGGAAATATCGGCAGCGAGTATGCAGATACAAGACACAATATTGGTTTTATGGTGGCAGATGAGCTTGCAAATCAAGCTGGCACATCGTGGTCATTACAGAAACACGCTTACTATACAGAATTCAAGATGCGCGGGCACAATGTCTATGTCATCAAACCGACCACGTACATGAATCTAAGCGGTAAAGCTGTCAACTATTGGATGCAACAATTGAAAGTTCCAATCGACAATGTATTAGTAATTGTGGATGATCTGGCTATACCATTTGGATCTTTGCGCGTGAAACCAAAAGGTTCAGCAGCAGGACACAATGGGCTTAAGTCAATAGAATCACTCTGCGGAGGACAAAACTATCCAAGATTACGTTTTGGCATTGGAGATAATTTCCCAAAAGGAAGACAGGTAGATTATGTATTGGGTCCTTTTGAGAAAGAAGAACAGAAAGAACTTCCTGCTCTTATTGAACACGCTGTAAAGATGGTTCATTCGTTCGTAAGCATTGGTATTGAGCTTACGATGACAAATTTGAACACGAAATAATAAATACTTGTTCAAAATGAAAGCCACTCTAATGAGTGGCCTTCTGCTTAATCAATGGTAGATTGATAGGTATTCCCGAATCAGTCTGTAACTTTAATTATTACAGTAGATTTTTCATTTTTAAAGCTTAGTATTTTATTATATAATCGGTATTATAAAATATTATTGTAAACTAACCGCTGTAAGAACCGCACGCTCTGAACCACCGCTCGGTTTAATTGTCTCTTTCCCATTTACCAACATACCACTTGAGCCACCTCCATCTAAGTTTAGCGCTTCGACACACCCTAATGCTTTCATCACATTTGCTACATCTAATGTCGTAAGACCAGCAACACCTGGCGTTACATTACGTCCCTCGCAAACAAATAAGACCATTTTCTTATCTGCTGTAATCCCAATTGCAGTACGAGGCTGATTGGAAGTTGAAGAAACATCCAACATCTCTTGCACATAAGTATTTTTCACTTCTCCATTTTTCAATAATACGCCAACACCACCAATCGCAGTTTTAGCGTTTAAAACTGTTGCAGTCTCTGGAAATGTTGCAGTAGGCACCGCCAAAGGAGTTTTTGACGCATCATTCTCAGCAGGTTTATTATAAGAATAATTCATTCCAGCGCTCGTAAAATATGTCCAAGAGGTTTTAAATGAATTGTCCTGCATTTGGGAGAAAGCACCTAAAGTCGGATACCACATCGTTACCCAATCTTTTGAAAAATAATTTTGATTTGGAGATAGCATGACGCCATTCTTCACAACTAAATTTTGGGAGAAATAAAAAGCATTAGCATAATAGAATAAGCCTGCATTAATAATAATAGGTTTTTGAGTTTTGGTATAAAACTGCGTTAATGTATTAACAGTTTTCGAGCCATAACCTTTAGCAGTTTCATCATAAGCTATATCTCCCAAAATATCAAAAGTAGCTTTTGACATATCAGCTACTGCAATATAAGCGATAGCTTGTTTATTTTGCAAAGTAGCAGGAGACTTATAAACAGCTATATGACCTGGAAGATCTCCAAATGTTTTTTCAATATTCGTCCAGCCCAATTTCACTATGTTTTCATTTTTCTCACCACCTTTATCAGGCTCTTCTACGCCCCATGTAGGTGGTACATGTGTTTCTTCCTTGCAGGAAATATTCGTACAAATAGCTAAAACTAAAAGTAATTTTAAACTCGATCTTATCATAATTTAGGAATATAAAATGTTTAAAAATTGGACTAAACTCTTATTGGTTGTTTGCTTATTGACTGCAAAGCCTCATATACTTTTAATAAGGCACGTGGCACGTGGAAACAGCCTTTCCACTTACCTCCTTTGAGTGTCAATAGTGGCTCTCCTTGACGATTCAAATAGCCAAACCATTCGCCATAAGTAGGATCTGAAAAACGTGTAAAGGTATAAGCATCCAATTTCTCAAACCACAACTTACAATTCTCATTACCTGTAAATGCGTAACCTTTGGCCATGCATACTAAAGCCTCCAAATGCACCCACCATAATTTTTGATCCCACTCCAATTGCTGAGGTGGACGATTCAAAATATCTTTGAAATATAAAATACCGCCATATTGCTCATCCCAACCATATTCCAACGCACGTAAAGCAATATCCATGCATTTATTCATCAAAACAGGATCCTGGCGACGATCCGCCAAATCCATCATAAACCACATCGCCTCAATGATATGACCCGGATTCACCAAGCGACCTTCAAATGTATCTGAAAAAGATCCATCCAAATGAACACTCTCCATAATCAAGCCAGTATCAGCTTGGTAGAAAACCTCCATGACTTCATGTATGATTTCATCAATTAGTGTTTCTACCGTTTGTGTACCTACAAGATGTTCCAGTTCCAACGAAAGATTACTTAAAATCATCGGAAGAGAAAATCCTTTCAGATTACGCGTACCCGGATAAGCTTTGCTGTATATTCCTTTCGGATTATCTTGTCTTGTTAAGATTCGGTTGAATGTATCAACAGCAACCTGCGCATACTCATCTTTGTTGGTGATTTTGTACAACGAGGCTAATCCCATTGTGGCAAAACAATCCGAAAAGATATTGTAAGGCTGTACTAACGCTTTACCTGTACGATCTAATGCAAAATACCAATCGCCATTGGCATCTCGACCATGATCCAAAATGAAACGTGCGCCATGTTCGGCAATTGATTTCCACTCTTCTCTGGATTCAACACGATCATACATCGTAGACATCGTCCAGATTTGACGGCCTTGAAGCCACATGAATTTGTCTGTATCAAACACAGATCCATCACGTTCTAAGCAGGTAAAGTAACCGCCAAATTCTTTGTCTATGGAATGCTTTTCCCAAAAGGGTAAAACATTCTCTATTAATTCACTCTTGTATTTTCTTGCAAATTCGATCATTATATTGAATCCAAGATTTAATTTTTTAAATAAAAAAAATCATCCACACAATGATATTTTGTGTGGATGATTAGATATAGTTAGTCTTGCAATCCTGCCTTTAGCTCATCCCACCAGCCATAGTTTATGATATGAACGATATCAAAAATCATTGAACCTTGAGATTTCTTACGACACATTTTTAGTGCCTTAATAAATTGCTCTGGGTGATCTTTATATTGTTCTACATACAAGCCTGCGTATACCGGCGTTTCGCCTTTTACAACTTTTTCTACTAATTCAGCAGAACCTTCTACAGTATACCAATCTTCTTTTTTAACAACAAGCCCAGACTCTAATGTTCTTTCAGCTGTACCGTCATCTTTAATCAACTCCGTTTTATCAACTTCGAAATAATAGTTTCCGGTAGTAAACAAATCTAAAGCGTCTGCATAGCCATAATCTTTATATTTCTCAGTCGCCCAATCAAATTCTTTGCTCGGATCATAGGATTTGCTCGCAAAATTTACACCTACATCAAAATATAAAGGGTACCAAGAACCAGTGTAATCACCGAAAATGATATCTGGATTAATCGCCTTTAATTGTTCACGTGTTGAATAAATAAAATCATGGATAATACTTGCTCTCCATTCCAGCCACACTTTGTACAATTTTCCTTCTTTGCGATCTTTACCTTCGAAATAGAAAATGTCTTGTGGATAATTCTCTACTGTTTGGCCTAAATACTTTTCGAAAGCAACTCTACTTGAATCCGAAAAATCCGCATTTAAATTATCAAAACGTACACGATCCAATATGATACCATCCAATTTTGGGTAAGATGAAACTAATTCTTTTAGAATTGATTGTTCATAATTTCTTACTTGCTCCAATACTGGATTAACCATAGCAGAATATTTGGTTTTCTGATCAGTAATTTTCACAAATCCTTCTGGCAAGTATGAGATCGTTTGCCATGCTGCTTTGGTAGAATCTTCGTACACTACACCTCTATCAAAGTAATTGTGCCCCGCTACGAAAACGTTTGTAGAAGCATGCACTTTTAGTCCTAGTCGGTGACCTTCTTCGATGAAATAGGATAACATATCCCAAGACAAGTCTTTCTTTACACCAGTTCCACCCCATGATTCCATTACAGGAGCGATTTTGCTTGGATAAAGAACCTCACCTGTGATTGGTTTTACGTCAACTACAATATCTGTGACACCTACTTCTTTTGACTTTTCTAAGTAAAAAGTAATGGAATCTTTGTGGCAAAAACGATCAAAATTCGCTGTGGCATCAAACCATAAAATATTACGGTCTACAAAATATTTACTTTTATCGTCAACATTTTTCTGTGTTGAGCATGAAATAAAAGTAATCGTACTAGCTAATACTAAATATAATAATCTAAACATGTTTTTAATTTTTAACCCCTGCCTTAACTGCATCAAACAGTTCTTGCTTTAAGTAATTGTATTGCGGTACATACATGTGTACAACATCAAATAGCATCACGCCACCTGAAGTTCTTCCAAGCATATATTTGATACCACGAGAAATTTCTTCTTTGCTTTTGTAATTGATATTACCGATATCCATACTACCATAGATAGGTCGAGTGTTTTTCGTAATGTATTCGATGCCATTTAACGAACCTTCCATACTCCACCAGTGATATTTCATACCGGCTGTTGCTGGATTTTCACTTAACATGATTTGTGTAAAATAATTACCAGTCATTAATAAGTCTAGCTCTTCGAAATAACCCGTTTCGCCATATCCAGGATATGCCCAATCCATACGCAAGTTGTAATCTTGGAAAGGATCGTAATTTTTACTAGCCCAGTTTACACCTACATTATAGTAAGATCCGTACCAAGCACCTACATAAGCACCAAATTCTGCATTTGGTTTAACAGATTTTACAGCTGCACGAGCCTTTTTCACAAAACCTTGGATAACCGAAGCTCTGAAATACAACCATTGCTTGTAATATTTACCTGTTACGTTCGGTACGATTTGTCCGTTGTTAGATTTCCAAGAGCTGACAATATCTTTTGGGAAATCCATATTTGCTGCAGCATTATCATTGAATTTCGTTTTTAAGAATTCAATGAATTTCTCTTTTGAATAATCTGAGAAATCAGCATTGATATCATTGTATCGACAATAGTCAAGAATTAACCCGTCTAACTGAAATTTGCCCGTAATTTCTTTAACCAAATCAAGTGCGCGCTCTTGGGCTTCAGGTTGTGCCGGATTTACAAATACTGCATTTTGTACAGTAGAAATACGTCTAATATCACCTTGCTCATTGGCTACTACAAAACTTTCGTTCTTTTCTTTATATGCTGGATTATCGTATACAAAACCTACTTGTTTATGCGCATCGCCTTCAACAAATGTAACGATAGACAAATACGATTTCATTTGACGCTTCTTTGCCTCCGCAATTAAGAATTCAACGTAATCAGTTGGTCGAGTTTTACCATCTCTTGTCGTTAAATCTTTACGAATAGCACTAGGATACATGGTATGACCAGTAGAAGGTTTTACATCGATAACTAAGCCCGTTACACCTGCGTCTTTTAATTTATCTAAGATTTTAACAATCTCTGCCTTGTCACTAAACTTACCATAAGTTCCAAAAACATTGGAATGCGCATCAACCCAAGCCAAAACATTACCCCCAGGTTTAGTTTCTATAGGCTTCTCATCGTCTGGTTTGGAAGGACCTCCTACTTCAGGTGGAGCTGAAGGCTTGTCCTTTGAACAAGACACCATCATGCAAACCAGTAAGACACTTAAAATATTCTTGGTACTAAACTTCATATTATTTAAAAATTATGCAGCTATGCCAAATTTTAATTTGACATAGCTGCAGTAAACCTTCATTCTTATAAATCTATACAATCAAATTGTACACCTACTACACAGCCATTCGTAAACATAAAATATAAGTACATGTAATAACCATTTTCAGAAGTACTCATCACCACATCTCCTGTTGTATTACCATTTACTACTCCGTTATTTGAATTTGCTCCGTAAATGCCTGATGTCGACTTCCACAATACGCCTGGTGCACCTACTGCTCCAGGATTTCCAGACATCGCTGATTCAGCATCATACAAAAATACATTATCAGCAGATCCCCAAGTAAATCCATTTACGTGATTATATGCAGCGAATTTTGCATTATTAAATTCAATATAGTCAACAGCATTACAAACAAAGTTTCCATCAAGTTTTCCGTTCTCATTAACTACATTATTCGTGTTGCCATTAACTTTACCTAGAGTGTTTTGACCATAGCCTACTACAAAGTAATCGCTTTTTACATCTGTAGGATTTGTATAAATTACATCAGCATTATTCCAAGCCCATGAATAACCATTTATTGTTACGATCTCTGGATCTTGTGAAACAACTGCACCATTTGTTATTTTCCAACGTGCAAAACTGTTTTGTGAAGCTAGTCCTACTAATGGAGCTGTGATGATTGCATCTCTAGTAATATCACCAATTACTGACACCTTACGTCCATACCCAGCACCTTTAGCATCCCAAGAGATTAGTAATTCTGGAGAGCTTGTTACTGATGATAATTTCCAAATTTTGAAGGTTGTACCATCATTCGCAGTCAAGTTATTAATCAATACATTACCTGCTTTATCTGATGTAGAATAGAAATTACGCACATTACCACGTACTTCACCCAATTCAACTGCACCAACTTTCTGACCTGTAACACCATCAATATAAATGCTATTTTCATTTCTAGTGTTAATAACTAAGTACTTGCCTGCTGCTGCAATACCACCAGTAACATTGTCTACCGTAATACCTAAGTCTCCCTTCAACTTCTTAACAAACATGATCTTGCCACTACCAGGACGAATACCTTTAGCCAGCTTAGATGCTACTACCTGTTGTACTTTATAATTTGTCTTAGCATCACCTGCTGAAGTAACCGTAAAGGTAAATGGAGACGATAAATTAACAGTAGATCCATTAGTAATTGATCCAGCCGCATGTCTATTCAACGTATATGTCATACGTGGATTGTTCATCACTGTACCTGGTACCATTGAGAAGTTAATATCATTGCCAATGATAATAGCATCTGTTTCTTGTGTTACACCGCTTACATCTTCGAATGCAAGTTTTGCGGAAATTACACTAGTATTACCTTTTTTGTTAGCTACGATAACATAATCTTTGCTAGTGCCATCACCTGCAGTTACAGTTACATGTACAGGATTTGTCAAATCTGTATAGCCCTCTAAAGAAGGAGATATCTTAGCATCAGTAGGGATAGATGCTCTTAACAACATTTTAGTTAAGTCAACTTCATTATCTGAATCAATTGGATAATAATAGTCTATATCTACGTATACAGTATCATTACTAATACGACTATTAAAATGTCTATTTCTGCCATCACCATCAAGTGATGCATAAAAATCTGCTATTATATTTTCATCATTAGGGAGAATATGTTCTGGCTTAGCACATGAATATACTAATGCACACACCATAATCAAACCTGTGATATTGCTTAAAAACTTTTTCATATTCTATAAGTTTATAGTTACCACCCTTTAATTTGTGTTAATGCTGTGTTCACCTGAACCTCAGCCTCAGGAATAGGCAAATAATATAATCTACCTGTAAAGCTACGATCTCTATCATCTGCTTGGACAGTAGTATAGGATACATTCTGTCCAACCACTTCGACACGATGGCCTGATACACGTCTATTATTCAGTGTAATATGCGCTTTCCTCCAACGTCTTAAATCCCAAAAACGATGACCTTCAAAAGCCAACTCTACCATTCTTTCGTGTTCTATAGCTGCTAAAGCAGTAGCTGCTGTATTATAGTTAATCGAGTTTAATTTACGAGCATTACGTAAGATCGATAAGGTTGCTGCCGAACCCGAATAATCTTCTAAGCCTGCCTTTGCTTCAGCCAGATTAAGGTATACTTCACCTAGGCGTAATTCAATCCAGCTTTGAGAACTTCTATTTACACCAAAATTTGTGTTTCTAGGATCTAGAAATTTCTTTGTATAATAACCCGTCACTGTACGACGAGGCTCTGCTAATACTCCATATTGAGAAAATCCCTCCTGCGCATCTTCAACAGAAGTATTTAATGTACGTCCTTTCCACGCAGCTCCGTGATATAAAATAGATGCGTAGAATCTAGGTTCACGGTTCTCATAAGGATTAGCAGCATGTGCCGCATTTGACCATGAGAATTTCGTTCCATCAGCCATCTCAAACTCATCTACTAATTCTGCCGTCGGCACACCATAAACCATAGTATTGCCATTGTTATCACGAGGTGGCGCATAACCAAAATCATATTGGTGAGTCACTTGTGGAGCAACAAAATCAGTACGTAAAATTGCTTCTTTCGTTGATTCGTCAACCTTACGATTAAACACACTTGCAAAGTCAGACTCTAGTTGGTAAACTCCAGAACTGATAACAGCTTCTGCAGCATCTGCAGAAATTTTATAATATTCTTTAGCACGACTAGCTGGAATACCAGTTAACTCATCCGTATTGAATTGATTTAAATCATATTTAGCAATCGAACCTGCATACAACGCCACACGTGATAGGAGCGCATTTGCAGTACCTTTATTCGCACGACCTGCCAAGCTTGTATTTCCAAGATTTGCTGCTGCAAATTTCAAATCTTCAATCATAAAGTCGTAAACTTCTGCTTCCGAAGAACGTTGTCTATCTTTTACGTCATACTCATTAATATCTTTCAAAATCACCACTGATCCATGAATCTTTGCCAACCAGTGATATACATACGCTCTAATAAATCTTGATTCAGCTTCAATTTTTATTTTTTCTGTTTCTGACAGTGTACTTTTATGTTTGATTCCATCAATAAATTCATTGATACGACGAATTCTATTATAACCCGCACTCCAATAGTTTAGTCCTACACTTGAAGGAGAAAATTGATTGGCATTACTTATAAGTATATTTACTGTTCCATTACCAGAAACTGTAGATGTAAACTTCATTCCATCGGCTAATGCATCCATCGCATTGTCGTACCCCAAGCCTGGGAAAACTCCAAATTGAAATGTCTTAAATTCTGAATATAGGCCATTCAGATATAATTCTACTACTGTAGGATCTGTCCAAACTGTCCCTTCAAAGAATCTAGTCTTAGGTACAACTTCTATATCACAGCTATTTAAGCTAATTAGCGATGATGACATCAATGCCAATACTGTATATTTAAATTTTGCTTTAAAATTCATAACTTTCTAATTAAAAAGTAACACTTAATCCAAATGCATAAATGCGTTGTTGTGGATAGAATCCTAAATTTACGTTAGGCATTTCTGGATCAATAAATTTCAAATGATCCCAAGTAAATAAATTTGATCCTGTAACAAATAATCTAACATTATCCATTTTTGCTTTATCCAATAAAGATTTAGGAAGCGTATAACCCAATTGAACAGACTTAAGACGTAAGTAATCACCTTTTCTTAACCATCCTGAGTTACCATTCGCATTATGTGGTGAAACGCCCACTTTATTAGCCGTCAAACGAGGGTATTCAGCGTCCATATTGTCCGGTCTCCATGCATTTTCCATCAAGAAATAAGGAGAGTTACCTCCGCCATAGAATGTTTTAGTCCACACTGTATTATCATGTACACCACTAACTCCAACAGCACCTTCATACCCTCCAGCTAATGATACGTCAGCTAGTGCAGCACCTTGTAATAACGCAGAGAAATCAAATCCTTTATAAGCCATATCGATATTTAAACCGAACATCAACTCTGGAATATTCGAACGTCCAATAAACGTACGATCGCCGTAAGCTGTGATACGACCGTCACCGTCCAAATCCTTGTAACGGAAGAATCCTGGGGCAATAATACCTGTCGAAGGTGATGAGGTGTTTTTAGCTTCTTCCCAAGTTTCAATAAATCCATCTGCTACATAGCCAGTCTTCTCACCCAGCGAACGACCAATTACACTCAAGTGAGCTGGCGTACCATCCGCCTCTTGATATTTTAAATATTTATTTTTAGACCAGTTAATATTACCTGTTAGCCCTAATTTAAAATCACCGAAAGTATTGTTGTAACGTAATTGTGCGTCAAAACCTCTGTTAGCCATCTCACCTATATTGGCTCTTGATGGATACCATCCTCCAATAGTTGGAGGATACAAACCTCCTACACCATCTATAATATCAAAGGTATATCGGTAAAACCATTCGAAATCAAATCCAAAATTCTTAAACAAACGCGATTCAAATCCGATGTTAAACATCTCCGATTCTTCCCATTTCAGAGCTAGATTAGGGTAGATAGCAGAGTATACAGCTGTGATTGGTTTTCCTCCAATTACCAATCCAGCAGATGTTTGTTGTTCATAAGAAAGCATGTATGGGAAAGTACCTTGAAGCCCTCTATCATTTCCTGTTCTACCAAAAGATGTTTTTAATTTCAAGAATTCAATTGACTCAACATCCGTAAAGAAATCTTCTTTGGACACTACCCAACCTAAACCTGCGCCAGGAAACATTTTCCAACGATTATTTTTCGCAAAGTTTGAAGATGCATCCCAACGTACAGCAGCTTCAAATAAATACTTATCACGGTATCCGTAATTAAATTTGGATACTATACCAGCACGTGTAATCTCTGCATTAGACCCTCCTGTTGATGGAATTAAGTCCTCATCTACTTTTGAGCCGTAATCGATTTCATGAATCACAGTAATTGGGAAATTACTAGCACCAGCTGAAAATACATTCCCTGTTCCCTTATAAAACTCGTATAAAAGTAATCCACCTACTGAATGATCATTAAATGTGTTGCTATAATTTAAACTACCTTGCAAAGTTTTACTATAGTTTGCAGAATAACTTTGTCTTAAAGTTGTTTTAGAAATACCAGGAACAACATATTGAGCCACATAATTTCCAGAAACTTGCTCTTGATCACGCATCATAGTGGTATAGGGTTGCGTCCAAGTTTTAGCTTCTTGGCCTTGATAATCGTAAGCTCCTTGCAATTTAGCTGTTAAGCCTTTCACACCAGGAACAAAAAATTCTAAGTGACCTGTTCCTTGGAAAATATTCATTAGGTATTTTTGGTAACCAGATTCTTCAACTGAAGCGATAGGACTCATCAAACCAGCACCATTTCTAGATGAAGTATATTCACCTGTTGGAGCGAACATTGGCAAGTTAGGCAACATACGAGTAGCCTGATAGAATGGATTCATATAGGCTGTATTATCCGGAGAAATACCTGGCGTATTACTTTCTTGGTTTCTCAAACCAATATTCAAGCCTACTTTCAAATAGTCTGTAACCTTCGTATTGATATTTGTACGAACGTTATAGCGTTTGAAATTCGTATGATTAATTACACCATCTTGCTCCAAGTGGTTAATGGAAGCAAAGTATTGTGTATTGTCAGAACCACCGTTAATAGTTGCTGCATGATGTTGAGAATAGCTATTGTTGCCCGCTAATATGCCCATCCAATCTGTATTCCCTAACAACGGATTGTCATTTGTACCATTACGAACAGCATCAATCATTTCTTGTGAAAATACAAAAGCAACAGGATCAGCTCCAGTATTTATTAAAATATCATTATCTACCTCAGTACCCTTATTGTACCAAGCCATATAATCTGGACCATCTAAGAATTTTGGGAAGCGTGTATTTTCTCCAATGTTATATGAGAAATCATAAGAAACCTTCGGCTTAGACTTTGAACCTGATTTAGTTTTTACGATAATAATACCATTCGCAGCCTGCACTCCGTATGCAGCTGTTGCTACCGCATCTTTTAACACTGAAATGGTTTCAATCTCATTTGGATCCAAATAAGCCAAAGTAGAAGAAGGTCTTTCGATATCATCTACAATAACTAATGGACCTTTATTTAAGCCATATGTACCAATTCCACGAACGTATAATGAAGCATTATCAGCTCCTGGACGACCAGATTGTTGCAATGAAGTTAATCCAGGAAGACGCCCCGCTAACGTATTGGTAATATTCATAGCAGGTGTTTTCTTAATTTCTGCACTGCTAATTTGAGCAACTGATCCTACCATAGTACTTTTCTTTTGTGTACCGTAAGCCACGACCATCACTTCATCGATTTCATTATCTGCTTCATCCAATTTTACCGTTAAGAATCTTGATTCGCTAACAGATAATGTTTGGCTAGCATACCCTAAGTAAGAAACTTCTAATTCTAAGGGAAATTTTTCAACATTAATTGAGAACTCTCCATTTGCTGAAGAGAATGAAATTTGGTTAGTGTTTTTTACTTTAATTGTAGCTCCTGCAATGGGTTTATCTTGCTTAGTATGAACTACTCCGCGCAGCGCTTGTTGCGCATAGAGTGTTATCGTACTAAACAACATAAAAATTACACAGAAAGCTCTAAACAAAAAAGATGTTGTAAAGTTTAGACATTTCATAATTTATTATTTTGTTTTTTTGGGTGTATTTGGAATTATCATAATTCTATTCTTATCAACCTACTTACTCGCTGTAATGTAGACTGAAGGCATTTGTTGGTTTTTATAATTTTTAAACTAATACACAGAGTTGCATACATTATATTATAAAATCTCCACTAATTTATAAATATAAAATTTAACAACAAATATATTTTTAAAAAAAATTAATAAATAAAGCAGAAGTTTACTAAAGTTTTATTTATACACTAATATTTAGTAAAATAGCTGATAAAATTTAAGTAGATCTTCTGCCTTAATACTTAATATCTTACACAGATATTATAATCTTTGATTCTAAAGCTTCGTACACTTTTAATAATGCGCGAGGAACATGAAAACAGCCTTTCCACTTCCCTCCTTTGAGTGTCAATAGTGGCTCTCCTTGACGATTTAAATAGCCAAACCACTCGCCATATTCCGGATCCGAAAAACGGGCAAAGGTATAAGCATCCAATTTTTCAAACCACAACTTACATTTCTCATTGCCCGTATAAGCATAACCTTTGGCCATGCATACTAAAGCTTCCAAATGTACCCACCACAATTTCTGATCCCACTCCAACTGCTGAGGTGGACGATTCAAAATATCTTTGAAATATAAAATACCGCCATATTGCTCATCCCAACCATACTCCAGCGCACGTAAAGCAATATCAATACATTTATTCATCAATGCAGCATCCTGACGACGATCAGCCAAATCCATCATAAACCACATCGCCTCGATGATGTGACCTGGATTTACCAAACGTCCTTCAAAAGTGTCTGAGAAAGATCCATCCAAATGAACGCTTTCCATGATCAACCCGCTATCAGCTTGGTAGAAAACCTCCATGACTTCATGGATGATTTCATCAATAAGCGTCTCCACAGTCTGCGTACCAACAAGATGTTCTAATTCCAAGGATAGATTACTCAAGATCATTGGAAGAGAAAAACCTTTCAGATTGCGCGTACCAGGATATGCCTTGCTGTATTTTCCTTTCGGATTATCTTGTCTTTCTAAGATTCGATTAAAGGTATCAACAGCAACCTGCCCATACTCATCTTTGTTGGTGATTTTGTACAACGAGGCTAATCCCATTGTGGCAAAACAATCCGAAAAGATATTGTACGGTTGAATCAAAGGTTTACCAGTACGATCTAATGCAAAATACCAATCGCCATTAGCATCGCGACCATGATCCAAAATGAATCGCGCACCATGCTCAGCAATAGACTTCCACTCTTCTCTGGATTCGACACGATCATACATCGTAGACATTGTCCAAATCTGACGACCTTGAAGCCACATAAATTTGTCCGTATCAAACACAGATCCATCACGTTCTAAGCAGGTAAAGTACCCACCATATTCTTTATCAATAGAATATTTCTCCCAAAACGGTAAAACATTCTCTACTAATTCTTTTTTGTATTTAGTAACAAATTCTTCCATCACAAAATCTACAGCGTTTCTATATATTCTTTATATCTATTGTACAAATGACCTGCTTGTAAGTATGCAGACTGCGGACTCATAAAATGTGAAAACTCAAAAGTAATAGCCTTGTCATAACCTGCTCTACGAGCTGCATCCAATTTTAATTTTAGTTTCTCAAATTTGATTGGCAAAAATTTAATAGGCATATCACGATCAAAAGATTCTGCATTCGTCCAACATTGCATATTGTATTTATCAGCCAACTTTTTATTAATCGTAAAAAAGTCTTCTAATTCGTGATAATCGATATGCCCATCTTGAAAAGCAACAGCATCTACTGCAGTATGAATTTCATGAAATATCTCATTCCATTCAGTCTCGTGTTGTTGCAAGGAAACGAAATCAGTTTTGGAAAGTTCAGACGAAGCTGCCATAACTGCTTTTTTACCATCTATCCATGGAGATATAAAAGTCGGTAGATTACCACTCACGCCTTTACACTGTTCGCCCAAAATACGGAACGCACTAGCCGCACCTTTCGTTTGACGGCTAATTTCCATACTCAAATACCAACCCGCAAAACTCGAATAATGTCCATATTTTTTCCAGACTTCATCTATCACGTAGCGATTAGCATCAATCTCATGTTGCATTACTCCTGTATCCCAATATTTCCCACTGTCGTAAAGCCCGAAATAAAATTTTAACCCATGCTTCTCCGCTAACTGCAAATACATTTCTACTAAATCAACAGGCGGTTGGTAACAACCATATTGATCTTGTAACCATGCTGAAGGATAAGTGATAAATCGTCTATACCCACTTCTTATTAAGATTACGGTATCTATCCCTACAGCTTTCATGTACGCGAAATCTCGATCCCACTCTTCTCTACCCCAATTTTGGTGTGGTATATCGTGACTTATTTCGTCAATAAACGTTCCCGTAATTTTCATTATAAATACTTTTTAGCTTTCAAATATTTTGCCCATTCCAAGTATGCATCTGTTGTAAGGTGAATACCGTCTTTTGTATAATTTGCCTTAAGTACATAACCATCAGCCAAAACCTCCTTTACATCAACATATTGCAACTTATACTTTTTCGCCAATTCAACTATTCCAACATTTAATGCACGAATCTTTTCCTCTTTACCTAACAAGTAATCGTATTTCAAAACTTTATCATTAAGTGGTAAAGTACTTTGCAGATAAATTTTGGTTTTAGGGCTTTGCTTTTTAATAATTTGAATTATTTCTTCATAGTTTTTCAAAGTCCAAGAAGTCGCTTGACCCCGACCAATATCATTGATACCCATCATCAAGAAAATCTTCTTGGGTTGGGACTTGACAACATCAGCTACCCTTGCTTTCATCCCAAATGTATTGTCACCACCAATACCTCTATTTGCAATTTTGTATTTCGAACCAAAAAGCTCATGCCACGGTCCGCCTTCCGTTATACTATTACCAAAAAACACCACATCAACCTGCTGTGATTTAAGTCCTTGATATAATTTCTCGCGCGAATCGTAATACCAATTTTTAAAAGTACTATCTGTCGCCAAATCTCTTTGTGCCTGAGCATAAAGCCCCTGCACACCTAATAACGAAACAATTAATAAACCCCAATATTTCATCTTACAATGCCTTTATCTTTTTTAAATAATCAACTACTTCTATATACGCTGCTACTTCTAAATGAATTCCATCAGGCGTTATATCTGCACGCAACTGCCCTTTATCATCCGCAAGGATTGTATGCAAATCAATAAACTGCACTTGCTTATTCTCTTGGGCTATTTTTTTAAGCGCAACATTTAACGTAGCGACATCCTGATTTTTTACGGATTTAAAAGCATCAATTAGCGTTGTCTCATTGATAGGCAAAATACTGTTCAAGTAAATTTTTGTTTTGGGAGAATCTTTTTGAATCCTAGCAACTATTTTGTAATAGTTGGCTATGATATAATCTGTAGGAACATTACGTTTCAAATCATTCACACCAATCATCAAAAATATTTTCTTAGGTTGGTGACGTAGAATTTCATCTAATCTAGCAACTACACCAAATGAAATATCGCCACTGATTCCTCGATTCAGAATGGGTAATTCTGGTGCAATATCATTCCAACGACCTGCATCTGTAAGACTATTCCCTACAAACACAATAGCACCCTTACGTACAGGCATTTTGTTAAATATTTCCATTTTCTCGGTGTACCCCGAAAAAACATAATTACTGTCTACGGAAGACTGCTCCTGCGCATACACTTGAGTTAGCGCACACATACCTAGCACCGCGGCAAACACATTTTTCTTCATACTCAAATTGGTTTGTTTATTAAGACCTCCAAAACCACTTTTTATTCGTAGCTATATTGGTAATTAGTATCATCAAAAACATAAAAACGCCAGCACGAATCAATCCTAAATAAGGACTTGAAGCAGCGATATTATCTAACAAAGGAAGGATTTGTAATAATCCCAACATTGGGGTAACACAGAATGCAGTCACACAATAGGCAATCATTGGATTTTGACCACATTTGACCAACGAACCAATAAAGATATTTCTTGAATGCATTTTAGTCAGATAGTCACAAGTCACATAAAAAATAAATGCTAAGCCGCTTGTCATAAACCAATAGGAAAAAGACGAAGGATCTTTCTTTATACCACCTTCCAAAGGCTCGAAAAACAATCCAAGCGTAGAAAAAATAAGACCGCAGCCAATTATAATTTTGTAAAACGTTACTTGACCATTTTTTTCACGTGAAAAATAAACAAAGTATAAAGCGACAAACAAAAAATGCCCCGCAATATTAAATGATAAGTCACGCGTATAAAGTGTGACGACATGGAATAACAAAAATGCAAAACATACCATAGCTATTAAACCTGGCTCACGAACTTCATTAGAAGCATATAATCTATTTGTATCAGCTTTGTACTTTAAAACCAAGTCACCCAATATGGAACCTGGTAAAACAATACACAAATACTTTAGAAAAGCGAAGTTGTAGAACCAATGCAATTCAGGAGAGAAATTCCAAATATGTGCTGTCCAACTTCCCTCTATATTATGAGTGAAGTACACACCCATAAAGGCTACTATTATGGCAATGCGTAAATATATATTGGAAGCCGTCAATAGCCAAAACAATGATCCAAAAACAGCCATATTGGCCAGCACAAGGATAATTATATTGTTTTTGCTTTTACTAAATTCATTTCCTAAAATCTCACTATGGTAATATGTGAAAATTGCTACGAGAGTAAATCCTAATAGCTGTATACCGTACCTTTTCAGAACAGAACCTTCAAATCGCATAAAGATTAGAAAGAAACTACCAAAAGTGGCTAAGGAAGTTAAGTAATTCACCCAAGGAGCTCCGGTTAGATTATTGGGTGTGAGATAAGCTAATGCGATAGCAAAAAACACCAATAATATGCCCCGTCTAAGTATACCCGTAAGCAGTGTAGCATATTGTTTGTTTTCTAATTTATTACGTAAGGAAAACGGAAAAGCTGCTCCCATAGCAAACAAAAAGAACGGAAAAACTAAATCCACCCACGTTATTCCAGGATTATTAGCATTAAAAACAAAATCAGGAGGCCCCACTTGAGCATGGTACATCCAGCCTGGAAATTGCGCGCTCCAAGGAATGACCGCAGCGAGTACCATACCAAATATGGCTATACCTCGCATAAAGTCAATACTCAAATTTCTGTATTTCGTCATTGCTTAATTCGCAAATTCAATTGATAGGTTAATAAGTAAGAGCTTCCCTTAAAAAGGGAAGCTATCTACTATAAATTATAATTTAATAGGAATTAAAACTAAAGGAGTCGGTAAACATGAAGCTCCTGGAGGAGAGTAAATAAATTCTATTTCTTGAATTTCTTTTGTAGGATCTGGTTTATAAATCTCAACTAAAATTGCTTCAGGAGCAGCTTTAGTTACCAAAACATCAGATGGAAGCTGTCTTACAACACTTTTTCCATCAGCAGTTTTTAAGTCCATTGTCAAGCCCATTCCTCCGCACCATCTGTTGTCAGCGGATCTTGAATTCCATGTTACCAGAGCTAAACCTTTTCCATCTGTACTTTTCCACTTTAATTTAGTATGATACATCACACCATAATTCCCTGCATTTTGCGCAAAATCTTTATTCTCTCCTACTGTGCCTGTAACCCAAGGATCTGATTTTCCATCAGCAATAACCAATTGCGTCACGCCATTAGCAGTACTGATAGTATCGGCAGAAGTAATTTTATAGTTGGAAACACCGAAAATTCCACGACCAGCATTTTCATGACTATTAGGAATCACAGTTTTTATCTGTGCGTAAGCCTCTGGACCTGATTTTTCAGGAGAGGTCTGCAAAATACTAATCTGCCCAGGTTGATCAACCACGAATTCATAAAAACCATGAACTAATTCGTCATAACTAACAATATTCTTTTCCAATTGAGGGTCAATAGCAACTACCTCACCCGGCTGAATATATCTTACATCATTCTCCACATTAGAATTAAAGAAATCCTCAAGCCCTTTTTTTCCTATAGCAAAATAATTCAATGATGGCTTTTGAGAAGAATACTTTAGCATACGCAAAGTCATTTTCTCTTTACCTGTGTTTTTAATTACTGCTGTAATTTTGGTTTTTATTTGCTGAGGCTCTTTTATGCCATTCACATTATATACATACAAACGTACTGCACCTGGAGCTACGTTTTCCTGCATTGCGATAGCGTCATTTTCACGAATGTATTCAGGGTCATCAGAAATTAAGAATTGTGGGCCTGGCAACACTTCTTTTGTATATTTCACTTCAGGATAAGCTGTTGTTAAGAACTCATCTAAAACAACAATATTTCCAATTTTCGCTTTTTTTATCGCTTGTTCGACTTTACCCAACACCTTTGGGCTATTAAAATCTTGGGCATTCAAATTAGAAGAGACAGCTAGTAACGCTATAAAAGCAGCATAACCAAATATTTTTTTCATTTTATTAGATTTTGAAGATTTGCTAGAATTCCTTTTAGGAAATCTATAACAAATCATAAGTAGATTGTAAATAATTATTTTAGATTTCCTGAGTGATCAATTTCCTTTTCAAATAAGCGTAAATGTGAATCCAATATCACGGATAAATAACGACGATTAATTTTTGAACCTTCGTCTTTTAATATTTCTAACTTATTTTTGGATAAGATGTTATTCAAATCAACAAGACTGATATCCTGTTTAATTTCCTTCAATATATCTTGTAAACCCTGTACAGTCAACGCTTTGCCTGAAGCTGTCCACACAGTATTCAGTTCTGGATAGTATAAGCGCAATCCCTCAATCAACTCATACTCACTAATTTCACGTTCTGGATAAAACCAAGTTTGATTAGCCCATTTATAAGGAACACCAACTGCTTTCATTACGCCTGTTGCACCAATTTTGTGTAGCGTTTTGAATTGAGGATCAGTCGGAGGTACGTCATAGTAAGGCATAATATAAGCCTTATTATCCAAAAGCGTTGATTGCACATCACGTATAGAAACCTCTGAAGGCTGCTTATTTTGTTTTACTGCCAAGGCAGCCAAAACACCTGAAGCTTGACCTATACCTAGTACTACAGGCTGTAAACGTGTAGCACCATTAACAATGTTTGTTGCCCCAATACTTTTTTCCGCCACGATTAATCCATCATAATCTTTTGGCAATAAGACGCCTAAAGGCACATTATAAGAAGGAACGCGTATTTTTACAAAATCAATTTCAGGTGCGTTACCGTATTTGTAATGATGATGATCAATAGGATAATCGCCTACAATCACACCAGCACGATAATATTTTTCTGGAGTATCGTAAGGTGTCATAATATGCTGCAATGCAAACAAAGACTTACCCACCACACGTCTTGATTCTCTATGATAAGGGATCATTGGAAAACCATCTTTAGTTGGATATTGGTCATAGTCAATACCCAAATTCTTAAAGCCTAACTCATTCTGTATATAATATACAAAACGTAATGTCATTTGCTTTGCTTCTTCCAATGCCTTAACACGGTCTTCAGGAGACATTTCCACTACATTTAGATAAATATCATTGCCTTTTTTGGGCCAGTTGATCATAAATCTGTTGTTTGGCAATCTGCCGTAAGTCAACATTTTGAAACAATCGTTATTGTCTTGGTTGAATGTTGCAGGGTCAGAAACATCACAACAGCCAGCAAATTCTTCTTTATTGTAGTTTTTGGGTTTTTTAATAGTTTTATTTGCTTTTGGACCAAAATCCCTCAAAGTAATAACATAAGTCAAATCTTGCACAATATCGTTTGCTTGATCCAACGCAAAAGGTTCTTTAGTCAGCTCTTTGCTATCCATTCCCAAATAATATGGAATTTTAAGCGAAGCCATCACATCACCCAATTCTGTTGCATCAACCAACACCTTACCTTCTACTGTTTGTAGCTTATTCTTAGCATCCAAATATGAGATAGACCATCCGTTAGCTTTTTTTTCTGCAACTTTCCACTTTGATTCAAATAATACTTTAATATTCGACTCATCAGCTACCATTTTCTGCAGTATTTGATTACCTACTTGAGGTTCAAATAAAGTATTACTTACCCAGCCAGTTTCAACTTCTTTCGGACCACCATAGTACGCGTACAAATGTGAGCGAAATTCACCCCACAAACCAGATGGCATATTATGATTTCCGTCGATAGCCGCAACCCCAGCAGAAGTCAACATTCCGCCCAACCAAGTCGTCTCCTCTAAAACGATAGACTTAACCCCTAATCGCGAAGCTTGAATGGCAGCCATAGTCCCACTGGCACCTCCTCCTATTATTATGACATCAGTCTTAAGCTGAGAAAAGGCATTGGCTAATACTCCTACAAGCAAACTGAATAGCACTAAAATTTTACGCATTGTATATGGTTCAAAATATTAAACGTTAGTAAACGATCTAAAGAAATTACTTATGCAATTATATTTTACCGTCTATTGTTCAAAAAAATATACTTTTTGAAAACAAAAGCTAAATAATAAAATTTTATTTATAAACACAAGTTCTTTTTTAAGAAAAATTAAAAATGATCACTGCCAATTATCTAGATAAATATCTTATAAGTAAATAACAATTAATTAGAACTACAAATCATCTCCCTCAACTTCCTCTGGTTTTCGCAAAGGCACTAACCAAGTGACAATAAAAGCAGGGATAGTAGAAACTAAAACCCATACAAAGAAGACCTTATATCCCATCCAATCACTCAAAACACCGCTAATCATAGAAGGCAACATAAAACCCAAATTGATAAGACCGCTACCAAAGGCATAATGCGCCATTTTATATTTCCCTGGAGCAATATTTTGCATAGTAAATAATATAATACCGACAAAACCGAATCCATAACCGAAATACTCAACAATTACCGCAGTAGCAATTACCACTAGATTTGTAGGAACGAAGATCGCCAAGAAAGCATATGCCGCAAAAGGAATATTAAAACAAGCACAAAGCGTTAGTAATGTCTTGCGTGTCAAACCCTTTTTAGCAACATAATTACCAGCCAAAATTGATCCCAAAACGAACGCGATCGCACCAAATACTCCATACAATAAACCTATCTCTGATGTGCTTAACCCCAAACCACCTTCAGCACGATCAGCTTTAAAAAACAAGGGAATAATCTTGATCGCCTGTCCTTCTGCAAAACGATAGAAAACTACGAAGAGTAAACTATACCAGATATTTTTTTTCTGAAAGAATGTAATTATAACATCCTTAAGTGTTTCAAATCCTTCTTTCAATGAAGTTGTTTTAGCTTCTTGTTGGGAATTTGGCAATGCTTTAGCATTATATATACCCAACCCAATCATTAGTACACCATAGCAGAACATGACCACCATCCACGCGTTGCTAATACCAATTTTTTGCTCTAATTCACCAGCTAAGTAGACCAGTACCCCACCAGAAAATACCTTTGCGATATTGTAAAAGGCTCCTTGCCAACCAACATACTTTGCTTGGTTTTTAGCATCCAATTCATTTAGATACACTCCATCAGCTGCAGTATCATGAGTAGAAGCACTCAGAGCTATGATAGTAAGAATTGCTATTGAAAAACTAAAAAAATGATCTAACTGCAGCGTCAGACCTACTAACCCAAATAAAATACCAGTAAAAATCTGCGTTACATAAACAAAGAATTTTTTAGTTTTATAAAGCTCTAAAAATGGTCCCCAAAAAGGCTTTAAGGTCCATGGTAACATTATAAGAGATGTCCAAAATGCAATCTGCGCATCTGATACACCTAAGTTTTTGTACATAATAGAACTTGCACCAGACAGAGCCACAAATGGAAGGCCCATTGCAAACCAAGTGGTAGGTATCCAAGATATTGGATGGATTGACTTTTTAGTGGATTCGTTTTTCACCGTTTAGAATATTAGTTATGTTATGATTCTGTAAACCAAAATTAGGTTTTCAACTAAAAATAATCTAGATTTACTATAAATTAGCTTTTAGCTACAAAAAAGTTTTCAATTATATTTAAAAAAAATCAATTATTAAAATTTAGTTATTAAAAATTTTTACAAATACGATCAATATTCCGTAAACTTGAATAAATAAAGATTTAGCCAATAATTTATATGACATCTAACTTTTTTAAAGATATTCATGAGGCAACTAAAAATGGAGTCGCCTATAAAAATATTCGACTAAAGAAAAAAATACTAGCCTATTTTGCTACGAATGAAACGGCTACCATTGCAGAATTGAGCAAAGAATTTAATATCAGTATCCCCAAAATAAACGAGTGCATAACTGAACTCTCTGAAGATGAGTTAGTAAAAGATTACGGAAAATCCACCTCCGCTGTAGGTAGAAAACCAAATACATATGGATTAGTCGCAAACTCCGCATATTTTATAGGTGTGCAGGTTGGCAGTGAAAACCTCAGCATTTCAATGATCAATATGAAGAAAGATATTGTCTCCAAAAAGGATAATATCCCTTATGTGCTTGAAAACAATGAAGAATCGCTATTAGCCATCTGTAAAGAAATAAATCAATTTATTGACAAACATAATATCCTAAAAGCTAAAATTTTGGGAATAGGTATTAACTTGTCTGGTCGAATTAATTACAGAACAGGATATTCTTATTCTTATTTCAATTTTTATGAAGATCCTTTATCAAAATTCTTTGAGGAAAATATTGGTATCCCAACATTCCTAGAAAATGACACAAAAGCGTTGTCTTATGCGGAGTTCAGCAGCGGAATTCTTTCAGAAGAAAAAGACGCTCTTTTTGTAAATGTGGACAACGGTATTGGACTAGGAATTATGATTAATGGACAGCTATACTATGGGAAATCAGGGTTTTCTGGTGAATTCGGACACATCTCAATTTTCGACAACGACATCATTTGTAAATGCGGTAAAAAAGGGTGTCTCGAAACAGAAGCATCAGGCTATGCATTAATTCGTCTAGTAACTGAACAAATCAATAATGGCGCCACAAGTAGTCTTACCAAAAAATTTAAAAAATTAGAAGACATTAAACTTAACGATATTATAGCAGCAGCGAAAAAAGATGACAACCTTTGCATTGAGGCTATAAATCATATTGGAGACAAATTAGGGAGAGGTATCGCTTCTTTAATAAATATATTCAATCCCGAATTAATTATAATCGGAGGTGTAGTTGCTAAGTCTGAGGAATACTTAAGTTTACCGCTAAAAAATGCAGTAAATAAATATTCACTATCCACTGTAAATAGAGACACTAAGATTATTTTATCATTTAAAAATGAAAACTTAGCTTCTTATGGCGCTTGTCTCTTATTAAGAGATCGATTACTGAATATCACTGACTAACGATATATAGTAGCCCCGTCTTGACTTACCTTTTTCACAAAAGGCGAAGCGTATCTATCAAATAACACCGCAAATTCATAACGAGAAATAACTTTTGAAGGATCAAAATCTCCTTCGAAAGTTAATTCTTTATTCCACTTATTCTTTACTTCAACATCTAATTCTTCACCACGAAAAGCTGTAAATTTTATTAGATTTAATGCATCTTTTAGCGTAAGATATTCAGGATTATTATCTACAAACCACAACTGTGCCCGCGAATAAAATTGGTTTATAATGGGTTTAATATCAGAGACACGAACTGAATCTTTTAAATCAAATATGGGCTGTCCGTCTAGAACTCGTGTTGGCAAAATACCTGATAAGTAGGCACGTTGTAACGAAATAAAATTCTTATCCTGAACTGACACATCAATTGCTGGTAGCAATCTAGCTCTAAACATCAAGAGTTCATTTTGCAAGGTACGAAGATCGACCTTATCAGCGGTTGATTTGAAAAAAGCACAATATCCCGCAATAGCACCCATTACCTGTGCGTAACTCATTCTGAAAGATTTTGACAATTCTACTTTTAAGCCACTCACATCAGCTACATAGAAATTTTCTTTCTGAGTTAGAATATCAGGCAGTGTTGATGCATAAACATCTTCTCCAATCACACCTAAAAAAACTACAGCACGAGATTCAGCTAGCGTGATGTCTTTCGCATTCTTATATTTAAAAGAAGGTATGTCTTTTAAAGTTGTTTTCTGCATCAACTGCCGATTAACACTCGCATCCAATACAGTTACTACATCAAACTTTTGCTTATTTGATAATGAAATCGACCAATTTTTCCCACGTTTGATCTGAACCACGTCTACGTTTGCAACTGACGTAAAAAGTAAATTATCTGGACTGAGTATTTGATATGACTGCGATTTACCCCTCTGCTGAAATAATGCTGTCGAATCAGTAGTCTGAACTTCTGATTTTATAAATTGATGAATTACACCGCCATCTAGCAAAGAAGATGTATTTTCTTCACCGACCTGTTTTTGATCTTTTCCAAAATCATATCCCTGAGGATTCACCCATAAAGTGGGAACACCAGAAGCAGCGGACTGCAATGCAGCAACATAGGCCTCCATCGTACTGCCATAAATCAAAATTTTTGGCTTAGGCGATTTAGCTAAAAGCAATAAAGGCAGACTACAGATTAACAAAATCCAATATCTTAAGGCTTGCGGAAATTTCATGTTCTAATTTATAAAAGTATTTTAGATTTATTAGTGCAATTACAGATATATTTTACGCTCAACATTCCTATATTTAACGATATATAAGTAACTTTGCTTCATGATAGAGGAAGAAAAATCATTAAATTTTATTGAAGAAATCATCGAAGAAGATCTTCGAACTGGAAAACATGATGGTCGTGTATTGACAAGATTTCCTCCTGAGCCGAATGGCTATCTTCATATTGGCCATGCCAAATCCATCTGCCTTAACTTCGGATTGGCACAAAAATATAATGGCAAGACAAACCTTCGCTTTGATGACACAAATCCTGTAACGGAAGACACAGAATATGTGGAAAGCATCAAGAAAGATATACAGTGGTTAGGCTTCCAATGGGCTGAAGAACTATATACATCCGATTATTTCGAAACACTATACGAATATGCTATCAAACTTATCGAGAATGGCTTAGCTTATGTCGATGATAGTACAGCAGAAGAAATTGCGTCAGCAAAGGGTACACCTACTGAACCAGGCGTACCAACACCTTATCGCAGCAGATCTATAGAAGAGAACTTGAGGTTATTCAAAGAAATGCGTGAAGGTAAATACCAAGACGGTGAAAAAGTCTTACGTGCTAAAATTGACTTGGGAAACCCAAATATGCATATGCGTGATCCGATAATTTATCGCATCAAGCATGCTCATCATCACCGCACAGGAAATGATTGGTGCATATATCCGATGTATGATTTTGCACACGGTCAATCAGATTCTATCGAGAAAATCACGCATTCTGTATGTACATTGGAATTTATTCCGCACCGTGCATTATACGATTGGCTGATTGAGCAACTAGAAATTTTCCCTTCTAAACAATATGAATTTGCACGTCTGAATATGACTTATACAGTCATGAGCAAGCGTAAATTATTACAATTGGTAAATGAAGGTCATGTAGAAAGTTGGGACGATCCACGTATGCCTACGATATCAGGATTACGTCGTCGTGGTTATACGCCAGCAAGTATTCGCAATTTCGCAGAACGTATCGGCGTTCAAAAACGCGAAAATATGATTGACGTGAGTTTGTTAGAATTCTGTATCCGTGAGGATTTGAATAAAACAGCTTGGCGTAGAATGGCGGTATTAGACCCGATTAAATTAATCATAACGAACTATCCTGATGGAAAAGTAGAAGATTTAGTTGGCGAAAATAATCCAGAAGTAGAAGGTGGCGAAGGTTCGCGCATCATTCCTTTCACAAAAGAATTGTGGATAGAACGCGAAGATTTCATGGAGGATGCTCCAAAGAAATTCTTCCGTCTAGGTCCTGGTCTTTCGGTACGTTTGAAGCACGGATATATTGTAGAATGTCACGACTTCAAAAAGGACGAGAATGGAAATGTAACAGAAGTTCACTGTAACTACATTCCAAATTCAAAATCTGGCGAAGATACATCAGGATTGAAAGTAAAAGGAACGATCCACTGGATTTCTACGGCTCACGCCAAAGAAGCGGAAGTACGTTTGTATGACCGTCTCTTCCAAGTGGAAAACCCAGCAGCTGAAGAAGATTTCAAAGCTTCGTTGAATCCAAATAGTTTGACAATTATTCCAAAGGCTTATATAGAACCTGACTTGGCAAATGCTGTCCCAGGAAAAGGATATCAATTTATCCGTTTAGGATATTTCAATTTGGACACCAAATCAACTCCAGAAAATTTGGTTTTCAACAGAACAGTTACTTTAAAAGATTCGTGGGCTAAAGAAGTCAAAAAAGGATAAAAAATATATTCAAAAAAGGAGGTCATTGACCTCCTTAATATGTTATACCAACTTTTCTACTATTCGTTTTGTAGGACCTGGATTACTCATAGTATAAAAGTGCAATACCGGCACACCAAAATCAATCAATTCCTTACACATATTGACCATCCATTCTGTACTCACTTTCTGTACGTCCGCATTGTTTTTACAAGCTTCTACCGCATCACTTAATTCCTCTGGAATATCCAAGTGGAAAATTTTTGGTAGAGCAATCAATTGCTTCTTCGTCGTCAAAGGCTTTAATCCTGGAATAATAGGAACATGAATATCGTTTTCACGGCATTTTACCACAAATTCTTTGTATTTCTCAATGTTATAAAACATTTGAGTTACAATAAATTCAGCTCCCATTTCTACTTTTTTCTTCAAATACTTGAAGTCCGTATTAAAGTTGGGCGCTTCAAAATGCTTTTCGGGATAACCTGCCACGCCAATACAGAAATTAGTTTTTGAACTGTTTTCGATATCCTCATGCAAGTATTTTCCATTGTTCATATCAGATACTTGTTCTAATAAATCTGTTGCATAAGCATGACCGCCCGGAGTAGGAATAAAATCCGCATCTCCTTTACGTGCATCGCCTCGTAAAACCAAAACATTATCAATTCCCAAGAAATCTAAATCTATTAATGCATTTTCCGTTTCTTCTTTCGTAAAACCACCACAAATCAGATGAGGAACTGCATCCACTTTGTATTTATTCATTATTGCCGCACAAATAGCCACAGTACCAGGACGCTTGCGATAAGCCACACGTTCGAGCAACCCATTATCGTGTTGCTTGTACAAGTAATCTTCTCTGTGATAAGTAACATCGATAAAAGGAGGATTGAATTCCATCAGTGAATCCATTGTATTGAAAATACTTTGGATGCCTTGACCTTTTGCAGGAGGTAATAATTCGAAAGAAAACAAAGTTTTCCCGTTCGCGTTTTTGATATGGTCTACGATTTTCATGATTAATCTTTTCGTTTTAGGCCAAGAGAAAAGACACAGAGGTACGGTCTATCCAAAACTTATCTTTCCCATTGGGGGTAGAATGTAGCACCTTGTACAGTGACAGGTTGCTAAGGCTTCAGCGGGTCTATTCCCTCTGCCTTTCTCTATAAGCTTCGCTAATATCGGTGTATTAACTGAAAAGTTAAAATTTAATTGCAAAAAGATTTACAAAAACACTAAAGGATCAACTTAAAAAATTTAGTATTCTTAGTTTTTTAAGCTTGTCTCTATCAAAATTTCATTAGACAGCAACTTATTGACTGGACACGCTTCCGCAATTGCCATTAATCTTTTCAAATCTTTCTCTTCGATTTCTTTATTTTCAAATGAAATAGACTTTTTAAAAGTTGCTGTCCTATCGGTTGTATTGTGCACCAATTCAACATTAACTTCGATTTTACCAAGATTCAATTCTTTGCGGTCAGCATACATTTTTAAAGTTGCAGCAGTACACATTCCCAATGATGAAGCCAACAATTCATAAGGATTAAATCCCTTATTTTGTCCACCTAATGATTCGGGTTCATCCCCAATAATTTCTTTACCATCTAAGGTGGTAATAGTGGTTATATATTTAACATCAGCAATTGAAGCTGTTACCTCCGCATTTATCGTGTTTACTTCTGACTTAGCATCCATAAAATATTCTACTTAAATTTCTCCTTATAATCATCACGTACAATTCTTACCCATTCTGGATGTCTTTTGATATAGGCAAATACCAAAGGACATAACGGCACTAACGTATACGCTTTCTCTTCAATGTAAGCTAATGTCTTTTCAATAAGAGCGGTTGCCACTCCACGACCAGCTAGTTCTTCTGGGCTTTCGGTATGAATCAGTGTAATGACAGCATTTCTTTCTTTGTAATCTATAAAAGCTGTATAACCATCAACGGTTAATTGAAATCGTTTGGCTTCTTCATTCTTTACTAAAGAAATATTTTCGAATTCTGGTTTCATATCTGCTCCTTGCTTTAATTAGTAATAAGATACTCAAAAATATGTAGATATAAAATCAGAAAAATTAATCTAGGTTAATAAACAAAAAAAGGAAGATTAAATCTTCCTTTTTTACTCTTTATACAAATCAACCAAACCTTCTGGCAAGTCAACTTCGATAACTTCTTCTTCTGCATCAATATCCAAGATCAAATCTTCGGACAACGGAAACATCAACTCCTTGCCATCCATATCAACAGTAGCGATAAATTGCTGTGGCATTTCACGGACTTCTGTAATCTCCCCCAACTCACCATGCTCTTCATCAATCACCAAAAAGCCTACCAAATCCGTATAACGAAAATCATCCGGGTCGCGCTCCGGCATTTTGTCGTTCGGAAGATACATTTTGCGACGTACTATCGCTTGCGCTTTATCGATATGGTCTACATCTTCAAATGTAGCATAAGCTGTACTATTTTTCTGTAATTTGATAGCATCAACAAAATAAGGAACTAACTTTTTGTTTACTTCAAGAAAAATAACATCCAAATCCAATTCGTCGTAATCCTCAAATTCGAAAAACAATTGCACTTCCCCTTTTAGACCGCGTGTCTTGGATACATATCCGATGTAAAAACTTTCCTCTATTGTCATGCTATAATTTAAAAAGACAAAATTAAAAAATAAAAGAGACTGTAGAGGCCTCCACTATAAAAAAAGCCGATTCAAAATATGAATCGGCTCATTTGAATACTTTATGAAAGGATTAACCTTCAGTTTCTTCAGTGTTTTCAGTAGCTTCCGCTTCTTCAGCTGGTGCTTCTTCAGCAACAGGAGCATTTTTAGCAGCGATAGCAGCAGCTTTAGCTTCTTTTTTAGCAGCCTCAGCAACTAAAGCAGCTTTTTTAGCTTCTTCTTTAGTGTTTGCTAAACCGTCTTTTTTACCCGCAATTTTTGCTTCGTTAGATGCAGTCCAAGCAGCAAATTTTTCTTCTAAAGCAGCCTCATCAAAAGCACCTTTTTTCAAACCACCTTGCAAGTGTTTTTTGTACAATACACCTTTGTAAGAAAGGATAGCACGAGCTGTGTCTGTAGGTTGCGCACCTTTGTTCATCCAATCCAAAGCTTTGTCAAAATCCAAAACGATAGTCGCTGGATTTGTGTTTGGGTTGTAAGAACCGATACGTTCGATGAATTTACCATCACGTGGAGCACGTGAATCTGCTACTACTAGGTGGTAAAAAGGACGTCCTTTTTTACCATGTCTTTGCAATCTGATTTTAGTTGCCATGTTTTGTAATTATTTATGTATTCAACATATCCCCCGTACTTCATGTAAGAGGGGACGCAAAGATAAAAAGATTTTTTCAAACTAAAAAGCTTTAAATGAGACCAATTCACATTGTGTTTGATTAAGCCATGATTTTAGTGTATTTTCAATCTTCCAAATCATATTTCGAAAATGACGCATGTAGCTCCATTAAAAATTCTGAAAGCATCCGCAGGTTCTGGTAAAACATTTAGCCTGACCCTTCATTATATTACGTTGCTGCTAACCAATGAGAACAGTTACAGAGAAATTCTAGCTGTTACATTCACCAACAAAGCTACTGCCGAGATGAAAGAACGTATTCTTTCGGTTTTGCAAGGTTTGGCTACAGGAGATAAATCGGATAAAATTGAGAGTTTCAGAAAATTGTTGTTGGATAAAAATCCAAAATGGTCAGCTCACTTGATTCAAGAAAAAGCACATCGCGTCTACCGGAGAATTTTGCACGATTACAGTCATTTTACGATTAGTACGATTGATGGCTTTTCTCAAAAGGTTATCCGTTCTTTTACGTATGAATTGAATTTGGATGCAGGATATAAAATCGAAATGAATACCAACAAGGTCAAAGCGGATTTGACTATGATGCTGAATCAACTGTTGGATGAAAAACCCGAATTATTGGAATGGATTATCGGTTACGCCGAAAAGAAAATAGCTAACAATGAGAACTGGAATTATCGCAATCAATTGAGTCAATTAGCCGGTTTGATATTCTCGGAAAATTTTCAAGAATTTGACGGAGCATTAGCTTCTGCAGACACCAATCAGGTTTTTAATTTACTGAACAAAGAGATTTTTGATAAAACGCAAGAGTTTGAATCAATTCTTTCTGAAATACTCAAAGAATATAAAAATACAGTCGAAACTTCAGGAGCAGACCCTGAAGAATTAAAACAGGGAAAAAATAATAAGATATTCACAGCTTATAGAATTAAAGTCGAACCAGCAAAATTATCTCCTTCTAAGATTCAAGAAGAGATATTTGATAAGTTACTTGCACTAAATAATTATGATGAGGTATTTTGTTCTAAAAAGAAAGAAATAAGATATGATTTAATCAATTCTTTTAAATTGATTCTTGATAAGATTAATCAAATATTTGCTCTATTTCCATCATACATTGCTTATAAGGCTGTTCAAGGAAATCTGTATTATTTGCGCTTACTCAAAGAGATGTCGGATTTATTGAGTGTATGGCGGAAAGAAAACAGCGCGCAACTAATTTCGGATTCACAAATATTGCTGAATAAGTTGGGATTGGATGCACATAATGATCCAACATTTATTTGGGAAAAAATTGGCAATCGCTATAATTATTTCCTGTTTGATGAGTTTCAAGACACTTCACGTATACAATGGAAGAACTACAGCCCCTTATTGTTAAATGCATTAAGTAATACCGAAGGATTACAAAATGAGCATTTGATTGTAGGAGATGTTAAACAAAGCATTTACCGATGGCGAAATGGTGATTGGCGCATTCTGTTGCAACAAGTAGAAGAACAAGTCACACAAAATTTTCATTTGGATGAAGAAGGAAAAAAGCATTTTATCGAAAATGGAAATCTAGAAACTAATTTCCGTAGTCTTCCAAACATTATTCGATTCAATAATTATTTGTACCAAACGATACCAACACATTTGCAAAATGTATTGAATGATGCAGCACAAACCGAATTATCAGAAGAAGGATTGCGTTGGTGGCGTCAAGCGCAGAATGATAGCATGCTAGTACGTGCTTATGAAAATAGTGGGCAGGAAATTCCAGACTTCAAATTAAATGACAATTCAAATCAAGGTTCAATCGAAATTGAGTACATACCAGTAGATGATAATCGCTGGCGGGCAAATCAAGCTCAAGAAGAATCCATCGAGCGACTTTGTGAAAAAGTTGGCGAATGGATTTCAACAAAGCGCTATGAAGCCAAACAGATTGGAATTTTAGTAAGAAGTAACAAGCAAGCGATGCTCCTTATTCAAAAGCTGATGGAATACAAAAACGCTACAGGTATAAGTTTTGATGTAATTTCTGGAGATGCCCTGTCTTTGGCTTCCAACGACGCCATCAATCTTCTGGTCGAATCCTTGAAAGCGTTTGTTTATAACAGTGACAAGCATGTCATTCATCATGCACGCATGGTTTATCTGTATCAAATCATCCAAAATCAAACCTCTTTTGACCCAAATGCATGGCTTCTTTTCAAAGAAAATAAGATTGAAAATTTAAAAACATTACTTCCCGAAAGATTAATTGAAGATTGGAATACTTGGCAAAAATTGCCTTTAGTTCATCTTGTGGAAAAGTTGATTGAGATTTATGGCTTCACGAGCGAAAACAATGTGCATTTGCCATACATCTTAACCTTCAAAGATATTGTAGGCAATTTCACCGCAAATGGTGAACGCGGCATCAATCAGTTTTTGGAATTCTGGGACGAAGATGGCAATAAAGCTGTATTGCCGTCAAATGGTAAGGTAAACGCTATTGAGGTCACGACCATTCATAAATCTAAAGGATTGGCTTATGATGTAGTCATGATTCCATTTTGCTCGTGGACGTTGGATGGTATGACCAATGGTGATTTTTGGATAAATACAGAAAATACACCATTTGGTCAATTGGGTAGAATTCCTATTAAATACAGTTCTTCTGTTGGAAAATCTATATTTTACCAACAATATTTCGACGAAAAACTATTCAACTACATGGATTCGTTGAATACATTATATGTAGCAACGACACGCGCTGTAGAACATATTTATATTACAGCACCAGCTTTTGCTACAGATAAGAAAACTGGAGAAGCAAAAATTTGTGACGATTTGATTTCAGATGTCATTTATCAAGTATTGGACCATTCGAATGCACCATTCCAATTGGAAGAAAATAAATTGGCAGTAGACAACATTGTCAAAAAGGAAAATAAGGAAGATTCAAACGCCGAAGGACAAATAGCCTTGTCACATTATCCGATTTCAGTCGCAATGGAAAATGCGTTAGATAAGAACAGCAAACGTACGATTAATACTATTCTGATGCTCGAAAAAGCATCTCAATATGGTATTCTAGCACACGAAGTCATGGCTGAAGCTTCTAAAGAGTCCGATATTCAGAAAATCATAGCAAGGTATATTGACGAAGGTGTTTTAGCCTTAGAAAACAAAGATTTGCTTGAAAAAGAAATCTACCAAATTTGGCATCATCCGCAAATTAATCAATGGCTTTCGGGAGATTATAAGATTTGGAATGAAGCCGCTATAATCACCGCTGATGGACGCACATTGCGTCCGGACAAGGTATTCACGAAGGAGGATGAAACAATAATTTTGGATTTCAAATTTACTGGCGACAACTATATCGAGCATAAGACACAGGTCGACCAATACATGAATGCCTTACAAAATTTGGGCTATAAAAATATCAGAGGATTTCTATTCTATGCTAAATCCAATGATTTAATGGAAGTAAAATAAACAAGAAACCGAAGTAGTTCCGACAAATGTCGCCTTACAAAATTTTGCGTTTGCAATAAGGAAGAGACTTCGTGCAAAATTTTTCAGCGACGAGTTTTTGATTACTTTTTGTGGAAAAAAGTAATTGCCTGCCCGGCATGAGGGCTTAAGAAAACAAAGTTGATTCAACATATGAATACAGCATTTTTAGCACTAGTAGCAGAAGACATTAAACAACGCTTTGGAAAAAACCTATCCGAAATAGCGATAGTATTTAACAATAAACGTCCTATAACTTACCTCAAGAAACATCTTGCAGATACGTTTGGCCATGCGATATGGTCGCCACAATTTTTTACTATTCAAGAGTTTGTCAGTTTGGCTTCAGAAGCTGAACAAGTGAGCCAATTGACACAATTCTTTTATCTGTATGAATTGCACAATGAACTTTTGGCGAAAGAAGGTCTCCAACCCGAAACGCTAGAAGAATTTTATCCTATCGCAGAAATCATATTGAGTGACTTTGGACAATTAGACTATGATTTAGTAAATATCGATCATATCTATATGGAATTGTACGATACGAGCAAAATCGATATTGAGTTTCAGCATTTGACCAAGGAACAGCAAGATTTCATTCGGCAGTTTTGGCAATCGTTTAGTATTGCTGGTCACACAGGTGTGCAGGAACGCTTTTTAAAACTATGGAAAAGACTTCCTATATTGTATCGTGCATTCAAACAAAAACTCACGGAGCAGAATCAAACTAATTATCCAACATTATATAGACAGCTAGCTGATGGTATTTTGGATTCCAAAGCATTGGTACAGCCCTTCCAAAAAACACTTTTTGTAGGATTCAATGCCCTGAATAATGCAGAAGCAAAATTGTTCAAACAATGGCAAGAAGAAGATAAGGCCTTGTTCTATTTCGATGCTGATGCTTATTACTTAGAGGACAAACAGCAAGAAGCAGGCTTATTTATCCGAAGAAATATTTTCCAAACAGGACTACAAAATGCATTGGGCGAAGCTCCTAATATTATTGGTTCGCGTGAAGACAACATTCATCTATATGCTTCAACAGGAAAAGTGAGTCAAACTAAACTACTTCACGATGTTTTAGTAGAAAATGAAAAAGAAGGTAATACTTCGGCAATTCTATTGGCTGATGAATCTTTATTGGTTCCATTGTTGCAAAGTTTGCCCAATGTTAAAGTCAATATTACGACAGGTTTTCCGTTGACACAATCACCGATATTTGGAATTCTGGATTTATGGATGCGTGTGCATGAACAAATTTCACACCTCAAAAAAACTAAAGTTACATATCAAGAAGTAGAAACTTACTTAAACAATCCACTTACAAAAGTTAGTAGCAAAGAAAAAACAGAACTACAAAAGTTCATAGCGGATAAACAACTTTTTGAAATCAATATTGAGGATATCAATGTAAAAAACGCTGTATTACCACATTTCTTCAGACCATTGAATTCTTCGAAAGAAGTCATTGCGACCTTGATACATTTGTTGGATGAGCTGCTCGTCTCATTAGCACTTGATTCCCAAATTAAGCAAATTGATGCCAATCTCTTGATTGAAACCAAAAAAGTTTTGAACCAATTGCATCTAGGTTTTGAGAAGATTCCTGAATTGAGTATTCTCTTTCAAATTGGGTTAATCCGAAAAGCAATTGCGCCTATTAATTCGGCTATCGAAGGTGACCCGTTGAATGGATTACAAATCATGGGGTTGCTCGAAAGCCGATGTCTAAATTTTGATAATGTATATGTTTTAGGAGCGAATGAAGGCATTTTACCTAAAACTTCAAGCTCTCCGACATTTCTACCCAATACTTTACGTAGAGCATATGGCTTACCTATTTTGGAAAATCAAGATGCCCTTTCGGCTTACTTATTCTATCGCCATTTGCAATATAGTACAGGTATTCATTTATTCTACAACAGCATTGTAGACGAAAGTAGCACAGGCGAAGAAAGTAGATTTATTCGTCAGCTAGAATTTGAAAGTAAGTTCAAATTTATTAAAAGACAACAACAGCAACCTATCCTATTTCCGCCAAAAGAGGAAGAACTCATTATTCCCAAAACAAGAAAAGTGTGGGAGACAATGCGCGCAAAATATATAGATGGCAAAGCCAAAATTTCGGCAACAGCATTAACTACTTATTTGTTGTCGCCCTTGCAATTCTTTTTTAAGCATGTGGCTGAAATTAAAGAACCACCACGTATTTCACAAGAATTCGAGATGAATGTATTGGGTACAGTCATTCACAATGTGATGGAAACTATTCTGAAACCATATAAAGGTCTGAAAGAGTTTACTTCAACTCAAGTACTAAGAGATAAAATCAATGAAGTTGATACACTTATCATTCTCGAAATAGCTAAGCAGTACGGAGTTGAGATTACCGAATTAAAAGAACTAAATAGTTTGCAACGCATCATGCATAAGATTGCGAGCGAATATGTCAAAATGTATTTGGAATACGATGCCGATAACTATCAGTCTTTCCGTATTATCGAATTAGAAAATGACGAAGATTATGTTCTTGACTTCTCAATCCATGTAAATGGTAAAGAGGAAAACGTACAAATCTATGGTATCATTGACCGTGTAGATGAGGTTGTAACCGATTTGGGTGAAGTCAAGACACGCATTGTAGATTACAAAACCGGTGCTGATGTGGTGAAATTCTCCTCTATTGATAAAGTTTTTGCAGCAAATACAGAAAACAAAGCCTTAGTGCAAACGCTTTTCTACGCTTATGTATTTGAACAAAAAACTGGAATTAACAATCTAGAACCGAACCTTTACGTAGCTCGCAAAATGCGTGAAGAAGGAACTATATTTTACGGAAGTCGTGGTGCTGTGATGCAAGATGAATTTTTAGCCGAACAAAAAGAAGAATTTGTTAAATTTTTAAAAACAACATTAGAAGAAATTTTCAATCCTGAAATTCCTTTTAAGCACAATCCTGAAGCACATATTTATGAATCTGACCCATACACTCTATTTTACCGTAATGCTATGAAAGAGGAGGACGAAGTGTTTGAATAACAAAAATGGTCGAATAGAATTCGACCATTTTTGTTTACTTATATTTCTTCATTGCCTTATCGGCACGTTTACGAGCTCTGTCTATTTTGTAATGCAACCATTTGTCCTTAAAAATTTTACGCATGGTGTCATCAAAATGACGCGTAATAAATAAGTTGCGAGCACCTTTTAATTTTTCACCCAAAGAATTGGCTAAGGCGCGTACCGAAATAGAATAACCTTCTGTTTCGTATTGGATATAGTGCCACCATCCTGCAGGCATATAACATGTCTCACCAGGACCGATAATTACTTCATATCCTTCCAAATATTTCAATGCTGGATATTCCTCCAGACTGCTAGTTTTCAGATTGGCGATACTATGAAAATTGTAAGGTAATTTATACATTAGATCTGATTGGTCATTGGGGAACAACCAAATACGCTTATAACCTTGAAATTGAGATATAAATACATGCGACATATCAATATCGAAGTGATTACGTGTTGCAGAGCCTTCTCCACCAAAAAACATATAAGGCAAACCTTGCAAAACCTTTCCTCCTGTCACATCGTTATAAATAACATCCTTTTTCAATTCAGGACGAATCTTCAATAAATTGAATAAGAATAATCGTAGTTCGGTAGGTTCTGAGCTTATTTTATCCAAATACTGCCCGAAAGTCATTTTTCCTACTGGAGGACTTGCGGCATAGTTCTGTCCCTCTTCTTCTTTACCGTAAACATCAATTTTGACATCACCGGCTATTTCCTTGAAATAGTCGTAGCTCCATTTTGACCAGCAAGCACTATCCTTACTAATAAAGTCTTTCAAGATCACTGGCTGACTTTTGTTTAGATAATCTCTAACAAAATCATTAGGAGTAATTCCAGAAATGCTATCAACAGATTTTAGTTTCACAAGCTTTTAGTTTTTTACCAAGTATGTACAAACATAAAAAAAAATATTTCTACATTTTTAACTCTTTCCATATTTTATATCTATATACAATAGACATAAAATACACGACCAAATTTGTAGAAATATTTTATATTTTCTAGTGATTCAAATCACCAATTAGTAAGACCATAGGTCCTGCTCATAATCCATTAACGCTTTTTTGATACGTTCCGATTCTAATAACCTATCAATATCGTCTTTGATATAATCTTTAATACGTAAATCTTCTGAATTAGACTGCTTAATTATATAACTTGAAAATAAACGTTTTATAAAGACATCATCATAACTCAAGCCTGTAGCATCACTATGGCGATTCACAACCTCTTTATTCACAAAAACGTGTCGTGCTTCTGGAAAATAAATCCAAAAAGCAGGAGTAGCATCTACCTGTGGGCCAAAGTTATCTACTGCAGGTGCTGCTGCAACAGGAGCTTGTGGCTGATTTGAAGAATTTGCTTCTTGCTCTTGCGACTGTACTGCAAATGGATCGAATGGATCAACATTACTTGCCGCAGGTGTAGCAGTAGTCGCCGAAGTAAACACTTCTGCTCCTGGTATTTGAGGTGTAATTAATGGCGCAATTCCAATAATTCTTGGTTCAAATACAGCTCTTTGTTTATCAAAAATCCAATCTTCCTTAATTCTGAATTTCAAAACACTTTCGCCACTCCAGTCGCGCATTTCGTAGTGTGAGCCAATAACTTCATTGTTTTCGTTATATTGCTCTACCAATACACTATCACCACCCAATCTAGCCATTACTTGATCTATTGGCAAAATATTCTTGAAACTATCGCCATTAGGATCATTCTTCGTAGGCGTAGGATCATAAGCTGTCAATTCACCATTCTGAATAGCTTCTACTATAATATCCATAAGGCGCGCCTTAGGAGAAGCAAAAGCTTGATTCATCTTTTCGCGTAAATCAATCTCACGCCATATACGCTTGCTAAATGCCACATCCGTCTGACGAATAGGAGCGTAAGGTATAACCTTGCGATTCTCTACATCAGATTTCACTACATAACCATCCACAGGAGGTTCCTTTTCATGAACTGGCTTCGTACTATTGGATAAGTTTTCCACTTGTGCATTTACTGCGAGTGTAGTAACTATACCAATTATTAATGTAAAAAAATTCTTTTTCATAGAATATAAATTCTATTAGTTCGTTACTTGAAATGTAATAGCATTCAAATTCTGAGCGACACCATCAGGCCCGACCCCCACAATGTCATAAATCATAACTACTGAACCTGCAGTAATTCCTGATAATGCTGATTTCATTTGTCCACTAAAACTATTTCCTGAAGCTGCGTAAGGTCCAATAGGATCTACGCGAGGCTTACTGATATACATATTAAATTTAGTCACTTGAAATTTAGCATCAAAATCAAAATTTTCTAATGATGCTGAAACAACAGACTGCCCTCTCAATTGCGCTGCAGAAATTCGACCACCATCTTTACCACCAATTTTTGCAGTAGGTTTTGGAATACGCTTTACGCGGAATTTTGAAACACCCAAATTTTGTGTTTTACCATCAATAGTCGCACTAACATTTAATGTTACTTCACCTGGACTAGAAACACGTGCGGTGAATTTTCCACCACCTCTCGCATTCAATGTAACACCAGACCCTGACAATTTAAGCGATTCAGCAGGTACACCTGGTGCTGAAATAGACAATGGATTATCAACGCCAATGTACATTACATTCATTGCATCAGGAGATACTACAGCAGAAGGTTGTGACACCTGAAATGTCATAGGCTCTGTCTCATATATTTTTACAGTACCATCAGTTTGCTGCACAGAAATTGATCCTTTCCAGGTATGCGTTCCTACTCCTGGTGTATAAGAATAAGTTCCTTGACCATCTGTAACCGGAATTGACGATCCATTTACAGATATTTTTGGATTTGATTTTGAATCATAAGCTGTCAAAAAAACTTTAGCTGTATAAGGCTGACCAGCAATCAAATAAGAAGTTGGCGCTACTGCCACTGCTGCAAACTTATCTAAGTTTACCACAGCTTGATCCATTTTTCCAAAAATATGCTTCACCACCGCTGATTCCGCATTTTTTGCATCTGCATTAATTTTTTCTAATGCAGTAATGGCTGCTGTCAATGGAATTCCATCACCAAAGTTCGATTCTTCCCATGATTTCCTAATTCCGCCTCGTGGAGCTGGATCTTCCGCAGCTAATGCAAAGCTTACTTCATTGTTTGTTAATTTTTTAAGCTCAGCAGAAGTCTGATTAATTAAGTCACGAAGTTGTTTTCCTCTTTTTTCATTAATCATTAAACGCGCAGAAATATCTGTGCTGCTTCTGAATTTTACATCTCCTGTTTCCTCATCAACTCCTCCACCTTCAGACGCAAGCAACTTGTTATATTCTGCCACTTGTGCAGTTAATTTTGCGACTAACGCTTGTGCTTGTTCTGCCTTCTGTAATATTGGCTGTGCTCTTTCTGGATTTTCCTTCAATTTTGTCTCTCTAAAAGACAAAAACATATTATCAATACCCGTTTGTGTATTTTGAGTAGAAGTACTTAAGCTATTACCCAAATTCTTAAATGCATCTAAAATGGAATCACTTACATTCAATGCTACTAACCCTAGTAACACCAAATAAAGTATTCCAATCATCCGTTGTCTTGGAGTTTCCTTTTGTCCTGCCATGTCTTGTAATTTCTCTACGTTAAATCTTAGATTTTACTACAATTATGCACGATTATTGATATTCATCGCTGACAACATATTTCCGTACACCGCATTAAGCGAAGACAAATTCTTATTAAACGCTGAAACTTGCTCCTTAAACTGTTGCATATCAGCCGAAGCTTCATTAAAAGTCTGCAAATCTGCAGCTGCACGCTCGAATGCATGACTTAATTGGGAAGCTCCTGTTGACGCGGCATTTAATTTGTCCGCAAATTGATTAGTAGCGGTAGCCGTATCAGCTACTTTGGAAATAGACGCAACCTTGTCACCAAATGCGCGAAGACCATCACCTAAGTTTCCAATTAAATTTTCATCTATTTTAGCGTCTTGCAATAATTTATCTAAAGCAGCAGTATTTCCAATTGCTGCAGGCTGAGCAATTGCTGGGGCTTGCACACTTCGTGTTGGCAATTCACCAGAGAATTCTTCGTCCAATTCTGGATATACACGAGTCCAATCAACATCTTTCTCTGAAGCCATAAAGCCCATTATGAAAAATAACAACGCTTCAACTGCCAATCCAATTCCAATCATCCATTCCCCACCTTTGAAATGAAGAATTTTAAACATTAATCCTACAATAACCACTGATGCACCCCAATTAATTAATGTATTGATGCTGAAACCAAATTTTTTCTTCTTTGCCATAATTACTTGTATATTATTTAGGTTTGTTGAGTTAGTATTTTTTTAATTTAATTTTCTATTTAGAAGCGGATCCCGCCACACGTGTTACTGATCTAAAACCAAGATAAGATTTGGCTGTATCTTGAAATTCATATTGTCTTGTACCATTTTGCAAAAAGAATCCGATATCCTTCCAAGAACCACCACGTATTACCTTACGTTTCATTGTTTCGGTATCGCCTTCTTTAGCAGAATAATTATAAGTAGGATTCATATCATGTACATAAGAATACCCCGATTCATCATAAGATGATTGCGTCCATTCAGATACATTTCCAGCCATATTATACAAACCATAATCATTTGGAAAATAAGAATAGACTGGAGCTGTATATGCATAGCTATCCTCTACATAATTACCGCGACCAGGCTTAAAATTCGCCATTAAACATCCACGCGCATTACGCGCAGTCGGTCCTCCCCATGGATATGGTGAACCGACACGACCACCACGAGCAGCATACTCCCATTCTGCCTCAGTAGGCAATTGGTAATCAATACGATGAGGTCTTTTATCTTTTGTAGCTTGATTATTATATAAATTTGTTCGCCAAGCATTGAAGGCTTGAGCTTGCTTCCAACTCACACCTACCACCGGGTAATCGTCATATGATGGGTGCGAAAAGTAACCTTTTACAAGTGGTTCATTTGCCGCATAATGAAAGTCTGTCATCCAAACTGTGGTGTCCGGATAAATGCTTATTTTCTCTCTGTGAATAAAATCTGAACGCTTTTTTGTGCGATCATTCTTGTGGCGAATTGCATTCTCCAAATCATACCATTCATAATGATAATTTACCAAGCGAACATCCATTTCATTCTTACCAAACAACTTATCATCACCTTGGTAATACATGCTTTCCAAACGTGTTTTTACATTAGCATCGGTAGAGCGCCATGGAGATTGTCGTCTTACTTTTTCCCAATCGATATATTTAGTGCTACCTTGTCCTTGACTTTGTAAAAAATAAGAAGGATCTCCTAAATAATCGGTTACCATAATGGAATCACGAACCCAATAAACAAATTGTCTATATTCACTATTGGATATTTCAGAATCGTCAATATAAAATGGCGCGATAGTCACCTGACGATTTTGAGCTGTTTGAGAATATGTAATATCCTCATCCGACTGCCCCATGATAAATGTACCACCAGGTACTAAAACCATTCCATATGGAGTCTTACTTTTTTTTAGTTTGTCTAATCGTACTCCAATCAATTCTCCATTATTCGTAGATGTCTTACATCCAATAGTCAGTACAATTAGCAGAATTCCGAAAATATATTTTAACATCAAATGATTAACAATCATAAGTCTATAGCAATACAGGTTAGTTCAACGCATTTAATCGCCTTGAAATTCAAGTAAAAATAAGCTAATTATGGCATTTAAGAAAGTTTAATTAAAATTAATTGAAAAAGTATCTAAACTTGTAGCCAAATAACGAGAAAAGGTCAGCATTTTAATTACTGACCTTTTATGTTATAAAACTTATAAAAGTTATTTGTTTACCATTTTAATATACTGCTCTACAGCCATTGTCATACTTGGTGCTACTGGAGTAGGTGCAGGAATATCAAGTATTAACCCCTTATCCAACAAGGCTTGTTGCGTAGTGGCTCCGAAAGCTGCGATGCGCGTATTATTTTGAACAAAGTCAGGGAAGTTTTCATATAATGATTGTACACTAGATGGACTAAAGAAAACAATCACATCATAGAATACATCTTTCAAATCTGTAATATCGGTAATTACAGTCTTGAACAATACAGCTGGCGTAAAATTATAGCCATTTTCTTGAAGCCACTTTTGAGTTTCCTCATTAGCCACATCCGAACAAGGGAATAAGAATTTTTCTTTACTGTGCTTTTTCAATACTTCTTCCAAATCCTTCGCCGTTTGTTTTCCGAAGAATATCTTACGCTTACGGTACTGAATATATTTCTGTAAATAAAGCGCGATAGCCTCTGAAATACAAAAGTATTTCATTTCAGCAGATACTTCAAAACGCATTTCTTCACATACTCTGAAAAAATGATCTACGGCATTCTTACTGGTGAAAATTACTGCAGTATGTTCAGCAAAATTGATTCTTTCTTTTCTAATCTCTTTTGCAGGAACTCCCTCCACATGTATAAAACCACGAAAATCTAATTTTAAGTTATATTTTTCCGCTAACGCAAAATAAGGAGACTTATCATTTTCTGGTCTTGGTAAAGTAACTAAGATGCTTTTAACTTTCTTAGCTCTAGCAACATCAATCTGCATAAACTTTTATTTAATTGTTTAGTGATTTCACTAATATCAAAATCGGTGCTATTTCTAAGGCACAAAGATAAAGAATTAAATAAAAGATTGAAAACTTTAGATTACCTAATAAATTAAAAGCTGTACGAATCATTCGATAGGTAAAGAGAAAAATGGTACCTACAACTAATATCACTACCAATATATCTATATATGAGAACGGCAAAAAGACCGCCAAAATAAGTAGAGGAATGAGGAATAATAGGCTATTAAAGTACACAATATACAACATTGTGATATAATTGCGAGCTAATTTCTCTGTCTCAAAAATCACAGAGATAATTCGTACTAGTAGCAATTTGGCCACAAACATCACACCGATAATGAGAGACAATCGTGTAAAATTATTGATTGTAAGAAAGAGTAAATCCTGTTTTGCACTAAAATATATTAATAAAAATAACCCCAGTGAGAAGCTAAATATTATATATAAAAAGATGTATGGCCATGAAGTCAATACATTATCCTCCTTACTAATTTGCGCTAAAACCCTTTCGTTGAAACATCCATAAATAATATTCAAGAAAGTTGGATAGAAGAAAATCCGAACTAAACCTATGCTGAGCAGAATAAGAATCAACACCGAAACAAGCCATATTGGTCTATTTAATTTTTCTATTTGCGGTGATAGATTACGTGCTTTTTTTAGCTTATCCATCTTTGCGAACCACGCACCCAAATCAGTGTATTCAATCTCGATAATACTTAATAAGCTATCTCGAATGGGATTGGATATGGCAGTAGCATTTGTATCCAAAATAACATAATTAAATGGTAAAGCACTCTTCTGAGATTGCGTTAATGTATCGATCTGAACATCTTCAATTCCGACTTCGTTATGTACGGATAGTGAGTCTTCCTGCTTTGCAGACGTTATGTAGGAACACAACAAAAATAAAAACAACATGATATGTTGCTTATTTTTTATAATTTGCTTCAAATAGTTATTTCCTAACATACAAAGTCAAAGGTATGATTTTGTAGTATATTTTTAAACAATTATGACAACTACTGTACAACGTTGCCCTTGGTGCGGTGACGATCCCTTATATTCCCAGTATCATGATGAGGAATGGGGCAAACAAGTAAAAGATGATAAGACATTATTCGAATTTTTAATATTAGAATCCGCACAGGCTGGATTAAGCTGGATCACAATTTTGCGCCGTAGGGAGGGATACAGAAGATTATTTGCTGACTTTAATGTAGAAAAAGTAGCAAGATTTACACAAGAGGACGTAGAGAATATAGTTCAAGATCCCGCAATCATTCGGCATCGCGGCAAAATAGAGGCTTCCATTTCAAATGCGCAAATATTTATTGCTATTCAGAAAGAGTTTGGTTCTTTTTACAATTACTTGTACCAATTTCTTCCAAATCAACAGCGTATTGAAAATAAGGTGGAAACTTTAAAAGATGCTCCTGTAGAATCAATTGAATCAAAAGCTATAGCTAAAGATTTAAAGAAAAGAGGTATAAAGTTTTTTGGGAGTACAATCTGCTATGCGTATATGCAGGCTGTCGGCATGGTTAACGACCACTTGCAAAGTTGTGACTTTAGGAATTAATCTCCTAAAGTCACCTCTTTATAAATATCTTTGAGATTACGGTAATAACCGTTGTAATCTAGACCATACCCAATCACAAACTCTTTATCAATCTCAAAGCCTACATATTCTATATTATCAAATTCATGTTGCAAACATGAAGGCTTCAACAAAAGACTACAAACGGAAATACTTTTTGCGCCTTCATTTCTTAATGCATCAATAGTAAATTTCAAGGAATTACCACTATCCACTACATCTTCAACAATAATTACTTCCCTATCTTTCAAATCCAAACCCACTCCTATCAATTCCGCAATATTTCCTTGAGCAGTTCCTGAATAGGATGCCAATTTGACAAAACTCATTTCACTTTCAATATGAATTTCTTTCATCAAATCAGCCATAAACATAAAACACCCATTTAAGACTCCAATAAATACTGGCCTTCTGCCCTCATAACGTAAATTAATATCAATCCCTATTAACCGAATTCTCTTCTTTATTTGATCATAACTGATGAAAGGCTCAAAACGCAAATCATCAATCTCAATTATTTTCATGCTTTTCCCCAATTAATTTATCTAGTATTGATTTTCGTGCATTCTCTTCAGCCTCTATCTCTTTTATAATTAGTTCGTGTTCATCAAGCACATCAAAAGTAGAATCTCTAACTACTGGTGCTTTTGGTCGTAATGATGGTTGCAATACAACGTCGTAGAAACCATAATTTTCTGACACCGAAACATCATTAAGTTCCCCCAACTTACGCATAATAGAACCATAGGTATTAAAATGACGTTGAACCCAACTTTTAAGATGTCCCGTGTGATCAAAGGATGATAATCCCGTCTTTGGCCTTGGTATGATACTCGACAGGAAAAGACTTTCACCCAAAGTCAATTGCTCTGGCTTTTTCTTAAAATAATATTCTGATGCTTCTGTAATACCATATACGTTCTTACCCCATTCGATAACATTTAAGTAAATTTCAAATAGACGATCTTTACTTACTTGCCCAGAAGCCTCCATCAACCAGACTAATAGGATTTCTTCAAACTTCCGGTTTAATGTCTTTTTCCTATTCAAAAAAACATTTTTAACTAGTTGCATCGAAATCGTACTAGCTCCACGCTTAAACATCTTCTCTTTCACATTAGTCGCTATGGATAATTTAAAGGCTTCTTGTTCAAAACCATTATGTTTATAAAAGAAGGGATCTTCTGTATTTCTAACCGTGGTCTTAAGTACATAAGGAATTTGACTCAAAGGTCTGAAATTAGGATTTTCAGGCCCAACAACAAACCTCTTGACCAACACGGTGTCGTTGTATGCATCGTATACAAACGATCGATTCAATGAATCTATATTCGCGCTGCCCCACGACATAATTTTCAAATCCTCATCATCTATTTTAGATACAAAAGTCAGATCATCTGGCTTATCTAGATCAATTGAAAAATCCAAATCATAAGCGATGGCCCCTTCCACTTTTACCCCCTCTATATTTTGAAATAATCCTTTTGGCAATGCATCAAAGAAATCTTGTGCCTGAAACATTCCTGTATGCAAAGCAAGATCTATTTTTTTAGAAGGCTTAAGTTCAACTTTTACTCTGGGAGAGACGGAAAAGTCATTCACACGAAGAGTGGAGTTCTCGCGCAATGCTATATAATTGTCTGCAAATTGCAATCCCCCTTCCATTTCAGCCTGAGGAAGAACAATTGTTGAATCTGACAATCTCCAATGATAAACTTTCAAGTTCTCGTAGGCAAATGTTCCCCCCACCTCTAATAAATTCTTTTTGAGTTTTGTTACGTCTTTTAAATCAAAAATCAGTTTATCAAAACTTACTGCTAAACCAAATTTACTCCGCAAAAAGGGCAATTCTACATCTGCCTCTTTTGAAGATACTTCGACACGCATACGCTGTGCGCCAGCATCTACCTTTCCCGACAACACCCATTCGGCATCATGGTCATTAAGAAAAATAGAAGACTCAAAACGTCCAGAATTCATTTGCGCATCAGGGATACGGACTTTTTGCGTAATTTTATCATCTGCATACGACAAGACGAAATTTTTCAAATCCATGTCATCTGGAACTAAAGCAAAAAATTGATTACTTAGACGCTCTACCAAATCTGCAAACCCCTTCGATTCTTGATTAAGTCTCACCTCTTTAGAGACATCTTTCTTTCTGAATAGAAAATCATAGTTACTTAGTGAATCCTTTTTAACTAATGAAAAATGTCCATTCTCAATTCCGATTGCACCCACTTCCACATTTCCAATTAAAAGTGGCAACACGCGAACAGAAACGGAAAAAGTTTCGATTGAGGCTAATGTATCCCTATCCTCTGGTACAATTAAAAGATTTTTAAACTCAACAGTTGTTAAACTTGAGAAGTAATATTTATCAACTGAAAAGTTAACCTTATAGTCACGCTGAAGCTTTTGTTGAACCTTGAATATTGCTTTATCCAACAATCCTTGACGTTTGGACATTCCTATCGCAAATCCAATTCCCAAAACTAAAATAATGGAAGCACCAACAATCACAAACCATTTATTACGCCTTTTCGAAAAAAAATCACTCATGAAGTTTCGAATTTAAATTCTTGAATAAAAATAGAATTTTATTACCGAATACTTCTACATCAAAACAAAAAAAGGTTATGCCCCCTTGATAAGCACAACCTTTCTAACTATACAAAACCTTATTTTTTAGAATCTATACCCGATGGATAAACCGCTTCGGATATTTGCCCAAGGACTATTATTAACTTTAATATCCGCACCTTCTCCTGTTACATTATAATCCATCTTTATCTTTACAGGAAGATCTTCCATATCAGTTTTCAATTCTGATAGAGCTTCTTTAAGACCATCCTGTTCGTCCGCATTTAATGACATTTTTCCGCTGACTGAACCTTTGGAAGTGCCATAACCAGGTCCAAAAAAACGCCAATCCAAATACACACTCTTGCTTAATTTGAAGTTTACTCCTAGCGACAAACCCGCTGTAAAAGTCTTTAAGTCTCCATTCAATGGGATTTCTTCTTTTCGATCATAAACAGTCTCGCCGGCAACCTCAGCTTCAACATCAAACATATAAGGCGCTTCAAACCCAAATTTTGTATATTTCACATAGGGAGCTAAATAAAAACCTCTTCCCTCTCCCCTATTAGATGTGTAGAAACGTACTTCAGGAGTAAAAGAGGTTGTTGAAGATTTGAATCCAGAAATCAAACTTAAAATTTCATCCTCTTCATCAAATGATTTTGTTATTTGTGATTCAAAAGGTAAACTTGATTTTGGTCTTAAAGCTAAACTGATACCTGCTGATATTTTTGGTGTCAAGAAACGCTCATATTCAAATGCAAATTTTCCGGTAGCCAAAGTTAATAGATTAAACTTAACTGCATTAAGCTTTTCGAAAGCCTCCAACTGTCTCTGTTGCGCATTGACATGGCAATACACAAATACAGAAAATAATAGTAAGAATAATTTTTTCATATTTATACAATAATTGTAGTTTAACACAAAACTAATGAAAATTCAAATTGAATGATAATGAATTAATACTCTCTTTTAAAACATCCGTATGACAAGAATATATCAGTGATTTATTAGCTTTGTGCAAATAGAAAGTGTAAAAAATGACTATTACGCAAGAACAAGTATTACATGCATTAAGTCACGTTGAAGAGCCGGATTTGAAAAAAGATTTGGTTACTCTTCATATGATTCAAAATATTGAAATTTTTCCCAATAAAGTAAAATTTGATGTCGTATTGACGACACCAGCCTGCCCATTAAAAGGCCATATCGAACACGCTTGTCGCAACGCTATTGCTTTATTTGTCAGCAAAGAGATAGAAGTTGAAATAAATATGACTTCGCGTGTCACTAGTGTTGATCCTAACCAACTCAAAGGAATTAAAAATATCATTTTAGTTTCTTCAGGAAAAGGCGGGGTGGGAAAATCTACCGTTGCAAGCAATTTAGCTTTAGCTTTAGCAAGTAAAGGTGCTAAAACAGGATTACTAGATGCTGATATTTATGGTCCTTCCCTACCTATTATGTTTGGTTTGGAAGGCGCTAAACCAATGGCTTCTCAATTGATAGATGGATCAACTAAAATTGAGCCTATTGAAAAATTTGGTTTAAAACTTTTGTCAATCGGTTTTTTTACAGATCCGAATCAACCTATACCTTGGAGAGGCCCCATGGCTACTTCGGCTATCAAACAATTATTTAATGATGCTGACTGGGGTGAATTAGATTATTTGGTAGTAGATATGCCTCCAGGCACAGGCGATATTCATATCACCGTATCCCAAACTTACCCTATATCAGGCGCAGTCATTGTGACTACACCGCAAAATGTAGCCTTGGCTGATGCCATCAAAGGTATTGGCATGTACAAAATGGAAGGTATCAATGTTCCTATTCTAGGAATTGTAGAAAATATGGCCTACTTTACACCTGCCGAATTACCAGATAACAAATATTACATCTTTGGTAAGGATGGTGGGAAACGCCTTGCAGAAGAAAATCAAATCCCATTCTTAGGCGAAATTCCTCTTGTCAAATCCGTAGCAGATGCGGCAGATAATGGCTTCCCAATCGTATTAGATCATGAAGATCCTATCGGGGAAGCGTACAACAATATTGCCGGAAGAGTAGCTCAAGAATTGAGTATCCTGGCGAATAGGTAACTAAAAAAATGGCTTTTAGACTGTCTCCCTAAACACAATATTTAAATATATACAGTCATTTTGAATGACTGTATATATTTAATAAAGAGAAATTATCTACCTTGTTATAAATGGATTATTTAAAATTTCTGCTTGAGGTATTGGGAAAGTTAGTTTTTGCGCATCATAAGGTATAACTTCTCCTTTAGTTGAATAGTGATTACTTGCTGTTGTAATTGATTTTTTATTCCTTTTATTATATAGATATATTTTACCTTCTCCCCACAATTCGATACGTGTTTGTAAGTAAATTTCATCTTTCAGTGCTTGACCACTCAAAGTGTTGATATAAGTTGCATCATCTAATCTTAGATCTAATAACCTTTTCAAAGTAGATCTTGCAGCAGCATCTTGAGACAAATTAGCATTAGCTTCCGCATTTAACAAATAAAATTCATCCGCTCGCATATACAAATAATCGCAAGTAACAGGGTTTTGTCCGTCCCACACCCGTGCTGGATCAAAGAATTTGTTTAATGGATATAACCGTGTAGCATGAAATTGTCTTTTGCGTATATCTGTAGCGGGAATTAAGTCGTATAAATCTTTACTTATTAATTTTGCATCACCTGAGGAAGCATAACCATATGTATAATAATCCATATGAGCCCAAAATGTATCGAATAAAAGACCATTTTCGATGGTAAGATCCGTTCCCCAAATCCAACTAGGTGTTGCAACATTATTAAATCCTGATTCAGGATTCGTAAGCACACCGTTTGTTACAATACCCGTAGTCTGACTTTTAGTAGTCAATGGATGACCGCTATTACTAATAATATCATTAGTCAATGTAACCACCTCTTGCCAATCCGCTTGTGTACCTCTTGCCATCAAAGCATAAGAAAGTAAACCTTTAGCGACATATTTATTAACTTGAGACTTTGAAGTTCTCTCAAAACCTTCTAAATAAACTATAGCTTGCTTTAAATCAGATACAATCAAATCATACACTTCTTTGGATGTAGAAAGAGGTAAATTAGCTTTTTCCACTTTTGTGTATAACGGAAGAATAAGATCCCCATCTGAACCATATCCTTTTCTAGAGAATAGTTGAGATAAGTAGAAATATGCATATGCTCTCATAGCTTTGGATTGTCCCATTATGTATCTTTTAGATGTCTCATCTTCTGGAATTTCAACATCTGTACCACCTAGTGCATCTATGATTGTATTAGCGCCAAAAATAATCCTATAATAATATCTCCATGGTACATAAACATTGTTCGTAGTAAAATCTAATGTTGGAGTATATTGTCCCATCGCGCCATACCATCCCCAATCTGTACCTTCAATAACAGCATCAGATGTTAATAAATCCATATTGATGTCTTGTCCCTTCTGTCCAAAATCATCATCTACACCACTAGTTCCCCCTGTACCAGGCTCAAACATTGTAGAATACAATCCTAAAACACTTCCGTTCAACAATTCTGGATCTTGCTCAACCGCCTTCCCAAGATCCTCCTCAGAAATAGTATCGGTTGGTGATTTTTCCAAAAAATCCTTACTACATGCACTTAATACAAATAATGCCACAGTAAATATGTAAAAATAATTTCTTTTCATAACTTAAAATTTAGCTCTTAAACCTGCTGAAAAAGTAGAAAGAGGAGAATATCTATAAACACTCGATGATCCACTTTCTGATGACGAAGGATTGAACCCCTTTCTCTTAGTTGACAACCATAAATTATCTCCTGAAACCCAAACACTTAAACCACCAAAACCAATAGTTCGAAGTACGTTATCATTAAAATTGTAACCTAACCTCACATTGTTTAATGAAAAATAATCTGCCTTAGTAAGGAAACGAGTAGATGCAGAATTGATATTCAAATCTCTGTTATTCGAAAGCTTAGGCACATCGGTTTCATCTCCTGCCTTTTGCCATCTATTAAGCATATCTTCATGCCAATTCGCGTCACCTATACGTCCATTCCCCATAAGAGATGCATATGCACCATCGTATGCATATCCTCCTAGGCTATATAAAAACTGGGCGGTCAGACTAAACCCGTTATATCCTGTTGATATATTGAAAGCACCTCTAATCTTTGGAATAGCTGTTTTATTAGCATACATCAAAGTAGCTCTTTGATACGTTTTAGTTTCTGACTCTTGGATCTCCAAGTTTTGAGTATTCTCAAACACCTCTAAACTCGTAATGTGCTCTGCTGGAATAATGTCTCCATCATCATCATTTTGCGTTCCATCATCATAAACTCCATTACCATTCAAATCTGTCCAAAACATTCTCCACTTTGCTCTACCATCCTCTGGATCTACACCCACATAATCTCTTAAATAAAAGTCATAAATAGATCTTCCCTCAGCCCATGCATAACTACCTTGTACATCTACTTTCTTAGGTTCATTTGTAGATGGATCAATTGGCATTTTAGTGATTTTATTTCTAAAAATTTCTCCATTAACACCTAAATCAAAATAAAAAGTCTCACTTTTAAATAAATGACTAGTCAAATCAAATTCAAAGCCCTTATTTTGTAGTTTTCCATCATTAACTCTTATTAGCGCGTAACCTATAGAAGGACCTAGTCTTCTATCAAAAATCAAATTGTCTGTATTTTTGATATAATACTCAAAACTACCAGTCAAATAATTTCCGACTTGAAAATCTACACCTGTTTGAAACATACGTGCTGACTCCCATGAGAGATCAGGATTTCCTACAACTGGTGTCCCAATAGAAGGCACTCCATCCAGTGGGGTAATAGGGAATGTTACTAACCCCGGGTAGTAAGAACCCACAGACTGATCTCCAATTACACCATAACTAATTTTATATTTCAAGTAATCAAAAACATTTTGCTTCTGCATAAAATTCTCCTTTGACATGATCCATCCTGCTCCAATAGAACCGAAAGTTCCCCACTTGTTATTCACAAATCTCGAAGAACCATCACGACGCACACTTCCTGATAAATAATACTTTTGATTATAATCATAGTTTACTTGCCCAAAGTAACTTTCAATTGCAAACCCCTCTTCGTAAGAAGAAAAAGGCAAAGTAACAACAGCATTATCAAACTCGTAAGAATCATCTCTTACTAGCTGATTCTTTGAGCCAGATAGATAATTATTAGAATAATCTTGGCTCTCATGTGCTGCTAAGGCTTCTAGATTATGACCTCCAACGAAAGATGTTTTATAACGAAGTAAATTCAACAATGAGTATGAAAAAGTCTCTGTTCTGCCTTGGCTAATCAAACCATTAGTCTGTTCACCTGGACCGTAGAATTTACTATATCTGACAACAGATTTATTATGATAATAATTGACAGCGATTGAGTTTTCAAATGTCAAACCATCGATAATATTAAAATTAGCATAAGCACGACCATTCACTTCATTTCTAAATGCTCTTCTTAAACCATAAGTTGCATCCGCAATTGAATTTGTCGAACCTGCAAAGCGGCGATTAGGATTTCTTCCGTAATCAAATACGTATCCCCCGTAGTAAGGGTCTTCAATTTTATTACCATCTTCATCCCGCTGGAATACCGGAAAAATAGATGGCATATTATCTACAAACCAAAATACACTACCAGAATCCTCACTTTGCCCATTAGTTGTTCTTTGGGTTCTTGCATATGATAAGTTCACACCTGAGTTTAACCATGTCTTGACTTTATTATCTAGATTAACACGCCCTGTTAAGCGTTCGAAGTCTGAATTGATTGAATATCCTTTGTCATTCAAATAACCAAATGATGTATAATAATTGTTCGTTTCAGCAGATCCCCCTAATTTGATATTAATATCTGTTCTAGCTGCATTCTGAAAGGCGTGATCACCCCAATACTCCGGATCATATTTTCTTGTTACCCCTGGTTTAACAGTTCGAGTAACTGGATCAATCAAATCGGCAACAGAAGTTACATTCCATAAATTATATCCAGCACTAATTCCTGTGCCTCCAAAAAGGTTGTTATTTGCAAAAGTTGTAGGATCCGCATTACCTGCAGCGACTGCCTGATTGTATACAGATTCCCACGCCAATCCAATAAAAGTCTCCGGGGATTTTATTGTTTCATACCTTGGGATTAATGCTGCATTTGTCCCAAAATTAACATCTGCCTCTAGAAAAGGAGCTTTCCCTTTCGAACTTTTTGTTGTAACTAAAATCACACCATTAGCTCCTCTAGATCCATAAATTGCAGTAGCAGTACCATCTTTCAAAACTGTTGTTGACTCCACGTCAGCCATATTTAAAGAAGTAAGGTTACCTGTAAAAGGTACACCATCCACGACATACAAAGGCGCACGATTACCATTGACAGAACCTAAACCTCTGATACGTATTGTAGCTGTAGTACCAGGTTGTCCACTCGAATTAATCACCGTAACACCAGCAACTTCTCCAGCTAATGCTTGTGAAATATTGGACACATTTTTACGTTCTAGATTTTCGGAAGTAATTTTTTTAGCAGATCCAGTAAACGCTTCCTGAGTAGTACTACCATATCCAACAACTACCACCTCTTCTAGTGCCTGATCGCCACCTTGTAATATTATGGATAAAGTTGTGGAATTACCAATGGAAACTCGCTGGCTTGTGTAACCTATATAGGATACATTTAACGTTGATCCAGCAGTAGCCTGAATTTTAAATCTACCTGATCCATCCGTTTGGGTAGCAGAATTAGTTCCTACAACAGATACAGAAGCCCCATTAATTGGAGTTCCATCTGTTGATGTCACCAAACCACTCACTTCTCGAGTTTGCGCATATGACACGCTAGTAACGCAGGCCACAGCAAACAATGTACTGAGTAATTTTCTCTTCATAAATTATAGTTTTTGTTAGTAATTAACACATTTTATCCTTTAATAAATTGTGATATGCTAACATAGTTAATTTTATTTAAAATGTTAAAATATTTAACATTTTAAATAAAATTAACTGAATATTCCGGACCATACTGGCTCTTCTTCAATTTTGATGAAAGTATGTTAATTAATTACACTTTATGAACTAAACCTTTTTTCTTTTCAAACACAATTCCAACCTTTTCGAGCAAGTTATAGACTTGTGCCTTTTGATAGGTTAAGCCATATTCTTTATCAATCCATTGAGCCACAAGTGGGCCTGTCCACTTTACAGATTGATATCCATAATCCGAAGGTTTTTCGTGTATGACCAAGCTTTTGATTCTTTCGAGTTGTTTGTTTGATAAATTGCTCCGTCTACCACGCCCTTTCTTATCTTTTAATCCTTCAATACCTTCTTTTTCAAATCTATGAACCCAATTTGTTATCTGCTTGAAGCTGATATTATGTAGTTCAGACAACCGTCTGCTCGAATAACCTAATGCAACAAGATATACCATGTATAGTCTTATACCAACGGTATAAGCATCATTTGTATTTAATAATTTCTTTATCTCTGTTGCGTCTGATCGCTGAATTTGTAAGACTGATTTTCCCACTGTAATTTATTTTATCTAAATAACAAATATATAAATTATTATGTGTAATTTAATATTATACTATTAGTTATGATTCCAGAATTTGTACTTCCTGCCAATTTACAGTTAAAAGCTGAAACAACGTACACCTCTCTAGGAGAGCTTTATA
>NZ_WUQZ01000017.1 GCF_009829075.1 Sphingobacterium composti | reverse complement strand
AAATTAGGAACTTGTTACAACTAGGTGTAAGTAAATACAAGGCGTACGAATGGGCACATACAAGGAAAAGTTACTGGCACACAGCAAAAAGCTGGATACTGACAACAACCCTTTCCAACGACTATCTAAAACAACTGGGATACCCATCTTTACTGGCAGAATACAAGCGAGTTTGTGTTACAACTTAGGGAAGCGCCGTATACCGAACGGTACGTGCGGTGCTGTGGAAGGTCGGAACGGGAATTAATCCCGTTCCTCCTATCCGTTTTTATTATGAAGCTGTGCTATCAAAGTAAGCTCGTATATTTTCTTCGTCGGTTTTTATTTGCTGTTGAAGTTCTTCCAGCGTGTCAAACCTTTCGTCACCACGGATAAATTTTTTGAAACGAATGCGTACCGTATTACTATACAAATCTGCGTCAAAATCCAAAAGATTAACTTCGATCTTGCGATTCATCCCATCTACAGTAGGTCTAGTGCCAATATAACACATTCCGATGGCTTTTATAACAATAGGGTTTTCAATATATTCTCCTGTTACTATTTGTGGTACACTTGGATATATATCTACTTCAACTGCGTAAATTCCATAGGCAGGAATCAGTTTGTGTGACTCATGCACATGTAGATTTGCCGTTGGAAAACCTATTTGGCGACCGATTTGATCACCTTTTTCTACAGTCCCTGTCAATTCAAAAGGATAGCCTAGATATTTATTAGCGATCTCAATATCACCTTTGATTAAAGCTTCACGAATACGTGTCGACGATACAGCTACATCCTCAATATCTTGCTTAGCTATTTCTTGGACTTCAAAGTCGAAAATATCGGAAAAGTGAATCAACTCTTTAATAGATCCTTTGCGATCTTTACCAAAATGATGATCGTATCCAATAATAATCGTTTTAGTGCCTAGTTTTTCAACAAGTACATTGCGGATATATTCTTCTGGCGAAAGATTAGAGAAATCACGTGTAAATGGTGTAATAATTAAATGATCCAATCCGCATGAAGCTAATTGATGAGCTTTCTCTTCGATGTCATTGATTAATCTCAAGCTATCATCACTTGGATTAATAATTAATCGAGGATGTGGAAAAAACGTTAAAAGGACAGTTTCTCCTCCTTTTTCTTTTGCACAATCTACTAATTTTTTAAGTATTTTTTGATGACCAATATGCACTCCATCGAAAGTGCCTATGGTAACGATTGCATTTTCTAGTGGCTCAAATTCTTCTAAGCTTCTATATATTTTCATCTAATAATACTATACAGTTTCTATTGTAACAGCTTTATGTGCTCTAATAGCTTCAATAAGTTCTTCAAGATTCCAAGCATTATTCACATGAAAATCGCCACTCATTGTACGACGAAGGCTGGACAAGTGAGAACCATTATTCAATACTTTCCCAAAATCATTTGCTATCGAACGAATATAGGTACCTTTCGAACATTTAATTTTGAAATACACATTAGGCATTTCAATTTTTTCAATTTCGAATGATTTAATCGTTACTTTACGTGCTTTCAATTCTACATCTTCGCCACGTCTTGCTTTCTCATAGACGCGTTCGCCATTTATTTTTAATGCCGAATGTGCAGGAGGGTATTGTTCGATATCCCCTTCGAAAGTTTTTGCAACGGCATATATTTGGTCTTCTGTAATTGAAGATATATCAAAAGTTTGGTCAATTTCAGTTTCCAAATCATAGGATGGAGTAGTAGCCCCCAAAGTAATTGTACCCGTATATTCTTTATCCTCCGCTTGGAACGAATCTATTTTCTTTGTCAATTTACCTGTGCAGACAATGAGTAAGCCTGATGCTAACGGATCCAATGTTCCTGCATGACCTACTTTTAATTTCAATGGCTTCATGGTATTACGCAATTTGCCAACGACATCAAAACTTGTCCACGTAAGTGGTTTATCAACCAAAAGGAGTTCGCCTTCAGCGAAGGCGAATGTTTTGTTTTTATTAATTCCCATTAAATAATCTGTAAGCTATGCCCACTTAGAAGCATGGCTATAATCACTAACCCAACCACAATTCTATACCAGCCAAATAATTTAAATCCATATTTAGTAAGTATGTCGATAAATGTTTTGATGGCTATAATCGCAACCACAAAACCAACTAAATTTCCCACAATAAGTAGGTTTATTTCCTCTCCTGTAAATGTATGTCCTTCTTTAAAAAACTTATATAACTTCACTATAGATGCGCCTAACATCATTGGAATCGCTAAGAAAAAAGAAAACTCGGCCGCAGCTTTACGAGTTAACTTTTGAGTCATACCACCAACAATTGTACTTGCAGATCTGGATGTTCCTGGTATCAAAGCCAAACATTGATACCACCCTATTATAAAAGCTTGTTTATAAGAGATTTCGTCTGAATTATCTATTGAAGGTTTGTTGAACCACTTATCTACAAACAATAATATTACCCCGCCAATAACTAACATAACGCCAACCATTAGAGGACTTTCTAATAATGAATCAATGAAATCATTCAATACTAATCCTAATATCGAAGCAGGTATAGCAGCTATTACAAGTTTGTAGTAGAAATCCATTGATTTAAAAAATCGTTTCCAATATAAGACTAGAACAGAAAGGATAGTCCCAAGTTGTATTACGATAGTAAAAAGTTTGACAAAAGCCGATGGTTCGATTCCCATTAATGCAGTGCCAATAATCATATGTCCAGTAGAAGAGACAGGTAAAAATTCAGTAAGACCCTCAATAATAGCTAATATAATAGCTTCGAAATAACTCATTTAATTAGGTAAAATGTAAAAACTTATTTTTTTGGTTTGTATAATATTGCAACGAATCCTAGCGCAAAGCCAATTACAACTACTAATGGCGCTAAGGTGATTTTTGTAAAACTGTAAATATCCTCTGTGCCCATCATTAAAAGGAAACCGATGATAACAACAATAATACTTACTATAAAGATTTGGTAATTCAATTTTTGAAATACAAATCCTGTATTTTTTTGGGGGTTGATAGTTTTATTATCTGACATAATATGTATATCTGAGTTGGTTAACTATTATTGTAAACTTAATTGTAAAGGCTGTTAGATTTTGCTTTCAAATACTTAGTAACAGCAAAATATGTACTTAAGGCTGAAATTAATATGCCTAATCCTACAACAATGATAAATATTGCTACAAATTGTCCCCAGTTTTGTAAGAAGACTAATTCTGGAACTTGCTTCTGAGCAAATTGTAGGGTGAAGATAAGTAATAAGATGGCAATCAAAGCTCCAATCAAACCATGAATAATACCATAAATGATGTACGGCTTACGGATAAAAGATTTTGTGGCACCGATTAACTGCATACTTTTTATTAAGAAGCGTTGGGAATAGATTGCTAAACGAATAGTGTTATTTATCAAAGCTACGGCAATCACTAATAGGATAACTGCAAATGCTAACACCACAATTGAAATAATACGGATATTCTTATTTACCATATCAATCAGTGATTCTTGATAAACAATTTCTTTCACACGGCTATTCTTAGCAACCTTATCAATAAACGGCTGGATGCTATCGGCATTTGCATATTCTTCTTTCAAATAAATATCGATAGAAGGTAACAGTGGATTTGAGCCCAAATATTCCACAAAGTCTTCCCCTAGATCTTCTTTAAGGTTTTTCGCAGCTAATTCTTTAGAAACATATTCAGTACGTAATACATACTCCTCTTTTTCCAAATCCTTTTGCAAAGACAATACGTCGCCTTCATTTACATTATCGTTGACAATAACATTCAAGACGATATTTTCTTTGACGTATTTCGAAAGGTTTTTAGCGTGAACTAATATTAAACCTAATAGTCCTGTCATTAGTAATACCAATGCGATACTAATCACAGTAGAAATGTACACCGATTTTGTTTTTTTTCTTGGAGAGCCTTGTTCTATCACTGACATAAAGCTTTGGTTTTTATTAGTGCGAAAGTAACCATTTCAGATGATTTATGGGAATAAATATCAACTTATCTGAGGGCTGAGTAGAAGATTTAACATTTATTTACCTTTATTCAACTGGGAAATAACGGTTCTGTCGTGGAAATATTGCGTTTATCGAAAAGTAATATTCAGAATATCCCTTAAAATCGCTAATTTCGCAATTCTTTTATAAGGTACTAAAAATGGATTATTCGCATAAATCAATTGAGCAAAAGTGGCAAAAGTTTTGGGCTGAGAACGCAACGTTCAAAACGTCTGAGTCGACAGAAAAGCCTAAATATTATGTATTAGATATGTTCCCTTATCCTTCAGGAGCAGGGTTGCACGTAGGTCACCCACTGGGATATATTGCTTCAGATATTTTTTCACGTTACAAGAGATTAAAAGGTTTCAACGTATTGCACCCCATGGGCTATGACTCATTCGGTCTTCCAGCGGAACAATATGCTATCCAAACTGGACAGCACCCAGCGATCACGACTGAAACAAATATTAACCGTTACCGTGAGCAATTAGATAATATTGGTTTTTCGTATGATTGGTCTCGTGAAGTTCGCACTTCTGACCCTTCTTACTACAAGTGGACGCAATGGATTTTTATGCAATTGTTTAATGCTTGGTACAACAAAGATGCGGATAAAGCTGAGTCAATTGAAACTTTAATAACGAAGTTTGAATCGTCTGGTTCACAAAATATTAACGCGGAGTCTGATGAAGATGTGTTAACTTTTACAGCCGAAGAATGGAAGGCATTTTCGGAAGAAGAGCAACAAAAAGAATTATTAAAATATAGATTAGCTTATCTACGCGAATCAACAGTAAATTGGTGCGCAGCATTAGGTACTGTGTTGGCGAATGATGAGGTAATTAATGGCGTATCAGAGCGCGGTGGTTTTCCAGTGGAACAAAAGAAAATGATGCAATGGTCTATGCGTATCACCGCATATGCTGACCGTTTGTTGCGTGGATTGGATGCGGTAGACTGGCCAGAGCCTTTGATCGAAATGCAACGCAATTGGATCGGTAAATCTGTAGGTGCTACTGTTAAGTTTCCAGTTCCTCAATTAGATACAAATATTGAAGTTTTTACTACTCGTGTAGATACTATTTTTGGTGTTTCATTTGTGGTATTAGCGCCAGAACATGAGTTAGTTTCAGCTTTAACTACGGATACTCAAAAATCTGAAGTTGAATCTTATATCGATAAAACTTCAAAGAAATCGGAGTTGGATCGTATGGCAGATACAAAAACTGTTTCAGGAGCTTTTACAGGTTCATACGCGAAACATCCAATCACGGGTGAAGATGTGCAAATTTGGATTGCGGATTACGTGTTAGCGGGGTACGGAACAGGTGCTGTTATGGCAGTTCCTTCGGGTGATCAACGTGATTATTTATTTGCTAAACATTTCAATTTGCCCATTATTCCGATTTCGGATTCTCAAAATATCGAAGAAGAAGCAGATCCAAATAAAGATGGTAAATACATCAATTCGGGCTTTATAAATGGTATGACGTACCAAGAAGCTGTTCCCGCTTTGATTGTGAAGTTGGAAGAGTTGAAGTTGGGTAAAGCAAAAATCAACTTCCGCATGCGTGATGCAATTTTCGGTCGTCAGCGTTATTGGGGAGAGCCAGTTCCAGTTTATTTCAAAAATGGCTTGCCATATTTGATTAAAGAAGAGGAATTGCCTTTATTGCTTCCTGAAGTGGATAAATATTTGCCAACTGAAACGGGTGAGCCTCCTTTAGGTCGTGCTGAAAACTGGAAATACCAGGACCAGCACGAGTACGAATTAAGCACTATGCCAGGTTGGGCAGGTTCGTCATGGTATTGGTTCCGTTATATGGACCCTAAAAATGCAGATAGCTTTGCTTCTAAAGAAGCGGTAGATTATTGGAAAGCAGTGGATTTATACATTGGTGGTTCTGAACACGCTACAGGTCACTTGTTGTACTCACGCTTTTGGAATAAGTTTTTGAAAGATTTAGGATTCCACAATGAAGAAGAGCCTTTCAAAAAATTAATCAACCAAGGTATGATTCAAGGTCGTTCGAACTTTGTGTACCGTGTGTTGGACGAAGAAGGAAGAGGTACCAACAAATTTGTGTCTTTAGGTTTAAGAGATGAATACAATACGATTCCATTGCACGTAGATGTGAATATTGTACATAACGATGTGTTGGATACAGAGAAATTTAAATCTTTCCGTCCTGATTTTGCGGATGCAGAATTTGTGATGGAAGATGGAAAATATATCTGTGGTACTGAGGTAGAGAAGATGTCAAAATCGAAATTCAACGTTGTAAATCCGGATGATATTATCGCGAATTTCGGTGCAGATACGCTACGTTTGTACGAAATGTTCTTAGGTCCATTAGAACAGTCAAAGCCTTGGAATACAAATGGTATCGAAGGGGTATATAAATTTTTACGTAAGGTTTGGCGTTTGTTCCATGATGCTGAAGGAAACTTCAAGGTATCGGACGAAGAACCTACTAAAGCGGAATACAAATCCTTACACAAAATCATCAAAAAAGTTGAAGAGGATATCGAGCGTTTCTCGTTCAATACTTCGGTTTCTGCCTTTATGATTTGTGTGAATGAATTGACGGATTTAAAATGTAACAAGCGTAAAATCCTTCAAGATTTAATCATCGTGTTGGAACCTTATGCTCCACATATCACAGAAGAACTATGGTCATTGTTGGGTAATGATGCTGGAACAATTTCTTATGCTGCATATCCTAAGTTCAACCCGGAGTATTTGGTTGAATCAGAGTTCGCTTATCCAGTATCAGTAAATGGTAAGATGAAAATGAATCTTTCTTTAGCATTAGATTTAGATGCGAAAGCAGTAGAAGAAATTGTGTTAGCAAATGCCGATGTACAACGTTATTTGGATGGGAAAGCGGTTAAAAAGTTGATCTTTGTAAAAGGTAAGATTATTAATATTGTGGTTTAATGATGCTACAAATCCTATAAATGAAAGCCTCGAAAATTAAAATTTCGAGGCTTTTATATTTATTCTTCATCTTTCACAGAGAAGATATTAAAGAGTCTTTTGAGTTTTTGTTTTATTGAATCACGTGAATTTAGAATAGGAGTTGATTTCTGTTGTTCGATTTGGTTAATCGTATTAATTTCTTTATTGAATTTAGGTTTTATTCTTTTTCTAGGCTCAACAATCACTTCTCCAATCTCATAAGAATCTTCCTCTAAGATAATTTTTGTTAAATCATTCTTTTTGAGTGATTTTTTAATTTTAATAAATTGAGTCTTATAACCAATATATGTGATTTTAAATTCAGATTTTTCTTCATAAGGGATTGTGACTTTTCCCTTATTATCAGTTATGTATTTCTTACTCGTCTTCGTATTTGTCAAATTGACCTGCGGTAGATTTTGATTATGCTTATTCATAAACTCGAAATGAATAGAATCCTGCATATATGACGAATGAATTGGATTATTTGAACTCAGATTATTTGTTACATCATTTAGTGCATAAACTATTGAATTACTTATGCAAAACGTTAGTGCAGCTGCTACATATTTTAGCCAATTTTTGCTTATAGTTATTTTTGCTTCCGTTGATTGTGCACTTAGTCTTCCACAAACCCTTTCATTAGATTTTTGGATATAGGTCACAATATACTTTGTTTCCCAATTGGTAAAATCGACAACTTCCGTATTGCAGACTTTGCACATTCGTCCAAGTTCGGAAGGAGACATCTTTTCGTATGATTCTGTACAAGGCTGGGGGATTTTTATTTTCATCGTGTTGAAATAATATTAAGCTAATGTACTTAATTGTTTATTCAATAAGCAATTTCAACATTTCAAATTGCGCTTGCCAAACATCTTGTTTAGCTTTCTTGTATGTAATAAGAGACTGATTCAATTCAGTTAACAAGATTCTTCCAGCTTTATAAGCTTCATACTGCTCTTCTTTATTTTGTTGTGCTAGTATTTCAATCTTACGAAATGATTCAATTTTTCTCTCCGCAGCATCAAGTTTAAGTTTCTTTTGGGAATCATCTATATTTTCATTTCGTGCAATATCTTGAATTTGCTTATCAATCAAATCTGAATTCAACGCAATTTTACGAATAGTTGGTTGCGAAGTAAAATAGCCTGAAACTGGAATACGTAAAGCCATGTTCACAAAGCTATTTCCAAACCATTCCTCTTTTCGAGCTAATTTCAATTCATTACTGAAATACTGTTGTCCCCAATATCCATTTAGACTCAGGGTGGGTAATAATTGTCTTTTAACAGATGCTAACTGCAGCTCAGAAATATTTTTATCGATTTCTAATCTTGCAATATCGTAGTTTGTGAGGTCGTCGTTTTTAAGATTAGTAATGATTTCTTCAAAATTAGAGGACACATTTAGAATCGTATCCAAGTTGGTGTATCGGCGCAATTCGAGATCGGCATCTTGAAGTACTGCCCATGCTTCATATACTTGAATATTGTGTCTTTCAAGTTCTTGTTGCGCTGCGATGTAGGTAGCAGATTGTTCACGACCTGCCGCATATCTTTCTTTGTTGATAGCAACTAATTCGTCATAAATCTTAGTGTTTTCTTGCATCAGATTATATTGCTCTGTAGCAAATACTATAGAAGCATAAGCTAGTGTAGCATCTTTTTTCCAATTCTGTAAAGTAAGTTTCTGTTCAATTTCAGACTTTTGGATTTCAAGCTCTTTTTGTTTTTCTTCAACACGACGTTTTGGGTCAAATAAAGTCCATTCTACTTGCACTCCTGCTTTTGAAGACCATTTGGTAGCAAATCGCAATGGGATAATTGCTCCTTCCTGAGCATTAGGATCAAAAGCTATTGCAGGAACTGGGGTAGTCGGAATTATCAAATTACGTTGGAGGTTGGCGTCAATATAAAAAATCGGAATTCTATTAGATTTTATTTCAAGTAATTCTTGCTGTTCTATTTGAATTTGTAGCTGATTCTGTTGATAAATAAGATTTTGATTCGCATTTTCCCACAATTGCTGAATACTTAAGCTCTGTGCTTGTATAAAAAATGGAATACTAATTAGTATGTAAGAAATAATCTTTTTCATAGTCTTAAAATACAGAAGCAGGTTCTAGTTTAGCAATCTTGCGGACTGCAAATAATGATCCGCCTACAGAAATTAATAATGTAATAAACAACAAAAACAAGGCAAATCCTAATGTAATTTCTATAGCTAATCCTGAATTTGCTACGCCCATTTTAAATCCGACTAATAAGATCATCGCTATTATATAACCAATAATCGCATAAAGAAAAGCCTGGGCAATAATCAATTTATTAACATAACCTTTGGTAGCACCAATGGCTTTTAATGTTCCATAATCTTTTATGCGATCTAATGCCGAGGAGTATAAGGTCAAACCTATTATAAAAAAGCCACTAATCATAGCAAAGATTACTAATGTTCCAAAACTCATCCCCATATTTGAGCTTATTAAAATTTCCTTAACGGTGGAATTTTTCAACTTTTGGGCATCCCATGCACGGAGTTGGGGAAACAATTGTTGAATGTTCTGTTGGACTTTTTGTTTAGATGAAGCATCTTTTAAATTGGCGATTATAATACTAACTTTTGAGGGGGAGGTATTACCTAATACATATGCATTTTCAATAGACGTGTACATAAGACTAGCTCCAAAGGCTTGTGCGTTTTTCGTAATAACTCCAATTTTTGCACTTTTACCATTAATTTCAATCGGTTTATTAATGGTGAGTTCCGTTTTCCATGTTTTGGCGTTATAGAGTTCTGCTGTTACAGAAAAAGGTTGAATTAAATCCGTGATATTACCTTCCTGAATTTTTTCTGATACAGGTCCCATTACAAATTGTGGAGAATTCGCTCCAACCAATGTTATGCCAGCAGTCTTCCCATCCAAGAAAGAAGCTTGTCCTGATGCCAAAACTACGGGATGTGTAGATTCAATTTCAGGCAAACTGGCTATTTGCTGAACAAGTCGCTGATCAATAGCATTAACAGCATTTATATTGGTGCTCTGTGCTTCAATAATCCATAGCTGATTGTCTTTCACAGGTGCGTTTCCAACCAAATTGCCCATCAATCCCATCAAAAAGAAAAGTAAACTTAACTGTTGACCTATGAGGAAAATACTAATCACAATAGCAGTGACTATCCCAATACTTTTTGCACGGTCATATTTGATAAATTTAAATGCAAGTCCAAGCATACTATCGGATTCTTATACTACAGTCCACTTTCCCGTTAATAATAAGATTATTGCTTTGGTCAAGTCTAACCTTTATTTTACGAACTCTTCTGTCTTCTCCCTCATTCGCAGTTTCGTACAAAATAGACTTATTTGAAAGAATTGGGTTAGCATAAAACACCGTACCTGTTGCAATTGTATCTTGTCTTCCTATAGGGAATATCGAGACTTTTTGTCCAACACGTATATCTCCAGCAAACAACTCATCCACTTCTGCTTCGATGATGGGATTTTCTACAGTTATGATTTTTCCTAATTCTTCTGCCGAACCAATGTTTTGCCCCAATTTGGCTGTCAGGTCCGTAATTATTCCAGACTCGGAAGCTCTTATCCTAAAATCTCCAATGGTGTTTTGTGCTTTATCAATTTGAATTTGTTGTTCCGCCTCATTTAGCTTTTGGGCTTTAAGAGTTTTTCTCAATCCACGAAGAATAGCTTCCTGTTGTTGCCAATTTGAATAGTCTGTTTCTAATTTTTCCTTGGTTTCCGCATTTTTAGCATACAAATCTTTTGAAGTATCATATTTGCTTTTCAATTCTTCAACATATATTTCTACTTTTGCAATGTCATCTAGGACAGTTTTATTTTGTGCTCTAATACTATTTAATTGTGCAGTTGCTTGTTGCACATCTAATGTAGAATTACCCGGATCCAATTCGAAAAGCAATTGACCTTTTTGTACAGAATCACCTTCTTGGACAAAAATTTTGTTGATTAATCCAAAAGTGCTACTAGCAATTATTGCGTAATCATTTGCAGGGACGACCTTTCCGATGGCTTTTACTTCGTTAACTTCTTGTAATATCTCTTCATTGGTTTTTGTGTTCTCTTCTTGCTTTTTATCCGATGAGCAAGACGAGGCAAGAGCACCAATAAGGAATATGAAACGGAATCTATTTATAATCTTCTTCATTCTTGATGGTATTTGAAACTTCTCCTTCTTCCACATAAATTATTTTATCGGCAAATTTTCGCAATCGCAGATCGTGTGTTACAATAATTACTGCTTTGCCACGACTTGCGAGAGATTTAAGTTCATCCATGATGACTTCGGCACTTTTAGAGTCTAAAGATGCAGTAGGCTCGTCACAAAGAATCATAGCAGGATCAGTGACCAAAGCACGTGCAATAGCTACACGCTGCTTTTGGCCACCGCTCAATTTTTTGGGGAGATTATACATCCTTTCGGACAATCCAACCTCTTTCAATGCTTTTTTTGCTTTTTCTGAAGCTTCTGAGTTTGATACTCCCTGCAAGATTAGTGGTTGCATTACATTTTCTAAAGCATTTAAAGGCTCAATTAAATTGAATTGCTGAAAGACAAAACCTATTTCGTGCAAACGCAACTCTGCTAATTCGTTTTCTTTAAGATTGGTAACTTCTTTACCTTTATAAAAAACTTGACCTGAGGTCGGGTATATGACACATCCTAAAATAGAAAGGAGTGTAGTCTTTCCACTTCCTGATGGACCCATTATCAATGTTAATTTATTCGTTTCAAAACTTATAGAAGTTTTATTTAAAGCTGTGATGGTCGTATCACCAGTTTTATAAATTTTATTTACTTCTATAAGTTTTACGATTTCATTTTCCATCAGCAATGTGAAAAGTTTATGTATATTTTATGAAACTCAATAAATATATTAAATATTTATGTCACCTTGGCGACCAATATCTATTTTTTGTCCAGTCACAGCTGCAGAAGCAACCTTTACCAAAGTCATTAATTTATTAGTCTTTGTATCCCAATAATGTGAATCTAATGGTGTTACTTTCAATACGCGAATGCTAGGATCTTCTTTTCCTTTTTCAAAATATACCTCCACAAATTTATTCCAATATTTATCGATTCTATCTTGGTCTCTGGATGATTCTGCAATACCATCTATACTTAAAAAGGTATAAGACCCGGGATCACAAAATGCTAATGAAATTTTGGGATTTACTTCCAAATTTTTATAGGTCTCACTTTCAGAGGAGATCAAATACCAAATATTTCCTTCATCATCTATTTCCTGCCGACTCATAGGAGTCATGTAAGGATATTGTGTATCTTTGGGATAGGATACCATTAAGGCAACATCAATTCTGTTTACCAATTCTTTCAATTTTTCAATTGCCTCTTGATTATTCAAATTTTCTGTACTCATAGCTAAAATGTTTTGAGTTAAAACAATTTGAATACCTAATATGTTTTGATAATGGAGGTCGAATTCTATGATTTTACAATTAAATCCCACTATCTATGTAGATACACCGTTGGGAAAGGGACACGCATTATTTATAATTGATTACGGAATGCATCAAAATTCATGTTGGGTGGTGACATTAGAAAATAATGGTATTGTGAAGCATTTTGATGCAAATGATGTCATTATATGTACAAATTTTACGTACCACATCAATAATGAAAAAAATAGTTTTGAGGCAGAAAGTGCCTAACTAATTTTGTTAGGAGATTAAAAGTTAGGTGTCAAGCCTAACTTTTAATCTTTATAGAATATTACAAACCTTTTCTTTTGGCTTCATTCCAAAAAACGTCCATTTCTGCTAAAGTCATATCTTGTAATTTCAAGACCTTTCCTGCGGCTTGTTCTTCGAGATATGTAAATCGACGAATAAACTTTTTATTGGTTCGTTCTAAAGCATTTTCTGGATTAATACCAATATGTCTTGCATAATTTGTCAAAGCGAAAAGTAGATCTCCAAACTCTTGCTCTGCCTTTTCGATATTAATATGTTGATTTTCTACAATATTGTATTCGATTTTAAATTCTTGCAATTCTTCTTCGACTTTTTTCCATACTTCCGTTTTATCGTCCCAATCAAAGCCTACACCACGCACTTTATCTTGAATTCGGTAAGCTTTTACTAGCGCAGGCAATGATTTTGGAACACCCGACAAAACCGATTTATTTCCTTCTTTCAATTTTATCTGTTCCCAATTTGCTTTTACGTCTTCGTCGTCATTTACCTCAATATCACCATATATATGTGGATGTCTAGAAATTAATTTGTCACAAACTGCATTCAACACATCAGTAATATCAAAAGCTTTCTGCTCCTCAGCAATCTTCGCATAAAAGATTAAATGCATTAATAAATCACCTAGTTCTTTCTTTATTTCGTCCAAATCATTCTCAAGAATGGCATCAGCTAATTCGTACATTTCCTCAATGGTCAGATGACGCAAACTTTCCATGGTTTGTTTTTTGTCCCAAGGACATTCTAAACGTAGCGTATGCATGATATCGACCAGACGTTGGAATGCTAGGGAAGGGGTGTGCTGAGTTTCGGGAGCTTGATGTGCCATATTTATATTTTGAACAAATTTAAGCATAAATGAAGTTAATCTAAACAGAATCATATCTTCATATGTTATCATTTTACATTAAAAAAAATAATATGGAAACTAAATATGATTATCTAACTGTCACTGCTGCCCTAAATGAATTACAGGATTTAGGTTACAGCCATGATTTCAACATCGATTTTGATAAACTTTTCTTTAGTGCTGAAGATTATGTAATTGATTATTTATATCGTTATGAAGGAATTACTAATCCAAGTGATGAATCTACCGTTTATGGCTTGCGTAATCAGCGTACAGATGAAAAGGGTGTTTTTGTAGTCGGAGATTTGTCATTGGTAGAAGGTAAAAAGCGAGAAATCATTATTAACTTAGAGATTCGATCAAAGAATCAAGGTTGATGAAAAATTTATTTATGATTATTTTGGGATGTAATCTTCCCAATCGTTTCACTGAACAGCATGATGTTTTCTTTGGAATATCAGACACTTTAGCTGATTTGAAACAAAATATGATTGATTTTTGGCCTGAAACCAATGGACGTATGCATATTGATTCATATCGAATTGTTCGTAAAGTAGGGGCTTATGAAATCTGCATTGTGGATAAGGATAAAGATCATGTTAAGAATGATTTAAATTTATACTTCTTGAATTTAGGTGGTTATAAGCCATCTGATATGGAGGAATATCACTACAAACAATTGGTCGTGGCTAAATCAATGTCTGAGGCAATATCTATTGCCAAACAAAATACATTTTGGAAGCACCACGAATCATCGCATGTGGATAATAAATATGGGATAGATGTTGATGATGCATATTTGGTTGAGGATATGTTGCCATCGGAAGTTAGGTCTAATTATAGTATTCAAATTATACCTAATTCAGAACTTGTAGAAGAAGAGAGAGTAGTTGTAGGATATTTAAAGTTAGACAAATTAAAATAGCTCTCGATCAATATTTGTATAAAATATTGTGTTTATTTGAATGTTAAATTAAAGGTGGTATGCTCGATTTTTTACTTGAAAACGAGAGTTTTCAAGCTATTTTGGTTTCAATTGCATGTGGTGCGATTGTAGGTTTAGAAAGAGAATACAGGAATAAATCCGCTGGCTTTCGGACAGTCATATTAATTTGTTTTGGTGCAACGATATTTACTTTAGCATCCAAACAGGGAGACATTTCTGATGACAGGATAGCAGCTAATATTGTTACGGGGATAGGTTTCTTAGGTGCAGGGGTGATTTATCAAGGAAAATTCTCTGTACAAGGTTTGACTACTGCCGCTGTAATATGGACTATGGCTGCTATTGGGATGTTAGTTGGGTTTGGAGATTACGCAATAGGAGTGTGTCTTGCGGTGATAATGGTGATTATTTTATCGCTTTTTCAAAGGATAGAAACACTATTAGCATCTGTATTTCTTACACGAACAATTCATATTACATTCAAAGACAATTCTATAGAACATTTGCGTGCGTTTGAACAGTTTTTAGAGACGTATCAAGTTGAAGCCGTACGAAAAGGAATGGAAAAGGATGAGAATCGATTGGAGGTAATTTTTGAAGTATCCGGAAAGCGTAAAAAAGTTCGTTTGCTAAATGAGTCTATTATTCAGTTAGAATATGTATATGCATTCAGTAATATGTAACTAATACAAATCGTCTGAGATATTCACGACGATCTGTACTAGTTCGATGAATGATAATTACTTAATAAAATTTAATCGAAGGAGCTAGATTTGTGACAAACCTTTTCTAGTTGAATCAAATTTCAACAGAATAAACAATAATATAGTAAAACTCCACAATGAAGAACCACCATAACTAATAAAAGGTAAAGGGATACCAATAACAGGAACTATACCTATGGTCATACCTATATTAATAAAAAAGTGGAAAAATAGGATAGAAGCCACCCCATATGCATATACGCGAGCAAAGGTTGTGCGTTGTCTCTCCGCTATATGAATAATGCGCATCAACAAAAAGATATAAATAGCGATAACTGTGACACAGCCCACAAACCCCCATTCTTCACCAACTGTGCAAAATATGAAATCTGTACTTTGTTCTGGTACAAAATTGTATTTCGTTTGCGTTCCTTGTAAATATCCCTTTCCAAATAATTTACCCGAGCCTATGGCTATTTTGGATTGATTAAGATTATAACCTTGACCCTTTGGGTCGTCCATTTTGCCCAAAATAATATCAATGCGATTACGTTGATGAGATTGTAGAATGTTTTCATAAGCAAAATCTACACTCAGTACATAGACACTCGATATAGCGAAAATAACCCCTAAGTCAATTAGGTACTTTCTTTTTTTACCGAAGATGAATATAAATGCTGTACATATAGCTGCAATTATTCCGATAAGAAGCCATTGATTTATTAATAAAGCTAATACAAAAAGTAAAATGGCTAATCCACCGAAGATGAGGAGTTTTGTACTTACATATCCTTCTCTATAAAATACAAATATCAATGAAAAGAAAGCTAATGCCGAGCCTGTGTCTGGCTGAAGCATAACTAGAAATACGGGAAACAATACGATACAAGCGCCCACGACCAAGCCTTTTAGCGTCGGATTTTTATTTGTTTGCGTATTTAAAAAATAAGCTAAAAGTAAACATGTTGCTAATTTTCCAAATTCAGAAGGTTGTAAACGAAAGCTTCCAATTGGAATCCAAGCTTGATTTCCTCCCACATTTCTACCGACGACCAATACCGTCACAAGCAGTAATACTACAACAATATAAATAAAAGGTGTAGCAGATATAAAGAAACGCTGGTCAATAATTAAAATACTAAATCCAATAATTAGTGCAGTGAAAATGTAAATAGATTGCTTGCCGTAATTGGTAGCCATACTAAATAGGCCTGGATTCTCCGGGTCAAATACAGCAGCATGGATGTTAAACCAGCCAATAAGACATAGCACTAACCAAAGGATTATGGTAATCCAGTCAATTCTTCCCAAAAAACCTTTCTTATCGTTGTGCATAGTTTCTTCTGACTTGACTATGGTGAACAATTATATTACCAGTATTTCTAGATTTAGTAGTTGCTTGCTGATTTGAATTACCAGAACTAGTTGTTTTTTTTGTTGTGTCTTGCTTTGGCTTAACTTCCGTTTTTGTCTCTTTAGTTTTTACTTTTGGCAAAATAACGGCATTCTTTACTCGGTCTTGAATATGTTTAGGAAGGCTAATTGTATCACGAATATACTTTTCTATTAACATACTTGCAATTGGTGCAGCCCATGTACCACCATATCCAGCATTTTCAACGAAAACCGCTATAGCGATCTTGGGATTTTCTCTGGGTGCAAAAGCAAAGAATACAGCATGATTTTCGCCATGTGGATTTTGAACTGTCCCCGTTTTACCACACATTTCAATCCCAGGAATTTTCGAAGCCGCAGCAGAACCAGATGATACAGCACGGCTCATGCCTTCAATTACTGGCTCGTAATGCTTAGCATCTACTCCTGCCCATATCTTTTCTGTAAACTCCTTTTTTACAATTTGCTTTTCACCTATACCTTTAATCAAATGTGGACGATAATAGAAGCCTCTATTAGCTACGATAGCTGTCAAATTAGCCATTTGCAAGGGTGTGATTCCCAATTGACCTTGTCCAATAGATTGCGAAATATTGTAACTTGAAGTCCATTTGTTACTTCCAAAATGTTTAGTGTAATATTCAGAGGAATATACGTTTCCACCTTTTTCTCCTGGTAAATCAATTCCTAGAGGTTGTCCTAGACCGAACTGCATCAATCCAGCACGCCATAAATCATAAGCTTGATAAGTAGGCATTCCACGTCTATCCAACATGTGTGCATATACGAATCCATAATACGTGTTACATGATTTTTGAATGGATGTAATCAAATCTGTCGAATGATGAAAGCCAGTACAGCGCATGATAGCGTTACGTCCATAGCGATACCCACCACCACAATGAAATCTTGTTTCTGCGTTTATTATTCCAGCTTGTTGAGCAGTCAAGGCCGCTATTACTTTAAATATAGAACCAGGAGGATATGATGCCTGAATGGGTCTATTGAACATGGGCTTATAAGGGTCATGAAGCATCTTCATGTAATTGTTGCCACGCTCACGTCCTACCATCAAATTTGGATTGTAACTCGGACTACTTACATAGGTTAGGATTTCCCCTGTCGCAGGCTCTATAGCTACTACAGAACCAAGTTTATTGCGCATCAGCTTTTCTGCAAGTAATTGTAATTCCTTATCAAGTGAAGAAACCAATCCTTCACCAGAAATGGCCAAGGTATCATATTTTCCATCCATGAAAGAACCTTGTGGACGATTCAAAGCATCTACCATTTGGTTTTTGACACCTCGTGTCCCACGTAATAATTCCTCATAAGAACGCTCTACTCCTGATGCACCTATATAATCCCCCGAACGGTAAAATCCATTTGAGCGTTTTATGTCATTATCATTAACCTCTTGTATATAGCCTAAAAATTGCGCTGCAACACTGTCAGGGTAGGTTCGGATATTACGGTCTACGGTATAGAATCCATGGAATTTATCCATATGCTCTTGTAGAATTGCAAAAGTTTCTTTAGGAATTAATTTTTCGAAGAGTGAGGCGCGATAAGGGGAGTGGTCACGCGCTTTTTTCATCCGCTTGTCAAAACCTTCCTTATCAATGCCAATTAATTGACATAGTAAAGCTGTGTCAATATTTTTTGCTTCTCTAGGTGTGACCATCAAATCATAAACTGGTTCATTTTGAACTAAAATTTTACCATTTCTATCTAAAATTACACCACGTGCAGGGTATTCTATTACTTTACGTAAGACGTTATTGTTGGCTGATAATAAGTAAGAATCATCAATTATTTGCAGGTAAAATAACCGAGCCACAATAGTAATGGCAACAATAAGGATGATTCCTTGAATAACATATTTTCTCTCAAAAAAACTATTCATGATTCATCAACTTTTAAGTTATTACACGTGACTTTTTATGATAGGTCAATAGACTTATTACAAAAATAAGTATCAATGTAAACATTGAACTAAGTGCAATGCTCAGTAATGTTTGGATAATATTATGGAAAGAGAATATTTCAACAAAAAATAAAACACTATGATGTATTAGTATGGAAAGTAATATATATGTTCCGTACCATTTAAAGCCCATATTACCCCAAGATGGCGTATTAAACGAGGCTTGTTCGTCCAATTCAATCGTGATTTTATGAAAAAATATTCGGAAATAGACGAGTGCGACACAAGCTGCTGCATGAATTCCCATGCTGTCATAAAAAGCATCAATACTTAATCCAGTCAAAAATGCTAAAACAAATAGTGTTAAATTAGAAAGACCAATAGGTAAGAGTAAGATGATAAGAATATAAGGAAATGCCACAGCTAAATTATAATAACCGATATTCTTAAGAACTGCTACTTGAACGACTAATAGCACCAAAAAACGAATAATATTAAAAATTATAATTTTACCCATTGTTATCGTTTAATGCTTCCAATTCCATTTTTTCTTTTGCCAATTTATCTTTGACAATATACACGTGAGTTAGCTTTTCAAACTTAGTTGTTAATAATATTCGTACATCTTTAAAAGAACCACCTGTCACAATATCAGTTTGAACTATATAACCCACTTTTATTCCCTTAGGGAATTTGGTAGAATAACCAGAAGTATAAATTGGCTGACCTATATACAATTTAACATGGTTTGGAATATCACGAACCATAGCAAACCTAGATTCTGTATTATCTCCCCAGACTAAGGAACCAAAGGCTGTCGCTGTAGAATCTACCGAAACAGAAATTTTTGTATCAGGATGCAAAAGTGATTTTATTGTACTGAAATTTGATGAAACATTCAATACAGTACCTACTACGCCATTTGAAGTTATTACCCCCATATCTTTTTCTATACCATCTAAGGATCCTTTATCAATAGTAATGTAATTGTTTCTATGATGTACACTGTTATTTATAACTGAAGCAACCGTAAATGCATAACGACTAGAATTCTCTATGGAGTCCGTATTTAATGGTTCGTATGTTGTATCAATTGCTGTTAATTCTTGTAGTCGATGTCTTAAGAGTGCATTCTCTTCTAATAAATCCTTGTTAGATTCGGCTAAATGCATGTATTCTTTCCAAGAATTAACATTGGTATAGAATGTACCAACGATTACATTTGAAGAATTAATAAATGAAGAACGCTGGTAATTATTATTGTTGACTACTAAAGCTAAAGAAGACACGAAAAATAGTATAAACCAAAAAAAGGCATTATATCGGACTAAGAAGAGCCACAGATTTTTCATGTACTATTTATTGTCTAAATTTAAATTTACTTTTAACAAATACGCGATATAGAAGTAGTTAAGCTTTTCTATATCGCGTATAAATATCTTATTTAATGGAAGTTATTGCATTAAAAATTTGAACCTTCCAATATTTTTTAACGCTATGCCTGTACCACGTACTACAGCGCGAAGAGGATCTTCTGCAACGTGTACTGGTAATTTTGTTTTAGCTTGAATACGCTTATCCAAACCTCTTAATAAGGCTCCTCCACCAGTTAAATATATACCTGTTTGATAAATATCAGCTGATAATTCAGGTGGAGTTATTTCTAGTGCTTTCAAAATAGCTTCTTCAATTTTTGAAATCGATTTGTCCAAACAATGTGCAATTTCAGTATATGAAACAGTAATTTGTTTTGGAATACCTGTCATCAAATCACGACCTTGAACAGCAAAATCTGCTGGCGGATCAGACAGCTCAGGAAGAGCAGCACCAACCTCAATTTTAATTTTCTCAGCCGTACGATCACCAATCATAATATTATGCTGACGACGTATGTATTGTACAATATCTGAATCAAAATTGTCACCAGCCACACGTATAGACTGATCACATACAATTCCTGACAACGCAATAACAGCAATTTCTGTAGTACCACCGCCGATATCTATAATCATATTTCCGACAGGCTCTTCAACATCGATCCCAATACCAACCGCAGCTGCCATTGGTTCATGAATGAGGTAAACCTCTTTTGCGCCAGCTATTTCGGCAGAATCACGTACAGCACGTTTTTCTACCTCAGTAATACCTGAAGGAATACAAACTACCATGCGTAAAGAAGGAAAAAACCAAGATTTACCGTTGTTAACTAGCTTCACCATACCACGGATCAAAGCTTCTGCAGCTGTAAAGTCTGCAATAACTCCATCACGTAAAGGTCTAACTGTCTTTATATTGTCGTGCGTCTTACCTTCCATTTGCATCGCTTGTCTACCAATAGCAATTACTTTATTGGTAGTGCGGTCAAATGCTACTATAGAAGGTTCATCAACTACTACTTTGTCATTATGTATAATTAGGGTGTTTGCCGTCCCCAAGTCAATCGCAACTTCTTGCGTAAACCAATTGAATAAACCCATTTAAAAAGTCCTGATGCTTTGTGTTAAAATTTGAACAAAATTAATTAAAAAAAACTGATAATGATAATTGCTAACAATTAAAACTGTTAATTAATTGTCTTTTATTTACAAGTATAATGTATAGTGTAATTCACTGCTTGTCTAACGTACTTTTTTACGTAATTATTGTAGATTTACATTGATATAATAGTTGTGCGTATCAATTTTAAGATTTGTTTTATTCAAATTTTTAATATTTATCTTTGAAAAATCATTAGTAAGCTCTATAAGTGTAGTTGAATTATCAACTCCCAAATGAATTGGCATTTTGAAATCTTTTACTTCAGTTATCCATCTAGCAAAACACTCACCTTTAGCATTGAATTTTACATCTAATGTAGGTATATTCGAATGTTGAATATATTGTTCAAATACTTTGCTAAAATCCTTCGATGACTGTTTGGAAATAAACTCTACAATGTCTTGATAATCGACTTGGCTATGCTTAAAATTGCTATTGATATTACGTAAAATAAATCGCCATTTGGGATCATCATCAATAATAGTACGTATCATATTCCAGAAAACCCCACCTTTAAGATACATATCACCTGAACCTTCTTTGTTCACATGATAAGGACCTTGTAATGGTTTGTCGTTGCGAATTCCCGCACGATTACCATAAATATAAGCCTGCCCAGCTTCTTTGCCATAAAAATATTCTATGAATAAAGCTTCTGAATAGTTCGTGAAACTCTCATGAATCCACATATCCGCCAAATCCTTTGCTGTAATATTATTTCCAAACCATTCGTGTCCGGTCTCATGTACCACAATAAAATCCCATTTATTACCCCAGCCTGTATTTGAAACATCATGCCCTAAGTAACCATTTTTATATTTATTCCCATAGGCAATCGCTGATTGGTGTTCCATCCCTAAATGCGCAGTTTCCACAATTTTGTAGCTATCTTCGAAGAATGGATAAGGACCAAACCAATATTCTAGTGCTTCTAAGGTTTCATGAACATTTTTCTTTAAATGATTGACCTTTTCAGTTGTATTATTTTCGCTCAATACATAATAGTCAACGTCAAGTTTTCCATCCTCGGTTTTTAACTTTTCGCGTATACGCACATAATCTCCAATATTTAGTGAAACGTTGTAATTATTTATTGGATTTATTACACGCCAATAGTATTTTGTATAATCATTAGGAAGTTCCTCGACTTTGATAAGCCTACCATTTGAAACATTCATTAATCCTTTTGGAACAGCAACAGAAATCAACATACTATCAGGCTCATCTGATTGATGATCTTTATTTGGCCACCATGCACTAGCACCAAGACCTTGAACCGCTGTTGCCACAAAGGGTTTCCCGTTACTGTCCTTTTTCCAATCAAATCCTCCATCCCAAGGAGCTCTAGTTGCTTGAATAGGATGTCCAGAATAATATACTGTGAAAGAATCTATTTGGTCTTTTATAATAGTCGTTGGAAACGTAACAAAAACCGCATTAAATTCGCGTGTAAACGTTAATTCTTTTCCTTTGTATACTATTTTATCGATGGACAAATTATCAAAAAGATCAAATTGCAGTTTTGAAAAGTCATTTACAGCTTTAAACTTAAATTGATTGGATCCTGAAATATGTTTGTTGTCTGTATCCACAGTTACATCCAAATGGTAGAATTTTACATCGTAGCACGTTCTTAAAGGAGTTAATTGTCCTCTCAAAGAATCAGCCTTTGAATACAGGTCTTTAGCTCGAAGTAATTGAGCTTTCGAAGGTGTTGCAATTAGGCATACAGCACCCAATAGTACTGATGCGAAAAATATTTTATTCATTAATCTCTAAGTAATCTGATGATTTAGGTATATTTTGAAGTATAGATTTCCAATTTTCTGGAATGGGTGTTAATTTTCTAGCCACGAGGTCTAGCCAAGCTCCGTCTACGTGAATAGTAGCGGCTATTATTCCATTTGATTTGATTATTTGGTGTCTAAAAGAAAATCTACCGTTCGTCGTATTGAATTTGGTGACTTCTGTTCTCACCTGAATATATTCATCCAAGGACACTTCTCTATGATAAATCAATTCTTCACGAAATAGGATCGGACCAATCTTATTTTTTGCAAACTCTTCTAATGATAAGCCAAGCTGAGTAAGCATGTTACTTCGTGCTTGCGCACAGAAATCGGCGTATGCAGAATGTCTGAGATGACGATTTGCATCAATTTGAGACCATAATACTTGCCCTTTGTAATAAATATTTTCGCTCATAATTATAAAAGTGTTTTCTAAAATAGAAAATATTATTTAATTGCTAATTCCACAAAAACAAAACGAGCGATAAAACTTTGTTTATCGCTCGCATTTTGATTTAAATGTAAGGACTAAATAGGTGAGGCTAATTGCATTAATACAGCTGTTAACCATCCTGCATAGGTTCCAATGGCGTAGCTAAATACTGATAGAATTACTCCTACTGAGATAAGTGATGGATGGAATGCCGCTGACATTACTGAAGCCGAAGCAACACCTCCAACATTCGACAAACTCCCTACAGCGTAATAAAAAAATGGAATTTTGAATATTTTGGCTACAATAAAAAGTAATACGGCATGAAACGAAATCCATATGATACCAACTATGAATAATCCTGGATTTTGAAGAATTGCTAAAATATCCATTTGCATGCCTATCGTTACGATTAGGATATATAATAATGCAGTACCCATTTTGGATGCACCTACATCTTCTAATTTTCGAGCGGGAGTAAATGATAATGCCACACTTATTATAGTAGCAAAAAGAACTATCCAGAAAAATGTGTTAGTTAGGGAAAATGTTTCTAATTGTGGATGATTTTCTGCTATGTAAGCCGCCACTGGTTCGGCCAAGAAAGTGGCTAATCCAGTTCCTGCAAAAGCAATAGATAACATTAAGATGATATCTTTAGTTTGAGGCATTTTAGCATTTTCTTGAGCTTTCTTTTCCAGTTTTACCATCAATTCATCAACATCGCGCGAGTCAGCTTTGAAAAATTTATCCATCATTTTACTTTTGCTAGCACCATATAATAGAAGTGCCATCCACGAATAAGCGACAAACACATCGACAGCTATTATAGATGAAAATAGAGTAGGTGAAGGTTGTAAGATTTCTTTTAGGGCAACTTGGTTAGCACTGCCGCCAATCCAAGATCCCGCTAATGTACCTAAGCCTCTCCAAACCTCATCCGGACCAATACCGCCTACAACTTGAGGAGCAACCAATGCAGTAAGCCAAACAGCTAATGGTCCTCCTAACAAAACTCCCACAGTACCAGTGATAAACATTAGACCAGCTCGCTTACGTAAAGCCCACATTTCTTTAATATCCAAATTGAGGATAAATAGTATCAAACAAGCGGGTAAAAAATATCTGCTTCCAATAGTAGTTAAAGGTGAATTTGCTCCGTCAAATACATGAAATGAATTTAAAATACCAGGTAAAAAATAACAAAGTAATAATGGCGGGATTATATCGTAAAAACCTTTGATGAATTTATTGTTTATACTTGAAGTATAAAATACTAATCCCAAGATTGCCATTAATATACCTACAATCACTGTGTTATTACTAATTAGCGGTTCTATTTGTTGTACGTTGTCCATAGATTTTAGTATAGTTGCGTGAAAATATGTAATATTTTTGATGTTTTATGGATTAAAGGTGGAAAGTAATGACTTTCAACTTTCTAAAGTTTTTTAAAAGTCGCATATTTATGTTATGAAATACTCTAGACGAAATTTTATAAAATCAAGCAGTCTAGTACTAGGCAGCTTACCATTTGCTTCAATGGCAAATTCATTACATCAAAACCGAAAAATTAAAGTAGGCTTAATAGGTTGCGGAGGACGAGGTGTTGGGGCATTGGTACAAGCTTTGAGTGCAGATCCCGATGTTATAGTGACAGCATTGGCTGATGTATTTCCAGAACAATTAGATCAAGCATTATTACTTGCCCAAAAAAAGGATAGTGTAAGAGTCGATGTGCCAAAAGAAAGACAATTTTTAGGATTTGAAAGCTATAAGAAGTTGATAGAAACAGATGTTGATGTAGTACTTCTGTGTAGTCCTCCAAATTTTAGGCCTGATCATATGGAATATGCTGTTTCAAAAGGAAAGCATATTTTTTGTGAAAAGCCTGTTGCTATAGATATTCCGGGCTTAAAGCGTGTGATGGATAGTGTCAAAACTGCCAAAGAAAAGAATTTAAATATTGTGTCAGGATTCTGCTTTCGTTACTTACAGCCAAATCGCGAGATCATGCAACGAGTTTTAGGCGGAGATATTGGTGATGTTAGGTCTGTTACGACCTTTAGGTGTGGAGGAGAAAATACTGTTAAGCCAAGATTAGCTCATTATAATGAGATGCAGTATCAATTGAAAAATTGGGTGTATTTTCAGCGCTATACAGCAGATTTAATAGTTGAGCAAACTGTTCATAGCTTAGATTATATGAATTGGATTATGAATAATAAATTACCAAAATCTGTATTTGCAACCGGAGGAAGACAGGCTTGGAAATGGGATGGATTAGGTAATGGATATGATCATTTTGCAGTAGAGTATGATTATGGTAATGGAGTGAAGGGAATGCATTTTGGTAGACAACAGAGTGGCACAGATAATCGCAATTCTGTAGAAGTTTTAGGAACGAAAGGAAATGTAGAGGTAAATCTAATGAGTTCCTATAAGATTTATGGCGATAAGCCTTTTGAGTATTCTGGGACAGCAAATAATATGTATCAAACACAACATGATGAACTGATGTCTGCAATTCGTAGTGGTAAGGTCATTAACGATGGAGATCATATGGTGAATTCTACATTATTAGCTATATGGGGAAAAATTTCTGCTTATACCGGAAAACGTATATCATTGGAACAAATATTTTCTTCGAACGAGGTTCTTAGTCCTAATTCGGATCAGTTTTCGTGGGATATGCCTGAAGATAAATTAGAAATTGCTAGGCCGGGTATGAAATCATTTATATAATGGATAAAATTAAAATATTAGTTGTAGGTTGTGGAAATATGGGCGCGTCACATGCAAAAGCTTATCATGATTTTCCTGAATTCGAAATAGTTGGTTTAGTTTCTCGAGGAAGTAGTAAAGATGTTTTACAAAGCAATCTAGGTTCGAATTACGCCTTGTTTGAGGAATATGAGGAAGCGTTAAATTGTACAAAGCCAGATGCAGTGTGCATATCGACCTATCCAGACACGCATGAAGAATATGCAGTAAAAGCTTTGGAGAATGGAGCACATGTTTTTATTGAAAAGCCTTTAGCCAACACCGTGTTAGGGGCGCAGCGAGTTATTGATGCGGCAAATAAAGCTGGAAAGAAGCTTGTTGTTGGTTATATATTAAGACATCATCCTTCTTGGAGGCGATTTATTGAAGAAGGGAAAAAGCTAGGTTCACCTTTGGTTTTTCGAATGAATTTGAATCAACAAAGTCAGGGGTATATGTGGGATGTACACCGAAATTTGATGAAAAGTTTGAGCCCAATTGTAGATTGTGGTGTTCATTATATTGATGTTATGTGTCAAATGACTTCAGCCAAACCAATTTCTGTATCAGCAATCGGCGCTAGACTTACAGATGATATTCCTGCCGAAAATTATAATTATGGACAATTGCAAATTCGTTTTGATGACGGATCAGTAGGTTGGTACGAAGCAGGATGGGGGCCAATGGTAAGTCAAACGGCATTTTTTGTAAAAGATGTTTTTGGGCCTAAAGGATCGGTATCTATAGTTGCAAATGAAGCATCCAAAGACGGGCAGTCAGATTCTGTGGAGGCACATACCAAAACGGAATCTATTCGTGTACACCATGCCGCAATTGATGAAGATAACAAGTTTGTGAAAGAAGACGAATGGATAAATCTTCAAGATGAACCAGATCATCAAGAATTGTGTAATCGGGAGCAAAGATTCTTTTACGAGGCAATAGTTCAAGATATGGATTTATCTAAATCTATGGATGACGCATTAAACAGTTTGAAAATTGCATTGGCTTGTGACGAAAGTGTTAAAACTGGAGAAATTATCAAGCTTTAATTAGTGCTGAATTAACAAAAATGTCCCTTATAAATTATAATAAGGGACATTTTTTTATTTTAAGGGTTGTTTGACACCTTCAAAAGTCATTTTCACGGGTAGAATTTTTCCGTCCTTATCAAATTTCATTTCATCAATACAAGTAACACGGTCATGCGCGCTTGTTTTTCCTAATGGACGACGGTGGTATACGATATAGTATTTTTCTTCATTGGGAACTTTAATAACTGAATGATGTCCAGCTCCAGTGGCAATATTAGGATCTTGTTCTAAAATCGTATTAATACGTTCAAATGGACCTAATGGATTGTCTGCAATGGCATATGCAACTTTGTAGTCGGGGCCTGTCCAACCACCTTCAGACCACATAAAGTAATACTTACCATTTTTTATAAACATAGTGGGACCTTCAACATAATCCTTTGGAGTCACTTCTTTGTAATATGTGCCATCGTCAAAGGGAATTAATTTTGTGAAATCTGGACTAAGCTTAACGACATTGCAATGTTTCCAACCACCATAATACATATAAAAGGTGCCATCTTTATCCTTAAATACATATTGATCTATAGGTTGTGCGCCATTAATGATGTCGCTGATTAACGGTTTTCCCAGTAAATCTTTATAGGGTCCTTCGGGTTTGTCTGCTACTGCCACACCTATACCTCCAATTTGACCTTGATGGACATCATTTGCTGCGAAGAAAAAATAGTATTTACCATTATTTTCAATGACTGAAGGTGCCCACATGGCACGTTTTGCCCATTTAACTTCATTATTATCTAAAATATTAGGATGTTTTGTCCAATTCACTAAATCGTTGGAAGAAAAGGCATCGAATTTAATTTGTTCTTCAAAAGGCGCAGAATAGGTGGGATAAATCCAATATTTGTTGTTATAAATAATTGCTTCAGGATCCGCATAATTTCCTGGGAAAACAGGGTTTTGTTGACTAAGTGCATTTAGCCCACAAAATAAAAACATAGATAGTATAAATGATTTTCTCATAAAGTATAAGGATTGGTAATAGATTGAATTAAAGATAGTGATTAAAAGTTATGTTGAAAGTAACATATTAATCACAATACCATTTACTTTGAATAAGTATAAAACAAAAAAAGCCCGACATTATTGTCGAGCTTTGCGTACCTAGGGCGGGAATCGAACCCGCACTCCTTTAACAGGAACAGGATTTTAAGTCCTGCGTGTCTACCAGTTCCACCACCTAGGCAACTCTGGAGCGAAAAACGAGATTCGAACTCGCGACCCCAACCTTGGCAAGGTTGTGCTCTACCAGCTGAGCTATTTTCGCTTTTGTAAGTCTTTCAATTTTGTTCCGAACATCGCGTCCTTCCCGATTTGATGATGCAAATATAGAGCTATAATCCATTTCTGCAAAATGTTTTTGAAAATAAAATGCCTATTTGTTGATGAAATTAGGCATTTATTTGATAATCAGTAAGAATAATTTATATGAACGTTTGAGAGAGGAAGATTTAAGTAATTATTTCTGGAGTAATGTTGTTTTTATTGATTGATGATTGGTTTATTTTACTTTTTTACATTGTTATTTCTGTTTTTTATTATAAAAAATTCTATATATTCTTAAAAGTTTGTATTAATAAATTATTTAATTAGTTTTCTTATATAAGAATTTCAATAATTGTTGTTTTGTATTGAAAAATTTCCATTATTTGTATTTTTAATTTCAATAATTCAGATTTTAGTATAAAAAATATTGGTTTTAGTGTTTTTTTATTTGTATAATTTGTTTTATTGTAATTAATATTATGAGAATTTTAAAAATTAACCTATTAAATCAACTAAAAACAAATTTATGAGAAAAAAATCTTTACTTTTATCACTATTTATGATGGGGGCTTTTGCGTATGCGCAAGAAAGCATCAGTGGAATTGAAATTACTGGCTCAGCAGACGCGTATTATAAATATGATTTCGCTAAAGGTGAGAATATTGAAACATATTTCGCTAATGATCATAACTCAATTTCTTTGGGTATGCTAAATCTAGGATTGAAAAAGTCGACCGGTAAAGCATCCTTTGTGGGTGAGGTATCATTTGGTCCTCGAGGTCAATATTTAACCATTCCAAATGGAGATGGCACAGATGATAATTCTTTTCATATCCAAAATTTATATGTTGATTATGCTTTTACCGATAAATTTTCAATGACCGCAGGTTACATGGGAACATTTATTGGTTATGAAGTTATTTCTCCTGCTGCTAACTTTCATTACAGTACATCCTATCTTTTCGGGGCAGGACCTTTTCAGAATGCTGGTATTAAGGGAACTTATGCTTTTTCGGATAAAGTATCTTTAATGGCTGGATTATTTAACGATTGGAATGTCTATAAAGATTTGAATGGTGTATCACATTTTGGTGCACAGCTAAGTTTAGCACCAGTAGATGGTTTGAGTATATATGCGAATTTTTTGACAGGTTCTTCTGCCGGAGGTAAGGAGGAATATTCTTCTGGAACAATTTACGACTTAGTAGCGAGTTATGATGTGTCTGATAAATTCTCACTAGGACTTAATGCTGCGGATTATTCTTTTAAATCAGAGGGAGGCTACCAAGGAGTGGCATTATATCCAAAATTTAATGTCACAGATTATGCGCAAATTGGTTTAAGGGGCGAGTATTTTAAATGGAAAGACGTAAGTGATACAGAAGGAGCATCGGTTACTTCATTAACTCTGTCAGGAAAATTAACGCATGGTGGTTTGTCATTAATTCCAGAATTCAGATTTGATTCGGATGATTCTAAGCCATTCTTTAAAAGTGATTTTACCACGCCAACGAAATCTGCTTCACAATTTTCATTAGCATTGGTATATGCTTTCTAAAAAAGAAAATCTATAATTAGTCAATTGGTTTTATAAATGGAAGAAGGGATTTTGAGTCATTCAAAATCCCCTTCTTTTTATTATTCAGATACCTTTTTAAGGTTTTCTAGTTCCTTACGGAGGGCTTCTATCTCTGCTTTTTGTTCTTTAATGGCTGCTACTAATACTGGAATTAAATTTTCATTATTTACTTCGTCATATTTAAATGCTTTAGTAGCGTTTTTTCCAGTTTTATATATTTTTGATTGCGTCTGAAGAACCTCAGGTGAGGCATTTTCCGTGGTAAAACCATATTGTTTTGCTTTTGGTAATTCAAAGGCTTTGTATTTTACAGTGTTATAATTAAATGTCACTGGTTCTAGGCTGTTTAGCACAGCAAAAGGCTGAGAAATTGTTTGTACATTAACTTTTAATTCTTTCTCATTGATTTGTTGAGCATTAGCTGTATGCGCAACACCAACAATTGCGCCTATGATGACGATTGATTTTAAAGTCATAGTTATATGTTTTAAAAATGAAATACTTGATAATTAGTCTAAACGTATTGTAAGACTACACGTTAGGAGGCGGGTAATGCAATTGAAAATGCCTTAAAGGTAAGCTATTTATGCGATCAAAATAGTTGTGTGCAATACTATTAGGTAGAAAGATAAATGAGAAACTAGACAGAAAAAATACTTCTATTTCATATAGTTTTTCTATTTCTTTGGTTTCTTTTTCTGTAGAAAGTTGTTCAACGAATTCAATTTCTTGTGTAGCAATATGTAGGATAGAAGAAGTCGTCTTGTATGCCAAGCAGATCAATAAAATTACAGAAAGAGAATATTGAACTAATTTTCTATGCATTTGCTACATTTTCATTTTTGTAAAAATAGAAAAAAGTTATTTTTTGTGAAATATTAATTCTGTTACTTTTTTGTCATATATTATTAAAGGCTAATGCTTTAACCTTTCGAATATTAAATCACTTTCATAACCTTTGGATTGAAGATAGCGAACTATTTTGCCTTTATCTTCATAAGATAAATTTTTAGAATTTGAAATGCCTCGCTTTGCTATCAATATATCAATCTTGGTTAAGTATTCTTCGTAGTCAATTTCTTGAAGAGCGATTTTTATTAATGGAGCAGATATTCGCTTTGCTTTTAGATGTTGAATGATTTTTATTTTTCCCCAATCTTTAAGACGGAATTTTCCTCGTGCAAATGCTTTGGCAAAGCGTTCTTCATTCAAGAAATTATCTTCAATTAGCGTTGCAATAATATTTTCAACATCCACTTCATGCAAACCCCATTCATATAATTTGTCACGTACTTCTTGTTGTGCGCGCTCTTGATATGCACAATAGCTTTCGATCTTCAGCTTTGCTTGATGTGGAGTGTATTTTTTCTTCTTTCTTTCGAAATCATCCATACTACAAATCTTCAAAAAATGATAGACTTATTAAAAAATAATGGTGAAATTTGTATTAACTATAAAGCTATGTACGTAATTTCTGATTTCCTTACTCGGTTAAAACCTTTCAAAACAATACTTCATCATCCTAGTTTGCCGTTTGATATACTATCGTATGATTCCCGAAAGATAAAAAGTGGACAGCGTTGTTTGTTTTTTGCATTGAAAGGTCAGAAAGATGGACATCGCTATATAGCAGATGCATATGAAGCTGGAGTAAGGAATTTTGTGTTGTCAGATGCCAAATTTGAGGTCGATGGTTTCGCTGAGGGGAATTTTTTGTGGGTTGATGATACACTAGTTGCATTGCAAGAAATTGCTTTGCAGCATCGGGAGAGTATTGATGCATTAGTTATAGGAATAACTGGAAGTAATGGTAAAACCATTGTGAAGGAGTGGTTGACACAATTGCTGCAAATTGATAAAAAAGTGTATCAGAGCCCTAAGAGTTATAATTCCCAATTAGGTGTCGCTTTATCACTTTGGAATCTCCATAATGATTTCGATGTAGCTCTCATAGAGGCAGGAATCAGTAAGACGGGGGAGATGGAAAGATTGGAAAGGATAATTGAGCCTAAATGGGGAATATTCACTTCTTTAGGAACAGCACACCGTGAAGGATTTCCTTCAAAGGAGGTCAAATTAGAAGAGAAATGGAAATTATTTGAAAAGGTTGAAAAAATAATTGTTCCATCGGGACAACTTTCTGTAGATTACTTAATTGATGAAAGAATAGTTAGTTGGGGTAATCTATCTGAAGATAAGCTTTATGTAAACTCCATGCTTACAACTGGGCAAAGCACGTTAGTTAATTTGTCTTATAATAAACAGGATTTTAAAATTGAAATACCATTTTCGGATAAAGCATCCATCGAAAATATACTAACCTGTATTTTGACAATGCTGGAAATGGGATATACCTCGCAAACAATTTGCGAACGCATAAGTAACCTGAGACACTTGGATATGCGCCTACAATTGAAAAAAGGCAAAAATAATAGTAGCATTATAGATGATACGTATTCAAATGATTTAGCCTCATTGAGCATTGCTTTGGATTTTTTAAATCAGCAAAATCAAAATCCAAGAAAGAAATTAATACTAAGTGATTTTGAAGGGGAGGCATGGACAGAAAAATTTCAATTAAAACTTCAAGCATTGTTGTCGTCGGTTCATTTGGATGAAATTATCTTTATTGGAGAGCGTTTTACAGATTTGAAATTAAAAATTCCAAGTCAAGTTCGAGTTTTTAACTCTACAGATGATCTGATCTCTGATCTATCAGATTTAGATCTATCTAACGCTGTAGTCTTGATCAAAGGTGCGCGTAAGTATAAGTTAGAGCTTATAAGTAGAAAATTGGTGGAAAAGTCTCATGAGACTGTATTTCAAATTAATTTGCAATCACTGGAGCACAACTTGAAACAATATCGTTCTATAATAGCGCCTCAAGTGAAAATGATGGCTATGGTTAAGGCATTTTCGTATGGAAGTGGATCTTTTGAGGTGGCTAATGTGTTGCAATTTAATAATGTTGATTACCTTACTGTTGCGTTTGTAGATGAAGGTAGTGAATTGCGACGAGCGGGTGTTAAACTTCCAATTATGGTATTAAGTCCACACGAAAGTACATTTGAAGATGTAGTATTATACTCGCTTGAGCCAGAGATATATTCTGTAAGAATACTTAAATCTTTTGTTGAGTTTTTGTCAGAAAGAAATATTGTTGATTATCCTATTCATATTAAGCTCGATACAGGTATGCACAGACTTGGGTTTATGGAGAATGAAGTCGACGAATTGATGCTGATATTACAAGAGCATAGAGAGCTAAAAGTTATTTCTGTTTTTTCTCACTTAGTAGGTGCTGGCTCAGATGTATTGAAAGAATTTACCAATCGGCAAATAACTGTTTATAATAAAATGGTCAATAAAATTAAAAAAGTACTTGAGTATGATTTTATTCGACATATTTGTAACACATCTGGGATAGTTCATCATCCAGAAGCACATATGGATATGGTTCGGCTGGGGATAGGGCTTTATGGTTTTGATTCCAATTCTAAAGATTTGAATTTAGAAGAGGTAGGTCTTTTAAAGACGACAATTACACAAATAAAACATTTAAAGGCGGACGATACTGTTGGTTATGACCGTAAAGGTGTTTTGAAAAGGGATTCAAAAATCGCTACAGTAAAAATCGGCTATGCTGATGGATATAGTCGTAGATTTGGAAATGGAGTGGGAGAAATGCTTATTAATGGAAAATTAGCACCTACTGTAGGTAACATATGTATGGATATGTGTATGTTGGATATTACAGATATAGATGCGCAGGAGGGAGATGAAGTAATCGTGTTTCCAGATGTACACTTAGTCGCACAGCGAATAGGTACTATTCCGTATGAATTGCTTACAGGTATTTCAACACGTGTAAAACGTGTGTATTTTTATGAATAAATTTAACAGAATATATGTTTAAGAGAATATTTCAACGAATTTTATATTATTTAATTAAGGGGATATTGGTTGTAGTTCCAGTAGCAGGTGCTGTATTTTTAATTATATGGATTTTTGCCTCTTTAGATAATGCGCTTAACATTTCTCAACATTTTCTAGAAGATGAATACGGGCATCCGCTATACATCCCGGGTGGTGGATTGTTGATGGTCGTATGTATTTTAATATTAGTTGGATTTATCTTTACCACATTTGTTACAGCTCCTATACGAAATTGGTTGAATCGTACTGTTAACAAAATTCCGCTTTTCAATACGCTATATTCTTCGATCAAAGACTTTACGGAGGCATTTGTTGGAGATGCTAAAAAATTTAATGAGCCCGTATTAGTCAAAGTGAACGATATGGGACTAAAAAAAATTGGTTTTCTTACACAACGTGATCTTTCTAAAATTGGTATGGAAGGTGAAGTTATTGTTTACTTTCCTTTTTCATACTCTTTTGCTGGTCAGGTTGTTGTCGTGGAATCAAAGTATGTTGCCAAACTAAATATGTCTGCTACAGACGCGATGAAGTTAGTTGTTTCGGGCGGTGTGTCAGGTATAGAATAAAATGAAAAATTTTATTTCTCACTTATTTTCTGAAAAAGAAAAAGTTGATATTGAAAAGCTTCAATTAGCTGCTGATTTGAGTTTTCATAATGCAAAAAATGATCCTTACTTATTAAGTTTGGCAGCTGAACAGCAGAGACTTGATGTTTTACAGGAATATTTTTCTTGTGTGAAAGATATTGATAGTATGCATAAAATTTTGCTAAATGAGGAAATTATAAACGTCCAAGCATTAATCAGTGCTTATCAAATCCTACAAGGAGAAAGAATTAATATAAGAATTCAAAATAATATTCCTCCACATTCAGAATTTAAAATTGAGCCATTTATACTTTTTCCGATAATTCAAAATGCAATACAGTATGGATACAATTCTCTCGAAAAATATCCACTTCGTGTAAAGTTTAATTTAGTCGGTAATTCGCTTAAATTTGAAGTTAGCAATAGAGTAAATCATAATATTGAAAATCAATCAAGTACATCTATTCTGATCAATTTAGGCAATCGTTTGCGTTTGAAGTGTCCTGATAATCATACTGTTCTCTATAACAGTAATACAATGATTTTTAAAGTAACATTACTTTTATACTAATCCCAACTAGCTAAAAATTATTTTAAAATTGGACAAACGGTTGCGTTGTCCATGTGATTTTCTAATTGTATATATTAGCTTCATCAAGTATTAATCGAACCTATTGAACCAATATTTTATATCTATGAATTAGTGCCTATAGTCGATATTGTTGCCTGATTTTTATAAACCTAATAGTCTATTAAAGTTAGCTGTAACCTTATTTGATAGTTCTTCATTAACCTTATAAAATTATGAATGCTTATGAAATCTAAAAGTAAACTTATTAGATATGGGCTATCTTCCCATACCATGAAATTTTATGCTGCTATTCCCCTCAGTGTTTTATGCATGCAAGAAGTTTCAGCCAAATCAAATTATGAATTTAATATAAACTCAAGTATTTATCACATTGACATCCAAAAGGGAATTCGTGGTATCGTCACTGACGATAATGGAAATCCCTTGCAAGGGGCTACAGTTAGGATAAAGGATAGTAGTCAAGTTACAATGGCGGATAGTAGAGGAGAATTTTCATTAAAAGATGTTTCTGCCAATGCTATTCTAGTCATCAGTTATAGAGGCTTTGCTACACAAGAAGTTTCGATTGGCAATAATACATTTATTACTGTAAAGCTTTCAACAGAAGAACTTGGTTTAGAAGAATTGGTGGTAATTGGATATGGTACGCAGACTAAACGAGATCTTACAGCTGCTATATCATCCGTAAAGACAGATGACTTGGTGCTTTCTCAAGGTCCAGAAATTGGAAATATGCTTAAAGGTAAAGTCCCTGGACTTACAATAGTTCAAAATTCAGCTCAGCCTGGTGGTGGTTTAGATATTTTAGTACGTGGAGCAGGTTCCGTTATGGCAAGTAATCAACCGCTAATCGTGGTAGATGGCTTTCCCATTTCTGATTTACAACAACCTAGCAGTGGAAATAGATATGAGGGTGGTACACAAAGTATTTTAAATTCTTTCAACCCAAATGATATTGAATCCATAGAGGTGCTTAAAGACGCAAGTGGAACATCTATTTATGGTTCGCGTGCTGCAAATGGAGTTATTCTAATTACTACAAAAAGAGGTAAGGAAGGACAAGCACGAGTTGAATATACCAATAACTTCTCAACACAGATTTATGACCGTTCGTTTGATGTCCTCCCGTTGAATGAATGGATGGAAGTACGCAATGAGGCGGGCTTTGAGCATTGGATGTGGGAAAATGGAGTTTATCCTTATGGTACCAAAACTGTAGACGAGGCGGCGGCAACTGCAGGTGCTTTTATAAAACCATATACACAAAATGCAATAAATAATGTAGGAAGAGGTACAGATTGGTTTGAACTTGTCACTAGAAATGGAATGGTAAATCAACATAACGTTTCTATTTTAGGAGGAACTCCTACTACTAAATATATGATCTCGGGTAACTATTATGATCAAAATGGTATTGTGAAAAATTCAGATTTTAGCAGATACTCAATTCGTGCCAATATAGATCAAGAGATTGGAAAGTACTTTAAATTTGGAGTGAATCTTACTGCAAGTCGTATAGACAACTCTAATACACAATTAGGAGGAGAAGAATATGAAAAATCAGGATTAATACGTGCAGCTATTCAAATGGGGCCACATATTGAAGCAATTGATGAAAATGGAAATTATCCAATAAACCCTCAATTAGCACTACAGCCAAATCCTTATTCTCTCTTGACTGTAAGTGACAATGGACGTATCGAAAGGATGCTGTTAAATTCTTTTTTAGATATTAATCCTTTTAAAGACTTAACAATTCGCTTAAAGGCGGGTTTTGATAGAGGATTTACAAAGAGAGCTACTTATTTGCCAAAAACAACGTTGCATGGTGCTCTTGAAAACGGGAGAGCGTCTATAAGCAACTTAGATAAGGATGATTATTTGTTAGAGGCTACTGCTAATTATACCAAAATAATTGGTGATGGACACAAATTTGATTTGTTAGGCGGTGTTTCAAAGCAAAAGTTTATTGAGCGTTATTCGAGTAGTCAGGCTTCAGGTTTTATAACCGATGCATTCTTATGGAATAATTTGGGCGCAGGAAGTATGCCATTGCCTTCTGAATCATATGGGCCTGAAAACATGATTGCATCATATTTCAGTAGGTTAAATTATAATTATAAAAGTAGGTACATGGCTACTGTCACAGTACGTACTGATGGAGCTAGTGTCTTTGCAGCGAATAATAAATGGGGAACTTTTCCATCTGCGGCCGTAGCATGGAATGTCGCTGAAGAGCCATTCTTTAATTCTCTGCGTAATTCGATTTCTCAGTTAAAATTAAGAGTGAGTTACGGACAAACTGGTAATGCTACGATTAATAGTAATGCATTTGCAGCTTATTCTGCATATCCAGGATGGCTTTCTTCTAATGATACGCGTATGATAGCAGTTTCATTATCGAGACTTGAAAATCCTAATTTGAAGTGGGAAACTACCACAGGATTAAATATTGGTGTGGATTACTCCATATTAAAAGGTAAGATTGAAGGTTCATTAGAGATATTTAATAATGAAGTGTCAGATCTTTTAGATTATAAGCCTTTGAACTCTTACCATGAGGTAAATACAATTATCGCTAACATCGGAAAAACGAGAAGTCGTGGTATTGAGTTGAGTGTGAATACGCGTAATATCAAACGTGAAAAATTTGAATGGCGAACTATTTTCAATTTCTCTCGATATAAAGATACTTGGTTAGAAAGAGCTCCAGATTGGAAGCCTGCTGTATACCAAAGTGTAAATGATCCTATTAGAGCTAGGTATACTAGATTGTCTGATGGAATACTTCAATTAGGCGAGGACAAACCAGCAGCTCAGCCTAATCTTATACCAGGACAAATTAAGATTCGTGATATCAATGGCTACGTACGTGATGATGCAGGAAATCCTGCAGTAGATGATTTAGGGAGATTTTTAAGAACAGGTGCACCAGATGGTATTATAGATGACGCTGATTATGTCTTAGCTGGTACTTATGATCCGAGCTGTATGATCGGGTTTACGAATATCATTAATTACAAAAACTTTAGTTTGAATTTTGATTTCAATGGATTACTTGGTCGTAGCATAGCAGATCCGAATTTCCAAGCCTATGGTTATAGTGCATTTGGATTAGTAGCACAAGGTTATAATGGATTAAGATCTATTAAAGATAGATGGACTCCAACGAATCCTTCTGAAACTCATCCAAGTACGTATTGGGGATTTTCTAGCTATGGCGTGGGTGACTTCTTCATGCAAGATGCTTGGTTTATCAGGCTACAAAATGTTTCGTTAGGTTATGATTTTTCTAATAAATTTTTAACCAATGTTTTCAAATCAGCAAAAATAAACGTATCTGCGCACAATTTATTTGTGATAACTCCATACAGTGGCATTGATCCAGAAACAGATTCATATACAGCTGCATATCCTAATATTAGAACATATAACGTTGGTTTAAGTTTAGGTTTTTAATTAAAGAATTTGACAAAATGAAAAAGATAAAGATTTTAATTGCTGGTTGTGCATTGATGATAAGCGGATGTACAAAAGATTTAGTTCCATTGGATTACTCTGAAATAAATCCAGCTATTTTTCCTAAGTCTGCAGAAGATTTAGAAGCTATGGTTAATTCGGTTTACTATCCTATGCGCGGGTCATGGTGGAATGGTTTCTTTTCAACTTCTGAACGTGGTGTAATGATGGTGAGTGATGCTTCTACAGAAATTTTAACGGGCTGGTATGGTGCCCAGCATTCTGCTTCAACACATAATTTTAGACCAGATGATGAAGGAATTACGGGATTCTATGATCGATTTTACAATATGATTAGTCGAATGACTATTACAATAGATCTTATAGAAAAATCGACAGTCAATGAAGCGTTAAAGAAAAAAGCAATAGCAGAAGTACGATGCGCTAGAGGTTTAATGGCTTATTATCTATTTGATTTATATGGACCAATAGTAATAGCTCCTTTAGAAGTATTACAAAATCCACTGATTGAAGAGCCATTAGCTAGGTTGCCTTATGATGAAATGGTAAAATTTATCGAGGAAGATCTTATTGCAGCAGCAGAGGATTTGCCTCTTCCGGCTGATGCAGAATATGGAAGATTTAACAAAGCATTAGCCAAAATGCTTTTAATACGATTGTATCTTCATGAAAAAGAGTGGTCTAAGGTTGTGAATGTTTCCAATGACATAATTAATTACAATCATTATGCATTAGACAATGATTATGTAGGTATGTGGGGATTGGAAGGAGCTAAAAATAGCAATGAAGTAATTTGGGCTATCCCATGTGACTATGAAGGTACGAGTGAAAATCAATGGCAATTGATGGTATTACCATCTGTATTTCCAAATAAAGGCGGTTGGGGTACAGTGCAAAGTTCTTGGTGGTTTTATGATTCATTTGAACAAAGAGATGTACGTAAAACTATGTTAATATCAGAATTTACGGGGACTGATGGAATTACATATACGCGGGCGAACCCTGGTAACTATCTAAATTATGGTCCTTTGCCCTTAAAAATTCATGAGGATGCTGCACGTACGACAGCATATACTACTGTGGATATCATAATGTTTAGATATGCGGATGTACTTTTATCTAAGGCAGAAGCTATAGCAAATGCAGCAGGTAGTCCTACTCAAGAGGCAATGGACTTAGTGAATGTTGTAAGAAAAAGAGCAGGTCTGGAAAACCTAAGTTTAGCAAATTACGGTTCTTTATCTTCATTTAATAACATGATTTTGAAGGAACGTAGTCATGAGTTTTGGTGTGAAAATGGTCAATACAGAGCAGATTTAATTCGTCATGATAAATTTGTGTCCAGACAATTGGAAGTACGCCCAAATACTTCGTCAGATAAGACCAAAGAAGTTTGGCCATTTTCTCGTGACAAAATCAATGAAGGTAAAGGTAAATTTATTCAAAATCCAGGTTATAATTAATCAAACATAAATATTATGAAACAATTAATTTTATATATTATAGCAAGTACACTCATCTTCTATGGATGCAGTAAAGAAGATAATGAACCTGCATTTAAGTCGGTTTTCAGTAGTTCAACTGATGGATTCAAAGTTACTTTTACTAATTTTTCAAGAGGGGCAACTTCCTATCTATGGGATTTTGGGGATGGTCTAGGTTCTACCTCAACATTAAAATCACCTCAACATATATATAAGTCTAAAGGCCAATTTATTGTTTCCTTAACAGCTATCAATGGTGAGCAAGAAAGTACATTTAAAGACACAGTTGTAATTGTCGGTCCCAATATAAAGATTGATAGTGATTTTTCTGATTGGGATTATGTTGATTTTACTGTTGTGAATCCAGAAGGTACTAATACCATTAAAGGGATAAAGACCTTTGCAAATAGTACGGATTTATTTTTTATGCTAGAAGGTAACGAAGAAATGAATTTGTCACCAGTGGTGATGTATTTTGATACGGATAATAATACACAGACAGGATATAATGCTTGGCAATTTGGTGGTGGCTCTGGAGCGGATTATAAATTAGAAGGCAGTGTAGCAGGAGGGTGGGGTGCTCTTACCAAACATACTGGTGTCATGGCTGATGGTTGGGGTGGTTTTAGTACTACTGTCGCAGATTTCTTAGGAGCTGCCAATTTCTCGCAATTCAAGAATTCGGGTGATGGTAAACGTAGGGTAGAATTCTCTATCAAACGAAGTTTATTCCAAAATATTTCAGGAAATATCAAATTCGGATTTGTTGAGAATAACTCAGGATATGCTGTGATTGGTTCTATTCCAGCTATTAGTGGTACTACTACATTTGGAACATTTCCGCTCTAAATAATTATGAAGGAGTAATCCATATGGATTACTCCTTATCAACCAAAAATTATGACAAATCAAGAATCAAATAGATTATTGTCTCTCGATGTAATGCGTGGTATGATCATGATTTTACTCGCAGCAGAGAGCACAAGATTATACGATAATATAAAGGGTTTTACAGAAGAAGGTACTTTCGGAAGGATACTTATTACACAGTTTGAACACCATCAGTGGCACGGATTATATTTTTGGGATCTAGTACAGCCCGCATTTATGTTTATGGCAGGAGCGGCATTATATATTTCTTTTCACTATAAATCTAAAAAAGGAATAACATGGAAAGCAAATCTCAATCACATTTTAATTCGTAGTACTAAACTTTTCTTTTTTGGTGTTGCCTTGCATTGTGTCTATTCTGGACAATTAGTTTGGGAACTTTGGAATGTGCTTGTTCAATTAGCATTAACTACAATTATTGCCTACTTAATCATTACTAAATCATTTCAATGGCAAATAGGATTTACAATTTTGCTATTAGTATTGACAGAGTTGTTATATAGATTTACGAATATTTCAGGTTATAATGAACCATTTGTAATGTCCAAAAATTTCGGCTCTTATATGGATATGGTTTTGATGGGCAAAATAAATAATGGTGGCTGGGTTGCGGTCAATTTTATTCCAACGGCTGTTCATACAATTTGGGGATGTTTAGCTGGTAAGTTAATTATTTCTGGACTTGATAAGATCGAAGTGGCAAAAAGACTTTTGATTGTGGGATTAGGTCTTTTGGTGGTAGGATATACATTAGATTATACCATTACGCCAATTATAAAAAGAATTAGCACTACTTCATTTGCGATTGTATCAGGAGGCTATGTGTTTTTGATATTAGCTGGCTTGTATTGGTTCTTTGACATTAATAAAAGGAATAAATACGCTTGGATTTACACTGTAGTTGGGATGAATGCTATATTTATTTATCTATTTTTTGAAACTGTAGGAAAGCAATGGCTAAATAAAACAGTCTACATTTTTGTAGGTGGATTAAGCAATTTGCTTGGTGTTGGAGAACAATGGTCTATGGTTATTAGTAGCATGATGACGTTATTCGTATTGTGGTCTCTCTGCTATTGGCTTTATAAACGTAAAATAATATTTAAATTATAAACTTAAAATTATAAACTTAAAATTATAAACTTAAAATTATGAACAACCTAATTACAACATATGCGGCAACTTGCCTTCTCTTGTTTGCACAATGTGGCAAAAACCAAGATAGTTCAAAGAAAGAGGAAGGTAAGACAGAGCGAATAACTTATTTAGAGAGTAATGAAGATTTTGCTAATCCAGAGCGTGGTTTTTATAGGTATTCGCAAACTACAAGCAGTAATTATTCTGTCTTGAATGCAGCTACATTAAAAGGCTATAGAAATTTACAAAGTATTTCTAATGCTAATTATCAAGTATATAGCACATTAGTTTTTAGGTATTTCATCCTTGATGATGTCAAAGACAAGGATTTAACTCCAACTTTTCTCAGTAATGTACAAAAGGACATGGATGCGGCTCGTGAAGCAGGTGTCAAGTTGATTCCCAGATTTGTATATTCTGTGCAGCAGACAGCGGGCAATTGTCCTGAAGGGTTCATTTGTCCTCCATATGGTGATGCGCCAAAAAATATTGTCTTGAAACACATCGCAAGCTTAAAAGACGTATTACACAAAAATGCAGACGTCATCGCCTGTGTTCAAATTGGATTTATTGGTACATGGGGAGAGCAGTATTATACGGATTATTTTGGAGATCCTTCTTCAAATGGCTCTCAGCGTAAACTACTTGATGAAAATTGGAACGACAGAAATGAAATTTTAGCTGCTTTGCTCGATGCGGTTCCAGATAGTCGTATGGTTCAGATCAGATATCCTCAACAAAAACAACGCTTTATTTATGGCGTAAATGCTACTATTAATAGTGCTGCATTGAAGGAAGAGGAAGCATTTAAAAATACCGATAAAGCCCGTTTAGGTTTTCATAATGATTGTTTCATGGCTAGTTCTAATGATGTAGGTACGTTTGAGGACTATGGCAACACATCAAGTGGCCGAACTTCTAGTGCAAATGTCGTAGACGTATTGAAAAAATATAAAATGGCTGATAGCAAATATACTGTTGTGGGAGGGGAAACTTGTCGTGTTTTTGAGTCTATTTCTAATTGTGCACCTGTGGGAAGAGCTGAAGAGGCATTCAAAGAGATGCATTACAGCTACATCAATGCGCATTACAACAATGAAGTGAATAATAAATGGCAAACTGATGGGTGTATGGATAATATCAAAAAAAATCTAGGATATAGATTTGTATTAGAAAGTGCAACAATTTCAAAATCAGCTCAAGTAGGTGGAAATATATCTTTGAATATGAGTGTAATCAACAGGGGATATGCTTCACCATACAACAAAAGACCAGTTTATCTGGTTTTTAGAGCTACAAATTCTCAAAATTTTGTTAAAGTATTATTAGACACAGATGTAAGACATTGGTATAGTGGTGCTATAAAATTGGAAACAAGTGTAAAATTACCGACAGAACTCAAGGCTGGTGAATATGATGTACTGTTAAGTATGCCAGATGATTATGAATCAATTTCCAATAGACCTGAATATAGTATTCGTCTTGCGAATAGAGATGTTTGGGAAGCTAATACCGGTTTTAATAAGTTAAATCATAAGATTACAATAAATTAAAATCTATTCAGTATTTCTTTTGTTGCAATCTTTATTTTAATTTATCAAATATTTATATTTACTTATATAAGAAATAAATCTAAATATCATGATTGGAACAATTATAGAAAAAGAAGATATCGTAAATCATAAAATATTAGCTGCAGAGGTAAATAGATCCGAAGAATTGAGAGGAAAATTAGTTGATGCTCAAAGATTAGGCAATGAATTTAAATCAAAAGCTACCATAGTTTTTAATAGTGTCGATGGTCCACTTCGAGTAGAAACTACTGTTTGGTCTGTCACAGACAAATATGTACAAATTAAAAGTGGTGTTCTAATTCCTCTTAGATCTATAATTCAGGTAGAGTTTTAGAGGTATTTACATTCATCCATAAAAATGGCGCAGTCGATATTCATGACTGCGCCATTTGTTTATTCAACAGGCTGTACTGATTTTTTCGTATGGTTGACATCCAATACTGGAACAAGTCCTTCGGCTGGCATATAAATAATTTGAGGTAAATCGCCTTTATCAGCTAATTTCTCTAATGTTCGAATGAATAAATACTGATTATACGTAGTATTTAAAGTTCCGTTTTCTAATTTCATCGCTTCAGCCATACCTTTAGCACGCTCAATTTCGGCTTGTGCATTCAATTTTTCAGCTTCTAAACGTGCACGAGCTTCTTCAATCAAGATTTTTCGATTTTGTTCTGCTTTCGCCATCTCTGCTTTTCCTGCCATCTCTTGTTGCCATACATTATAAAGAGGAAGACCGAACATTAAAATAATAATAATCAGAACTACTGTACCAATGATAATTCCGATGGGTTTTGTACTTTTCATATACTATTGATTATTTATCTACTAATTTTCTGTTATAACTCATTTTATACATATCAAATCCTTCTGCCCAATAATCTTTATGTCGCTCCAAGAGCTTAAAACCATTCTTTTCATAGAATGCGTAGGCATGCTGAGAAGTACGAACTATTATAGACTTTATATTTTTGCGGTTAGCAATTATTTCTAAACGATGATTTAATAATAAAGTTCCAATACCTTGCTTATGGAATTCCGTATCAACTATATCCCAACTTATTTTGGCAAGTTGTTTATCTTTATCATAGTTAATACCTGCCCCAGCAATAATTTTATCATCCAATTCCGCTACAAAGTAATCCTGAACTTCTTCATCAAGATAGGTTATATAATCATCGATTTCAGTCTCTGCAAAGTATTTTGGAATATTATTTTTAATTATTTGCAGTAATATACTTTGGTCTTCTGGCTTGTATTTTCTTATTACAATTGCACTATTCATAATTCTAACATACTTTGTCAGAATATACATCTTTTCTTCATAAAAAGAAAATATGCATAGAAACTAGTACAAAAAAATAGCGCTCAAATCAATTGAACGCCATTCTAGCCTTTGGATTTATTTATGCACTTGGTTTATCCAATTCCTTACCAAAATTATAACTCGCAAATCGCCCTGCATCTTTTGGATGAACTACATCAATCTCTTCATGCCCCCAAGGCCATCCACCAAATTGAGTTTTGCGATAATCTGCAAATGCCTGATCTAATTCTTCTTTTGTGTTCATGACAAAAGGTCCGTAAGCTGCCACCGGCTCATTAATTGGTTCACCTTCCAAAATTAGCAACTTAGCACGCTCTGTATTGTTTTTAATCACGATTTCTTCTCCTCCGTTCAATTCAGCAATAAAGTTTTGATTAAGCTCATTACCCTCAATTTGTATTGTTCCTTTTCCATCATAAAAGAAAACAAATCTGTTCATAGTCTCCGAAATTGCTTCTAATTTATAGGTAGCGTTTGGTGCTAAATCCACTAAAGCAACTCCCACATGATGATTTGGATCTTTTGCCCAAGAGTATGGTAAAGCATCTATGGATTTAATTCCGTTATATTCTCCCAATATAACTTTCACTTTGACACCCTCGCCAACTTTAGCAATTGGAATATTTTCATGCCACAACATTTTATATTGTGGTTCAGTCATTTTGCTAGAAGATGGTAAGTTCAACCAAATCTGAAACAATCGCATGGGATTTTCTTTATCCTCATATATCAAAGGAAACATTTCGCCATGCAATACGCCTGACCCAGCGCTCATCAATTGCACATCACCTTCACCATAACGACCTTTTGATCCTTTGGAATCAAAGTGATCCGCAAATCCTTCTTCAGCTATGGTGATAATCTCAAATCCTCTGTGCGGATGAAATGGAAAACCAGGAATCTCTTTGCCATGGTACATACGCCAATCGGCATTTCTGTCAAAGTCATTCCCCAAGTTTTTGCCTTCTAAAGAGGCTTTAGGACCAAATTTTCCATTGCCTTTGGGATATTTGTCATAGTGGTAAGCACCTAATATAAATGGATCACCTATTGGCATTGGACCTACTACTTTTTGGATATTTTTTACTTTCATTTTTTTAACCTTTCTTTTGCTGTATAATCATCAAACCCTATGCCGTAATATGCCAAAAGGCGACGGAGTTACCTCAAGGTAAGTGACCAATTTTATAATTAGAATTCCTCTATCTAATTGATTAACTTTAGTGTTACGATTAGAACGCTTAGCTTATGACCAATTATTTCTTAATTGCTCTATTGATGATTTTGAACTATACATCAATAGCACAAACCAAATCAACTTTATTTGATAGTCTGGACAAAGAATTTAGATACAAAGTTATTGGTAAAACGTTACAAGATCGTGGGGAAGATTTGTTGATGAAAGAATTAGTGAGTCTTTTGGCTAAAACAGAGGTTTTTAAAGATTATGAAGATGGCATATCTAATTTTACTATCCACATCGATTACACTAACAAAATACCATCTATTGAGAAAATAGATTATTGGACTAAGGATACCAACAGAGCGCTAAGGTGCAAAAATGATTTGTCAAAGTATGTAAACCAACTTTTAAGCGATTTTAAACCAGCGGTATATCAGGGTAATGCTTTTTATAGGAAGTATAGAATAGATGTTCAGATAAAGAAAGAAAAAAAATTGAATATTTACAGAATAAGATTTGATAAAACTAGACCCGATTATTATTTAAACACCAATTGTTTCGAAATTTATAGAGAAAAGAGTGATAACCATCTTTTCAATTCTGTAGAAATATTTCCTGAGTATAAAGGCGGGAAGGAGATTTTAATTTCTCATTTAAATAAACTATTTAAAAGTAGTAGGATAGGTTCTAATAATAAAATTGACAGTTTGGATATTGATTTTATAATTACTAAGGATGGACATTTTTCCCTCGAGGGAAATTATATGTCCAAATCTAAAACGGAGTCTATTATTATTGAAAATTTGAAGCTTTTAAGTTGTAATTGGTTCCCTGGATTAATGAGCGGAAGACCTTTTTTTGTGAAAAATAAATATAGATTTTACTATACAGCATTTTTGAATTATACGGGGAAGGTAAATTTAAAAATTTATGATTTAAAGAGAGTTAAGAATTATTAAAGGGTCGTTATTATTGATAAAGTGTAAAATCATTATAAGAATTATAATTATGATAAAACTTGTTTATTTATTTCTTTTAATCATATGTAATTTAACAATTTATGCACAAAATCTGCCAAATTATACAGTTGATTTAGATCAGGAAATGCGTTATAAAATAAATGCAAGTAATTGGCAAAACCGTGGAAAGAGAGAATTTAAAAGGGATATCGAAGTTTTATTTAAAAAGATTGATTTTGGTGATTTTGTTACTGATAAAAGGCCACTTGATATTTTTTATGAAATTGAATTTGACGCTGTTGGTAAACCAAAATTGAGTTTATTGGGAACTTCATATTCTAATGATAGCGACCTTGTTCAGAAGACGATCAAAAGAAAACTAACAAATATTGTAAAACATTTTAAACCTGCGTCTTATAATGGTAAAGTAATTTCTAAAACGTATTTGATAAGTTTTACTTTATGGCTTAATGATAGTGTGATCTCTGTTCGCAATATAAACTTTGAGCCTACTTTGACTTTTGATAGTATAAAAGCAGATTGTTTTACAGTCTATAATAATGCGGAAAAAAATTTTCCAACTGAAACTATTTTTACTGCTGCAGAAATACAACCAATATATAAAAGTGGGAATCAATTCTTATGTTTTAAAATAAACAGGATTTTAAATACTAAGAAACGTGAAAATAATTATTCAAATTTTGGTATAGATAGTGTCGAAATTCCATTCATAGTTGATAAAAATAAGAAATTGGGCTTTTTGGATATTTCTTTTGGAACGAATCTTCTAAAAGATGAAATTCTAGATTATATGATTAAAACTTCATGTGATTGGTTCCCAGCAATGTTTTCGGGACGACAAGTTATTTTTGGCCTTAGGATGAGATTTATATATGAATATTATATGGATGCTATTACCAAGAACAGGAAACTAATTTCGTTACTTAAAATTAAAACCGTTAAAGCAAAATCAGATGATTTTGCTCAGATAGTAAGGTAATAATATAAGGTTCTTCTCAGAAAGAGGGTGTAAACCGAACTGTGTCAATAAATAAATACTTATTTTTAGACACAGTATAATGAACAACGAAAAATTTGATTTTGATCGATTCAAAGAAGAAGCGATGAAAGGCCTTTACGAAGGCAAAAAGATGGGTGGTACAGATGGAGTTTTTGCTCCGATGCTAAAGCATTTATTAGAATCGATGTTAGAAGGTGAGTTAGAAAATCATCTTTTAGAGAATAAGGCTTCTGGAGAATCAAATCGCAAGAATGGTAAAACCAAGAAAACAGTTAGAAGCTTACAATCAGGAAGCTTTGAACTTGAAAGCGGTCGGGATCGTAATGGTACCTTTGAGCCAAAAATAGTAGCTAAACGCCAACTTATTATTACGGAAGAATTAGAAGATAATGTTATCTCCATGTATGCTCGAGGCATGAGTACCCGTGATATAACAACCTATATTAGAGATATGTATGCAATGGAAATTTCTGCTACAGAGATCTCTCATATCACTGATAAAGTCATACCTGCGATGATTGAGTGGCGAAATCGACCATTAGAGCCTCTGTATCCATTTATTTTCCTGGATTGCATGCACTTCAAAGTTAAGGATAGTGGCAGTGTTCAAAGCCGTGCAGTGTATAATATTCTTGGGCTTAATCAAGATGGGAAAAAAGAACTATTAGGAGTGTACTTGTCGGAGAATGAAGGGGTTAAATTTTGGGTTTCGGTACTAAGTGATTTAAAACAACGAGGAGTAGAAGATATTCTGGTTGCTTGTGTGGATGGCTTAAAAGGCTTTCCCGAGGCTATAGAAGCAGTTTATCCAAAGACCCAGGTTCAATTGTGTATAGTTCATCAAATACGCTCAAGTCTAAAATATGTTCCTGAGAAAGACAAAAAAGCTGTAGTAGCAGACATGCAACCTATCTATAAAGCTAATACTCAAGAATATGGTTATCAAAAGCTTTTAGAGTTTGAGGAAAAATGGGGTAACAAGTATCCATTAGCAGTAAGTGGTTGGATTGATAATTGGACAAATCTATCCACTTACTTTGAGTACAATGCAGAAATAAGAAGGGCTATATATACAACAAATGCTATTGAAGCTATGCACCGTCAAATTAGGAAAGTGACTAAAACAAAAGGAGCGTTTACTTCAGATCAAGCGTTATTAAAGTTAATTTATCTAGCAATACAAAACATAAGCAAAAAATGGACTATGCCAATTCGTAATTGGGGCTTGACAATGCAACAACTACACCTTAAATTTGGTGATAGAATTAAAGCCTTCGGCGGCTCTAAATAGATATAGGTCCGAAGGGGACCTATATCTATTTAGAGCTCACTGACACAGTTTGCTTTACACTTCCCTCAGAAATGAAAAGAACCTTATATGTTATATATCTATTTAGTTTTAAGACTTATTAAAGGATATATTGCGCTTTCAATATGCGCTTCATCTATCAATTTAGCAAGTTGTTTAACTTTCTTAGGATTTGAAGTCGCTAAATTATTTTGTTCGAATGGATCTTTATCAATATTATAAAGCTCATAGTAAGAATCTTTAGGTGATTTGACTTTTTGTTTAATCAATTTCCAACCTTTGGATAGAACAGCTTGTCTTCCTCCATCTTCATGAAATTCCCAATACAAATATTTATGTTTTTTTTGTTTACCATTCTTTACAAGTGTCGGCAAAAATGATATGCCATCATTTTGAGTTGATGGTGTTAAATTAGCTAGTTCTAACATTGTGTTATATACATCCCAAAATGCACCAACATGCGTAATCTGTTGGTTTGGGGCAATTTTGTTTTTCCAATTTACTATAAGAGGAGTACGCACACCACCTTCATAAAGAGATCGTTTAACACCTTTAAAATTCGCTGTACTATTAAAAAAGTCGGGGTCAGCTCCACCTTCACGATGCGCACCGTTGTCACTAGTAAATAGTATGATTGTATTTTCACGTAAACCTAATTCATCAAGTTTATTAATTATTTGACCTACGTAAGCATCCATTCGCGTGACCATTGCAGCGAAGGTAGCACGTGGCTTGTCCACAGAAGCATATCCACCTATGGTTGCATTTGGCCCGTAATCTTGACCTTTGTGCGGAGTCTCCACAAAAGCATTTTCATACATTTTGAAAAATTCATCATCAGGGCCAGCTAATTCAGCATGAGGCAATACTGTAGGTACAAAAAGGAAGAATGGTTTTTCTTTATTGTCATCAATAAATTTCAACGTTTGTTCTTGGATAAGAGTAGGCGCATAATGAACTTTGTCTGTTAGATTGTTTCCAGCAAGGATTACGCGGTTGTCATTGTGCCACAAATGCGTAGGGTAGTAGCGGTGTGATTGTCGCTGACAATTATATCCGTAAAAGGTGTCGAATCCTTTGAGGTTTGGATCTCCGCTCGTTCCGACCATTCCAAGTCCCCATTTCCCAAATGCTCCAGTTACATATCCGCTTTGTTGTAAATCCATCGCAAAAGTTCGTATAGAGTCAGCTAAGGGTTCTTGACCTTCGGGCTCAATTTCTTTGTTTCCACGTACATAAGTGTGTCCGGTATGCATTCCTGTCATTAGGGATGCGCGTGATGGCGCGCACACAGATGTACCTGCATAGAATTGTGTAAATTTTGCTCCCTGCTGAGCCAATTTATCTAGATTGGGAGTTTTGATTTTGGTCTGGCCATACGCACCAAGATCACCAATACCCAAATCATCAGCCATTATAAATACAATATTTGGCTTTTTTGATTGTGCATTTGCAGATAAGGCTAAAAATAGGATAAAGTATAGTATGTGTTTTATCTTAAGCATATTTAAAGTATTTTGATTAAATAGAAATATAATGTCTAGTAAGTGAATTTTCTAGACATTAATTTGTGTACCTATTCCCATCCAGGATTTTGTGTTATATTATTGTTTAATACAATTTCTGCTGAAGGAATCGGGTATAAATAATAATGATCAGAGAATGCGGGAGGTACATCTTCGTAAGCGATATATCCCGCTGATGCACCATTCAAAATAGGTATAATCGAATTTTGCGGTACATCAATTCCTTTTGTAATATATCTTCCAATTTTACGTTTTGCAGCATAATCCATTTTTTTCCAACGTCGAAGATCATCAAATCTAAATCCTTCACCCATAAGTTCTACCGCACGTTCTCTACGGATTTCCCAAAGTATTGGAGATACATTAGGGTCTCTGGTTGGATCATTTGCAATAGTAGTAATTTGTAGGGAAGAAACTTGACCTCTAGCACGTAACTTATTGATCGTACTATTAGCTATACTTTGATCAAATTCTCCTAATTCATATTTTGCTTCAGCATAATTTAATAATACTTCGCCCATTCGGAAAATTGGAGCGTCATTGATGTCCTCATTTTGTAACATCTTTATTTTATTACTGAATTTGTAGAATCTATATCCTGTATAAGTTACATTAAATGGCTGTCCAAGATTATAATCAACGAAATGTGGCTCTTGTGCTAATACTAAACCCTGCCAATTCACAGCTGGTAAGGTTTTGCGTGTAGGAATAGATAATGTGTTCATCAAATCAATGTATTCACGATCAGCAGGATTCGTAGTATGTGTCCAAGTGTAACTTGGGTGATTCACTACAGTTTTATATGGAGGAGGAACTGTGAAATATAAACGTGTATCTCTATTTCTGAATTCTTTGTAAGGATCAGTATCTCCATCAAACATAGGGCTTGTGTATCTCGTTTGACCATCTTTCAATAAATATAAATCTACTGCCGCCTTTGTCAAATCCCAACGTCCTGAAGAGTTACGAGCTAAAGAAGCCAAGGTGTGTGTGATTTGATTTACCTCATATTGTTTATACAATAACACTTCTTTATTGCTTGCTAAAGATTCACTATTAAAAAGTTCATCATAATCAGAATGTAAATCAGGAATAGTAGTAATTAATTTTTTAGAAGCTTCAGCGCTAGCTCGTAAATATACTTCTGCTTGTTGCAATCCGTGATATTTTCTCCATGTTCCTTCGCGCAAGCCAAATCGAGAGAGTAAAGCGCGCACTACATTCGTGTTTATTGAATTTGCGCCGTCTCCAGTTGGTTTAATATTTTCTTCAGCATAGTTGAGCATTTCTAAAATTTTAGTAGCGATCTCTTCTCTTGATGAGGTATTTCCATAGAGAATATCATCATCGCCATCGGTAAGTGCATTCTCCACCCATATTGCTTTGCCATATTTATTTAACAAATCCATATAATGATAAGCCTTAAAGAAATAGCCGACACTACGCATATGTTTTTTTTCCGTATCTGTCAATTGATTCGGCTTATCAATATTATCCAGCATAATATTAATAGTGCGAATATTATTGTAAGGTGTGTTGTAATCTCCAGAGCTACTTGGTGTTACTACACGAATCCAAAGCCAGTCTGAAGTCGCATTGGCATTTGCTAATGCAAATAAATCGGTATTGACTTCTGAATTAGGTACAGAATTACTATAACCAGGGAATGTCCCATAAAATTGCCATGAATAGGCAACAAAATTTGAATAAGATGTAAATGTCGTATTTTCTGTAAGTGTACCTTCGGGTGATAATTCCAAAAGATTACTACAACTTGTTGTTGATAGTCCTAAAGCGATTACTAGACCTATATGTAAAATTGATTTTTTCATTGTACGATTCACCGTTTAAAAGTTAACATTCAAACCAAAACTATATTTCTTCAGGAATGGATAAATACCCCCTGAACCCAAATCAGCACCATCAGCTTCAAAGCCTGTTGGTAGATTGTCAAATGTGAATAGGTTTTCACCTGTCGCGAATAAACGGACTGATTTGATAAATTTGGTGCGTAGAAGCTCTTGTGGCAAATTATAACCCAAAGTGATGTTACGGATACGCAAGTACGATCCATCCTGTAAGAATCTGGTTTGCACTCTTTTATTCGCAGAAGTATTTAAGCCCGCATTTGCATACACGCGACCATAGTGTGATTCTGTGTTTTCTGGCGTCCAATAATCCATATTATGCTTGAATACAGTATTGAATTCATTGTTAAATGGCCAAAAAATATGATTACTCATCCAGATATCTCTCTTTCCAACACCTTGTAGGAAGATGGAAAGATCTATGTTTTTGTAATTAAAGTTACCATTTATTCCATATTGATATCTTCTCGTATTATTTCCAATGACTTTCATATCTCCTGGATTAGACAGTGTCCCATTACCTGAGAAAATTACACCATCACCATCTAAATCGGCATACTTGATATCGCCTGGATTCTGTGCAACGCCCGTAAATCCTGCAATTCCTTGTTTTAATGTTCCTCCTGTCAGATTTGCATTTAGTGAGCCTTCTACAAAGTCCTCAACTGTATAAAGGCGTTCTGAAACATAACCCCAAATTTCGCCTATTTGCTTTCCTTCATAATATGAGTTGATTAATCCAGTGCTGTTTTCAAGTTTGGTAATATATCCTTGGTTATCGGACAAATTAAATCCTAATGAATAATTAAATTTATTGATGTTGTCTTTCCAAGTCAATTCCCATTCCCAGCCTTTAGATTCTAAGTTTGTACTGTTTTGGAATGGAGGAGTTGCACCTAATACTGCTGGCAAATCAGCTCCTTGATATAGCATTCCAATTGTTTGTCTTTTGAACCAATCAAAGCTAGTGTTAAGTCGGCCTTGAAGAATGCCTAAATCCACACCTAAATTTAATGTACGCACATTTTCCCAAGTAAATGTTGAAGAAACAAGACTAGGAGGCGCGATTGTTAATTGTCTAATACCTGTTATTGGATTAATCCAGTTGGCATTAGAAGTATTCATATTAGGTGTAACTGGAAAATACACTTGACTTCCTGAACTATTTAATACAACCTGGTTTCCAATTTCTCCAAATGACCCTCTTAACTTCAATAGGTTTACTTGATTTTTTATGTCAGACATAAAGTTTTCTTCTGCGATATTCCAACCAGCGGAAACAGATGGGAAAAATCCAAATTTAGAACCTTCTAAAAAGCGTGAAGAACCATCAAATCGACCGTTTATTTCTATCAAATACTTATTGTTATAATTGTAGTTGATACGCCCAAAATATCCTAAGACTGCGTATTGACCGAAACCATCACCTACACTCTGATTACCAGTACTTGTGCCTAAAGAAGGTGAGCTTGGACTTAATAAATCAGCACGATTAGCCCAAAAGCTTTGGTTATGACTTTTTTCATAGTTAGTACCTATCAAGTACTTGAAATTATGATTTTCTAGTGCATGGTTATAACTAGCATATAAATTCAAAGCGTTGTACTGCGTTGTATAATTCATGCGTTGATAGTATTCGTTGTTAAAAAGATATTCTTCGGTATAATTATTAGGATTCATGTATTTATGACGCACTTGATAGTAAGTGTCGTTATCGTGGTTTTTATTAAAAGTGTATTCACCAGTTACATTTAATCCTTTAATAGGAGAGTACTCCAATTTTCCGAATAATCGTAAATCATCTCTTTTTAAGACACTTGGTTCTTCATATTTCAAGTAATTATTTGGTGTGCCATAAGGAACTTCAGTTCCATCCATTCCGATATCAAATCCTGTATTGATGAAGGAGCCATGTGAGATTGCTCTATAAAACATTTCACCCATATTCATTGGTGTTCTTCTTGCATCATTCCTATACAAGATATTACCTGAAATATTAAGGTTTCGAGCGATCTCCGCACTCACATAAGAATTCAAATTGTATTTTTTGTACGAATCTTTATCACTAGCCATGATGCCATCTTCGTTCGTAAACATACCAGATAGACGATAGGCAATTTTTTCACTACCTCCACTTACTGATAGATTATGTAGTTGTTCAAAGCCTTTTTCAAAAACTTCATTGTACATATCGTATTCTTTTAAGGCATAGCGAGTTCCGTTTACAGTAGTAATTCCTTCTGGATATTTAGTTGGATTGCTCTGATATTCTTGTAATAATCCTAACCATGTATCCACATTCTGTCCTGTCCAATATGTTGTATTTCCAAAATCTTTAAGTGCTTGGATAAACTCCAGCGGTGAAGCTTTTTCTGGTAGACTTGTGGCACTCGATGAAGTTAGATTTGTGGAATAATTGAATTGTGTAGGTTGGTTTTTAGCTCCTTTTTTGGTTGTGATCAAGACAACACCGAAGGCTGCTCTTGCACCATATATTGAAGCTGCTGCTGCATCTTTCAATACCGTGACATTTTGAATGTCTTTGGGATTAACATTATCCAAAGACATAGGAACATTATCAACTAAAATTAATGGGGATCCTCCGTTAATTGACGTGATTCCTCTGATATTTAAATCAGTACTTTGGCCTGGTCTCCCGCTACCAAATGTAACCTGCATTCCTGGTACAGCTCCTTGCAAAGCTTGAGAAGCAGAACTTACAGGTCTATCTCCAAGTACTTTCTCCATATCAACAGATGATACAGCTCCTGTTAAGTTTGCCTTTTTCTGTGTACCAAAACCAACAACTACGATTTCATTTAAAGCTGTCAAATCTTCATCTAATACAACTTTTAAATCAGCCGAGGAATATGGAATCGTCTGTGTGATATAACCAACGTAACTAATTATTAATGTCGGCTCTTTGATTGTAGTTTTTATTTCAAACATACCATCAATATCCGTACTACCTCCTGTATTGTTTTCCTTCACAACAACACTGACACCAGTAAGTGGTGTTCCTTGTTTGTCTGTAATGATACCCTTGATAATAGCTCCTTCTTGAGTAGGTTTGATAGGAGATAAGACAATGCGATTATCATTAATAGATTGAAGAGATAAACCTACATTTTGTAAAATGGGACCTAATACTTGATTCCAAGGTTGATTAGAAATGTTTAGCTGTTCTATTTCTTTATTTTCAACCAATTTATCTAAGTAGACAAATTTCAGGTTTGTTTGTTTTTCAATAGCATTCAATACAGTTTTTAGATTACTATTATGCAATCTAAGACTTATTTTTTCTTGCCCTTTTAAATTGTTTGCTGCGACTTGTAGTGTGCTCGTAATAATAAAACAAATGATGAGTTTTACCATCATAAAAGTTTTTAATAGCAGTGATTGTTCACTGCAATAGAGTGAATTAATTTTCATAAATTTGATTGAATTGGTTAAAGTACATTACTTTCTCAGGGCATTGTACTTAAAAATTGATTCATTACATAAGTGGGGGATGGATTCTGTCCCCTTTTTTAATTGATTTCCTTATCTCATTTCATAGTTAGTAAAGTGTTATTTGGTTATTATTATCTTTTATATAATTAATAGTAAGTCCTGACAATTTTAAGATCTCAATTAATTCTTCAATACTTTGTTCTTGGAACGATCCAGTAATTTTTACTGTATCTAAGACTGGATTTTGAATAGTTAATTTTGAACCAAACCATCTTTCAAGTTTTGGTAATGCTTCTTTTAAACTTTCGCCTTCCATAATGAGAACATTTTCTTTCCAAGCTGTTTCTTGGAGAGATGTGTTATTTTCTAAAGGTGTGATTTGTGTTTTTGAAATATTTAAAGGTGTATTATTACTTTCAGTTTCTTTATATTTTAGATTAGTCGATAGTAATTGTTGATTCTCGCTAAGAACCTTTATTTTCTCACCAGGGCTCATTACAGTTTGTTGAATTATTTTATTATCAGATTTTATTTGAAGTTCAATCTTGCCCGATATTAAACTTGCTTCGCTTAAACGTTCATCTTTATAAGCGCGAATATTAAAAGATGTGCCTATTACTTTTATTTCCAATTCTTTAGCCGATATTTTCATCGGAAATTCTTTATTATGTGCTACATCAAAAAATCCTTCTCCATCTAATCTAACTACTCGTGTTTTTTTCGATTTGTCTAATTTATAGTGTATCGAAGAGCCGGCGTTAAGCCATACTTTCGTTCCGTCAGGTAATATAAATTCTTTTCGTTCACCATATTTGGTTGAAATATTATAAGTATTTCTGGAATTTGAGTCTGAAAAAATTGTTTGAAAGGAGAAATAGCCTATGATAAGAATTAAAGCCGCTGCAATATATCTAGATATATTTTTGTAAAGTTTTATTATAGATGATGAAAGATCGCTGAATTCTTTGCTTTCAACATTATTTAATATTTTTTGAAATTTTATATCAAGGATCTCAGCACTATCTTTTTTTACTGTGCTTTTTGTTAGATAGATAAATACCGACTTGTGATCAGCATTTCGTTCTAATTCCTTATTTAAAAGTTCCAATTCATCATTCGAAATTGAACCTGCAATATATTTATGTAGTAGATTATAAAATTGATCTTCAGTCATTATGTCTTGGTTATATAAATAAGACAAACTACCTGATCATTATCACCAATACAAAATTGAATATTTTTGTATAACTATGGTTATTAGCTCTTTAAAATGGATAAAGTTGATTTTATTTTTTGAAATGCGATTTGAATATGCCTATCAACCGTGTTTTTACTTATGTTCATAATATCAGCAACCTCTTGATAGGTGAGTAAATTGTCTTTAACAAGTACAAAAGCCATTTTAGTCTTTTCAGGTAGATTATTTATGGCATTATCCAATAGATCTTTTAATTCTTTATCAATTAGTAATTGTTCTGGGCTACTAGCATATTCTGTTATAACTTTTGAATGCACATACTTGAGATGGATCTTATCTCTATTAATGGTATTTAAGCTGCGGTTTTTTGTAGCCTTGAAAAGGTATGTTTTTACATTTTTAATTGACTTTAAATCAATTTTGCCATTCCAAATAGCTAGCATGATGTCGGAAACAATATCTTCGGCTAATCCAAGATCTCCTACTATAGCATTAGAAAAGTGTACTAAATCATTATAAAAATGAAGAAATAATTTTTGAAAAGCCTTTTCATCTTTGTTTATAAAGATTTTTGCCCAGACCTCATTCCAATTAATTTCCACAGATTTATATATTAGTTATCTGTCGCTAAAATATTATTTATTTATGAATACGCCTTCAATAGATGTAAAAAAAATAATAAGGTTCTTTCCATCGCTGAAAAGAACCTTGTGAAAGGAGAATTATTAAATCTTATCCCTCTGTTTTATTTAAAAATACAAATTTGCCATCGAAGACATCCAACTGAATAGCCGAATCTGAAGTTACTTTTCCAGCTAGGATTTCTTTGGACAATTCGTTCAATATTCTTTTTTGAATAACGCGTTTCAAAGGACGTGCACCGTAAATCGGATCGTATCCTAATTGTGCCAACCAATCTAAAGCTTCTTCAGTAGCTGTCAATTGAATATTTTGTTCGGCCAATTGACGTGTCACATGATTGAACTGCATGCGTACGATATCACCGATTTCATTTCTGCTCAATGGTGTGAACATTATGATCTCATCAATACGGTTCAAAAACTCAGGACGAATTGATTTTTGCAACAATTCAAATACTTCGTCTTTTGTTTTCGCTATGATTTCATCACGATTCACATCTGTCAACGAAGAGAAGTTCTCTTGGATGATATGTGAGCCTGTATTCGAAGTCATAATGATAATCGTATTTTTAAAGTTTACAACACGACCTTTGTTATCTGTCAAGTGTCCATCATCCAATACTTGCAACAAGATATTAAATACGTCTGGATGTGCCTTTTCAATCTCATCCAATAAGACTACTGAATAAGGACGACGACGTACAGCTTCAGTTAATTGACCACCTTCATCATAACCCACATATCCTGGAGGCGCACCAATCAAGCGAGAAACGGAATGACGTTCTTGGTATTCAGACATGTCTATACGAACTAATGCTTGTTCATCATCAAACAGAAATTCAGCTAAAGCTTTTGCTAACTCCGTCTTACCTACACCAGTGGTTCCTAAGAAGATAAAAGAACCAATCGGACGTTTTGCGTCGCTTAATCCAGCTCGCGAACGACGGATAGCATCAGAAATTGCTTCAATAGCTTCTTCTTGACCAGCTACACGTTTATGTAACTCTGATTCTAAGTTCAATAGTTTTTCACGCTCAGACTGAACCATTTTGTTTACAGGAATACCAGTCCAACGAGATACAACATCTGCAATGTCTTCAGCAGTAACCTCTTCTTTCAGCATGCGCGAACTTTTTTGTTTTTCGTTCAGTTCTGCTTTTAGTTTCTCAACTGTATCCTGAGCTTCCTTTATTTTACCATAACGTAATTCTGCCACTTTTCCATAATCGCCTTGGCGTTCTGCTTGGTCAGCTTCCAATTTATAGTTCTCAATATTTTGAACTTCTTGGTTTACACGATCGACCAAAGTCTTTTCTGATTGCCATGCAGCTTTCAAGGAATCACGTTCAGAAGATAAATTGGCAATAGTCTCCGACAATTCTGCAACCTTTTTCTCGTCTTTCTCACGTTTAATCGCTTCACGCTCAATTTCCAATTGCATGATACGACGATCCAATTCATCTACCGCTTCTGGCACAGAATCCATTTCCAAACGTAGTTTGGAAGCTGCCTCGTCCACTAAATCAATAGCTTTATCTGGTAAGAAACGATCTGTTATATAGCGTTGAGACAATTCCACAGCCGCAATAATCGATTCGTCGAGAATACGCACTTTGTGGTGCGTTTCGTAACGCTCTTTCAAACCGCGCAAAATAGATATTGCATCTTGTGTATCTGGTTCTTCGACCATCACCTTTTGGAAACGACGTTCTAAAGCTTTGTCCTTTTCAAAATATTTTTGGTACTCATTCAACGTTGTCGCACCGATAGCACGCAATTCACCACGTGCTAAAGCTGGTTTCAATATATTTGCAGCGTCCATTGCGCCTTCACCGCCTCCAGCACCAACTAAAGTGTGAATCTCATCAATGAATAAGATAATTTCCCCATCTGAATCGGAAACCTCTTTTACAACTGCTTTTAAACGCTCTTCAAATTCTCCTTTGTACTTTGCTCCAGCAATCAAGGCGCCCATATCCAAAGAGAATACAGTTTTAGTTTTCAAGTTTTCTGGAGCATCACCTTTGATGATACGATGCGCAATACCTTCTGCGATAGCGGTTTTACCCACACCTGGTTCACCAACTAAGATTGGGTTGTTTTTGGTACGACGAGATAATATTTGCATCACACGGCGAATTTCTTCATCACGACCGATTACAGGATCCAATTTTCCTGATTCCGCAAACTCATTTAAGTTGCGGGCATATTTACCCAATGCATTATATGTAGCTTCTGCGTTAGGGTCTGTTACTCTATTATTTCCTCTCAATTCTTTTATAGCTAATTTTAAATCTTTTTCATTTATTCCTTGGTCTTTCAAAAGGGTTCCTACTTTGTCCGAAGAGGAGAGAAGTCCCAATAAAAGATGTTCAATCGATACATATTCATCGTTAAACTCTTTCAGATAACTATTAGCTTTCTGTAATACTGATGCCGTATTGTTACTTAGATAAATATTACTTCCAGAAACTTTAGGTAAACCTTCCACCAATTTATCAGTTTCAGAACTGATATAATTAATGTTGGCATTTAGTTTCTTTAGTAAATGAGAAATTACATTCTCGTCTACAGCTAGTAATGCTTTGAGTATGTGCGCTGGCTCAATTGCTTGTTGTTGATTGCCTGTAGCAATTTCCGAAGCTTTTTGTATAGTTTCTTGAGCTTTTATGGTATAATTATTAAAGTTCATTTATTGTTATCCTTTCTTACATTAATATTTTAACAAATGATATGCCCTTGAAGTTTTAGATTACTAAATCGGAAATTTTGGCTGATTTTAATAAATATTACCGACAAAATTTCATGTATTTGTCGATTTGCAATGAATATTTGACAAAAAATAAAGCGCAAGATACTATCTTGCGCTTTCCAAATTTTTATGAGGCTTAAGAATTAGCCTAAATAAGATTTTAAAATTTTGCTACGAGATGTGTGACGTAGACGTTGCAAAGCTTTGTCTTTAATCTGACGTACACGCTCTCTCGTTAAGTTAAATTTCTCACCGATCTCCTCAAGTGATAGGGGGTGATTTGATCCTAATCCAAAGAATAATACGATAATCTCTCTTTCTCTTTCTGTCAATGTAGATAGTGAACGTTTGATTTCTTCAGATAATGACTCGTCGATCAATGAGCTATCTGTATCTGGGTCAGAATTTTCTAATACATCTAATAATGTATTTTCTTCACCTTGTACAAATGGAGCATCCATCGATACGTGTCTACCTGAATTACTCAACGTATCTGAAACTTTATCTACTGTAGTTTCTAAGATATCCGCCAATTCTTCTGGAGAAGGCTCGCGTTCGTACTCTTGTTCTAATTTCGAGAAAGCCTTGCTGATTTTACTTAAAGATCCCACTTGGTTAAGGGGAAGACGTACGATACGTGATTGTTCAGCGATAGCTTGCAAAATAGACTGACGAATCCACCACACCGCATAAGAAATAAATTTAAAACCTTTTGTCTCGTCAAAACGTTTTGCTGCTTTGATTAGGCCTAAGTTACCTTCATTAATCAAGTCACCTAAAGTAAGACCTTGATTCTGATATTGTTTAGCTACAGAAACGACGAAACGTAAGTTGGTTTTTGTTAATTTCTCTAATGCCACTTGATCACCCTCGCGAATACGTTGTGCCAAGATTACCTCTTCTTCAGCAGTAATCAAGTCAACTTTACCAATTTCATGTAAATACTTGTCAAGAGATTGTGATTCACGATTCGTGATCGATTGTGTAATTTTGAGCTGTCTCATTAATTTTTATACCTTTTTTCTGGATGTTGCAAAAATACTAAATTTTTACGTCATTTATTGTAATAAATTTGTAATTTATCCATTCATTATTAGGTACTTAGAAATAATTGTTGAGCTCTCGTCTGTCTTCAAAAATCATTCCAAAATTTATTAAATAATGTTAAGTCCTAATTATAAAGCGATAAATTATTTTTGTTTAATAATTAAAACCTTTTTGTAGCTAAAATGTTTTTCCAATATAAACTTTATTACAATGAAAAAGCTAGTTATCCGATTAGATCAAGTCATGGCCAAGAGACGAATGTCACTTAACGAATTAAGTGAACATGTCGGAATTACTCTTTCTAACTTGTCAATATTAAAGAATAATAAAGCAAAAGCAATACGTCTATCAACTTTAGCGGCTATATGCAAGGCTTTAGAATGTCAACCCGGGGATATCATCGTTTACGAAGAGGAGTAATTAATTGCTAATATAATTATTTTTCAAAACGATATCCTTTTAAAAAATCATTTATTTCCATTCTCTTTTTGCCCTCAATTTGAATTACTTTTAAGTTGAGATATCCATCTTTTGTGGAGAATTTAAGGTAACTTCTGCCATCAGATTCAATAGATCCTGCATCTTTACCGTGGTTTTCTAGTTCTTTTTGGGTCTCAAAAACTTTTAAAACTTTATTATGAAGATATGTAAACGCAGCTGGATATGGACTCAGCCCACGAATTTGATTATAAACTTTTTCTGTAGTGTTGTTCCAGTTAATTAAACAATCCTCTTTAAAAATTTTCGGAGCATGTTTTAATTCTTCTTGCGGAAAGTCTTCTTGTGGAATTGGGGTGATTGATTTGTCACGTAAACCGTTAACTGTTTTAATCAATGTCTCGGCTCCAGCAATCATCAATTTGTCGTGTACAATCCCTGCATTATCGTTTTCCTCAATGGCAACTTTGGTTGCTAATAGCACATTTCCGGTATCAATTTCATGTTGCAACAAAAACGTTGTAACGCCGGTTTCTTTCTCTCCGTTAATCACGGCATGATTAATGGGAGCAGCGCCACGATATTGAGGAAGTAATGATGCATGAACATTAATCGTACCCATTGGAGGCATATTCCATACAATCTCAGGCAGCATGCGAAAGGCTACTACCACTTGCAAGTCTGCTTTATAAGATTTTAGATCAGTTATAAATTGAGGATCTCTTAACTTCTCGGGTTGTAATACAGGTAATCCATTTGCTTCAGCAAATACTTTGACAGCAGATTGGTTTAATTTTTGTCCTCTTCCAGCAGGTTTGTCGGGAGCGGTGATTACGGCAACAACATTTTCTCCGGCATCCAACAGTGCTTTTAGTGAAGCAACTGCGAAATCTGGAGTTCCCATAAAAACGATACGCATATTATCTCGGTACTTTTATTTTAAAACAGTATGGCTTGAATTTGTCAAGTGCCAAAAATTATTAACTTTGCGAAGTTACAAAATATTATTGCAGGTTGAATTTTCCGTTGTTTTTAGCCAATAGAATAAATGTAAAGGGTCAACGTACCTTTTCAAAGCTTATAGTACGTGTGACTATAGGTGCATTGTCTATTGCTATAATAGCTATATTACTTTCGGTTGCAATTTTGAGAGGTTTTAAAGAAGAAATCACTACAAAGCAACGTGGTTTTTTCGGCGATATTGTCGTCACAAAACAAACATTAGCTGATTACGATTTAACTCCGGTGTTATTATCTGATTCACAAACTACACAAATTCTTTCCATTCCTAACATTGAATCAGTAAATGGCTTTGCAACTAAAGTCGGCATAATCAATGTCAATGATGAGGTCGAGGGTGTGATGTTAAAAGGAGTTGAGGCTGATTATGATCAAAGTTTTCTTAAGAGTAGTTTGGTGGATGGTTCAGTCTTAGAATTGAACGCTGAAAATGCTGAACAACAGTTGCTAATATCATATTATCTCGCGAATAGGTTAAATGTTATGGTTGGTGACGATGTGATTATGTCTTTTGTTCAAGAAAATAGGACACGAAAACGAAAGTTTCTTATTAAAGGGATTTACCGAACTAATTCGGATGATTGGGATAAAAATTATGTTGTAGGCTCTATAGATATTATAAGAAAATTAAATCACCTTCAAGAGAATGAAACTGGGGCTTACGAAATTCGGGTTAAAGAATTTGAAAAGCTTCAAGAGACAACAGAGTCTGTGAATGATAATCTTCCTATCACCTTGAAAGCCACTAATGTCATTGAATATTGGGCAGATGTTTTCAATTGGTTAGAAATGCTTGATATGAATGATGATATTATTTTCGTTTTAATGGTTATTGTTGCTGTTATCAATATGATTTCATCATTGCTGATTACCATTTTGGAAAGGACTAATATGATAGGCATACTGAAAGCTTTAGGTATGAATAATACAGCCTTGCGTAAAGTATTCATGATGAATTCTTTATATATAATCGGCTATGGATTATTAATTGGCAATGTAGTTGCCATCTCCGCTTATTTTTTTCAACGTGCAACACATTTCTTTAAGTTAGATCCAAGTATTTATTATTTGGAATTTGTTCCAATGCATATTGATATATTTACTGTATTGATATTGAATGTTTCTGTCGTTATTTTGGTATTTATTACTACAATTATACCATCTATGTTGATCACTCGTATATCACCCATTAAGACAATTCAGTTTAAGTAATTACATCTACAATTCCTGTTTGCCGTGTTTTTTTTGTATTTTAACTGCGGTTAATTAATTTTTTTTAAAAAATTAAAACAGTTATAGCAGAATACGATGAATAATAAGGTAATAGATCATATAATCCATGCTTTCGAAGCTCCACTTACCAATCCAGTCTTAATTTTTTCTCTAGTTTTACTCATTATTTTATTAGCACCAATATTATTAAGACCAATTCGTGTACCTGGGATCATTGGCTTAATAATAGCAGGTGTAGTTATTGGTCCTCATGGACTTAATTGGCTGGAAAATAATTCAGCTGTCAACTTATTCTCGACTATTGGTTTGCTTTATATTATGTTTATTGCTGGTCTTGAGTTAGATATGAATGAGTTCAAGAAGACTAGACATAAAAGTGGTCTTTTTGGTTTATTTACTTTCATTATTCCTATAGCAATTGGTTTTCCTGTCTGTTATTACATATTAGGCTATAGTTTTCTTCCAAGCATTTTGATTGCAAGTATGTTCGCTACACATACATTAGTATCCTATCCTATCGTTAGTCGTTACGGTATTTCAAAACATGAAGCTGTAGCGATCACTATAGGAGGTACTATTTTAACAGATACTGCTGTCTTAATTATTTTAGCGGTTATAACAGGAGCATCTCAAGGAAATATTACACAGGAGTTTTGGGTTACACTAGGTGTTTCTTTTGCGGTGTTTTTATTTATCATGTTTGGAATTATTCCGCGAATTGCGAAATGGTTTTTCCAAAAAATAGACTCCGAAAAAACTGGTCACTATATTTTTGTATTGACGGTGGTATTTTTCTCGGCTTTCATGGCTGAAATAGCAGGATTAGAACCTATTATTGGTGCTTTCGTGGCTGGTTTGGCACTAAACAAATTAATTCCACATTCATCAGCATTAATGAATCGTATTGAATTCATAGGAAATGCAATTTTTATTCCTTTTTTTCTTATTTCTGTAGGAATGATAGTAGACGTCAGTGTATTGACAAAAGGACCTATGGCTTTGATTGTCGCAGGAACACTAACGGTTGTAGCAGTGTTAGGAAAGTTTTTAGCAGCAACCGCTACACAGTTGACATTTAAATATTCAAAAAATCAACGCAATTTAATTTTTGGATTGAGCAATGCTCATGCTGCTGCTACACTTGCTGTGATTATGGTGGGGTATAACAACAATATTATTGATGAGAATGTCCTAAATGGTACAATTGTTTTGATATTAGTAACTTGTATTATAGCCACAATGGTTACAGAAAGTGCTTCAAAGAAAGTGGTGCGAGAGGGACATCAGGATGATGAACATATCGAGCATGTATTGGAATCTGAAGAACAAATCATGATTCCTATTGCTAATATGAACAATATGGAACCTATCTTGGATTTTGCTACATTAATCAAATCTACAAAATCACCTTATCCTCTAAATATTTTAAGTGTAGTGCCAGATGACGAGCAAGCGGAGAAAAATATCATCGAAGCTCGCCGGAATTTAGAAAATACAGCGAAATATGCATCTGGAGCAGAGACGGAAGTTGAGTTACTTACTACTGTAGATATTAATATTCCATCAGGTATAGCGAGAATGTCTGATAGAATTATGGCAGATTGTATTTTGATGGGGTGGCCAAGTGTAGCGTCTATTGTTGATAAAATAGTAGGAGAAAAGTCTGAGAGTATATTGAATCAAACAGACACCACGTTGTTTATGTGTAAAATTGATAAACCGTTGGTGTCGCATCGATCCATTACTGTTTTTGTACCTCCTTTAGCGGAATCTGAAGTAGGTTTTGAATATTGGATGGAAAAAATATTAAAATTGGCTCAAGAATTGTCTTTACCAATATGTTTCGTATGTGATACACGTACTGAAAATAAATTGGAGGTAGCTAGGGTAAAGTTAAAGTCTAGTGTTCAAGTGACTTATGGCAATTACGAAGATTGGGATAATATATATGGATTGGCGACATTTAGTAATTCTGACTCATTATTAGTGTTCGTTTCAGCTCGTAGTGGTGAAGTTTCATACAGAGATTCTTTGGATGGATTAGCCAAACGTGTAGGACGTTACTATAAGAATCAAAATTTACTTATCATTTTCCCTAGTCGCCAAGAGAATCAGCATATTGATGAATATGAATCGTTGCAAACTTCTCCTATTTTCAGAAAAATATCACGCGAAATTGGAAACATGTTTAATAAAGACAAAACCAACTAAAATTATTTGTTATGGGCGAAAAAGTTACTATGGGAGCAAATGGAAAATTGAATGTTCCTAATAATCCCATTATTCCTTTCATTATAGGTGATGGCATTGGTCCAGATATTTGGAATGCATCAGTTAGAGTGTTTGATACAGCTGTAGCTAAATCATATGGAGGTGAGCGATCTATTTTATGGAAGGAAGTTTTAGCAGGAGAGAAGGCTTTCTATGAAACTGGAAGTTGGCTGCCAGAAGAGACCTTATCAGCATTTAAAGAGTATTTAATAGGTATCAAAGGCCCTTTGACCACCCCGATTGGTGGAGGTATTCGTTCGTTAAATGTAGCTTTGCGTAAAGAATTAGATCTTTATGTATGCCTTCGTCCCACAAAGTGGTACGAGGGGGTGCCTTCACCTGTGAAAAGACCTCAAGATGTAAATATGGTTGTCTTCCGTGAAAATACAGAAGATATTTATGCTGGTATTGAATTTTCCGCAGAGGCGCAAGAATCAATAAAAATGCAGCAATTTTTATTGCATGAAATGAATGTTGATTATTTGTTTAACCCCAATACAGGTATAGGAATTAAAATTGTATCTGAAGAAGGTTCAAAACGTCTTATCCGTTCGGCTATTGCGCATGCTATCAAACATAAATTGCCATCTGTAACCATTGTACATAAGGGTAATATTATGAAATTTACGGAAGGCGCATTTAAGCAATGGGGATTTGATGTCGCGGAAGCAGAATTTGCTGATTTTACGTATACCTGGGGTCAGTGGGAGAGAACAAAAGCTGAAAAGGGGCAAGACGCTGCAAACGCAGAGCAAAAAGAAGCAGAACTAGCTGGGAAAGTAATAGTCAAGGATATGATTGCCGATAATTTTTTGCAGCAAATTTTGTTAGCACCCAAAGATTTTTCCGTCGTAGCTACTCTAAATTTGAATGGAGATTATATTTCTGATGCTTTAGCAGCTATGGTTGGCGGAATTGGAATTGCTCCAGGCGCAAATATCAATTATAGAACTGGTCACGCTATTTTTGAAGCTACGCACGGTACTGCACCACGATTTGCAAATACTAATACGATGAATCCTTCGTCGGTTATTTTAAGTGGAGTAATGATGTTAGAATATATGGGTTGGCAAGAAGCTGCTGATATGATTGTAAATGCATTGTCCCAAACTATCAAGGAGAAAACCGTGACCGTGGATTTTTATAATCTTATGGAAAATGCCACTCTTTTAAAAACAAGTGAATTCGCAGATAAAATCATTGAAAAATTAAAATAATGTCCATAGGTAATTTGCCATCATTCGTAAGAAATTCTACAGTATTTTCTGATGAAGACAAAGTAAAATTAGCTAGTTTATCTCCTCTTCCAACGGAAGTTGAAGTGGATAAATTTCGTGTGGATGCATCGATACAAGAATTAATGAATGCATTCATTGGTGATGAATCAACACGCGATATTCATCTGCAGGAAAGGGCTAAAGTTTATTTGCAGCATAATGATATTTTGTCAGCTTGGAAAGTGATATTACTCTAATTTGTTAGAGTAATATCACTAAAATATTAGCTAAACATATTCTCTGTGTCTCTGAAAAAGAAATAGTAAACTATTGCAAGGATTATTATAGCAATAATTATTACTAGAATAATATTTTTCCCAGCTGGCTTGTCATCTTTCTCTTCATTGACTACTTCGGGTACCTTTCCTTCCCATTCTTCTTTTTCATTTCTATCTTCTTGCATAACAATAAGTAATTAGTCTAAAATAAGAACAATTATATAGCTAAGAAGTTTGATTTGGTTGTATAAAACAACAAATGTCCAATCGATTAAATTGGACATTGTTTTTGAGTGTTTTTATTTGCTCTCTTTGTAGTAATGTCTTATCTCATTACGTAGATTGTAATGCGAAGCCATAACTTCGCCGTATGCTCCAGCTGTTCGAATCGCGATTAGGTCACCACGCTTGCTTATTGGAAGTTCGACTTCTTTTCCAAAGCAGTCCGAACTTTCACAGATAGGGCCTACAACATCATAGTTAAGTACTTTTTCCGTTTCAGAAATTTCAGCAATTTTCTCAATTTTATGATAAGCCTGATATAGCGCTGGACGCATTAATTCAGTCATCCCTGCATCCAGGATTAAGAAATTTTTCTTTACCCCACTTTTAGTATATAGCACCTTGCTTACTAAAGTTCCACATTGAGCTACTAAAGCTCGCCCTAATTCGAAATGCACTTCGTGTTGTGCCGTTCGCTCCAAGAATTTGTCGAAAACATCAAAGTATGCTTCAAAATCAGGAATTGGATTTTCATCAGGATTCTTATAATCCACGCCCAATCCTCCGCCGACATTAATGACTTTGATATATGTACCACGCTCTTCAAAAAAGCTTTTCCACTCATTTACCTTTACACAAAGACTTTTGAATACGGTCATATCCGTTATTTGTGATCCAATGTGAAAGTGCAACCCGATAAGATTGATATTCGCACAACTTTTTATTACAGAAGTTGCTTTTTCTAATTCAGAATTCGGAACACCGAACTTATTTTCATCTAACCCTGTCGTAATGTAATGATGCGTATGCGCATCGACGTTAGGATTAATGCGTAATGAAACATTCGCTTTTTCTCCGACTTTTACGGCTAGTTCATTAATAACTTCTAATTCTTGGATTGATTCTACATTGAAAGCGAATATTTTATGTTTTAATGCAGCAATAATCTCTTTGTCCGATTTACCTACACCCGCAAATGTAATCTGCTCGGCTGGAAAGCCAACTTCAATTGATTTTTCGACTTCATTTCCACTTACACAATCCGCCCCAAAACCCTTAGATTGTATAATTGATAAAATCTTGTCATTGAAATTTGCCTTAAGAGCATAGTGAATATGAAAATTACGTTTGTCAGCAGCTTTTTTTGCCTCATCCAACGTACGATTTAATAACTCTAAATCGTAAAAATAGAATGGCGTTTCTTGCTGACTTAGATTTTTTAGAATTTCTTTATTTTGAAACATGGTAGATTCCTAACAGTTAAAATAATCTATTATGTAATGAGCGTAATGCTTCTGTTTTATGTTTTGTATCCAATAAAATGGATGTATTGTGATCAGATCCACCGTAAGAAATCATTCTAACTGGCAAATGTTTTACAGCATCCAACACGCGTGCTGCATAACCATGGGTATTCGCGCCAAAATCACCAACTACACATATGATAGTCTGACCTTCATCAACTCCAACTTTACCAAATAACTCGACTTCTTTAATGATTTCTAATAAATTACTTGTATCATCAATTGATAAAGATACAGCTACTTCTGAAGTTGTAATCATATCAATAGGTGTTTTGTAACGCTCAAAAATCTCAAAAACTTTACGCAAGAAACCATACGCTAACAACATGCGTGAAGAGTGAATGTGGATAGCAGTAATACCATCTTTGGCTGCAATTGCACGAATTGAGCCTTTCTCAGCGCCATTTTTTGAAATCAATGTTCCTGGAGCCGTGGGATCCATCGTGTTTAACAATCGAACCGGAACGTTATATTTTTGTGCAGGAAATACAGATTGAGGATGCAAAATCTTTGCGCCAAAATACGCCAATTCAGCGGCTTCATCAAAACTCAAGTTGGCAATTGGTTTTGTGCCTGTAACTATACGAGGATCATTATTATGCATACCATCAATATCTGTCCAGATTTGAACTTCTTCAGCTTTGATAGCAGCACCAATCAAAGATGCTGTGTAATCTGAACCACCGCGACGCAAATTATCAATCTCACCGAATGAATTTCGACAGATATACCCTTGTGTGATAAATAATTTGTTTTCAGAATTTTGTTCTAAGAAAGGTGTTAATTTTTCGGTGATATACTCGACGATTGGTTCATTGTCTTCGTCTATTTTCATGAAATCCAATGCAGGCAATAAAACTGAAGGTACATTAATTTCAGTTAAATGTAAATGCCACAAAGTAGTTGATAATAATTCACCCTGAGCTAATATTATTTTTTCTTCTGTAGGCGTGAAGACATCATGGTTTCCAAATTCAGCTATCAAATTGAAGTGATAGTCAATTAGTTCTTTGCCTTTTTGTAAACCTTCAGCAGATGCAAAAAGTTCCTTAATTAAATCTTCGTATTTATCTTTATGTGCTTTAATTAAATCTAAAGCTTTTGATTTATCTCTATCTGAGAATGCTTGAGAAATCTCCACTAAGGCATTTGTAGTGCCTGAAACCGCAGATAAAACTACGATCTGACGCTCATTTGGGTTTACGATATCTAGCAACCCTTTGATGCGTGCTGCACTTCCTACGGAAGTACCACCAAATTTTAAAACTTTCATGTTATAATTAGTAAATATTTTTAGCTATGTTAAAATAAATTTCACAAATATACTTATACAAAAATGCGGCACAAAATGCTTGATAAAGCTCTTGTGCCGCATATGTTTATATGCGGAAGAATTACTTCTTCAGGTTTTCAATAAGCAATTGTGCTAACTCTTCACCTATACGCTCTTGTGCTTCATTTGTCGCTGCGCCAATATGCGGTGTCAATGATACTTTAGGGTGTTTCAATAAATCGATACGTGGATTAGGCTCGTCATCAAATACATCTAAACCTGCAAATGCAACTTTACCTGAATTCAACGCATTAATTAATTCCAACTCGTCAATTACACCACCACGAGAAGCGTTCACAAGACCTACACCATCTTTCAACAATTCGAATTCTTCTTTACCAATAACTGGTTTTTCTAAGAAAGGAACGTGAACAGATATAAAATCTGAAGCAGCGAATAACTCTTTTAATTCCACTTGTTTTACGGGAATATCAACAGATATATTTCCTGAGAAATCAAGTGTCAACGCTTTAGGACCTTCGAACAAATCGTAGTATACTACATCCATACCTACACCTAAAGCAATTTTAGCTGTCTCACGACCGATACGACCAAAACCTACAACTCCTAATGTTTTACCTTTCAGCTCAACACCAGCAGCGTAAAGTTTTTTCAAACCTGCAAAATTTACATTGCCATCAACAGGCATTTTACGATTTGAATCGTGCAAGAATCGTACACCAGTTAATAAATGTGCAAATACCAATTCTGCAACAGAATGTGATGAAGCCGCTGGCGTATTCACAACAGCAATACCCTTCGAACGTGCGTATTCTACATCAATATTGTCCATACCTACACCACCACGACCGATAGCTTTGATATTTGGACAAGCGTCGATTAATTCTTTGCGAACTTTAGTTGCACTACGTACCGTGATAGCATCGTATTCGTTTAATCTTTCTGCTAACTCTGCTTGTGGAATATGTTCTGTATCCACAGTGAAACCAGCATTTTGTAATATAATTTTACCGATAGGATCTATCCCATCATTGGCTAATATTTTCATTATAGTTATTTATTATTTATGATTTTCTTCAAATTCACGCATGGCATCAACCAATGCATTAATGGATGTAATTCCAAGCGCATTGTAAATAGAGGCTCTGAAGCCACCTACAGAACGATGCCCTTTGATACCAATTAGGTTACGTTCTTTTGCCAAAGCTAAGAATTCTGCTTCTAATTCTGGTGTATCCATTACAAATGTAATATTCATTCTTGAACGATCTTCTACCTCAGCGGTACCTTTAAAGAATGGGTTTCTTTCAATCTCATCATAAAGAGTACGCGCTTTAATAATGTTTTCTTGTTCAATAACTTTGATACCTCCTTTAGCTTTTAACCATCGTAGATTCAACATCGAAACATATATTGAATATACAGGAGGAGTATTGTACATTGAACCCGCTTTAATATGTTCGTTATAATTGAAGATACTTGGAATTGTACGACCAGATTTTCCTAATAAATCATTTTTAACAATAACTAATGTAACACCTGCAGGCCCCATGTTTTTTTGTGCACCTGCATAGATTAAATCAAAATCAGCAACATTGATTTCTCTACTTAAAATATCCGAAGACATATCTACTACTGTTGGAATAGTTGTAGTAGGTTTTTCGAAAATTTCTGTACCGTAAATTGTGTTATTGGATGTATAGTGGAAATACGTTGCGTCCGCAGGAATTTCAAAATCCTTAGGAATGTACGTATAGTTGCTGTCTTTTGATGAAGCTACAATATCAATTTGACCAAAGTTTTTAGCCTCTTTAGCCGCTTTACTCGCCCACACACCAGTGTCTAAATAAGCAGCTTTGCCACCTTCAGGAAGTAGGTTCATAGGAATCATCGCAAATTGTTGACTAGCTCCACCTTGCAAAAACAGCACGGAGTAATTTTCTGGAACATTTAATAATTCGCGAACTAAACTCTCCGTCTCTTCTACAACCTCTTCAAACTCTTTAGAGCGGTGAGAGATTTCTAATATTGATAAGCCAGTATTATTGAATTCAAGGACTGCTTGTGCAGCCTCCTGAAATACCTCTTGAGGTAATATACATGGCCCTGCTCCAAAATTATGTTTCATCGTTGTTTGTGTTTGCTTTAATTTTTCTGGCAAAGATAAAAGGTTTTTTGATTTATTAGCAAAATAAAATAGCATTCTTTATAAAATATTCATCATTCAACACTTTTTTGTAAAATTTAAATATTAAAACTCTGTTTTTGATATAAGCAACATCTTTCTGTAAACTTTTAAATAACACATATTTAAGGTATTAATATTTAGCTACAATCTATACAATATTTACTAAGTTTAAATACCAAAAAATCACCTTTTTGTCGATAAAAAATTGTACCTTCGCAAGGTATCGTATTGTGATAATTCGTATCATAAAATTAGTTTACAGATTCCTATTTAAAATATGGCTGAAGAAACAGAAAATGACAATAATTTAATTCCTGCTAACGACAGGATCGTAAAGATTAATATTGAAGACCAAATGAAATCTGCTTACATCGATTATTCGATGTCGGTAATTGTATCTCGTGCTTTACCCGATGCGAGAGATGGTCTGAAACCAGTACACCGCCGTATCTTGTACGGTATGGAAGAGTTAGGTGTGACATCTGGCAAACCGTTTAAAAAATCAGCCCGTATAGTAGGGGATGTTATGGGTAAATATCACCCACATGGTGACTCTTCTGTGTATGATGCTATGGTTCGTATGGCGCAAGATTGGTCTATGCGCTATCCGATGGTAGATGGTCAAGGTAACTATGGTTCGTTGGATGGTGACCCACCAGCAGCGATGCGTTATACGGAGGCTCGTCTTCGTAAAATAGCTGAAGAAATGTTAGCTGATATTAATAAAGATACAGTTGACTTCCAACTTAACTTTGATGATTCGTTAAAAGAGCCAACAGTTTTACCAACACGTATTCCTAATTTATTAGTGAATGGTGCTTCAGGTATTGCTGTAGGTATGGCTACTAATATGGCGCCTCACAACTTAACTGAGGTGTTAAATGGTACGATAGCTTACATCGATAATAGAGATATTGAAATCTCTGAATTAATGCAACATATCAAAGCGCCAGATTTCCCGACAGGAGGTTTAATATATGGACACCATGGCGTGCGTGAAGCATTCGAAACTGGTCGCGGACGTATTGTAATGCGTGCAAAAGCAGAGATTGAAACTACAAAAGCTGGACGTGAAATAATCGTTGTTACTGAAATACCTTATTTGGTTAATAAGGCAGATATGATCAAGCGTACTGCTGAGTTAGTGAATGAGAAAAAATTGGAAGGTATTTCTGAAATTCGAGACGAATCTGCTAAAGATGTACGTATCATCTACGAAGTAAAACGTGATGCAAATGCGAATGTTGTCTTAAATAATCTATTCAAATATACGTCTCTACAAACATCTTTTTCGGTAAATAATATTGCTTTAGTGAAAGGCAGACCGATGATGATGAATTTGAAAGACATGATTGAGGTGTTCGTTGAGCATCGTCATGATGTAGTCGTTCGTCGTACGAAATACGAACTATCAGAAGCTGAAAAACGTGCACATATCTTAGAAGGATATCTGATTGCATTAGATCATTTGGATGAAGTAATCAAATTAATTCGCAATTCAGAAACGCCAGAAGAAGCTCGCGTAGGCTTAATGGAGAAATTCGGTCTTACGGATATTCAAGCACGAGCTATCTTAGACATGACTTTACGCCGTTTAACTGGACTAGAGCGTGATAAGATCAAAGATGAATACGCTGAATTGATGAAGACTATCGAATATTTGAAACAGATATTAGCGGATGAAGGTTTACGATATCAAATCATCAAAGATGAGTTAGTTGAGATCAAAGAGAAATATGGTGATGAACGTCGTTCTATGGTAGTGCATTCAGCGGAAGACATGACTATGGAAGACTTTATTGATGACGAAGAAGTAGTAATTACTATATCGCATAATAGTTATGTAAAACGTACACCATTAACAGAGTACAAGCGTCAAGGTCGTGGTGGTAAGGGTTCTATCGGTTCTAATACGCGTGATGAAGACTTTACAGAACATATCATTACTGCGACTGCGCACAATTATATGTTATTGTTTACAGAATCAGGACGTTGTTTCTGGCTAAGAGCTTTTGAAATACCTGAAGGAAGTCGTACTTCGAGAGGTAGAGCTCTGCAGAATATTATTAATATTCCTAAGGAAGAGAAAATTAAAGCTTACATTCTGGTGAAAAACTTGAAAGACCAAGAATACTTGGAAAACAATTTCATCATCATGTGTACTAAGCAAGGTACGATTAAGAAAACTTCTTTAGAGGCTTATTCTCGTCCTCGTGCTAACGGTATTAATGCAATCAATATCAATGAAGGAGATCAATTAATTGAAGCTTGTTTGACTAGTGGTACTAGTGAAATTGTAATGGCATTACGTTCTGGTCGTGCTATTCGTTTCAATGAATCAACTGTTAGACCAATGGGCCGTACAGCAACTGGTGTAAGGGGAATTACTTTAGCACATGAAAAAGATGAGGTTGTTGGCATGATTAGTGTTGATAGTTCTGAAGTATCTGTGTTGGTTGTTTCGGAAAAAGGTTACGGTAAACGTACTGATATTGATGATTACCGTATTACGAATCGTGGAGGAAAGGGTGTAAAAACTATTAGTGTAACCGAAAAAACTGGTGAACTTGTTGCGATAAAAGGCGTGACTGATAATGACGATCTAATGATTATCAACAAATCAGGAATTGTTATTCGTATAGGAGTAGATACATTAAGAGTAATGGGACGTGCCACACAAGGTGTCCGTTTGATTACCTTAAAAGAATCAGATGAAATTGCTTCAATCACGAAAGTTGCCCGAGAAGAAGATGAAGAAATAGAAGTGGTAGAGGGTTCAAAAGATTCAACTGCAGATCAAGAAAATAATACTGATACAGAAGAATAAAGCAATATGAAAGCATTAACAGCTTCAATATTATTTGTATGCTTAAGCACAACTGTTGTAGCTCAATCCAATTATAAGGAAAGTTCCAACAGTTTTGCTAGGTATTCCATACGTGGTGAATTTAAGGATTTAGAGAATGCTAAAAAATTCATTGATGCAACTTATAAGACTAAAAGAGATTCCTCCTCTACTAAGAATAATATTTTACGAGCTATGATATATAGTTCTTTAGCTTATGCTGATTCTACTCGTAAACTTAAAGGGGACAAGGATCATATAGATGTTACATTACAATCTGTTGATTTTATTCGACCTAAAGTTCGTTCGAGTTATGATAATGAGCTCAACTATGTAACTCAAAATCTTATTGCAGCTTATATTTACAGGGCTAATAAAGAAATTGAGAAAAAGGAATATGAAAAGGCGTATAACAGCTTTTTGGAAGTAGAACGCTTAGGATCACAGTCTGAAGATGTATTGCGTAATTTAGCTTTTTTATCAGCTGAAGCAGGTAAAACAGAAGAATCTATCAATTACTATAAAAAATTAGTGTTGACATCGCAAGTGGAGCCTCTCACATATATTTCTTTGGCAAAACTGTATAAAACCAATAAGGATAATCAATCTTATTTGAATACACTTCAAAAAGCGAGAGAGCTATATCCAGAAGACAAGACAATTCTTTTCTTATTGATAGACGCATTCGCAGAAAATAAAAGTTATCAAGCAATTACGCCTATAATCGCTGAAGCTATTAAATTCGAACCTGAGAATAAGGATTTATATTATTTAGCTGGTTTTGCCAATGATAATATTGGAAATATTTCTGAGGCTAAGAAATATTATGCAAAAGTTTTAGATTTGGATGAAAGTAATTACGATGCAAACTTGGCATTAGGTTTGATTTATTTAAATGAATTCTTAACAAATAACAATAACCTTGAAGCTCAATATTCAGCTCAAGATTATTTGTTAAAAGCGAACGGTATTAAACCTTACGCTGAGAATGCATTGAGAGGATTAGCATTATTTTACGAAACATCTGATGATCAAGAACAATTGGATAGAGTGAAAACTCTACTTAATCAAATTTCGAATAATTAAATACTAAACATATGAACATTAAAAAAGGTATAATTTTTACAGCTTTATTCGTTTCGGCAGGTTCATTATTTGCTCAAACGGGTAATGTGAAAAAAGCACAAACTAACTTCCAAAAGTATTACGAAGTTAAACAAGCAGGTACACCACAATTAGGCGCTACTTATATTTCTTCAGCTAAAGAAGCTATTGATGCAGCTGTAGTCCATGAAAAAACTAAAGAGTCAGCTGAAGCTTGGACAGTTTATTCTTTAATTTATGGCAATCTTGCCTCGGATAATAGTAGTGAAGAGGATTTGAACAAAGCTAAAGAAGCTATAGCTAAAGCTAGAAGCTTTGATAAAGATAAAAAACAAGAAGAGAATATAAAAAATAGTGAACATAATTTGTACGCTTTTAACTTCAACAAAGGTGTTGCTTTATGGGAAAAACAAGATTTTCCAGGTGCTTACAATGCATTCAATGAAGCATTGACTTTCATGCCAGGTGATACTACATTGACTTATTATGCTGCTGTAGCGGCTGTACAAAGTCAAGATTACGAAAAAGGTATTGAGAAATACCTTGCATTAGTAGACAGAAAAGATTATTCTGAACATAAGAAAATTGTTAAAGATATACCGAATCTTTATTTGACGATGAACGATACTACTAATGCACTTAAATATGCGGGAGAAGCAGCCAAGATGTATCCAGATGACAATGAAATTGCCAATCAAAATATTAACTATAACATAGCCTTAGGTAATACTGCAGGTATTATGAATGAGTTAAAGTCGCAGATTGAAAAAGAGCCGAGTAATAAAACTTTATATTTTTATTTAGGTATAGCTGAATCTTCATTAAACAATAATCAGGCAGCTTATGACGCATACAAAAAAGCATTAGAAATCGATCCTGCTTATGTGGATGCAAATATCAATGCTGGAGTATCTTTAGTAAATATTATTAAAGATGATTTGAGTACTATTAACGCTGACAAAGCTTTGAGTAACAATCAATACAACGAAAAGGTAAATGCTTTGAAAGAAAAAATTAAACCTGCTGAAACTTACTTCAGTAAGGTTGTTGAGGTAGAACCTAATAATGAAAGTGCATTACGTGGATTGAAAAGTGTTTATGACTTCTTACAAGTTGAAAATAAAGCAAAAGCTATTCAAGAAAAATTAGACGCATTGAACTAATTTCATTTTATTTTAAATTTCAAAACAAGGCTTAACGATATAAACGTTGAGCCTTGTTTGGTTTAATATACAAGTAAAGATAACAGTAATTAAGATTTTCAATATAAACACTTTTCATTAAGTATGCATTATTGAAGGTTCTGATTATCTTCTTAAGTATGGTTAACTTTACATCTGCAATTAAGACTTGTGAGTTCGAGTAGAGGTATCAAACAAATACAATAGTAACCTAATGGTTAATACTGTATATTTTATGTATTTTTAATCTTTGTAAATACGTGTCGTATTTTCCAGGACTAGACAGTTCTCTCTATTCTTCTAGCTATTCGAACTATATAACAATCCAAATGGAGCTAAAATTTGGTGTATATTTTAAAATCCTTAATCCATTTAGATAAATTGGTATTGTGAGTTTTAGTATAAATTTTCATAATGCTTTAACAAAATTTCTCCATTTGTCCCAATAAGCCCGTTAATCCACCAGTATGTACAAAAAGTATTTTACTTTCTGGGCTAAAGTAATCATTCTGAATTAAAGCATGTAAGGCATACATGGCTTTTCCTGTATAAGTTGGTTCAATCATTATACCAGTAACTTGGATGTAATCTTTGACAAATGAGATAAGCTCAGGTTTTACTTTTGCATATCCACCGAAGTGGTAGTCCAAATGCAATTGGATTTGAATCGTTGGTGAATTGAATTGAGCAATTTCATCCAAAATAAAACCACCGTTTTTTAAAACTGGAATGATGTGTAATTGTGTATTTAAATTACTGTCTGAAATTCCCTGTGCAATGCCAGCCGCGGTAGTTCCCGTTCCAGCGGCACAGAACATGTGATCGTATTGATTTTTTAATTCATCAACTAATTCTTTGCAACCATAAGTTGCTTCAAGACTTGCGCCACCTTCGTCAATAAAAAAGCATTCTTCTCTATTCTCCAATTGATCAAAAAGCTGAAATTTATCTTTATACTCTTCGCGTGATACAAACCGCAATTGCATCCCAAACAGTTTGCACATATTCAGCACAGGATTACTGATTTCTTCCCCACGTACAAAACCAATAGTTTTGAATTGAAAAGTAGCTCCAGCACACGCGGTAGCCAAAAGATGATTAGACCAAGCTCCTCCAAATGTAACTAGTGTACTCTTGTTTTCTTGCTGTGCTTTTTGTAGATTGTATTTAAGTTTTCGCCATTTATTCCCAGAGATAAAAGGATGAATCATATCATCTCTTTTAAGATATACGTGCACTTCTTTGCTTTCGTAAAGTGGATGATTTATCTTTTGTTCTGGGCTATAGATTTGCATGTAATATTAATTGTAATCTTGAGGTTAAGTTTCTAAAAAATAATCATTGAATAATCAGTGATTTTAATACGAGAACACTCCAAAGTTAATAGATTTCGGCTTAATTCCTGTACTTTTGTACTATGTCTGAAGATTTGGAATTAATCGAACAAGAGGAACAGGAATTATTTGAACACGTACGAATTGTAGCTGAAAAAGGTGTCACTTTGATACGTGTAGACAAATTCTTGATGAATAGAGTAGAGAATACCTCGCGTAATCGTATTCAAAATGCTATCGATGCAGGGTCCGTACGTGTGAACGATAAACCTATCAAAGCAAGTTACAAAGTAAAGCCGTTTGATGTTATTACAATGGTTTTACCAGATCCTCCGCGCGATAATGAAGTATACCCAGAGAATATACCGCTCGATATTATTTACGAAGATGATGATGTGTTGCTGGTTAATAAAGAGGCGGGAATGGTTGTTCACCCAGGATTTAATAATTATACTGGAACATTAGTAAACGCTTTAACATATCACTTAAATCAATTGCCTACATTACCAGGCAATACAGGACGTCCTGGCTTGGTACATCGTATTGATAAAGATACTTCGGGCTTATTGATTATAGCGAAGAATGAATGGGCGATGACTTTTTTAGCAAAGCAATTCTTTGAGCATACAATCAATCGTCGCTATATTGCATTAGCTTGGGGAGATATTGCTGAAGATGGCACGGTGAGTGGTTATATTGGGCGTGATTTGAAAGATAGACGAATAATGTCTATGCATGAAGATCCAGAAAAAGGCAAATGGTCGGTAACGCATTATCGTGTTTTAGAACGTTTGGGTTTTGTGACGTTGATCGAATGTCAATTGGAGACTGGAAGAACGCATCAGATTCGTGCGCATATGAAATCTATTGGGCATCCGTTATTTTCGGATAGTACATATGGTGGTGATAAAATTTTGAAAGGAACAGCATTTACTAAATATAAGCAGTTTGTAGAGAATTGTTTTGATATATTACCTCGACAAGCACTTCATGCTAGATTATTGGGTTTTGAACATCCTGTAAGTAAGCAAAGAATGGATTTTGAAGTTCCGATGCCACAAGATATGCAACAGGTTTTAGAAAAGTGGAGAGCGTATGCAGCGCAAATTAATAGTTAATTGAAAAGAGTTTATGCCGATACATTATATAAATTTTAATGGAGAAATAGTTGCAGAAGATGCAAAAATATTGACTGTTGAAAATAGAGGTTTGCGATATGGAGATGGTATTTTTGAAACTATGCTCTACCAAGGTGGGGAGATAAGGTTTTTGCATTTACATATCGAGCGATTGCAACGCAGTATGCAGAAGATTCAATTGGAACAATCTGCTATGTTTGACGAATACTTCATCAAAAAAAATACTGATGAATTGATTCGAAAAAATAATATGGTTGGCCAACGTGTACGCGTGAGATTGATTGTATATCGAGATGGTGGAGGAATCTATTCACCTGCGACAAATAAGCCAGCTTATATTTTGCAAGTGCAAAAAGTAGATATTCAAGTTCGAGATAAAAAGGTTGGTCTTATTGTAGATTTGTATTCGGAAATCAAAAAGCCTTATAGCGATTTGTCAGAACTAAAATCAAATAATTCATTGATTTATGTTTTGGCAGGGAATTTTAAAAAAAAATTTGATTACGATGATGTCTTTATCTTGAATCAAGAAGGATTCTTGTGTGAAGCGTTGACCTCTAATATTTTTGTGTATTACGATAAAGTATTATACACACCAGCTTTAAATCAAGGTTGTATTGATGGTGTCATGCGACGTGTTGTGATGGATATGGCAGAAGATGAAGGTATACCTGTTGTCGAAGCACAAATTAGTCCAGAAATTATGAAAAAAGCAGATGAGCTATTTTGTACAAATGCCGTTCAGGGAATTCAATGGGTAATGGGGTATAAACAGAAGCGTTACTTCAATAAAATATCGCGCATCCTGCAAGAAAAATTACGTACTTGGAATTATAATAATGAAGATTAGGCTTTGATTTTTGGTTAAAGTCAGTCTTTTGTTGAAAATATTTTAAATGTAGAGTTGTGACAAAATTTAGATGATGCGACGCTAGCAATTGTTTATTTTTGTCCTTAATGATTTTACCCTCATGGTTAAAAATATAAATATAGATTCATGGAACTAAAATTAAAACGTCCATTAGCTTTTTTTGATTTAGAAACAACTGGTGTAAATATTGCATCCGATAGAATTGTTGAGATTTCAATACTAAAAGTGAATGTTGACAATTCAGAAGAAGTATATACGCGTAGAGTAAATCCTCTAATGCCAATACCAGTGGAATCGTCAATGTTTCATGGAATCTATGATGAAGACATCAAAGATGCACCTACATTTAAAGATTTAGCACAGGAAATAGCAGATTTCATAGGCAATTCTGATTTAGCAGGATACAATTCAAACAAGTTTGATGTTCCCATGCTAATGGAAGAATTTCTAAAAGCGGGTGTTGATTTTAGTTTGGATGGTCGTTCTTTTGTAGATGTTCAAAATATATTCCATCAGATGGAACAACGTACACTGAAGGCGGCATACAAATTCTATTGTGGCAAATCTTTGGACAATGCCCACCAAGCAGAGGATGATGTACGTGCAACTTACGAAGTACTAAAGGCGCAATTGTCAAAATATGAAAACGAAAGTTTTATAGACAAGCATGGTGCTGTGTCTTATCCAGTTGTGAATGATGTAGAAGCCTTGCACAAGTTTACAAATCTTACAAAGCCTGTTGATTTTGCTGGACGTTTTGTTTATGACGACCAAGATGAGGTATGTATCAATTTTGGTAAGCATAAGGGTAGAAGATTAACAGATGTGTTTGACGCAGAGCCAAGCTACTACGCTTGGATGCAAAATGGTGACTTTCCTTTGTATACAAAACGCATTTTAGAGAAACACTGGAATGCCTACAAAAATGAGAAAAATGCACAGAAGCAACCAGCTGACAAAGCAGCGAAAGCTGATGTACAGAAGCCTAAAGTAGCGGAGCCTGCTAAGCCTATCACAAATGATATGTTGGCGAGTCTGCAAAGTAAATTCGGTAAAAAATAAATTTTAACATATAATGAATAAAGAGCAAGTATCAGAACATGTTAATTGTTTGATCATTGGGTCTGGACCTGCAGGATATACTGCGGCGATTTATGCAGCTCGTGCTGATTTGAAACCTGTAGTATATACTGGAATCGTTCCTGGTGGACAGTTGACACAAACTACTGAAGTAGACAATTTCCCAGGCTATCCAAATGGCATTACAGGAACTGAAATGATGGAAGATTTGAAAAATCAAGCTGAGCGTTTCGGTACACAAGTACGTTTTGGTTATGCTACGAAAGTTGATTTTTCACAAGATGGTGGAATTCACTATGTAGAAATTGACGGTAAAACCGTGATTTCTGCGGATACTGTTATTATTTCCACGGGAGCGACTGCTAAATGGTTGGGTTTAGAGTCAGAGCAAAAATATAACGGTTTTGGTGTATCTGCTTGTGCAGTATGTGATGGATTCTTCTACAAAGGCCAAGATGTAGCGATTGTTGGGGCAGGAGATACGGCAGCAGAAGAAGCAACATATTTAGCTAAATTGTGTAATAAAGTATATATGTTGGTTCGACGCGACGAATTCAGAGCTTCTAAAGCAATGTATCACCGCGTTATGAATACTAAGAATATAGAAGTGTTATACAATACAGAGACGGAAGAAATTCTAGGAGATGGTCAGGTAGTAACAGGTGTACGTGTGAAAAATAATAAAACAAATGAAACTCAAGACTTAGATGTAACAGGTTTCTTCGTAGCTATTGGTCACAAACCTAACACTGAGTTATTCCAAGGTATTTTGGATATGGACGAAACAGGCTATTTAATTACACAGCCAAATGTTACTGCGACAAATATCCCTGGTGTATTTGCTTGTGGTGATGTGCAAGATAATGTATATCGTCAAGCTATTACAGCAGCAGGAACAGGTTGTATGGCAGCATTAGAAGCTGAAAGATACTTAGCAGCAAAAGGAGATCACTAGTTTTTAATTATATTTTATCCTTTATAAACTCAATAATCATTAACGCTCACTTTCTGACTTTTGGAAAGTGAGCGTTTTATTATCAAATAAATTTTATCATATTACAAGATTTCACCACTATTAAATTCCTTCAATTTTGTCTCAATAATTTTAAAATAAAATTTTGTTAAAATATTGTGGTTAAGGGTGTTTATAAATTTTTCCTTTACATAAAGTTCCGTAGTATTTCTTTTTTTATTTCAAAATATATTCAGAAGCGTCCTAAATAAGGAAAAAAAATGACGGTGGATTTATATAGCAGAGATTGCTATATTTATTTCGCTAAAAACCACCAACCGCCATGGTAAATATAAATGTATTTTCTCAAATATTAGGACTAGTAAATCGCAATATTTTCAACAAATTGGTTCAACAATATCAGTTCGATAAACATCACAAGGGAATTAATAGCTGGACACATTTTGTGAGTATGCTTTTCTGCCATCTTTCATCGGCTGATTCCGTTCGTGATATCTCTAATGGTCTTCGTAGTACTACAGGAAACATGAGTCATATGGGTATCTCTAGAACGCCTAGCAAATCCAATCTTTCCTACATTAACAAACATCGTGATCATCGTCTATTCCGAGACCTTTACTACAAACTTTTAGATCATCTGTGGCATAAATATTCTCCTAGACGAGCTGAGCTTAATAGGCTTAAACGTAAAGTATATCTCATGGATGCTACTATTATTCCCTTATGCTTAAGTGTATTTGACTGGGCTAAATTCCGCAGTGCAAAGGGAGCTGTTAA
>NZ_WUQZ01000016.1 GCF_009829075.1 Sphingobacterium composti | reverse complement strand
TCTTCCCATTCCGAACAGAGAAGTTAAGCCCGCCCGAGCCGATGGTATTGCCGTAACAGGTGGGAGAGTAGGTCGGTGCCTTTTTTTATACAAACCCCTTATCAATAAAATGATAAGGGGTTTTTTGCATTTAAAGAGTTTTGAAGATTTAATAAATTATAAATATTGTGAATATTTGCTAGATTTAAATAATATTTAAAAGGATCTGGAAATGAATAAGGCACAATTAATTGAAATCGAAAGAGAAACTGAAAATACAAGACAACTTTTGTCGAGATTAAAGGAAGAACATTTTTCCTATAAACCTCACGAAAAATCTATGTCGTTAATACAATTGGCAAGCCATATAGTCGAATTACACAACTGGATGAAAGAAGCATTGTCAGGAGCGTATTTTGATTTTCCAACTATGTATAAGCCTTTTGAAGCTCAGTCGGTGCAAGAACTATTAGATGTACTGAATAATGGTTGTGCTGAAAATGTTGAGGTTATATCAAACATTACTGAAGAGGATTGGAAATCGATTTGGAAGCTAAAAGCTGGTGATTATGTTATTGCCGAAGTTCCTAAGTCAGCAGCGTATAGATTTATTATTCAAAATCATTTGGTGCATCATAGGGGACAACTAACGGTATACATGCGTATGTTGGATATTCCTTTGCCAGGTCTTTATGGTCCTTCAGCTGACGAGAAATAAATTGATAAAAAATATATAGAAGATATTTATCGATATGTTTTTTTTCTGCCAAAGGATTGCATTAAATGACACAAGACTGTAATAGAAAAGGAGACTCTTTTGAAGTCTCCTTTTCTATTACAAATATATTTATATATTATTTAGCTAATTCTTCAGCAATAGCTTTACCAATCTCAGCAGGAGATTCTACTACGCGAATACCACACTCACGCATGATAGCCATTTTTGCGGCAGCAGTATCATCAGCACCACCTACGATAGCACCAGCGTGTCCCATACGACGTCCCGGAGGCGCAGTTTGACCAGCGATGAAACCAACAACTGGTTTAGTACCGTTTTCTTTAATCCAACGAGCAGCTTCAGCTTCCATGCCACCACCGATCTCACCAATCATGATGATACCTTCAGTTTCTGGATCGTTCATTAACAACTCAACAGCTTCTTTCGTTGTAGTTCCGATAATTGGGTCACCACCGATACCGATAGCTGTAGAAATACCTAAACCTGCTTTTACAGTTTGATCAACTGCTTCGTAAGTTAATGTACCTGATTTAGAAACAACACCTACTTTACCTGTTTTGAAGATAAAACCTGGCATGATACCAATTTTAGCTTCTTCAGCAGTGATGATACCAGGACAGTTAGGTCCGATTAAACGAGAATCTTTGTCACTCAAGTAAGATTTTACTTGAATCATATCTTTAGTAGGGATACCCTCTGTAATACAAACGATTAATGCGATACCAGCAGCAGCAGCTTCCATGATAGCATCTGCAGCAAATGCTGGTGGAACAAAAATAATAGAAACATTAGCACCTGTTGCATCAACAGCATCTTGAACTGTATTGAATACTGGACGGTCTAAGTGAGTTTGACCACCTTTACCAGGTGTAACACCACCTACGACTTGCGTTCCATACTCAATCATTTGAGACGCGTGATAAGTACCTTCTGTTCCAGTGAAACCTTGAACGATAACTTTTGAATCTTTATTTACTAATACACTCATTGTTCTAATTTTTAGCAGAGCAAATCTACCATTTTGTAACGACTTCTGGAAATATTGCTTACTCTATTCAGTCTTTTTTTTATTAAAACTTTATTTTCTTCAGGATATCCCAAAGAACTATTCCAATTGTAACAGAGACATTAAAAGAATGTTTTGTGCCAAATTGTGGAATCTCAATACAGCCATCGACGATTTGCATCACTTCCTCATCAACACCGTGTACTTCATTGCCAAATACAAAAGCATATTTATCGTTCGTCGATATTTCAAATTGCTCTAACGAAGTAGAGTTCTCGGCTTGTTCGATGGCGAAGATTTTATAACCTTGTTGTTTTAATTGCTGTAGAGCTTCGGTAGTTTCTTTATAATGTGTCCATTCTACTGATTGTGTTGCTCCTAAAGCTGTTTTTTCAATTTCACGATGAGGGGGTGTCGCTGTAATACCGCACAATAGGATTTGCTCGATAGCGAATCCATCAGCAGTGCGAAAGGCAGAACCAACATTGTGCATACTGCGTACATTATCCAGTACAATAGTAAAAGGTGTTTTTTCTAATTCTTTAAATGATTCGACATCAACCCGATTGAGTTGATCCATTGATAACTTCTGCATGCTACAAAAATACTTAATTTATAATCGTAATGATAGATAAATAACTCGTAAATTTTATTTACCTTTGCAGTATTAAATAAAGGATTCGGAGAGAAACTTGAAAATAGATTTTGAATATTGAATAATACTCGTTATTTTTGCAATCCGAATTTAGTATAAAAAAGTTTATAAAATATATAGCTAATAGAAATGGCAAATCATAAATCAGCGATTAAAAGAATTAGAGCTAACGCTGCGAAGCGTTTAAGAAACCGTTACCAAGCAAAAACAACTCGTAACGCAATCAAGAAATTACGTAATACAACTGACGCTACTGAAGCAAAAGAATTATTACCTCGTGTTGTTTCTATGCTTGATCGTTTGGCTAAGAAAAACGTTATCCACAAGAAAAAAGCTTCTAACAACAAATCTAAATTAACTAAATTAGTTAACAAGTTAGGTTAATCTTTGGATATAAAGATATAGAAGGACACAGAAATGTGTCCTTTTTTTATTTTATAAAATTAAAAGGTTCGATTAATTCGAACCTTTTGTTTGTAATATCTTTTGGATAATTCCATCAAGCTTTTGTGGCTGCATTTTATACTTTTCCAAGTCATATAATTCTACTTTACGAAAATCTATTGGATGACTTTCTGATTGGAGATAAATATACCCTTCTGTAATTGCTTTGCCATCTTGCTTTACAGCTGGATTGTGTCCTTCTACCATATCGCCACCTATTGTAGGCTTTGAATACTCTATGACTGTTTCGCCTTCTAAAATGTGACGAATTACAGAATCTCCTAATACTACAAATTCAGCTGTCACCCACTTGTCACCGTGATAGGTTTTTGATTTTGAATTAATACAGTGCGGAGTGAATAATTTATCATTCATAACCACATTGGTGCCTGGTGTACAAAGATTGGATGTAGTGCGCTCAGATTTTATATCATCAGGACCTCCTAAGAATTGTGCTTCAATAGAAATGGGGAAATTTTGATCCTTCCACATCGTTTTTGGATCTTGACCGTGTAACATAGCTCCACTATTGCGCCAAGCCCAGCCTTCACCACCTTTTGCTTGTTCACCTACGAAACGATATTCTACGCGTAATACATAATAGGAAAAAGGGGTATTATAAGCTATATGACCATAGCGGAAATTAAAATCATCATATTGATCGTATCTAACTTTCATCATTCCATCTTCCACGCGAAATGTATTTCCAAAGTTTTCTCCTACTTTATAATTTCTAATTTTAGGTGTCCAATTTTTTAAGTTTTTTCCATTAAATAATTGGATTGCCTCAGGTACTTCTTTATTCACGTCGAGTGACTTACTTTGCGTAGAGCATGATAGTGCAGATACTGCCACTAAAGCAGACCAACATAGGTTTTTAAATTGCATAAATTTTATTTAAGTTAATATCTTAGTTATAATAAAGTGTTTTGATGTTTCACATAATCACTTGGACGTACTCCAATTATTTTATTGAATGTATTACTAAATGTTGGTAAACTACTGTAACCTACTTTCAAAGCTACTTCATTAACGCTTAACTTTTCATCCAAAAGAAGTTTTAGTGCGGTGAGCATCCTCAGAATAGTGTAATACTGAATAAACGACATATTTAATTCTTTTTGAAAGAGCCTAGCAAGTGTTCGCTCACTTATATCAAAGTTTTGAGCAAGAATTTTGAAACTTATATTTTCAGAAATATTTGCCTCTAAATGTTTTACGATATCTTTTAATTTTGGATTTTGTGGATATGGTAATGCTAGTGGTAACTCAGATTGTGATAGTTCTGGTAGTATTAATTTAAATGCCTTTGCTATGGAATATTTTGGTTCTTCGACAGGAAATATATTTCCATTCCAACGATTGGTAAACATAATTAGTTCGATTAGCAAATCATTTACAGGATAAATATTTATTCTATCATAAAACTCTGTATCAGTTTCATACTGAGGGAAATAAAGGTTTCGCATTATAACATGAGAAGAGCTTGGATGTATGCTGTGTTTTACACCAGCTGGAATCCATATGTAATGTCTCGCAGGAAGGAAGTATGATTTTGTTGCAGTTTTTAAGAATACTACACCGCCTTCTGTATATAAAAATTGTCCTTTTTTGTGTTCGTGCTCACCAATGTAACTATCCCCCATTAATGCATGATGACAATAAATACTGTCCTCGAATGCATCTACTTCGGTCATGTAATACTTATTTACATATTCCTTTTCCATATGCTATATTTTAAAACAAATTTCTAGTTTTTAAGTTAAAATACCAAAAAGTAAGTGTTTGGTTACTTTTTTGATTTGTTTTACTACTTATTTTTACTTGAGTATCCCTAGAATTTATGGCTTAAATCAAAAAAAAAATACTAAAATAAACTATTAAAGTATTATTTAACTGAGTAGTATTTTGGTAGCTGACTGATAATCATTTGGTTATATTTAAATTGGTTGTATAGATAACTATCTGACTGAAAATAATAATATTGTAACTTTTATTATCATTAATATTGTATTATTATATGATTATTAGAGACATAACAATTCATTATATAGTTTGCATATGGATTTAAAAAGAATACGATTGGAATCTCTCCGAGATAAAGTAATGTCAGCTGATGCTGCAGCCCAATTGATACAAGATGGCATGGTTGTAGGTTCAAGTGGATTCACAAAAGCAGGGGATAGTAAAGTTGTACTTCCGGCTTTAGCTGAGCGCGCTAAGAGGGAAAAGGTTAAAATAACGTTGATGACTGGTGCATCACTAGGTCATGATACAGACGGGAAGTTGGCAGAAGCAGGGGCATTGACCAAACGTATGCCTTTCCAAGTTGATCGTACACTAAGAAATAAGATCAATGCGGGAGAGGTGTTATTCATTGACCAGCATTTGAGTGAAGCTGCTGAACTATTACACAACAAAAATCTTCCTCAGGTGGATATTGCTGTATTGGAAGTAGCATATATTGACAGAGATGGAAGTTTTGTTCCTACAACTTCGGTAGGTAACTCTTTAACTTTCGCTAATTTGGCTAAACAGGTAATTTTGGAAGTGAATACGGTTATACCAGAAGAATTCTATGGTATTCATGATATTTACCAAGCGGAGGATTATCCACATCGTAATGTAATCCCGATTGTAGCACCTTGGAATAAAATAGGTCGTAAAACAATTCCATTAGACCCAAATAAAGTAGTTGCGATCGTATTCACTGACAAAAAGGATAGTCCAGCTGATATCGCTCCTCCAGATGAGAAAACTTCAAGTATCGCAAAGCATATTCTTAATTTCTTCGAAAATGAAGTGAAATTAGGCCACTTAACTGAACGTCTTTTACCGCTTCAAGCTGGAATCGGAAAAGTTGCAAATGCTGTTCTTACTGGTTTTAAAGATAGCAATTTCTACGATTTGACAATGTTTTCAGAAGTATTGCAAGATAGTACATTTGATTTAATTGACTCTGGGAAATTGAGTTTTGCTTCTGCATCTTCGGTTACCGTTTCACAGGAATGTTATGATCGTGTGTTTGATAATTTAGCAAAGTACAGAGATAAATTTGTGTTAAGACCACAAAATATTTCTAATACTCCAGGCTTGATTCGTCGTTTAGGCGTCATTGCTATCAATACCGCAATCGAATTTGATATTTATGGTAATGTAAATTCTACACATATTTCGGGTTCGAAAATTATGAATGGGATAGGGGGATCTGGCGATTTTGCACGTAATGCATACTTGAGTATTTTCGTGGCACAGGCAGCTTCCAAAGAGAATAAAATTTCACACGTATTGCCGATGGTTTCACATGTGGATCATACAGAGCATGATGTAGATATATTGGTTACAGATATTGGTTTAGCTGATTTACGTGGTTTAGCACCTCGTGAGCGTGCGCAAAAAATCATTGATAATTGTGTGCATCCTGATTACCGTGAAGAATTGCAATCCTATTTTGATAGGGCTTGTGCACGTGGAGGTCATACGCCACACATTCTAGAAGAAGCATTCAGCTGGCACATACGTTTGGCTGAAACAGGTAGCATGAAAAAGAATTAATAGTAATACTTCTTAGTTTTTATTCAATGAAAAGTCGTGATCTATATCACGGCTTTTTTTGAATATTTTCTTCTACGTATTATTTGTTGAATAACACCAATTATAAATAATAGCACTATTGGAGATGCGACATTGATTAATTGCCATTTGAGTTTTTGTTGATTTACAGTTGGCTGATCTAGTAATCTTAATTTAATCTCGCGATTACGAAGTGTTATTAGATCTTTGTCGCTGGTCATGTAGTCTACTATATTTTCTAAAAAAACTTTGTTTGCAAACTGCTTGTCCGCATAACGATCCCAGCCCAATGGATAAGGTGAATTATCCTTATTGTTGACACTATTTATAAGCCAATCTCCATCCGCTATTACCATCATTTTGGCTGGTTTAGAAATGTTTGAGAGATTCTCAGGCGTGTTAATTCCTTCTGGCGCAGGTCTGTTTTCAAAAATATAAGGGAAATTTCCAGAAAGTAAAACTGCTATAGGCTTTTGTTTACTTTGAAATGTAGCAGGATCAGGAAGGTTTTCTACCATTTGTAAGGAAATAATTGATCCTGTATTGTATATCTTATTATATGGAGAAGACTCTAAAATAATTTCTTTTTTAATTTTAGGAGAAGCAATAGTATCAATACTTCCGACAAAATCAGTTCGTATACCATCAAGATTTTTGGTGATTGGATGTTCTTTTGTTGGAATCAAAATTGGACTAAAAAGCCAAGGTGTCAACTCAATTTGTGCTTGACCATTAATATTACCCACAGACATAGGTATTTGCGCACAATTCATATCAGCAATTAGATCATAGTTTAATCTTGCACCATATAAAAATAGTTGATCATCTATATTTAGTTCTCGCCCAATGAGCATTTGCGAACTAGACTTTCTTAAATAATCCATCTCGGCATCTACTTGGTCAATAGCCCAAATAACTGATCCTCCATGACGCACGTAATAATCAATTTTATACTTATGACTTTCTGGAAATTTTGTTTTTGGCTTAGCAATAATAATTACCGCAAATTTTTTCAAATCTTCTAGTTCAATAGAATCTAGATTGACTCGACCAACTTGGCTTGTTTGAGTAAAAGTATGCATGGCATCATATAGCTCCAAATCAGATGGTTCGCCATTACCCTCTGTAAATCCAATATAAGTCTGTGTAGGGCGAGAGAGCTTTTGTATTGCTGAAATAAAGCTGTATTCCAAGTTTTGAATAGAATTGTTCAAAATTTGATCTGGACTCAAACCTATTTTGTTTTGTAATAGGTTTACATTTATTTCTTGATCTCCTTTGTTAACTATTGCATATGGGAAGATCAAATTCTGAGAAAATCCATTATCATTTTTAATACTAAGATTAGTTGGTTGTAGACTTCTATCAATAAGTGCATCAAATAATTCTTTTTTTTCTTGATCAGAACCTTCTTGAGGATTTATGATGTTGACTTTAATATTGCCATTGGATAAGTAATTAAAATCTCGAGCCATATCAATAGCAGCTTTTTTTAGTCGTTGAAAACCGCTAGGTAATTTCCCCTCTAAGAAAATGGTGATATAGATATTATTATCAGTCTTTTTTAGAATTTCTTTTGTTGTTGGTGAAAGAGTATATCTTTTATCCTGAGTAAAATCAATTCTACCGAAATTTTGAGTGATAAAAGATTGATTAATTAGGAAGATAATTAATAGCGTGATTCCATATACGGTAAATGTTTTGGAGCTAGGTCTAAATTTTCTACCCAAATGTCCAATCGTTAAAATTAAAAATAGCGCAATAAAACTTATAAAATAAATCAAATCAGCGACCATCATTACTCCTCTGCTCAACGCTTCGTAGTGATATTGAATCCCAACAACTGCTATTGCATCTTCATATTCATAGAATGAGGAAAACTTGCTAATAGCATCGAATCCATAATAGCCGAAAAAACAAAGTACTACAGCTAATAGGAAAGCAATGATAGGATTATGCGTTAATGATGAGCTGAAAATCGAAATTGAGGTAAATGCAGCTGCCAATAAAAATAATCCTAAATAGGAACCTATGGTGCCACCAATATCAATATTACCTATAGGTGATGCTAGTAAATAAAGAGATATTGGATAAATAAGCGTTGGTAATATCGAAAAAAAGGTAACAGTATAACTTCCCAAGAATTTTCCTAAGACAATTTCTGATAATGATATAGGCTTACTAAGAAGCAAATCAAAAGTTCCATTTGCTTTTTCACCTGCAATACTCTGCATAGTAATTGCAGGCACTAATAAAATGAGAAGATATGGGGTGAGCTGAAAAAATGTTTCTAATGTTGCATAATTATTATCCAATATAGATGATTCAGGAAATATCCAAATCAATAAACTTACAACAAATAGAAATAAACCTATAGCCAAATAGCCTATAAATGAATTGAAATAAGTAACGATTTCTTTTATATATATACTACGCAATTTCTTCAGGTTTTAGCGTCGAAAATACCAATTATTGGTTCTAAAAACAAAATCAAATGAATGTGAAATGCCTATTTTGTAAGTTTTACAAAAATTTCTTCCATCGTAAGGTTTTGATAGTGCTGCTCTTTTTCTTTTAATAGAAATTGATCTTTAATCACACCTTGATGAATAACGATTATTTCATCACATATTGCCTCTACTTCTTGCATCAGATGTGTGGATAGAATTACCGTTTTATCAATAGCAAGTTCACGAATAAGTTGTCGAATTTCAATAATTTGATTGGGATCAAGACCTGTAGTAGGTTCATCGAGTATGAGCACTTTAGGATCATGAATAATAGCACAGGCTAAGCCGATCCGCTGTCTATACCCTTTGGACAGCTGTTTTATTTTTTTATGCTTCTCCTTGCTTAATCCTGTCCGTTGAATAACATCATCAATACGAATTTTGTTATTACGCAACTTATTCAATGCATTATGAAATTCAAGCATCTCCTGTACGTACATATCCACATACAAAGGGTTATTTTCAGGTAGATACCCAATTATCTTTTTAGCTTCTAAAGGATTTTCTTGAATATTAATGGAATTGATCCAACAATTACCAGTTTGTATGGGATTAATGCCAGCAAGAGTTTTCATCGTAGTAGACTTACCAGCGCCATTTGGGCCCAAAAAACCAATGATACCATTGTCCTGTGTGTGAAACGAAATGGCATCTAAAGCTTTTTGTTTTCCGTATTGCTGCGTAAGATTTTCTACACGTATTGACATAGCTAACGATTGATGAAAGATGATTTTAATTGTCTTTTTTTAATATAGAAATCTAGAGCTTTTTGCGCATCAGCGGGTCTATCTGTACTCAAAATATCAGCCCCATTCTCTATATATTCTGCATAGACTTGATAACCTCTGCTCGCCGCTTGTTTGTCTAAGTTTCCGATAGTACCTAAAATTGTCTTGATTCCATGAGCATGAAGTAAGTCTACCAATTCTGCTTTTGGTTGAGTAGTGCCGACAAATGCAACCAACCGATTATCTGGTATACCTGCTTCGGCTAATTTGACTAAATCTTTTTGTGATTTGACACTTGCTGAAATCATCAAGTCTGGGTTGATACGATTTAAAGCTCTCGCTTGATTAGCATTGTAAGTAATTACAATGACGGATGCTTGCGCGCTAGTTTTTTGAATTACTTGAGCTAGTAATGTGTATGGTACGTCTTGCTTAACATCTAACGTAAATACTACTTTACCTTTTCCCCAGTTTAAAGCTTCTTCTAAGGTAGGAATTTTATATTCGGTAATTTCGCCATTGTCATCTTTTAATTTCAATTCTTTTAATTCGGCTAATGTATGTTTTCCTATTCTTCCTGTACCATTTGAAGTTCGATCTAATGTCTCGTCATGCATCAATACCAATACAGAATCTTTGGACATTCGCACATCTGTCTCAATTATCAGTGGAAATTGCTTCGACCAATATTCAAATGTCTCTATTGCGTTTTCGGGATATCCGTCAGTATCTCCGCCGCGATGTGCACTAACTAATGGGTATCTATCCTCACGGTAAGTAAAAAACTCATACAAGTCTTCCAGCGTTGAGATCTTGAAATTCTGCGCTGAAAAATTCGTTTCAATTGTATTTATTTCTGTGGAATCTTGTTGATTATCCGATGATGGATTTCTGAAACAAGATGACAGAACAAGAATAAATACTGCTAGAAAGGACGAGTTTATAGTTCTTTTCATTTGGTGTTAGGATAATTTTTGATCAATTCAATGATGTCCTCCAAGGGGGTGTGAATTTGCTCAAATTTAATATGTGCTTTTTCGTAATAATCCGATCGCTCTCTTAGTTTTGAGTCAATAAATTCATACAATTCGTCGCCAGCTAATCCTTTCAAAACGGGTCTTTTATTCACATCAGACTGACTTAGTCTCGACCAAAGGGATTTACTTGTATGGTATAGATAAAGAGAAAGTCCATTCTGATTGATCCAATCCATATTATCAAAATAACAAGGTGTACCGCCGCCGGTCGAGATTACAGCAATTCTTCCTGCTTGTTTCTTTAGAAATTCATTTTCTAATTTCCTGAAATTATCTTCGCCGTGCGCATTGAAATATTCGGGAATGGTCATGCCGATATTTTCAACTATTTCATGGTCTAAATCCACAAATGGCAAATCTAATGCGTTAGCAACTTTCTTACCCCAAGTCGTTTTGCCAGAGCCCATGAAGCCAACTAAGAATATAGGTTTGTCCATTGCTATTTTAAATAGTTATTTATTAATTCTTCTTTAGAAGGGAAAGTATCTTTTGACCATTTTTGAATCACCACACCATTTTGTAATAACATCACACCTGGATTAGATCGTACCATACTTTTCAATGGAATAGCATCTGCATAAAAAGTTTCTAAAATCAAATCCAATTGATCATTTAAGTAGTCAACATCAGAACTCGCACTTGCTGTTAATAAGATAGCACGAAGGTTGTATTCTTCACTCAAGGATTTAATTGTTTGATTTATCTTGTCAAGAGCTAAGAAGTCTGCAGGAGTAAATTTTGTCACATCTACACTTGTCACGATGAAATTGTAATGAGGATTTTCAACAATTTCTTGTGTATGATTCTCTCCTTCAAAATCAGTAATCATCAAATCTGGAATTGCCACTTGATAGCCTTTTTTGATTAATCGGGTCACCGGTTCGCCAACAATTTCCCAACTTTCATCTTCCCAGATTTTTTGACTCATATATTCTTTGTCATTTATTTTTTTCTCTTCGCCTGTCTGTTTGTTTTTTAAATTGTAAATATGCTCAAATTCATCTTGCGCAGCTCCTTCCGGAATTTTCATTAGAGAAGGGAGGTTGTTTCCCACCTTATAAGGTAAGAAATCTAAAACAGGTAAATACTTATACGTATAAATACCAGCACCAAAAGAAAATACAACTGTCAATAGTGTCAAAAGATTGTTTACAGCAGAGCTTTTAAATATTTGCTTGATTTTATTTCTTTTTATAAAAATAATACCGATGAATACCAATAAAACTAAATCTTTGATGAATGACTGCCATGGGGTCAAAGGAATAGCATCACCAAAACATCCACACGAAGTCACGACATCAAAAAATGCAGAGTAAAATGTCAGAAATGTAAAGAAAATAATTAACAGAAGTAATCCCCATGCTACTGAATTGCGAGCTATGCCCAATAACAACAGGATTCCTAATATCACTTCCAAAGCACATATTATAATTGCAATCCACGCGCTGTAATCATTCAAAAAATTAAGATTGAATACGTGAAAATATTCTTGAAGTTTGTACCCAAATCCAATGGGGTCATTTGCTTTTATTAGCCCCGAAAAAATAAATAATAGACCAACAAAAATGCGTGATATCCACAGGAGAATATCAGGTTTTGCCGATGTGTTTTGTAATGGACTGTAAAAGGAAGTATCTGACATATTTTTAATTTTTAACTGCAAATCCCATTTTAATTAAAGCAAATACTGCATAATTCAACATATCTTGATAATTGGCGGCAAAACCTTCGGAAACAATAGTTTTACCATGATTATTTTCCATTTGTTTTACACGGTGCAATTTCATAAGAATCATGTCAGTCATAGACGAAATGCGCATGTCACGCCATGCCTCACCATAATCATGATTCTTAGCGAACATTAAATCTCTAGTTTCATTTACCTTTTCACTATACATTTTTTCTACTACAGCTGCATCAAGATTTTCTTCGCCCTCTTCGCCTAATTCCAATTGCATTAAGGCAATCACGCAATAGTTAATAATTGCAACAAATTCACCAGCTATATCATCGCCCACCTTAGATACCTGCTTAACCTCAAGTGTTCGGATTCGTTTAGCTTTAATGTAAAGTTGATCTGTGATCGAACTTAAGCGCATAATACGCCAAGAAGTACCATAATCTTTTGTCTTGTTGACAAATAGATTCTTACATAAATCGATAACCGCATTATATTCCTCTGTAGTGTTCATATACTATATGATAATGAAATGTTGTGTTACAAATATAATCAGAAAAGTAGTTCGTGTATAGTCACATTAGTGTTTGAATTTGTGTTTTTATACTAAATGCTAATATATTTTCAATTAACTTCGGGTATACATTGAAAAATACAAATGGGAATACAAAAGCCAGAAATTCGAGAAGTCGAAATCATTCGTTATGTGCAGCCATTTCGTGAGGGCGGTTCGCTGCCAGGATTGGTAGATGCTGATGATGGATTTAGTTATGTCATTAAATTTCGTGGTGCAGGTCAAGGAAAGAAGGCTTTGGTTGCGGAATTGATAGGAGGAGAGCTAGCACGCATATTAGGATTGCGGATGCCCGAATTGGTGTTTGCTAATTTGGATGAGTCGTTGTGGCGATTAGAAGCTGATGAAGAAATTCAGGATTTGCTTAAATTTTCTATTGGCAAAAATTTGGGTGTACATTTTTTAAATGGCGCAATCACCTATGATGCTAATGTAGATGTGATCTGTGAAGAAGAAGCCTCAAAAATTGTTTGGCTGGACGCGCTGTTGATGAATGTAGACCGTACGGCTCGTAATACCAATATGTTGATTTGGAAAAAGGAGTTGTGGCTGATAGATCATGGAGCTTCTTTATATTTTCATCATTCTTGGGACAACTGGGAAGATTATGTAACAAAACCTTTTGTTCAAATAAAAGACCATGTTTTGTTAAAGCAAGCTTCCAAGGTTCAGGAGATTAATGAAAAATACAATTCCTTATTTACTGAAAAAGTCATTCGCAATATTTTAATGATCATTCCTGACGAATGGCTGGTCGAAGAAGGTAGAGAGCTTAGCCCAGATGAAGTCAGAGAGGTTTACTTTCAGTTTTTGGTAAGAAGGTTAGCAAATTCAATTCTATTTTTAAATCAAATAGCAAATGAGCGTAAGAACATTATATGAGTATGCCGTAGTGCGGATGGTACCTCGTGTAGAACGTGAGGAGTTTGTGAATGTTGGTGTCGCACTTTATGCTAAAAAGTTTCGTTACGCAGAATTTTTGTTTTATCTGAATGAACAAAAGATAAAAGCGCTTTATGCGGATGTTGATATAGAGATGATAAAAGAACATTTGGAATCGTTTCAACAGATTTGTGCAGGAAACAACGCATATGGCAAGATTGCGACTCTTGAACAATCCGAGAGATTTCGCTGGTTGACGGCTAATAGAAGTACGATTATTCAATGTTCTCCATCGCATACTGGACTTTGCATATCTGCAGAAGAAACACATATAGAGTTAATGAAAAAATTAGTTCTATAAAATCTACCTTAAAAGTAGATTTTTATTAATCAATAATGTAGATTTGCATTCATGGAAGATTTTTACAACCATCTTTACCAAAAACAAATAGAAGCACAGGATATGCCTAGTAATACGCGTATTTGGACTTGGGCGCGAGATTTGTTTAGAGCATTATTTCCAGAAAGAAATCCTCAACAATTGTCTTCTGTAGACGACGTAAAAGATATTTTTAGGCGATCAGAGCAAGAATTGCTTAGTATTCTGAGAAAAAGTCATACATGCAACAATTGTGATAATGATATTATTGTTCAAAAGTTTTATATTTCTTTGCCAGAATTGTATGAGGTCATGTTGACTGACGCACAAGCTATTCTAAAAGGCGACCCTGCCGCACAAGATCTAAGAGAGGTCATACGAACATATCCAGGTTTTTTGGCCACATGTATTTATCGTATGGCAAATAAATTATGGTTATTGGATGTTCCATTAATCCCACGTATACTCACAGAATGGGCACACGAGCGTACGGGAATAGATATTCACCCTGGGGCCACTATTGGTAAATATTTACATATAGACCATGGTACAGGTTTAGTGATCGGAGAAACATGTATTATCGGAGAGCATGTGAAATTATATCAAGGCGTTACGTTAGGAGCACTCAGTGTTGAAAAAAATTTAGCAGGTAAACAACGTCATCCGATTATAGAAGACTATGTGGTGATTTATGCAGGGGCAACAATCTTAGGTGGTGAAACACGCGTTGGACACCATTCGATAATAGGCGGTAATGTTTGGCTCACATCAAGCATAGAGCCTTACACTACGGTGTACCATCAGTCTAATTCAAAATTTATTGACACAAAACCCGCTTAACAATGGGAAATATAATAGATACAATAGGGAATACACCTTTGGTAGAAATCACAAGTTTTCATAACAATCCAAAGGTTAAAATATATGCTAAACTAGAGGGTAATAATCCTGCTGGTTCGGTGAAAGATAGACCAGCTCTGAATATGATTCGTTCGGCAATAGAGCGTGGTGATATTAAGAAAGGCGATAAATTAATTGAAGCAACAAGTGGCAACACAGGAATAGCTTTAGCTATGATCGCGAGTATGTATGAGATGGACCTGGAGTTGGTAATGCCGTCTAGCTCTACACGTGAGCGTACGTTGACTATGGAAGCTTTTGGTGCTCAAGTTACTTTATTAGAGAATATGGAAGTTTGCCGAGATTATGCAGAGGAAAAGGCAGCTAAGGAAGGTGTTTTTATTCTGAATCAATTTGCAAATCCAGATAACTTTGAGGCGCATGTAAAAACTACTGGCCCGGAAATTTGGCGTGATACGGATGGAAAAATTACACACTTTGTAAGTGCGATGGGAACAACTGGTACTATTATGGGCAATTCCATTTATTTGAAAGATAAAAATCCAAATATTCAAATCGTAGGTTGTCAGCCAACTGAAGAGTCCTCGATACCAGGAATTAGACATTGGCCCGAAGCATATTTGCCAAAGATATTTGATCCTTCTCGTGTGGATAGGGTGATTGATGTGAATCAACAAGATGCAATTAATAAAGCGAGATTACTAGCAAAGAAAGAAGGTGTGTTTGCAGGAATGAGTACAGGAGGAGCTTTTCATGCAGCTCTACAAGTTGCAAGTGAAATTGATGTGGGAATAATTGTATTTATAGCTTGTGATCGAGGTGATCGTTATTTAAGTTCAGATTTATTCGGATAACAAAAAGAGAGGATTATAAATCCTCTCTTTTTGTTATTTCACTTTTTTAAATCTTAATATCGCTATATCATCTGTAATAAGTGTTAGCTTATCCGCATCCACGCTAAAAGAAGTAATTCTTTCCAAATTCCTGAAGTAAGCGGCTTCGCCTTCCATAGCAGGACAAGCCATTTTTGTAGAAGCTATTGCACCAAATTTTAACTTATGTGCATCAATTGTATACGTCCCAGAGTAATTATTACAACCGCCATTACCTACTAAAGTTAGTTCTTTTGGATTAAATTCTAATGTTGGTTTTTTAGAAGTAAATAGATGATCTAACGATTTATTTGTTAAACCAATATAGTCCAATTCCCATTTACCTTGTAATAGTGCAGATTTATCTTCTTTTTTCAATTTAAATTGTGCTTTCAATGCTTTCTTCGAATCAAAAAATGATAATGTATCGTTACTGATTTTATAAGATGCTACGGAAGGAAGAATTTTTGATAATCCTCTCTCTACATCCATATTATCACAAGCCATCATGGTAGATATTCCGAGAGAAAACTTTAGCTTGTTCGGAGCCTTCAACTCGAAACCGCCCATAAGATTATTGCAACCTGTGATTGCATTGTACTCATTTTTTGCTAAATCAAAGCTGAAAATAGGCTCTTTACCGTTTACCTTTTTATCAACAGATTTGTTATCAATGGATACAATATGCCATTTGGCATGTAAATCTCCCGCCTTATGAAGTAATGCGTTTTGATTGCTTTGTAACAAGCCACAGCTAGATAACATTAATACAATTGCTGATGCGAGTATATAATATAATTTCATAAGCTAAATGTTATTTTCTCCACAAGTATAGCAATAAAAACTCTTATTATTCCAATTTTAGATTGCACGAAAAAATCTCAGCTTAATTATATACCTAATTTAGATTTTATACTTTTTTGAATGGCATTTTTGTGCAATAAAATGGAAAGGGTTTTATAGCGTACGTATTCTTTTGTAGCATACATATACCCTTTATAGTCGTTGGATTCGCCCCAAGAATTTTTTACAATATAATACTCTTTACCTTGTTGGTCTTTCACTAATCCAACAATGTGCATTCCATGGTCATCAGTTGTAGAATAATTATCATAAGCTGCTTGACGCATATCTTCAGTAACCTTAGCTTCTGGTTTTGGACCATTGAATAAATTAGCTATTTCTTCCTGAGTCATTTTTTCTATGTCTTTTTCTGGCACAAAGGCTACGCCATTTTTCCAACTGAAGAATTTTTCTGATACATCAGTAGCCCATGCTACAGTATATCCATTAGTCAAAGCATGGTCAATGATATCACAGATATCATTCATTTGTACATTATAAAATCTTTCGAAGGACCAATTGTCAGGAATTAATAAAACGAAAGGTTTGTATAATTCTTGAGATTTGAAAGAGCTTATTCCGATATAATCATCTGGTTTGATTCCTACTACTTGATCAGCCCAAGTACGAGGTGTGTATGTTTTTCCTTTGTATTCAAATGATTGTGGTGGCGTTCCTAAATAAGCATCCATTACCCCAGTTACGGCTTTTTGCCAATTAGGAGTCAGCTTTTTGTTTTTGACAATATTCTCTGTCATTCCATGTAAGATGCTACTCATCTCCGAAAAATTATTACGCGTCTGACCTTCACGTAAACCTGTGTAAATCTCATTAGGCACAGCACCGTATTTACGATAAATAGTCAATACATCATGTAGTTGTCCTCCTTCACCTTGTGCTTGGTCACCATGTAACTGTACGAAAGTTTTGGCTTTTTCTAAGTAGGTATAATACGCTGTGAATATTTGAGAAATCTCAACAGGCTGCTTACCCATACGTATCATTTCAGATTCCAAAAATGAGTTGCCCGAATAAGCCCAACAAGTTCCTGATGAACCTTGATCTTTAATGGATGTATTACCCAGATTGATCACTTCTGTGAATACAAAACCTTCTTTACTCTTATCGCTAACATTATTTTTTAGCGCATTGATTAAATTGTCTTGTGCGAAAGATTGCGCAGATGATGCCAATAAAAAGGCAGCGATATAAAAGGATTTTCTCCAATTCATTTGAGGAATAATTTAATAATTTTACGAGTCGAATTTACATAAATTGCCGATACTTTTGCAAAGATATTGGTTATAATTATTGTTGTCCGACGTATAAAGGTAAAGTGATATAAAATGTAGTACCCTGATTGAGGCGCGTAGTGTAATCAATAGTACCATTCATACCTGTTACAGTCTGTTTAACAAACGCGAGTCCTAGACCCGTTCCCGAGCTTTTTGTGGTGAAATTGGGCTTAAATATTTTAGGAATCACCTCGTCAGGAATTCCAAATCCATTATCAATAACTTCTACAAGAACATTATGTGCATCTCCATCTTTTATTACGATCTGAATTTTTGGTTTACGGCGACCTAATGTAGCCTCAATAGCGTTTTTTATTAGATTATTAAAAGAACGTATAACTTGATCGCGATCACCGAATATTTCTATACGCTTCTCAAATTTGGTTTGATTAATCAATTCAATTTGCACGTTCGGAATATTATCATACACATGAATAGATTTATTAATTTTCTCAATTAGGTTCAATACAATAAATTGTGACTCTGGTAATTTTGCAAATGCAGAAAACTCTGAAGCAATACGTGCTAAGGCTTCAATTTGTTCGATGAATGAATTGGATATTTTTTCGAAACGCTCCGGAAATCTAGGATCATTGTCTTTAAAAGATTTATTTAATTGCTGAATTCCCAATTTCATTGGTGTCAATGGATTCTTGATTTCGTGAGCTACTTGTTGTGCCATTTCACGCCAAACGCTTTCACGCTCTGCATGTCGCAGTTGCTTCGCATGCTCTTCCAATTTGACCAACATATAGTTGTATTCTTTAACTAAAAGACCAATCTCATCGTCTTTTTCCCAATAAAGTGACTCATTTGGTTTAGCTGACATATTCGTCTGAGATAACTTTTTCCGAATGATCTGTAGAGGTTCAGTTATTTTATTTGATATATAGAGAGAGAGGAAAGCAAATATGATGAGAATAACCGTGAAAATATTCAAGATCGTCTTTAGTAATATATTTGTGCTTTCATTCTCTACTTCTTGGTAATTGAAATAGGGAATTGCCAAATAGGCAATGGTTTTATAATTTGAATCTTTGATCGTTGCATATGCTGTTTCGTAGTCGAAATCAATTATTTGTTCTTGGAATAAGGTTTCATTCTTCTTAAGGACATTCATATCTAAGTATGCATGTGGATTGATATAAGAAGAAATCAGATTATGGTTGTAAATGCCTGGTTGTGTGGTGAAAAATAGCTTACCATTTTTGTCATACAAATTAAAGTCTGTTACAACGACATTTGTTAACGAAGTCATCGTTTTATAAAGCGAAGAAAGGTGCGTCGAGGAAGAATCTTTCGTAGCGATATCTTCCAAGTTTTGCACTACTTGAGCAATATAATCTAATTTTTGATCTTTACGACTTTGTATAGTCTGTAGGTGTATACTATAAAAACTAATTATACCCGAAATCACAATAGCTATTAACACCGAACTAATTACTAAAGTCTGGATTCGAGAACTATAGCGTATCTGAGCAAGTGTATATCTAAATCTCAAGTAAAGATTTACAAATGATACATCATGGCGAATATAAATAGGGATGACCTGTGCCAAAAATCGAATGACAGAGACGACAATATATAAGAACAAAAAAGTAATAGACACAACAGTAATAAACTGCCAATAAGATTGAATAGGTTTACTGACAATTAAAGTAGTATTAGCGTCTGGTCGAAATAGAATATGCTGATAGTTGTTATCTTCATCTATAACGTAGAATTCATTAGTATTTCTGTTATCATACTGATCCTTATTTGGGTAGGTGAATTTACCATTTTGACTGATTAGGCTTCCATCCTTGTAGATCGCAAAATTATAATGCTTCGTTTTTGCATCAGCATAGTTATCACTTGCGTTTTCATTTAGAAAAGGTAAATATGTAGCGACATTATTAATGTTTTTTTTCAAATTAATAATTATTGATATCGCATTGCCCGCATTATCTGATGTGCTTAATAAGGTAAAGTATTCATAATAACCGATTTCAGTTTTAGATTTATAAAATGATTTAGTATAATTAACTTTAGTAGCGTTTGTGATAACCTTTTCTCTGAAATCTGTTAATGGATTTGAAAAATAGCTGTCTAATGGCTTGCCGTTAAAGTAGTAATATCCTGAAAAATTGTAATTCGTTAAATATCCTGTCAAATAATTTTTTTGGATATAATTATTAATCAATTGTGAATTTGGATTGACAGAAGCTAATTCAATTAGTTTTTTGAGTTGCTGATCATTTTCTAACTTATTTTCCATACCTGAAAACAAGGATATAGCTTCAATATCATCATCTGATTCTAAGTTTAAGAGCATTAATTTCATATGCTCTCTATTGTTTTCATTGATAGCATCAGCATATTTGATAGTAGTAATACAGGATATTGTTAGAATAGTGAGGACTTGAGTATAAATATTATTATATCGTAATAATGATTTATCAAATGATTGCATCAATATTAGTATACCAATCAGCACATTAATCAAAGAAAAACCCTCATAAAAAGCACCAATTACCAATGCCGTAACTAATGCAATGAGCTGAATATTAAGGTTAGTCGTTGTTTTTGGAGTTAGTACTTTGCCTATATATACCACAATGTCTGCAATGAGTATTACAGAAAATATGATAATTGTATATATTAAAATGTGGTAAAAAGTGAAATCATAAGTGAAAAATAAGGTTATTAGATCTTCTGTCGAAAAGGAGGAATGTGTAATTAACGTTGCTAACTGACTAAAAAGTTGATTGTAAATATAATAAGCACCTAGCAGAATTAGTAGAAACACCCAATTTCTTATTTGTGGCTTGAGTAGAACACTAGGGAGGACAATATATTTTTTAATGTATATACAAAAACATACAATCCATAATAATACAATCGAATTGACTAAAAAGGACCACAAGTTTGGGGCTATATAACTGTAGGCATATGTTCGAGGTGAAAATAACTTGTAGTCTGAAATTTGAGATAGCCAATTTGTCTCTAAATCAATAATTCTGATAATAACAAACGTAATAGCCAATAAGATAATTGACAATAATGCTTGACCTCTACGCGCTACACTTACGCAAATACTGCTGATAAGAATGACGCAGCATATCGTGCCCAAAACCCAACAGAATAGTTGAATATTCAGGTAAATATTGTTGTATTTATTGCTTTTTAGCTTGACAGAGAAGAGATATTGATTATTAATAGAATATATGTTTTTAATTTCCTCAGTATCTCCAAATTTTGCAATTTGTAATTGTGTACTAGCAGTAATACTCAGATACGAGGAAGAATTTTTGGCTTTATATGCAGAATTGTACTGTCTTTCAACAGGAATTAGAGCTAATATATTGAGTTCAGATGTAAGCTTTTTCTTTTTGACTAAGAATGAAAAATTATCAGCATATATATAGGATATTCCATCTTTTAGACCGGCATCAGTATCTGGGACATAAATATTTGATGACCAAAATATTGGTTTAGTGTTCTTATATATATATAAGTAAATTTGTTGATTTTGATAATCGTTCGATATTTCTCTTACTTGAAGAGGGTATCGCTCACTATTAACAAATGTTTTATTAAGTATAGAATCTGCGAAAATTTTGTCAATTATTCTTTCCTTCTGATGAAGGGTAGCAGCAAATTTCCCAGATTCTAATTCAAGAATATCATTGTCTGTTATCGCATTTTTTACGGTGACTGGTGTCGCAAAAAATAAAAGTGTAAGTACGAATAAAAGTATTCGGATTTTGTTTTTCATATTTTACGACGCTGACTTTAATTTATAGCTTAAAAAGGTTTTAAAATTTTGTTCTACTTAAAAATAATATAAATTATCTAAACTAGATTAAAGAACATTCTTCCGTTTGAATATGTTTTGCATTTTGAAATTATTTCTCTGTCGGAAGGTTCAATTCATCCATACCCCATTCAGACCATGATCCATCATATACTCTTATTTTTTGTTGACCAATTAAGTGACTCCCAAATGCTAATATAGATGCAGTAATACCAGATCCACAAGTAAACACGTATTCATCGGTAGATGGTTTTTGTGCTTGAAAAATGGATTCAACTGTTTCTTTATCTACGTATGATTCACCATTTAATAATTCTTCGAAAGGAATATTTTTAGAATGAGGGATATGACCTCCTTTCAATCCTTTTCGGGGTTCAGGGACTAGTCCGACAAATCTTCCTTTACTTCGAGCATCGAAAATATCAACTGTCTTAGCTTTGTATCTTTCTAAGATATACTCCTTATCAGCGATCCATTCTGCTCTAAAATTCGCTTTAAAATCACCAACTTTTAATGGCTTAGTATAAGCGTTCTCAATTGGCTTTTTACTTTTTTTCCAAGTCGGTAAGCCTCCATTCAATACATATACATTGTCAAAACCCATTACTTTGAACATCCACCACGCACGAGGGCTCGAATATACACCCCAACGGTCATACAGAACTACTGTGCTATTTTGATTTATGCCTAATTTCTGCATTTCCTGTTCAAATACTTCTGGAGATACTAAAGTGTGCGGCAATTTTGATTTTTTGTCTGATAACTTACCTTCGATATCAAAGAAATATGAGTTGGGAATAAGTTCCAGTTTTTTGCCTTTTAGAGACTTTCCAACTTTGTCAATTGTACAATCTAATAATATTATAGCATTATCATTTAAGGCTTCTACAAGCTCTGGAACGGTGATTAGTGAAGAATTGAAAACCATGCTTTAAAATTACAAAGGCTTTCTTACAAAAGCAAAAAGCTCCAATCTTTCGACTGGAGCTTTTCATATATTTAGCTAGTGACTAAAAAATTATTTTTTGTCGCCACCTTCCATTTGCTCTTTCAATTGAGCTAATACGTCTAAATCACCTAAAGTAGATTTCTCAACAGAATCTTTTACTTTTTTCACTGCGTTTGAAGCTGATTTAGCATCTTTTTTGCGTGCGCTAGACTCTTCTTTGCGAGCTTCTTCTTTAGCTTCTTCCCAGATACGTGAGTGAGAAATAACTAAACGTTTGTTCTCTTTGTTGAATTCAATGATTTTGAACTCAGTAGTATCATCTACTTTTAATGAAGAACCGTCTTCTTTTACAGAGTGTTTAGAAGGACAGAAACCTTCAACACCGTATTGTAAAGCTACGATATCACCTTTGTCACCAACTTTGATTACTGTTCCTTCGTGGATCGAACCTTCAGTGAAGATAGTTTCGAATGTATCCCAAGGATTTTCTTCTAATTGTTTGTGGCCTAAAGATAACTTGCGGTTTTCTTCGTCTAATTCTAATACAACTACTTCTAAAGCTTCACCTACTTTAGTGAATTCGTTAGGGTGGTTGATTTTTTTAGACCATGATAAGTCAGAGATGTGGATCAAACCGTCGATACCGTCTTCTAATTCAACAAATACACCGAAGTTAGTCATGTTTTTAACTACAGCTTTTTGTTTAGAACCAACTGGGTAACGCTCAGTGATGTTTTTCCAAGGATCTGGAGTCAATTGTTTGATACCTAAGCTCATTTTACGCTCGTCGCGGTCTAATGTTAAGATTTGAGCTTCGATTTCGTCACCTACTTTTAAGAACTCTTGAGGAGAACGTAAGTTTTGTGACCATGACATTTCAGATACGTGGATTAAACCTTCAACACCTGGGATGATTTCTAAGAAAGCACCGTAATCAGCAACTGTTACGATTTTTCCTTTTACTTTAGAACCTACTTCTAATGTAGTGTCTAAAGATTCCCAAGGATGAGCTGATAATTGTTTTAAACCTAATGCGATACGTTTTTTCTCGTCATCAAAATCTAATACAACAACGTTGATTGTTTGATCAAGAGTTAAAACTTCTTTTGGATGCTCTATACGGCCCCAAGAGATATCTGTAATGTGAAGTAAACCGTCAACACCACCTAAGTCGATGAATACACCGAAGTCAGTGATATTTTTAACAGTACCTTCTAATACTTGACCTTTTTCTAATTTAGCAACGATTTCTGATTTTTGGTTTTCTAAATCGTCTTCAATTAATACTTTGTGAGATACTACTACGTTTTTGAATTCGTGGTTGATTTTTACCACTTTGAATTCCATAGTTTTACCTACGTAAACATCGTAATCACGGATAGGTTTGATGTCGATTTGAGATCCAGGTAAGAAAGCTTCTACACCTTTGATGTCAACGATCAAACCACCTTTAGTACGAGATTTTACGAAACCGTCGATGATCGCATCATTTTCTAATGCTTCATTGATAGCTTCCCATGATTTTTGAGTTTTTGCACGCTTACGTGATAATACTAATTGACCATTTGCATCTTCTTGAGATTCTACAAATACATCAACAGTATCCCCGATTTTTAATTCAGGAAGATCACGAAACTCAGTTTTTGCTACAAGACCGTCTGATTTGAAACCTACGTTTAATACAACGTCTTTGTTGTTGATAGATACAACAACACCTTCGATAATTTCACCTTGGTTGATTTGGTTGAAAGTACCAGCGTATTGCTCTTCTAACTTAGCACGCTCAGCGTCGCTGTAGTTTCCGAAAGCTTTCTCGTCAGCTTCCCAATCGAAATCGCCTTCTGGTGTAGACCAAGTAGTTGATTTGATTTGGTCGATCAAAGTTGAATCTGCTTCAGACTCAATTGTCTCAGTGTCTTTCACTACTTTAGTGTCAGCACCTTGTAGCTCTGCGTTTTTCGCCGCTAACTCTTTTTCTGCTTCTTGTTTTTTTGCCATTAATTAATTTTCTCCTTTTTCCTACATTGTAGGAAGTGCAAAGATACGAAAAACTTTTATTTCCAATTATTTATGTAAAAAAAAGTTTTAATAGGTTTTCTTGTATTCCAAATGTAGTGTTTTGTATACAATAGTGTGTGCGATGTGGTAAGCGTTTAAATAGTTTAAAGATAATAAATTCTAATATTTAAAAAATTAATCAATAATATGATCAATGTCATTTTTATTGATTAATAATAAAGTTATGTTTGGATTACTAAACCCTCTTAATATCTACCAATTAGATTTTTAAAAAGAAATATATATTATGAAAAGAAAATACATCAAGCCGCAAATTCGAATTGTAAATAAGGTATCGCAAGCTAAGTTGGAAATAAACGATGGAAAATGCATGCAGAAAGTTTCTTCTAAGTCAGAATAATCGCTCGTTAACAACTTGAAATTCATAGGGGTTTCGAAAATTAGTCGAGGTAATAATTAATTTTTTATCGTATTAAAGATAACTTTTACAAGATCCTTCTCATTAAAGGGTTTGATAATTGTGTTGTCGAATTTAGTATTTCTTTTTACCTCTAGTTCTTTAATTTGTTCATAGTCTGATGAAGTTGCTATTACTTTCGCTTCATTTAGCATGGGGTTTTGTTTTATATACTCCAATAATTCGTCTCCTGTCATAATGGGCATATTGATATCGGTAATAATAATATTGGGAGTGTAATCTTTTAAAATTTCTAATGCCTCCAACCCATTCGAGGCTGTCTTGACATTTTTAAAGTTTTTGAAATATTGCTTTAGATACAGAATGTTTAATATATTGTCATCTACCAATAGCCATGAAATTTCTTGTGGCAATTCAGCTAGACTATTGTAAAGCAAAGCAGGTTTATTTTTCTTTTTTGCTTTAGGTATAGGAATCTCAATAATAAAAGTACTACCAAAATCCTCCTTGCTAGTGAAATTTATAGATCCTTGTAATTGTTTTACCAGCCTTTTGGTGATATAAAGTCCGAGACCTATTCCATTGCTGAGTTTATTTTCATCATTTTTAGTAAAATATTTTTTAAAGATATTTGACTGCATACTCTCTGGTATGCCTAAGCCAGTATCAGAAATTTTGAAGTACAAATTGTGGAGGTCATTGATCTTTATCAGACAGGAAACTTTTCCTTGCATAGTATATTTAATCCCATTAGAGATTAAATTTGTGAGTATTTGTCTTATTTTCAGTTTATCACAATGAATAATTGTTGCAGTATCTTCCTCAATTATTAGTTCTAAATCGATATTTTTAATCTCTGCTTGGCTTTTATGTATTAAATATATGTCATTCGCTAAGTCTTCTATATCAAAATCTTCTAGATGTAACACTGAAGAATAGTCCATCTTGCTAAGGTTTAAGATGTCATTTATAGTTCTAGATGTATTCGAAATATTTGAATAGGCAGAATCAAGAAACAATTGCTCCTTTTCGGAATAAATGTTCGATTGTTTGCGTAATAAATCAATAATACCAATCAAAGAATTGATCGGAGTGCGGATCTCATGACTGATTTCGGCAAGGATATCCGATTTTTCAGATGCCAATTTAGCTGCGTATTGTTGCTCTTGAATCAATTGTTGTTCATAATATTTATTGTGAAATTGATAATAAATCATAATAAATATAAGTATGAAAATGAATACCAGGCATATAATAGTTAGCCAAGTAAGCTTATTGGATTGAATCAATAAGTCCTCGTGCTCGATCTGTAATAGTTGCTTTTGTTTTATTGCTTGAAAGTCATTTATTTCTGCCAAATTTTGATAAATGCTATGTAAAAAAGTGAAATGACTAGACAGTAATTCACGTTCGGATTTTCTAAGTGATTCAAAAGATCTTTTGAATTTGTCAAAATGATCATGTTGTGATTCTGAAAAATCTTTTATTTCTTGATTGTACGTATTAATTGCTTCCTCATCTATCACTTTTGGAGAAGTGTATTTTTGAAAATTGCTTAGAACTGACTTTTCTTGAATTTGTGGCGTTTTAATTACTTTATTGACATCAATTGTAAGATTTTTAGTTGTCGGAGGGGATGTTAATGATGGACTTACAATATGCTCTTGAACCGAGTCTACCAATGCCGATAGATTCCTAAGTTTGGAAATAGTATTGTCTATTTCATTGTATTTGTTATATCTAGAAATGGTAGTTTGATCATTAAGATTTTTGAGTCTATCTTCTTTATGTAATGCTATTATTTCTTGAATTTTCTCGTGTAATTTTTCAAGGTTATGTTCGTAGTTCTTGTAATAAATCAGATCTAAGTCTAACGAATATTGTCTAAATTGATTTTCAGCCTCTAAGAAGTAGTGGACGGCGTTTTCATGCGTTGAATCCTTATAATTTGTTAGTTCAATTAGGTTCGAAATTCGCTTATGGACAGCATCGAAATAGTTTATACTAATAAAAAAAATAGTAGTGATTAAGAGAAAGAGGGTGACGGTCGCAACTAGTAAAATAGTTCTAATTCTATTTCTTGAATTAATCTCTTTTTCTATCATTAATTAAGCTATGATTTGAATTGATTATGTAGTTTTCTTTTAACAATTTTGATGCTTTGTTTTGATAAAATAATGCTAGTGTTAAGTTCAAAGCCTATCAAAATTATTAATGAATTTAAATACATCCAAATCATAATTACAATTATCGTCCCGATTGAGCCATATAGTTTGTTGTAAGCGTTAAAATTATTAATGTAAAATGCAAAACCTGAAAATGTTAAAATGGCAAGTATTGTGGCAAGCATTGCTCCAGGACTAAAAATTTTCCAATGCTTCGAACTTGATGGACCATACTTGTAGACTAAGCCAACTGTGAGAAAATAGATAAGAAAAAGTATGCACCAGCGTGATATTTTTAGAAGAAAAGTCCATAACCAGGCTATATCATAATCTATACTATTTTTAAGATAATTTATTATAAAACCGACAGCTGTGAATACGCCTATCCCTAATGCAAGAGCAGTGATAATTGCAATGGATAGTGCAAGGGCAACAGCTCTTCTGATGAGCCATTTTCGATTTTCACGTGTCAATGATGCTTTATTGAAGGCCATCATTAAATTGGTCATGCCGTTCGTTGCGAAAAAGGTAGCTAATAGAAAACCAAATGATAGTAAGCCACCATTTTGATTTTTAATGATATCTTCTAAGGTATTTTTAATTGCAGAAAAGGCATCTGTGGGCATCACGACTTCAAAAAACTCTAGTAGCTTCTCTTGAAAATTGTCAACTGGAATATAAGGAATAAGTGTGAAAAGAAAAATAATGCCAGGAAAGATGGCTAGCATAAAATTATAAGAAAGACTAGAGGCTTTGTTTAGAATGGATTCTCTAGAAATTTCTTGAAAGAAAAACGTGGCTACGGTGTATAGTGGTAGTTTTCCAAAGCCAGGTATGATTGCTGTTTTGCTCCATTCGACCATATCGTAGTATGGTTTTAACAATAATAATCGGTTATGGAGCTTTTTCATTTTAATTTACTGGAAATAGGGTTCCATTTTCTTCATAAATACATCTGGTGCCTTGCATGGTCTATTGCGTGCCATATCAACAAAAACCAACTGTGTATTTCCTGTATTTAGGAGTGCACCTTTTTCGTTGTAAACTTCGTAATCGAATTTAATACGAACAGCAGGCTTTTCTTTTATAATGACTTTGACAGTAAGCAATTCGTCATATTTAGCAGGTTGATTATATTGTATATTCATCTCCAAAACGGGCATCATTACACCCATTTCTTCTAATTCTTTGTATGAAAAACCTGTTGTGCGAAGCATTTCGGTACGCGCCACTTCATAATATGCCGCATAATTTCCATAGTAAACGTATCCCATTTGATCCGTTTCTGCATATCTTACCCTAATTTTTTCTTCGTGTACAAACATGGATTGGTATTATTTTTTGATATTTCTTTCGTCTAATGCTTTTTGAAATTTTCGGGCATTCACAAGATGTTCAGCTACATTAACAGCAAAAGCGTGATAACCAGAAAAATCTTCTTTTGCACACATATAGATATAGTCATGGTTCGCAGGATTGAGAACTGCGTCGATAGCAACAATAGGAGCCATATTGATAGGTCCTGGAGGCAATCCTTTATAGCGATATGTGTTGTATGGATTGTCAATAGTCAAATGTCTGTTCAAGACGCGTCGGATTGAGAAATCATTGTTCGCAAATATCACTGTAGGGTCCGCTTGCAATAACATGCCTTTTTTTAATCTGTTCAGATATAGTCCTGCGATCATCGGCATTTCATCATTGTGTAATGCTTCACCTCTAACTATTGATGCTAAAATGGAAACTTCTATTGGAGTCAAATTTTGTTTCTTTGCTTTTTCTAACCGCTCAGCTGTCCAAAATTTCTTGTATTCCTCATGAAATCTTTCTATTACTTTATCAGCAGAAGTGTTCCAATAAATTTGATACGTGTTTGGAATAAACATTGTATAAAAATTATCTGTTGTGAAACCGTATTTTTCTGCTTCAGCTTGATTGGTTAATAATGAAATAAATTGCAAAGAATCTTGTTCAAAATTTCTTCCCAAAAAGCCTGCAAAATCTTCTTTCAAGCGAATGTTAGAAAAACGTAATGAAACTGGTTCCTGGTAGCCGCCACGAAGATTACCAATCAATCTTCTGTTACTCATTCCTTTTTCTAATTTATATCGACCGGCTTTCACCGAATTAGGATATTTCATGGCTTTAGCCACATAATTAAATTCATCAGCATCTTTTACAATCTTATCTGTACGGATTCTGCTTAAGACGTTTTCGTAGGTGTCGTTGGTGTGTACGTATAGATATTTTTGATTATCCGTCACAGAAGCGCCTAGAAAAACCTGATATACTTTGTAACCAACAATTAATCCTACTGCAAGTATTATTGCAATGGTAATTCCTAACCACTTAGGGAATTTTTTCGATGTATCCATGTGTTTAATTTGGAAGATTTTCTGTTGGGGTAATGTCGTTTGCTAATTCTAAATTAATTGGGGAACCAATACTTATAAATCGTGAAGTAGAATCTGGGGATTGACTGATCACACGTGCTGAAGCAGAATCGATTATATTTCCAGAAATTTTTCCTACTGTAAGACCTAATCCTATTAATGCAAATTTAGCTTCGGATAAAGTCAAATTTGTCAAAGTTGGAATTTCTACTTCGTTTGCTCCACGACCATTACCCAATACAAGCGTGATTTTAGAACCTTTAGCTATTTGACGTCCTGTTTTGATAGATACTCCTGCAAATTTTGCATCCAATACCACATCTCTTGCGATATCGTTGATGTAAATAGTATCTCCAATTTTTAAAGAAGCATTATTAAGAATAGCTTGGGCTTCAATTAGATTTTTTTCAATGATATTCGGAAATTCCACATCTGGCGCGACCTGTGTAATAATAGTAAGATAGATGGTACGTCCACTTTTAACCAAAGCAGTTGGTGATGGATTTTGCTCTATCACTAAACCGGGCTTAGCATCCATTTGGTATATGGAGTCAACTTTATATTCCAGTCCCGCTTTATCTAATAAATCTTTAGCTTCGTCGATAGTAAGACCTTTCAGTATAGGGACTTCTTGTGCATCACCGTGCTTGGTATAGATGCGCAACCCAATATATACAGTTAAGAATAGACCAGCTATAACAATTAAAGCATAAATGAGGTTTTTTCTGAACGTATCAGTTTTAAGATAAAGTAATAGTTTGGACATCCCTATGTGTTTTTATTTTCTTGATGTAAAGTTAAGTTATCTATTGTGTATTAACATAACTAATATTCAGCAAAAATATTCGTTTTTCCGTGTATCACAAATTATATTTGCGAACAGAAACCCTTAATATGAAAACAAAAGTAGCATTAGTCACAGGTGGATATACAGGTGAAGCTGAGGTATCTTACAAAAGTTCAAAATTTGTTTACAGTCAAATAGACAAAGATAAATATGATGTATATTTAGTAGATATTACCTCACAAGGATGGTATTACGTAGATGAAAACGGTGATAAACATGACATTCTAAAGGATGATTTTTCCTTGTTGTTAAATAATGTTAAAATCAATTTTGATGTAGCTTTCATCATACTTCACGGTACTCCAGGGGAGGATGGGCGCTTACAAGGCTATTTTGATATGGTTGGTTTGCCATATACTTCTTGTAGTGCTTTGACTTCTTCGCTGACTATGAACAAAGGTTATACAAAAGCGATTATAGCTGATATTTCTGAATTGAATGTTGCTAAATCTGTATTGCTTTTTGAGAACCATAGATCCGAAGCGGTTCAATTAGTTGAATCAAAATTAAACTTGCCATATTTTGTGAAACCAAATGCAGGAGGTTCTAGTATTGGAATGAGTAAAGTAAAAGTTGCTGATGAATTGCAAGAAGCTTTGGATAAGGCATATGATGCTGAAAATACAGGAGCTCAAGTTTTGGTGGAAGAATTTGTGTCTGGTAGGGAGTTTTCACAAGGGATTTTTAGAAATTCAAAAGGTGAACTGGTGGTACTTCCTGCTACAGAAGTAAAGACAACACGTGAGTTTTTCGATTTTGAAGCGAAATATGTTCCTGGTTTAACAGAGGAGATTACGCCTGCGGATTTAACTCAAGAACAACAAGAACGTGCCGCACGCATCATTAAAGAAATTTATATTCGATTGAATTGTAAAGGTATGGTTCGTGTCGATTTCTTCTTAGAAAATGATACAGACAAATTCTATTTTATTGAAATCAATACGATTCCTGGTCAAACAGCGCAAAGCTTTATTCCACAACAAGTTCGCGCATTTGGGATGAAAGAATCCGATTTTTATAGTGAATTAATTGAGGCTGCTTTAGTAAAGTAATAAGCATTTATAAAACGTAAGGAGAGCAAGATGTCAATCTTGCTCTCTTTACGTTTTAATATAAATTGTTAAAAAGAAGTTTGAAGGTCCCATGAGCCTGAGCTCTAAACGTAATGTCAGGTGTAAATACTGTTAGTTTTCCTTTTTCCATCGTTTTTTCAAAGCCAATAACTCCATCTTTGAGGTATTTTTCTCCCCAAGACCATCCACTTTTCAATACTTTTTCAGAAGAAAACCACATGAGTGGTTTTATGGAAGAATCAACAATTTTATAGACATTATTATTAGCGAAATAAAAATCTATTTCTGAAGGATATCCTAATCCTGATTTTGATGTGTTATCCAACGATGCTTTTAAAACCGAACCAGGTGTATAATAAACTTCGCGCTTCAATGGTTTATTCTCGTTATCAACTAGATGATTAACTACGCCGATTTTAAAATCTTCAACAATTCTAGAACTATTACCAATTGAAATTAGATGGCCGCCATTTTTGATAAACTTTTCCAATTGCGGAATTGTTTTTTCAGGTGTCATAAATCCCCATTGCGAAGCAAAAGGTTGTGGTATATTCTCAGGAACCAAACTTGTAGCGTCTCGAAGCAATGCATTACTTGGCAATATAATAACATCAAATTCGTTATTTAAATCTCCTTTATCCAAGTCAGGAGCATAAATTAATTTGAAATCAAAATCATATTTTTCAAATATAAATCGTGTCCATCCAGATGGCATACTACCACCATAGGTATCCCAAAGACCAATACGCAAAGATTTGATAGCTTTAATAGACTTTGGCAATTGAGTAAGACTTGTTGATACGAGGTTTGTTTTCCCTAACAGTTCCTTTGCAATAGAGTTATTAGGGAAGATAAAATTACCTCTCTCGTCACGGTAAACTTTTACATTTCTTTTTAATAATTCATTAGTAATTCGAAATATTTCATTATCTGAGTTATTTATTACTAAGAATTTACCACGCGATGTTTCCTTTGCAGCGACAATAAGTTTTTCTCCAAAAGGAAGTGTTTCAAAATTGCCTTTCACTTCTTCAAAGGCACGATAAAAGTTAATGTGCATCAAGTAAGCTAAAGTCCAGCCAGCAGCGTCATAAGGAGGAATAGGAGGGCCGCCTGCATATTCAAAATCATTTGGATGGTCTTGAGCTTCAAACATATCTAGGATATGTGGACGAAATGCTTGATTAGTTCTAATTAAATAACTGTTTGCAGGATATTGCATTCCTTCGTATACAAAAGGTTCTCTAGCTTGTTCGATACGTATGCCATTAGCGGATAATGCATTTAAAAATTTAATTGTAGTTTCGGGATTTTCTTGTTGTACTGAAATGATATATCCACGTGGATCTCTGTAATTGGAATTTTTCAATAGCGAATCTAATGCTTGTCTCGGGTTACCGCGTTGATTATTAAGATTTTCGTTTTGCACCTTTAGGTTCTCAATAGCTTTTTCTACTACAGCTACTTTACTTGGAGATAAGGACCATGTATCTTGATTCCCTTTTTCTATAGAATTTCTTCCCATTCTGTAAATATTGAACAGTAATTCTTCTTTAAATTTTGCAGCATAGTTTAAAACTGCATAATTCAATGAAGTAGAATATTCAATTGATTGTTTGAAATGCCATGTTTGTGGGATGACAGGATTATGTGTATTGCTATTTGGAATTAATCGTGAAGGAACTAAAGGTATCTCAAATGGATTGGGACCACCAATGATCTCGGTTAATAATCCAATTGTATTGTGAAAATAGGTAGTTGTGCGTAATCCTCCATTGTACCAAGTAGAGAAAACCGAACCACCTCTTTGCGTGTAACCAGGTTTGTTTTCTGCATAAAGGCGTGAAGCCATTGCAGCTCCCAAGGATTCAATTCCCGTAATAACTAAAGGGTCGAAAACATAATTGAAAGGATCACGATATGGTGCGCCTGCCACTACAGCTCCAGCAGGTGCTGTTTGGTGATGGTTGTACATTATTTGTGGATTCCACTCGATGAAAAGCTGTCTTGCGATATTTTGAGATTCCTTCAAGTTGAGCATGAAAAAATCTCGATTATTGTCATGTCCAGCATACTTTTGGTATAGCTTAGGAAGATTTGCTAATGAACGTTTTTCAGGAGTTTCTTCACGCATATACCAATTACTAACCAACTCTTGTCCATCTGGATTCGCATGAGTAAGAAGTATGATGCTGTTTTGAAGTATGTTTTTTGTTTCGTCATTCTGTTGACTTGCCAGAAGGTAGGCGATTTGAATGAGCTGGTGCATTGCAACAGTTTCTGTGGAATGCAATCCCCCGTCAATCCAAACAACAGATTTTCCTTTTTTAGCGAGTTGCTTTGCTTCGGTTTCAGGTAATTCAGCACGGGCTAATTTTTGGGCGATAGATTTGAAATGCTCAAGTTTGGCAAGATTCTCCGGTGCGGAAATAATTAGCATAGGTTGATCTCTGCCTTCTTCAGTCTTCCCGATGACTTGATAGCGAATTCGACCTGATTGTTCGGCTAATTTTTTGAAATAAGCCTCTGTTTGAGTGAAATTTGCCAAATGGTAGTCATCACCAATAGCAAATCCAAAGTGCTCTTTGGGAGTAGTTACTTGTGCAGTTGATAAATGAAACTGCGCAATAAATAAGATTAAAAAATATATTTTCTTCATCAACATAGAAAATTGGTAGTGTTAAATAAAGATAAAGAAGATTGTGGTAAAAGCTACATTAGTGTAGTGGGTGTTTACAATTGTTACATTCTATTTTTCGAGAATTGTTCTAAAAGTAAGATTAATTCGCGGTGTGCAAACTGTTCTCGATTGAGGTAGTCGATGCAACCAATACGTTTGGGTTTCATCCTTCATAATAAGTAGGGAACCATCTTCCAAAAAAAGATCAATCTTTTCCTTCGTAATTTTATGTTTAAATGAAAATTTACGTTCTGCACCGAAACTTACTGACGCAATAGCCCCATTTTTCTTTAAATCCTTTTCGCCATCACTGTGCCAAGCCATTCCCTCGTTGCCATCGTGGTAGAGGTTCAGCAAACAAGAATTAAATGTTTCTCCACTATTTGCTTCAACGATTTTTTTCAGGTCAAGAAGCGTAGTGTTCCACGGGGAAGCTACTTTTTCGATTCCTGAATACTTATAAGAGAATGCATCATCGCCATACCAAGCTACTTTACGTTTGGTCGTTACAAGTTTCCCGAAAATCATGGCTTGATCATGCTGCCAGCTAACTTCATCCAACAATTTTTGAAAATATGAATCTGGATTTGCGATAATATTTCCAAAGTAATTCACAGTACCATCATATGGTAAATGATTTTTGGATGGATCTGCTGTGTTAAATAGTTTCCTCATTTTCAACATTTATTTGCGCCTGCTCCCACCCAATAATCGCTGTTTTGCGAATAGGCTTCCACATATAACCGCCAAATAGTCCAGAAGTTTGAATCACACGATGACACGGTATTAGAAAAGCAATAGGATTGCTACCTATAGCTGTTCCTACAGCCCTTGAAGATTTTGGATTACCAATAGAGTTGGCTATTTCTCCATATGTTTTCAATTTCCCTTCTGGTATTTTTAATAAGGCTTCCCACACTTTGAGCTGAAAAGGAGTGCCTTTTAAATGCAAATGAAGGGGAGAGGAATGGGTTTTAGTATTATTAAAAAAATCTACGACATTTTGATGATCTGTTTCATCGTTGTGTAGGAAGGTTGCATTTGGGAAATTTATTATTAAGCTTTCTAAAGCTTCTTCATCTTGCTCTACAAAGGCTATGTGGCAAATACCTTTGTTAGTTGAAGCAATACAAATAGATCCAAATAGGGTTTCATAAGTATTATAATTGATAAAAAGTTCTGATCCTCCATTTTTGTATTCAGCAGGTGTCATCGCTTCGATCTTGACAAAAAGCTCGTGCAAACGACTTGTACTACTTAATCCCGTATCATAAGTCGCAATATCTGTTGACTTGGATTCTTTTAAAACCTGTTTGGCGTGTTGCAAACTGATATACTGCAGAAATTTCTTTGGAGTGGTCCCCGCCCATTCTTGAAATAATCTTTGGAAATGGAAAGGACTTAAATGTACATGCGTAGCAATTTCAGCCAAACTAGGTTGCTTTTTGAAATTTACCTGAATGAAAGCAATTGCTTTAGCTATTCGGTTGTAATTCAAGTTCTTTTCTGATATCTCCATACACAAATGTCTCACTTCTTTTTCGTCTATACAATCCGAAAATTGCTGAAATAAATTGTATTATTATGTCGAAATTGAGGTGTCAATTTGAATAGAATGATAGTAAAATTTACTTCCTTGGCTCCATTCGCACCAAGTACTGATCGTTTTCATCTTCAAAAAGAATCTGAACTACCCACCCTTCTTCATGAGCAACTTTAATCAAAGTCTCCTGATCTAAGTATAGCCATTTGAATGGTTCTCCTTTCACTCCATTGAATTCATATTGGTAGCCAATTTCTCCGAAATAATATTCTGGCCTTTGGATGCGGTATTCGTCATACAAATAGGAAATGTCCGAACTATCGAAAAGCAACTGACCTTTTTCACTTAATAACGTCTTGCTGTGTACTAACAACTTTCTAAATCCATCAATTGTACCCGCTAAACCAATCCCATTCATTAGAAATAGGAGCGTGTCGAATTCTTGATTTGCTAAAGCGAAAAAGTTTTGTTGAACAATCTTTTGGACTCCGCGCTGCTGCATAATATTACAAGCCGTTTTCGAAATTTCTAAAGCTACGACATCAAAATTCTTCTCTTGCAAATACAGAGCATGTGCGCCTACACCTGCGCCGACATCCAATACTTTTCCATCACAAAGTGAAAGTGCAATAAACTCTAATTCAGGAAAATCTTCCGCATCACGAAAAAAGACTTCTACAGGCATTTCTTCAATATCACCATATGTACTATGTAATAACAAGGGAACAGTTAATTCTTCTTTTTCAAAATACTCAGCTAAAGCTTCTCCGTATACGTCTCTATGCATGCCCATCAATGTGTAAATATCTCTTTGCCATTTTAATCTCCGCCGGATCGCCCGTATGTTTCATTGCTTCATCTGAAAGTTTGATAACCGGAGTCCATTCTCCATCTTCTGGTAGGGTTTCTGTCATTTTCAATACAATATTCATACGTTCTAAACCTACATCATTTGTGAAGTCCGTGCCTATCCCGAATGAAATACCAATCTTTCCTTTGCAAAAGTTCACAATACGTTCTACTTTATTGTAGTCCAATCCATCGGAGAAAATAATGGTCTTCGAATTTGGATCAATTCCTTTGCTTTGGTAATGATTGATGGTTTTTTGCGCAAACTCAATAGCATCTCCCGAATCGTGGCGCACGCCATCAAATAATTTTGTCAATTTCTTATCAAACTGTTTGAAAAAAGTTTCTGTAGTGTAGGTGTCTGACAAAGCAATACCCAAATCCCCTCGATATACATTCGCCCAATTTTCTAACCCTAATAAGTTTGCCATTTTATAACCAAACTTTGCAGCATGGAACATAAACCACTCGTGCGCGTGGGTACCGATTGGTTTAGTTTGATATTTCATCGCAAAATATACATTACTTGTTCCGATGAATGTTTTGGATTTGTGGTTTTTAAGTGTCTTAATAACCAAATCATGTACTTCAAACGAATGACGACGTCTTGTTCCAAAATCCGCAATAGTGATGTCCAACTTGTCGTATTTCTGCATCTTGTTTTCAACAATAGCAGCAACCTCTTCGTCTGAAACACGTTGAAGACCTGTTATTTCATAATACAATTCGCAAATCAACGACATAATTGGTACTTCCCAGAGTATTGTGCGATACCAATAACCTTCGATTTTTACTGTCAAGTCAGTACCATTCTGCGTTATTTTTACCTCATCTGGATCATAACGGTATCCTTGTAAAAAATCAAAATACGTCGGATCGATATAGGGACAAGTTTCAGCAAAGAAAATCTTTTCTTCTTTGGATAATTTAAGTTTACCTAATTCGTGAATAGCATCTTTCAATCTTTCTGCAAATCCTTCTGGGTATTTATGTTTGCCTCTATTGATAAATTGATACTTAGCTTTCGCTCTGGGGAAAAGTTTAACTACAGCATATTGCATCGTAAACTTGTAAAAATCATTATCTAAGATGGATTCGAGTTTTGCCATAAGAATTTCTTGTAAAAGATGAAACCTCTGCTATTAAGCTATGCTTGTGCGATCAAAATTTAACCGAAATTACATAAAATAAGCGAGCTAACATGACTTAACTCGCTAAATAGATAATTATAATTTTTATTCGTTGTTATCTTCTGCTGCGTTCTGAACTTCCTCCAGACTCTCCGCGTTGTGTAGTACCAGCTGATCTACCGCTTGAAGAAGGAGCGGAACGTTCTACTCTAGGAGTAGATGATCGCGCTACACTAGAACTTGAATGTTGAGAGCTTCGTGTATTTGAAGCTTGTTGTACAGGAGTACTGCTTTTCACACTTCGCTCTTGTGTTCTCTGTTCTCTTTGTGGTTGAGTACGTTCTTGACGTTGAGGTTGTGCTCTTTCTGCCCTTGGAGTTTCTGATCTCTCCACACGTTGCGGTTGATTTCTCTCTGCACGCTGTGGCTGTGAAGTACTTCTTGAAGTAACAGATTCTCTTTTTTGTAAATTTCCACTTTCGCGATTTGCACGTCCATTAGTCGAAACTGGACTGCGTTCCACAGTTCTTACACTTCTGTCAGTATTACGGTTTGTATTTTCTGAACTTCTATTTTGCGTATTTCTTTGCGTTTCTGAAGTCGAATTTCTATTTGAAACAGCTCTCTCATTCGTTTGATTACTTCTATTTCGAATAGTCGTGTTGCCATCGCTTCCAATATGCATTTCACGTTGCGCACTTCTTGCAGCACTTCTATTATTGTCTGTGCGACTTTCATTTCTATTTCCTTCCCGTGAAGATGTAGAAGATCTTCTTTCCGAAGAGACCGATCGGCTAGTCGTTGCTCTGTTATTGTCGCGCTCAGGTCTATATATTGATACACTTCTACTATCCACGCGTGATGCGCCTGGACGATCAGATTGTCTAACACTTCGAACTTCTACGCGACGGCCGATTGCTCTTTCAATATCTCTGCGCGCAGGTCCTCCATAATAATGATTATTGTTCACTACATACGTATTATTTATTATGGTAGTTCTATTGTAAATATTAGTTCTGCCATAATAGGCATGACGGTGAAAATTGCGCGAATAAATATGTCTTACAGGAGCAAAGCACCAAGCTGATATAGGTATATGTATAGAGATACTGACACCATAATGTGGCATCATCGGAGCCCATCCATAATAACCATTACCCGAACGCCATTCTACCCAAGCGGGTCCCCATTCATAACCTGGGATCCATCCCCATCCACGATATGAGTTATATACCCAACGACCATAATGAAACGGAGCCCATCCCCATGAGTAATTGGAAACCCAAGTGTTGCCATACTCGGTCATAGCCCAGTAGCCATTTGTACTATATGGCCTGAAATTTCTCCCTTCATTTGGATACCAAACATCGCCATAATTAGGATCCATATCCCAGTGGCCATACGGTGACAGTTCATCATAGAATATATCCAATGAAACTTGTCCATAAGCTTGAGCTTTCGCTGTGTTAAAAGACAAAATGCTGGAAAGGGCGATTAGTATCGCGGACATATAGAGGGTTGATTTCCAGTTTTTCATAATATGTGAATTAAAATGTAAATAATCTTTTTGCTGATTTTGTTAGTATGACAACGAAATGTTGAAGAGGGTTTAATTGCTAGCTCAATATATTTTTACTTGAGTAATATTCCCATTTCTATTTTGAGGATAAACTGTCTTTGTGAAGTAATTTTTAAAAATATACTGCTCGTTTTTAACAATTATTTAAAACAATTTATCGAATATTGGTATTTGTAATTTTAGTCATAGGGTAAGAGTGGTCGCCTAAAAAATTCGTACATTTGCGCAGTACTTTACAAAGTCGCTTTAAAATTTTATATACGCTCAAGAAATATACATGGGAAGGAAAATCAATAGTTTACTCCTCGAATTCGCAAATATTCATCGTTTTTTAATGCGTTTTTTTCGAGAAGCAGTGAGTCCTCCGTATGAATTTAAGGAGATTATCCGTCAGTGTTATGAGGTGGGGTGGAAATCCTTTCCCCTTATTGGATTGACTGGTTTTATCGTTGGATTCGTTTTTACTAAACAATCTCGTCCATCATTAGAAGATTTTGGTGCAACATCTTGGTTGCCGGCATTAATATCTATTGCTATTGTTAGAGCTTTAGCTCCACTTGTGACGGCGTTGATCGCTTCAGGTAAAGTTGGATCTCAGATTGGAGCAGAATTAAGTTCTATGAATGTCACCGAACAGATTGATGCGATGGAAGTTTCAGGTACTAATCCATTTAAATATTTAGTTGTAAGTAGAATCTTGGCTACAACTATTATGATTCCTGTATTATGCTTTTATATCGCGGCAATAGGTTTGTTTGGAGGTTATCTAAGTATTATTGGACAGGATCAACTTAGTTTATTAAGTTTTTTTACGCAGGTATTTGATAAGATTGCGTTTATTGATGTATTCGCAATGACATTAAGAGCTATTGTTTTTGGATTTACAATTGGGTTTGCGAGTTGTTACATAGGGTATAATTCTTCCAAAGGCACAGAGGGAGTTGGTAAGGCTGCGAATTCAGCTGTAGTTGCCTCGATGTTTATTGTATTCATAGAAGAATTGCTAATCGTTCAATTATTAGCAGTTATTACACCTTTAATTACATAGTCTAATGGAAAAGATAAAATCAAATATAGACTATAATGACGCAGTTATCGATGTCGAAAACTTGAGTAAGTCTTTTGGAGATCGTCAAATTCTACGTGATGTAGATTTGAAATTATTCAGAGGAGAAAATCTAGTTGTATTAGGAAGATCTGGTACAGGTAAATCGGTATTAATTAAGCTTATATCTGGATTGTTAAAACCGGACTCAGGTACAATTAATGTTTTGGGAGAAGTTGTTAATGATTTGAAAGAGCGTGAATTGATGCAGCTTCGTCTTAAAATAGGCTTCTCATTCCAAAATAGTGCTTTGTACGATAGTATGACGGTCCGTGAAAATTTGGAGTTCCCTTTGGTGAGGAACAAAAGGAATTTGACTCGTGCAGAGATTGATAAGGAAGTTGAAGATGTATTAGAAGGAGTAGGGTTGTCACAAGCGATCAATCAAATGCCATCAGAACTTTCTGGAGGACAGAAAAAAAGAATTGGTATTGCACGTACATTAATATTGAGACCTGATATTATGTTGTATGACGAACCGACTGCAGGTTTAGACCCTATTACTTGTCTTGATATTAATACCTTAATTAACGAGGTGCAAGAAAGATATAGAACATCGTCAATTATTATTACACATGATCTCGCATGTGCTAAGATGGTAGGTGATCGTATGGTCATGTTGTTGGATGGACGTTTTGAAAGACAAGGGAAATTTGAAGAGATTTTTGACACGGATGATGCTCGTGTCAAACCTTTTTATGATTATAATTTTATAGTATAATATAACATTAGTAATGAGTGCTACAGATAATAAAAGATCATTAATAGTTGGACTTTTCGTATTTATTGGACTAATAATATTAGTCGCAGGGATACTAGTCATTGGTACACAGCAAAATAAATTTAGTAAAAACATTAAAGTTACTACTTATTTCAAAGATGTAAAGGGGCTTAAAGTAGGGAACAATGTTTGGTTTTCTGGTGTAAAAGTTGGTATTATTAAAGATATTGCTTTTGAAGGAGTCGAAAATGTAAGAGTAACCATGAATATTGAGGAAAAAAATAGCCAATTTATTCGTAAAGATGTTATTGCTACCTTGGGTTCGGATGGTTTGATTGGTAATTCAATTATCAGTTTAGTCGGTGGGAATGCGCAGAATCCTCAGATAGAAGAAGGTGATGTCTTGACTTCAGGACCAAGTGGAGGTATGGAGCAAATGATGGGCCTTCTTCAAGAAAATGGAGCTAATCTATCGACGATAACACAAAATTTTGCCAAACTATCTCAACAAATGGTTGATGGCAAGGGTACCGTAGGTGCATTAATGACTGATGACGGGATAGCTACAAATTTAAAATCTTCTGTAACCACGATGAATAAAGTGATGTCCGATGCAAATGTTGCAGTTAATAATTTGGTTGCGTTGACACAAAAATTAAATAGTAATCAAGGGCTTATTCATGATTTGACAACAGATACTAAAGTGTTTGCTTCATTACGTGATGCTGCTGCACAATTGCAGGGAGTTACGCAGACTGCCAATGCTCTCGTGGAGAATTTAAATCAAACTTCAGCACGTCTAAATGATAAAGATAACGCTATCGGGGTATTAACAAATGATCCAGATGCGGCAAACGAAATTAAACAAATACTGAAAAATTTGAATACAAGTACAGAAAAACTTGATCAAAATATGGAAGCTTTACAAAGTAATTTCTTGTTTAGAGGATTTTTCAAGAAAAAAGAAAAAGAAGCTCATAAGGAAGTTGAAGAGATTAAATAGTTCGTTTTCATTAAGATACATATGCCAGAGATTACAGAAAGGGATGTCTTGTACGAAGACAACCATCTGATTGCTATAAATAAACGAGGTGGAGATATTGTTCAAGTAGATAATACGGGAGACAAGTCTCTAGAAGATATGGTCAAAGAATTTTTGGCTAAGAAATATAACAAACCCAACGGAGCATTTGCTGGAGTAATTCACCGTTTAGACAGACCTGTGAGTGGAATGATATTGCTTGCAAAGACTAGCAAAGGGCTTGATCGAATGAATAAGGCTTTTCATGATCGTAAAGTGAAAAAGACTTATTTTGCTGTCGTCAAAGAACGTCCTCCACAAAAGGCAGGGAAATTAAAGAATTGGTTACTTCGTGACCGCAAAAAAATGGTTACCAAAGCGTATGATCGCGAGGTGAAAAATGGCAGTTATGCTGAGTTAGATTATGAAGTAATAGGTCAATTGGACGGATATTATTTGTTAGAAATAAATCCTCTTACCGGCCGTACACATCAAATTCGTTGTCAGTTGGCTTATATGGGCTGTCCTATAGTTGGTGACAACAAATATGGCTATCCACGTGGATCAATCCGTCGTACTATCTGTTTGCATTCTCGTTCGCTATGTTTTCTACACCCAGTAAAAGAAGAAGAAATGACCATAAAAGCACCATTGCCAGTAGATGGATTTTGGGAGAAGTTTAATGTGCTTTTGAAATAGTTTTCTTACACGATTTTGATATATAAATAGTTATCTTTGAATTATGAAATTATTCCGTAGCCTTCTTGTATGTTTTATGCTTAGTGTAAGTATACAAATATTTATGCCTTCTGTTGCACAGGCGCAATGTGCGATGTGTTCTTTGAATGCAGAAAATAGTACTCAAAATGGAAACTCACAAGGAAAAGGTTTAAACGATGGGATACTTTTTTTACTTGCTATGCCTTTTCTTATAGGTGGTGGTGTGGCATTCTTATGGTACAAAAAATTTCGTCATAAAGAAACAAAGTCTCCTATTTTTTAGGAGACTTTGTTTTTAATACTTGTATTTGCTTTTTACAAGTATTTCATTGTACTATCAAATAGAAATGCTTTTTCTAAATGATTTTCGGCAATATATCCTTGCAGCATAGCTAATTTTTCTTTTTGAAAAGTCGGTATATCCGAAGGGTGTTCAAAAACCAGTTGAACACAATATGTCTGTCCTTCGTGAGGTGAATCTAATAATTTCAAAAACTTAGCTTGATTAGGAAGTGTATTCAACCAATTTTCTTTCACCCATTGAATCAAAATCTCGTGTCGATCATTGTCGACTATAATCGATATGTTATATAGATACATATAGCAAAGTTAGAAATAGAATTTCATAAGCTGTAAAATTAAGGTTGCAATTCTCAAAATATGTTAAAAAATTACTTTATTTGAATAGAAGTCGGGTATATGAATATAAAATTGCTATTCAGGTGTTTGTTAATTGTGCTATCCATAGTAGTAATAGGTTGTGGTGGAAAGGATCGAGATCAATTAATACCTATAGAAGATTTTTTTGATAAACCTGATCATACTAGTTTCAAAATTTCGCCTGATGGTAAATGGGTGTCCTACCTAGGGCTCGAAGATCATTGCAAAAATATCTTTATCTTAAATTTAGAAAATCCAGACTCTTCAAAGCAGTTGACTTACCAAAATAGTATGAATGTGCAGTACTATTTTTGGGCGACGGATAATACAATTGTTTTTTCTAATGCGCAATCTTATCAAGATAGTCTACGACTTTATACTGTTGACATTCATTCAGAAAAAATAAATACGCTTCTAGAGCCTGCAAAACATAGTATTAAATGGTTATCCCCATCTAAGGCTTTTGATGGACATTTATTAGCACAAATGAATAGGAGAGATTCTACAGTTATTGATCTCTATCGTATTCCTTTGGATGGAGGTGAACCTATATTAGTAGACAAAAATATTCACAACTTTAATGAATGGTTTGTGTCATCTGATGGTAAAGTAAGATTGGCTCTATCGAGTGATAGTGTAGAGGATAAATTGTGGTATAGGGAAGAAGAAGGTATGCCATACAGTAATGTAATCGAGACAGATTTTTCTTCTATGGTATATCCCTTGGGACCCGTTCAAAATTCAATACATACTATTTATGCTCTTTCAAATAGAGAAAGGGATAAAGTGGCTGTTGTACGTTTGGATTTGGAAAATGGTGAAGAAACAATATTGGCAAGCAACGATGAGGTGGATCTGAACGCAGATGGTTATTCATTCGCGCGTCAAGAAGTTTTGTTTTCAACGGCTTTTTCTAAGAAGAAAGAAAGCATTATTCATAATGCGGAACTTCAAAAAATTTATAATACTATTTCTTCACAATTTGAAGGAAATAGTGTCGATATCATTGATGTAGATAGTGCATTTCATACTGTATTGTTCAAAACCTATACAGACACTCATCCGGGAGGAATCTATTATTATTATAAAGGGAAAATCAAGGAATTAACACCTATGAACCCTTCTTTACGAGATAAACACCTTTCTCCAATGGAAGAAGTTAGCTTTGATTCACGAGATGGAAGAAGAATTCAGGGTTATATTACCTATCCACTTCAAAAAAAATCAAAATATCCAATTGTAGTGCTTGTCCATGATGGGCCTAATAGAAGGGACGTGTGGGGATTTCATCCTGAAGTACAATTCTTAGCAAATAGGGGATATGCGGTGTTTCAAGTAAATTATCGTGGTTCTGTAGGCTTAGGTAAAGATTTTTATGTTTCTGGTTTTAAAGAATGGGGTGGCGAAATTCAAAATGATATTAATGATGGGGTAGCTTGGTTGATACATAAGGGGGTTGCTGATAAAGAACGAATTGCTATTATGGGGACAGGTTTTGGCGGATATTCAGCATTATACGCTGCTTGTTTCAATCCTACATTATATAGTTGTGCGATTTCATCTTCTGGATATATAAATTTATTTACTTATTTCAAAGAATTGCCTCCATATTATAACTCTTACAAGCAATTGTATTATAAAATAATAGGAGATCCTCAGAAAGAATACGAGCTTTTTAAAGCTATTTCGCCTTTATTTCATGCTGAAAAAATTCGAATGCCAATTTTGATGTTTCAAGGAGGAAGAGATCGTTATAACACCATGACAGATGTGAATCAATTTGTGCAGAAAGTAAAAAGTAATAATGTTGATTTGCAATATGTATGGAAAGAGGACGAAGGTAGAAGGTTTAGAAAGGAAGAAAATATAATTGAGTATTATCAAATTATTGAGAACTTTCTGAAAGAGAAGATGAAATAATGGCTAAATTAGATTCGAGATATAGGAAAAATTTTGGTTTACTTATCGTCTTCCTTCTTTTCGTTACATTATTGTTTGTTATTTCGGTTTTCTTTGCACGAACCATCACGACCAATTTTGTACAAACTGACTTCAATAACCGAAAAGCTGAAGTTTTTGATGAGACTATAAGCGATTTTAACGAATTTTTTCAAGAGAAAATACCTGAGGTAGCCTATTATCAAGGTTTTATGGATTCAGTGCAAGCTAAGGATTTTTCTAACTCTATATTGCGTCGGTATCCATTTGTACAGAAAATTGACTTTTCAGATATTTTATTTACCAATATAGATTCGATAGATCGTCAAATGCGGATTGGTAATTTTGGGGCATCGGCTAAATCTAGTTATCAGTATACCTTGACAAGCGATTATAAATTTCAAAGTTCTCGTCAAGGAAGTGGTGGCGATTTATCATCGAATGAAGAATTGTATAGTATCTTTTTGAAGCTGTGTACTTATTTGGGTAGAGATAATATTGATACGAGTCGAATCTCCAATACAGAAGTTTATAAGTTGTTTTACAATATTCAACCAGGCAAAATTTCTTATATGAATATACCTCGGATGACAGATATCTTGTCATTTCGTAATATGATGGTTGATGCTACTTTTCAAAAGTCGAGTTATGAACAGGATTTTTATGTTTTTTATATTAATCCAACGAAAATTAAAGTCAAGAATAAGTATCCAAATCTGTACGAGGATATAACTATTCAGCCAGTAGTAGATCAATATTCGTTGAACGAACAATCCTATTTAAAAACAGAAATTGCATTACCAGGGGCACTTTCAGACTACAAACTGCAATTTGAAACTTCTCAAAGTCATATCACAAAGGAAGTGAATAAATGGTTTTTTCCTGTTGTTGTGATTTTGGTTTTGATTTATTTGATTTTGCTGTTGATTGGTTATTTGATATATCGCAATGTTTTGATTAATAATAGAATGTTTCAATTGCAATATGATTTCATCAATAACTTAACTCATGAATTTAAAACCCCTGTTAGTGTTATCAAAATAGCTGGTAACAATATCAAAAGTGCAGAACAAATTAGCGATACAGAAAGGGCTATGTATGGTCGTATTTTGGATCAAGAGGCTGATAAGCTAAATAGCTTAATGAATAAATTGTTATCATTTGCTCAAATTGAAAATAAATCTATAAAATTTAATGGAGAGTTTATAGATTTAGAGGAGTTTTGTCAACATGTTTTTGAATCGACGCGCATCAAATATCCTGACCTATCATTAAAGGACAGTGTAAAGGTGAGGGATGAGATATATGCTGATCCTGTATTATTACATAGTGTATTTCAGAATTTGATTGACAATGCATATAAGTATTCTGACCCTGCAAATAGGTTTTTGGAGATAAAAGTGGAACAAACTAAGAAAAATTTTGTTATTTTATTCAAAGATCGAGGCATAGGTATAGATAAGAAAGAATTTAATAGTATTTTTAAGAAATTCTATCGCGTCAAGAACCAATTCAACCAACAAGGAAGTATAGGTTTGGGCTTGGCGTTTTGTAAAGAAATCACCGAATTTATGGGGGGTGAGATTAAGGTAGAAAGTGAATTGAATGTAGGGACGTCATTTACATTGATTTTTCCTATAGACGTTAGAAATGTTTAAATTATGGATAGAGATATAACAATTGCTGTCATAGAAGACGATGAGAATTTACGCTTTTTGATCAGTCATCGTTTACAGACAGAGCGATATAAAGTAGTTCAGTCCGGTAATGGAATTGAAGCAGAAGAGTTAATATTATCTGTGCAGCCTGATATCGTTCTTTTGGACTGGATGTTACCAGGTAAAGAAGGAATTGATGTATGTCAAGCAGTACGTAAAGAGGGCTTTGAAAATATTATCATCATGATGACAGCTAAGTCCCAAGATGTTGATAAAATCGACGCATATAGTCATGGAATTACGGATTATATTACCAAGCCATTCAATATGGACGTGTTGGTGGCTATGATTGATAATAAAGTGCGTTTCTTCGTGCCTAAGAATGCGAATAAAGATGTATACTTTTTTGGTAAAACTGAACATCATCCTCAAATCCATTCGTTGATTCGTGATGGTAAAAAAATAGAATTAACGATATTGGAAAACCGTATTTTGCTGCATTTCTTGCAAAACATGGGTAAGGAAATTACACGTGAAGAATTAATGGAAGTTGTTTGGGGATACAGTTCTAATGTGAACACAAGAACCTTAGATATGCATGTGGTACGTTTACGTAAAAAAATTGAGAGCAACCCTGATAAACCTACTTATTTACAAACTGTTCGTGGTTTAGGGTATAAATTTGTAGATGAAGAATAGCAGAAGATTTATTTGGAATATTAACATTTAAAATATATCTTCGTATTAATCGATGAACAAGACCATTTTCTCATAGAGCGAATGGTCTTGTTTATTTTTTTGTTTAAAATTTTGTGTTAAAATAATTAAGTTAATAAATATAATTATGGCAGAAGTAACTTATTACACCGAAGAAGGGTTAGCAAAGCTCAAAGAGGAATTACAGTATTTAAAAACTGAAGGAAGAGCTAAGATTGCTAACGCAATTGCAGAAGCAAGAGACAAAGGTGATTTGTCAGAGAATGCAGAATATGATGCTGCAAAAGAAGCTCAGGGGTTGCATGAAGCTAAAATAGCTAAACTAGAAGAGGTATTGGCGAGCGCACGCTTGATTGATGAATCAAAATTGGATTTATCTAAAGTTCTAGCATTGTCTATTGTTCGTATCAAGAATAAGAAAAATGGTGCAGAAATGACTTACCAATTGGTGTCAGAAACTGAAGCGGATCTAAAAGCAGGGAAAATTTCAGTCAAATCTCCAATTGCGCAAGGTTTATTGGGTAAATCTGTTGGTGATGTAGCAGTAGTGCAAGTGCCAGCTGGTGAGATTGAATTTGAAGTTTTAGAGATTTCAAGATAATATTTTATAAAGGTTATGAGCGGTATTGCCATAACCGCTTATAATACTTATAACAAAATATGAAGGGTTCTATTAGCAGATTAGAACCCTTCACGTTTTTATAAACTTTTATATTTTTATTTCTCCATTTTTCAGAAAGTCTGCATAGTCTTTGGGCGTCATACCAAAGTGTTTTTGAAAATTACGGCTTAAATGAGAAGGATTACTATATCCAATTAAATCAGATATTTCGTAAATTTTTAATTCACCTTCGCTAAGTAATTGTTTTGCTTTATTTAGTCGAACAATATTTATAAGTTCGTTTGGTGGTAAATCCGATAAAGATTTTATTTTTCGATACAAGGTGGGGCGGCTCATATTCATCTTGTTAGCAATACTATCCACACACAAATCTTGGTCTGTAATATTATCCAGAATAAAAAGATGAATTTTATCAAGGAATTGTTGATCTGATTTGTTGAGTTTGGGCTTTGCAATAGGAGCATCACTTATATTTACATAATGTTCTCGTACATTTTTTCTGTTTCGGATTAGACTAGTAATTTGTGCTTGTAAGAAGCTCGGAGAAAATGGCTTTTCTATGTACGCATCTGCGCCATATTCTAACCCTTCGATTTTTGATTGTATACTATTTTTGGCAGTAAGCATTATAAAGGGAATATGCGAGAAAGTACTGTTTTCTTTAAGTAATTCGCATAACTCATAGCCATTCATCACAGGCATCATAATATCACTGACTACTACATCTACATTATTGTTTTTTACATATTCGAATGCTTGTAATCCATTAGACGTTTTTACAATGTTAAATAAGTGTGCTAAGTCATCTGCTATAAAATCCAGAATATCTTGATTATCATCTGCAAGCAAAATAGTCGATTTTTGACTGGAAAAGATTGACATAGAATTGGTTATTAAACAGGTAATTGTAATACGAATATATTCAATTTTTCTTTATTTTCTTCAAAAAACAAACTTCCACCATGTAATGTTGCAAATGAATTCGCTAAGGCAAGCCCAAGTCCCGATCCTTCAATCTGATAGTGCTCACTGGAGCGATGAAAAGGTTTGAAAATGCTTTTAATTTCCTTTTCTGATAGTAATATTCCATCATTTTTAAAGACTAGCCTAACTTTTGGAATTGGATCTGAAATGACATTTAGCTCAATCGTAATTCTTCTTTCAGAATATTTAATTGCATTTGACAGCAAGTTGTCTATTATTTTATATACTGCTTCTACATCAATACTCGCTTCTACTTCTTGTGTGGCTGAAAATGTCAATTTGATACTTTTTCTTTCTATTAATGTTTGATATTCTTGTATACAGGTTCTTACTAATTTGTTTATTGATTTTTTTTCGAGTTTAAGACTGAATTGACTGCTTTCCGTTTTTCTAAAATCTAATAGTTTATCAGTTAGTCTGACTAATTTTTCTGTGTTATTGTAAATAATGCTAACCAAGTTTCTTCGTTTTTCAGGAGGGAGCTCATCTTCTTGTAACCTTTCAATTGGTGCACGAATTAATGTAAGCGGTGTTTTTATTTCGTGCGTAATACTCATGAAAAAATTCATTTTGGCCTTATAAATTTCTTGTTCTTTGTGTGCCTTAATGATTTCAAGTCTTTTTCTATTTTTTTCTTTAATTCTTCTGTCATATACTATTATGATAAAAACTAGAGTGGAAAATAGGAGTAGAAGATATATAATCTTAGCAGGTAAACTCGCCCAAATTGAAGGATGAATTATTACCTGTAAGGATTTGGTAACTGAAATAGCGTCACCATTAGCATCAACAGCCTGCACTTGGAAAGTATAACTCCCAGAAGGAATTTTAGTGAAATTTGCCTTGGTTGAATTTCTAGTAAATGTCCAAGTAGTATCCAATCCTAATAATCTATAGCGATAAGAGGTAGATTTGGCAGAGGTATAATTCAACGCAGCAAATTCTAAAGAAATGGTTGATTCATCGTGCTCCAGTTCAATTTTGTCCGTATATATAATCGATTTTTTTAAATTATTTTTGGCTCTACCGATTGATAGTTCTTTTTGGTGTGTCTGTATCCCTGTTATATAAATTGGAGTGGTACTTATTGTCGAAAAATCATCGTTAATCATATGGGGTGCAAATCGTATTAACCCTTTGGAAGAGCCAAAATACAATAACCCTTTGGAGTCTTTGAGCGTAGAATTATAATTAAATTGTGGAGTAAGAATGCCTAAATCTTGGTTGTAAATTTTAATTTTTAGGTCCTCTGTGTTTAACCTTATCAATCCATTGGTAGAAGATATCCATAGGTTTTTTCTATTATCTTCTTGAATAGCTAAAATTAAATTACTTGGTAAACCGTTCTTTTTCGTAAATGATTGAAAAGTATCTGATTTTTTATTCCATTTGCATAATCCGATTTCGGTCGCAATCCAAATATTATTATCCGAATCTTGAAAAACCTTATTTATCCTATTACTGCTTATAGAATTGGAATCATTAGGATTATGTCTGTAAGTTGTAAGTTGATTATTGCTTAGTCTGAGTAGTCCATCTCTCCAAGTAGACAACCATATATTTTGATCTTTATCCTGAAAAATTGATGTATAAAAAATATGGGAAGGAGCACTTTCTACGAGTTTGAAGGTGTCTTTACCAGGATAGAATTCAAACAAGCCTCTAGAAGTAGCTATTAGTATTCGGTTGTGTGCTGTTTTGTAGATATGAAAAATGAAGTTATCTGAAAGTGTTTTATTAGTGTTTTGTGAATCAAAATATTTTATAACTTTTTTGGACTTGACATCAATGACATTCATACCATGATCGAAGGTCCCAACAAGTAAACTGTCACCAATGATTGCTAATCCGTGAATATTTGTGTGAGCTAAATTGGAGTTGAGATTAAAATGTTTGAATTCGTTCGTTCGAGGATTCCAATGCGACAATCCGTTATCTTCTGTTCCAATCCATATATTATAAAAATTGTCCTCAACAATCTCACGAACGGCATGTCCCTGTAAAGAATTTGTACTAAATCGAGGGAATATTTTTTCGAACAAATTATTTGAATTATGGTAATAATTGATGCCACCAAAAAAAGAACCAATCCATATACCACCTTGATGATCTTTCGTGATTGTGTAAAGCGCATTATCTGAAACGCTCCAAGGATTGTCTATTTCATGTTGTAGAATATGATAATTCTCTTTTACACTATTATAGATTATTAACCCACTTTCAGTAGCTAACCAATATTCTGATGGTGAAATTTGCTTAATATCTCTGACAAATAAAGGAACATTCTCTTTTACGGTCTCTATTAGGTTCGTAATTGTTTTAGAATTTCTGTTCCATCTGAATACTCCTTTTTTTGATGTTCCTATCCAAATATCATTTGTCTCATCAGCATATAATCGTTCAATTCTATTCGGTATATCTTTTTGGATAGGAAGATGATACTCTAATGAATTCGCGATGTTAATAATTTTTTGATTTGTGCCAACCCAAACTTGATTTAGTTTATCAATACAAAATGCATTGATCAAGAAGTGAGGTGTTTTACTTATAATTTTGTGGGAATTAGCAATATATTGATATAGTCGATTGTTAGATATAAACCAGATATTACCCTCTTCATCCTCTTGAATGCTTAAAATTTCACCTTTTTCAAAGTTTTCTATAGCAGTAAACTTTTCTTCGTAAGGATTGAAAATGTAGATTCCCTGATCTGTTCCTACCCACAATTCTTTGTTGGAGCGAACTAATAAACTATGAATGAAATTACTAACAAGACTATTCGTGCGATTAGATTCCAAAAAGAAATGTTTGAATCTGTAGCCGTCAAATCTGTTTAGTCCATCTTTAGTACCAAACCACATGAAACCATCTTGATCTTGTGCACTACAAATAATCGTATTGTTCGAAACACCATCTTCTACCTTGTAATGATTGAAGTAATAATGTTGGGCTTGAATATGATTAAAAGTGAATAAGAAAAACGTAAAGATTAAAAGTCTAATGGTCATTTGGTTTATCAAAGGTTGTAATATGAAACAATTTAATGATTTTATGAAACAATATGGAAATTCTTTGTGAAAAGTTATATTGAATTTTGAATTAATCATTATAAACCCAATGTAAGTGATAATCTGAAAATACGAGATGTGTATATAAACAATAATCGAGAAGACACGATCAGGTAAGAAATTTTTAAGGAAATACTTATAAATCTAAATATGATAGATAATCGAGCAAGAAATAGAAAATATAAAATAGGTCTTCTTTTTTTATTGTTCTTTGGAATACCTTATTTGTTAATTTCAGCACGTTACAAAACAAATCTAGGATTGTCTAAAATTCAACAACAAGAAAAGCTAAATGGTGTATTTCAAGCTGATCCTACTATCTTTTATCATGATGGTACCTATTATCTATATGGTACAAAAGGTGATAATGCGGATCTCGGATTTGAAGTTTATCAGTCAAAAGATCTGGTTGAATGGACAGGGCCTGTTGGAGCAAATAATGGCTTCGCACTTGTCAAAAAAGATGTTTTTGGAGATGTAGGTTTCTGGGCACCTCAAGTGTGGTATGAGAATGGTAAATTCTTGATGGCCTATACAGCTAACGAAAATATTGCAATAGCCATGAGTGATTCACCATTGGGGCCATTCAAGCAAATCAATCATACCCCTGTTATTACGGAAGGTAAACAAATTGATCCCTTTATTTTTATAGATACCGATGGAAAAAAATATATGTACCATGTTAAATTGCAACAAGGTAATAGAATTTTCGTAGCGGAACTGAACGAAGATTATTCAGGAATAAAAAAGGAAACATTAAAAGAGTGTATTAATGCATCACTGCCGTGGGAAAATGTTGACAACGTAACTTGGCCAGTGGCTGAGGGACCAACAGTGATTCGTCATGATGGTCGCTATTATATGTTTTATTCTGCGAATGATTTTCGAAATCCTAAGTATGCCGTAGGGGCAGCAGTATCAGACAATGTATATGGCCCATGGAAAAGAATCGGAGAAAATGCTTTATTAAGTATACATAATACGAAATGGTCTGGTACAGGTCATGGAGATGTATTTAGCAAAGGACAAGATTGGTATTATGTGTGTCACACGCACTTTTCTTCACAAAAAGTAGGCCCTAGACGGACAGCCATTGTACCTTTTGTGTTTTTGAAGAAAGAGAATGATTACCAAGAGCCTATATTTAAGGGTGAAGATATACTTCATTTAAAAACCCAAAAAGATGATTAATAGGTGGTTTATATTTTTAATTTTATTTCTTGTCAATTTATCTTGCAAAGCGAGTGATGATACTGTATCAGAAGCTGATGATCCTAAGAAATTGAAGAAAGTTGTATGGGATAAATCTACATTACGAAAAATTGCACCCTTAGAAGGAAGAAAGCTAAGCTACGCTGGTTATCCTCGCATTAAATCTTTGGGAGATGGGAGAATAGTTGCGGTATATGAGGCTGCTGGGAATGTGGAATTAATTCAGAGTTCGGATAAGGGGAAAACATGGTCGTCACCACAGGTGGTATTTTCGTCGTTCGAATATTCCAAAGGCACTTTAAAAACTCGGGTCAACATGTCAAACCCTGAATTTATTGCCTTGAGTAATGGACATTGGGCAATGGCATGTAATTATAGACCCTCGATGGCGGAAATTTCGCCTTACGCAATTGCTATAAGAAGAAGTATGGACGAAGGTAAAATGTGGGAAGATATTCAAGTTGTATTTGAAGCACATCCGAGATTCGGTGATGGATGTTGGGAGCCCGCATTTTTACAACTTCCTAATAAAGACATTCACATATATTTTGCAAATGAAAAACCCTATACCAATTCAGATGAGCAGGAAATATCTTACATACAATCTAAGGACAATGGCGAAACATGGGGAGATGCAAAGATGGTATCATTCAGAACTCATCGAAGAGACGGAATGCCCGTACCAGTCATAGCTGGCAATGAAATATTAGTCGCGATCGAAGATAATAAACAGGGGCAATTTAAACCATATATTGTTCGTACATCACTTCAAACTCCGTGGGAGATTCCTGTAATAGGTGATACGAATAAACGTAACAATGCCTTAGCAAATCCTCTTTCGGACGAAACGTATGCTGGAGCTCCGTATATAATGCGACTCCCAAGTGGCGAAATTATGATGTCTTACCAGACTACCAGAAACCGCACAAATGATTGGGAAAAATCTACGATGGACGTGGCTATTGGAGATAAAGAAGGGAAAAACTTTAGAATTTTAGATCAACCATTCCAAGTGCCATTAGATCGGGAAGCAAAATGGGGATCTATTTCATTATGGGATCAACACACGATAGTAGCTACAGTCGCTTCCAATTTGGATGGAGGGACAATAGCGGTCTGGATGATTTTAGGAACGATTAAATAAAAAGGATAAATGAGAAATTTTGAAGTACGAAAAATAGTAATGCTAGTGATTGGGGTTTGTCTTGTTAATATAGCATGTGGAAGATCAGTTGAGGAGGAGCTGAGTGACACCTCAAGCACTAGATATAAAAATCCCGTTTTTGAACCTATTTTCGCAGATCCCACAGTATTGCGCGATCCCAAATCTGGACTTTTTTATGCTTATGGTACGCAGGACGACTGGGGGGATGGAGTAGGTTCTCGACTTATACCAATCCTAACTTCTACAGATCTGACGAATTGGCAAAATATTGGACAAGCTTTTGAATCAAAACCAGTATGGAAAAAAAATGGTGCATTGTGGGCACCAGAAGTCGTATATGTGAATGGCAAATACGTGATGTATTATGCATATTCAACTTGGGGCGATCCGAATCCAGGGATAGGTGTCGCAGTAGCCGCTCAGCCTCAAGGCCCTTTTATAGACAAAGGAAAGTTGTTTCTTAGCAAAGAAGTGGGTGTTCCAAATTCTATCGATCCCTTCTATTGGGAAGATAAAGGTAAAAAATATTTGTTTTGGGGAAGTTTTAGTGATGCCACTACACAAGGAACATTTGGCATTCCATTAAGTAACGATGGTCTTTCAGTTCCAGATTTGTCACAGAAATTCAAAATTGCAGCAGGTGATTTTGAAGCCGTGGTTATACACAAAAGAAAAGATTATTATTATTTCATTGGTTCTAAAGGTTCTTGTTGCGAGGGCGTAAATAGTACTTACCATGTTTTGGTAGGGAGGTCAAAAAAATTGGAAGGTCCTTATTTGGATAAAGAGGGGCGAGATATACGAAACAGAGGTAATGGAACATTACTATTAGAGCGAAGTCAAAACTATGTTGGTCCTGGTCACACTTCTAGAATATTTACAGATGACAATAAACAAGATTGGATCTTATATCACGGTATCAATTCTTCGAATGGAAAGGTTGCTAGTGGAGCAAGTCGCAGAGTATTACTTTTAGATAAGATTATTTGGGAAAATGATTGGCCTACAATTATCGATGCTAAAGTTGGTGAAAAGAGCCAAAGAAAACCATTTTTTAAACCCCAAAAATAATACTTATGAAAAAAATTATAACTTTCATACTAACTCTGGTATTTTGTATTTTATCATGTCAACAGCCACAACAACCGAAAAATAAAACTGTTGTTTCCAATAATCCTTTAAACGTAAAATTTGGTGATCCGTATGTTTTATATGATAAACAATCGGATCTGTATTATATGTATGGGACAGGAGGAGTAGAAAATGGTTTTGGAGTGTATACGTCATCTGATCTGGTCAATTGGGAGAATAAAGGAGCTGTGTATACCAATAATCAAACAAAATCTTGGGGCATTAAAGATTTTTGGGCTCCGGAAGTTTATCACTACAATGATAGATACTATATGTTTTATAGCTCACATTGGAAGGATAACCCTAATAATGAACTTGAAAATTATAAAATTGGTGTAGCTGTCTCCAATAGCCCTTTAGGTCCTTTTGAAGATATGACAGGTGCTCCACTTTTTGATCCAGGATACCCAATTATAGACGCAAATGTATATTTCAGTGAAGATGGGCGATTGTTTTTGTATTACTCAAGATGTTGTTACAAACATTCAGTTGACAGTGAAATTGCGACTTGGGCTAAAGAGAAAGGTATGTATGATAATATTGAAGAAAGTTGGATTTACGGAGTAGAACTAAAGGCTGATTTTTCCGGCGTAATTGGAGAGCCAGTTTTATTGCTTCGTCCTCCAGTAAAAATGGATGACAAACAATCCGAATGGGAGAGTAGGTCTGTAACAAGTGGTGAAATAAATCGCAGATGGACTGAAGGTTCGTATTTATTTAAACATAATGACATATATTATATGATGTACTCTGCCAATTTTTATGCTGGAGAAAATTATGCTGTAGGCTATGCAACTTCCAATCATCCATTGGGACCTTTTACCAAATCAATAAATAACCCAGTTTTAGAGAAAAATACAAGTAAGGGTGGTGTTGTAACAGGAACTGGTCACAATAGTTTATTAACGGATAAAAATGGTAATATTTGGTGTGTTTATCATGGTAGGACTTCTGTAACAGGAGATGACCGAGTGGTCTTTATGGATCCGCTCCAAATTGATTCCAATGGTGATTTAACTGTAGAAGGTCCGACTGTAAGGACAAATTTCAAATAAAAATTCGTAATCATTCTAGGATAAATAATCAAATTATTTATCCTATCACCAAAATCAGTAATTCTAATCGGAGTAATTTTTAATAAATTATTAACTCCGCTTAGAATTATTCTTTTTACCTCTTTAAACAAAAGAATTTTTTAGTTAAAACTTTTTAGATACTAACAATTCCAGCATTATAAATTCCTTACAAGCTTAAAAACTTTCATAATCTTAATGTAATAAGAATATCAAATCAACTATAATATATACGAATTAGTCATATAGATTTTATTATATTTGCGAATACACAGATTTGATAAAAGTTTATGTCTACAATATTTTCTAAAATTGTTGCCGGTGAGATTCCTGCGTATAAGGTCGCTGAGAGTAATGATTTTTTAGCATTTCTAGATGTATCTCCATTAACGCCGGGGCATGTATTGGTAATTCCTAAGAAGGAAACCGACTACATATTCGATATCGAAAACGATGAATATATGGGGCTTTGGATTTTCGCTAAAATAGTTTCACAAGGCATTAAGAAAGTATTTCCATGTAAAAAAGTGGGTGTAGCTGTAGTCGGCTTGGAGGTAGCACATGCACACATTCATTTGATTCCGTTAAATAAGGTTAGTGATATGAGCTTTGATAAACCAAAATTATCATTGCCAGCTGATGAGATGAACAAAATTGCTGAAGATATTCGTCAAGCAATTTCAGAAGTGACGAATGCTGAATAGTAAACTACAGCTATTGTCTTTTTAACTAACAACTATGCAAGATTTTTTAATTTCTTTCCAGCAATTGATGGATCCAGAGTACTTACTAAGTCATGGTGGATTCTATATAGTGTGCTTGATTGTATTTGCCGAGACAGGTCTTTTCTTTGGCTTTTTCTTACCAGGCGATTATTTATTGTTTCTAGCAGGATTGTTTTGTGCATTAAATAAGATTGATGTAACAATCACAACCATGTTTTTTGGTATACTAGGTTCGGGAATAGCAGGTAACTTTGCTGGATATTGGTTTGGATATCGAGCCGGTCCTATGCTATTTAAGCGGAAGGATTCCGTAGTTTTTAAACAGAAATATATTGTAATGGCGGAAGAGTTCTACCAAAAATATGGTGGATCTGCTTTGGTTGTTGGGCGCTTTGTTCCGATTATTCGTACATTTGCACCCATATTCGCTGGCGTAGTAAAATTGGACTTCAAAAAGTTCGTTTTTTATAATGTCTCTGGGGCCTTAATTTGGGTTGGTGTATTGACATTATCAGGATATTATTTAGGAGCAGCATTTCCGCAAATAATAAACTACGTGGAATATATTGTGATTGGAATGATTGTAATCGCATTCTTACCAATTATTATAGCTTTAATAAAGCGATGGATAAAAAATAGAAGTCAAAAATAAACAACAAAATAAACAGTAATTATATTAATGAGTACACAACATCCTTGGCATCAAGTATCTCCTGGAGACGACGTGCCAAATTCAGTAAATGCTATAATAGAAATTCCTAAAGGTTCGAAAGCAAAATACGAAATTGACAAAGACAGTGGTTTAATCAAATTAGACCGTGTTTTATTTTCTTCAGTAATGTATCCAGCTAACTATGGTTTTATTCCACAAACTTATTGTGATGATAAAGATCCATTAGATATCTTGGTAATTAGTTCTGTAGATGTATACCCAATGAGTTTGATTGAAGCTAAAGTTATCGGTGTGATGCACATGATTGACGGTGGCGAACAAGATGACAAGATCATTGCGGTAGCTAAAAACGATGTATCTGTGAATTACATCAACGATTTGTCGGAGTTACCTCCGCACACGATGAAAGAGATCGTGCGTTTCTTCCAAGATTACAAAGCATTAGAAGGTAAAAGTGTTGAGGTTCAAAACCTTTATGGTCGTGCTTATGCTCAAAATATCATCAACGAAAGTATTGAGCTTTACAATACGGAAATAAGAAATAAATAATCAAATGGCTCTCGATATTTTTTGGACATTTTTATTGGTCTTTGCAAATGGCTTTTTTGTCGCCGCGGAGTTTGCGATTGTCAAAGTAAGGGCATCGCAGATCGAGCTACAGGCTAAGTCTGGTAGCAATGTAGCAAAAATTGCAAAGAATATTACAGAGCATTTGGATAAATACCTAGCTGCAACGCAGCTAGGTATTACTTTAGCATCTCTAGGCTTAGGATGGATCGGTGAAGAAGTTATGACAGACATTGTCAATAAACTTTTTACTTATTTCAATATTGATATAGCGCAAAGTTGGGCTAAAGGTACAGGATTAGTGCTTGCCTTTGGATCTATAACTTTGTTGCATGTGGTATTGGGTGAATTAGCACCAAAATCTATTGCTATTCAAAAGCCAATCGCTACAACAATGAAAGTAGCAGTTCCGTTAAGGTTGTTTTATTGGCTTATGATGCCTTTAATTTATGTTTTTAATGGATTTGCTAATTTCTTGCTAAAATTAATTGGTATTACGCCTCATCCCTCAGAGGCTTACCATTCTTCCGAAGAGCTTCAATATTTATTAGATAAGGGTAAAGAATCTGGTGCTTTAAATCTTTCGGAACATGAGCTGATCAAAAATGTCTTCGATTTTAATGAGCGTATTGTAAAGAATATTATGGTGCCTCGTACTAAAATTATCGCAGTAGAGCAAAATGATCCCGCAGAAGAGTTTATTAATACTGTCACAGAAGAAGGATACTCTCGAATTCCTATTTATGACGATAATATTGATAAAATTGTCGGCGTAGTACATACCAAGGATATTTTGCCATTATTATTCAAGGGACAACAGATCGAGCTTAAAAGTATCATGCGAAAGCCTTATTTCATTCCTGAAACAAAGAAAATTAATGATTTAATGGCTGAATTCCAGCAAAAACGTATTCAGATAGCCTTTGTTTTGGATGAATTTGGTGGTACTTCAGGTATGGTTACTTTGGAAGACATAGTTGAAGAATTGGTCGGTGATATTCAAGATGAATACGATGAAGAGACGCCTGTGGTAGAGCAAATATCAGAAACTGAATTTATGCTAGACGCAGGAGCCGGTGTACACTACGTAAACGAATATTTACCTATCGAATTGCCTGAAAGTTCTGATTACGATACAGTAGCTGGTTTAGTAAGTCATGTTTTTGAAAAAATACCTGATGTAGGTGAGTCTACGGAAGAATTCGGATATCGATTTACTATAATGAAAAAAACTCAACAGAATATTGAGTATGTAAAACTTGATATTGTGGAGGTAATTGATGACGAGAATTCTGATTCTTAATATGCAATTATTTTATACACAAGAGATTAATCCTCAGCATAATACATTCATGTTGAGTGAAGAGGAAAGTAAACATGCTGTCAGAGTGTTACGCCTCGGTGAAGGGGATAGGATTCATCTCATCGATGGACGAGGTGGAATTTATGAAACTGAAATAATTGATCCTCATCCAAAGAGAACCACTCTGCGTGTTTTGTCTGTAACAGAGGAGTTCGGTAAAATGTCTTATGAAATTCATATGGCAGTAGCGCCGACTAAAAATATTGATCGAATAGAATGGTTTTTGGAGAAAGCTACTGAAATCGGTCTTAATTCCTATACTCCAGTTATTTGTGAACATTCCGAACGTAAAGATGTAAAAGTGGAGCGTTTAGAAAAAGTCGCAATAGCTGCGGTGAAACAATCTCTAAAAGCTTATTTACCACAAATTAATCCTATCATAACTTTTACGAAGTTTATTCAAGACATCAAGCATGTCGATTATACCAAAGGTATAGCACATTGTGTTGATTTAGAAAAGAAACATATTACTTCGACTTTCAAACCAAAGGGCAAATATTTGATTCTAATAGGTCCAGAAGGCGATTTCTCTGAAAAAGAAATAAGCCAGGCTATTGAAGCTGGCTTTGTTCCTTTGTCTTTGGGTGAAGCTCGCTTGCGTACTGAGACAGCAGCATTGGCTTCAGTTATTGAAGTCTCTTTATTAAATCGCTAATTTACGATTACTGCATCGACGATTTGAATTTCTGCATTTCCTTTTAAAGGTTCTGGATTAAAAACCATCTTTCCTTTTATTTTCAAAGGTTCTTCTGTGAATTTTACAGTGCCTTTTTTCATGAAAATTTCTACCATAGGAGGGATACCATTCGTACCGCAAAACTGACATTGTGCAATAGGTAAAACGGATAGCATAAATGTACTGTGCTGACGTCCGCTAGTCAATGGAACTAAATATCCCGGTAATTCTACAATCTTATTTTCTAATTTTTTTAACTCTGCGGGATAATGTGGTGTGTATACTTTCTTATTTCCGCTTGTTGTTACTTTATACATCATTTTATCAATTGCTTCCCATGTGCTATTCATCATAGGAGTATGATCAGGAATATCTAAACCTTGATTGAAACCAGATATTTGTGCTTTAGCGCCTACTGAAAAGATGCTTAAAACCAATATAATTAAATACTTTTTCATTTATTTTGAAGATAATGTATTTGAAATAGTTGTTTGATAGGCTTTGATAGCAGGAATAATACTTGCAGTCATTCCAATTAATACAGCAGTAAGTAAAATAAAGAACTCTTTAGGATTCACGCTAAATGCTTGAATAAAATCCGCGCTTTCACTAGTTTGTAAACTGATGTAATATAAAATTACATGACCCAAAATCAATCCAATAGTCCCACCAATAAGTGTAATGACCAATCCTTCGACTATAGTAAGTGTAAAAAGTTTAGCTTTAGTAGCTCCCAAAGTTCGCATTATTGCTAAATCATATTTTCGATCTTTCATTGCATTGTATAAACTTATAAAAACGCTGAAGCCGGCAATTATCATAATTACATATGCCAAAACGCCTAAAGAATCAAATCCAACGCCTAACAATGAGAATATGCGAGAGCTTTCCATTGCTGGTGAAGCTGCTTGCATCTGTGTGCTTTGATTTACCATTCTTGGTAATACACTAATTGCTGTAGGAGAACTATATTTTATTAGCAATGCTGTGATTTCGACACCTTGATCTTCGATCATATCTTGTCCAAGACTTTTAATAAATTCATTATTTTGTGGTTTTTCCGTTACTAATTCCTCTTCGTGTACAGGTGATGATTCAGTGGGTTCGTGTTTATGATCGTGATGACTGTGATCGTGTTCTTCATGATGTGCATGATCTGTATGTTCGTGGTTGTGCTCATCCTTATGGTTATGTGATACAGAATTTTTTTCATGCGAATGGTTATGATCATGATCATGGCCGTGGTCGCAATGTTCACCGTGAATATGCTCGCCATTATGTGCTATTCCATGAACTTCCCACACACTTGCAAGATTGCTCAATATCAAATTATCAACCACAGACTGAGCGGGATTCAAAATTCCAACGACAGTGAACGGGTGTTCGTCGTGTTGATGTGCATCTGCAGATAGGCCGTGAGCACTGAAAATCTGATCACCTATTTTAAGATTATGCTTTCGGGCGACTTCGGCTCCTAAAACGACTTCAAAGGATTTACTCCATAATTTACCTTCTTCTAATTTTAATTCGTATAATTCTAGAAAACTAGCATCGGTACCGATGATTCGATGACCTTTGTAATTGTCGCCTAAGGAAATTGGTGTTGCTAATTGTACTAACGGATTTTCGGCAAGTTTATTCGCTTCGCTCATCGGAATATTGCCCGTAGGGTTATCAACGTGATAAAGAGAACTCAATATCAATTGCATAGGACTTCCTTTTGCCCCAATTACTAAATCAATATTTTTAGTGTTATTTTCTAATTGTTTTTCAAGAGTTACAGAACTTATATATATGACAATAAGAATAGCCACACCAAAAGCAGTAAGTAGGACACTTAACAATGTGGATCCCCATTGTTGTGAAATATTTTTCCAAACAAGAGATAAAGTATTCATAGTCTTATATTATAATTGATAGGTGTTAGCAAAGTAAGATTTAATTCGAGTGTCGTGTGTGGCAATTAATAGAGTAGCATCATAGTTTGCTACGATTTGTAAAATTAAATCCATAGCATGCGCTGTGTTCGAATCATCCAATGCAGCAGTTGGCTCATCTGCAATTAAAACTTTTGGTTTATTAATCACAGCACGTGCAATGGCTGCTCGTTGCAATTGCCCTCTACTAAGCTGATTAGGATAGCTGTTAGATTTCTCTTCGATTTGTAATCTGTTTAAAATATCAGCTACTGCTTTCTTATCTTGCTTTTCTTTCGCCAGATATTGTGCTAATAAAATATTCTCTTCGATAGTCAGATTTTTAAGTAGATGTGCATCTTGGAAAATAAAGCCCATATTTTTTGCTCTGAAAAGATCTCTTTCTTGTTCACTTAATGCATAAATATCAGTGTCATTTATAAAAACTTTGCCAGAAGTAGGTGCAGATAGTCCTCCTAGCAAATGAAGTAAAGTTGTTTTGCCACTTCCTGATTCACCTAATAAAAGGGAATGCTTATTTTTTTCAATATGAACAATTGGAAATTTAAGATCAGCAGCGTTGGGATATTTAAACGTAAGATTTTCTGAACGTATCATAGACTTTTATTTCTAAATAGCTTTTTAGATAATGTTTAAAGGTATAGACATTACCTTAATAAAAGAAAATTCTATTAAAATTATTACATCTTCAATACAGTGTAGGACGTAAAATAAAATTAATCTTAACTCAATATGTGCTAATATATAAGAAGTGAAGTTATCCTAAACCATTCTATTATTAGATGGATTAACAATTGCTTAATCATTCGGTTATCAAAAGGTAATTTGCGCGTAATATTCAGTTAATCTGCTTGCTTTTAATTTGTGTTAAATTAAAATTAAATAAAGTTGAAAGTAGATTTACACATCAATAAGGCAAGTTTATTATTACTAGGTGTAATTTTAAATGGAATCGTTGTAGCTCAGCGTGCAGGATTAGTCTCTGGTACTATAAAAAATGCTAAAACTGGAGAGCCTATTTCTGGTATTGCTGTCAAGATTATTTCACTGGATAAAAAAATAATATCAGAGCCAAGCGGTCATAATACATTAGCTGGCTTGACCCAAGGTCAATACACACTTGAATTTTCTTCTAAAGGCTGGCAAACGCAAACTATTGATTCTGTATTAATCACAGAAGGGCAATTGACAAAGTTAAATGTCGATTTGCTAAATAATCATAAGAATAATCAAGTACCTAACTCTAGTTCAGATAGCTCAAAAACTTTAGTTGCATTACAAAAAAATAGTCATCCTATTGCTGATGGTACTTCTGCATTAGGTATCAAAGGTCGTGTAATTGATGTAGAGACTTTGCAGCCGATACCTGGTGTGAGTATCGTTGTTTTAGAAAATGGTAGAAAAACATCTACCAATGAGCGCGGGGAATTCACAGTGCCAGTAAACGCAAAAGGTAAATTCAGTGTAGAAACCAGTTATTTGGGATATAACAAAGAAATTGTTCCTGTGAATTTCTCGGATAAAAATTGGGAAATGATCAATGTCGTGTTAGTAAATACGAGTTCGGCATTGGATGAAGTTGTTATTTCGCGTCGTCGCACACAAATCAGTGAAATAGCATTATTAGAAGAAAGAAAAAATGCCTCACTTGTAGTCGAAAAAATTGGAGTCGAGGAATTATCCAGAAAAGGTGTAGGAGATGCTGCTATAGCAGTATCAAAATTATCTGGCGTGTCTAAGCAAGAGGGAAGCAGTCAAGTATATGTTCGTGGTCTGGGCGATCGTTATAACACCACATCATTAAATGGTTTACCAATTCCTTCAAGTGATCCAAATCTTAAAAATATTGCATTGGATATATTCAGTACGGATGTAGTAGATTACATCGGTGTGGATAAATTACACAATGCTACGTTAATAGGAGATTTTGGAGGAGCTAATGTGGATATTGGTTCGAAAAATTTCAAAGGAGATCAATTCTTCGAAGTTTCTTTTGGATCTACAGTTAATACAAATGCCTTAAAAGAAGCTGGGAATTTTAAACTACAACAAGGACCAAACTTTTTTGGATTTGCAAATTCTTTAATTCCATCTGATGCACAAGGAAGTTATCATTTCAAAAATAGTTGGGATATTTATCCAAAATCGATGTTGCCAGTTGATTTAGGACTAAAACTTGGTAAATCATTCAATTTCGGAACTGAAAGTCGTCTAAGCCTTTTTGCTACTTTAAATTTTGCAAATGGATACACATATCGTGAAGGTATCAATGCGAATGTAGGTGCTCAGGGAGATAAGTTAAAAAGTTTTTTTCAAACACGATACAACTACAACACAAAATCTACTGGCATGTTCAATGCTAATTACCAAATCAATACTAACCATAATATAGCTTATAATTTCTTGTATATCAATTCTGGAGATCAATTCACAGATGATTTTGCAGGCTACATCCGTGATGCTGCTGAAGATGGTAATGGTATATTAAGAAGAAATACATTTGCCCAAACAAAGTTAATTATCAATCAATTATTAGGTAAGCATACATTCTCAGATAAAATCGATTTGAACTGGGGACTCGCGGCAAATATGGTGGATGGAAACATGCCTGATCGTATGCAATCGCAACTGCGTAAGATGGATAATGGTGAGTATGTGTTTATTCGTGTCAACGAGGCTGATAACCACCGCTATAATTATTTTCTAAAGGAAAATGAATTCGTTGCAAATGTATCTGCAAAATATAAGTTAGGGGATTATAATAAAGGAAATATTACAGTTGGATATACTGGAAGGATGAAAAGAAGATCTTTTGATGTTATGCAATTGAACTTTAATATTTCCGCAGATTATAGACAAACAGTGATTGATCCAGATAATATTGATCAATATTTAGGGGCAGCTGGATTCGGTACCTTTTATGAGTTAAAAGGATTTGCGGGAAATGCCTTCCAATATTATAATGGCGATCAAACTATTCATGCTGGTTTTGCAAGTTTAGATTATAAACTAACGGAAAAATTAACTGCTGTTGTCGGTGCTCGACTTGAAAAGATTATACAAAGTGTAGATTACTATAGTATCGAATTTCCTAAGAGTGAAAATAAGAATAGTAAAGACGCATTCCTTCCAAGCTTAAATCTTAAATATGCACTTAATGATAAGCAAAATCTAAGATTAGGGGCTAGCAAAACTTATACATTACCACAATTTAAAGAGAGAGCACGTTTTCCATATGACGATGTGACGGAAGTGATTATTGGTAATCCATATTTGTATGCTTCAGACAATTATAATTTGGATTTTAAATGGGAAATGTTTCCTAAAGAGTCAGAGTTGATTTCCGTTGCTGCATTTGGTAAATATATTCAAAATCCGATTAACGAAATTATGATTGCTTCGGCAACGAATGATATTTCATATGCGAATACGGGCGACAAAGGTTATGTGTATGGTGTAGAATTGGAGTTGAAAAAGAACATAATTGAATTTAATGAAGATAAATTGAGTTTCGGATTTAATTCCGCGATTATGAAAACGAACCAAGATTTTGATGCTGAAAAAGTAACTACAGAAACAAATGGTATTGTGAATATTGATCCTACTCATTTAAGTTCAAGATTTACCGGTGCTTCTGATTTTATTGTTAATGCAGACTTATCCTATAACAAAAAACTGACGGATGATAAAAATATTGTGGGTACAGTAATTTATAATTACTACTCGGACAAGATTTATGCTATTGGTACAGGTGGTTTAGGACACCGTGTAGACAAAGGTTTTGGAATGTTGGATTTAGTGATAAAAAGTAAGCTGTCAAAAAATATAGGCTTAGAGTTTTCAGCTCGTAATATTTTAAATCCAGCTTTCGAGAGATGGCAAGAAAATGTAGAGCCTGTTAAGGTCTTATCTTACAAAAAAGGGAAATTCTTCAACCTTGGATTTAAGTATAGTTTTTAATATAAAAATTAATATTTAATTAATAATCAGTTAATTACATTTTAATGTTGGCTTAGTTTATTTGAATAATAAAATTTGAAAATTAATAAATCAGAAATAATGAAAAAATCAGTTACAACCCTTTTACTTTTAATGTCTCTATCTGCGACGCCGTTTATTTTTACAGCATGTAGCAGTGATGATGATGAATTGACTGTTGTCGATCCTGGTAAGCAAGTTGATCGTGAAAATTTAAAGGGATCAATTAGAAACGGTGAACATATAATTTTAGAGAGTGGAGTTTATAAATTAACTGGACCTCTAGTTGTAGAAAATGGTGGTAAGCTTACTATCAAAGCAGGTGTGACTGTAGAAGCTACAGCTTTCAAAGGTGGTGAGGAAATCAGATACATCGCGACAGCACAAGGTGGACAAATTTTTGTTGAAGGCACTGCTGCTAAGCCTGTAGTAATGACAGCTAGCAACAAAACTCAAGCTGCTTGGGGCGGTTTAGTATTATGTGGAAAAGCTCCAATTAATAACGGTACTTCAGGGTCAGCTGAGGTTTCTGGATTAACCTATGGTGGTACAGATGTGAATGACAACTCTGGCTCAATTAAATATTTGCGTATTGAATATTCTGGATATTCTTATTCAGCAGAAAAAGAATTCAATGGTTTGTCCATGTTTGGCGTAGGGAGAGGCACTACCATTGAATACGTACAAGTACACGAAGGTTCTGATGATGGATTTGAATGGTTTGGTGGTACAGTTAATACGAAGTATTTAGTTTCTACTTCAAACGAGGATGATCAGTTCGACTGGACAGAAGGCTGGAATGGTACCAATGAAAATTGGTATGCTAAAGAAGCTTCGAACAAAGGAAATCGTGGTGTCGAGGCTGATAATAACTTTAAAACTCATACAGTGGATCCAATATCAAACCCAACTATTAAAAATTTGACATTGATTGGTCGTGGAGCACATGATGGAGAATCTCAAGCATTAAAATTACGTGTAGGTACGAAGGGAATGTTTGACAACCTTGTCCTTTCGAATTGGGGAACAGGATTTGATGTAGAAAATGATGCCACTATTACCTATGTAGGCACATCATTAAAAGCAACACGTGTAAAATTTGATAATGTTGCGACTAAATCTAAAGGTAAGAAAAGTGACGGCTCATCTGTAGATGTTGCTTCCGTATTTACTGAAGATGCGACTGCTACAGGAGCTGGTGCAGGTACTGCAGTGCCTGAATGGGCTAAGGGTTGGACTGTAGGATTATAATATATAAGCATTCAACAATAAACTTAAATAAATAATATCTCCTTGCCCTATTAGGTGAGGAGTTTTATTTTGGACTATAGTGATAGACGACTTTTTACTCTTCGCCTTAATATTTATCGGATAATTACCCAATATTTAGACTTCTTTCTTGTGGAGTAGGTTCACAAATAGAATAATTAGTCAAAGGGGGATTAAATTATGTTTCGAAGTCAACTTCTATATAATTTAAAAATATCAGAAACCTCCTCATTTACTTTTTTATTAAAGTTGTAGACCTTATTATATTCAAAATTGATGCTTTTGTATTTATATCCTTGAGCATACAGCTCAGGCTTGCTTTCTATTTTTTAGTACTGATTTATTGACAAAAAAAGCGTTTGAAAAAATTGAATACTATCTAACTTTTGAGCATATGTTAACTGGTTATTGCTAAGAATAGCTATATAACACAATATTAGCCGAACAAACCAATATGTTTTTGCAAAATATTAACACTTACTTAAAGTAAAGTTAGTAAAAGTTTAATTACTACTTGGTCAAAGTAAACTCCTGATCCAGATTAGGACAAGGAGTTTGCATTAATATATATAGGGGAGAGAAAGTTCTATTTTATAATAAGCTTTAGCTATTAGTCTGGTACTAAAGCTTATTTTGAAATGAGTAATTTATACTGAGGGTAATAGATTAGATTGCTTAATATTTTATCGTATCTGAAGTATTCAACTAATTGCTAGTGAAAGGAGCAGAAACCAAAGCCTTATCTCTGGTAATTTTTATTTCATATTCTACTGTTTTGTCTTCTTTTACCACTTTGATTAAATAATTTCCTTCAGGAAACTTATTTAAGTTGTACGCCTTTGTTAAGTGTTTTTCAGCTTTAATACTTTCTTTGTAAACGACTCCATCATACACATTATAAATCGATAAGTCAATTTTTTCAGCTTCTTTTGTTGAAAGTACTAGTGATTTCTGATTATATGTGTATGGTTTTAATGTCATTTTGATGTCATCACTATAAGTCGATGATGAAGACGCTATTAAAGTGAATAAAAAAGTGGTTTTTAATAAATTTTTCATAACAAATAAATTAAATGATTATTAAATAACTTACATGGCAAAGATATATCGGTCTATCGTGAAATTTTAATGCATAATTTTCTGATTTCTATGCTATATTGATAATTTCTTATAAAATGTAATTTTAAGTTAAAATCATATTTGTTTTTCGTTAACTTTCATGTAGTTATGAAAAAAGTCAACCCAAGCTTTGAAATTATAGAACCAAGTTTTGGAAGTTCATTCGCTTATTTTAAATATATTGAGAATGAAAATAACAAAGCGCATGTATGGCATTATCATCCTGAAATAGAAATAGTTTACGTAAATGGTGGGTCTGGAAAGCGGCAGATAGGAAGTCATATTTCTTACTACACGGATGGTGATCTTATAATGATTGGAAGTAATTTGCCACATTGTGGTTTTACGGATACAAATACAGGTAATAAGAAAGAAACAGTTATTCAATTCAAACCGACATTATTCGGTCAGGATTTTATGATGCTTCCCGAAAATAGATTTTTGGTAGATTTTTTTGAAAGTGCAAAGTCTGGAATAGCCTATAGTTCTGCAACAAAAAAATCAGTTGGGCCGAAAATAGAAAAGATGCTAAAATGCAGCCTTTTGAACGATTATTATGTCTATTACAACTCCTTAAAGAGTTAGAAAGTTCAGTGGATCACAAATTCCTGAATGCTTCCTGTTTTACTGTTGAATTGCAAGTTCAAGATAATGATCGGATAAATATGATATTTAATTATGTAAAGGATCATTTTCTTGAGGAGATTAGTTTAGAGCATGTTGCGGATATTTCAAGTATGACTGTACCATCATTTTGCCGATTTTTTAAAAAGGTAACGAATAAGACTTTTACACGATTTGTAAATGAATACAGAATAGTGCATGCTTGTAAATTGTTGGCTGAAAAACCAATGAGTATAGCTAATATAAGTTATGAAAGTGCTTCCATAATTTCAGTCATTTCAATAAATTATTTAAAGAATTTACGGGTAAAAGTGCTTTGCAATACCGTAAAGAATTGCATACGATGATAAAATAGATTTATTCTCTTGCTTATAGAAGCGCTTATAAAGTATAATAGTAGCCGTAAGTTTACAATATCAATCTTGAATGAGTTATGTTTTGTACGGAATAGTTAATTTTCCTTAAATTCAACTAATTATAAACTAATTAATAACTATGGAGGTTAAAATATTTTCAAAATTTACAGCTGAATTAATTGGAACATTTGGTCTTGTATTATTTGGCTGTGGAGCAGCTGCAGTCGCAGGTGGGACTACATTGGCAGAAACAGCTGGTTTAGGATTATTGGGGATTTCAATTGCATTTGGATTATCTGTTGTGGTGTTCGCTTATGCTATAGGTGGTATTTCTGGATGTCATATCAATCCAGCAGTAACAATTGGAGTATTAGTGGCAGGAAAAATATCCATTAAAGATGCAGGTGTTTATATCCTAGCTCAATTTATAGGCGCTACATTAGGGGCATTTGTTTTATCCCAAATATTAGCTGGTCAATTAGCGGGTTTTACTGCTGGAGAATGGGCATTTGGTTCCAATGGTTGGGGGACGGGTTATCAAAATGAGTATGGAATCGTAGCTGCTTTCCTAACTGAGGCTGTATTGACAGCTCTTTTCTTATTCGTCATTTTAGGAACTACTTCCATAGTAGGTAATGGCACGATGGCTGGTTTGGCAATTGGTTTTACCCTTTTATTGATTCATTTGGTGGCTATACCTGTGACTGGAACTTCCGTAAATCCAGCCCGCAGTTTTGGACCTGCAATTTTAGCAGGAGGGCTGGCATTGGGTCAATTGTGGTTATTTATTGTTGCTCCAATTTTGGGAGCAGTCATAGGTGCAATAGCATGGAAGGTCGTGTATCCAAGTAACAATGATTAAATTGTAGTATTCCTAAAACAACAAAGACTTCTATAATTAGAAGTCTTTGTTGTTTTAGGAATATATTATAATTTGGTAAGCCAATTCAAATCTATATCTTTGTCTTAATGGATAATTTCATTGTCTCAGCCCGTAAATATCGTCCCGTTACCTTCGATTCTGTCGTAGGTCAACTGCATATTACGAACACCCTCAAAAATGCTATTCACAATAATCAATTAGCGCAAGCTTTCCTGTTTTGTGGACCTAGAGGTGTTGGTAAGACAACATGTGCGCGTATTTTGGCAAAGACGATTAACTGTGAACATATCTCAGAAAATACAGAAGCTTGTGGAGAATGCGAAAGTTGTAAATCATTCCAAAATGGAGCTTCTTTCAGTATTCACGAATTAGATGCCGCATCAAATAACTCAGTTGATGACATCCGTAGTTTAATAGAGCAAGTTCGTATACCTCCTCAAACAGGTAAATACAAAATCTACATCATTGATGAGGTTCACATGCTCTCACAGGCAGCTTTCAATGCTTTTTTGAAAACGCTAGAAGAACCACCTTCATATGCAATTTTCATTTTGGCAACGACAGAAAAGCATAAAATTCTTCCTACTATTCTTTCTCGCTGTCAAATCTTTGATTTCAATCGTATCAAAGTAGAAGATATGGCTAATCATTTGGCAAATATCGCAGCAAAGGAAGAGGTGACATTTGAGGCTGATGGATTGCATGTTATTGCTCAAAAAGCTGATGGAGGTCTTCGTGATGCATTGTCAATGTTTGACCAAATTGTCAGTTTTTCAAACCGTAATTTGACCTATCAAGCAGTCATTGACAACCTCAATATTCTTGATTACGATTATTATTTCAAATTAATGGAAGCTATTGCCCAAGAAGAAGCGGCAGAGGCTTTGTTGATTTTTGATAATGTTTTGAATAAAGGATTCGATGGGGGGCATTTTATCGCTGGATTGTCGAATCATATTCGTAATCTGTTGGTGACAAAAGAGCCACGTACATTGAAGCTTTTGGATGTAAGTGAGAATATAAAGAAAAAATATTTCGAACAATCATCAGCTTTAAGCTCAGGATTATTGCTTTCAGCATTGAACATCGCAAATCAATGTGAGATATCTTATCGTACCAGCAAAAACCAGCGTTTGCAAATAGAACTTGCCTTATTAAAGATGTGCCATTTGTCTTCTGCTATCAAGTTAGGAGTAAATGGGATATCAACTACGCAAGTGGAACTAAAAAAAAAACTCCCTGAGTCAGTAAAATCTACTGTTACAGCTACCACAAATACAACAACTTCAGCTCCAATACCTTCAGTCAGAAATGAAGCTCCTGCGCTTGTCAAGTCGGCTATTCCAAGTCCGTTGAAAGCCGCGGAACCCGATAAAAAGTCTTTTTCATCAGGAAAGGGATGGGGAAATTTCAAACCTTCTGTTGCGGTTCCTAGTTTAGCTACTGTTTTTGAAGAAAAATCTGCCGATGCTGAGGAAGAATCAGATTTAGTTCAAGGAAATGAATTTAGAGAAGTTACTTTCAACTCATTTATTAGTAAGTGGAATGCTTTAGCCGAGCAACTGAAGGCTGAAAATCGCATTACCTTATATACGATTATGACTGCCAATGAGCCTCGATTGAATGGTAATATCATTGAGATTGATGTTGAGAATATGGTGCAAAGCGAACAGCTAAAGGAGGGTAAAATTGATATTCTCAATTATTTGCGTGTAGAACTGAAAAATTTTGCGCTTGATATTACGACACATCAGCTCGAACAATCTGTGGTTCGTAAGGCGTATACTTCTCAAGAAAAGTATAAAGTAATGGTTGAAAAAAATCCTGCTTTGGAAACTTTGCGAAAAACATTCAATTTAGGTCTTAGCTAAATTTCTCTTTCTTATCTTTGTACAAAATTCTGATAGGTAGTTAACATCTACTTATCCTCTTACTTATATAAAAAAATAATGCAAACTAATTTCCAACGTCGTGATCGCGGCGAACAAAGAGAAAGTAATCAAATGGTGTTTGGTATCAGAGCTGTTATCGAAGCCATCGACAGTGGTAAAGAGATAGAGTCTCTTTTTATTCAACGTGGATTAAGCGGAAGCTTATTGTTGGAATTGAAAGCATTAATTAAAGAACGTAATTTGGGTTACCAGCAGGTTCCTATTGAAAAGCTAAATAGAATCACACGTAAAAATCATCAAGGTGTGATCGCTGTTATTTCTCCTATTACTTACCACAATATTGAAGATATTCTTCCAGAAATCTATGAAAAAGGGGAGACTCCTTTATTGTTGATGTTGGATGGGGTGACGGATGTACGTAATATGGGAGCTATTGCACGTACAGCAGAATGTGCTGGCGTACATGCGATCATTGTTCCGAAAAAAGGTTCAGCAGAAATTAATCCTGATGCGATTAAAACTTCGGCTGGAGCGCTGTATAAAATTCCTGTTTGTCGTCAAGATTCTTTAGGCAAGACAGGTAGATTTCTAATTGATTCAGGTGTTCAATTGGTCGTTAGTACTGAAAAGACAAAGGATTCTGTGTATGATGTTGATTATACTGGTCCTACTTGTATCATTATGGGGGCGGAAGATGTTGGTGTTTCGGATGATTTGATTCGTATTTCGGACAAGTTAGCTAAGATTCCTATGTTTGGAGCGATAGGGTCATTAAATGTATCTGTATCAGCAGGCGTGGTAATTTATGAGGCTATTCGCCAACGAAATAATAAGTAAAAATGCTTAAGCAAAAACTACGCAGACAATTTAGAGTTTATAAATACGTAGTTTATAAAGAAACGTTAGTTGATTTTAAAGATCACTTATGGTCTTTTATTGGCGCTTTTATTGGGATTGGAATAATTGCTTATTTACAATCCCTCCAACTTCCCGATCTAGAAAACATATTTCTTATAGGTTCTTTTGGTGCGTCTTCTGTATTAGTATATGGTGCTGTTCACAGTCCTTTAGCACAACCGAGAAATTTAGTTGCTGGACATGTGGTATCAGCAATAGTAGGAGTTACTATTGCTAAACTTTTTCCTGATATTATTTGGCTGACGGCACCTTCCGCTGTGGCTTTATCAATAGTTGCAATGCAAGTGACACGATGTTTACATCCTCCAGGAGGAGCTACAGCTTTGATTGCCATTACTGGAGGAACAAAGATTGCAGAATTAGGGTATATGTATGTATTATCACCAGTTCTTACTGGATCTCTAATTCTATTGATGATAGCTTTAATATTTAATAACATTACTAAGGATAGACACTATCCTGTAAAGCATTCTCGATTACGAAAATCGAGAAGATTACAGTTAAAGAAAAGATTTTCTAATCCGTAATTTTCTCATCTTCTTTTGCATGTTTGTTCGTGTTTGAATATTAAAAATTTTATTTTAGTATTCTCAACCTATGTGAACATGAATAAACGTTTTAAAAGTTTCCTATTTATTACTGGTCTTTGTTTTTCTACCCAAATTTCTTTTGCACAGTTAACTACTCCAATTGAAGAAAGTATCCTAACAAATTCAAAGAATTTCTATTATATAGACTTTAAAAATTATGCGAAGCCTTTACAACAATTGCCTATAGGTGTATTTGATTCTGGTACTGGTGGACTAACCGTATTGGATGCGTTGGTTAATTTTGATCAATTTGATAATGTCTCTAGAAAAGATGGGGGAGATGGTGTTGCAGATTTTTCAAATGAAAAATTTATCTATCTCGCAGATCAGGCGAATATGCCTTATGGCAATTATAACGCTATGGGTAAAGATAACTTGTTAAAGGAGCATATTATCAAAGATTTTCAATTTCTTTTAGGTAATAAATATTATCAACATTCTAGCCATACTTCATTTCAAAGGAATAAAGAGCAGGTAAAAGCAATTGTTATTGCGTGTAATACGGCTACAGCATATGGCTATGAAGAAGCTACGTCTTTTTTGAAAAAAACGAATTTAGATATACCAGTAATAGGGGTGATAAATGCTGCTGCACGTGGAACACTTTCTTTCTTCGATAAAAATGAAAGTGGGTCAATAGCTGTTTTTGCTACAGTAGGTACAATTGCTTCGAAAGGTTATGAACGTACTATAAAGAAGCAAATATCAGAAGGTGGTTTTTCTGGCAATATTCAAATTTTCAATCAAGGAGGTTTTGGGTTAGCTGAAGCAGTAGATGAAGAACCGGATTTTATTCGTAAAAATAGCACTACTCCACTAAAAGCCTATCGTGGACCTTCGTTAGAAAATCCAGACTTTAAAATTGATAAAGCACTTTTAGAAGTTTATAATTTTAAAAATGATGGAAATAGTTTGCTGTGTGATAGTGAAAATATCGAGGATTGTTCTGTTATACAGTTAAACAACGCAGAAAATTATGTGCGTTATCACCTTGTGTCACTAATGGAACAAATGCGAAAATCCGAAAATGCACAACCGTTGAAAGCGATAATTTTAGGCTGTACGCACTACCCGTATTTAATCAAAGAGATTCAGCAGGTTTTTGAAGAATTAAAAGCATATCAAAGTGAGGATGGCAAATATACTTATCGCAATTTGATTGGAGAGGAATTGCATATTATTGATCCTTCAGTCTATGTGGCTCAAGAATTATATGCCGCATTGAATACTAAAAAGCTATTCAATTCTAGCAGTCAAGTGCTAATGGAGCAATCAGAATTCTATATTTCTGTTCCAAATGTGACCAATTCTAATGTGAAATTAGATGATGAAGGAAGGTTCACTTACGATTATAAATATGGCCGAAATGCTGGCGAAATTCAAGAATATGTAAAAGCTGTTCCCTTTGATCGAAAGAATATTTCGACAGAGACGTTGAAGAGATTAGAAATTATGGTTCCAAAAACATTCAAATTGATTCAGAAATTTTCTGAGGACAATCCTAAAATGGAATACTTAAGTACTAAAGAAAAAATATAATTAGAAAGGCTTCATTTTATGAAGCCTTTCTAATTAAGAGTAAAGCTCTTTATAATTTTTACTATATTTCTCAATGATTTTTTTGCGTTTCATCTTCAGGGTAGGAGTAAGTTCTCCTCCTTCAATTGTAAACTCAGTTGGGATTAAACAAAACTTCTTAATTTGTTCCCATTGACCAAAATTAGTGTTGATTCTGTTGATTTCTGAGGTGATTTTGTCTTTTACCTGCTCGCTTAACAAAAACTGCTCTACAGTGAGTGATTGAAGTTCTGGAATTGATTTTTGAGCCCATGCTAATAGATTTGTGTACGATGGCACAACAAAAGCGGCAGGAAATTTTTCGCCATCACCTACCACCATAAATTGTTCGATAAAAGGCGACTCGACCATTTTGGACTCTATAGCTTGAGGTACGACATATTTACCACCCGAAGTTTTGAACATTTCTTTTTTGCGGTCGATGATTTTTAGGAATTTCCCCTCAACCCATTGTCCGATATCGCCACTATGTAGCCAGCCATCTTTGATGATTTCTTGTGTAGCTTCAGCATCTTTATAATAACCTAACATCACATTGTCGCCTTTAGCTAGAATTTCTCCATCTTCTGCTAGTTTGATGTCAATGTTGATGAGTGGAAGTCCGACAGTTCCAATTTTCATTCCACGTTTAAAATCATTTACCGACAGGCATGGACCTCCTTCGGTCAGTCCATATCCTTCGTATATCATGATGCCAGCCGCCATATATAATCTAATCAAACGCTCTTGTAGTGCTGCAGAACCCGATGCTATACCTTTTATTTCTCCCCCTAAAGCTTGTTTCCATTTCGAAAAAATCAATTTGCGAGCAATATTCAATTGCACATCATACCACCATGACCTTTTCGCATCATCCAAATCATACTTTTCTCCTAAGCCTATCGCCCAAAAGAATAGTTTTCTTTTGATTCCGGTTAAGGATTCTCCAGTAGCGATAATTTTATCATAAACTTTTTCTAACACCCGTGGTACTGCAGAAAAAATATGTGGTTTGACTTCCTTCATATCGGCTCCGATTGTATCCATTGATTGCGCATAATAGATAGTCAACCCTTTGTACATATAGACATAATGAAACAAGCGTTCGTATGCGTGACATACCGGTAGGAACGATAAGGCACGGTCATAAGCCGTCACTGGAAACGAATATTCGCTGCTAATCATGTCAGCTAATAGATTTTTGTGCGTGAGCATTACACCTTTTGGATTTCCAGTAGTGCCACTTGTATAAATAATAGTTGCAATATCTTCAGTTCTAACTGCGGCTTTGCGCTCTAATAATTGACTATCAGAAATAACTTTTCCTGTTTGATTTATCATATTCAAATGTCGAAATGTCGTTTCTTCATCTAATATAAAAGTGCTTTCTAATAGTAGAAGAGAAGGCTTTAATTCATTAATTCGCTCATATAAGGCTTTAGAACTGATGACCGCTAGTTTTATTTCAGCGTGATTGAAAATGTACGTGTAATCATTATCAGATATATTTGGATAAAGAGCTACCACGATAGCACCAATCTGTTGAATTGCCAAATCCAATAAAGACCATTCAATTCGATTTTCACTTACAATACCTATTTTATCATCGGGTTGTACACCCAATGCAATAAGGCCTTTTGAAATTTCGTCAATCTTGTTTTGGAAATCTGTATTCGATATTTCTATCCATTTATTGTTCTTTTTATAAGAAAATATAGCGGAAGTGGGGTAAGTGTGCTTTCTATAGTTGACTAGGTCAAATATACGTGTAGGCTCGTTATTCATAAGCAATATCACAAAATAAATAAGGCTACCCAAAGTAGGTAGCCTTACAAATTTACGCAATATTTTTAAGATTAATATTTGCTTTTTGATTCGCGACGTTTGCCTGAGAAATCACGGAAACCGCCATTATCTCCACCACGGTCTCTACGTTCGCCGGAGAATCCACCACGACGGTCACCGCCACGGTCTCTTCTCTCTCCGCCAAAACCTCCGCTACGTTCGCTACGGCCTCTTCCACCACGGTCACCGCCTCTTGAGCGACCACCACGGTCGCCACCACGCTCCGAACGTCCTTCGCCAGAAACTTCAATACGCACTTGACGTCCGTTGAAGTCTACACCTTTGAATCCGTCGAATACTTTATTAACCTCTTCATCTTGAACTTCGAAGAAAGTAAATACACCTTTCAAATCAATTTTACCGATAGATTTACCAGTGATATTTGCTGTGTTGCAAATAAAACCTAACATATCTCCACGGCTAAATTCATCTACAGAACCTAAGTTCATGAACAAACGAGTGTATCCTTTTGAACCTTGGCGTGAACCACGTTCTACTCTTTCACCACGTTCGCCTCTAGCGCTAATATCGCGTGCATCGATATTTAAATCAGGTGCATTTTTGTAATAGTCTAAGAAACGGTTGAATTCAAGAGATGCAAATCTTTTTACAATTTCTTCTTTCGATAAATCTTCGAAACCTTCCATGATAGCAGGCAAGAAAGTGTTGATTTGCTCTTCGTTTACTTCTACATTTTTAACCTTGTCAATAATGGTCATCAATTGTTTAGCAACAACTTCTTCCCCTTGAGGGACTTCCATTTTAACAAAAGGTTTACCGATAACTTTTTCAAGTTGACGAATTTTGCTTTGCTCTTTGATGTTAATCAATGAGATTGAAATACCAGTTTTACCAGCACGAGCTGTACGACCCGAACGGTGCGTATAGTTTTCAATTTCATCAGGTAATGAGAAGTTGATAACGTGCGTCACGTCATTCACATCGATACCACGTGCAGCTACGTCAGTTGCGATCAACATTTGTAAGCTACGGTCACGGTAACGTTTCATTACTTTGTCACGTTGTTGTTGTGATAAATCACCGTGTAATGCATCCGCATTGTAACCATCTTTGATTAATGCTTCAGCGATTTCTTGCGTTTCGATTTTAGTACGACAGAATACAATACCAAAGATATCCGGATTAGAATCTACGATACGTTTGAATGCTGCGTATTTATCTCTCGCTTTTACCAAGAAGTATTGGTGCTCGATATTTGCATTACCTGTGTTTTTTGTGCCAACAGTTAATTCAAATGGGTCAGTCATATACTTTTGAGCGATACGACGTACCTCTCTAGGCATAGTAGCTGAGAATAACCAAGTTTTTTTGTCTTCTGGAGTTTCTGACAAGATGTTGTTGATGTCTTCTTGGAAGCCCATGTTCAACATTTCGTCCGCTTCATCCAATACAACATATTTTACATTAGAGAAATCAATTGCATTTCTGCCAATGATATCTAACATACGTCCTGGAGTAGCAACTACAATCTGTACACCACGTCTGATTTGACGCAATTGGTCACTGATGTTTGCACCTCCATATACAGCTACAACATGTACGTTGTCGATGTACTTAGCAAATTTTTCTAAATCTTTAGCGATTTGTAAACACAGCTCACGTGTAGGGCATAATACTAATGCTTGTGGGTGTTTTTGAGAAAAGTCTAATTGCTCTAATAATGGTAGACCAAATGCCGCTGTCTTACCTGTGCCGGTTTGGGCTAATCCGACAAAATCGTCGCTGCCAGTCAATAAAACAGGAATGGCTTTTTCCTGTATTTCAGAAGGTTTTTCGAAACCTATTTCTGAGATGGCTTTAACAACTTCCTCACGGATTCCCAGTTCTAAAAATGGGTTCATGAAATAAATTATACAATAGGCACTATTGCCTAAGGCGTTGCAAAGGTAAGGATAATATTCGATATACACAATAGTGTAAGCAATTGATTTTTAAGCTATATTCGAAACTTATTATTATGTAAGCATATCTTATGAAGTATTTATTATTCGTATTTCTTTTTAGCATTCAGTTAGTTATCGCACAAGATAAACCCAATTCAAAGTTGTTTTTAGAGCAATTCAAACCTTTCTTAGGTCAATATTTCGAAGGTGAAATCGTCGAAGGTGGTAAAGAAGGTGATGGTTTTACCGGAAAAAAACTTTTGATGCAAGTAATGAGTTATGATGATAGGGAAGTGAAGATTCCTTTTTTTGTGGGTGATGATAAATCAAGAACATGGATTTTGAGCTATTCAAACAATGTAATCACACTAAAACATGACCATAGACACGAAGATGGTTCACCTGATAAAGTAACTTTTTACGGGGGTACATCTCCCAACGAAGGAGCTGTTAATTCACAAATGTTTCCGGCAGACAACGAAACTTGTCAACTTATCGATTATGCATGTCAGAATGTATGGTGGATTACTATGGATGGTAAAATATATACCTACAATTTGAGAAGAATTGGTTCAGATAGATTATTTACCGTAAAATTTGATTTAACTAAGCCTGTGGTTTCTGATTTTAAGCCTTGGTGATTTAGGGTTGAATATTAATAATAAGTAAGCCTGCAGTTTTGCAGGCTTATCTTTTATTCTTTCTTTCTATTCTGAATCTTACTGCGCAGTAAGTTGAAAAAATCTTCTTCGACTTGAAAAAATTGTGAAGCTCGGGCTTGACCAATGAATTTTGCAAAATCTGCACGAAAAGCTTTTTTCAGTTCTACCTCTTTTACATCATAAGCGATAACATCACGCTTTTCGCTATTTAGCGAATTAACTCCTTCGGGTGTACGTATTGCCCCACGCTTAGCGCGTTTTAGCTCCCACATTTCTTTGTTATATTGATTGTATATAGGAAAGAAACGTTCAGCTTCAGCAGGTGTTAGTTTCAACTCTTTGGTAATATATGCTATTTTTTCACTTTCTATAGCTTCAAAATTGCGTTGCGCAAAAGTGACCTGCATTGTAAAAAGTAAACAAATAGTAGTAAATATATATTTAAGATGTAACATTATAACATGTAATTTAAATAATCTTCAATTTCATCATCTTCAATATTTGAATCTAATTGAGCATTTTCTTCGACGATATTTACATCGGATGCAAATTCTGCCAATTGGATTAAATCTCCACCTTCAGAAACTTGAGCTAAATAGCTTAAAATTTCTTCATCACTTATGTTTTCCAGATTCACATCTGTAGTAATAATATGCTGTTGCATTTGGCTAGTTGAACTTATATTTTGAATTCCAAAATAAGAACCAATTCCTACTAAAAGAGCGATAGCGGCAGCTGCAGAGTATTTTCTCCAATTTGTAAGTTTTGGAAAGACAATTATTGATGTCTCTTTTTTAGATGCATTTGTAGTTTTATCTAAAATAGAGGTTGTTAATTGCTCGAAATATCCAACAGGTACATGGAAAGAGTTATTCTCAGATTTTCTAGACCACTGGTCAAGTTTAATAGTTGCTTCTATTTCATTCGCTGAATGTTCGAAATACTGATTAGGAACGATATAACCAGTCTCTTTTCCTACATTCTCTTGAATGTTAATTTCTGCTATTTTAGCAAAAATTTGTTCTTCAGCATTATCAAAATAGCCAATAGGAGTTTCAAAATCTAAAGTTGGAACTTGAGATTTCAAATATTCTTCAGCTACTGCTGACTCAATATTCTGATTAAGATTATAGAAATATTGTTCAGGAACCGAAAATCCATCTTGAGCTACTTTGTCTTTTAGACTATGTTCAGCAATTTTTGCAAAAATAGAATTTTCAAGAGTGTCAAAATATCCATCAGGAACAGCGGATGTAGCATTTGGTAGAGAATCTTCGTTATGATTACCAACAGCAGAATATAGGCGAATTTGGTTAAGTATAACGTTTTCTTGCTCTTCAAAAAAGTCTTGAGGAGTAAAAAAAGGATTTACACGCAATGAATCTGGTAGATTTTTGCCTCCTAATTCTTCGTTATATGTGTTAATTTCCTTCATACGTTATATATAGATAATTCTAATATCCAAAGGTTTAATCGTGGCTATTAAAAAATGTTTCTATTTTCTTAACGGCTAAATGATATGAAGCTTTTAAGGCTCCTACACTGGTTCCTAATATATCAGATATTTCATCATACTTCAAATCTTCAAAGTATTTCATGTTGAATACCAATCTTTGTTTTTCGGGCAATGTAAGTAATGCTTGCTGTAATTTTAATTGCGCCTTGTCGCCATTAAAATACGAACCATCAGCCAATGTTTCGGATAGATATGATGAATTATCATCGTCTAATGAAACATTGTTTTTTTGTTTTTTCTTGTTCAAGAACGTGATACATTCATTCGTCGCGATTCTATATAACCAAGTGTATAGTTGAGAGTCTTCTCTGAATTTCTCAAGATTACGCCATACTTTAACAAAGATATCTTGGGTCACGTCATCCGCATCGTCATGATCGATGACCATGCGTCTGACATGCCAATATATTTTTTGTTGATATTTCTTCAACAATTGTTTGAAAGCTGCTTCACGCGAACTTTCATCGGCAAACATGGATATGATTTGCGCGTCTTCCATTTGTTATTTTTTTCTGCTAATAACTTTTTGTGCTTTGGCTACAATGCTAGCAGCATTCAAACCATATTTTTCCATCAATTGTGCAGGAGTACCTGATTCACCGAAGCTATCATCTACTGCTACATACTCTTGAGGAGTTGGTAATTGAGTAGCTAATAGTTGTGCTACACTATCACCTAGTCCACCTAGGCGATTGTGCTCTTCAGCCGTTACTACACAACCAGTTTTCTTTACAGAAGCTAAGATTGCTGCTTCATCTAAAGGTTTAATCGTGTGTATATTGATGATTTCAGCACTGATGCCTAATTTTTCTAATTCTTCGCCAGCTTGGATCGCTTCCCATACTAGGTGACCTGTAGCTACGATTGTAACATCAGTACCTTCATTCAACATGACTGCTTTACCAATTTCGAAAGTTTGGTCGGCAGGAGTGAAGTTAGGAACTACTGGACGACCGAAACGTAAGTAAACTGGACCTTCATATTTTGCTACCGCAATAGTAGCAGCTTTAGTTTGATTAAAGTCACAAGGGTTGATAACCACCATGCCTGGCAACATTTTCATCAAACCGATATCTTCCAAAGTTTGGTGAGTAGCACCATCTTCACCTAAAGTAAGACCAGCGTGTGACGCTGCGATTTTCACATTTTTGTGCGAATAAGCAATAGATTGGCGGATTTGATCGTATACACGAGCAGTTGAGAATTCAGCGAAAGTTCCTGTGAAAGGAATTTTGCCACCAATAGTCAATCCTGCCGCGATACCCATCATATTTGCTTCAGCAATACCGATTTGAAAGAAGCGTTCAGGAAACTCTTTGATAAAAGCATCCATTTTTAATGAACCAATCAAATCAGCACATAATGCCACTACATTTTCGTTCTGCTTACCTGCCTCTACTAACCCTGCACCAAAGCCCGAACGTGTATCTTTAGATTCTGTGAATGTATATTTTTTCATGTTTGTCGTAGTATTTAGATGTTAGTAGTTAGTATTTAGAAAATAATCTAATATCTAACATCTTATATCTAAAATCTATTTTAATAATCGCCTAATGTTTCTGGTAATTGATTTAATGCACTTGCTAATTGCTCATCATTTGGCGCTACACCATGCCATTTGTGCGTACCCATCATAAAATCTACACCTGAACCCATTGCTGTGTGTAATAATATAATCACAGGTTTACCTTTTCTAGTACGAGATTTAGCTTCATCGATACCAGCTACTACTGCAGCCATATCATTACCTTTCTCTACTTCTAAAACATCCCATCCAAATGCTTCCCACTTAGCACGAAGATTGCCTAATGAAAGTACATTGTCTGTAGAACCATCAATTTGAGCACCATTATAATCCACAGCAGCGATTAGATTGTCAACTTTATTGTGTGGAGCATACATAGCAGCTTCCCATACTTGACCCTCTTGCAATTCTCCATCACCCATCAATACATAAACTAAATTATTGTCTTTATTTAGTTTTTTAGCTTGTGCAGCACCGATAGCAGCTGATAGACCTTGACCTAATGAACCTGAAGCAATACGAATACCAGGTAATCCTTCGTGGGTAGTCGGGTGTCCTTGAAGACGTGTGTTTAATTTACGGAATGTCGCTAATTCGCTAACAGGGAAGTATCCCGCTCTAGCTAATGTGCTGTAAAATACAGGCGAAATGTGTCCGTTTGACAAGAAGAACAAATCTTCACCAATACCATCCATATTGAACGATGGGTCATTTTTCATAGCATGAAAATATAATGCTACGAAATAGTCAGCACAGCCTAATGAACCTCCAGGATGTCCTGATTGACATCCATGTACCATGCGTACGATGTCACGTCTTACTTGTGTTGCAGTTTGTTCAAGTTTATTGATATCTACACTCATTTTGATTGTTTTATACAAATTATGCGTGTAAAGTTAATGAAATTAAATGTTTAAAGAAGTGTATAGTTGATAGAAATCATAAAAATGTATAGCATTGTTATACTTCTTCATTATTATGAAAATTTTATAAAAGAAAAAGGCTCATTTTTTACAAATGAGCCTTTCGTTATTAGTTCAAAATCGACCAAGTCGACCAAGGAATTCTGGACAGAATCAAGATTAGTGCGATAGTGTATGTAATAAATACTGTTCTATTCGCAGCAAAATCTTGTGTAGCTTTTTTCGCTTTGATATAACCAACCGTAATTAATACAATAGCAATAATCATCATCAATGGATGCTCTAAGAAATATAATCTTGATAAGCTATTGCTCATGTTTTCACCTGAAAAACTTTTAATACCAAGGGGCGACACAAAGTAAATTATCAAACCAATTAGCAATTGCAAGTGCGCAGAGATAAACCCGATTAAAGCAATTTTACGATTATATGGATTTGCTTTGAAATAATTCACTGCCGTAATGACAATTGAAATAACTAAGGCCACTAAGAGAATAATAGCTAAAGTGGAGTGTAAATGTTTCATGCCTGTTAACATATGATTTAAAGTTTTAAATATTTTCTATTCTACAAAAGTACTATTTTGAAAGTCGTTTTTCGCCTAATTCTCTAAATTCAGATTTTGCTTTGAATTGAGGGAATGTTTTTTCTTGACTCATCACATATCCGATGTCGAAGAATAGACGAATATCAGCCAAAATTCCGCTAAAATCCCAATTTTCATCCAACTCATCTTGTGGTTTGTGGTATCTATTTGCTAATGCTGATTTACGCTTTTCAATCGCTACAGAATCTGTCGAAATTAATTTTGAACCCGAACCCATAAACAATCCTGGAACACCTTTTTTCACAAAATTGAAATGGTCAGAACGATAAAAACCTCCAGAAGTTGGATTTTTCTCACCAACTACTGTTCTCCCGAATTTAGCAGCAGAGCGTTCAACATAATCTTCAATTTCTGTTTGTCCAATACCGACTATCGACACATCTTTTGTAGCACCTAAAGGACTAAAAGCATCCATATTTAAGTTTGCCACAGTTTTGTTCAAAGGATAAATCGGATTGTTTGCATAATAAGATGAACCCAATAAGCCTTCTTCTTCCGCTGTCAACGCAATAAATACAATGGTACGCTCAGCTTTATGCTTAGCAGCTTTGAAAGCTTTACCAATTTCAAATAGAGCCGCTACACCAGCCGCATTGTCAATGGCACCATTATAAATAGAATCGCCATTTACAGCTTCACCAACACCCAAATGATCCCAATGTGCTGTGTAAATAATTGTTTCGTCAGCACGTTTGGTGCCTGATATTTTAGCTATTACGTTGTTGGACTTGGAGTGTCTAAATGCATTTTTTAATTCTACTTTAGTACTGATATTCATCGGCATTGCTTTGAAGCCTGGCTTTTTAGCAGCTTCCATTAAGTCCGTGTTAAGTCCAGCAAGTTTAAATAATTTTTCGGCAGTAGGCGTAGAAACCCAACCTTCGAATTCGGGTAATTCGTCTGGATTGTTGGTTGTTAATTCCAATTGCGGTCCCGACCATCCTGAACGAACAACATCCCAACCATAACTAGCTGCTGCAGTCTCATGAATCAATAAAATTCCAGTCGCGCCTTGACGACCAGCTTCTTCAAATTTGTATCTCCATCTACCATAGTAGGTCATCGTATCAGCTTTGAAAAGGTTTTTATCGTATCGACCAGGGTCAGATACCATCACGACAACAGTTTTGCCTTTTACATCTAAACCTTCGTAATCGTTCCAATTATATTCTGGTGCGACAATACCAAATCCTGCAAAAACAAGTTCTGTATCTTCCACTAAAGTGTTCTCTTTGAGTTTGCGTGTGCCAATAACAAAATCATCTAGTGATTTTACAGAAATAGAACCGTTTTTTCCTTTGAAAGTTAAATTGGGCTCTACAGGTTTTGATGTGATTTCAACCATGGGCACTTCTTGAAAATATGAATCGCCATTGCCTGGTTCAAGACCTATTGCCTTAAATTGCTCTTCGATATAATTGACCGTCAATGTATCACCTTTGGTAAAAGGTTTGCGACCTAAAAATTCATCAGAAGCGAGTTGTGCAACGTAGGCTTTATAGGATTCTTCTGTAATAGCTCCAAGTGCTGTGCTGTCTAATGCTGTAGCATCAAAGTTGGAAGCTTGTTCACTACACGAAAATAGACCTATACTCAATGCACAGGAAAATAGAAAAGTTTTATTCATAATTCTTATGTGTTGAAACCACTAAAATTACGATTAAAAAAGAAAAGTAGCGGTTTGTATCTAATCTTTGACAGGAATGACTTCTGCTATTGGATGAAATAAATAGATTTTTTGTGTCGAAATCTCCAAGCACTTATATCTTTTACGGAGTTTTTCTAACTTTTGGAATGTTCTTCCATTTTTCATTTGAAAAATTGATTGTTCCGGTAGTTCTTCAACATGAATCAGTTCCGATACCTTCTTATCATATTGTTTTAGTACACGATATAGATTCAAATCCGTACAAGAAGATGCCGCAGGATTGTTCATGTAATTATTAATTGCCAAGACGACATCAACTGGAAAAATGTTCAATTTCAAAAAAGGCTGAATTAGCGATTTAAAGTTGTTTTTCCATTCTTCACCATGTGGCTTTACACGGCTTTTAAACTCTTGATATGTTTTCAAATGTGCAAACTCATGTACCGTAGTCATCAAAAAAGAATAGGGATTAAGGTCGTGATTGACGGTGATTTGATGCGAACTTCCACGAAATGGAGCACGGTAATCGCCGAGTTTGGTGCTACGCGCTTTAGTAACTTTAAATCGGCAAGAGGTATCATTAATCCATTGCGAAATTATTGGTGCAGCTTCTGCAGGAATGTACTTGCTCAATTGTTTGCTGAAATCTGGCATATCACTACAAACTTATTATTTAAATCCTAAAAAGTGAATTTTTTATGGTTCTCAAACCTAAATCTTATCCCTATATTTGACATTGAAATTTCGATACACATTACATCAATTTATACAATATGCTATCACGATTACTCATAAAAAACTACGCTTTGATTGATAATTTGGATATCGCTTTTGATAAGGGATTGAATATTATTACGGGTGAAACGGGAGCTGGTAAATCTATTCTGATGGGTGCTTTGGGCTTGGTTTTGGGTAATAGAGCGGAGGGCAAACAGTTTTTTGATGATTCCAAGAAATGTGTTATTGAGGGTTATTTTTCTATTTCATCCTATGATCTGAAAGGATTTTTCGAAGAATATGATTTAGAATACGAAAACGAAACGATTATTCGTCGTGAAATTTCAGTAGATGGGAAATCACGTGCTTTTGTTAATGATTCTCCGGTGAACTTATCGACATTGAAGGCTCTGGGTGAAAGATTGATTGATATTCACTCGCAACATGCGACTTTGCAAATCAATACCGAGGAATTCCAACTTTTTGTACTTGATGCTATCGCGAATAATGCTTCTCTCTTGGAGGGTTTTCGAAAAGAATTACAACAATTGCGTCAGCTCGATAAAAAATTAAAAACGCTGAAAGAAGAATCTCGCACGGCTAATGCTGAATTGGATTATAACCAATTTCTATTTGATGAATTGGAAAAACTGAATGTGCGTGAAGGCGAATTGAAAGAATTAGAAGAGGAGCAAAGCCAATTGGAGAATGCAGAAGAAATTAAGCGAGCTTTGTTAGCTTCTACGCATTTGTTGGCGGATGGCGAACAAAATGCCTTGACCCTATTAAAGGAAAGTATACAGCAAATTCAACAAGCGTCACGTTACTTTACAGATGCAGAAGAGTTGGCAAATCGTTTGAACAGTGCTTATATTGAGATCAAGGATGTTTCATCAGAAATTTCACGTCAAGAAGCGTCTGTTAATTTGGATGAAAAGCGTTTGGATGAAGTCAATTCACGTTTAAGTGATATCTATAGTTTATTGAAGAAACACCGTTTTGAATCGGAAACGGAACTTATTCAATTGCAAACTGAATTGGAAGAAAAACTACAAGTTGCCTTAAATCATGACGAAATTTTGGAGAAACTAGAAGAGGATAAGAAAAATCAAGAAGGTAAAGTTTTAAAACTAGGAGAACAGCTTCATCAAAAACGCCAAAATATTAAAGCTAAAGTAGAAGACTCAGTTCAAAAAACTCTTGCGCATGTAGGCATGGCAAATGCTAAACTTGAAGTGTCACTAATTTTGCAATCTTTAGATAAAGCTTCTATTAAAGGTTTGGATGCGGTTCAATTTCTTTTCTCAGCAAATAAAGGTCAATCTTTGCAGCCAATTCATAAAGTTGCTTCAGGTGGTGAGTTATCACGTGTGATGCTTGCAATCAAATCTTTGGTTGCACAAAATTCTGCTTTACCAACGATAATTTTTGACGAAATTGATACAGGTATTTCGGGTGAGGTAGCGCTACGAGTAGGTGAGGTGATGCATGATTTAGCAAATAATATGCAGGTTTTGTCAATTACGCACTTGCCTCAAATTGCTTCCAAAGGAACTTCACACTTCAAAGTTTATAAGGAAGACAAGAATGACAAAACCCGTTCAAATATCGTATTGATGAATGAAGATGAACGCGTAGTTGAAGTTGCGCAGATGCTTAGTGGAACTAACCCTGGTGAAGCGGCATTAGCACATGCAAGGAATTTGTTGAATCGTTAAAAATGGATTTGATATATAATAGAAACGCCTGCGAATGAATATTTGCAGGCGTTTATTGTATGAAAGTATTTTTGAGAGATTTCTTCATAGGTCATTCAACATTGTCTCCTATGATTGCTAATAAAAGTAAATAATAACCTTTTTCTAGTCCCAATTCTGCTGCTTTTTGTTCAATCGTTTTCATAATCTGATGTTTTATGTTTATAGTTGATTACACTTATTCAATTGATATGCCAAAAAATTATTTGGATTCGGGTAAATCTGAAAAATTATAAATATTAAGTATTAAATCGCATGATGAAAGTTTTTGACACGATACTGATGTGATAAATACTTATGCCATGAGTGTTTTACTATCTGTTATTTGCCAAATAATAAATAACCATCTCTCGCACCTTGTATGACTTTCTGAAGTTCAATCTCTTCCAATCCATTAATTAGTGTCTGAAATTCTTTCCATATTTTGGAAAGATCTTCTTGATGTTGTGATAAGTATACAAATGGAAAACCTTTAAATGTTTGATATTCATGTAGCTTTTTTAGTATCATCTTATTTCCTAACATAGCCCCTAAAACAATATAAATCAACCCCAGCTTGTAATGGCGATTTGTGTTATTTATAACTACAGGCGATAAATTGTTTATAATAATTGATAAATGCTTTAAATCAGAATACAGCGCAGATAGTTTCTGCTCCAAAATGATTTTAAATTCTGGCCAATCTGAACTTACCTTTGGAAGTATCCCCGCTATATAATTATATGATTTAAGGATTAAATTTTGATAATGATCAAGCGTAAACTGATTTGAAAATAAAAGTTGGGAATTCATTACTTCCTCAATTTTATCATGTAAATCTTGGGTTTCTGTTTTTAAAATCTTACTATTCATTAGGGAAAGATAATTTAAATATAGTTCCTTCACCGACGTTACTTTCAAAAGAGATATTGGCATTTAGTCGGTCAACAATTCTTTTTACAATAGCCATTCCAACGCCAGTTCCTTCAAATTGACTCGCATTTGTAAGACGTTTAAATATACTGAAGACATGTTGCTTTTCAGTATTTTCAATGCCTATTCCATTATCTTTAATTATATATAAAAGTCTATTCCCTTCCATTTTACTATGAATTTCAATTGTAGTCATCGGCTTTTTACTACTGAATTTTATGGCATTATTTATTAGGTTCATAAAAAGCTGATATAATAATGTTTTTTCTCCATATACAGGATGCAGATCTCCTAAAATGATTTCAAAATTCTGCACCTTATAAGTTTGTATTGCCTGATGAATAATTTGATTTATAAAGATTTCTGTTGATATAGATTCAAAAGGAAGAATTTGCGATGATGTTTTTGTAGATTGGATAGTCTTGTCAATAATTTCGTTTATCAAATGCGCTGCTTCGTGTATATTTTTTGCAAATTTATTGATCATTTCCTTGGACAATTGATCACGTGAATACATGAATTGTGCTGCTGTCATAATTGTAGATAGCGGATTTTTTAGATCGTGAGACAATTCATGTGTATAAGTTTCTAACTTATTATTTGCTTCTATCAACTGCTCATTAAGGCGTTTGACCTCATTCATTTTGCGCAACATGGATTCTTGAATCAACTTTTGAATGCGTACTAAAAAATCATGATCAAATTTTGACCATTTTTCAGATTGACCTTTGACATCTTTTTTCCATAGTTGAAAGGAAGTTCTTGGAGAATAGAGATAAGCATTTTTTTCTTCGGAAAATTTTTGATGTTTTTCAGGCACTCCAGCCCATTTTTCTTCAATAATAATTTCCTTTCTGAACCAATAAATAACAAATTCATGGTCTTTATCACAACTCAATCGCGCTATTCCCGTCCATGTACTATTATCCAGTTGTTTTTCTTCTGACAGCATGAAGGAGTGAGACGTGTATATATTCTCTGTACTCATTTTCTCATTAATGCTTGTGTGAATATCCTCTAGAATATATTCACTTGGAGTTTCTCCGAAGCTGAGAAAATGGTCAAGTGATTTAATTATTAATCCTGTCGCTGATAGAGCTAGCATAAACTGATGTGCAAACTCACCTAAAGTCTTTTCGAAAGATTGATTATAAAACAGTTTTTCTTTTAATTCTAATTCGATTTCACTGATAATTTGATCTTGCTTTATTTGAATACGTTGTCTCTCTACCAAATATTTATTAGCCGCATAATGTGTCACGAACAAACCTAAACTTCGCTTATCATAAGGTATATATTTCGGTAAAATATTTTGACAAGCCACCAATCCCCACAATTTATTATCTATGATAATAGAAAAGCTCGCACTTGCTCGTACACCAAAATTATTTAAATACTGCAAATGTATAGGTGATAGTGCTCGTACATGAGATTTTGAAAGATCTATACTCTTGGGAGAATTACCATAAAGTGGTATTACATCCGCATGAATATCTGGAGTTTGTCTGGATAAATTTTTAAGATAAAGTTGTCTAGCTTGTTGTGGTATATCAAATTCGGGATACCTATACCCCAAAATTGAATCTTCTTCAAGCTTTTTCTTTTCGGCAACAACTATACCACTATTATCTTCCAAAAATTGATAGACCATCACCCGGTCGAAATCAATGATCTTTGATATATTATCGCATAATGCTTGCCATAGACTATCACTTTTTTGGAATGTATGCTGGAATTCATTGAGCTGGCTCAAAGCAATGACCATACTTTCGTTCTTCTCAAACTCTACATATAAATTCCCCTGATAGGAATATATAGTAAGCTGATAGGAATAGTCATTAATTAGTACGTGTTGTGTGTAAGGATTCTCTTCTAAACATGAAATTTGCGCGCTATCAAATTTCTTATCTACATTAATGTAATCTAAAATTTCATTAATATGTACATTCAACGCTTTAGTTATTCCGCAAGGAAACCATTCGTCACAATTTTCACTGATAGCTATGCATTCACCTAATAAATTGAAGACTACGAGGTAGCCAAAATTCTGGATTTTTCCACATAAATGAATTTGTTCCTCTTCACAGTTTAATGTTTTTAAGTTTTTAATCATCAAAGGTGCGAGATAGATGGATTAAATATACTTAATTGTAGGTAATATGTTATCTTATATTCCTGATATATAATCAAGGTAATATATTATTATGTTAAGGTTTTAATTGTTAACAATAGAGAAAATGCAAAATATTGGATTTATTGATTTATAATGAAAAGTATAATGCTATTTATTTTACAATTTTTATGAACTAAAATTGTTAATGATATCTTATATTATTTAAATTAAGCAGAACATCTATTAATGCTTTTGCTTATCAAATGAGAAGCGTCTTGCAATACTAAATCCCCATCTGAATTGTCCTTTTGTCCGACTGGTAGTCGTCTCTGTGATATATTGTGATTCTTGTACAGCATTTGCGTTAGTGAAATTCAGATTGAAAACATGACCTCCAGTCTCAATTTCGAGTCCGACCCCCAGTGCATTATAAAATTTCCGTTGATATTTTCTATGTAATCTTTCTTTTCTTTATTTCGAAACGGTGCAACATAGTCGGCTAAAAGGGTCATTCTTTTTGTGAATTTTAATCGACCACCGACAGAAAGCGCAAAGGTTGAATTTTGATCTCCATACGCTGTATAATCATGATGTATGTAGCTTGGGATTAATACTAATGAAAATGCAGGATTAAACATTCTTGCTATTACTAGCTGACTTACATAGGTCATTCTATCGCTAAATTTTGAGAAATTAGAAGGAGATGTTAGGTCTTCGGATTTGCCCATTGCTGAAGTGGTTGCACTTCCAAAAAAGGCAACACTCACAGGGATTTTGTTATCATTAGTCTGCTCTAGAAATTAATATTGAGTTGAGTATTGGAATAAGACCGTTCTTGCAAATACCTCTAACAGGTATTGGTTATGGAAGAACAAACTTACAGTCCAAAGGTGTGGCTGTAAGTTTTGGAATTGCCCCCTAAAGTAATATTAGATAGATAGCTGTTTTTTAAACAGGAAGAGAGCTCAATTGAGCTCTCTCTTGACTTTGGCTGTTTATTAGATATTTTAAAAAAAATGCGATGATTTTTGATTTATCGCATTTTTTTTACAACTTAACATCTAGTTAAACAACTAGGTATGGGATATCCAACAAAAGTTCAAGTGATTAAACGCGCTAAAAGTGAACAGTGGTATGTTAACTTTCCAGCCGCAGTTGCTCAAGCTATTGAATTTCAACAAGGAGAAATTGTAGAGTGGGTAATAGATGATCATCAGCGACTTGTTCTTCAACGAAGTGACGAGTCTGTAAAAGACCTTAAAAAAAAACTCCCCAAAAAAGCATAATCGCTCATTTTCAATATCTTTTTGAATAATGTAGTTCGGCTTTTAATCAACACCGTACCTTTCAGAGAGCCCGCAGTTTAGCATTGGGTTTGCTATGTAGTCTAGGTCGATGTACAGTGACTGGTATGTTAACAGCAAGTGGCAATCAATTTAAAGATTGGTCTGCAGCATACCATCTATTTAAGGGGAGCCGAATAAATCTAAAAGATATTTTTGGGGTAATTCGAAAACAAGTTGTTCTTTTGAATGAATCAGAGGATAGGTATATCTATGCGCACATGGACGATACCCTATTGCGAAAGACAGGGAAGAAAATATATGGTT
>NZ_WUQZ01000015.1 GCF_009829075.1 Sphingobacterium composti | reverse complement strand
GACTTTAGTTTGTGTTGCAACCTCATCCAGCATCGTAGGCCTTATATGTAGTTTCTGTCCGTCAGACCGAGAATTTGCCTGTGGCTTCCTTCAGATTCCACCTCACGGTGGACACCCTTGCCTTCGGTTAACACTTCCAACTGTAATGGCGTGTTCGGGACTTGCACCCTAGAGTTATCGCCCATGCCGGGCGCACAACAAAAAGACCGCTATGAATAGCGGTCTCTTATATAATTACTTAAAGAAGACTACACGTCTATCTTCGCATATTTTGCATTTTTCTCAATAAACTCACGACGAGGCGCAACTTCATCACCCATCAACATAGAGAATACACGATCACATTCAGCAGCATTTTCAATTGTTACCTGACGTAAAGTACGATGTTCAGGATTCATAGTTGTATCCCACAATTGCTCTGCGTTCATCTCACCAAGACCTTTGTAACGTTGTACGTTTACTGAATCTTCTTTACCTGAACCCTTTAATCGTTGGATAGCAGCAAGACGTTGATCTTCATTCCATGCATATTCGAAATCTTTACCTTTCTTCACTAAATATAAAGGAGGAGTAGCAATATAAATATAACCTCTTTCAATCAACTCACGCATGTATCTGAAATAGAATGTCAAAATCAACGTCGCAATGTGGCTACCATCGACATCGGCATCCGTCATGATAATAATCTTATGGTAACGAAGTTTGGCTAAATTCAAAGCTTTAGGATCTTCTTCTGTACCTACAGAAACACCTAATGCCGTAAACATATTCTTAATCTCCTCGTTTTCGTAGATTTTGTGCTCCATCGCTTTCTCAACGTTCAATATTTTACCACGAAGAGGCATAATAGCTTGGTAGTTTCGGTCACGACCTTGTTTCGCTGTACCACCAGCTGAATCTCCCTCGACAAAGAATATTTCACATAGTGCCGGATCATTGCTAGAACAGTCAGCCAATTTACCTGGTAATCCAGATCCACTCATAACTGTTTTACGTTGAACAAGCTCGCGTGCTTTTCGAGCAGCAGCTCTTGCTTGTGCAGCGATAATTACCTTTTGAACAATTACTTTAGCTTCTTTTGGATTTTCCTCTAAATATTGACCTAAAATCTCACCCACAGCTACATCTACAGCACCCATTACTTCGGTATTACCCAATTTAGTTTTGGTCTGTCCTTCGAACTGAGGCTCTGCAACTTTGACAGAAATAACTGCCGTCAAACCCTCACGGAAATCATCACCTGTTACTTCAACTTTAGAGTTTTTTAACAATCCAGATTCATCGGCATATTTCTTTAAAATACGTGTCAAACCTCTACGGAAACCGGCTACGTGAGTACCGCCCTCGATCGTATTGATATTGTTCACATACGAGTGAACGTTTTCTGAATACGTGTCGTTGTATTGGAAAGATAACTCAACTGGAATACCTTGCTTAATTCCTTCCAAATAAATTGGATCAGGAATTAATGCTGCACGAGTACCATCTAAGAATTTTACAAATTCTTGGAGACCACCTTCAGAATGGAAAACATCTTTGCGATCTGAACCATCTTCATTTTGCTCACGCTTATCAATTAAAGTAAGTGTAATACCCTTATTTAAGAATGATAATTCACGAAGACGATTTGCTAATGTATCGTAATTATAAGTAGTCGTTTGTGTAAAAATTTCTGGATCAGGTTTGAAAGTAACGATTGTTCCATTTTTATCTGACACACCCACTTCTTTCACTTCATACATCGGTTTACCGCGCTCATATTCTTGATTGAATATCTTGCCTTCACGATGTACCTCTGCTTTCAAGTGAGTTGACAAAGCATTCACACAAGAAACACCCACACCGTGCAAACCACCAGAAACTTTATATGTATCCTTATCGAATTTACCACCAGCGTGAAGAACGGTCATAACCAACTCCAATGCCGACTTGTTTTCCTTTTTATTTATACCTGTTGGAATACCGCGTCCATTATCTTGTACTGAAATAGAATTATCTTCTAAAATAGTAACTACGATATCATCACAATATCCAGCAACAGCCTCATCAATAGAGTTGTCAACGACTTCGTATACTAAATGATGTAGACCTTTAGGTCCTGTATCACCAATATACATAGAAGGTCTCTTACGTACCGCTTCTAAACCTTCTAAAACTTGGATATTATCCGCTGAATACGCTGTAGGATTGTTTTTTTCTTCGCTCATGAATTAAAAAAAATCAGATTAAATTAACAATCAAAGTTAATAAAAATTAAGGACTTAAACAACAGTTTGGCGGGGCTAAAACGGTAAAAAAAGATGATTTGTGATCTAAAAAAATAACAAAAAATGGAATTTTAATTTTTTTATAGTAGGTTTGTTCTTTAAACTGAAAATAGACAACAAATGAATAGATTTTTATCAAACTTATCTAAAGTTACTTTGGGGATTGCAATCGTAGCTGGTACTGCTTCTTGCGGTCAAAACACATCAAATACAACTCCAACAAAAAACGATAGCACATCGTCAAATACGAACACAACTAAAGTTGCTGATAAAATTGTGTATGTAAATGCAGATACTTTGTCGGCACAATATGAATACTTCAAAGATGCAAAAGCAAAGTTAGAAGGTAAAGCTAAAAAAGCACAAGAAAACTTACAATCAAAAGGTCAAGCATTTCAAAGAGAATTAGCTGAAGCAGAGCAAAAAGCCGCTACCATGAGTGCGTCTGAACGCCAAGCAACAGAAGAAAGATTAGCGCGTAAACAACAAGAGCTAGCACAATTGAACCAAAATGCATCAGCATCATTGGCTCAAGATGAGCAATCAGAAATGACAGCTGTCTACAATTCTATCACTGAATATTTGACTAAACACGCAAAAGAAAATGGTTACCAATACGTGTTAACCTATTCTAAAACTAACCCTGCAGTAATCTATGCTGATGAAAAGTTAGACATCACGAAAGAAGTTGTAGCTGCATTAAATAAAGAATACACTGCTAAAAACAAAAAATAAGATCTTTAGCTAAAAAATTAGAAAAGGGATTTAATCTTCGGATTTAATCCCTTTTTATTTTAAATTTAGATTATAAAACAACAAATTATGATTGTCCATATCTTAACTTCTGATAAACATAATTTTGAATGGATTGACATCACCAATCCTACGCTTGAGGATTTCAAAGAGCTTAAAGAAAAATATAATCTCCGAGACGAATCTATTAGAGATTGTTTGGAGGTAGGCCATCTCCCAAAAATTGAAGAGTTTGAAAACTATCATTTTCTTATCATTCGCTCTACACCCGAAACTTTAGAAGAGGAATCTGACACCTTAACAGAGATAACAGACAGAGTTTCGATTTTTTATGGTCAAAATTTTATTATAACAACGCACAGAAGCCATATTAACTTTTTGGAAAACATCAAAAAATTAGATCCTAAAAGTAAAGTGCTGACCTCCAGCAAATCACTAGTTAACACCTTACTTTCCGAAGCTTTAAAATCATTCGAAACTTTAATCTTGGGCAATATGGCGACAAAATTGGATGATTACGAGGAAGTCGTCTTCTTACACCAAAAAAGAAAGCCATTTCTGAAAAAACTTTACTACATCAAAAGACAAATTGATGTTATACGATCTATTTTAGTACTCTATAAGGACATAGTAGACTACTTTCACTTGCCAGAATACAAAAACATCTACACGCAAGATTTGAGGGATTTGTTTTCGAGGACCAGTACACTTTATCGTAATGCTTCAGAAAACACAGCTCAATTATTAAATATCTATTTTAACATTGAATCCAATCACACAAATGAGATAATGCGCGTCTTAACTATCATTTCGGTATTTTTTATGCCACTGACATTTATTGTAGGTGTATACGGTATGAATTTCGATATCATGCCTGAGTTGCATTGGAGATATGGCTACCCAATTGTATTAGGTGCTATGCTCCTATTGAGTGGAATTATTTATTTTTGGTTCAAAAGGAAGAAATGGCTATAGCTTAACAGCTTTTGGTGTGGTAGCTATAAATTCTTTTAAGTAGTAAGGTTCGAAATAAATTAAATCTTCGAATTCTTTATTTTCAAATTTCTCGAAAGCTGAGATAGCAAGATGAGCCGATGAATGCACGTAAGTTGAATCAATCTTAATATTCGATTTGTCAGCCAAAAGATCAGCTAATTTGTCTGCACCCGATCCAAACAAACAAATCTGCTTTTCAGAATATTTATAAAATGTTTCCTTATCAATTATAACTGCTTCAGTAGTAGCCAAAACCTGACCTTGTTTGTCAAAAATCATCATATAGACTTCCATACGACGCGCATCTAACATAGGAACATATAAGTCACATACACCTTTCGGTAGCTTCGTATAGCCTCTAAACATGCTCTCTAATGTATTTACAGCTATTAAGGGTATATCTAAAGCATAACATAAACCTTTTGCCGAAGATACGCCGATCCGCAATCCTGTATAAGATCCAGGACCTTTACTGACGGCAATCGCTGCTAGATCTTTGTAGGATGTATTATTACGTTGTAATAACTCGTCAATAAATACAGTCAATTTGGACGCATGCAAATTAGGCTCTGTTGCATCTATCTGATCTACTACCTGTCCATCTAAACTCAACGATAAGGAACAAACCTCTGTTGCTGTATCAATTTGCAATATATATATATCCATATCTAACAAAAATTAAGGAACTGGATTGTGTCCATGCCCTCCCCAAGGATTGCAACTTACAATACGCTTGATTGTCAACCATCCTCCTTTGAAAGGACCATACTTCATAATAGCCTCCTTACCATATTGCGAACAGGTAGGTGTGTAACGACAATTAGCTCCCAATAAGGGAGAAATAAAAAGCTGATAAATTTTTATTATCAACAAAAAGAGGTGTTTAAAACACCATAATATAAAATTCCATATGTTAAGAAGAAATCTCATGAACTAACTGTTTTAACGCCTTATTCATTTTCACAAATAAAAATTCATAATCCAACTCTTCTTTTCCAACATACTGAATAGCGATATCCAAATGTACAGAGAGCTTATTTACCTCTTCATATAAAATTTCATTTTTTTGCACACGATATACTTCTCGAATCAACCTCTTAATTCGATTACGATCATGAGCCTTTTTAAATCGACGTTTGGATACAGAAAGAATAACCTCTACTGGAGTTAATGCTTCTGACTCAGAAGCGATTAAATACACCACACGAAAAGGATATACAATAAAAGAAGAACCTCTATGAAAAAGAGAATCAATTTTTCTCTTACTACACAGTCGTTCTTCTTTCTTAAATGTTTTTTTCATCAGATGACTAATTAGGCCTTAGTTATAGCCGTAATATTAAGCCACTGGCGCTAAGGAAAAGAATTAGCCTTTGTGACGGTATTCGTCAGAAACTGTTAGACGTTTTCTACCTTTTGCTCTACGAGAAGCTAATACTCTTCTACCATTAGCTGTGCTCATACGCTCTCTAAAACCGTGCTTATTTCTTCTTTTTCTTTGCGAAGGCTGAAATGTTCTTTTCATGACGCTCTATTTCTTTATTTATTTTTTTCTATTAATCGATATTACCCTCTAAGAGGAATGCAAAAGTACTGTATAATTTCAATATATACAAGCATCTCCTAGAAAAAAGTTCACAATATAATCATGAACTTTTCTAATATCTACTAATAGAAATTCTATTTATTTTTTAACAAATCTCGAATCTCTGTAAGCAGTACTTCTTCATTTGAAGGGCCTGCAGGAACTTCAGCTGGAGCTTCTTCTTTTTTCTTTAAAGAATTCAATCCTTTTATTACCACAAAAATACAGAAAGCAATAATCAAGAATTGGATTATTACATTAATGAAATTTCCATAGTTTAAAGTTACCGCAGGATTCAAAATAGAACCATCCGCATTCAGCTCTGCAACCTTTAATGTTATTACTTTTTCAGAGAAATCCACACCTCCAGTGATTACTCCAATCACAGGCATAATCAAGTCATCTACCAGTGATGTAACTATTTTACCAAATGCTCCACCGATAACAACACCGACTGCAAGATCAATAACGTTGCCACGCATGGCAAAATCTTTAAACTCTTTAACAAAACCCATATTAATTTTATTTTAATGAAACAAAAATAAAGATAAAGTCCTAATTTTGATAATACAATTATAATCGTAAATATTATTAAATAATAAATGTTTACATTTACTAATTATAGGTATTATTTAAATAATAAATATTTCTTATTTTAACTATTTGGTAAATCAAAAAGAACACACAACAACCACCATGAACAATATACTTATAGCAGACGACCACAGTATAGTACGATTTGGTACTGCTGTAGCCATAAATGAATCATTCAAAGACGCAAAAATTACACATGCATCTACAATAAAGGAAGTGTATTCGCATCTAAATTTTAAAAAGTTTGATCTTCTATTATTAGACATTAATATGCCTGGTGGCAACAATATTAATGTTATAAAAGAAGTATTAGATCTTCAAGCAGATTTGAAAATTTTGGTTTTCTCTTCCTATGATGAAAATATCTATGCACTCCGCTATATTGAAGCTGGTGCAGCAGGCTATCTGAATAAGAATACTGCAATGGAAGAGCTGAATAATGCTATTCAAAGTATCCAAGAACGTGGTAAATATATGTCTCCTGCTGTTCGTGATTTATACATTCAAAAACTTACTAGCACAAAAGCTAGTATTGATAAAGTAAATCCACTAAACAAACTATCGAATAGAGAGATGGATGTTGCAAAACATTTGATCGAAGGTCACGGAATTTTGGAAGTATCTAATTTATTGGATTTAAGCTCATCTACAGTAAGTACTTACAAGAGCCGTATATTCGAGAAATTAGGTGTTTCAAATATCCCTGATTTGATCGAATTATTTAAATTACACGCTCAAAATACATAATCAACAATTATCTATTTCACAAAATAAGAAAAGCTCAACAATCGTTGAGCTTTTAGTTTTATATCCTTTTAGACGTTTAATCTACATTATCATGTAAGAAAGAATTGTTGGAACGAATCTCTGTCACCCCATCATCAAACGACAACGTAAAACGCGAAACTTGAGAATCCGATGAGTGCGGCACATCGTCCAAAGATTTTTGCTTTCTCTTATATGCAGGCTCGTTCTCTAATTCTTGCAAACCGTTTGAAGATTTCAATTTCATACTCAATTCTTTAAGACGTAAAATACGTTCTTTCGTCTTTAACAGCTGATCTTCAAAATTAACTTCTTCTTCAACTTTAACAGTAGTTTGAGAAACATTAGAAACATGATTTGCTTCTACAATATTATTTACCTCTTCTTCAACTTCTTCATTTACTTTTTCTTCGTAAGCATCAAATACTGTAGGCAATTTAAATTCAAAAACAGAAGGTGAAGTTTTTAATTCAAAACCACCATTATCTTCTACTGATTCTTCCGAAGCGAAATCCTCTTGTACATCCAAAGTATGACGCACCACATTTGCCTCTTGTTGCACAGCTACATTCGATACATTGTTTGATTTCAACGGATTGAACAAATCAGCTTGCGGAGTAGTAGGCTGAGATGCATTAGTAGGTGCTACTACAGGCGTTACATAAGCTGATGTAGTTGACACCGATGGCTTTTCAGCAAATTGATTTTGTGATACGGGCTTAATAAAAGAATGCACAGTTTCCGGAGTCAAAGGCAACGCAATTTTCTCGTTCTCTTTCTCTTTCAAACGCTCTTCAGCAGTTTGGAATCCTGTTGCAATAATAGTTACCGATAGGTCATCTTCTAAGTTTTCGTCGATACAATTACCCCAAATTAAGTCTGCTGTTAATCCTGCTTTCTCTTGGATATAATCAGTTACAATAGCAACTTCGTCCATTGTTACTTCTTTTTTACCAGAAGTAATATTCAATAAGATGTAACGCGCTCCTTCAATCTCATTATCTTTCAATAATGGAGAAGCTAAGGCACCCGTGACAGCCTCAATCGCTCTGTTTTCGCCAGAAGCAATATGGTTACCCATGATCGCAACACCACTATCATTCATTACTGTACGCACATCTTTGAAATCGACGTTTACGTAACCAGGAATAGTAATAATCTCAGCGATACCTTTAGCAGCAGTAGTTAATATATCATCCGCTTTTGCAAAAGCAGCGGTCATTGTCAAGTTACCGAATATCTCACGCAATCTATCGTTTGAGATAACAAGATATGAATCAACGTATTTACGTAATTCATTCAATCCTTCTTCAGCTTGCGAACGACGTTTCTTACCCTCGAATGTAAAAGGCGTAGTTATGATAGCTACTGTCAAGATACCCATTTCCTTAGCTGCCTTAGCTAATACAGGACTTGCACCAGTACCTGTACCACCGCCCATACCAGCCGTGATAAAAAGCATTTTGGTGTTAGTACCCAACATTCTTTTGATATCATCAATACTTTCGATAGCAGAGTTTTCGCCCACATCAGGATCGGCACCAGCACCCATACCTTCCGTAAGACTAACTCCCAATTGTACTTTGTTAGGAATAGGACTTAATTCCAATGCTTGCGCATCAGTATTACACACTATAAAATCTACACCACTAATCCCTTGCTTGTACATGTGATTGACAGCATTACCACCGCCACCACCAACACCTATAACCTTGATTATAGATGATTGCTCCTTTAACATTTCAAATTGTATCGACATAATAATATCCTATTTATAAAAGAACTGCCAAGCTTTATCGATCTACTCCAAACTCAACAATTCGAATGTAATAATACCAAATTCTTCACAAGAGTTTTCCACATTTGTGAGATTGTGGAAAACTCTACACAGTGTGGAAAAATTATTTTTTTCCTACATAAGTATCGTTGTCAATTTCTTGATTATCCTTGATAAATTCTGAGATAATTTTAGTAAACCAACTCTCTTTTTTGCTTTGCTCTTTGGTAATTCTTTCTACTTCACCTTCAGCATTACCTCTACGTGGTTTTTTCAGTTCTCGCTCCGTAAAAGCAATTTCTTGTTCGTCTTCGACCGCTTGAATACCTTTCATTAACAAACCAATACTTGTTGCATACATTGGACTTTTCATTTCTTCCATTGTCTGCTTATTGAGCATATCTGTTTTTGCCAAATACTCGTTTGGATAACCAATACGACAATCAATTCCAGTGATATATTCTACCAATTGAACCAAATGTTTCAACTGTGCACCACCACCAGTAATAACGATACCTGCAATAAGTTTATCTTCATAGCCTGAAGATTTAATTTCATAATATACGTGTTCTATAATTTCTTCCATTCTAGCTTGAATAATATAAGCTAAATTTTTGACAGAAATTTCTTTAGAATCACGACCACGAATACCTGGAACGCAGATAACTTCGTTTTCTTTATTTTCGTCAGCCAATGCTGAACCATATCTAACTTTTAATTGCTCAGCTTGATTTCGAAGGACAGCACAACCTTGACGAATATCTTCTGTTACAATATTACCTCCCAACGGAATTACAGCAGTATGACGGATAATACCTTCGTGGAAAATAGCCACATCGGTAGTACCACCACCAATATCAACAAGAACTACACCAGCCATTTTTTCTTCTTCATCCAATACAGCTTCGGATGACGCAAGAGGCTCAAGTACCAATGATGAAACTTCTAAGTCAGCGTTATCAACACATTTCTTGATATTTTTGATATCAGTCACACGACCTGAAATGATATGAAAATTTGCTTCCATACGTCTTCCAGCCATACCAATCGGTTCTTTGATGCCCGGCTCATTGTCAATTGTAAACTCCTGAGGCAACACATGAATAATTTCTTCTCCTGGAGGCAAAACCAACTTGTACATATCAGATATCAAACGTTCTACATCCAAACGGTTAATTTCATCATCATCGTTTTTAGTCAAAATACCACGATGTTGAATACTTTTGATATGTTGACCAGCGATACCGATATTCACCACTTTAATATCTACGTTTGATTGTCCCTCTGCCAAAGAAACAGCCTCACGTATACTAAATACAGTCTTTTGAATATTAGCCACCACACCACGATTTACTCCAGCAGATTCCGCTTTTCCTACACCTAATAATTCAATTTTGTTTGTACCACTGCGTCGTCCTACAGTAACACAAATCTTTGTAGTACCGATATCTAAACCTACGATAATCGGATTTTCTTTTTCATTGTCTGTAATTCTTGGTTTCATATGCTGTATTTTTTAATTTTTCATGTTGATTTTCATTTGCAAGCTATCCATATACCACCCCTCTCTTCGCTCACAAATAATTTGTCCTCCGTATTTTACATTTACTTTTGCGTATGCATCTGTACCTACTTTTGGCAATATATTTTTATAATACATCTCCAATCTTTTCAGCTTATATTCCAAAGAATCTGCTGAACCGATAACTAAAAGTTCACGTCCTACACGAGGTATTAATTCTATATCATCTTGCTCGTTGACATAAATCTGAACAATCTGATTTTCCCACAATTCATTGCCACTCACTTGCTCCACAATACGTACTAAATCCTTCACCAATTTAGTTTCAACTTGTTCTAGAGGCTTGTTATAGTTCTCGCGAATCTTTCCATTAGCCACCAATACATGCGGTACATATTTTAAAGTCACCGGAATTTTATGCCCTTTTGTATCAACATAGAATTCACGACCATCTCTATTGATCACACGTAAAATAACTTCCCGTTGCTGAACGTTGACATTGATTGTACCATCCATATCAGCGTGAATTTCTGCATTAGATACATAAGGTAATTTTTCAATAGCACGCTCTATATCTTCATATTTTATGGCTTGCAATTCTTTCCCTATTACAGTTCCGAATTGATTATTCACCATCGTTGAAATATCATTTTGGTCGATAAAAGTTTCTTTACCCTCCACATTGACTTTCAAAGCTGTGCAAACCTGAGATTTATCCTTATTACTAATCATTCCCATGAGCACAAGCAATCCTACTAAGGCGCTAACGCCTAGCAAAGTGTAGAATACAAGCCCCCATCTAATGTTCTTCATAATTAATTTTCAATAATTGCCTTCAATGGTTTTACTAATCGATCAATATCTCCGGCCCCTACAGTTACCACAAGCTCTGGTTGCTCAATTTTCACATATTCCAGTACTTCTTCTGGAGATACCACTCTCTTATTATCCAAATTTATTTTTTCTAACAACCAAGACGACGTTACCCCTTCAATAGGTAACTCGCGTGCTGGATAAATTTCCATCAACAATAAATCATCCGCCATTCCCAATACTTCAGCAAAACCATCAACAAAATCACGTGTGCGTGAAAATAAATGCGGTTGGAAAACGACAGTCATCTTTTTAGAAGGATAAAGTTTCTTTAACGAAGAAAGAAAAGCCCTTAATTCTTCAGGATGATGCGCATAATCATCAATGTAAACTGCATTTTGTTGACGAACGATATATTCAAAACGTCTTTTCGCTCCGCGGAAATTTGCTAAGGCTGTAACGATTTTCTCTTGTTCAATTTCTAACAATAAGGCAACAGTTATTGCCGCAACAGCATTTTCAATATTGTGAAGACCAGCAATTCCCATCTTGATATTTGCTATACGCAAATCACCCTTCACATAATCGAAATGGAATTCTCCATCTATTACTTCTATATTCTCAGCATGCGCATCAGCTTGCTCATCTTTCGAATACAAGATATCTCCCGAAAATGGCAATCCCTTTTTCACAATGCGAGTTCCACCATCAACCACTCTATCCAAGTACATTTGAAAGGATTCAATCAAATGAGATTCATCTCCGTAAATATCTAAATGGTCTGCATCCGCAGAAGTAACTACAGCAATATTAGGATGCAATGTCAAGAAAGAACGGTCGTATTCATCCGCTTCGACCACCACCACATTATTATCACCATATAATACGTTCGTATTATAATTAGAACTGATACCACCTAAAAAAGCCGAACAATCATAACCCGAATCTTTCAGAATATGTGCTATCATCGTCGATGTTGTAGTCTTACCATGCGTACCTGCTACACCAATGGTAAATCGACTCGCACTAATAAATCCTAAAACTTGCGAACGCTTGTAAATATCAAATCCTTTGTCAATAAAATAATTCTTGATCTTCAAATCCTTGGGAACTGCTGGTGTAAAAATCACCAAAGTCTCAGGAGATGGCAGACCAAATTCAGCTGGAATCAAAACCGTGTCATCTTGATAAATAACATCAATCCCTTCCTGCACCAATGCAAGTGTCAAATCTGTTTCAGTACGGTCATATCCCATTACTTTACAGCCCAAATGCTGAAAGTAACGCGCCAAACCACTCATCCCAATACCACCGATACCGATAAGATAAACCTGCTTTATTTGGTCAATATTTATCATATTCTTATTTTATTAATTTTAAAACTTCCTTAGCTATCACATCATCAGCATCCAGAAGAGCAAGTTTTTTGATATTTGTTGCTAAGTCGTTCATTTTATTTTCATTTTGTAATAAAGCCAAAGCTTCATCCACTAATTTTTCTCTTGCTTCTACATCTTTCACCATCAACGCGGCTTCTTTATTTACCAAAGCCATTGCATTTTTGGTTTGATGATCTTCCGCTACGTTCGGCGATGGAACTAAAATCACAGGTTTACCAACCACACATAATTCTGAAATTGTTCCTGCTCCAGCTCTAGCAATAATCAAATCTGCTGCCGCATACGCATAATTCATACGTTGCAAAAAAGCCATCATCTTCACATTATAGGGCAAATCTTGAATCTCCTTATTCAAAGCATCATGATAATAGCTTCCACATTGCCAAATCACTTGCACATCCGAATCTTTAAACTTTTCAAAAGCTTGTTTGACACAATCATTCAATGTACCAGCCCCCAGACTTCCTCCAGTTACCAAGATTGTTTTCTTACCAGCTTCTAAGCCGAAAGAAACTAAAGCCTCTCCTTTCTTTCCTTCTATATCTACCGAAGTACGACGAATAGGATTACCTGTCAACAACACTTTCTCCGCAGGAAAAAATTGCTCCATTCCTTCATATGCCACACAAACTTTCTTTGCTTTAGCACCCAAACTTTTATTGGTCTTACCTGCAAAAGAATTTTGTTCTTGAATCAATGTTGGCAGCCCCAACATATTTGCCATCATCAATAAGGGACCTGAAGCATATCCACCAACACCAACTGCTGCCTCTGCTTTGAAATCCTTGATAATTTTTCTTGCTTTCAACAGACTACTAATCATTTTGAAAGGCAAGGAAATATTTTTAAGAAGTGATGAACGATTGAAACCTTGAATATCTAAGCCAACAATTGTATATCCTGCCGCTGGAACTTTCTCCATCTCCATCTTACCATTCGCTCCTACAAACAATATTTCAATATTCGGCTCTATACGACGCAACGCATTCGCTATCGCAATAGCTGGAAAAATATGTCCTCCAGTTCCTCCTCCGCTTATGATTACTTTATGCGCCATATTCAATTTTGCTAAACTGTTCCCACAACTACCTTTTTGGCCTTTTTTGGTGCAGTTATCGAACCTTCTTCTAATTCTTCTTTATTTTTTAATTCTTCAATACTCCTACTTACAGATAAGATAATTCCTAACGCAACACTTGTAAATAATATCGATGTCCCCCCCATACTCACCAATGGTAAGGGCACACCTGTCACTGGACCCAACCCTACTGCTACCGCCATATTGGCTAACGCCTGAATAGTCAAACTAAAGCCTAATCCAGCTGCCAGAAAAGCACCGAATGCACGAGGACTTAATGTTACGATACGAATCACGCGATACATGAGCGCTAAATACAAGGACAATAATATGAAAGCACCTATAGTACCATATTCTTCAATAATGATAGCGAAGATAAAATCTGAGTATGGATGTGGCAATACGTTACGTTGCACACTATTACCAGGACCTTTACCAAACAAACCACCTGTAGCTATGGCAATTTTTGCATTATTAGCTTGGAAGTTTTTATCTTCTTGAAATGGCACCGAAGCAGTTCCCCCATCAACTTGCTCTTTTTTGAAAAAACCTTCAATACGACTTACATAGGTCGCGCGACGTGGTCCTAAAAGTATTACTAATGTCAGAAGAACCATTCCCCCTAAGCAAACAATCCCAATTTGTTTGGTATCGATTCGCCCAATTACCAACAACAAAATACTTGTACCAAACAACATAAGTGCTGTGGATAAATTGGCAATGGCAATCAATACGAAAACCGCGCATACCGTTCCCATTATGGGGATAAAAGATTTTTTCAAATCTTTGATTTCATGTGCCTTTCGCGATAGCATACGTGCTAAGAATGTAATCAAAGCCAGTTTTGCCAAATCGGAAGTCTGAAAAGTTTGATTGATAACAGGAATCGTCACCCATCTAGACGCTTCATTGACTGAACTACCAAATATCAATGTATAAAACAATAACGGTATCGTGATTATCATCAATATTTTGGATATCCCAGCATACCATCTGTAATCCAATTTGTGAGACAAATACATCAAAACTAGACCAATAGCAATAATGGAAAAGTGCTTAACCAAATACATTTCCGTACCTTTGCCTTCTTTATAAGCCAAAGTACCTACTGAACTGTACACAGCTAGCAAAGACCATCCTGATAAGATTATCACGATAATCCAAATCCATTTATCACCCTTTAGTTTTGAAAAGATTTGCTCCATAACTAGTACCCTACAAAGCCATTACAGCTTCTTTGAATTTATCTCCTCTTTCTTCGTAATTTTTGAACCAATCGAAACTTGCACATGCTGGTGACAACAATACCGTATCTCCTTTTGTAGCAATGTGCGAAGCAATATTAACAGCATCTTCCATCGATGAACTGTTGATAATTACCTCAACTTCATCTTCAAAAGCATCGTGAATACGGGAAGTATCTTTACCAATACAGATAATAGCCTTCACTTTTTGTTTCACTAAATCACGAAGCATATCATAGTCATTTCCTTTGTCTACACCTCCCAATAACAAAACGATTTCTGATGAGAAACTTTCTAACGCATACCAAACAGAATTCACATTCGTCGCCTTCGAATCATTGATATAATTAACACCTCCGATAAGTGCAACATGCTCCAATCTATGCTCAATATTCACATAAGACCCCATGCTCTCTTTCATGCTCTGATTGCGTAATTCTTGCACTTTAGCGATTAAGCCAGATGCCATATTATTATAGACATTGTGCTTTCCTTGTAATGATAACTCTTCAATATTCATCTCGAACTCGTCTCTATTAGGTAAGTTAATTTTCAAATTTTTATTAGCGTCCAAATACGCGCCTACTTCTACTATCTGTTCTTGTGTCATCGGCAACTGTTGTGCTTTGATTTCAAATCTTGGCAACGCTTTTACTGTTTCTTCATCATCCAAGCAGTAAATAAAATAGTCTTCTGGACGTTGATTTTGAATCATGCGGAATTTTGAATCCACATAATTTTCCATCTTATAATCATACCGATCCAAATGGTCCGGTGTAATATTCAATATAACCGCTACATCAGCGCGGAAGTGATACATATCATCCAACATAAAGCTGGAAATTTCTAATACATACGTATCAAATGTTTCACGCGCAACCTGCAGCGCAAAGCTTTTTCCAATATTGCCAGCCAAACCAACATTTAGCCCTGCTTTTTGCAGCATATAATACGTCAACATGGTAGTCGTTGACTTACCATTTGACCCTGTGATACAAATCAACTTGGCATCGGTATATTGCGCTGCGAATTCAATTTCTGAAATCACAGCAATGTTCAAAGAACGGAGCTTCTTAATCAAAGGAGCTTTTTCAGGTATACCTGGACTTTTGACTATTATAGAAGCATTCAGAATCAAATCTTCTGTATGTTGTCCTGACTCATAAGCAATCCCTTCTTCTTCTAAAATTGCTCTATAGGAATCCGCAATTGTTCCCATATCTGACACGAAAACATCGAAACCTTTGTCCTTTCCCAAGATAGCAGCACCGACGCCACTTTCTCCAGCTCCAAGAACAACAAAGCGTCCAGATTGAGGGTAATATGTTGATGCTATATTTCCCATACTATCTTACTTTCAACGTTACAATTGTCAGAATCGCTAAAATCACACCTACGATTACAAAACGTGTTACAATTTTAGCCTCGTGATATCCTTTCTTTTGGTAATGATGGTGCAATGGGGACATCAAAAATATTCGACGACCTTCACCAAATCTTTTCTTTGTGTATTTGAAGTAAGATACCTGCATTATCACTGAAAGATTTTCAATCAAAAACACCCCACACAATACCGGAATCAACAACTCTTTACGAATCAAAATCGCAAATGCCGCTATAATACCACCAATAGCTAAAGAACCTGTATCTCCCATAAACACTTGCGCTGGATAGGCATTGTACCACAAAAAACCAGTACATGCACCCACAAATGCACCCGCAAAAATCACCAACTCTCCAGAGTTTGGTATATACATGATATTTAAGTAGTCCGAGAAAATAATATTACCTGATACATATGCCAAAATCGCCAATGTAATACCTATGATAGCGGATGTACCTGTCGCAAGACCATCTATTCCATCTGTAATATTTGCACCATTAGAAACTGCTGTAACGATAAAAACGACCACTATCAGAAACAAAGCAAACGTCGCCCAAGGGTTATCAATACCAATTACAGGCAATACTTTTGAATAATCGAACTCGTTATCCTTATAAAACGGAATGTTAGTCATCGTAGACTTCACATTTTCCGTATAAGTAGTTTCTCCCGTATTTGGATTAATCACCACCTCCACCGGTGTTTCAGAAGTTGGATTAATTACTTGCTCACGCACGACAATATCTGGATGGAAATACATCGTAATGGCAATCAAAATCCCCAAACCTACTTGTCCAATTACTTTGAAACGACCAGCTAAACCTTCTTTATTTTTTTTAAATACCTTTATGTAATCATCAAGAAAACCAATTGCACCCATCCAAATAGTCGTTACCACCATGATAATGATGTAAATATTATCTAGTTTAGCAAACAGCAAAGTCGGAATTAAAATACCTGCAATGATTATCAATCCACCCATTGTAGGTGTCCCCTGCTTTTTCTTTTCACCCTCTAAACCCAGATCGCGAATAGTCTCTCCTACTTGTTTTTTGTGCAATAATTTGATCAATCGACTACCAAATACCGTCGTGATAATGAGCGACACTATAACCGCTATCGCTGTACGAAACGAAATGTATTGAAACAATCCCGATCCTGGGATTTTCCAATTTTCTTGTAGCCAATCAAATAAATAATATAACATCGAATTTTTTATTGCTCGTTAAATGTATTTTCCAATTCTTCTTTATCATCAAAATGGTGTCGAACCCCATTCACCTCTTGATATTTCTCGTGTCCCTTTCCCGCTACCAAAACAATATCTCCTGGATTTGCCAAATGAACTGCCGCACGAATAGCTTCACGACGATCTGTAATGCTAAAAGTATTCTTCTTCTTTTCAGGAGAAATACCAGCTTCCATATCTTTAATAATCTGCACTGGATCTTCAGTGCGCGGATTGTCAGAAGTAATGATTAATTTATCACTATACTTCAAAGCGACTTTTGCCATTTCTGGACGCTTCGTTTTATCACGATCACCTCCACAACCTAAAACAGTTATTATCTGTTGACCTGCTGTACGCAAATCCTTTATTGTTTCCAACACATTCTCCACTGCATCGGGTGTATGAGCATAATCTACAATGCCTACAACACCATTTTTAGAACGAACAGTCTCAAACCTTCCTTCGGCTCCAGAAATTTCGCTTAGCGCCACCAATACTTTTGAGGTTTCTTGCTCTAAAAGAATAGCGGAAGCATATACTGCCAACAAATTGTACGCATTAAAACCACCGACTAATTTTACCCACAAATCATGGGCATCTATTTGTAATAACATGCCATCAAAGTGAGATTCCATAACTTTAGCTTTAAAATCAGCCATATTTTGCAATCCATATGTCTTGCGGTGAGCAAATGTGTTTTGAAGCATGATATTGCCATTTCTATCATCTACATTGGTCAAAGCAAAAGCATATCCATCCAAATCGTCAAAGAACTTTTTCTTTGCTTTTATATAATTATCAAACGTGCCATGAAAGTCTAAATGATCGTGGGTTATGTTAGTGAAAATGCCCCCTGCAAAACGTAATCCAACAATACGTTGTTGAATCACCGCATGTGAACTCACCTCCATAAAACAATAATCACAACCATCATCCACCATATCGCGCAACAGTTTATTCAAAGCTACTGGATCTGGCGTTGTATGTGTTGCTGGAATTATAGTCGAACCAATTCTATTTTCTACTGTAGATAATAATCCTACATGATATCCCAATTGCTTAAACAAGTTGAATAATAATGTTGCAACAGTAGTTTTTCCATTTGTCCCTGTAACACCAACCAATTTCAAATCTTTGGATGGATTTCCATAGAAATTACCTGCTAATATTCCTAAGGCATAAGCGCTATCATTAACCTGTATATAGGTAACCTCATCATTGATACTTTCAGGCAATTCTTCCACTACTACTACAGAAGCATTCAATTCAATAGCCTTCGTTAAATATAAATGTCCATCAGTATGCACACCTTTTACTGCCACAAATAGAGTTCCTTGCTTTACTTGTCTAGAGTCAAAAGCAATAGCATCCACCTCCACTTCAAGTGAACCAAAAACCTGTAGAACAGGAATAGCATGCAATAACTCTTTTAATATCATATCAATTCAACTCTAATGAAATGTTAGAACCTATTTTCAATCGCTGACCTGGTGTTAAAGACTGCGCGATAACCTTACCTTTACCTGAAATTTTTGTTTTAAACCCAGCGTTTTCCATCGTAAATATCGCATCAACCAATCCCATGCCTTTTACATTCGGAACAACACCTTCTTTGATCGTAACCTCGATAAATGGAAATCCTTTTTGTACCAATGACGAATCACCTTGACTTATCGAATTCCAATTTTGGGGGCTAAAACCTAACGCCTCGTACACTTTTGTTGATGCTTCTTTCGAACCATTCAATGTCAATGGCGTACGCATGCCCGCTGTATTCACCGCTTTAGTAGCAAAAGTTCCGTGTAAATTCAAATCATTTGCATACACCATATCTGCCAACTCCTTAAAAACAGGACCCGCTACCGAACCCCCATAATACCCGTTTCGTGGATTACGAATCACCACTATCATAGAATATTTTGGATTATTTGCAGGAAAATAACCTGCAAATGAAGATTGATAACGTCGAGCGCCATAACCACGAGAGTTGTCAGCCATTTGCGCTGTACCTGTTTTGCCAGCAGATGAATATAATGGACTCGCTAACCTTTTACCTGTCCCTTCAATCATAACCCCCTCAAGCAAACCTTGCATTTTTGATATTGCTTCAGCACTAGCCATTTGCTTATTTATAACTCGCGCTTCAAAACGTTCAATAGTATTACCCAAATGTCTTATCTCTTTTACAAAAACTGGAGCAATCAACTTTCCATTATTTGCCACACCATTATAAAGTGTTAATGTTTGCAAAGGCGTTAATAACAATTCATATCCATAAGCCATTTGCACCAAAGACAATTTACTCCAAGATTTATTTTTCGGTGATTTCACCACTGGCTTACCTTCACCAGGTATTTGCAACCCTAAAGGTTCATGCAGCCCCCAACTATGAAGTTTTGAGGTATATTTTGATGGATTATTTCCATAATGCGTATTGATCAATTTTGTAATTGCCACATTCGAAGATTCTTCAAAAGCTTCCTTTACAGTTATAACAGATTTCTTAGGAGCATGTGAATCTCGTATTGTGTGCGATGGCACTTTATACGTTCCATTCCCAATATCTACACGTGTTGCTGTATCTATATATCCATCATCAATTGCCGCCAAAAAAGATGCAAGCTTAAATGTCGAGCCCGGATCAGCAGTTTGAGCAATAGCATAATTAAATTTTTCACGATACTCCCCATCTTTATCTTTTGTAAAATTGGCTATTGCGCGAATTTCACCCGTCTGCACCTCCATCAATATCACACAACCCTCATCGGCATTACTGATTTTCATCTGCTTACCTAATGCGCGTTGCGCCATATCTTGCATATTCACATCGATAGTGGAAATAATATCCGAACCATCAACAGGAGCAACTTCTAGCTCTCTATTGACTGGAACCCATACTCCTCCCGCAATGCGCTGCATCATTTGCGCTCCACTTTTCCCTTCAATGTAATCTCCGTATGCTCCCTCCAACCCAACTCTAAACTCATCGTTCTTGTAACCTATTGTACGTGCCGCAAGATTAGTAAATGGCAATATTCTCTTATTTTGTCTAACCGCGACTAAACTACTTGAGTATCTTCTTTTTCCTTCACGAAAGGTCTTAAACAAAGGAAAAGTCTTTAGCACTTTTAAATCTTGATGTGAAACCGCACGCTTCAACAACACATAACGTTGCTTTTTACTTCTCGCTTGCTTTAAAATAGTCAAGTATTGACGAGGGGATTTATCTTTAAAGAATCCAGCCAATTTTGTCGCCAACGAATCAACCTTGCTATTAAAGACATCATTATATTCCAAAGGAATTGACATCGCGTCAAATCTGATTTCATACTCAGGCACTGATGTCGCCAATAAACTACCATCAACAGAATAAATATTACCTCTGGCTGCCTCGACCACACGCTCCTGAATTGTCAAACTATCAGCTATGACTCTCCACTTCTCTCCATCCACATACTGCAAATGCAAAAGCTTAGCAAAAACTGCTAAGGCTCCAAATACCATCAACCCAAAGGCTAGGTATACACGCACTAATATGGACTTCCTAATATTCATTCTAACGAAATACTATTCTCTATTTTTCTTTCAAAACCTCAAGTTTAATTGGTGGCTCCGTACGCTCCTTCAACCCCAATGTATCCGCTCGTTTTGCTATCTCTGATTGAGTTGTCAATTTCATTAACTCCGCAGACAAAGACTTATAATCCCAACTCAATTCTTTCACTTCACGACCCAAACGGTCTATTTGCCTCACTGTACGTTCTGCTAAATGTCGATTCGATATATACAACAGCGCCAAAAACAATAAAAAAGCAATAAATGGAAGATTCTTTGTAACCAAATAGGTTGACAATCTTGACGGAGAAAATAAATCACGAAGAAAACTTTGAGTCACCTCAACTTTTTCTTCTACCGATTCGGAAATTTCCTCCTGAACATCTTCGCTCAGCTCTTGGTTGCGCAATGTATTCCTTCTCGACATACCTGCTGTACTAATTAGTTATCTTTTCCGCTACGCGCAATTTTGCACTTCGCGATCGATTGTTTAATTGCAATTCTTCTTCAGAAGCCGTTATAGCTTTTCGTGATATTACACGAAATGGCTTTATTTCATTTCCAAAAAAATCCTTTTCAACCTCACCTCTAAACTTCCCCTTCAACATGAAATTTTTGACCAATCTATCTTCTAAAGAATGGTAAGACATGATGACCAAACGACCATTCTCTTTTAAAACCGAAATGCTTTGCATCAAAAATTCTTGCAAAGCTTCCAACTCTTTATTCACTTCAATACGCAACGCTTGAAATACCTGAGCGTGATATTTATGTTCTTTTCCTTTCGGAACTAACTTTTTTATCACCTCTTTTAATTCCGCAACCGTATTAATTTCTTTTGTTAGTCGCGCTGTTACAATAGTTTTTGCTAATGACTTGGCATTTTGAACCTCACCATACATACCAAAAATGCGATGTAAATCTTCTTCCGAATACGTATTCAAGACTTTGCGCGCATCCAAATCCGAAACTTGATCCATACGCATATCCAAATCCGCATCAAAACGAATAGAAAATCCACGCTCAGCGTCATCAAACTGATGTGACGACACACCCAAATCGCCCAAAATCCCATCCACTTCTTTCACACCTTCTAAACGCAAATAATTTTTCAAAAAGCGAAAGTTTTGATGAATCAAGACGAAACGCGCATCATCAATAGCATTATTTATAGCATCAGGATCTTGGTCGAATGCTATTAATTTTCCATTCGGACCCAATCTTTTTAGAATCTCACGAGAGTGACCACCACCTCCAAAAGTAACATCCACATACACGCCATCCGGCTTAATATCCAACGCATCCATACATTCATGGAGCATCACAGGCACATGATACACTTGTTCACTAGACATTAAAACCTCCTTCTAAATCAAAATCTCCCATTACTGATTCTGCCAAATCCGAGAAATCTTCTTCAGAAATAGCATTCATTCTCTCTTCATGTTTAGCCTTAGACCACAATTCTACTTTGCTTAGGTTACACACCAACACCAACTCCGAACCCACCTGTGCATAATCCAACAAATTCTTTGGCAACAACACACGACCAGCAGAATCTAAGGTCAATTCCGTAGCACCACTGGTGAATTTTCTGACGAAATCACGATTTTTTGCTTGAAATTGATTTAATCTCGATAATTGAGATAAAATTTTATTCCATTCTGCTCGCGTATAAATCACCAAGTTTCCATCGAAGCCACGATTCACCACAAGCCCTTCACGCTCCACATCAGGCAACTGACGTTTGAGCGCTGCAGGAACTACCATTCTTCCTTTGGCGTCCAGCTTGCATTCGTATTCTCCGATTAAAAAATTCATTCGTAGTCTATATCGCTAATCAAATTTAATGTAAAAGTATACACTTTCTCCCACATACTCCCACAATCCCCCACAAAAAAGTTTTCCACACCCTTAATTACTATAATAACTAGACTAAAAATTATGCATAAAATAGATTTTAAGCGAGGTTTTTATTGATAATCAACATGTTGACACAAGCATTATTTTCTGTCATTTTTTAGCCACAAAACATAAATTTTCAACTAAAAATATAAGTGATTTTGCAGGTTTTTTGAAAAAAGTGGGACAAAGTGGTAGTAAAATCCAACCTTTAATTGAGACTTAATGATGGATAATATGAAGCCTTTTTTATTTGTATTATAGCATTCGTTATTCTCCTACAAAACCAATAATTTTGCAGGATATATTTTCTACTATTTAATTAATATGTATAGAAGTCAAAACTGCGGCGAACTTCGAATCGCTGATGTAAATAAAGAAGTAACTCTAGCTGGTTGGGTACAAAAATCGCGTGACAAAGGATTCATGATTTGGGTAGATTTACGTGATAGATACGGAATCACGCAACTAATCTTTGATGAAGCACGCACGGAAGCTCGCGTGATGCAATTAGCAAAATCTCTAGGCCGCGAATTCGTTATTCAAGTAAAAGGTACAGTAATAGAACGTGAATCAAAAAACAACAATATTCCGACAGGCGAAATAGAAGTTTTGGTTTCTGAACTAACAATTCTAAACGAAGCTCAACTTCCTCCATTCACAATTGAAGACGAGACTGATGGTGGCGAGGATATACGTATGAAATACCGCTATTTGGACATCCGTCGTAATCCTGTTAAAAACAGCTTATTGTTCCGCCATAAGGTTGCACAAGAAGTTCGTAACTATCTTTCAAACCTTGATTTCTGCGAAGTAGAAACACCATATTTGATCAAGTCTACACCAGAAGGTGCACGTGATTTTGTGGTGCCTTCACGCATGAATCCAGGACAATTTTACGCGTTGCCACAATCACCACAGACATTCAAACAATTGTTGATGGTAGCAGGCATGGACCGTTATTTCCAGATTGTTAAATGTTTCCGTGACGAGGATTTACGTGCTGACCGTCAACCAGAGTTTACTCAAATCGACTGTGAAATGTCCTTCATCGAGCAAGAAGACATCTTGAACGTATTCGAAGGATTAACACGTCACCTATTAAAGAAAATCCATAATATCGATATCCAAAAATTCCCACGCATGACTTTTGATGAGGCTATGCGTACCTACGGAAACGACAAACCAGATATTCGTTTCGGGATGAAGTTCGGTGAATTGAATGCAATTGCACAACACAAAGAATTTGGAGTATTCAATTCTGCAGAATTAGTTGTTGGTATTGCTGTACCTGGAGCAGCTTCATACACACGTAAAGAAATCGACGCTTTAATTGATTGGGTAAAACGTCCTCAAGTTGGCGCTTCGGGTATGGTTTACGTGAAATGTGAAGCAAGCGGTCAATACAAATCATCAGTAGATAAATTCTACGACCAAGCTGACTTAGCAAAATGGGCTGAAGCAACAGGAGCAAAAGAAGGCGATTTGATTTTGGTATTATCAGGTCCTGCAAACAAAACAAGAGCACAACTTTCGGCTTTACGTATGGAATTAGGCAACCGAATGGGTTTACGTAAACCAGAAGAATTTTCTCCACTATGGGTTGTAGACTTCCCGTTATTGGAGTGGGATGAAGAAACTGAGCGTTACCACGCAATGCACCACCCATTTACTTCTCCAAAACCTGAAGACATGCACTTATTGGACACAGACCCAGGAAAAGTTCGTGCTAATGCGTATGACTTGGTATTGAATGGAAATGAAATCGGAGGTGGTTCTATCCGTATTCATGATAAAGAAATGCAAGCCTTAATGTTTAAGCATTTAGGATTTACACCAGAGCAAGCCCAAGAGCAATTTGGCTTCTTAATGAATGCTTTCCAATATGGCGCTCCTCCACATGGTGGTTTGGCGTTCGGTTTAGACCGTTTGGTTGCAATTCTAGGTGGTCAAGAAACTATTCGTGACTTTATCGCATTCCCTAAAAACAATTCGGGTCGTGATGTGATGATTGACGCACCAGCGCCAGTAGACCAAGCTCAGTTAGAAGAGTTAAGTTTGGCTTTGGCATTGAAAGCATAAGAATAATTTATTTCCATAATTTATAGGCGTATTCATTAAACTGAATACGCCTATTCTTTTTTGTTTAAAAATTTTCTATTTAGAATTAGAACAGATAAAATGGATATATTTAAAAATTTGCAATTATCATATGACCAAATCAAACATCAATATTATAATCTTCATTATCGTTGCACTTACAAGCGGATGGATTGGAATATTAGTTGATAGCTATATCGAACCAACATCTGAAGCGGAATCATTAGGGATGGGAATCTGGCTGGTATTACCACTTATTGCAGTAATACTACTTCGAACATTTACCGGAGATGGTTGGAGAAAGATGAACATTTCAATCAATTGGGATAATAATATAAAATGGTATATCGCCTCCCTATTAATTTATCCATTGGTGACAGCTACCGTTATATTTATAGGAACAACAATAGGTTGGATGAGCCTCAATGACTTTCGAGCTGACAGCTATACACAAGGTTTTCTCGTATCGCTCATTCCGAATTTTATTAAAAATACTTTTGAAGAATCAGTTTGGCGCGGATATTTAACCAGCAAACTGATTGAAGAAAAAACAAGTGATTTTTGGCTTTATTTAATTGTCGGTTCAGTGTGGGGAGCATGGCATATTCCCTATTATTTATATTTTCTTCCAGAGAATTTGATTACTCAAATTCTTTCTACTGACCGATTTAGTTTTACTCTAGTTGCAATATTATCTATGATTTGTTGGGCTGTAATGTTTGTTGAAATATACCGTCTTACCCAATCTATTTGGCCCGTCGTAATTCTTCATACGATAGAAGATTCTGTAATCAATCATTTAATAATTGATAATCACATTACAATTAATGCAGGCAAAGAAATCTTAATATCTCCCATTTCGGGAATTATCACAACCACACTATACCTTGGTGTAGGTTTATATTTAAGAAAGTTGAGAATAAAAAGTAAAATAACATACACTAAACAGAATATATAAAGCCTAAATCTAAACTAAAGCTAATTAATTTTTCAAATAATTAGTCTATATTTAAAAAGTTGGCAGATTACTTGTCAACTTTTACTTTTGTAAGAGAATTAGGAAAGTCAGCATGGCGCAAAATATAGCAAATAAGTTTATAGAAGAGAGTTCAGCCAAATCCTTCGACCTTCGTCACCGCGAAATCATTAGCAACAATATTGATAAGTACAATTTGTCGTTCGAAAAGGGAAAAAGTAAGTTTTTCGATTTAGAAAATTCTAAAAAGAAAGCGAATCTTATAAAATGGAGAACAATCGAAAACTTAGATAAGTACCTTGTTGATTTTGAAGCAAACTTTACAGCTAAAGGAGGGAAAGTAATTTGGGCAAATGATGCTGAGGAAGCCAGACAGGAAATTTGGAAGATATTTGAAAAGCATAATGCCAAATCAGTTATCAAGTCCAAATCTATGGCTACTGAAGAAATTGAACTCAATCATTTCTTGGAGAAAAAAGGCATCGAGCCAATTGAAAGTGACTTAGGAGAATACATCATTCAGTTACTCGACCATAAACCCTATCACTTCGTAACACCTGCCATGCACCTCAGTTTGGAAGAAATAGCCAAACTATTCCACGAAAGATTTGACACACCGTTGGATGCTACGGCAGAGCAATTGACGATGAAAGCGCGCGAATTGTTGCGTGAAAAATATATAACAGCAGAAATTGGAATTTCAGGTGCGAATTTTTTGGTAGCAGATACTGGAAGTATTGCTATTACCGAAAATGAGGGCAATGCCCGATTAACTACCACATTCCCAAAAGTTCATATTGCAGTAGTCGGTATTGAAAAGGTTATTCCTAGCATGATGGATTTGGATTTGTTTTGGCCCTTATTGGCTTCACATGGAACAGGTCAAAATCTTACTGTGTATAATACGTTATTGAATGGTCCTAGACAAGAAAGCGAAACTGATGGCCCAGAAGAAATGTATGTCGTCCTTTTAAACAATGCTCGCACAAATGTCTTAGAAAAGAAAGACCAACGTCAAGGCTTATACTGTATCCGCTGTGGCGCTTGTTTGAACGTCTGCCCTATTTACCAAAATATTGGTGGACACACCTACGAAACCACGTATCAAGGACCTATTGGCTCGTTGATTTCTCCACATCTCAATGGAATGAAAGAATTCAAGCACCTTTCCTACGCGTCTAGTTTATGTGGAAAATGTACAGAAGTATGTCCTGTAGGCATTGATATACAAAAAATGTTGTTATTGAACCGAAGAGATTCTGTTCAAGAAAACCTAGCTCCAACTTCTGAACAACGCATGTGGAAAGGCTTTACTTTTGCTGTCAAGAAACGCAAGTGGATTGATTTCTTTGGTGGTAAAATGAAAAACTTTTTTATGCGCAATTTCTTCAAAAAAGCTTGGGGAGAAAACAGAGAATTACCAGAATTCCCTGATAAATCTTTCTCCAAACAATGGAAAGAGCAACAAAAGAATAAGGATAAGTAAAAGGCAATGGCTTGTCATTTCAACGACAGGAGAAATCTAATAATTGATAATTGTCAATTAACAATTATCAATTATTAGTTATGATTGAACTTAGTCAATATATTCAAAACCGGTATAAGGCACCAATACAGCCGGAATCTTAATTCCCTTTTCTGATTGATTATTTTCTAAAATAGAAGCAACAATTCTTGGTAAAGCCAAAGCCGAACCATTTAACGTATGTGCTAATTGCATTTTGCCTTCCGCATTTTTGAAACGAACTTTCAAACGATTAGACTGGAATGTTTCGAAATTTGAAACAGAAGACACTTCTAACCAACGCTCTTGTGCAGCCGAATATACCTCCATATCGTAAGTCAATGCCGAAGTGAAACTCATATCACCACCACAAAGACGCAACACACGGTAAGGTAATTCTAATTTTTGCAAAAGACCTTGTACGTATTGGCTCATTTCTTCTAATACTTCGTATGATTTGTCTGGATGTACAATTTGTACCGCTTCTACTTTATCAAATTGGTGTAAACGGTTCAAACCACGTACGTGCGCACCATAAGAACCTGCTTCACGACGGAAACATGGCGTATAGGCACAATGTCTGATTGGGAATTGTTCTTCTTTCACAATCACATCACGGTACAAGTTAGTAACCGGTACTTCCGCCGTAGGAATCAAATACAAATCATCATTCGTAACATGATACATTTGTCCTTCTTTATCTGGCAACTGTCCAGTTGCAAAAGCTGAAGCTTCATTAACCATAATTGGCACTTGCACTTCACTATAACCTGCTTCTGCAGCTTGATCTAAGAAGAAATTGATTAACGCTCGTTGAAGACGTGCGCCTTTTCCTTTATATACTGGGAAACCAGCTCCTGTTACTTTTACACCTAATTCTAAATCAACTATATCATATTTTGTCAACAATTCCCAATGTGGCAATTTGCTATCCGCCAAAGTTGGAACCTCGCCATGTGTCAACACCACCTCATTATCCTCAGCAGAAACCCCTAGTGGAACTGAAGTATGTGGCAAATTAGGCAATTGTACAATCTTATCCTGCAATGCAGATTCTACTTCAGCCAATTTATCTAAGAATTGTTTTTGTTGCTCTTTATATCCGGACGATTTTGCTTTGATAGCTTCTGCTTCTTCTTTCTTACCTTGACGCATCAAATCACCAATTTGCTTAGCAGACGAATTTGCTTCGGCAGCTAACGCGTCGGACTCATTCTGAATCTTGCGGCGTTGTTCATCCAAGCTAATGATTTCATCAACCATCGCTACATCTTTAAAATTCTTAACGGCTAATCTTTCAATAACCGCATCCCTGTTTTCTCGGATATAATTTAACTGCAACATATTATTTTGAGTTTATGCGCACAAAGATAAGAAACTGCGATTGAAATCACCGCCATTGTTCTATGTAGAAATAAAAAAGTCTCTAGTTATATAGAGACTTTTCGAAGGATTATTTATTAATTTACTCTGACTAAGTTCTCCTTATCTTTTTCACTAAGGTTGTTAATATCCTTAATCATTAATCTGTGAGCGTTATTATTTCCTGAACTAACTTTATTTACTAAATTTTCATTAATAAGATCATCTTCAATTTTATACATTGCACCAGTAGCTGGATCCACGATTAACATACCTATTACGCCTCCGATAAGTAAATTTCCAAAATACCAACCATTTAATTTAGAATTAATTGTTATTTTCTTTGTCTCAAAACCATCCTTTTCAAATTTTATTTGATATGTAGCCTTTTTAAAGAAACCATTCCCCGACTTTAGCTTTAATGATGCCGGTGAAATTCCAGAATAAACTTCTAACCCTTTGTCATCTGTTATAACAATTCTAGCATCTGTGGGATTACTATTGATTGAAATAGGCCAATTACTCTTACTTACTATAGAAGCACAACTGCTAAACATAAGTACACCAGCTAATGCCAAACTTTTAATAATATGTTTCATATACGATTAATAAATAGGCTTAAATTTCTCAAAAATAAATATATCTTCATTAAAAAACAATAAAAATCAATAAAACATTGTAGCAGTATAAACATGTCTCCGTTATAGTTATATACATAAGAATAAACTTTTCCATTACAGCTTTCTTAAGGACTTAAACGCCCTGTTTAAGTCTTTTTTCATCACATCGTTTTGCAACTATCTTATATTACGTACCTTTGATGTATGCTATATTTAGTCCCTACGCCTATTGGCAATTTGGAAGATATGACTTTCCGTGCGATACGTATTTTGAAAGAATCAGATTTGATTTTGGCGGAAGATACACGCACAAGTGCGCCGATGCTCAAGCATTTTGGTATTGAGAAAAAAGTCTTTGCGCATCACCAACATAATGAACATAAAGCAGTCTCTGAAATCATCAAATTTTTGAAGGAAGGACAAACTATTTCTTTGATCTCCGATGCAGGAACACCTGCAATATCAGACCCTGGGTTTCTCTTAGTTCGTGAAGCCATTAAAGAGGGCTTAGAAGTTCAATGTCTGCCGGGCGCAACTGCTTTCGTTCCAGCTTTGGTTAATTCGGGTTTACCAAATGATAGATTTTGTTTTGAAGGATTTCTTCCGGTCAAAAAAGGTCGTCAAACGCGCATGAAACAACTAGCTGAAGAGAAAAGAACGATGATTTTTTACGAATCTCCACATCGTATATTAAAAACAATCGAAGAATTCATGGAATATTTTGGCGAAGAAAGACAAGCTTCTATTTCCAGAGAATTGAGTAAATTGTACGAAGAAAATGTGCGTGGCACCTTGGCTGAACTAAAATTACATTTTGAAAACAATCCTATTAAAGGAGAATTTGTATTTTGTGTAGCTGGCGCTGAATAATAGAACAATTTAATTTATCACTTAACTATGAGCTTAGATAAATTTGTACAAGACGGTCAAGACCCGAAAGTAATCGAGAAAATTTATGCGAAGATTTCGACAATGTTGAATCAAGACGAAATCGTGAGTTATATTGCATTGCAAAAAAAACCTGCTGTCACATTATTACCCGATAGTATTGCGATTAGTAATAAACGTATTTTTTTGTGTGAATTTACCAAATTAGGTTTAGCAACGAATTTCGAAATATTCGATTGGAAAGACATCAAAGATATCGCTTTCAAAGAAGAGATTTTCGGCTCCAAAGTTACTGTTATACCTTTTACCGGTGAAAACCTAAGTATAGATTATATTCCAAAAACACAAGCACGCAGGTTGTATCAACTGATAAAAGAAGTGTTGGAGGAAATAAAATCAAATCCGTCAAAGGTAGAGACAAAACCTATCGCGGAAGAGGTAAAACCTACATTCGCAAAGCCAACAACAACCATCAATGAAATGTATGGTGAGCGTGCTCAATCTATTCCAACTCCTATAATTGAAGAAATACAAGAGGAAGAAATCGAAGAGCAAAATTTTGTTCAGCAAGACCATACGTATGTCGCTCCAGTTGTTCCAGTGGCTCCACAACATCAACCACCAACACCGACTCCAATCCCCCCAACACCTGTTGTAGATGAGGTAGAAGATGAATTGACATTGAAATTGAAGAAACTGAAAAATCTCTATGATAAACAGCTGATTTCTCAAGCGGAATACGACAATAAAAAAGCAGAAATTTTATCACAATTATAATATCACGTGAAACAAAATTATTTATTGGCACTTTTAAGTGCCTTTATTCTTTGGTTAGGATGGCCCCCAATTCCTTACAGCAGTTTACTTCTTTTGGTAGGATTCGTTCCTCTATTAATCGCTGTTGAAAATATTATTCGAAGCGATTATCAGAAAAAAGGAACAAAGATATTTTGGACTTCTTTCCTAACCGGATTTGTATGGAATACAGCATCCATTTATTGGGTTTTTAATTCCTTGAATGCGGTATTACCCACTTGGGTATCGCTTTTGATATCCTTAATTCCATTTGGACTTGCCCCGTTATTAATGGCGACAGTCTTACGCATATATTATGAACTTCGTAAAAAGCAATCTGTCATTATCTCATTTGTAGGTTTAGTATCACTGTGGATTGGTTATGAATATTTACACCAAACTTGGGATTTGGCATTCCCGTGGATGACCTTAGGAAATGGTTTTGCCAATTTCCATCAAATCATTCAATGGTATAGCGTAACGGGAGTTTATGGTGGTACATTATGGATTTGGGTAGTTAATATTTTAGCTTTTCTATTCTATTGGCAGTACAAACACAAAGTCCAAGCCTATTCGCAGAAAATTATTCTATCATTAGGAATAGCTACATTTACGCTACCTATTATAATTTCTGTTATTCAATACAACACTTACGAAGAACCTATTAATCCTTCCGAAATAGTGGTCGTACAGCCGAATATAGACCCTTATCAGAAATTTGGCTCGATTTCTCCTTCGGAGCAATTAGAGAATTTAATCAAACTTTCCAAAAGTGTTGCGAAACCCAATACCGAGTTTTTCATTTGGCCAGAAACGGCTATTTCCGAACGCGGAGGAATTAATGAAGAGGACTTTAGACAATATCCTTCTTATACTCGAATTGTAGATTTTCTAGGGCAATATCACAATGGAAATGTATTGTCAGGAATTGAGAGTTACAGAATTTACCAAGATAAACAAACGAATACTGCACGTCCATTTGGCGCGAGTTATGTTGATAGCTTTAACGGTTCGACATTAATAGATGGCTCTAGTATCTTACAATATTACCATAAATCAAAATTAGTTCCAGGTGTTGAGCAATTGCCATTTGGTGATTTCTTAGCATTTATGACGCCGTTGTTTGAGCATTTTGGCGGTACTACGGGCGGATATGGTAAAGACGCTGAACCAAAAGTTTTATATTCTCAAAGTGGTATTGGCGCAGCTCCAACTATTTGTTATGAATCCATCTGGGGTGATTATGTCGCAGAATATGTACAGAAAGGAGCGCAATTTATTGCCGTGATGACCAACGACGGATGGTGGAAAAATACATCCGGAAAGGACCAACATATGGCCTATGCAAAATTGCGTGCTATAGAAAATAGACGTTGGGTAGCCCGTTCTGCTAACACTGGAATTTCAGGTTTTATAAATCAAAAAGGCGATATTATCCAAAACACATCATGGTGGGTACCAGCGGCATTAACACAAGAAATTAACTTGAACGATCAAACCACGTTTTATACTAAAAATGGAGATTTGATTGTATATTTTGGATTATTGGGCAGCTTATTGTCAATTCTCCTGTTAATTATTTCGAAATACAGAAAATAATTCGAAAACATTTCACAAATACCTAATTTTGCAAGATGCACATTTATTTAGATAACGCAGCTACCACACCTTTAGATTCAGAAGTAATTGATGTAATGGTAGCAACTATGCAAAATGAATTCGGAAACCCTTCCTCTATTCATTCGCACGGTCGTCAAGCGAAAACTATTGTAGAAAAAGCGAGAAAAACTATTGCAAATCTTTTGCATGCCTCACCGGCAGAAATATTTTTCACTTCAGGGGGAACAGAAGCAGATAATATGGCTATTGTTCGTTCTATAGAAGCTTATGGAATTACACAGGCTATCACTTCTCCATTAGAGCACCATGCTGTATTACACACATTGGAAGAATTAGCCAAAAATGGGAAGATTCATTTGGATTTATTACAAGTGGATAAGGGAGGAAATGTTGACCTTGTTCAGTTAGAAGAGTTATTAGCTAAAAATCCACGTTCTTTGGTATCGTTGATGCATGCAAATAATGAAATTGGAAATTTGACTGACATAAAAAGAGTTTCAGAACTTTGTCAACAATATAATGCAATATTCCATTCGGATACTGTGCAGACAATGGGACACTACCCACACAATTTATCTGAATTAAAGATTGACTTCATAACTGGTGCTGGACATAAGTTTCACGGCCCAAAAGGAGTTGGTTTTTTATATATTAACGCGAATAACAAAATTAGACCATTAATATTTGGAGGTGCACAAGAACGCAATATGCGTGGTGGTACTGAAAATGTCTATGGTATTGTTGGCCTTGCGAAAGCATTAGAAATCGCATACCGTGATATGGAAGAGCACCAAAGTTACATCCAAGGATTGAAAAGTTATATGATTGAGGAACTGAGAAAAGCGATTCCTTCTGTTGAGTTTAATGGTAATATAGAACCTACACAATCTTTGTATACTGTACTGAATGTTTCTTTACCATGTACAGACATGAGTGATATGCTTTTATTTAATCTGGATATAGCAGGTATATCTGCTTCTGGCGGTAGTGCTTGTAGCTCTGGTTCTGAAATCGGCTCACATGTATTGAGAAGTATAAATACGGATTCGGACAGACCTTCTGTACGATTTTCTTTTAGCAAACAAAACACGAAAGAAGAAATTGATAAAGTAGTCGCAAAACTAAAAGAGATTTGTGAACATAATTAAAAGACATAAAAAATGCGGTTTAAAAACCGCATTTTTTAATTTATTCTTTCTAATTGATATTTCTCAGCCAGATCACCTTTAATATCATTTCCTGTCAAATCTAGTTGTACTAAATTTTCATTATTAATTTTGTATTTATAATCGACACCTTCTAAACTCAAGACATTCCTATCAATAGACCAAGAACCTTCTTTCACAAATTGGTCGCTGGATTTACCTTCATAGCTATAACGCAAAACATATGATTTGTCGTTATGAAGTTCTAATACGGTACTAATTGCATCACAATCGACACAAGGTAAATTACCACTATAAATACCAGCCAAATTTGCGGATAGACTTTCCATATTTACACTATTCTCCTTCCCGACTACAGTCTTTTGATTATTTACACAACTAAATATTGCGAATGCTGATATTATGATTAATGATATGTATAAAGACCAACGCATAGTATTTTTTATATTCAAAAAGAATACCAAAACATTGGATGTTAATTTTTTTTCTTAAAATTTAACAATCATCATCTTCATCCATGCCAAGCAACAGGCTTAAAGCACCCATTAATTCACTTTTAGCGTGATGATTTCGTACTTTGTTAGCAATGAGTATTCCATCCTTATATATTTGTTCGGCCCTTGAATGATCATCCAATTTTTCTAAGAACTTACCAAAATGATAATAAGTTCCTACATAATCAGGAAATCTAGACAACATATTTTCAAAAGATTCTAAGATTTTGACATTATCATCGCCTTTCATATATTCCATTGTCAAGGCATAATGCAAAAATGGATCCTGTGGACTTTCCTTCAAAAATTCTTTTAACTGCTCGATTCGATTCATTTTACAAAAATAAAGTATTGTTGAACAAATATGAGATCTCAAAAAATAAATTTACTATGCCAACATAATAATTAAAAAATATTTGACTATATTTGATAAGTAAACTTAAGTGATAATCATTAATTAAAACCGTACAAAATATGAAAATATTAGTGTGTATAAGTAATGTTCCAGACACGACATCAAAAATCACATTTACCAATAATGATTCCGAATTCAATACAGCAGGAATTCAATATATAATCAATCCATATGACGAAATTGCTTTGGCAAAAGCAATAGAATTAACAAATGGAGGGGAGAATGGCTCTGTTACCGTTATAACAGTCGGTGAAGCTACGACCGAAGCTACAATTCGCAAAGCGTTAGCAATCGGTGCTGATAATGCTGTACGTATCAATGCCATTCCTGCTGATGCGTGGTTTGTAGCTAATCAGATCGCAGATTACGCAAAAAAGAACAGTTTTGATTTGATATTAACAGGTCGCGAATCTATTGATTATAATGGCGCTCAAGTAGGTGCCATGGTAGCGGAATTACTAAGTTTACCATCTGTATCTATCGCAAAAAGCATTTCAATAGATGGAAACCAAGTGAATATCGAACGTGAAATCGAAGGTGGCAAAGAAGTGATATCAGCTACACTACCACTTGTGATAGGAACTGCTGAGGGAGTAGCTGAACCTAAAATTCCAAATATGCGTGGCATTATGGCTGCAAGGTCAAAGCCGCTTGATGTGGTAGAACCAGTAGATGTAAAACCATTAACGAAATTTACTAAATATACTACACCAGCAGCTCGTGGAAATGTGAAATTGATTGATGAAAACAACATCAACGAACTCGTTAATTTATTACATAGTGAAGCTAAAGTCATCTAATCTAGATTAAAGGAAAGTATTATGTCAGTTTTAGTATATATAGAAAATACAGAAGGTCAATTTAAAAAGTCAGCTTTTGAAGTAGCAACCTATGGAAAAGATATTGCAACACAATTAGGAACCGATGTGATAGCAATAGCAATTGGAGATATTGCAACAGATGAATTGACAAAATTGGGCAATTATGGCATCTCAAAAGTATTGCATGTATCAAATGATAATTTAAAAACTTTTGTAAATCAAGCTTACGCAGCTATAATCGCCGCTGCTGCCAAACAACATCAAGCTACTGTGGTCGTATTATCCAATACGTTTAGTGTAAAAGGACTAGCGCCACGGATTGCGACAAAATTGTCAGCAGGATTAGTTTCTGGAGCTACCTCATTACCTACAATCAATGGTGAAACATTCGAAGTGCAAAAAACTGCCTTTTCTAATAAGGCAATTGCATCTGTAAGTGTTGATTCAGCAATCAAAGTAATTACTATCAATCCAAATGGATATGGTGTAAAAGAAATTGGCGGAACTGCAAGTATAGAAAATTTCAATGCGCCAACAGAATCTTCAGATTTTGGTACTATTGTAAAAGACATTGTTCGAGCTACAGATAAAATATCATTACCCGAAGCAGAAATCGTGGTGTCCGGAGGTCGCGGTATGAAAGGGCCCGAAAATTGGGCTATGATAGAAGAACTAGCAGAAGTTTTGGGTGCTGCGACTGCTTGTTCTAAGCCCGTATCAGACGCAGGTTGGCGTCCACATTCGGAGCACGTCGGACAAACAGGTATTGTCGTAAGTCCAAATTTATATATCGCTATTGGTATTTCTGGAGCTATTCAGCACCTGGCAGGAGTCAGCTCATCGAAGACAATTGTCGTGATAAACAAAGATCCTGAAGCACCATTTTTCAAAGTTGCAGATTATGGAATTGTAGGTGACGCTTTCGTTGTAGTTCCAAAATTGATAGAAGCGTTAAAATCATATAAAGCGAACTAAACAAAATCATATCTATAATTAAGGTAGTACGTACAAAAAACATACGTACTACTTTTTTTTTGACATTAATATTCACATCTTTGTATCATTGAAGGCGTTCGGATGAAGAAACTTAAGTTAGATATCGTAGGCTTGTCATACAGCCAGACACAATCGGGAGCATACGCACTTGTCTTGGGCGAGATTAACGGCAATAGACGTCTTCCCATTATCATTGGTAGCTTCGAAGCACAGGCAATTGCAGTCGAAATCGAAAAGATGACACCTAGTCGTCCGCTGACTCATGACCTTTTCAAATCTTTTGCCGATACTTTTGAAATTACTATTGATGAGGTGTTGATTTATAATCTTGTCGATGGAATTTTCTTCGCCAAATTAATTTGTAGCTTAGGTAGTCAAACTCATGAAATTGATGCCCGCACCTCGGATGCAGTAGCACTAGCAGTTCGATTTGAATGTCCTATATACACATACGATTTCATCATGTCTGCTGCAGGTATTGTCATAGAAAGTAATGACTTCGCTTTTTTAGAAAACATGAGTTCTGCTAGCACTTCAGACAAAGTTACTCCTACTCCTTCAAAACAAGAATTCCAACAGCCAAAAGAGGTATCTCCATACGCCTCGCTGACGATGGAACAACTTGAAAAAACACTTGAAAAAGCAATTGCCAACGAGCAATACGAAGTTGCGGCTAAAATTCGTGACGAAATGGAAAAAAGAAAATCATAAAATAATATTATGTCTATCAAATTAAGACTCACCATTATGAACTTCCTGCAGTTCTTTGTATGGGGAGCGTGGTTAATTACAATAGCTAACTACTGGTTCGGCACAAAAAATTGGGATGGAACTCAATTTGGAGCAATATTCGCGACAATGGGAATCGCTTCACTTTTTATGCCGACGCTAATTGGAATAATAGCTGACCGATGGGTCAATGCGGAAAAATTATATTCGCTATTGCATTTTCTTTACGCCATATGTTTGATTTACCTCGCCCAAGTAGATAACCCAAACACTTTCTTTACCGTAATTCTTGCAGCAATGTGTTGTTATATGCCCACGCTAGCTTTGTCCAATTCGATAGCTTATAGTTCATTGACATCGGCAAAATATGATTTGATTAAAGCTTTTCCTCCTATCCGCGTGTGGGGAACTGTTGGGTTTATAGCAGCGATGTGGATAACGAACCTTTCAGGTAATAAAGCAACAGAATTACAGTTTTATATCGCAGCAGCTGGATCAATCACCCTTGCTTTATATTCCATTTTTATGATTCCTAAATGTCCACCACAACGATTGATCAAAGAGAATTCTAAATGGACTGAATTGTTGGGTTTGGAAGCATTCAAGTTGTTCGCTAATTACAAAATGGCCTTATTCTTTATTTTTTCCATGTTTTTGGGAGCAGCTTTGCAATTGACTAATGCCTACGGAGATGTATTTTTGAGTGAGTTTGCTTTCTATCCGAAATATGCAAGCTCGCTTGTCGTTGAAGGCTCAACCATAATCATGTCTATCTCTCAAATCTCTGAAACATTATTCATCTTAGCTATCCCATTCTTTTTGAAGAGATTTGGTATACGTAATGTAATGTTATTTGCGATGATTGCTTGGGTGCTTCGTTTTGGACTATTCGCCTTTGGCAACCCATCTGATGGATTGTGGATGATTATTTTATCTTGTATCGTCTATGGATTAGCATTTGATTTCTTCAATATATCAGGTTCATTATTTGTCGAAAGTTCTACGGATTCGAAAATCAGATCATCAGCTCAAGGTTTGTTTATGATGATGACCAACGGTTTCGGCGCGGTATTTGGTTCGGTAGCTTCGGGCTGGCTGATTGATAAATATTTCACACAAGGATTTAACAATGTGAATGATCTAGCTACCCGATTAGAAACTACAGTTGACAATTATAAGTTCTTAGAATTCATTAGCAGCAAAGGTATATCAATCGAAAATGGTTTTTTCAGTGAAGTTCTTTATTTGAAAGATTGGCATAATATCTGGCTTGCTTTTGCTGGTTATACATTATTGATAGTAATAGCTTTTGCAATACTATTCAAACACAAACACAATCCACAAGAAGTGGATAATATAACGCATTAAACGCGAAAGGGGAAATCAACTGATTTCCCCTTTTATATTATATTAAAATTTCCTTATTTAAAATTATCTTGCTTGTGCTTCTGCGATCATCGTGATTACCGCATCTATAGTTGATTTTGCCGCGTCTTTCATTTTTTGAGTTCCAGCATAATCCGCATCTAAAACAACTTCCTTAGACTTTTCTTTATATGTATATTTTAAAATATAACGAGGAACATTTTTACCTTCTTCCGCATTTGCTCTTGGAGTAGTCATATCGTCATCCACATTCCAAAAACCTAATTCCATCGCCTTACGATGCAAATACAATAAATCATCCTTTCTAAATTTCACTGTATCTTCCAGTACTTTATCATCCTTTGTCAAAAATTGATAAATAGCAGTTTTAGAATCATATTTATTCAACATTTCACCTGGCGTACCATAAGTCAATTCGATAGATTCGAAATCTGCAAATCGATAAGGTGCATTTTTTACCATCGAAGAGTAATAAACCCAACAATAGATAAAAAATGGAACAATAATACAAATGGCTAAAAAGATTCTTTTTGATTTACTAGTCATGACATTAATTATAATATGCTCGCAAAAATACACAAATTGTCTTCACTATTGATGTATTCGCAGATTAAGTGCTTACAATTGACATTTGTATTACTTCTACAAACGGATATTATAATTGTGGGGTACCGCAGCGTGTAAAATATTTATAATACCAAGGATCTTTTAAGTTGGATATGACCACTCCTTGCTTAGTAGATACATGTACAAATTTGTCATTGTGTAAGTAAATTCCGACATGGTCAATCACTTTTCCACCAAAGGAGAAGAACACTAAATCCCCTTCTTTCAGTTGATTATCATATTTTCTTTTAATCACATCTGCCATATCGCGCGAGCTTCGAGGCAAATTTTTACCATAGACCTGTTGATAAATCACCCCTACAAAACCTGAACAATCTATACCTGATTTGGTCTGCCCCCCCATCCGATGCGGACTTCCCATCCATTCATCAACAAACTCATAAAGCAAAACGTTCAATTCTTTTGGATTGGTGCCTAACAGATCCGCATAATATTGCTTTACATCAGCTCTTTTGCCAGATGATGGTCTTTCTACTGTAGTTTTACTTGGTCCCGTTACCGAAGATTTTCTTTTAGCTCCGCAAGAACCTAGAATAAATAAAAAACATATCGGAACAATAAAAAATTGTAATTGCCTCATCATATTCATCTAAAATAACAAAACTACTCATAGACTGTGAATCAACTAATTATTTTTATCCACAATAGTTAGCTACTTTTGGAGCATGAAACAATTTCAAGGCGCTATTGCTGTCTTTATTGGGGCAGCAAGTTTTGGTATATTATCTACTTTTGTAAAAAAAGCCTATGCTGCAGGTTTTTCTTTGGGTGAAGTTACAGGAGTTCAGGCGATGTTGGGAATGCTGATTTTGTGGATAATTTTCATCATCATGAAAATTTGCAAAGTTGACTTTTCAAAATACCAACGTAAAACTCCTTTTTGGAAAATAGGAATTGCTGGAATTTCTACTGGAATCGTAAGTGTCCTTTACTATAAATGTGTGGAACTTGTTCCCGCCTCCGTCGCTATTGTCTTGTTGATGCAATTTATTTGGATTGGCGCATTGATTAATTACTTATTTTTTAAACAAAAGCCTACTAAAAAACATTTTATTGGTATTATATTAATTTTGATTGCAACGTTATTTGCAACCGGCGCATTAGAATCTACAATTCAGGAAATTTCTCCCATTGGAATTGCTTATGGTTTATTCGCAGCATTAGCCTATTCCATTTTTCTTATGGTCAATGGTAAAGTCGGGAATGATTACCCTCCAGTGCAAAAAAGTGCTTTGATGGTATCCGGAGCTTTTATTTTTATATTTCTATTGTTGCAACCAGTTTCCTTACTATCGATTAACGTTGATGCACAAATTTATCAATATGGAATATTATTGGCTTTATTTGGAACGGTATTACCTCCTTTTCTATTTGCTTATGGTATGCCCAAAATTGATTTGGCTTTAGGTTCTATCTTAAGTGCTGTAGAGTTGCCGGTAGCTGTTGCTATGTCCTACTATGTATTACATGAAAATGTTTCATTATTGCAATGGCTAGGTGTAGGATTTATTCTTTCTGTAGTTGTATGGACAAATTATAAGAAGAAAGATAATAGACTTTAATAAAGAAAGTACCATACCTCATGTGGTTGAGGATGATACTTTCTAAAACTTTTTCTAATTTTTAACTAAATCATTGCTCTTCATTAAAGCTTTAGCGTTTTCTGCTATTTTGATAAATTCAGCACGATAGCCTTCGTCATCTGTACCCTTGCTTTGTTTTGCGCGCTTAATAAGAGAATCAAAATTAGCTTGTTGTTTATATGCTGAATTTCGTAATAACATTCCCAATTCAGCTACCGCTGTTGCAAAATTAAAGTCCTCACTCATAGTTTTCAAATCATTGTGTAACACAATTTGCTCTTGCAATTTTGACTTATCTCCATTTGGATCTTTGTATCTGAATTTGACTGTTGCTAATTCTAATGAAGAATTTGAGATATTTTTCGGTTTTGCTTCTTGATATTTCAATGGGTCGACAGAACCTACTTCCTCACTTTTCACACCGACAGGAATAATATCATAAATCGCTGTAACTACATGCCCGACACCCATATCGCCACCAATCTTTTTGTCATTATTGAAATCCTCAGCAGCCATCAATCTATTTTCATATCCTACCAAACGATAATACTGCACGTATTTTGGATTAAACTCCACTTGAATCTTAACGTCTTTAGCCACAGTAAACATTGTACCTCCAAATTCAGAAATCATGGCTTTTCGTGCTTCTGAAATATCATTGATATAAGCATAATTGCCACGACCCTTATTTGCCAACAATTCCAATTTGCTATCTTTATAATTGCCCATGCCATAGCCCAAAATAGAAATATTTACTCCAGACTCACGCTCTCTCTCGATTAACTTCTCCATATCAGCGTCACTTGAAGCACCTACATTGAAATCGCCATCTGTAGCCATCACAATTCTATTATTCCCATTTTTAAAGAAATTTTGACGAGCCAAATTATATGCCATTTTCAAGCCGTCGCCACCTGCTGTTGATCCTCCAGCTTCAAGACCATCGATAATTTCTTTAATTTTCATTTTCTGATCACCGGTTGTACTTTCTAATTTTATCTGTGCATTGCCGGCATAGGTTACAATTGCCACTTTATCCTTATCACGTAGCTGATCTACTAACAACTTTAATGATGATTTCACCAATGGCAATTTGTTTGTGTCATACATCGAACCAGAAACATCAATCAAGAACACAAAATTAGAAGCAGGTAAATTATCTTTTGGAATATCTTTAGCCTTTAAGGAAATACGCAGAAGTTGATGTTTATCATTCCAAGGGGAAGGTGATAATTCAGTTTTTATAGCGACTGGATTATTTCCTTCTGGCGTCGGCATTTCGTATTGAAAATAATTAATCATTTCTTCGATACGAACAGCATCTGCAGGAGGCAAAGCTCCTGAGTTTAAAAATCTCTTCACATTATTATAAGATGCCACATCTACATCGGCCGCAAAAGTAGACAGAGCTTCTTTTATTGGACTGACAAAATTGTTTTCCTCAAAGCCTTTATAAGATTCTGTATTTTGTTCTACTCTTCCCACTCCCCTTATTGTTAAACTTCCTCTGATTCCAGGTGTACCGTAATTAGTTTGTACATTCATTCTAGCTACTCGACCTTGCAGTAAATCTGTAAATTGAGATGGAGGAGCAGAACCTACTACCGATTCCTTGTTTAGTTTAGCATAACCGGTGACAGCCACCTCTTCTAACAATTGAGAATTATCTTTCTCCAAAAATATATTAATTGACTTAGCATCATTAACTAAATATTTAACGCTTACATATCCTAAATACTGAAATTCTAGAGTATCTCCTTTGAAAGAAGGTATGTCAAATTCTCCGTTTTCATTAGTCAGTACATTTTTCTTATTATTTGATACCACCGATACTCCAACGATTGCTGATTTTGTATCCTTATCAGAAACTTTTCCTTTGATCGTAATCAAATTTTGTCCTTTCGCTACTATAGCAAAACAAACCATAAATAATATTATTAGTCTTTTCATATTAAATTCTTATTTAATTTTCCTAATGGATGCAGAAAAAATGAAATTTCCATAATCAAGAAAAAAAAATTATTTTCATGCCGATTATGAAACTAAATGGCTCATCTCATAGCAAAGAAACAGACGAATCTTTGTTGGAAAAATATATTTCCGATAATGATTTATCACTTTTGGGGGAGTTGTACGCGCGACATAGCGAGATGGTATATTATGTATGCCTACGCTATTTCAAAGATGAAGAGAAGAGTAAGGATGCTGTGATACAACTATTTGAGCAACTCATAGTCAAAGTAAAAAAACAAACTATACAAGACTTTCCAAAATGGCTTTATGTAGTCGCAAAAAATTTTTGCCTAATGGAATTGCGTGCAGGGAAAAATAATTTTGAAGTTTCTACAAGTGAATTTGTGGATTTTCCGAATAATTTGCATCCACATGAAAGTTATGCTGAAAAAGAGGAACGATTATCGCAGCTAGAAAACTGTATAGAAAAGCTTCCTGAGAAACAGCGAATAAGCATTGATTTGTTTTTTATCAATGAAAAATGCTATAAAGAAGTCGTTGAAATAACTGGTTTCTCGATGAATGATGTGAAAAGTTATATCCAAAATGGGAAAAGGAATTTAAAAAATTGCATGGAAAAAGCGGATGAGCAAATTTAGTTCTGATATCAATTACCTACGTCAATATGTAAATGGCGAACTTTCTCCTACAGAAATGTATGAGATTGAGCGTGCTATGCATGATGATGAAATGCTAATGGATATTATCGAAGGTTTAGATACAGAGAAATTTTTAAAAAGCTCTCCTCCGACAGCTGCATTACATGACCAAATAGAGATAATCGTTACAAAACATAGTAAAGCTAAAGTATTTAATCTCAAAAAATATTTTGTCGCTGCATCAATAATCGCATTATTTACAATAGGTGGAATATATTTTATTTATAATGACTCACCCGCTACTCGAGTTGGGGATGAATCAATAACTTTTGAACCACACGATTCAGAAAATAATAGTGTTATCCCAGAAATTGCGGACTCAAGTTTAGTAGTATTCTCTGGCAAGGATAGTATCACCAAAGAAAATACACTGGTACAAAATCAAGACAAGTCTTCAAAAGTCGTTTCTACGGAGCCGATTGCTAAAAAGAAACTATTGGTATATCAAGCTAAACCCAAAATGCAAGTGGTCATTGAAGGCCCTAAATATTTAAATAAAGACGAAGCCGAGGTAATCGAGCTAACTCCACGAAGTGAAACAAAAAGTCCCCAAACTGAACTCTTGACGGCAAAAGTAGGAACAGGAACTCCGACTCCAAATACGAATATTGCGAAAACTCAAGCTGATTTGCAACGCTTGGATCTTGATCCACAGACCAAAGCCAATCTTTCGGCCGTCCTTTCACGCCAGACTATAGAAAATAAAGTTGATTTGAAAGAAAAGCAATCTGAAAATACATTAAGTGAAGTGTTAATTACGGGTAATTCTCTTGCAAGTAAAAAACATGGAAACGCAAGAATTGTATCCTCATCTGATGGAATTGATGCATTAGTAGCAAAACCTATCCAAAATGGTAGTCCTTCATGTGGATGGGCAACATTTAATGTATACATGAAAGTTCAACTCAATAAAAAAGGATTTACAACATATAATGTAAATATTTCCTTCGATTTAGACGCTCAAATGAAGCCTACTAACATTGAAATAAAAACCTCATCAAATCCTAAACTGAATGCCGTAATTATCGATATTCTTAAAAATGGACCAACTTGGGAAAATAAAGATCCTAACCACCCAACTTTTATACGAATAAATTCTGAAGAAGCGCAAAAATAATGCTTCTTCAGAATCAAAAATCTAACCTAATTTATACTTAATCGAATAGGAAGAGAGAATGTCACTCGAACAGGCCTTCCATTTTGGACACCTGGATTCCACTTCTTAGCCTTTTGTAATAGCCTTACGGCTTCTTTTCCTGTACCCAACCCCATATCCCGTAGCACTTCAAAGGAACTCAAGCTACCATCCTTCTCTACAATGAACTTCACTTGTATCACACCTTTCACATTGTTGTCCAATGCAGCTTGAGGAAAAGTATAATTAGTCGCTATCCATTGTATAAAAGCAGGCATTCCTTCTGTGGGTGCAGGCATAATTTCCACTGCCGTAAATGTGTCTCCCTTAGCCGTACCTTCCTCATCAGCAATTGATCGTCCAATTGAACCTCCATCTTGTTTACGAACCCCAAAAGTACCTCGAGCTATGAGCTCTCCCCCTTTCTGACCTTTGGCAGTAAACGATGAAAGTAATTTTTGTTTATCCAACACTTCGCTCTCTGCTGCAATATCCTCCGTTACATTTATCTTATCTGTAGGGTTGATTTCAGTATATTTTATTAGATCTTTTGCTGAAACGTCCTTCGCTATTTGTTGGACTTTCGCTTCTTCTGGCTTAATCTCAATAATTTCTTCTTGCAAATTGACTTCATGCTCGATAGTAATTGTGTGTGAAAATTTATCAGTGAGAAGTGTAGGTGCATCTTCCGCTTTTTCAATTAATGATATGCCACACAAACCTCCTACAACTGTAAAAACAATAATTAAAGCTATATTAGTAGCCTTACCAGACATTTGTCTCAATTGATAAGCTCCATACTCTCTATTGCGATTGGCAAATACTATATCCATCCAATCTTTTGAATAAATCGACGATTTGAAAAACATCATGATAGTAACAATTAAGGTTTATAAAATTTGTTATATATCAATATGATGTCTAACTGCAAGTATTTCCATAAAAAAACTCTAACACATAGGTTAGAGTTTCCTTATTCTGTTTTTGGATTCTAATGTAATTTTGAAATAATTTTAGAATAGACTTTGATCAGTGCTATACCAGCGACTCCCAGTCCTAGCATGCCCATTACAGCCACAGTTGGATCATTAAATAAGTGCATCATAATTCATCGGTTTCAATAATTCTAATATAGAAAAAAATTACACTTACTTAAAAAAATAAATATTATTTTGCTTAAGTTTGTCGAAATGAGACTACTTATTTATTTTGTGTGCATTGTCTTCACCTTTGTTTCCTTAGGCGGAAATATCTATGTGCACCAATGTAAAGAAGCGACATTACTTAGTCTCTATAATCAAATAGACACGAAAAATTGTCCCTTTTGTAAAAAACATCACCAATCTGAGGATAAGCAAAATGAAAACTGTAAGGGGGATTGTAAAGATTCGATTCTAGAAATCAATCAACTTACCGATAAAAAAATCAACACCAATCAAGTCCTTTTTCCTCAACTGTCTCCAGCTGTATTACAGTTACTGTGGATTGTGGATTTTATTACCCCTATACAAGAAATTAATAAAAAGTATTCAACAGAATTACTTTATTCCTATACTGATTCTTCCCCCCCCATTTATCTCCAAAACTGCATATTTAGAATTTAGGATCTTCTATTATTACGAATAGGAATTATTTAGCTCTGGCTATAATAAAATGTTATTGAAAATATATAATAGAAAATAAATATGAAAGTATATATAAAGATATTAATACTAGCACTTTTTACAGTGCTCTCCACTTCAATATATGCACAAATAGATACTACGTCGACTTTTGAAGTCGCTGGAAATTGTGGCATGTGTAAACAAAGAATTGAAAAAGCAGCAAAACTGCCGGGTGTTGAAACCGCTGTATGGGATGTGAAAACCCATAAAATCAATGTAAAATACAATTCTACAAAAATCAAATTAGCGCAAATCCAAGAAGCTATAGCAAAAGCAGGGCACGACACGCCGAATTTCAGGGCTCCGGATGATGTATACAAAAATCTACATGAATGCTGTGTTTATGAAAGACTAGGTGATGACGATCATAAACATGATGATAAAGACAAGAATGATCATGATGCGCATGCAAAACATACCGGTACCGACTCCCATGATGATGATCACGATCATGAACATATTATAACGGGCGTAGTTGTAAATGAAGACAACAAAGCTGAATTAACTCCGATTTCCAATGTAAATGTAAAATGGCTTGAAGGACCTGCATTGCAAACCACTTCAAATGAAAATGGAGTCTTCAAAATCAAGCACGAAAAAGGGAATAAAAACCTTATTTTTTCCTACGCTGGTATGCAATCTGACACCATTGAAGTAAAAAATTTACACGAGGTATTAGTTGTGCATGCACAAAATAATGTGTTATCTGAAGTTGTTGTATCACGTCGCAAAAAATCTAGTTATATAAATGCTTTATCCGCAAATAGAGTTGAAATATTAACAGCCCAGGAATTATTCAAGGCTGCTTGCTGTGACCTTAGTGAAAGCTTCGAAACTACGGTCTCCGTAGACGTAGTAAGCAATGATGCTGTTACAGGAAGCAAGCAAATTCAATTACTAGGCCTAAGTGGAATCTACACGCAATTGACCGTTGAAAATCTACCTGGACCAAGAGGATTTGCTACACCATTGGGATTAAATAGTATTGCTGGGACTTGGATTGAATCTATTAATATAAGTAAAGGAATCGGCTCTGTGGTGAATGGATATGAAAACATGGCTGGACAGATCAATGTGGAATTGAAAAAGCCGCACAACTCTGAAAAATTATTTTTTAATGCTTATGCTAATAATATGGGGCGAACAGATCTTAACCTTAATCTAGCACAGAAAATAAATGAAAAATGGTCTGTGGGCTTCCTATTACATGACAACTTCATGTACAATAAAAACATGAATTTTAGTAATAATGGATTTAGAGATATTCCTGTTGGTAACTTATTCTCGGGTATAAACAGATGGCATTATGAAAATGGCAGGGGTACAATTGCACAGTTTGGTGTTAAATACCTTAAAGACAATCGTACAGGTGGTCAGATAAACTTTGATAAAAATACGGACAGGGGGAAAACGGATGTATATGGATTAGGATTTGATAACGAAAGAATTGAAGGTTTTGCTAAGATTGGTTACGTTTTTCCTGAAAATAGGTTAAGAAGTATTGGATTACAATTGTCCGCTTCTAATTATACACAAGATAGTTATTTTGGGTTACGTAACTATGATAGTAAACAAACAAACGGATATGCAAATCTAATCTTCCAAGATGTATTAGGCACAGTTGCCCATAAATACAAAGTAGGGGCTTCTATGACTTATGATAATTATAAAGAAACCGTTGAATCAAACAATTTTGATCGACGTGAAACTGTTTCCGGTGTATTTGCAGAATACACCTATAGCCCTATCGAAAAATTTGATATGGTCATAGGCTTAAGACAAGATTACAATTCACTATATGGATGGTTTACTACACCACGCTTTGTGGCAAGATATAATCCATTTATGGGTAATACAATTCGCTTCAGTACAGGTAGAGGACAGCGTACAGCAAATATTTTTGCAGAAAACATGAGTATGCTAGCATCCTCACGAACTATAGATTATTCTGGATTAAAAAACAAAGAAGATGCTTATGGTTTAAGGCCCGAAGTATCTTGGAACACAGGCATTACCATTGACCAAAATTTTCAATTATTCGGCCGTGAGTCCGGAGTTTCCCTTGAATTGTTTCACAACAACTTCCAAAATCAAGTTGTAATAGATTGGGAAAATCCCCGTTCAATTTCTATCTATAATTTAGATGGTAAATCTTTCTCAAACAGTGTACAAGCAGAGTTCCGTTTTATGCCAGCACCTCACTTTGAGGCTCGTATGGCCTATAGAATGCTAGATGTTCAAACAGATTACAAAGAGGGAAGATTACAAAAGCCATTAACAGCTAAGCACAGAGGTTTTGTTAATTTAGCTTACAATATGCATAGTGGATGGAGTTTTGACTATACATTTAATACTGTTGGTTCTAAACGATTACCATCAACCACTGCTAATCCTGCTGAATACCAACTAACCTCATCTTCAGACACCTATATCACGATGAATGCACAGATTAGCAAATCATTCGGTAAAGACAAAAACTTTACAATTTATGTAGGTGGAGAGAATCTTTCAAATATGTATCAAAAAGAACCAATCTTGGCTTTCGATCAACCATTTGGGCAATATTTTGACACCAATTTGTTATGGGGTCCATTAACGGGCAGAATGTTCTATTCTGGCATTCGTTACCATATAAAGTAAAAAAAGGAGGCGCTGCCTCCTTTTTTTACTTTATAATATTCTTTATTTCTTGATACAGCTTGACAGTTGGCAAGCCCATTACATTTTCATATGAACCTTCGATTCTGGAGACTGCTATTCGACCAATCCACTCTTGGATGCCGTAAGCCCCAGCTTTGTCATAAGGTTTATATTTTTCTACATAATATTGAATTTCATTTTCTTCTAGGGTTTCAAAATAAACTGTTGTTTCTTCTGTAAAACTTACTTCTAGATCTTTGTAACGTAAAGCTAGCCCAGTATACACTTGATGTGATGTACCCGAAAGTGATTTTATAACTTGAATTGCCTCTTCATTGGTCTGTGGCTTTCCCAACACAACATTACCTTGATTAACGACCACTGTATCAGCTGTAATAATTAGTGTATTTGTATAGTCCATTGGATCAAAAGCATTCAACTTCCTCAATGCAACATACTCTGCCGCATCTGGAGAAGTAATGTTAGGGGGAATAGATTCATCCACACTTTTGATAATAACTTCAAAATCTATATCCAATGAAGCCAAAAGTTCCTTACGACGAGGTGATTGTGAACCTAAAATCACTTTAATGTCTTTCAAGCGCTCTGCTAACATTTTAAATACTTGTTGTTAGTACATCATTGTGCCATTTCCCTTGAAGTCGAAGGATTTTCTCTAAAATCTCTCTTACGATTCCTTCTCCGCCTTTATATTTAGAAACATATTGGCTAACACTTTTTATATCTTCTACTGCATCAGCAGGAGCTACAGCCACACCGACTTTCTGCATACATTTATAATCCGGCATGTCATCTCCAATGAACAAAACTTCACTTAAGGAGTAGTTATATTTGCTCAGCAGATCCTGCAATAATGTCCATTTGTCACTTATTCCAAGAAATGTTTCCTTAACACCTAAACCATCAAATCTCACCTTAACTCCTTTTGATCTAGCACCAGTAATTACAAAAATATCTAAACCTTGTTTGATCGCATACTGTATAGCATAACCATCCTTTACATTAAAAGTCCGAAGTTGATGACCTTCTTCAGTCACCAAAATATTTCCATTTGTCAATACGCCATCTACGTCCAACACCACGCATTTGACTTTTTTAAGTTCTGTATAAACCATAGTTGAGCCAAAATAACAATTTAAAATTTAGCAAAGCAAAATAAATTATTTATTCAAAAATGACATTTATTATTTTATAAAAACAAAATACATTGGGTATCATCATAAAACTGTCACAAACTAGTTGCTTTAACAACTTTTACACTTAAAAGTATTGACAGATGTTACTTCTTGTTGTAACTTTGTATCAACAAATCAGAAATAAATGTTCTGATTTGTTCATAAAAAAGTCTTTTCATAATTTAGGTTTATAATTGGTTAGTAGCAAACCTTGGCGCCCATCGTCAAGGTTTTGTTTTTTCCAATTATTTTTTATCATTACCTTTTGGATTTGATATAGATGCTCTCATATCCGTATCCGCTTGAATATTTTGCATTTTATAATAATCCATAATTCCCAAATTACCACTTCTAAATGCTTCAGCCAATGCTAAAGGTACTTGTGCTTCTGCTTCGATTACTTTGGCTTTAGCATCTTGCGCTTTGGCACGCATTTCTTGCTCTGTCGCAACAGCCATAGCACGTCTTTCCTCGGCACGAGCATTAGCCACTTTTAAATCTGCTTCCGCTTGATCGGTTTGTAATTTCGCCCCTACGTTTTCACCTATATCGATATCTGCAATATCAATCGATAAAATCTCAAAAGCTGTTCCAGAATCTAATCCTTTGGACAAAACTGTTTTGGAAATACGATCTGGATTCTCTAAAACTTCTTTGTGGTCTCTTGAAGATCCAATCGTTGTTACGATACCTTCTCCTACACGGGCTAATATTGTGTCTTCACCTGCTCCACCTACTAACTGATTAATATTGGCACGAACTGTGACACGCGCCTTTGCGATTAGTTGTATACCATCCTTAGCAACTGCCGCTACTGGAGGTGTATTGATTACTTGTGGGTTAACAGATAATTGTACTGCATCGAACACATCACGTCCTGCAAGGTCAATTGCAGTAGCCAATTTGAAATCCAAAGGAATATTAGCCTTATCAGCGGATATAAGTGCTTTTATAACCTTATTAACATTACCTCCTGCCAAAAAGTGTGTCTCAATATCATTCGTAGTAATGCGCAAACCTGCCTTAGTTGACGTAATCATTGCATTGGTCACTAATGAAGGCGGAACTTTACGTAGGCGCATTAAGACCAAATTCAAAAGACTAATACGTACGTTAGACAACTGAGCTGTAAACCATAGGTTCACAGGTAATAAATAAAGAAGGATAGAAAGAGCTACGACAGCTCCAATTATAGTTAGGATAACACTGATTTCAGGATTCATAAATGTTGTATTTTAATTTAATAATCACTTTTCTAAAGATATTATATTAATTTTATTTAATGTATTTTTTGCAGAAAAAATACATTAAATCTTTTATTTTTATAAAAGCTGTATAATATTGCATTCTACTTATATTTGTACACATTTACTAGAATTTATGAATTAAAGTGAAATTGATTTCAATATTCACATCTATTTAACTAAAACAACAATCAAACTGAATATAACCGGCATGATTAAAAATCAACATTTGAAAAGTCAGCTTATTACAAGTAGTATTATTTCATTAGTCATAATGATTTTTGGGGCTACCTACCTATTTTACAGCATAAATGTATTTACCTCAAAGAACGAAGAAATACTCAATAGTTCGCAGGAAAAGTTATATATATCTACATCAATTAACACCCAACTAAAAGAGTTAATACATGCAAATATTGAAAGTGCACAAAATGCCACTAATAAAAACACTCAAATAATTAAAAATCTAAATAAAAGTCTATCAAAAGATATTGAGCGATTAGAATCCATTGAAAAAATCGCGAACCATGTACTTGTTTTAAAAAATCATATAAATGAATTAATCCATGCTTCTGAAAATCCATTGTATTCTAATGTTGATGATCTGATTAATTATTGGACTGCTCAAGATCAGAATACTTTGACTGTTGTAAATGATTTTATCAAAAGTGTAGTCGATAATAGAGTTGTGCAGATAAAAGATAATGAATCCGACTTTGATACAGACAAAATCATAATCATTGTATTAATTTCATTAGTCATTATTTTCATATCATTTACTTTTTATAGAGTTATTCAGACGTTACAACAACTAAAAGAGACCACTGATGATCTCACTAAAATAAATAACGAATATGTTACTGCAAAGTATAAAATCGAAAACTCTAATTGGATACTTGAAAAAAGCTCATTGATATCTGATGGTATCAGTGGATTGGATGATGAGCGAGAGATTTGCGAGGTTGTAATTGATATTTTGAACAAAAATATTAAAACACCAGCCATTGCATTATATGTTCGTAAACCAGATTCTTTCATCTTTAGGCTATGTGCTGCGCATGGTGTTAATAAAGATGCTGCTGTCAATGAGTTTATATCTGGAGACGGATATTTAGGAAAAATCACGGAGGATAAAGAAATTGTCATTTTGGAGAACCAACCTAAAGAGCATCTAAATATTCAAAGTGCTGTAGTCCGGGATAATAATTATACAATCATCTATTGCCCATTAATCCACGACGATACTACGTTGGGTGTAATCGAAATTGCTATTTCCGACTACAATGAAGACAATTGCACTCTTTACAAGGATTATTTTACTCGAATAAGTAGAAATATTGCTACTCGCATTAAGTTTGGACAAAGTCATCTCTTGGTTCAAGAATTATTGGACGAGACACAACGACAAACAGAAGAACTTGAAGCGCAACAAGAAGAATTACGTATCACTAATGAAGAGTTAGTGCATAAAACTAATTTGCTAGAGTCTTCAGAAGAAGAACTTCGTGTGCAACAAGAAGAGTTGACTCAAACGAACATAGAATTAAACAAGAAAGCGGAAGAATTAGAAACGAGAAACCAAGATCTCAACCAAACACAAAAATTGGTAGAACAAAAAATTCAAGAAGTAGAATTAGCAAGTAAATATAAATCAGAATTCATGGCCAATATGAGCCATGAGTTGCGCACTCCACTTAATAGTATATTGATCTTAGCCAAACTTCTTCAGGATAACAAACATCAAAACCTGAATAAGGAACAAGTAAAATATGCGAAAGTTATCCATGATGCAGGAGCAGATTTATTACAATTAATAAATGAATTACTGGATTTGGCTAAAATTGAAGCTGGTCATGTAGATTTAAACATGGCTAAAATAAAAACTAAAGATTTCGTACACGATGCGGAGGATTTATTCAAAGCTATAGCTAAAGATAAAAACATTACATTCACCACTTCTATTGCGAATGAAGTTCCAATAGAATTCCTAACGGACGAATATAGACTTCAACAAGTAATCAAAAACTTCCTTTCAAATGCGTTCAAATTCACGGAATCTGAAGGTAAAGTGGAATTGAATGTCTCCATGCATTCAAACAATCTATATTTTGATGTGGTGGATTCAGGAAAAGGAATTTCACAAGAAAAGCAAGACTTAATATTTGAAGCATTCCGTCAGGAAGATGGTTCTACGAGTAGAAAATATGGTGGAACAGGCCTAGGACTGTCAATTAGCAAGGAAATAGCGAGTTTGCTGGGTGGACGCATAGCGCTAGAAAGTGAAATTGGGAAAGGAAGTAAATTCAGCCTTATCATTCCCGTACAGAGTGCTGATGAGAAAGAGATCGTAGTAAAGGATAATATTATTTCAAAAACGCCTATCACTCCTAAAAAAGACACTTTTGAAGCTGTTCAGGTCGTAGAAACTCCAAAAACCGTTCCTCACTTAGCTGGAGAAGATAAAACCATCTTAATCATTGAAGATGACATTAATTTTGCAGATATTCTGAAAGGTTTTGCTGAAGATTATGGCTTCAATGTCATCTTGGCACATGACGGTGCGAAGGGAATAGAATTAGCAAAATCGCAATTACCTAGTGCTATTATCCTAGATGTTATGCTTCCAATTGCGGATGGCTGGGAAGTTTTGCGTACGCTCAAAGATGACGAGAGCACCAAACATATTCCAATTCATATGATGTCTGCCGCTACATTCTCTAAAAAAGATTTTATTGAGAATGGCGCAATTGGTTTCATGCACAAACCTGTCACAGAAGACACTATTCAAAAGACGTTTGAAAACATCAACATAAATCTTAATAAATCCGTTAAGAAAATATTATTAGTAGAAGACCAGGAACTTCAAAGTGATCATATTAAAAATTCATTCTCTGGTCATAATATTAATGTAATTCAAACCTTCTCCCTTAGCTCAGCTTGGTCTAAACTAACTGAAGAAGAAAACATTGATTGTATAATTTTGGATTTAAGCCTTCCAGATGGTAATGGTTTGGATTTGATAGAAAAAATCAAAGAACGCGAATCGCTTTCTCAAATACCTATAATTATCAATACAGCTTATGAATTACCAAAACAGCAGTATGATAAAATTATTTCTGATGCTAGAGCGACAATTTTGAAATCAGATAAGTCAAGTGACAGATTAATAGATGAGGTAAATCTATTTTTGAACAAACTAAATAGTAATGCTGCTCAACCTGCTAAATCAATACCTACGATCACGCAGACTAACAATTTGAATGGTAAACGAGTTCTTATTGCAGATGATGACATGCGAAATGTGTTTGCATTATCCACGAGTTTGCAGAGTTATGATATGAAGATCGAAATCGCAAACAATGGTCAAGAGGCTATCGATATTCTTAAGAATCCAGATCACAAAGTAGATATTGTATTAATGGATATCATGATGCCTGAAATGGATGGATACGAAGCTATTCAAATAATCCGTGAAGAATTAAAATACAAAAACCTTCCAATTCTTGCTGTAACCGCGAAAGCAATGAAAGGCGATCGAGAAAAATCAATACAAATAGGAGCTAATGACTACGTAAGTAAGCCGATAGATATAGATAAGTTGACATCATTAATGCAGGTATGGCTGGGTTAAAAGCAGTAAATATTATTGAATTTCAAGATTTAGAAGACATCATTTATCTTCTACAAAACATCTCTGAATTAGATTTGTCCGGTTATTCCAAATCCTCTTTGAAGAGAAGAGTTGAGCGTTTCTTGCAAGTAGAGAAAATGGATATTGTAGATTTAAAAAATGCAATCGTCAATGTAAAAGATTTCCATAACTATTTTATTCAGGAATTAGTGGTAAATGTGACAGAAATGTTTCGTGACCCACAATTCTTTAATTCTTTGAAAAAAAACGTAATACCATACCTACAGACATATCCACAAATACGAATCTGGAGTGCAGGCTGTTCTACAGGAGAAGAAGCCTATTCTACCGCTATTGTACTCAATGAATCCAATATCTTGGATAGAAGTTTTATTTACGGGACTGATATTAGTCAAAGAGCGCTTGACATTGCTCGAAAAGGTGTTTATAGCTTGAATAAAATAAAATCTTACACAGAAAATTATTTGCATACTAAACCCTCTTTGGATTTTTCAAGTCATTATACGGCAATGTACGATGCTGCCATTATCAACAAAGAATACAGAAACAAAGTCTTGTTCTCAACACACAATTTAGTTACTGATCAAGCTTTTAATGAATTTCAACTGATAATGTGTAGAAATGTAATGATATATTTTGATAAAGAATTACAATCACGTGTTTTAAATCTATTTTATGAATCTTTAAGTCTCTTTGGATTTTTGTGTCTTGGATCTAAAGAAAGTCTGTATGCACATGACATAAAAAACAATTTTAAGGTGATAGATAAACAATACAACATATATCAAAAGATAAAATAAGAGATGGCAATTGCGACGGAAATTATTTTGATAGGAGGGTCTGCTGGATCGTATACACTCATAGCTGAGCTGTTAGAAAACTTACCTCCTACTTTTGAGCCTGCAATTTGTATTGTGCTACACCGCAACAAACACTACGATACACAAATAGAGAAAAGTCTGTCTAGAAAATTAAAAAGGAATATAGTATCAGCAATAGATAAAATAGAAATTTGCAAAAATTATGTATACTTCGCTCCTGCTGGCTATCACTTGATGGTTGAACCCAATTTTACATTTTCATTAGATGGCTCTGAACATATTAATTACTCTCGTCCATCCATAGATGTACTTTTTGAGACAGCAGCTCAAATTTACAAAAAGAATTGCACTGCTTTCTTATTATCAGGAGCCAATTCAGATGGTGCTAAAGGTCTCAGAATGGTGGAGGATTTTGGCGGTAAAATTGTCATTCAAGATCCCGCACAAGCAGCTATTCGTACCATGCCACTTGCTGGTAAACGAGAAACACTCATTCCATTAGTATGGAAGAATTCTCAAATTATATCATTTTTCAGTAATTTAAATTAAAAGTCATGAAAAAAATCAATTTATTGATACTTGACGACAAAGAGGAAAATATTATCAGTCTGAAAGCCTTATTGGGAGATATTGAAAACATAAATATCATCAGTACAACTGAGCCTAATGAAGCTTTAAAGCTTTGTTGGAAAAATGATATTTCTATCGCCCTAGTTGATGTTCAAATGCCCGATATAAATGGTTTTGAATTTGTATCGCTATTAAAAGCGAATCCAAAGACTAGCCATATTATCGCCATTATGGTGACTGCTATTTCAAAAGAAGATAAATACTTGATTAAAGGATTACAAAGTGGGGCGGTAGATTATCTTTACAAACCATTGAATCCTGAAATTACCATAGCGAAAGTTAATGCTTTTGTAAAACAAGTTCAGATTCAAGAAGAAATAATTCAGAAAAACAATGAATTGGAGTTATCTAAAATCGCACTAATCCAAGCAAATAAAGAAGCTGAAAATGCTCGTAAGTCTAAAGAAATCTTCTTAGCTAATATGAGCCATGAAATACGTACCCCTATCAATGGCATAATGGGTATTATCCACATGCTAAAGTCTTCCAATTTGAATGATGAACAGAGAGATTGGGTAAAATACCTAAGTACTGCGTCGAGTTCGTTACTTATGATTATCAATGACATTTTAGATATTTCTAAAATCGATTCAGGTATGATGAAGATTGAGTTTGAAAATTTCTATCTGAAAGATTTGATAGAAGAAACAGCCAATATTTTCAGAATGAAAGCTGAAAATAAAAAACTGCAATTGAATCTTTGTCTATCCGATAGATTACCTAAAATTGTCCATTTTGATTCACTTAGGTTGCAACAGATATTATCGAATTTTATTAGTAATAGTCTCAAGTTTACAGATACAGGAACCGTAGAATTTATTGTAGATGTACTAGCAACCCATGAAAATAGTCACAAAATTAGATTTGCTGTAAAAGATACTGGCATAGGTATCAAAGCTGAAGCGGTAGAAAAAATTTTCCAAGAATTCGAGCAGGGTGATGATAGAATAACGAAAAAATTTGGCGGTACAGGACTAGGTTTAGCAATAGTAAAACGGTTAGCTAAGCTTCTGAATGGAGAAGTATTAGCTGAGAGCAATTATGGTGAGGGATCTACATTCTCATTCATAGTCGATATTAAGGAAGTTGTGGAAGAATCAATTAGTAAAAAAGAAGAGTTAGTATACACACAACTCACCCCACTTAGTCAATTGAAAGTTCTTATTGCAGAAGATAATGATTTAAATAGTTTTATGTTAGCGCACATGCTTCGTACGTGGAAATGTGACGTTACGATTGTCAAAAACGGCCATTTGGCTCTTGAAGCCATGAACACGAATAAATTTGATCTAATCCTAATGGATACGCATATGCCAGTGATGAGTGGTTTTGAAGCAATTACAACTATTCGAAATAATCAAGACCCGCATAAAAATAGGATTCCTATTATTACAATTTCTGCTTCCGTGATGGAGCATGAGCAAAAAGCTGCTTTTGAGGTTGGTGCAGATGATGTTATAGGCAAACCATTCAATCCTATTGAGTTATATAATAAAATTGTAAAAGTGTGCCAATTGGACGTAATTAACAGTTGATATATTTCTCTACCTCAAGAATATTTGTAAATTTGAAAAGAGAAACTTATTTAAGATTATGAAAAAGTACTTTTTAATTCCTGCAATTGCATTAGCTGTAACAATTACATCATGTGGTGGAGGAAACACAAAGAATGAAAACGATAATACTTCAGCAAGTACAGAAGAATCTTCTACTGCTACTACTGAAACTGTAGAGGGTATTGAAAACGTTAACTTATCTAACACATGGACTGTAGAAGGTAACGATCAAATGAAATTTGACACCGAATTAATCCGTGTTAAAGCTGGTGAACCTTTAGAATTAACATTAAAGAATGTAGGTTCTTTACCTAAAGAATCTATGGGACATAATTTAGTAATCTTAAAACCAGGTGTTGATATCGCAACTTTTGGTGGAGAAGCAGCTGCAGCAGCTGATAATGAATACATTCCTAAATCATCATTATCATCAGTAGTAGCGCACACAAAATTATTAGGCCCTGCTGAAGAGGATAAAATCACGGTAACTTTGGAAAAAGGTGTATATGATTACATCTGTAGCTTCCCTGGTCACTTTGGAATGATGAAAGGTAAAATTGTAGCTGAATAATTTGGCTCTATTACAACAATATTTTTTAATGAAAAAGGCACTTGAAGTGCCTTTTTTTATGCCAACATAATTTGGTAATACTGAACGAGAAAGCTTAACTTTGCATCAAAAATTATAAAATAGCAATTATGCAATACGACGTAATAGTAATTGGTAGTGGTCCAGGTGGTTATGTTGCCGCTATCCGATGTGCTCAATTAGGCTTGAAAACAGCGGTAATCGAAAAATATAGCACTTTTGGTGGAACTTGTTTGAATGTAGGCTGTATTCCTTCAAAAGCTCTATTAGACACTTCTGAGCACTATCACAATGCTGCTCATGCTTTTGCAGATCATGGTATTTCTGTAAAAGACTTAAAAATTGACGTTAAGAAAATGATTGATCGCAAAAACGATGTGATCGCTCAAAATACAGCAGGTATTACGTACCTTTTCAAAAAGAATAAAATCGATTCATACGAAGGTTTAGGTTCTTTCGTAAATAAAAACACCATCAAAATCACCAAAAAAGATGGTTCTACAGAAGAAATCACTGGTAAAAATGTAATTATTGCTACGGGTTCTAAACCAACTGCATTACCTTTCTTACCAATCGACAAAAAACGCATCATCACTTCTACAGAAGCTTTAAACTTAACTGAAGTTCCTAAACACTTAATCGTTATCGGTGGTGGTGTTATTGGTCTTGAATTAGGTTCAGTATATGCTCGTCTTGGTGCAAAAGTTTCAGTAATTGAGTACGCAAAATCAATCATCAGCACAATGGATGGTGGCTTAGGTAAAGAATTACAACGTGTCTTGAAAAAATCTTTAGGCATGGAGTTCTTCTTAGGTCACAAAGTAACTGGCGCTAGTGCAAAAGGCAAAACGGTAACAGTAACTGCTGAAGACGCTAAAGGCCAAGCGGTATCATTCGAAGGTGACTACTGTATCGTTTCTGTTGGTCGTGTAGCTTACACAAAAGACTTAGGATTAGAAAATATTGGTATCACACCAGAGGAAAGAGGAAATAAAATCACGGTTAACGAGCATTTAGAAACTAGTATAGAAGGTGTTTATGCAATCGGTGACGTCGTGAGAGGTGCGATGTTGGCACACAAAGCAGAAGATGAAGGTATCTATGTGGCAGAACGTATAGCTGGTCAAAAACCGCATATCGATTACAACTTAATTCCAGGTGTTGTATATACTTGGCCAGAAGTTGCGTCAGTTGGTCTGACTGAAGAACAATTGAAAGAGTCAGGCAAAAAGTATAAAGCAGGTTCTTTCTCATTCAAAGCTTCAGGACGTGCTAAAGCATCGGGAGATACGGATGGTTTTGTAAAAGTATTAGCTGATGCGGAGACAGATGAAGTTTTAGGTGTACATATGATTGGTCCACGTGCAGCTGATATGATTGCAGAAGCTGTTGTTGCAATGGAATACAGAGCTTCGGCAGAGGATATCGCAAGAATCTGTCACGCACATCCGACATACACGGAAGCATTGAAAGAAGCAGCTCTTGCGGCTACCGCAAACAGAGCTATTCACGCTTAATAATATTCTAAAGAGGCAAATAAAATTTGCCTCTTTTTATTTCTAATCAATTAGTATCATAAATATGAACTTTCACACAAGAAAATGGGTAAAGCCAGAGGATTTAAACCCTAATGGATCTCTTTTTGGAGGTACATTATTACGTTGGATTGATGAAGAAGCAGTGATTTATGCCATTGTACAACTAGGTAATCCTCATGTTGTCACGAAATTTATATCGGAGATAAATTTTGTAAGTTCCGCGAAGCAAGGAGATATTATCGAATTAGGAATTACTGCAACAGAATTTGGTAGAACGTCTATCACCTTGACATGTCAGGTTAGGAATAAAATTACGCGTAAAACAATTTTATCGATTGATAAATTGGTATTTGTCAACTTGGATGAAAACGGCACCCCTGTACCACATGGTAAGACGGAGATTACTTATGCGTACATGAGCATAGATGATTTACCAAAAAAGGATTAGTTCGATTTTAAAAGATAAATCGTTTTATAAAAACAAAAGCAAGCTTAAACGCTTGCTTTTGTTATTTAATTCCTGCATTAATATCCTTCTTCAAATCAATTTCTATCCAGAATGAAGCGATAGGAATTACAGAAATGATGAGATATTTTACTAATCTCAAAAAAGTCCATTTATAAATTCTCCATGCAGCGATTAACATTAATGCCAAAATAACAAACAATGCGCCATGAAATAATCCAACCATATACGAAAAGCCAGCTGCTAATTCTTTTGTCAAACCTATAGGTTGATAGAAATAATACTTGATAGGCATAGCCACAAAAAACAAAAGTACAGCAGATATTGCTTCCCAGAGCGCAATAAGTCTTAAAATACGCAACATATTAATTATGATTAATGAATCGCAAAAATAAAGGTCTACTTCCGCAAATAAGAATTGTTTTCATTTATTGACTAGCAACTGACATAGCACATATTTACTAAGACAATTGTTTATTACGTTTTGCCAAAATAAGATTGCAATACACTATGTCCTTGCAAAAAAAAAGTGTATTTTTGGCTACAAAATTTGAAATAGAAAATAATTCAAAAACTATATGAACTACGACATTATTGTGATTGGATCTGGACCGGGTGGGTACGTTGCTGCTATCCGTGCATCTCAATTAGGTTTTAAAACTGCCGTTGTGGAGCGTGAAGCTTTAGGTGGTATTTGTTTGAACTGGGGATGTATTCCTACAAAAGCTTTATTAAAAAGTGCTCAAGTATTTGAATACTTAAACCACGCAGAAGAATACGGTATTAAAGTTCAGGGCGGTGAAGCTGACTTTGGTGCAATCGTAAAAAGAAGTCGTGGTGTTGCAGAAGGTATGAGCAAAGGTATCCAGTTCTTGATGAAAAAGAATAAGATCGATGTAATCATGGGTACTGCCAAAATCAAAAAAGGCAATAAGATAGAAGTTAAAGCTGCTGATGGTAGTGTGAAAGAATATACCGCTAAACACACCATCTTAGCAACAGGTGCTCGCTCTCGTGAGTTGCCTAACTTGCCTCAAGATGGTAAAAAAATCATCGGATACCGTCAAGCAATGAACTTACCTCAACAACCAAAATCTATGGTCGTAGTAGGTTCTGGAGCAATCGGTGTTGAGTTCGCTTATTTCTACAATACAATTGGTACAAAAGTTACAATCGTTGAATTCATGGATCGCATTGTTCCTGTTGAAGACGAAGAAGTATCAAAACAATTAGAGAAATCTCTTAAAAAAGCTGGAATTGATATTTTGACAAAATCTGAAGTTACCTCAGTAGATACATCAGGAGCATTGTCAAAAGTAAATATCAAAACAGCTAAAGGAACTGAAGTAATCGAAGCAGAAGTTGTATTATCAGCTGTTGGTATTGCTCCGAATATTGAAAATTTAGGTTTAGAAGAGGTTGGTGTAAAAGTTGACAAAGGACGTATAGTCGTTGACGATTTTTATAAAACTAACGTAGAAGGAGTATATGCTATTGGCGATATCGTAAAAGGTCAAGCATTAGCTCACGTTGCATCTGCAGAAGCTATTACATGTGTTGAAAAAATCAAAGGTTTACACGTTGATCCTATTAATTATAATAACATACCGGGATGTACATACTGCTCTCCAGAGATTGCGTCTGTAGGTCTTACAGAAAAAGCGGCTCGTGAAGCAGGTTATGAAATCAAAGTGGGTAAATTTCCATTCTCTGCATCTGGTAAAGCATCTGCTGCTGGAGCAAAAGATGGTTTCGTAAAAGTAATCTTCGATGCAAAATATGGTGAATTCTTAGGTGCGCACATGATTGGTGCTAACGTAACAGAAATGATTGCTGAAGTGGTAGTAGCTCGTAAATTAGAAACTACAGGTCACGAAATTATTAAATCTGTACACCCTCATCCTACAATGAGTGAAGCTATTATGGAAGCTGCTGCTGATGCTTATGGTGAAGTAATTCACTTATAGAATTCGAGCAAATTCATATATAATAAAAAAAAGGATGTTTAGAGTATTTAAACATCCTTTTTTTATTGATATCTTAAGAGATATTTTTTATTGATAGAAAAGCTTCGAGGCTAATATATGATCTTGTATAATTTCTTCACTTCCTTTATTATCTATCAAATCTAATAATATACTTGCTGCCTTCGCTCCTTGCTCCGCTGGATATTGCTCAATACTTGCTAAAGGAGGATTATCCATATATTTCCACAAAGAATAATTAGCAAAACTTATAACTTGGATATCGTGCCCTAAGTAAATCCCCTTTTCTTTTGCATACTTAATTATATCAAATGTCACATAATCGTTGAATGCAAGTATCGCAGATGGTCTATCTGCCAGGCTTCTCAATTTCTCCATGGCTTGATAATTACTTTCTTCGGTAAGATCAGAATAAACAACATATTTTTCATCGAATAGCAATCCATTGTCTTGCAATGCTTTTTTGAAAGATAACGTACGCTCACCGGTGGCTTTCAATGTTTCAGGACCGTTTATCAATGCTATATGCGAATGTCCTCTTTCTGAGAATGCCGTAACTGCTTCTTGAATACCTGTTGAAAGATCACAATATACTTTAGGCACTTCTTCTACACCTTCAGGTACACAATCAAAAAAAACTATAGGAATTTCATATTTGCGAAGGCGTTCAATGAATTCTAAGTTTGTTGTGTTCTTACCCAAAGACATTAAAATCCCGTCAACTCTATGTGTTCGAAAACTATTAATAATATTGAGTTCTCGCTCTGGATTATCTAAAGATTGACCTAATAGCACTGTGAACTTCTTATCACCCGCCACTTCTTCAATAGCACTAATGGCAGATGCAAAGAATGGTTCCGAAAGTTTAGGAAGAATTACTCCAATTGTAAATGTTTTGCGCTGTTTAAAAAAAATTGCGGTTTGATTCGGCTCATAATTCAGTTCTTCGGCTAGCTTTTTGACCCGCATTGTCGTAACCAAACCTATACTTGGATGATCATTCAATGCACGAGATACTGTAGAGGGCGAAATTCTCAATTTTCGTGCAATTTCTTTGATAGTAATAGGCTTATTCGGTTTATTCATTTGTACTTTATTAATAATTAAAACCTAAATGATAAAGATATGCATTATAAATGAATTTTTTTTGTCGGAAACTTAAACATACCCTGAATTTTACGTGTTCCAACATTATCTCTGGAAAATTTTCTCTCTAAATTCGTATTTGGCAAAACAGAACGAGATACTGTACTACTAAAACTACCAGTCCTAATATGATCCAAAGCTGCAGCTAACATACTCTCATCCTTATTCCCAAAATCTAAAAACGATTTATATTCCCACACATGAGTATTAGGCTTCAAACCATCGAAATAATCACCAAATTTGTCCTTATTAAACATTTGAAATGAAATCACATAAAGCAAATTATTGGAACTAACAATTTCTTGAGGAAAAAAACCAACAGGTTTGCCATATGTATTATTGGCGACAGTCTTATTATTTTCATATTTATAAGTTCCTATCATGTATACTTGCATATGCGGAGACAATACATTTATTAACATCTCACTTGCAGATGCCGTTTCATCGGACACAAGAAAATAAATTTTCGAAAGATTCAAATTACCCTTTTTAGAGAAATCTATCGGTCCAAAGTCTTGTCCTTCCTCATCAAATCCAGCTTGCTTTAAAATAGCGTTGATTTTATTGGTATACATCAAATTACCTGATGCACTATTTGGAGCCATATAATCTGCGAGTATCTCCGCGGTATATACCGAGCCTCCACCGTTATACCTGAGATCCACCACCAGATCTTTAATGTTGCTAGTCGACAATTTATTGAACACATCCTGTATTCTTGTTTGAAAAAGTTTAATTTCACCCTTATCTGTAATCAAAGCATTAGAAGATAAAAATGAACTGATACCTATGTATCCAACTTTTTGTGTTCCCAAATCTAATACAGTATCTACAAAAATAGGATCAGCAAACCTGTTATAAGCATATTCTAAATTCGCAACATGAGTTTGCCCTTCGGGAGTTTTATATTCAACTTTTAAAGTTGAATTATATAGATAATTATTTAAGGTATTAAAGTTATTTCCCTTTTGGCTATCATAGTCTATTTTTGTGTCATCATCAAGACTTATAATCTGATGTCCCCTTCGTAACCCAGCTTTGTAGGCTACAGAATTTTTCTCTACGAATCGAATATATAAGTTTGCATTGGATGAATTTGGATTTGTTTGCAAATAAGAAAGATCCATTCCATATCCTGATAAATAACCTTTCTGTAAAGCTCCAGATACAAATCCTCCTCTATCTAAAAAGCTATACCAGTCGTAAGCCCTACTTTCACCTTTTTTATGTGAGTACAAAATATCCTCGTAAAAAGAATAATTATTACCACTTCCGGCATTAGGACTTACAGAATTTCCAACTACACTTGCCTTTGTTAGGTATTTAAGATAGCCGATAATATCTCCTGGTGTTTGAAAATACTTCGTATAATTATCTTTCAAATAATTAAGCGAATCCATCTTATGAAGGTCAAAATTCGTTGGAGTAAGTACGTTTTCCCAAAGTGACAAAACTCTAAAGTAATACCAGACAGAATCTTTCAGCTTATTTTCATAAGCATTATCCACATATACATTGGTAGTATCAATTTCAAAACGTGAGGAATCATCACGCTCATCATCATCACGCTCACAAGAAGTAAACATAATTCCAATCAGCAATATAATACTCCAAATATAAGCGGCAAATTTCATTTTGTAGACTAATTTATTATTAAAACTTCTTCTTGTTCAACAGCAAAATCGTCTGCAAGATAAGCAATTACATCAATTTCCTGATGACGTAATTCGTCTACAAAATATATCTTGATTTTATCTTTGTATACTATCAAGTCACCCCACTCTATAAACCTCAGCTTATTTAATTGCTCCACAGGATTACCTTTCGTCAAAATAGCGACTTGCTTGTTCGCTTCGAAAAGTTTTTTAAGCTCAACTTTCGCATTATCATAAAGCTCCAATCGCAAAGGAATTTGTGCATTCGCTTTGAGACGTTCAAAATTTTCTCTGTATTTCTCATCAATACCAAATACCTCTTTTGCTGCATCAAAAACTTTATCCTCACTATGATAGAGGTATATTTTTTTCATGAATTGCGCAAGGTCATTTGCTTTGACAATACCTTCTGTAAATTCATAGAAACTGCCAAACAAGTAATAAACTTGTAACAAATAATCTTGTCTAGGAAACAACACATTGTCCAATTCGAATGCGTAAACCTTTTTATCTAAATCAATTTCCCCAATATTGTTATTCTCCATTATCTCGCTATCGCTAAAAAGAAATCCATCTCTGAATCTGACAATACACCTAATCCATTGATATCAAGTTCAACTGTTTTGTCTGTTAGCAAATCTTGCTTATTGATCAAAACACTAAGCGGCAATTCCTTTGCAGGATTAGGTAAAATCTCTAACTCTTCCAATTGTACTTTTGTAGGACAAATGACTTGAATACCGTATTCCTCAAATAACAATAATGATTCGGATAATGATTCTATCTCAGCCAACTGTAACGGCAAAATATATTGAACATTCGTGTCTAAAGCTAGTTTTAGCATTTCGTGTGCAAATGTTGGATTCATTCCCTTAGGAATCTTCGCATACTTATCCTGCATGAATGCAGGTAATTCATCTGATGTGGCTTGTACAACCTCAAATTTATTTTCTAACAATTTCACTACACGCAACCCCAAACTATGCGTCGCACTAGTTATTATAATTTTATTCAAAACCTTTCCCTCTTTATCTTACTTAAAATATATTTCCGTCTTTCATGTGTATCGTACGGTCCGAAATATTTGCCAAATCTTCATTATGTGTGACAATAATAAAGGTATGTCCCATCGAATCTCGTAAATCAAAAAACAACTTGTGCAATGCTGCAGCATTTTCCGAATCCAAATTACCTGAAGGTTCATCCGCAAGGATTATTTTTGGATTATTAATCAAGGCACGAGCTACAGAAACACGCTGCTGCTCCCCACCTGACATTTGTGATGGTTTATGATTCGCTCTTTCGGCTACGCCCAACAAGTCCAATAATTCCATTGCTCTTTTCTCAGCCACATCTACCTTCGTCCCTCCTATATAGGCAGGAATACACACATTTTCCAATGCTGTAAATTCAGGAAGTAGATGATGAAACTGAAATACAAAACCAATATGTTGATTTCTAAAAGCACTTAATTCTTTCGAAGAAAGCTTATGAATAGCCGTATCATCGATGTATACTTCACCCTTATCCGCTTTATCTAATGTCCCGATAATGTGCAATAAGGTACTTTTACCTGCGCCAGATGCACCTACTATACTGACAATTTCACCTTTATCCACAGTGATATCTACACCTTTCAAAATGGGAAGGCTACCGTATGATTTATATATGTTGGATGCTTTTAGAATCATGCACGAATTTAAGAAAAAGAATCAGAATGTGATTTGCTATACAACAATAAGGTTAATTTTAGCCTAAAAGTATCCAAATAAATTCTTGTCTCTTAAGAATAAAAGTCATATTTTTACGTCAAATTTTTTATCAATGAACATTCACGAATATCAAGGAAAAGAAATACTTAAAAGTTTTGGCGTAAGAATCCAAGAAGGAATAGTTGCTGACACTCCAGAACAAGCAGTTGTTGCTGCTCAAAAATTGAAGGAAGACTTTAACTCGGATTGGGTTGTAGTAAAAGCGCAAATTCATGCTGGTGGACGTGGTAAAGGTGGTGGTGTTAAATTAGCTAAAAACCACGACGAGGTATTACAACGTGCTACTGATATTATCGGCATGCAATTGGTTACTCCTCAAACAGGTCCTGAAGGCAAAAAAGTAAATAAAGTATTAGTTGCTCAAGATGTTTACTATCCTGGAGAAAGTGAAACAAAAGAGTTTTACATGTCTGTATTATTAGACCGTGGTACTGGTCGTAATATCATCATGTACTCTACTGAAGGCGGTATGGACATCGAAGAGGTTGCTGAGAAAACTCCTCATTTGATTTTCAAAGAAGAAATCGACCCTAAAGTAGGTTTACAAGGTTTCCAAGCACGCAAGATTGCCTTCAATTTAGGTTTATCAGGTGCTGCGCACAAAGACATGGTAAAATTCGTAGCTGCATTATACAAAGCTTACGATTCTATCGATGCTTCGATGTTCGAAATCAACCCTGTATTAAAAACTTCAGATGATAAAATTTTAGCAGTAGATGCTAAAGTTAATTTAGATGAAAATGCTTTATACCGTCACGCTGACATCGCTGCTATGCGTGATATCACAGAAGAAGATCCTACAGAAGTAGAAGCTGGTGAGTCAAACTTGAACTATGTAAAACTTGACGGAAACGTAGGTTGTATGGTAAATGGTGCTGGTCTTGCGATGGCGACTATGGATATCATCAAATTAGCTGGTGGTGAGCCTGCAAACTTCTTGGACGTAGGTGGTACGGCTAATGCGGAGACAGTTAAAGCTGGTTTCAACATTATCTTGAAAGACCCTAACGTAAAAGCTATCTTAATCAACATCTTCGGTGGCATCGTACGTTGTGACCGTGTAGCGCAAGGTGTAATCGATGCTTACAATGAAATTGGTAACATCCCAGTTCCAATCATCGTTCGTCTGCAAGGTACTAACGCTGCTGAAGCTAAAAAATTAATTGACGAGTCAGGTCTTCAAGTTTACTCAGCAATCTTATTAAAAGAAGCTGCTGAATTAGTTACAAAAGTATTAGAAGAGAAATAATAATATTTTTCTAAAGATATATTCTAAGCGGTCGAGCATTTTATGTTCGACCGCTTTTTTTAATTGGCTTGTATTTTGTAGAGTATCAAACATGAAAAAAATCTTATTTATCCTTGTATTATTATTTATCCTATTTCTATTTGGATACTGGATTAAAACACAAGTATTCCCCAAAACAACAATTGAGAGTAATCACAATGTATTACTCGAGAAAATAGAATCAATGGGAAAGCTGCAATTAGTAAAATATAGATACAGTGATGTAATTGAGCATATAAATAAAACAGATTTTTTGCCAGAAGCTAGTGTTTTACTTATCATAAAAGCTGATGCTGCGGGATGTATTGACTTAACAAAAATAGACTCGAACGCTATAAAGGTATACGGCGATTCAGTACACCTTACATTACCCAAAGCAGAAATTTGTTACATAAAAATTGACCACAAAGCTTCTAAAGTTTATGATACTAAAATGGCTTTTCTCAGAGAAGCTAACTTAGTAGACGAAGCCTATAAGTACGCTGAAAATGAAATAGCAAAGCAAGTAAGACAATCAGACATTCTGACGCAAACACAAAATAATGCCTTACCAATTTTAAAACCATTGCTAGAAGGATTAGGTTACAAAAAAATTAACATAGACTTCAAATAAAATAGCCATTATGATAATTCACAATGGCTAAATATTTATTGGCATAAATATTTTATTACATCGGTATTCTTGCTAACGGAGCAACTTCTTGATCGACGAATTCACCTTTCAAAAATTTATGATAGCCTGCAATAGCAATCATTGCAGCATTGTCTGTACAATATTCAAACTTTGGAATAAACACTCTCCAATTGTAATTATCCCCCATCTCCAATAGAGATTTTCTTAAGCCTGAATTTGCCGACACTCCACCAGCAATAGCGATATCTCTCACGCCAGTTTGCTTTGCAGCTTTCTTTAATTTATTTAATAAAATCGTCACGATACGATCTTGTACAGATGCACAAAGATCGTGCATATGTTCATCCAAGAAATTAGGGTTCTTTTTGACTTCAGCTTGCACGAGATATAGAATTGCAGTTTTCAAACCCGAAAATGAAAAGTTCAAATCGGCAATTTGTGGCTCGGGCAACTTGTAAGCATTTGGATTACCATCCTTTGCATACTTATCAATCAATGGACCTCCTGGATAAGGAAGATTTAAAATCTTAGCCGTCTTATCAAATGCTTCACCCGCGGCATCATCTAGCGTTTGACCAATCAATTCCATATCAAAATAGTCTTTTACCAAAACTATTTGTGTATGTCCTCCCGACACTGTCAAACACAAGAAAGGGAAATTCGGCTTTGGATCATCGATAAAATGAGCCAAAATATGCGCTTGCATGTGATTAATATCGATTAAAGGGATATTGCGAGCTAATGCAAAAGACTTTGCGAATGACGTACCTACTAAAAGTGAACCTAAAAGTCCAGGTCCGCGCGTAAAAGCTACTGCATCTACATCATTTTTTGTAATTTTGGCTTGCTGTATTGCTTGATCAACCGTCGGAATAATATTTTGCTGGTGCGCACGTGATGCCAACTCAGGAACTACACCGCCATATTTGGCATGTATAGCTTGTGTTGCAATAATATTTGACTTGATTTCACCGTTAATACATATAGACGCTGATGTCTCATCACACGACGATTCGATCCCTAGAATTACAGCCATTTTGGAAGAATTTATTTAACATACAAAAGTATCAAAAAAATACTGAAAATAACGGCATGGACTATCGCTAGTATCTTTATACTGGTGCTTCTTGCTGTAATCTCTTTGCAGTTTTCTTCCGTACAAACCTATCTTACAAAACGCATAGCAACATATTTGAGTAATGAGCTGAACGCCAATATATCTTTAAATAAAATCTATTTTAAACCTTTTTCAACATTATCCTTACAAAAGTTTGCGGTGATAGAACATACGGGAGACACAACTCTATATGCTCATGAACTCAATGCTAATTTAGATTTGGTGAAATTTTTCCAGAATAAAGTCACTATTGAAAAAATGAGATTAAATGGTGCATATTTGAACTATCAGATCTATAAGGATAGCACTAATCTTCAAAAATATATAGCATACTTCGCTCCTCCTAAGAAACAAACTAAGCAGAAAAAACAGAAAATAGAATTTGACCTTCGTCGTATTGAACTCAATAATAACGCGTTCAGAATGGTCAATCACAAGTATACGCATCCTAGAAAAGGCGTGAACTTTGCTGACTTGTATGTTACTGATATTTCGGGAACGCTGCATAACATAAAACTCGATACGATCCTTTCAGCAAAAATTTCAGGATTGACATTGAGGGAGAAGTCAGGCTTTTATCTGAAAGAACTATCAACACAAGCATCATACACTCATAAGCGTATGCTGTTTGAGAATCTTATTATTCAAACAAACAATTCTACGTTACATGATTACTTAGTCTTTAAGTATAATGATTTCGGTGATTTCAACTCTTTCATCACGCATGTACATGTAGAAGCCAACCTTAAAGATTCTTTTGTTGATTCTCGAGATATTGAGTTTTTCGCACCGACGATGCAAGCTGTTCAATTTACAGCGAATATAAAAAAGGCTAATCTTACAGGTACAGTTTCTGACATAAATGCACGAGATGTGGAAATGCATACTGGACAGAAAACGAGTTTGTTGGGTAATTTCACTATTAAAGGTTTGCCTAATATAAATAAGACTGTCTTTGGCTTTGCCATTAAAGAACTAAAAAGCTCAGCAAAAGATATAGAGTATTTTGTACCCAAATTAGCTAATGAAAAAAAAATAGCATTACCTACACAATTACATAATTTGAAAAATTTTAGCTACAATGGCTCTTTCTTAGGATTGTATAATGACTTTGAAGTAAAAGGTACACTTAACTCCCATGCTGGCAAGCTACTTACCGACGCAAGGATTGGAATTAAAAAAGACATCAGTTATGCAGGGAAAATTTCTTCTCCTAATTTTAATATAGGTGAAATTCTAAATCAAAACAATATAGGATCTACAGCATTTAATCTAAATCTGAAGGGTAAAGGATTAGTTTTGGATAATTTAAATCTAAATTTTGATGGCCATATCCAAAGCGCACACATCAATCAATATACATACAGTAATTCTAGTATTTCAGGAGAGTTTAAGGACAAAACTTTATTCGTAGAAGGAAATACCGCAGATGCAAATTTGTTATTAGCATACAATTCAGCAATTAATTTCAATAATAAAGACATTAATTACGCGCTGGACGCTGTTATTTCACATGCCTCTCCAAATAAATTGGGCTGGTTGAATAAAGATAGTATCGTTATTCATGAGGCTAAAATCTATACAAACCTGACAGGCAACAATCTTAACAACTTAGTGGGTTATCTCTATGCAGATTCTGTCCGTTTTACCACTTCCAAAGGACTCTTTTTTATTGAAGATATTAATTTTACAGCAGAAGGAAATGATGTAAATAGAGTCTTAACGCTTCAATCCGATGTATTAGATGCTAATGTAGCTGGAGCTATTGACCTCAATACCATAGTGCCATATTTTAAGTCATTAGCCATGCGCTATGCGCCAGCAATTAATTTAGAAACTCAGCATTATAATCCTCAAAACTTCGATTTAGAAGTAAATGTAAAATCTTTCCAGCCCATTTCCGCCTTACTTGATCCTTCTCTTAGTCTAGATGATGGTGCACATCTTCATGCTCAATTTTCTTCTGAAGACTATTCAGCTAGATTTTTGGCATTTAGCCCCATTGTAGTTTATAAAGGTATTAAATTAAGTAATCTGTCTATAAAAGAGAATGCTGACCAAAAAGCTTTTTCGCTAAATGTCATTGCGGACAAAATAAATTTTGCAGATAGCACATATATTAATAATATTTCAATCAAAAACACTTTAGCAAATGATAGTCTAGTTTTCAATATAGAACTTTCTGAAAAGGACGCCACAAATTATCTGAATCTTATGGGAGATATTCATTTTGCGTATAATTCTCCCGCTTACATACATTTCAGACCATCAACTATCATCATAAACAGAGAACCTTGGAATTTGAATGATGATGCAAGACTCCATATTTCGCAAGGGAAAGTCTATGTAAATGACTTGATCCTTAGTCAAGACAAACAGCGCATAAAATTAGATGGTATACTTTCTAAAGAAGATGACCAGTTAAGTATGTTATTTAATAATTTCAACTTAACTTCTTTGGAAGGGATCACTAAACCACTAGGGATACAGCTTAAAGGTGCATTAGATGGAAAAGTAAATATAACTTCTGTTTTTAAAAATCCTATCGCTTCGACTAATATTCAAACTAGTCCAATTATTTATAATGAAATCCCAATAGGACAACTGGATCTCAACGCTAACTTCAATCCCACTTCCGGTAATATGCTAATTGACCTAAAATTATTAGATCAATCTCAACGTGGTGTACTAGTCAATGGAGAATATAATTTTTATGATGACGATGAACCGTTAAATCTCAAAGGAACTCTAAAAGAAACAGATTTAATTGTTTTTCAACCATTCTTGAAAAACCTTGTGTCTAATTTGAAAGGAAAAGGGAATGCAAATGTTGATATAAAAGGAACACTTAAAAACCCTAAAATAACTGGATTAGGGAAATTTAATAATGCAGAATTTACAGTAAATTACCTGAATACACATTATTATGTCGACAATCAAACTGCACTAGTAGAAAATAACGCCATTATTTTACAAAACCTAAACGTAAGAGATACAAAAGGAAATACAGCACTAGCGAACGGGCTTGTAAACTTACAAAAATTAGCAAATCCTTACATTGATGTCGATTTGAATGGAAATAAATTCATGATTTTGAATACAAGTTTTAAAGATAACAGTTTGTATTTCGGAACTGCATACGCAACAGGTATCTTTCGCTTCAAAGGCTACACTTCATCCATAAATATTGATATAGACGCCAGATCAGAGAGTGGAACATCTATAACGCTTCCCTTCAACTCCGCTATGACTGTTTCAGACAATGACTTTATCTATTTTGTAAGTTCGGATTCATCCGAAAATGAAAAAAGAGTTAGGCGTAATTTATTCAGCGGACTAACGATGAATATGAATCTAAATTTTACGCCAGAAGCAGAGCTAAATCTTCAAACAAGTATGGGCTCTTTGAGAGGTAGCGGCAATGGTACCATTGCCATGAAAATTTCGAGTTTGGGTGACTTTGAAATGTTTGGTGATTATGTAGTTAGCCAAGGAAAATTTCACTTTACAGCGCAAGATTTCATTAATAAATATTTTGACATCAAAGAAGGGGGAACAATTCGCTGGACAGGAAATCCTTCTGAAGCTGTCATAAACCTGAACGCTATATATCAACAACGTACAGCCATCGGTCCTTTGTATAATGCAGCAGGTTACTCTGGAGATAACGAACGGGTCTTAGCGCAAGCAGATATGCTTATAAAAGGAACCTTAGAGCAACCAGATGTCACATTTGATTTAAATTTTCCGCAGAATCCATATATCAAGGATCAGTTGCAAAGTTTTTTAAGTGATGCAAATAATGTCAATCAACAAGCACTCAGCCTGATTGTACGTCGGAGTTTTACTCCAAGTTCAACATCTGAAATCGGTCGAGAAGTTAATAACACATTGCTTTCTGCTGGTACAGAAATCGCTTTTAATCAATTAAATAACATTATATCTCAATCACTAAATGTGAATTTTCTTGATCTAAATATTCGCTCATTTAACGATGCATCGGCTTCATTGCGTTTACTTAATGATCGATTAATATTATCCGGTGGTATTACCGATCGTACAAATTTTGAGGCAACGGACCTGACATTCTTCCGTCAAGGCATCACAACAGATGCGGAGTTGACATACAAATTGCGTCAAGATGGCAACCTACTTTTCAGAGCCTACAACCGACCTTATACGCGCAATTTTTTAATTAGATCTTTGGATGCGGAATACATTACAGCTTTAGGATTAGTGTATCGTCAAGAATTCAATTCTTTAGGTGAATTTTGGCGAAGAATATGGATATGGAATTCTAACTCGTCTAACAGAAAATAATTTCTACTAATTTGGTAAACCTCCCATACAGCCATTAAATACAGTAACCTAAAAATACTAATTTTAAAATGTTAACCTATATTCTCCAAAAGAAACCTAAAACACACAAAACCAACCTAAAGCGCTCTAAATATCCCATTAGTTAAGAAAAAAAACGATTCAAAAAACCATTAATTAAAAAAACAAAAAAATATCCCCCACTAACCTTTTATCACTAACACTTTTCAAGAAAAACAGAGTAAAATCCTAAACTACAAGTTAATAAAAATTCGTTAGCTACATTAAATGTAGTACCTATACTACAACCAAATATTATCAAAAGCAATTCCAATTGAAATCTCTCTCTTAGCTCTATCTTCGATTAAAATTAACATACACACTAAGTTTTTTCTACCGTAATATTATCAATATGAAAAACAAGATTCGCTATATAAAACCTGTAATAGAAGTTATATCAATTGAGATTGAATGTGCACTAGCGAATCATTCCGCTAGAGTACTAGGAACTGACGATAATTTCCAGATTCATGAAGACTGGATTGATGAGCCTACAGTAGAAAGAACAATTGACTGGTAAATAACTACGTATTTTCAATCATTCATTATATATATGAACACAATACACTTTGGACTTAAGAATAGTCTATCTATTTTATTAATCTCTTTATTATTATTCTCTTGCTCAAAAAGTGAAGAAATTAGTCCTATAAAAGAAGAAGCATTCGTTAATTTAAATATTGAAGGCCTTAATTACGAATCAGACTCCGAAATTTTAGCTAATACGAAGAATAATTCAGCTGTTAGCAATGATCTAATCATCACTCAGTATACGAATGATGGGTTAGCTATTGAAAGTAAATTATCAAACGCAAATACACTTAATTCAAAAATTAAAAACATCAAATCTAATTCTATAGCTGCTTTAAGTCAGCTACAAGACAGAGTTAAATATTTAATGCTTGTGTATGATGAGCGTGGTAAACTCATTACATCGCGTGAGTATACATACAAACAAGAAAGTATAGAGTCGGCAATATTGCTATTTTCTAATGTTAGTTACACATTCGTCATTGTTAGTGCTAGATCAACGAGCTTTGTTCCTACAATAAAGAACATGAATTCGCTCAAGGATGCTACCATCGAAAATGTAGATGCAGACTTATTGTATTGGAAAAAGAAAACTACACTTACGAAAGGTAATAATTTTTTGGCAGCGAATCTTAAGCCTTTGTTTAGTGAAGTAACCACCACAATACAAATGGATCAAAATATGACGGGTACAATCACTGCTATAAATAATACTATATTTCATCCCGTTTCAAATGGTGTATCGTTAAAATTAACAGATGGTAGTGCTATCTATGGAAACATTAATACTGCAGGAAAAAGGGTTTCTTTTCCAAGTTTGGGAAATGGAGTAAGAAAAGTAACAAGTGTACCTACAACGTTACTTCACTCCTCTACCACTGCAGGTTATTTTAACTTAGGCAGTATTCAGGTCGATGGTGATTCTAAAAATAATATTAAAGTACCAAATTTGAATATTAAGCCAGGTCATCGTTATAACCTTGTTTTGACATTGAAAACTTGTACAGAAGCTGTAAGTGGTTTAAATGGCTTTAATTGGGAATTTCCAGAAGCAACTAAGACGATAAATGAGGGAGGTTTTTGGACGCCTAGGTATGTTACTTATACAGGTATAAATGTCAATGGAGAATTTAAGAAAAATGGTGAAGTAATTTCTTTTCAATTTACGGAAGCCGGAGCAGATTATGGTTTTGTTTATGATATTTTGGAATTAGATAATGCTTTCAATCTTGAAATAAATGGACAGCCACTTTTTGGCACGAGTGTATCAACTAGCGAAATACAATTTCAAAATAATGCAACATCTACTACGCAGAATATTGAATTTGAAGACGGAAGCCAATATCAATCTATGGGAAATACGAATATCCCAGCAGACAAAAGAGTAAAGGCTATTTGGGAATTTAAAGGAACTGTCGCAAAACCTGCTGTTCGAGTCGTAATCGGGCGAAATGGAGATGTGCTCATGTACGGAAGTAAAACAGATCAAGGTACATTATTTCCATTACGATTAAAAAATAATGCGAAGTTCAATACGGTGAAATGGAATGGCGGTAGTGCTACCAATATTATTAAAGCTACAACTAGAGTAGAGGGTAAGACTGTAATGAAATCATCCGGATCAGGCCGTAAAAAAGTTACTTGTAAAAATTAATATATAGATAAATAATCGCGCAACTTTTAAGGTTGCGCGATTTCTATATATACCTCTCCACCAAGTCCTCCCACTCCTTTTGTAAGGTTCCATTAAATTCAGGTTGCTTTGCCCGATTGTACCAATATCGAGCATTCCATAGATCACCTTCTACACGATGCAGATAAGCATGTATATGTGCAGATATATTGTCATTCAAATGATCAATAAGGTCATGTGCCTGTTTCCAATTCCCCTTTGCATCCCACCATAGTGCCTGCAATTGTACAGACAAATCTGAAGGTGGATTACTTTGATTTAATGTTACTTTAAATTCTAGGATAGTCATAATAGCTAATATACCAAAACCTTAGAAATTTTTAGCTTATATTTAACTCTAAAACTATTCATATTCAATGATAAAGCCAATGGATTACCTTCAAATAAATCGCGAATCTTGGAATAAAAGAACCGCATATCATATCGAATCTGAATTTTATGATATGGCAAGTTTTCTTGCTGGAAATTCTTCTTTAAATCCCATTGAACTTAAGCTACTCGGTGACTTAAAAGGCAAAAGAATTTTACACTTACAATGTCATTTTGGACAAGATAGTATCTCCCTAAGTCGATTAGGAGCTGAAGTAGTAGGCATTGATTTGTCCGATAAAGCGATTGAAACTGCGAAAATATTAGCTCAAAAAACTAATTCACCAGCAAAATTTATTTGTTGTGATCTATATGATTTACCGCAGCATTTAGATCAAGTGTTTGATTTAGTTTTTACAAGTTATGGAACCATTGGTTGGCTTCCTGATTTGAATAGATGGGCTTCCATTATATCAAAATTTTTAAAGCCCAATGGAAAATTTATATTTGTGGAATTCCATCCGGTAGTGTGGATGTTTGATGATAGCTTTGAAAAAATTGGTTATAATTATTTCAACACTGGACCAATTGTAGAAACCGAAACAGGAACTTATGCAGATCGGGAAGCTGATCTAAAACAAGAGTATGTTTGTTGGAATCACAGTATGAGTGAAGTTATCACTAGTTTGATTCAAAATGGACTTCATTTAAACACAATTGAAGAATATGATTATTCACCTTACGATTGTTTCCAACACACTATAGAGTTTGAATCAAAAAAGTATAGAATAAAACATCTGGAAAATAAAATTCCGATGGTTTATTCACTAGTGGCAGAGAAAAAATAAATGCCCTAGAATTTAGGGCATTTATTAAGTATTGTCTTACTTAAATTTTCCTGCCAAAGCAGCAAGTTTAGTTGCCATATCTGTTTCGGGAACACGTTCTTCTCGTCTTTCAGTTCGTTTGCGTGGCGCAGCCTTTTCATCCGTTTTCATCGACAAGGCAATACGATTACGTTTTTCATCTACTTCTGTCACTGTCACCATTACATGTTGTTGTACTTTGACGACTTCATGTGGGTCGGACACAAAATTATTAGACATTTGGCTCAAATGTACCAATCCATCCTGATGTACTCCAATGTCTACAAAAGCACCAAAATTGGTAATATTAGTAACGATTCCCGGCAATTTCATACCGACTTTCAAATCCGATACAGAATTAACTCCATCTGTAAAAGAGAAGGCCTCGAATTGCTCACGAGGGTCTAAGCCTGGCTTTGCCAATTCAGCTATAATATCATTCAATGTTGGTAAGCCTACCTCATCCGAAATATACTTTTTTAAATCAATTTTCTTACGAAGCTGTTCATCTTTCATCAATTCTTTCACCTCAACACCCAAATCCTTTGCCATTTGCTCCACCAGCTCATAACGTTCTGGGTGAACAGCAGAAGCATCCAGCGGATGCTTAGCATTTCGAATACGTAAGAAACCAGCCGCTTGTTCGAAAGCTTTATCACCAAGACGAGGAACTTTTTTTAATTCCCGACGAGAACTAAAAGGTCCATTTTCTTTACGGAAATTGACGATTTGTTGTGCCAGTGCTGGACCTAAACCTGAAATGTAAGATAGAATTTGTTTTGAAGCTGTATTCAACTCCACACCTACCGCATTCACACATGAAACTACGGTATCATCTAAAGCTGTTTGTAATTTATTTTGATCGACATCGTGCTGATATTGACCAACACCAATTGATTTAGGATCTATTTTTACCAATTCTGCTAAAGGATCCATTAAACGACGTCCGATTGATACTGCACCACGGACAGTCACATCATAATCTGGGAACTCTTCACGGGCTACTTCGGAAGCTGAATAAATAGATGCGCCACTTTCATTTACCATGACAATAGTTACATCTTTCAATCCCAATTTGCGAACAAACTCTTCTGTCTCGCGACCTGCAGTTCCATTACCAATGGCAATAGCTTCTACGTCATATTTAGAAACTAAATATGTTATTGTGCGCTCTGCCTCTGCCACTCCGCCTGCACCATTATGTGGAAAAATAGCTGTATTCTCCAACAAATTTCCTTGTGCATCCAGAACTACAGTTTTACAACCTGTTCTAAAGCCTGGGTCAATAGCCATCAAACGTTTTTGTCCCAATGGAGCTGCCAAAAGCAATTGACGCACATTGTCAGCAAAAACTTTTATCGCTTCTTCGTCAGCACGCTGACGAGTCAAAACACGAATTTCAGTTTCCATAGATGGCTTCAACAAACGCTTATAACCGTCATATAAGGCTAATTCAACTTGTTTTGAAGCTTCATTTTTCCCTTTTATGTAAAGATTCTCGATATTTGGAAGAACTAAATCTTCATCCACCTCAATATCCAAATACAACAATTCCTCCTTCTCTCCACGACGCATTGCTAGAACACGATGTGAAGGAGCTTTATCTAAGGACTCAGTCCATTCAAAATAATCTTTATATTTTAGAGCTGCCTCTTCTTTTCCAGGAATTACCCGAGAAACAAAATTTCCTTTCTCAATGAAAATCTTACGAACCTGAGCACGAACTTCTGCGTCCTCAGCTACCGTTTCAGCAATGATATCTCTTGCGCCAGCAAAAGCTTCTTCCAAGCTATTAACACCCAATTCTTCGTTCAAGAATTGCTCTGCAAACACTTCTATATCACCATTTTTTTGTTCTAAAATATAATCGGCTAATGGTTGCAAGCCCTTTTCACGAGCAATCAAAGCTCGTGTACGACGCTTTGGTTTATATGGCAAATAAATATCTTCCAATGTGGACATTGTCTCTGCTCCACGCACTAATGCTTCCAATTCTGGCGTCAACTTACCTTGTTCTTGAATAGACTTCAATACGGCTTCTCTACGCTTATCCAAATCACGCAACTGTTGTATTCTATCTCTAATTGCGGTAATCTGAACCTCATCCAATGAACCAGTCATCTCTTTACGATAACGGGAAATAAATGGTATTGTCGCGCCTTCATCCAACAAAGCAACCGTAGTACTAACTTGCTTTTGCGTGATTGACAATTCATTCGAAATAATAATTTCGTGTGTCATAAAAATATTTTGAATAATCGAATAGTAATGAGAAAGCTGCTGAAATACTATTTCAACAGCTTTCTATTATAGATTTAAAATTAAATTAAGCGTTTTGTGATGGATTTTCTTTCGGAGTTTCTAACGGCTTATCTTCTGAATTAGATTCCTTTACTTCTGTATTAGATTCCTTTACTTCTGAATTTTCTTCCTCTGAAAAATAATCATTATAGCCATATTTATAGTATTCTGTTTCGTCTACAGGATGTGCCCCTGGATCGTGCTGTACAGAATGCTCTGGCTGCGTAAACTGTGGAAACTTTTTCTCTTCAACTGGTGCATCACCGGAAGTCGCTAATTCCTCAGCAACTTCTCCTTCCGCAACCCCAGACGTAGGCTGTTGTTCTACAGACGTAGGTGTCACTGATTTTTTATCCTCGACAGTAACATCTAAATCCTTTTCAAAATTGTTGATTTGATCCGAAATCTCACGTTTTATATCTTCCGAAGCATCTTTGAATTCACGGATACCCTTTCCCAATCCTCTAGCCAATTCAGGTAATTTCTTTCCACCAAACAGTAATAATATCACGATCACAATAAGGATCATTTCCTGCGTACCAATATTTAAAAATGCTAATGTCATTTTAGATTCAATTTGTAATTATAAGATTGCTAAGGTAAGTTTAATCTGCTTTTACACCAATAGTAAATTGTAAATATTTAGACACATTTAAAAATCATTCCATTGAATGAAAACTTTAGTAACTTTGCGGGTTATTTCTAATATGTATGTTTAGTAATTTAAAAAAGCACAAAACTTATTATATAAGTGCTTTGGCATTAGCGGGTCCTCTTATTATAGCCCAATTAGGTCACACACTCGTGCAGACCTCCGATACGATGATCATAGGTCATTTTTTGGGTAAAATATCTCTTGCTGCTTCATCATTAGCACACTCGGTGTTTATGATGGTGTTGGTTTTGGGACTAGGTATCGCTTATGGTCTCACTCCACTAATCGCACAAGCCAGTGGTCGAAATGATAAAGAGGAGATTTCTAAACTACTTTCCAATAGTATTTGGATTAATATAGCCTCCAGTATATTATTGTTTTTAGGTGTTTACTACGGTTCTATGTATGGTATGCAACATGCAGATCAAGATCCCTTAGTTGTTGACGAGGCTAAGCCTTATTTATTGGTATTAAGTCTTTCGATTTTCCCCTTGATGATATTCAATGCATTCAAGCAGTTTGCCGAAGGATTGGGATTTACCAAACAAGCTATGCGAATTACCATCTGGGGAAATGTTTTGAATGTAATATTGGCAATTATATTCGTAAAAGGATTTTTCGGCATCAAACCTATGGGAATAGCAGGTGTAGGTATTGCAACGTTAATAGACCGAATTTTGATGATGATTGTAATGGCATTATATGTTTTGAAATCTAAACATTTCCAACCATATATCATACACTTCAATTTCTTTTCAATTCAAAAGAAACGAATTAAAGCAATATTAAAATTAGGTACTCCTGTCGCCTTTCAATATTTCTTTGAGGTAAGTGCATTTGCAGGAGCATCTTTAATTGCAGGCAAAATTAGTGCTTTAGACCAAGCGGCGCACAATGTAGCTATTACGCTAGCAGCAATGACTTATATGATTGGTTTGGGAATTTCTGGGGCAACCACTATCAAAGTGGGAAACAGTTTTGGAAAAGAAAATTATCAACGATTGAAGACATTCGCTAGGGTATCTTATCACATCATACTAGGTTATACAATTTGTACGGCTCTTTTATTCGCTATTTTTAATTATCCTATTGCAGCTCTTATCACTAATGAACAGGACGTCGTATCCCTAGCTGCAAAACTTTTGATTATAGCTGGTATATTTCAGTTATTTGACGGAACTCAAGTTATAGGTCTGGGTATACTTAGGGGAATGGGTGATGTAAATATCCCTACACTAATCACTTTGTTGGCTTATTGGGTAGTCGGATTACCTAGCGGCTATTATATGGGTGTAAATTTAGGATTTGGGATACAAGGTGTTTGGTACGGATTGACGTTTGCCTTACTGACATCATCAATCTTATTATACCTTCGATACAGATTTATGATTAAGAAAAAATTAGATATTTCTTAATTATTGGCAGGAAATAGCGCCATCTACATTCAGTAACGGACTGAGGTAAGGAATATCTAAATTAGCTCCTCTTAATAAAAACCAAATACCCATAAGTATGTACAAAATGGGTAATAGTGAAGAAAATTTTATTTTGAATAGTTTTTTCGGAAAACTGCTTAATATGGAGAATAAAAGCATTAATGGTAATGTTCCTAATCCAAAAAATATCATAAATTGAAAACTCAGCAGAGAATTTTCTGCATTCATCGCTGATGCTAATGCCATGTAAACCATTCCACAAGGCAAAAATCCGTTCAGCATACCTGCAATGAAAGAACCATTTGGTTTGTACATCCATCTTCCCATTGCCTTTGCAAAAGGTTGAACTGCTTTTGTTTGGAAAGCTATAAGAGTTGGGTTTTTATGGACATAAGCATTAAATAAACCTAATGCTATTAATATTATACCTGTCAGAATAGAAAAACCTTGTTGCCATCCTTTTAAAACAAACGCATTTCCTACAATTCCCAACAGTAATCCAATACATCCATAAGTAAGAATGCGACCAATTTGGTATAACACCTTATTTAATAATACAATAAAACTGAGTTTTTGATTTTGCTGAAGCGCATAAAGTAAGGGGCCACACATCAAAGTACAATGCACACTTCCGAATAATCCCATAAAAATCGCCAACAAATTATAACTCATGTCTATTGGATATACAAAGGTTGATTATGAATATAATTTACATTATTATGTTTCCAAGAAATTTCAACATTCCAATTTCCTTTTTTAAAGGATGCAATAGGCATTTTGAAAACTTTATCCTTAGTCGTAAATGGAAAATTAATATCTAAAGCACCGTCAGACGGTCTTTTAAAAAGAATTGTTCCTTCATTGTTCACATCTACAAAACTAATCGTCAATGTATCATGCTGCACTTTAAGTATTGGTTTTGCATCATCACGAAGCAAATTTTGTTTACTTGCATACACTTCATCATACGATAAACTTGCTTCATAATAATTATCATCAATCAAAGTATCAGAATCTTTGCTTACCATATAAATGACTGTGATGACGATAAAAAGCATAAAACTGCCTAATCCTAAAATGATTTTATTACCCCAATTCATTATTTTAATTTTTAGCTCCTGGAGGACAAATGAATGTTGTCTTCAATGTATTTACTTCTTTGCCTTCAGAATGAATCTGAATAGATGTTTTTGTTTTATAGGTGTCGATATTTTTCTTATCAGTAATTAAGAAAAAAGACATTTTAGCAGAACCGTCCTTAGTTAATGTATCTATCTGATTTACTAATTGTAGCGTATAATTAGAATCTGTTGGTTTTAATTCAAATGGAATAGCTTTGCCACTTTTATTAATTAACTCAATAGTATATAAGTTGCTAATTCTGCCGTCAGGTTGCGTTTGGTAAGTACTTCCAGTAGCACGCAATAGAGAACCGTCAATATCCGCTCTATTAAAAATTAAAAATAAAAACACCGAGGTCAGCAACACCAATATAACCGAATATAAAATTTGTCTCGTATAGCTCTTTTTGAAATTCTTTTTGCCTTCAACTTCACCTAATGAATAGAAACCGATTAAACGAGAAGGCTTTCCTATCTTCTGCATGACTTCATCACATGCATCGATACAAGCTGTACAGTTGACACATTCTAATTGGACTCCATTTCGGATATCAATTCCTGTAGGACATACATGCACACACAAACCACAGTCAACACAATCGCCGTTTTTACTTTCCTTCACTTTAGACAGTTTGCCTCTCGGCTCACCTCGCTCAACATTGTATGCGACAGTCATACTCTGATCATCTAGAAGAACTCCTTGAAATCTCCCATAAGGACAAATAGTCGTACAAACAATTTCTCTTACATGCGCAAATACCGCATAGAAAAGACCTGTAAAGATGACAATTGCGACAAATCCTCCCAAATGTTGGTCAATAGGGTCTGATATGATGTTTAAAAGTTCGTCAACACCAATTATATAGGCAAGAAAAATATTGGATATAAAACAAGAAATAAGAATAAATATAGTATGCTTTAGTAATTTTTTCCAAGCTCTAGCATCTGTATTTGGACCTTCATTTAATTTTTTCTGTTGAGTCCAATCACCTTCTATCCAATATTCTATTCTACGAAAAATCAGCTCTAAAAAAATCGTTTGCGGACAAGTCCAACCACACCATACACGACCAAAAACTGCCGTAAAAAGCACAATTCCAACCATGATAATCAACATCCCAAACACAAAAATGTGTAGGTCTTGAGGAAAAAACATATTGCCGAAAATGGAAAATTTTCGTTCGACAATATTAAACATCAGGAATGGATTTCCGTCAATTTTGATAAATGGAGCTGCAAATAGAAACAGTAACAAACTATAACCAACCCATTGTCTGTAATTATACAACTTACCTGAAGGCTTTTTGGCGTAAATCCATTTACGTTTTTTGCCTTTCGATGGTAATATAGGTCCTTCGTTATTATTCACCACTGCTTCCATTTCGCTCACTTAATTAATTATAATAATTAAACTTCTTTCTTATTTTATAAAATACTATTGTACTTCTTCTGCTTCAGTTTTATCAGTTTCATATTGCACCTCCACACCTTCAGCTGCTTTAGCATTTGCTGGATTAGTATCACGCAGTGTAATGATATAACTCGACACTTCGGCTATCTGACCTGGAGTCAATGTTTGTTCCCACGGAACCATACCTTTCTCCGGTACACCATATTTTACAGTTTTATAGATATCCTTAATTTCAGCCCCATGAATCCAAAATTTATCTGTCAAATTTGGACCGATTGTACCTTCACCATTTGCCCCGTGACAAGCCGCACAATTGGCAGTGAATATTGCTTTACCTGCTGGAGCTAATGCTTCATTGAATTCAACCGAAGTTTCATCAACCAAATTAGCAGCCTGCGCCAAATATTCTTGCTTTGCTTTTTCGGCCATAGCCATCTCGTGCATATATTCCTGATCTTGGTTCATTCCCCAACCAAAGACATGGTACACCAACAAATAAATCAATCCAAATACGATGGTACCATAGAATAATGCATTAAACCATATTGGAACAGGATTATCAAGCTCTTGTATACCATCATACTCATGGTCAATAGTAATGTCCTTTTCTTCTTCAATCGGACGCACACCCATTAACTTGCGCCAAGTCGCTTGTGATTTAATTTTTCTTTCCGCAGCTCTTTGTCTCTTCTCTTCTGCCTCGCGTTTGACAACGTCTGGCATAGTGATATTCAATATCGATTTCATGGCATTATTTACAACGAATGCTGCTAATAATAATGCAATCATAACTATGATTAATGTGATAATCAGAATATCACTATACAAATTGACTGTTCCTAATTTCCATTGAGATACTTCAGCAATCGCCTCTGTACCATTTATCATCTCGTTCATATTTCTAACTTCTATCCGTCAAATAATTAGATTCTGATTCCGATTCGTCAAAAGGAATCTCTTTCATATATTGAACATAATCTTTCTTCATCATGAACAACATAATCCCAACGACTATAAAAAATATGAGGAATATCCATAGGGATGTCATTAAATAAATTTCATCACCTTGTAAGTTTGTAATTTGTTTAAACATAACTGTAATCTTTTCTATTTATCAGTTGTACTTGCCTTGATATCAGTCCCCAATCGTTGCAAATATGCTATCATTGCTATAATTTCACGATCAGATTTTACTTCAACTTGGTTATTTGCCAATTCTGCCGCTATTGCTTCAGCTTGCTTTTGAGCATCTTCTACAGCGTTATTCACCTCTGCATCCGTGTATGGAACACCAAGTGTCTGCATAGCTTTCATTTTAGCTACCAAAGTAGAATTGTCCAATTCTTGTTCAATCAACCATGGATATGCTGGCATGATACTACCTGGTGATGTAATCGTCGGATCTAACATGTGGTCAAAATGCCATTTGTTAGGATATTTTCCACCGATACGGTGCAAATCTGGACCGGTACGTTTAGAACCCCATAAGAAAGGTCTGTCGTAAACAAATTCCCCTGCTTTTGAATATTCGCCGTAGCGAGCAGTTTCCGAACGGAAAGGACGAATAGTTTGAGAGTGACAATTCACACAACCTTCTTTGATGTACAAATCACGTCCTTGCAATTCTAATGCAGTATATGGTTTTACACTAGCTATAGTTGGCACATTGTTTTGAATTGTAAATGTTGGAATCATCTCCACAAGACCACCAATTAGAATCGCTATTAATGCTAATACCATAAATAATATTGGCTTGCGCTCTAATCTACGGTGTGTCGAACGCTCATTTACAGTTAATGGTTCCAATGCTGGAGCTTCTGCAGCCTCATTAGCCACCAATTTTCCTTTCTTCATTGTTTTCGCCAAGTTGTAAGTCATCATGATTACACCCGCCAAATACAACGCACCACCTATTGCACGCATCATATGCATTGGAATAATTTCCAAAGTAGTAGCTAAGAAGTTAGGATATTTTAATACTCCTTCAGGAGTAAACTCTTTCCACATCAAACCTTGAACTACAGCCGCCCAATACATTGGAATAGCATAGAACAAAATACCTAATGTTCCAATCCAGAAATGTGCATTTGCTAACTTTTTAGAGTATAACTCTGTTTTGTATACACGTGGCAACAACCAATACAATACTGCAAAAGTCATAAATCCATTCCAGCCCAATGCTCCTACGTGCACGTGAGCCACGATCCAATCCGTAAAGTGCGCAATAGCATTCACTTGTTTAAGAGAAAGCATAGGTCCTTCGAATGTTGCCATACCATAACATGTCAAAGCAACAACCATAAACTTCAATACGGGTTCTGTACGAACCTTATCCCAAGCTCCACGAAGTGTCAACAAACCGTTGATCATACCACCCCAAGATGGTGCGATTAGCATTACAGAAAACACAACCCCCAGTGATTGTACCCAAGAAGGTAACGAAGTGTATAATAAGTGGTGAGGTCCTGCCCAGATATAGATAAATATCAAAGACCAAAAGTGTAGGATACTTAATTTATATGAATAAACAGGACGATTAGCCATTTTTGGCAAAAAGTAGTACATCATACCCAAGAATGGAGTAGTCAAAAAGAAAGCTACAGCATTATGTCCATACCACCACTGCACTAAGGCATCTTGAACACCTGAATACACATAAAAACTTTTCCAAAATGTAACAGGTAATTGTATTGAGTTGACAATATGTAGAACAGCTACTGTCACAAAAGTAGCAATGTAAAACCACACAGCAACATACATGTGTCGTTCTCTACGCTTGATAATTGTACCAAACATATTGATACCAAAAACAACCCATATCAAGGTAATACCCAAATCAATAGGCCATTCCATCTCTGCATACTCATGTGATGAAGTATACCCTAAAGGAAGTGTAATGGCGGACGCCACTATAATCAACTGCCATCCCCAAAAGTGTATTTTACTCAACGCGTCACTGAACATACGTGCTTTCAACACACGTTGCAATGAGTAGTAAACACCCATAAAAATTGCATTACCCACAAAAGCAAAAATTACAGCATTTGTATGTACAGGACGTACACGACCAAAGGTTGTGTATTGGGTCAAAAAATTCAATTCGGGCCATATCAATTGACATGCTACCAATAATCCGATAGACATACCCACGATACCCCAAATGATAGTCGCGATACCAAAATTGCGAACTATCTTGTTGTCGTAACTAAATTGCTCTAGATGCATTACTTTATCATTTTGTTTTTCGATGTAAAAGTAATGACACTTCCGTGACAGCCTAATGATACAACTTGGTAATAAAAGTGACTCTCGTCACATCTAGCAAAAACAACAAAAGGCTTGAAAAAATTTCAAGCCTTTTGTGTATTTCTAATTATAAAATTTTAAATATTATATCCATATTTCTCTGGATTTTCAATCACCTGTTTGACTGATATTATTTTGTATACGTACGAAGCAGTTTCACCATTCAGACGCATAGTATAATAATTATCATTCTTCTGTTTACGAATAGAAGCCTTCAAGCTACCTCCGCCTACGTTGTAAGCTGCAGCTACCAAAGTCCAATCACCAAACTGCTCATACAAATCTTTGATATATCTAGCTGCTGCGTGCGTAGATTTGACGAAGTCCTTACGCTCATCAACTTTTCCATTGACTTTAAGACCATACAATCTAGCTGTCGCTGGCATAAACTGCCAATATCCCCCAGCACCTTTGTGAGAACTAACAGACGCATCCAGTCCGCTCTCCACAATAGGAATATACTTAAAATCTTCTGGTATACCGTAGGACTCAAGGATTTTTGCGATTTGTGGTAAATATTTATCAGCATTTTTATGCATCTTATGTGAGCCAGTTTTCTTGAATGACAAACGAGCTAGATATTTACCCAATTTACTCTTTACGGAAACATTCTCAGTAGGTACACTTTCGTTTGCAAAAGTTAGAGAACTTACGTTTAATTTATTGTTGTCAGCTGAAGGTTTTAGTTCTTCTTTAAGCCTAGCGGCATGCTCCAACATCACTTGTTTATAGGGATTTTCAAACAATGTCCCTTGTGGCTTTGATTGCAACTTCGATAAAACCATTATCGAAAAAATTGCTGTAATACACATTACTCTTTTTCTAATCATTCACTCCCTTAATGCTACCTATCCACGATTGACAAAATCGATCAAAAATAGCTTGGTCCAATTATGAAGCCACAAATGTACGAACTATTGGGTTATAAAACAAACAGTTACAAAACAGCCATTTTCATGCAACTCCCAAATAGTTGATTTAAGCATGCTACAGACTGCATTTTTGGAATTAAAAAAAACTTAATTATGTCATAATTTTTTGTAACTTTGTACCTCAATTTTGATATAAAAATATGCCATTCAAAAGTCAAAGGAACAGTCGCGAGGACAACTCCAGAAAAAGTAGAAGCAACTCAGAAAGCTTTAAATCGAAAGACAATTCCAACAAAAAATTTGGAAGCAATAAATCCGATAGTTACGGTAAATCTTCTTTCAGTAAAGACAGAAAAGAAGATAATAAATCTTTCGGTAAATCACCTTTTTCAAAATTCAGTAAAGACGATAAAAAGTCTTTCGGTCGTCCATCATTTGGAAAATCAGGTGATAGAGATGAAAACAAATCATTCGGAAAATCTTTCGATAGAAAACCTTTCAGCAAATCATTTGATAAAGAAGGTGGAAGTGATAGAAAATCTTTCGATAGAAAACCTTTCGGCAAATCATTTGATAAAGAAGGTGGAAGTGATAGAAAATCTTTCAGCAAATCATTTGATAAAGAAGGAAGAAGTGATAGAAAACCTTACGGTAAATCTTTCGAAAAAGATGGTTATTCTAAAAACAGAAGACCAGAACCAACTTCAGAATATCAAGAACAACGTGAGAAAAACGATTTCAAATATTCTGCAAATAGAAAATTCAGACCGGCTAATAAGCCTGCCAATAAAGAAGCAGCTGATGACGGTTTAATCCGTTTGAATAGATATATTTCAAATGCTGGTATTTGTTCACGTCGTAAAGCAGATGAATTAATTACCGCTGGGGTCGTTTCTGTCAATGGTGAAGTCGTAACTTCATTAGGAACTAAAGTAGATCCTGCCAAAGACGAAATTCGTTATAATAACGAACGTCTTAAACGTGAAAAAATGGTTTACGTATTATTAAATAAACCAAAAGATTATATCACGACTACTGACGATCCACAAGAACGCCGTACAGTAATGCAATTGGTCGCTAAAGCAACTAAAGAGCGTATATATCCTGTTGGTCGTTTAGATAGAAATACGACTGGTTTACTATTATTGACAAATGATGGTAATCTAGCTGAAAAACTATCTCATCCACGTAATAACGTAACTAAAATCTACCAAGTAGAGTTAAATAAAAACTTGACACAAGGTGATTTTAATAAGATTCAATTTGGTATCGAGTTAGAAGATGGTGTTATTAAACCTGACGACTTGAGCTATGTTGCTGGAGCATCTAAGCGTGAAGTAGGTATTCAAATTCACTCCGGCAAAAACCGTATCGTAAGACGTATTTTTGAATCATTAGGTTATGAGGTGGTTAAATTAGACCGTGTAGTCTATGCTAACTTAACCAAGAAAGATTTGCCACGTGGACGTTGGAGATATTTAGAAGAAAGAGAATTGATTCAATTGAAACACTTCGTAAAATAAAACAAAAAGTCTCGACAAAATCGAGACTTTTGTTTTTAGAGGTATTTACTAATACGCTTAAAGATTCGTATTTTTACAACACATTAAAGATTTAATAAACATGACAGACCCTAAATCGTTAACTTCTGTGGCTGAATTTCACAAAACTTTTCAGCACCCTATATTAGATACACCACAAATTCCATCCGAATCAAGATGCAACCTTCGTGTTTCTTTGATTGCTGAAGAATTAAAAGAGTTAGAAGAGGCAATAGAGGAAAAAGACATCGCAGAAATTGCAGATGCACTATGTGATATTCAATATGTATTGTCTGGTGCAGTATTAGAATTCGGTTTAGGCGACAAATTCAACAGCTTGTTCGAAGAAGTACAACGTTCTAACATGAGTAAAGCTTGTAAATCTATTGAAGAGGCTGAAGCGACCATGAAATATTACAAAGAAGAGAAAGGTGTCGATTCGTATTATAAAGAAGTAGACGGTCTTTATTTAGTATTCCGCGAAGGAGACAATAAGACTTTAAAATCAATCAACTACTCCCCCGCTGATTTAAAATCAATCATAGAGAAATAAAAAAAGTGACAATAGTCGCTTTTTTTATTTCTCAACCTTTTCAAAAATATCATATTTCATTTTATATTTCAGCGTAGTCATATCATCCAATTTCGACAACGTAAATGAGAAAGGAAAATTTACAGAATTAGCACTTCTCTTATTAAGATCGTTAAACTCTTTTATGTAATTTCGAATTTCCGATGAGCCTTTACCGAACTTAATAAAACTGTTTTTATTACTACTATCTTTTCGGTATATTAACATATTACTTGCATCTAGAACAGCAATATCTGAACTCAGTAGCTCTGAATTTTTAATTAACTTATCAAATACACTGTTAAACGCTGCTTGAGTAGAATCGGTTTCAGCTAGAAAGATTGATTCAGCACCATATGTTACAGATGAGATATAATATGGATTAAATTTTTCATCTTTTAATTGCTTAAGATAATTCTCATCATATATGCTATTGATTTCAACTAAATCAGTAAAAATGTATAGATATTCATGAAGAGAATATCTCGATACACCATTCTTCTTTCGAATATATGTAGAGTCATTTATAGCTACTAACTCCTTAACAACTTTATAATCATCCCCATTTCCTAAATAATATTGAATAATACCATAATCAAAAAAACTGCCAGAACTAAAATTCAGAGTAGTCGAACCAGGATTAAACTTTTTAGCATAAGTCAACATATTAACGTACGAAGGAATGTGATTTTCTAAATCAACAGAGGTATTATAGCTTAGAAAATGTATCTTTTCTTTCTTCTCTTTATTAGGAAGATGCAAAATTTCAAGGCCTTTTGATGTATCACCTAATGACCACACACTACCCAAATAATAGCTTTCAGCCCTATTAAGGTTAATTTTAAAATTGCTAATTTCATTTTCACTTGACTTCTTTACAATTATTGCTTTTGGGGGAGGATTAGTGTTATCACCCTTGGTATCGGTACTATCAATAATAGTGGGAGGGATTAAATCATCTTTATTTTCAGGTGAACAAGCAGTATAAAAAATTTTATTAAGTAATAATACAAAAAAGCAAAGGAAAATTCTCATTATATTAAGTGTTATTTACTTAAAGATAACATTATTTCCCTATAAAACGCTAATTAAGTTAAATTATGAAAGATACAAACTTCCTTGCTGAACGCCTCTCGCCTCTAAACCTTTATCAATATAAGTTTGAATTCCAGATTTTTTCAACCCCCAATTTGGAGCGATCAACAAATCTTGGTCAGCTATACCAAACACACGCTGAATAATTATATCAGGTCTTAATAAAGGAATAAATTTTGCTAAAAACTCCGTATACTCTTCCATAGAAAATAACTTGAAAGGCTCACGCTTATATTTAACCCCCATTATAGAACCTTCAACAATATGAAGGTGGTGCAATTTCACAAACTTAATATGAGGATGTTTGTTAATTTCGTCCGCATAACGAAGCATCATTTCTTCCGTTTCCCAAGGAAAACCAAATATGGTATGCACACACAATTCCAGAGGACTGCTTATCAACATATCCATTATAGAAAGAAACTCATCATGAGAGCAGCCTCTATTAATACGCTCTAATGTATCATTATAGATAGACTCCATTCCCATTTCTAAATCAACATCATATCTATCCGTATAAGACTCTAATAAAGCAATTTTCTCAGCATCCAAACAATCTGGACGAGTGCCAACTGATAAGCCTAAAGTATTCTCTGGATCAATACTCAAAGCCTCGTCATAAAGCATTTTGAGCATATGTGCAGGTGCATAAGTGTTGGTATTGGGTTGAAAATAGATAATGAACTTTTCAGCCCCATAATTATTACGAGCTCGCTCAATACCACTCTCGACCTGCTCACGAATTGAAGGTATCTTACGAGCTGTATCAGGTGTAAAAGAGTCTACATTACAATAAGTACAGCCACCATAGCCTTTGCTACCATCACGGTTAGGACAAGTAAAATTACCATCAACGATAACTTTAAATACTTTTTGTCCATTATATTTTTCCTTCAAATATGCCCCGTAATGATTATACGGCTTAATACCATTGTCTAATGCTGTTCCCATTCGATACAAAGGTAGACAATTAAATCTTTGGTATAAAATCAATACTAATTCTATCACAAATAAATTGGTGTATTAATCTTCAATACGTTTGAAAGAGCCAATCATATTTGTTCCAATGTATAAATATAATATCCCGTTACTATATTTATAAGATGATATTTTTCCCAGATTTTGCATATAATAATCATCCATAGATAATTGCCCCCCGCAATATGCTAAAGTGGTCGTATAATCAGAAAATACTATAGTCGTATCAAATATTTTTAATAATCCTGTTATTCTATTACAATCAGTAGTAACAACAAAACTTTCTTCCCCCAACCAAATTATAGGGGCTTGACTGTTTTTATTTTTAGAAAGTGGAATCACTTTAGACTATTTAATCACCCATCTTGTATTTACTAAATTAATACGTTCCTCAATACTATTATCGTTTTCCTTTTTACATCCTAAAAAAAGAGTAATAAATACTAAAAGAATAAGGTTTAATAATTTCATAATTCTGTTAAATGGTCATTTCCTTATAACGAGCTACATTACGAAAAGGATACACCTCTCTCTCTATATATATATATATATATATATATATATTATCCTAAAAACGGAAATACAAGATAAAGCTTATACAGTAAAGTTGATGTAAAAATGTAGATATAATAGTCTCTAAACGCAAAAAAGCCTTACCACTTTATGTGACAAGGCTTTAGTTTTAATAAAAAAAGGCACCGACCTACTCTCCCACCTGTTACGGCAATACCATCGGCTCGGGCGGGCTTAACTTCTCTGTTCGGAATGGGAAGAGGTGAACACCGCCGATATAGGCACCTAAAAATCTTATT
>NZ_WUQZ01000014.1 GCF_009829075.1 Sphingobacterium composti | reverse complement strand
ACCCATCTTTACTGGCAGAATACAAGCGAGTTCGTGTTACAACTTAGGGAAGCGCCGTATACCGAACGGTACGTGCGGTGCTGTGGAAGGTCGGAACGGGAATTAATCCCGTTCCTCCTATCCGATTATTGTATTTCGAATTTCACCCAAGCTGATCCCTCGTGACCATAGAAGAAATATTTGGGTTGAAAAATTTCAGCTAATATTTCTGTGTCTTTCAAGTAATTATCATCTGATTGATTAAAACTTGCCTCTTGAATAATAAATAGATTGTTATTTTGGAAAGCGCTAGTATTTATAATTTCAATGTTATTTAATAATTCGGATAATTGACCATATAAATTTTCGCTACGTTGTAATATAACTATGCAATCAGGATTTTGATCTAAAGAGCTAATAAATCTTCCCCCTGCAATATTAATTTTTTCAGCTAGAATTTCTGAATCCATTGGTTGAAAATCTCTATTTTGATCTACAATTATTGCCTTTGGCAAACTCTCTTCTGTCAAGAATTTCAATTTATGAATTATTATATCTATTTCTTCTTCTAAATATTCTGCTTTGGCAGTATCGATTTGTTTTAGACTCGAGATTAGTTCTTCGTATTTTGTCATGTTGCAAATTTAAGTATTTAAGCTTATTCTGAGACTTATTTTGAAGGCAAAACATGATTTTGTATTTTGGTCTTATAAAATAAGATGAGACTATGTTTGATAAATTATTCCAAGCGCAACAAAAGGCGCAAGAAATCAAAGCAAGATTAGATAGTATTTCAGTTTCGGGTGAAGCTGAGGGTGGTAAAGTACGTGTTGTCGCTACAGCAAACAAAGAAATCAAAGAGGTAACTATTAGCGACGAGCTTTTTGCAGAGGGCGATAAGGAGCAGATTGAGGACTTGTTGCTTGTAGCTTTGAATAAAGTTTTGGCTCAAGCTGAAAATGTTAGTCAAACAGAAATGGCAGCGGCTTCTCAAGATATGTTGAGTGGTCTGGGGGGGCTAGGTAATTTATTTGGGAAATAAATCTTTTTATTATGGTAAATCAAATTTCAGTTAGATATCTCGGGCATGCATGTTTTGAATTCAATTTTAATGGTACAAAAGTATTATTGGATCCATTCGTAACGTATAATCCTCTTGCAAAAGACATTAATGTATCCGAACTAAAACCCGATTATATATTTCTGTCACATGCGCATGAGGATCATGTAGCGGATCTTGCTACTATCCAAGCACAGTCAAATGCTACGGTAGCAGCCATTGTAGAAACTGCTGGATGGGTAAGAAAGCAAGGTGTACCAGATGATAAAATAATAGAATTTAATTTTGGCGGAACATTGAGTTTGCCTTTTGGTAAAGTGAAAATGGTATATGCACTGCATACTAATTCTACTCCAGATGGTGCATACGGTGGTGCTCCATGTGGATTTGTGTTCTCTATTGGTGATAAAAAAATATATTTTGCAGGGGATACAGCATTGACTCTTGAAATGAAATTATTAGCTCATTTAGAATTGGATTGGGCTTTCTTGCCAATTGGAGGGCATTATACCATGGATATGTATGATGCGGTAAAGGCTGCAAACTTTATTAATTGTAATAATGTAATTGGAATGCATTATGATACATTTTCTCCAGTTAATATTGACACAAATGAAGCATCTAAAGTATTTGCAGATGCAAATATTAATCTGAATTTACTAAAATTAGGAGAGTCTATTAGTTTATAAAATAAAATAGTAGATTTTATCCTAACAAATAAGCCCAATCATTGATTGGGCTTATTTGTTAGGATAAGTTGTCGCTCGATTATTTAGCGGAATATCTATCAATATGGAATTGAACTAAATCATCAATCGGTGAACGTAATATTTTACCCACTTTCATGCCGTATTGATTAGCTTTTTCTTCCAATACATTTCGGAAATTATATCCTACAGATCCGATACAGTTGAAAGTATAGTCTTGGTAATTAGGGTATTTGCTTACTAAGTTTGCGAAGAATGCTTCGAATGCATCATCAACAATCTTACGTGTGTATTCAATATTTACATTATTGTCATAAACAAATTTACTGAAGCTAGCACAAAAACGATTTGCTAATGGTTTAGTGTAAACACTATCCATGATCTCGTCTTTTGACAATTTGTAAGTATCATAGAAAGCTTTAGCAACATCTGTAGGCATTAGATCACGTACAAAATCAGTCAAAAGTTTTTTACCAATATATGAACCAGAACCTTCATCACCTAGAATATAGGCTGCTGAACTGATATTGTGTGTGATTTTGTCACCATCATAGATACATGAGTTTGTTCCAGTACCCAAAATTGCAGCAAACCCTGATTCTTTACCTAAAAGCGCTCTTGCTGCAGCTAATAAGTCGTGACCGATTTCAATTTTAGCATTAGGGAAAAGTTCACGAAATGCATCAGAAACGATTTTTGCTTTCTCGTCATTATGAACCCCAGCGCCGTAATAATTTACTTCTTGAATTTTATCTAAAGGTAAATCGTTTGGTAATCCTTTTTTCAAAGAGCTTACGATATAATCACTGTCAACAAAGTAAGGGTTATAGCCTTCTGTGTTGAAATAGATCTTCTTTTGATTGTCATCTAATAGGCACCAATTGGTCTTGGTTGATCCGCCATCTGCAATAATGATCATTATTAGTTTATTTTAGTATAGTTATTCAAAATTATATCTTTCGAAGATACATTTTTATTCATAAAAACTATAGCATTTGTAAATTTTATTTTAAATAAGTTTTGGTTATAAACTAAAAAACCGCCTTAATATTTAATTAGGGCGGTTTTTTAGACTTTTTACTTAGTGTAGAAAGTACAATTAGTTTTAACGTTTTAGTGACTTGAAGAGCCTTCTATATGCTCTAAGTCTATGTTTTGCTTTTTCAAAAAGCCTTTTACCAATACTGCAAAAAGGATAATATAAGCGAATCCGATCACAGGAATGATGTAAGAATTGTGTATACCTATAATATCAGCAAGCTTTCCTTGAATAGGAGGGATTATACCACCACCTAAAATCATCATAACCAAAAATGCTGAACCCTGCTCTGTGTATTTACCAATCCCCACAATAGATAAGGAGAAGATGGAGCCCCACATAATAGAACAAGCTAATCCTCCAGTTAAGAATGAATAAATAGCAACTGTTCCTGACGATATTAAACCGACGATCATAGCCACTAATCCTAAAGTTCCGAAGATAATCAAAGTGGCTACTGGTTTTTCCTTGCTGATGAAAAATGCGATAACTTGTATAGCAATGCAAATGGCAAAGAAATATAAGTGTGACATATTAAATCCCGCTATAGAATTTACGGCTAATACTACTCCAAAAGCAATAAAAGGAACTACTGCAGTTAATATTTTTTTAGTGGAATGAGCGAAATTGAATGCAGTCACTGCACCAGCCCAACGTCCGATCATCATACCTCCCCAATACATGGATATATAAGGAGTAATTTCAGAAGATGATAAACTTCCAAATTCTTCTAAGGTCAATAATTCACCAAGATTACTTCCGATTGCTACTTCGATACCTACATATACAAATAAAGCTAACATCCCTAATACCAATTGAGGGTATTTCATTGCTCCCCAACCCTGCGGTGCAGCTTGCGCCTTACGATAGGCAAATAGGATAGAGCCTACTACTGCGATTAAAGCACCAAAAAGTAATGCCATACGCTTCAGCTCCAGTGGATGTGCTATTTCTTTCACTTGGGATTTCAAGTTATCGATTACAGAACTGTCCGTTGCAGATTTAATCTGTGCGTTGAGATTTTCAATTTGAAGTGCTGTTTCGCTCTTATAACTTAAAAATACAGGAGTAAATAAAGCAGCTAGAAGAATTGTCATGATGATCAATATATTCTTCGCTTTATTCGCTTCTTCCATTGGCTCATTATTAATGCCAGGAGGAACTTTTTTAGAAAAATTAAATAATGCTGCCGCAAATATGAATAGTAAACCAACGGCAATATATAGATATACAACTTTATTCAATGGTAAACCAGAAATTTCGGAATCTGAAACCGGCTCGAATGTTCCAAATAGTGTATATCCTATAATTAACGGGCCAATAGTAGTACCAAATGAATTTACAGCACCGCCCAAATTAACTCGAGATGCACCTGTCTTTGGATCACCAAGTAATACAGCGAAAGGATTTGCAGCAGTCTGTTGTAGAGAAAAACCCAATGCAACTATAAATAACCCTATCAACATGCCTAAATATAAGTTGACTTCTACAGCAACAATCATTGCCGCTGCACCAAAGGCAGAAAATAATAATCCGTAAACAATACTTTTTTTATAGCCCCATTTTCCCACTAAATCTCTGCCGGATATAGTTCCAAAAATGAATAACCCCAAAGCTCCTATATAATAGGCACTGTAAAAAGCAAAATCAATTAATTGAGACTGAAATTGATCTAAATGGAAATAATTTTTACAGAAGGGAATAAAAATACTATTGCCCGCGGCAATAAATCCCCAAAAAAAGAACACTACAATAAGTGTATAGAGTGCTGGGTAGTTGGTTGGTTTGTTATTTTCACTCATAATTTATAATTTACATGATACTTTTGACCGCATAAACGTACAAAAAAAACTTTATTTTTTAAGTGCCTAAAACAATTTAGTATGTTTTAAACAGCATGTTGTTGTATATGTTTTGATAATTTTATTAATTTTTTTTTGAAAATTCAAATGTAATGGTTTTCTTTGTGCATTCTCAAATTTATCCTAGTTCGTAATTTATCTATTTCGAAAATCAGTTTTAGAGATTGTGGACAAGTCAAATTTTCAAACCCTAGTGTTAGGTCATTGTGAATAAATAGGTTAGATTTCAAATTGAAAATCCAAAAAGATATAATCATAATTCAATATTAATGAATATCAACGAATTGAATTCAAAGCTCGTGTCCGAATTGCGCGAGATAGGAAAGGTGTTAGGTATTGTTGACGTAGAAAAGCTTCGTAAGCAAGAACTCATCGATAAAATTTCAGAGATTGCTCAACAATCAACAACTGAAGATAAGCAAGAGGCCGTAGAAGAGCCTGTGGCTGCTGAGTCAGCAGATCAATCTCCGCGAAAAAGAACTAGAACACTTAAAACGGAGCCTGTAGCAATTACAAAACGCGTTAGAACAGAAGAAGACCCATCATTATTTAGTTCTGAATCACCCGCTCCCACAGTTCCAGTTGAAAAAGTATCTACTCCAGAACCATCAGCAGAACCAAAGAAAGAAACATCATCAAATACAGATTTCGATAATGTGATCGTTAATGAGGGTGTATTAGAAATTATGCCGGATGGCTATGGTTTCTTACGTTCATCAGATTACAATTATCTAACATCTCCAGATGATATATATGTGTCACAGTCGCAGATCAAATTGTTTGGTTTGAAAACTGGTGATAATGTAAGAGGTTGTATTCGTCCTCCAAAAGAAGGTGAAAAATATTTCCCATTGGTACGTATCGAGTCTATTAATGGTCAAAATCCGGCTGAAATCCGCGATCGTGTACCCTTTGATTTCTTGACTCCATTATTCCCTGATGAGAAATTAAACCTTGATCTTGGATCCAATAATTATTCTACTCGTATCATGGATTTGTTTACACCTATTGGTAAAGGTCAGCGCGGTCTGATCGTAGCTCAACCAAAAACGGGTAAAACGAATTTATTGAAAGAAGTTGCAAACGCTATTGCTAAAAATCATCCAGAAGTTTATTTGATTATTTTATTAATTGATGAACGTCCGGAAGAGGTGACAGATATGGCAAGATCTGTTCGTGCTGAAGTGGTTTCATCTACATTTGATGAGCCAGCTGATAGACACGTGAAAATTGCAAATATCGTATTAGAGAAAGCTAAGCGTATGGTAGAGTGTGGGCATGATGTGGTTATCTTATTAGATTCAATCACTCGCTTGGCTCGCGCGTACAATACTGTTGCACCTGCTTCGGGTAAAATCTTATCTGGTGGTGTGGATGCGAACGCTTTGCACAAGCCAAAACGTTTCTTTGGTGCGGCACGTAACATCGAAAATGGTGGATCATTAACGATCTTAGCAACAGCATTGACTGATACTGGTTCTAAAATGGATGATGTTATCTTTGAAGAATTCAAAGGTACAGGTAACATGGAACTTCAATTGGATCGCAAGTTAGCTAACAAACGCTTATTCCCTGCTATTGATTTGACGGCATCATCTACACGTCGTGACGATCTATTGATGGATAGAGAAGCTTTACAACGTCTGTGGGTATTGCGTAATCACTTGTCAGATATGAATTCGACGGAAGCAATGGAATTCTTGTTGCAACAATTGCGTGGAACTCGTTCTAACGAAGAGTTTTTGATGAGTATGAATGGATAATTCATATTAAATTGATATTTTTAAGCCGTCTAATACATAGACGGCTTTTTTTATTTGTGATGAAGAAATATATACCAAATACGATTACATCATTAAATTTATTCAGTGGATGTATCGGAATATTAATGGTTTTGAAAGGGGATTATCTGACAGCATTCTATTGTGTGTTGGCATCTGGAATTTTTGATTTTTTTGATGGTTTAGTTGCGCGACTATTGAAGGTTAAGTCTTTAATAGGGAAGGAGTTGGATTCATTAGCAGATGTTGTGAGTTTTGGATTTCTGCCAGGGGCTATACTGTATACCATGATTAGAGAGGTTAGTACTTCTGAGTATTTGCCTTATATCGGTTTCGTAGTGACAGTTTTTTCTGCTTTGCGTTTAGCAAAATTTAATATAGATGAGCGTCAAACTTCTGATTTCATCGGTGTGAATACACCGATGAATACTTTTTTGATAGTCTCTTTGCCATTTATTGGACAGGTATATCCACAATATATCTACAATATATATGTCTTAATAGGGGTTACGATGCTCACAAGTATATTGTTGGTATCGGAATTGAAGTTATTCTCCATGAAATTGAATTCTTTGAAATGGGGAGTGAATAAATTCAAATATTTATTCCTTATAATTTCTTTGATTTTAGTAGCGTGGATGGAAATTTTAGCTATTCCTCTAGTTTTTGTGCTTTATATTTTGTTCTCAATACTACATTTCAAACCAACAGCTGTGGAGGATTAATTTTTATTGTGTATAATATTGTGTATTCTGTCTACCCAGATTTTTACAACTGCAGCACACTCGTAATTTTCTTCATGGGCAAATTGTAACATAGTTTGATATAATGTACTGAACATTTCTCCATATTCTGGAAAATAGCCATAAACATCTTTGAAATCATTGATAATATCGATGATATGACAGTGTGTGTCAAATTCGATGAACTTGTTGTGGTATATTTTATTTGTAATTATTGGAGATTTTTCATCACTAAATCCATTCAAAATAAAAACATCACATTGTTTTTCGAATTTTTTACGTATTGATTTGAGCTCGCTCTGTATTGCAGAGCGTTTGTTTAGAAGAAGTTCATAAATGGAATTTAGCTCCTCTTGAACTTCTGCTTCCTTAGAGATAATTGCCATATTTTACAAGATTGATGTGTAAAATGATAAACAATATACGGATTAAAATTGTTTTTGTAAATGCTTGGTTTTTAAATATTTGATTAATAACTATAACTAAAGCTAAATGTAGGGCTAAATTTATTTGAAGCACGTGTATCATTCAAATAGGTTCCCAAAATGCTAAATGTGAATAAAGGTTCGTTGTACTTGAATAAATTGAAGTCAAAATTTAAGCCGGCACTGATTGATTTTGGAGCTAATGAAATTTGATGAATATTGAGATAGTCAGCTGATAATTGACCATGTATACGCTTAATATAGGCTAATTGTCCAATAGACAAATCTGGATATGCTAAGGGTAGTCTGTAGTCAAAAAGTAAGGTGTTCTTTATTGTGTAGGATGGTAAAAAGGAAAATCCATCGATCAATGGGATATCGTATGTGCCTCTGAAAACTCCATTAGAATGTTGTATGCTAAAACGTGTTTGAAAACTATGATTCATCAATAATCCTGGGAAATAAAAATTAGTTCTCAATGCCCATGAATTATTATTACTATTTTCAAAAGGCATGTGTCGGTAAATAAAATTAAAATTTTGGCCCCACCTCGGAGCTAAATCCATGACACTCATCATTGCATTTCTATTTAAATAAACTTGGTAATTCAACGGGAATTTTATTTGATCAGTGAAATTTCTAAGGTTATTTACACTCAAATCATATCTTTTGATGTAATAAGTGCCGAAATTCGCTCCATAAGAGTATATTTTATTGCCGCGATAAATACTGAAAGGGAGTTGAATATCGGCCGTAACTTGATGATATCGAAAATCGAAGCGTAGACTATCTTTTCCGCTAGCGTTTTTTGCAACGCCCACACTACCTGAATTTTTGTAGCCGACCGTGAATTTTGGGTAATAACGTTGGTACGTTACTTCAGCTAAATAAGAGTTTTTCTTTAATTCTATTTCACGCTCATACCCTAACTTGATTCTAGTAGTGTTTAGTAAGTCGTTAGAAAGCCAATAAATTCCCGGTTTATAATTGTCAAAACTCTCGAAATCATTTGCACTTAGTGTAAGACTATGGAAATTGATGCTATTTTTTAAGATATTATATGGTTTAATCTCTTGGCTGTATTTCTTTTTAGTTTCAGTGGTGTCAAATTGAAATGTGTTTTGTCTTTCATATAATGTTTTAGCTGGTTGTAACGTGATTTTTGAAGTGGTAAGATTGTTCAAATCTAGTTTATTTATTTTGTGTCCTTTAATTGTGAAGTCATTAAACCACAAATCGTTCTCGTGTATTGACGGATTAAGGGCTCCAAATTTACTTTCGGTAATCTTCAAGATTTGTTTGTCACGAAGCATAAAAATATCATCTTTCCCTTGTTGATTAGCTTTGAATATGATATTTCCCTTAGCATAGATAGGGCGATCTAATTGCAAATTGGACCAGGGTAGCAGGTCTTTTGTGTTTTTTGTTTGTAAGTCTATTTCCACGAGATTAGTGCCCTTAGAGCAGACAGCAATGGCTATTATTTTTGTGGACTCCGCATTAAAACTGGGTTGCTGTATATGCAATCCTTTTGGCATAGCGATGCTATCCAACCTTTCTCCATTTTCAGGATTTAATAGAATAATGGCACTTTCGTTGCTTAAATTTACTTCTACAACCGCTATTATTTTTAGGTCATTAGAAAGTATTGGGGTGTAGTAACGACTTTTGTTTGTGATTGTTTTTTTGGTATTTGTACGGATGTCTAGTACGTTAATTACGTTATAGGTTTGTTTTGAAAAGCGCGCGTCTTTGCGGTATTCGTCCCATGTAATTAGGTGATTTTTGATATGAAAATAGGGCATAATTTGAGGACCTAATTTTACTATTTCCTCAATTTTTGTAGAGTCATTTTTATTGAATTTTATGATTCTGGGTGTGCGTTGATTGTTCTTTTTAATCGCAAAAATATAGTCATTTTCTTCTTGAGGGAGCAGGTAATCCGTAGGATATTTGTCTTCAAAAGTTATGGGGTTCGCTAAATTTGTTGTGGGAATATTCGTCCATTTATCTTCTAAATTGTCTATCGTATTATCAAATAGTCCACTTGCTTTTGAGCCATAAAATTTCTTTAGAGCACGCTGAAAATTGAATGGTCGAAGTAATTTTCCATTCATTTGCTCATAAATTTTTGCGTTAGTTTTTGGGTCTTTTTCATACAATTCACTGTTCATAAAATAACCAATTGTGTAGAATGACGGTACAATATCCTTAAAGGATCCATGCACGTATTTGTTAAAACTATACTTTTTACTTGACTGAATATTTGTGCGAATCTCCATGTTCCATTCACTTAATCTGCCTCTACCACCTTTGGAATAAAGTGTTTCATGAAGAGTTGCATCTCCCTCATAAAACCAAGAGGGAAGGTTAATTCCGAAGAATGCAAGTGCTAAAAGTTCACCAAAGGGTTTGCTTATTTTTCCTGTCAATTTGTCAAATTGCACCACGTGTTGCAGCTCGTGTAGAGTAAGATTAGGTAGCCATTCCTGGTTGTCCGCAGTGCCGGAAGGAGTGGAGAATAGTTCTGATTTGCGTGGTGCTAATTGAACAAATCCATTTTTCAATAGATGATTTTGTTGGACTATTATGTTTATTTTCTTGGTTTTCTTATCCAAACTTTGCTCTGCAAATTTCAGGTACTTATCAATTTGATTAGCGAGTGTGGGAGCAGAATTTGTAAACTCATTAGGGAATATTAAGCGATAATTGTCTGTATTTATTTGACTCCATTTAACCTTATAATGAGGTTGAGAGTTGTCAAATATTTGAGCTATCAAAATATGTGAATTTATAGTTGATATAATAATTACTAAATATTTGATAATTACCTTTTTACTCATTTTATTTGATGTTATCTTTGTTGTTTGCTAAAAATGTTAGTAGAACTATTCGGTTTTAAATAATTTAATAGATTATATTAAATTATTTAACATCCTCTTTTACAATGTTATATGTTTATTTTATTTCATTATCAAAATGAAGTGTATAGTTAATAAAAAAGTGGTTAATTAGCTGTTATTGATAAAACAAGCTCTTTGTTTATTTCATTTACTAAAGTACAGTTATTTATTGAAAAAGGTTTATTATTTAAGTGAGATTCTATTTCCAATTTTAATCTCATTAGTATTTGATTAGACCTATAGGGATTATTCATTAGCCAAGTTGAAAAAATGATTTTTACGAATTAGAAGTTCACTTTTAATATCAGCGAGTTTTACCAATAGATTTTAAATAATCAAATAGATCAATTTGGTTTCTAATTCAACAAAACAAGTGTGTAATCTATGCTGTCATATTGTCTGAATAAAAATTTCAAATTGTTTGTAAGACTAACGAAAAAAGATTATATATTTTGCTAGAAAAAACCGACTTTTGCAACGAACTAAAGTCTGACACCAATGTAGGGATTCATAATAGGAGGAGCAAAATGGAAGAATTGGAAATGCATGTCGCAGCACTCGAAAAGCTAATCGAAGAAGGTAACAATCTAGAGTTAGCTAATTATTTGAATGAGCTTAATATTTCAGATGTCGAGGAGTTGATAGATGAGCTTCCGGAGCATGGACCTCTCTTTATTGAAACCTTAGATTTGAACCGAGCAGTTAATGTGTTTCGGATTTTAGACTTCCCTACGCAAGAGCGTATTTTCAAAAAGATTTCTGCCAACAAAGTTCGAGAGATATTAAACACGATGCCTCCCGATGACCGTACTTCTTTCTTTGGAGATTTGAAAGGGGATGTTGTAAAGAGATTGATTACGTTGTTGACTCCTGATGAGCGTAAAGAAGCCTTGTCATTATTGGGCTATCCTGAAGACAGTGTCGGACGTCTAATGACCCCAGATTATATTACGGTAAAAGAACATTGGACGATCAATAGAATTTTGGATCATATCCGTCGTTATGGTAGTGCTTCGGAGACTATTGATGTATTGTATGTGATTGATTCGGATGGTAAGCTGATTGATGATATTCGGATCAAAGATATTTTGTTAGCCAATCCAGATTCCCAAGTTGGGGAATTGATCGATAACAGATTGATTTCACTCAATGCGAATGATCCACAAGAGGAAGCTGTAACAATTTTCCGTATGAATAATCGTGTGGCTTTGCCTGTAATAGACGAGCAAGGAATCATGTTAGGCATTGTCACGATAGATGATATCCTTTGGGTAGCGAACGAAGAGTACACGGAGGATATGCAACGTTTCGGGGGTACGGAGGCGTTAGATGAGCCTTACTTGGATGTGTCTATTATGCATTTGGTAAAAAAGCGAGCGGGCTGGTTGATTGTTTTATTTTTGGGACAATTGTTAACTGCAACTGTAATCGGGCATTTTGAGTCACAATTAGCAAGCGCAATTGTGTTATTTGCTTTGATGCCGTTAATTATGTCTAGTGGAGGTAATAGTGGCTCACAAGCGTCGACATTAATAATTCAGGCCATGGCTATGGGTGAAGTAACGTTGACAGATTGGTGGCGTGTAATGCGAAGAGAAATTCTTACGGGATTAATCTTAGGTCTAATTCTAGGAATATTAGGATTTATACGAATTGCGACTTGGCAAATGTTCTCTGAAGTTTATGGAGAATATTGGTTTTTGATTGCATTAGTTATAAGTTTCTCGTTGGTTGGCGTGGTATTATGGGGGTCTTTGACAGGTTCAATGCTTCCTTTTGTGCTGCGTAAGCTAGGGGCCGATCCAGCAAGTTCATCTGCGCCATTTGTATCTACTTTAGTGGACGTGACTGGCTTAATTATATACTTTACATTCGCTACATTGCTTTTGAAAGGTGTTTTGTTGTAAAATATTCTTATTGGGAATGAATGAGTTGTAAAAAACCTTAAAAAAATGTTTGCAGAACTCTTAAAATCTTCCGATAATTGCATCACCGAAACGGAAACGAAGTAGGTTGAATTCTTCCTTAGCTCAGCTGGTTAGAGCATCTGACTGTTAATCAGAGGGTCCTTGGTTCGAGCCCAAGAGGGAGAGCAAATAAAAGTCCAGTGTCGTTAGGACTTTCAAGTATGAAAACTTGACATCATGATTTAACCAGAAACTGTAAAGTTTCAAATTCTTCCTTAGCTCAGCTGGTTAGAGCATCTGACTGTTAATCAGAGGGTCCTTGGTTCGAGCCCAAGAGGGAGAGCAAAATTAAAGCCTTTAGATTTCTAAAGGTTTTTTTGCTTTTTAAGGATTTTTATTCCGAAAAGCGTTTCGTACAGCTGTTGTAAATTTCTTTTATTTCTGAAACTTTAGTATTGAAATTTGAAATGGAGATTTTTGTGCCGTCACAGCTATAACCATATTGAGGAGGAGTTGTATTGCATGCTGGGCACATCGTCATCGTGAAATACACATTCTCACCATTATAAAGTCCAGAATATAGGTTTACTTCCATTATGTCTTTTTCCGTGCATTTAAGTTCTTTTTCAAACCTTGTTTTCATTTCTTGGTGACAAAGGATTTCTGTAGTGTTTTCTTTAGATTCTTTGCAGCTTGATGAAAATGCAAGTGCAATTAGGATGAATAAAATTCGCATAATTTATGTTTTGTTAGTTGTATATAAACGAATGTAGATCGTATAGTGCTACATTATCAATCGCTCTTGCATTAAAAAAGCTTTCAGAGTTTCGTCTGAAAGCTTTTTAGTTTTATTCCCATCGCCAAGCCAAAATTCTCATTTTCTTCTGACCTTGCTCCATTTCGATAATTTCGATTTGGGCTGCTTTGTGGTATTCCAAGACAGATATTAATGGTTTTAAGTGTTCTTTGCTTGAAACCAATGATGTAGTCCAGTTAATTTGCTTTCTGTATTTCTGACTGTCGTAAATCAATTGTGTAATAAAAGCTTTCTCGCCTCCAGGGCACCAAAGTTCATTCGGATGACCTGCAAAGTTTTGTACCGTTGGAGAGTCAGTTCCTTTTTTAAGGTTTTGAAATTTTTTGGTGCTTTTTGTCCAGTTATCTTCTCTTGATTTGAAGAATGGTGGATTGCACATAATGGCGTCAAACTTATCTTCTGGAAAGATAATGCCGTCTAAAATTTTCTCGCGATCATCTTGAAAACGTAATTTGATTTTTTTCTTCAACCAAATATTTTTGTTGACATTGACCTCAGCTTGATGTACGGATGCACGATCAATTTCTGTTCCTACGAAATCCCAATTGTATTCTTGCGCACCAATAACGGGATAGATGATGCTTGAGCCAGTTCCGATATCTAAAATTTTGACATCTTTTCCTGTCGGAATCTCACCGTTATTGCTTTTAGCTAATAAATCTGCTAAATGATGTACATAATCTGCTCGCCCAGGTACAGCAGGGCAAAGGCTATTAGCTGTTGGTTGCCAAAATTTTAATTTGTAATCTGCTATTAGGAGTGCTTTATTTAATTCGAAAACTGATTTTGGATTCGAAAAGTCGATGGTGTCTTTATCATTCAGTTGTATAATATGATGGCTCAAACCTTTGTATGCCGCTTTGAGCTTTTTTAAATCATATCCGTGTATGTGCTTATTTCTTTTATGCATGTATTCTGTAATTTCACCTCAAAGGTACTCTTATTATTAGAAATCAGCGTCAACACCTTTTCATTTTTCACATCCTTCTCTATTTGGTTAAATAATTAGTAAATTTGCACCTCGCTGATTTTAGTAGGTATGCAGTGTGTTTGTAAGCATTGTAGCTAAAATTCAGCATTATTAAATTCAAAATTTTTAAATCATAATTGTTGATGATTAACATTACACTACCTGACGGTTCGGTTCGTCAGTTTGAAAAAGGGACAACAGCTATGCAAGTGGCGTTGTCTATCTCGGAAGGATTAGCTAGAAATGTATTAGCTGCTGAGGTAAATGGTGAAGTATGGGATGCTTCTCGTGCGATTGAGCAAGATTCAAATGTCAAGTTGTTAACGTGGAATGACGATAAAGGTAAAGCGACCTTTTGGCATTCATCTGCTCACTTGTTAGCTGAAGCATTAGAAGCTCTTTATCCGGGAATTAAATTTGGTATTGGTCCAAATATCGAAACAGGCTTTTACTATGACGTAGACTTTGGCGATATGGATTTCTCATCTGATGACTTCAAAAAAATTGAAGACAAGATGTTGGAATTGGCAAAACAGAAAGAAGTGTTTGCACGTAAAGCTGTTTCGAAAGCTGAAGCGTTAGACTATTTTACAGAAAAAGGTGATGAGTACAAATTAGATTTGATTAAAGATCTAGAAGATGGCTCTATTACATTTTATACACAAGGAAATTTCACGGATTTGTGCCGTGGTCCACATATTCCTAATACAGGGTTCATCAAAGCTATCAAATTAACAAATGTAGCAGGTGCTTACTGGAGAGGAGATGAGTCACGTAAACAATTGACACGTATTTATGGTGTTACTTTCCCTAAAGCTTCTGAATTGACAGAGTACTTGAAATTCATCGAAGAAGCGAAGAAACGTGACCACCGTAAGTTGGGTAAAGAATTAGAATTATTTGCTTTCTCTGAAAAAGTGGGAGCAGGTTTGCCATTGTGGTTGCCAAAAGGAACTGCTTTGCGTCAGAAATTGCAAGACTTCTTGCAAAAAGCACAGTTGAAAGCAGGTTACGAGCCTGTAATCACACCACATATTGGTAATAAGAATTTGTATATCACATCAGGTCACTACGAGAAATATGGTGCTGATGCATTTCAACCGATTCATACCCCTGTAGAAGGTGAAGAATTTTTCTTGAAACCGATGAACTGTCCGCATCACTGTGAAATTTACAAAACAAAACCTCGTTCATACAAGGATTTGCCAGTTCGTTTTGCAGAATTTGGTACAGTTTATCGTTACGAGCAATCAGGTGAGTTACATGGATTGACGCGTGTACGTGGGTTTACACAAGATGATGCACACTTATTCTGTCGTCCTGATCAAGTGAAGGACGAGTTCAAAAAAGTAATTGACTTGGTATTATACGTTTTCAATGCTCTTGGCTTTGAAGATTATACAGCACAGGTGTCGCTAAGAGACCCTGAAAACCGTTCTAAGTATATTGGTTCGGATGAAAACTGGGCATTAGCCGAAACAGCAATTATCGAAGCGGCAGCAGAAAAAGGTTTGAAAACTGTCGTGGAATACGGTGAAGCCGCATTTTATGGTCCTAAATTGGACTTCATGGTGAAAGATGCTTTAGGACGTAAATGGCAGTTGGGTACGATTCAAGTAGACTACAACTTGCCTGAGCGTTTTGAGTTAGAATATACGGGTTCGGACAATCAAAAACACCGTCCTGTGATGATTCACCGTGCTCCATTTGGTTCATTAGAAAGATTCGTAGCGGTATTAATTGAACACTGTGGTGGTCAGTTCCCGTTATGGCTTGCGCCTGAGCAATTTATCGTCTTGCCAGTGTCAGAAAAATATGAAGAATATGCTCAAAATCTTTTAGATTCGCTAAATAATTCCGATATTCGCGGTCTGATCGATCTTAGAGACGAGAAGGTGGGACGCAAAATCCGTGACGCTGAAGTTAAAAAATTGCCTTACATGTTGATTGTAGGGGAAAAAGAGATGGAAAGTGGCACAGTTTCTGTTCGCAAACATGGGTCAGTAGACTTAGGTTCTATGACTGCAGACGAATTTAGAGATTTATTAATAAAAGAAATAACCGTTTAAAAATTTAAACATTTGGCATTAAAAAGACCTAGTGGTCCAAGACCACCAATGAAAAAGAAAGAACCAGAGCACCGTATTAACGAGTTTATTCGTGTGCCTGAAGTACGTTTAGTGGGTGATAATGTTGAGCCAGGAGTGTATCCTACGCGTAAGGCATTGGAATTGGCGGATGAGTTGGAGTTAGATTTAGTAGAGATTTCGCCAAACGCAGTTCCTCCTGTTTGTAAGATTGTAGATTACAGCAAGTTCATCTACGAGCAGAAGAAAAAACAAAAGGAAATCAAAGCGAATGCTAAGCAAACGGTTATTAAGGAGATTCGTTTCGGACCTAATACTAGCGAACATGACTTTGAATTCAAATTAAAGCATGCGATGCGCTTTTTAGAAGCAGGTGAGAAAGTTCGTGCTTACGTACACTTCAAAGGTCGTGCTATCGTATTCAAAGAGCAAGGTGAAATCTTGTTGTTACGTTTTGCACAGGCTTTGGAAGAATACGGTAAAGTGGAATTGTTGCCAAAATTGGAAGGTAAACGTATGTTCTTGACTTTGGCTCCTAAAGGAACTAAAAAGTAAAAAAGATATTCTAACAGATTGATATAAAATAATAAGTATTATGCCAAAAGTAAAAACCAATTCCAGCGCTAAGAAACGTTTTGCATTGACTGGAACAGGTAAAATCAAGAGAAAAAGTGCTTACAAAAGCCACATCTTGACTAAGAAAACTACAAAACAAAAACGTAACTTGACTCATACAGCATTAGTTTCTGATGGTGATACAGGTAACGTAAAACGCATGTTAGCGATTGGTAAATAATCGTTTTCAGCACAATTAACAATATTTTATAACCGGGTATCAGGTTGTAAGCTAGTTGAGATACACAGCGCCTTATACCAAATTTAATTTTTTAAAAATATGCCACGTTCGGTTAACGCAGTAGCTTCGAGAAGAAGAAGAAAAAGAATTTTGAAATTAGCTAAAGGCTATTTCGGTTCACGTAGCAAAGTATATACTATTGCTAAAAATACAGTAGAAAAAGGTTTACAGTACGCTTACCGCGACCGTAAAACCAAAAAACGCGAGTTTAGAGCTTTATGGATTCAACGTATCAACGCTGGTGCTCGTCAACACGGAATTTCATATTCTCAATTGATTGGTAAATTAAACGCTAAAAACATTGGCTTAAACCGTAAAGTTTTAGCTGACTTAGCTTTAAATAATCCAGATGCTTTCAAAGCAGTTATTGATGCAGTAAAATAATTTAGTTTTTAAACCGCTATCAATTTGTTAGATATAAAGGGAACTCGTGAGAGTTCCTTTTTTGTTTTGGTGATATTTTTTTTGAAGCGAATTTTTATTGTTCCATAAAATAGGCTTACCTTACTGTAATCTATAGCAGTACAGAAGTGACTTTTGATAATGCAGTTGCTGAAAATGTAACTAAATTGGAATGAGGGAATTTAGAGGGAATCAAATAAAAAAAAAAGGGATTGCGGGGCATAGTATCATTCCCGCAATCCTTTTTATGCTGTACCAGATTAATATCCTGGGTTTTGTTCTACTTTTGGAAGAACGGATATTTCAGCAGAAGGTATTGGCCAATACTCATCTTTGTTTAGTTTGTAGACCGTATTTTGTGTTCCAAAATATTTAACTGCCTCTGTTTTGTTGTATTTTGGGCTATAATTGGCGTCAATAGATGTTATCGCATTTTTTTTCCAGCCTTTAGCATCGCGATTCAAGTAGAGCGTACCATTCATAATGTCCTGCGCAATACCCCAGCGACGAATATCATACCATCTTAAACCATCGCTCGCTAGTTCAATTTTTCTTTCATAGCGTAGTGCTTTGCGCATATCTGCTTGCGGCAAGTTAGAAGCTATTTCTGGCATATTTGCGCGACGTCTGATTTTATTAATCGCTTCCGCTACCGTTGCATCGATTTGGTTCGCTTCAATTTTTGCTTCAGCATACAGTAAAAGTAATTCTGCATAACGGAAAATGCCAATATTTAGGTCGCTCCTGCCATTTACGGAAGTAGAGGTGATGTCTGCAATGTCACAATGTTTGCGCCATAAGTAACCACTGTATGAACGTGCTGCGTTGGATTGATCCGTGTTAGCTACATTTATTGGAGTGGCAGCTGTACCATTAATTACTGGCCAATAATTTGATACATTTTTAAATGATGTGTTCATTTCGAATTGATAGCCTAGAAATCTTGCCCCCGGGCGTACACAATACATATCCAATCTAGGATCTCTGTTTGCAAAAGGTTTATCCTCATTGTACAGTGGCGATTGGGTAATAGGTAGACCATCCGAAGCTTGGAAAGAATCTATGAAATCCTGCGTAGGACCCCAGTAGGCTACACCTTTTCCGAGTCTAGATGCTGCGTAATATTGTTGGTTGTGCGAATTGCCATCAATATTCATGTTGTATTCAAAAACCCAAATCCACTCTTTACTGGATTTAAATCCTTCGTGACCAAATATATTGGTGACGTTAGGTTCCCCTGCTGTATGATCTTTTCCTGCGTATTGAAGACTCGTATTAAAAGGAGTCAGTGCATACACACCTTCTGCTAGTTGCATAGCTTTAGAAGAAGCTTCGATGGCTATATCGTATTTTTTTGCGTACAAGGCTACACGGGCTTTTAACATATAAGCTGCGACACGTCCTGCTCTAACATTCCCAGATGCCGATTGGGCTATGGGTAATGCGTTAGCCACTTCAGTCAGTTCATTAATGATCCATTGTTGAATTTGAGCAACAGGTGTTTTGGTGATGGTTTCCGCTTCGTTCAATTCTAATGTTTTTGTCAACAAGGGTACATCACCATATAATTCTATGAGCTGCGAATAAGCGTAAGCTCTTACAAATCTCAATTCCGCATCTAGTTGTTTGTATTTTTCGGTAGGCGTATTGTCTTTTAACGCTTCTAAATTGTCTAAAACGGTATGTACTCTACCTATCGTTTTGTAATGAGCTGCCCAAGGTTTGATGGCAAAAGCATTGTCAGTCGTATAGGAGCTGGTAATGGCAGGAGTATAATTGTTTCCTGGTCTAGCATAGCCCACATCCGTGACATTGTCAATCACGTGCGCAAATGGAGTGCTGCTGGCATCCAATAATGTCAATGCCTTGTACGCGCCTAATAGTCCAAATTCAGCTTCTTCTGCATTGACAGGAAAGGCGCCAACGGTAGGTCCATTCAACGGTTCTTTATCAATCTCACAAGACATAAAATTCATTCCTGTCAGAAGAGCTAGACTTAATATAATGTGTTTTCTATTAATCATTTTCTTAGAATTTTAAATCAATACCAAATGTGTATACTTTTACTTGAGGATAATAATTACCACCGCCTAATGAAACACCATCATTGCTTCCTGTGTCATAATTCACTTCGGGGTCATATCCTTCATAAAAATTTGTTTTGGTAAATAGGTTTTGGCCGTTCGCATAGATGAATGCTTTACCAATTTTTAATTTAGAAAGGAAAGTAGTAGGTATTTCATAGCCAACTTGAAGGTTTTTAAGTCTCAAATATGATGCATCTTTCATCCAAAATGTTGAATTCTGGGTGTTATTAGTTGATACGTGTGATAAGCGTGGTAATACTGCATCCGTATTTTGAGGAGTCCAATAATCTTCTTGCCAAGGTTTTACGGCGCTTGCGTTGGCTAGCGGAACCACATAATGTGAATTTAAATAACCATCCGCTTTCGCTACGCCTTGCAAAAATCCACTCAAGCGTATTCCTTTGTATGCTAAATCTAAATTAAATCCATAGGTATATCTCGGTATCGTGTTACCTATTATGACCTTGTCGTTATCATTGATCTTGCCATCAGCAATAGCATTGCCGTCGGCATCAAAGGCGCCTGCAATATCTTTATATCTAATATCACCAGGTTGCAATGTGCCAAATTGTGTTGGACCGTTTGTAATTTCTTCCTTGCTTTGGTAATATCCATCAGCAATATAACCATAAATAGAATTGATAGCATAGCCTGTTTGTTGTCTTAGGAATGTGCCATCGGTTGTATTGCGCATATCAAGGATTTTATTTTTAACGTCCGAAATATTGAATCCAACTCCTAATTTGAAATCCCCAAATTTATCGTCATAACGTGTGGCTAATTCCCAGCCTTTGTTTTCTACTTTACCTGCATTTTGAAAAGGGGCATTCAGACCAGCTAACTGTGTAATGTATAATTTCATTAGGATCCCATCCGTGGTTTTGTTGTACCAGTCGAATGTAAAGGATAGTTTGTTGAAAAATTGTGCGTCTAATCCCAAATCCGAAATTGTTGTTTCTTCCCATTTCAAATCTGCATTAGCCATATCATTCAAAGTCACTATTGGTTGTACCTCTCCATTCATCGAAATACTTCCTACAGCTAATTCGGATGTAAATGGATAGTACGTTCTGCCAATGTTTTGATTACCTAACTTCCCCCATGAACCGCGTAGCTTTAATTGATTAACAATATGTTTGCTCGATTGCATAAATTCTTCTTCCGAAATTCTCCATCCTGCAGAGAATGATGGAAAAGTAGCCCATTGGTTGTTTTTGCCAAATCTAGAGCTTCCATCGTGACGTATGTTTGCTTCGAAAAGATACCTGTCTTTTAATGAATAATTGAATCGACCAAAAGCGGACACCAACAACCATTCATCTACAGCTCCATTGTTACCTTTTGTTTCATTGTCAGCTCCAGCGTTCAATACTTCATAGGTGTCGTAGATAAAATCCCGTCTGTAGCCCATGAGGAATTTGTCTTGAAAGGATTCGCGTGAAGCACCACCCATTAATTTAAAACTGTGATTACCGAATTGTTTTTCTGCGGTAGCCGTTAAGTAGTAGCTGCCGTAAAAATCGCGATATGATGTCTCTTCTAAATCTGTGAATGTATTGGCAGCACCCTGTGACACGCCATTGTGGTCATACACATTGACACTCTTTGTGAAAGTATGTCTATTTCTAGTTTCGTATCGTGGCGCAAAGGTTCCATTGACACTTAACCAGTCTATAGGGGTCAAATTCAAGGAAATATTACCGTAAAATTCTAAATTGTTGTTTTTACGATTTCCCCCTTCTTCGATGAAAGCTACGGGATTATTTTTCACCCAACCTTCAGCCCATAATCTATTTGGATGACGTATAGGAAGGTTGGTAGGCATACGGCCTAGGTAGTTCCAGATCGTCCCTTCACTTGCGATTTGTGTGCGGTTTCTGTTTGTTACAGAGGCATCGATTTTGATGTTCACCTTATCATTAGGAGTGATATCCATGTTGTTGCGGAAAGTATAACGAACAAATCCTGTATTTTTCAATAATCCATCCTGTGTAGAATAGCTAAATGAAGGCGCCACGCGGATAATTCCGCTGTTTGCCATCAAGCCTAAGAAGTGATTTTGGGTGAAACCAGATTCCGTCAGGATGGCGCGTTGCCAATCAAAATTCGATGGATCGGCATTATAAAGTTTACGAAATTCTTCAATATCAGCATCGCTGTAAGTGATTTGATTTCCATCATTGATATTAGCTTCATTTATCATGCGCATCAATGTGAATCCATCAGATACAGATGGTATTGCCGTTGGTTCTTGAAAACCGGTATAACCCTTGTAGTCCACAGCTAATTTGTCTTTTGCACGCTTGGTGGTCACTAATATTACCCCATTTGCAGCTCTCGACCCATAGATAGCCGAAGAGGCAGCATCTTTCAGGATCGAAATATTTTCAATCAGATTAAAGTCTAGATTGTCTAATGAGCCAGCTACTCCGTCAATGATAACCAATGGCGAGCTGTCAGAACCGCCAAAAGAACTAATCCCTCTAATGCGAATTTGTCCCCCATCGCCACCTGGTGAACCCGTTTGCGATGTTACCGTGACGCCTGGTGCCAGACCTTGCAAAGCTGTACTGGTGGAGAGATTAGGTCTACGTTCGAGTTGCTCGCTTTGAATTAGCGATACAGATCCTGTCAAGTTCCCCTTTTTTTGTGTGCCATATCCAACGACAACAACTTCATCTAAGTTTTGTTGATCTTCAGTCATCACGATATCTACCTTGCTTTTTCCATTTATTGCTTCTTCATGATTTGAAAAGCCGATAAGAGAAAAGATTAAAATGTCGGTTTCGTTTGCTTGAATTTGAAATTCTCCAACAGAATTGGTTAATGTAGAGGCATTCGCTCTACCTTTTACGGTGATGTTTACACTTTGTAGCGCATCGCCGTTCACATTTTTTACTTTTCCAGTTATATTCTTCGTTTGAGCGAAAGAAAAATAAAGTGGTAAAAAGCTCAATGTAAATAGAATAAAGAATTCTTTTTTCATTCAGATGTTTGGTTTAAATGTTTTTTCAAAACAATTAGTTTTTTGTAACCTTAATGTTAAGCTAAGGTTATGTTGTCTTGAATTTTAATAAGGTTATCTTTCTGTTATATTGAATAACTTTTCGAAATTAAAAAAAATGTTTTTATATAAAAAAAAATATTATTAAAATATTTTTACTCTATGATTAAGTTGGTTAATTCCTGATGTATCATTTGTTATTTATTTTACTTTTATTGTTGTGTTTAAAAATGTTTTATTTTATTGAATATTAATATTTTTATGTAGTATTTTTGCTTAGGATTTGATAAGATGTTGTTTTTGGGTGTAAATAGGAGATTTAGGTGGGCTAGTGTGTTTATTATATAGTGCGTTTTGATTTGTGGTGGTAAGGATGAAAGATGTTCCTTTGGATTATAGCCCTAAAATAATATCGCCTTAATCTTTCTCAGATTAAGGCGATATTCAAGTGGTACATGTAATTATGTTTATGCCACAATTACTTTTATGCCAATTTCTTCTAATGCTGCGATATGTTTGCTTGAAGTTTTGTTGTCTGTAATAATATAATCTACATCTTCTACGGCGCACACTCTGCCTAATCCACGTTTTCCAAATTTTGTATTGTCGGCTAGGATAACAACCTTTTGTGTGGTGGTAAGCATTTTTTGATTGAGTGTCGTTTCTGTAATGTTGCTGATGGTTATTCCGAATTCCAAATCAATACCATCTACTCCTAGGAATAAAATACCACATGAAACATCCTCTAAAATACGCATGGCATATTGTCCAGCGACTGATGAAGAGTTTGGTCTAATTAAGCCTCCGAGCTGTAATACTTCAATATTAGGCTTGTTGCAGAGTTCCAGTGCGACTTTCAATGCTGGCGTGATGACTGTTATTCGATCCGCTGGATTCAGGTGTCTTGCTACTGCGTAAGCGGTTGTTCCAGATCCAATCATTATGGAGTCGTTGTCTTCTATCATCTCAACAGCTTTTCTAGCTATTCTATTTTTTTCATCCGAATTGATCGATTCTTTAACCAAAATAGGTCTATCACCTGCGTATGGGTTTGTGTTAGAAGCGCCTCCTTTAGTTCTAAACAACAAATTTTTTTCTTCTAATAGCTTGAGGTCTTTTCTAATCGTGACGCTAGAGACGTTCATCTCATCGCAAAGCTCTAAAATTGAAACTTTGTTATTTTCTTTAATCTTCTTAAGTATGTATTCGTGTCTATCGGTGATATTTTTCATACATATAACATTAATTTCTACGAAATTAAACATTTAAAGTTAAATCAGATGCTAAAAGTAAAAATATTAAAAAATCTTTTTTTTCGTTTTTATTTTAGCTTTTTATGTTATTATTTAGATGAAATCAATGTTTTTTGTCAAATGTATTATGGTAGAAAAATATGAGAAAGTTTGAATTTTAACAGTGTTGTGTCTGACAATTATGGTTGTGACTAGGTGTTTAAAAATATTTAATTTACTTTTTTTTTGTTTTATTTATTTTTTTATTTCTATATTTGGTTAAGGGTATTCAAGTAGATAGCTGATTTTAATATAAACCTATGTCAAAATATACATTGCCTATAAAGCCTTCAAGCCGTAGATGGTTCATAATTTCTGTTATTTTTTTAGCTATAGTTTTCAATTATTTTGATAGACAGATTGTTTCCATCCTGAAACCGATGTTGAAGGAAGAATATGATTTGGGCGATGATGGTTATGCGCTTGTGTTGAATGTTTTTACGGTATTCTATGCATTGATGTATCCTGTAGCTGGATGGATGGTGGATAAATGGGGGGAGAGAAGAGTGATGTTGGGTGGTATTATTGGTTGGTCTATAGCTTGTCTTGGTGGCGGATTGTCTAGGACCTTTGGTTCATTTTTGTTTTTTAGAGGGCTTTTGGGTGCTGCAGAACCTACCAATTTTCCTGCGCAATTGAAAGTAGTTACAATATGGTTTTCTGGTAAATTGAGAGCTACAGCGAATAGTTTGTGTGTTGCTGGTAGTTCTATTGGAGCTATTATTGCACCTCCTTTGGTTGCTTGGTTGGCGATGAAGTATGATTTTCATACGGTATTTATAGTAGCAGGTATTGTTGGGTTGATTATAGCCTTATTGTGGTTTTTGATATATGTAGAGCCACCAGCAGAAATTGTCAAGGAGGTCGAAGAGGAAAATCCTGTTAAGGATGCTGGGAAAAGTTTTACATGGGGGCAATTGTGGAGTACTAAATCTTTGTATGGTATTTTGCTAATTCGCTTTGTGAGTGATCCAGTTTGGTACTTCTGTTTGTTTTGGTTGCCAGGTTATCTGCAAGAAGAGTCGGGTTTGTCACTAGCGCAAATAGGTATGTTTGGATGGATTCCTTTTTTGGTGGCTGATCTTGGTGCTATTGGGACGGCAGCATGGTCGGATAAAATGGTGCGAAATGGCAAAGAGCCTCTTTTAGCGCGTAAAATAATGTTGACAAGTGTTGCGGTGTTAGCTCCTTTATGTTGCTTGACAACATTTGTAAATAACCCGTTTATGACCATATTAATTTTTGCTTTAGTAGCTGTTGCATGTTTAAGTTGGTTGTTTACACTGAGTGTTGTGATTGCAGAAGCATTCCCTGTGAAAAATGTAGCATCTGTTTTGGGTATTGCGGGAGGTTTTGGTGCGTTGGGGGCAGTGTTGTTCAATTATTTTGTAGGACAGATAATCGGCTCTGTTGATGCAAGTACCATTTTTTTCGTGATGGCTTTTATGCATCCTATTGCGGTGGTCATTTTGTGGACTATGGTGAAAAGAGAGAAAGTGCTTAATGCTAAAGTAGTTGTAGAAGTTAATAATTAAGATAATAGATATTTAAAATAATACGATATGAGCGAAATTAAAACTGTACTTGAGCCAGCACGTGAGATTCCTGTAAGGCTGGAGGTCGATGTATTAGTTGTAGGTGGTGGGCCAGCTGGAATTATTGCAGCTCAAGCTGCTGCATCAGATGGTTTGAATGTAGCATTAATTGACAACCGCAGTTTTGTGGGTGGAAATATGACTATTGGTCTACCTATCTTAGGTTTTTTGGGCCAAAAAGGAAATCAAATCATAAAAGGATTGCCACAGAAATTTATTGATAAATTGAAAGCAGTTGATGCCGCGTCTGAGCATAGGCCATGTCCGCTACATATGAGTTTGACTTTGGTAGAACCAGAAGCTGTAAAAAATGTTGGTTTACAGGCATTGGAAGAATCTGGAGTAAAAGTATTGTTGTATGTGTTCTCTTCGGGTGTGGTGATGGAAGGTGATAGCATCAAAGGGGTGATTATCGAAAGTAAATCGGGTAGAGAAGTGATCTTAGCAAAAACTGTTATTGATTGTACGGGTGATGCGGATGTAGCCTTCAAAGCTGGTGTAGAATGTGAACAAGGGAATGAAGTCGGAGGAGCTCAACCACCTACGTTGATGTTTTGTATGGCAGGTGTCGACACCGAGAAGTTGCGTATGTCTATTGCGGAGGAGCCACGTACATATTTGACGGATTTTATCCCTGCAGAATATTTTGGACAGAATAATCAATTTATCGTTGTTGGCTTGCGTTCAGTTATGGAAAAAGCGCGTCAAGCGGGTTATAAATTGCCTGTTGAACGTACTATTTTGATCACTGGCTTACGTGAAGGAGAGGTGTGGGTCAATATGTCGCGTATCAATGGTGTGGATGGTACTAATCCGGAGAGTTTAACTTTTGGTGAAATTGAAGGCCGTAAACAAGTAGAAGAAATTCAACGTTATTTACAAGAGTATGTCCCTGGGTTTGAGGCTTCTCATTTTACTAAGATGGCGCCATTTTTAGGTATTCGTGAGACGAGAAGAATTGTAGGGCAGTATGTGATGACTGCGGATGATATTTTATCATGTCGTCGTTTTGATGATGCTGTTGCGGTAGCAAGTTATCCTTTGGATATTCATCATCCAGAGGGTGGTGGCTGTACCTTGACGTGGTGTGGTGATAGTTATGATATTCCTTACCGTTCATTAGTGCCTGCAAAAGTTAAGAATCTATTAGTTGCAGGTAGATCCATCTCGACGACACATGAAGCGATGTCTGCGATTCGTGTCATGGCACCATGTATGGCGATGGGGGAAGCGGCCGGTAGAGCAGCAAAAATAGCAGTGCGTAAAGGTGTGTCACCAGATCAGATTGATGTCAACGAATTGCGCGCAGAGCTATTGGCTACAGGAGCATATTTGGGCGAAGATGAGTTAGTTTCTTAACTTATTTGTAGTATATATGTATATGAGTGAAAATAAAAAGCCTACTTCGAATAGAAGGGGCTTTTTGCAACAAATGGCTTTATTGTCGGTAGCTTCTTTAGTTACTCCCCAAATGACACAAGCTTTCACCGGTTCTTCTGTCGATAAGGCTAAACTGAGGGTGTTGAGTTGTAATATTCGTGTAGATCTTCCGGATGATGAAAAAGTAGGGAATGGATGGAAAACAAGAAGAGAAGCTTGTTTGCAAATAATAAAAAAGCAAAAGGTTGATGTGGTTGGTTTTCAGGAAGTTTTGGTGAATCAATTTGAGGATTTAAAAGATGGATTAGCAGATTACTTTGGGATAGGGTTTGATGGTCCAGAGATGGATAGGTACAAGGAAGGCTATCATGGTATTGCAAAAAATCCAATTTTCTTCTCAAAGAAGAGATTTGAATTGCTTACGGCAGGAGGGTATTGGCTGTCTGAAAATCCGTTGGAAGCAGGAAGTATATCCTGGGAATCTGCTCGGGCAAGAAATGCATTCTGGGTGCGATTGCGGGATAAAAAGACAGGAAAGCAGTTTCGTGTCGTTAACTTCCATTTGGATCACGTCAAAGAAGAAGCTAAAATCCAGCAAATTCAAGTGGTCTTGAAAGAGTCTGCGCAATATCAAGATGATTTTATTCAAATTATGACGGGCGACTTTAACGCGCATCCCACCTCTAAGGTGATAGCTGATGTGTTGGAAAAAGGTTGGTTGGATTCATTTACAGGTAAACTGGAAGGAACTACACATGGATTTAAACCGCAGGATAAAGAAAGAGCGGCTCGAGCCAAAAAGATAGATTATATATTCTCAAAAGGGCCAATTCAAGCAAAAGAATCACACATAATTAAAGATAATTATAAAGGTATTTATCCGAGCGACCACTATTTTTTAATGGCTGAATTTGAGCTGTAAATTGAAAAAGTAATCTTACTAAGCTTGTATAATTATCTTTTTTTTGTTTAAAAACCTTTTTTTTTATTAAAAATAATTATATTAGTGTCGATAACCATAATGCCTAATAAAAAACATTTATGAAAAACGAATCAATTTTTAACAAAGTAGGATTGCCTGATAATTTGAAATGGGGATATCTTGGAATCCTAATATTTATGATGGGAGATGGCGTAGAGCAAGGCTGGTTGAGCCCCTATCTCATTGAGCACGGAATGTCTATTCAGCAATCTGCAAGCTTATTCACGGTGTATGGTATTACCATAGCAATATCATCCTGGTTTTCAGGAGTACTGGCGGAAAGTTATGGCCCGAAAAGATCCATGTGGATGGGTGTACTGCTCTATATCATCGGTACGATAGGTTTTGTGGGGATGGGGATGGCTAAATTGGATTACACAGCTATGTTGATATTTTATGCAATAAGAGGATTTGGCTATCCATTATTCGCATATTCATTTATGGTGTGGATCACATATAAAGCGCCAAAAGATAGGCTAAGTGCAGCTGTAGGTTGGTTTTGGTTTGTGTTCACCGGAGGGTTAAATGTTTTGGGGGCGTACTATTCCAGCTGGGCACTGGAACGTGTTGGGTATAATAATACGTTGTGGAGTTCTATTTTATGGGTTCTTGTAGGTGCGTTTTTTGCCTTGATATTGAATAAGGAAAAATTTGAAACAAATACAGCTAACAAATCAAAAGCTAAAGAATTAATCAATGGGTTGACCATAGTAAAGAAAGAACCTAAAGTTTTGTTAGGTGGTATAGTCCGTGTTATCAATACGACAGCTCAATTTGCTTTCCCTGTGTTTTTGCCGATGTACATGGCTGAACATGGATTCGAAATGAAAGAATGGCTTCAGATCTGGGGTACAATTTTTACAAGTAATATCATCTTTAATTTGATTTTCGGTTTAGTAGGAGATCGATTAGGTTGGCAAAATACCATTATTTGGTTTGGTGGGGTTGGTTGTGCCATCACTACGGTTTTATTTTATTACTCACCCGTATGGTTTGATGGAAGTTATTGGGCGGTAATGGCTTGTGGTATTGCATGGGGAGCATTATTAGCAGGGTATGTTCCGTTATCCGCTTTAGTGCCTTCATTAGTCAAAGAGGATAAGGGAGCCGCAATGGCAATCCTGAATCTGGGCGCAGGATTACCTGTATTTGTTGGCCCTGCATTGGTAGGTCTTTTGATTGGTGTCATTGGGGGAGAGGGGGTAATCTGGATTTTGGCAGGATTATACATATTGAGTGCTGTACTTACACGATTCATTACCTTAGAAAAAGCCGAAGAAAATTAATTTTAAAATATATAGAAATCAGAATATTATGAAAGTATTACTTACAGCTCCTTATGAGAATGAGGGTGCTTTGAGAGAATTGGAAGGATTGTTTGACGAGGTGGTTTATAGATCTTGGAAACCGAATGGAAGGGCGTACAATCCTGAAGAGTTAATGGCGTTATTGCAAGAAACGGGAGCTGATGGATTGATTTCTGAACATGATGAAATAACTGCTGAAGTATTGTATGCGAATCCTCACCTTAAATTTGTAGGTATTTGTAGAGGTACACCATCCAATATTGATTTAAAAGTGGCTACAGAATTGGGAATTCCAGTGTTCAATACACCTGCTCGTAATGCGCAAGCTGTAGCTGAAATGTTTATCGCTAATGTTATCACCTTGATGCGTAATACGATTCCGGCTATCAATTGGTTGGAAGGTAAAAACTGGGGTGAAGGTGCGCATACCTCTTATCTGCAATTTAAAGGAAATGAATTAGCGGGTAAAAAAGTAGGTATGGTAGGTTTTGGTGCTGTAGGACAATATATTGCACGAATGTTGAAGGATTTTCCTGCACACATCTATTATTACGATCCTTACTATACAGATCCCAATGCGGATTTCAAAAAGGTGGATTTAGAAGAATTATTCACGGTATGTGACGTTGTAGGGATACATCTTCCAGTGACTCCGGAAACCAAAGGAATGATTGATAAACGTTATTTATCGTTACTGAAGTCAGATGCGATATTTGTGAATACCGCTCGCGCTGTAGTCGTGAATAAGGATGATTTGTTGGAAATCATTGAAAATGAAAAAATTAGAGGTGCAGTCTTGGACGTATTCTACAATGAACCACCAGATGAGATAGATTATAAAATGATTTTGAATAAAAATGTTATTGCTACACCGCATATAGCGGGAGCTACGCATGAGGTGGAAGATCATCATGCATTCATTATGAATAATAACATTAGGGAATTTTTTCATAATGGGAACAAAACCATTAAGCAATTTGTGAATAAAGCAATATTAGAGACTATATAAGTAGAAAACATAATGAGTAAGCAGGCACATCTTATTGTAGATATTGGTACGGGAAATGCACGGGTAGGCGTCGTAGGTATAGATGGAGAGATTTTATCTATCAAACGCGAAAATGTACATTATATTACTGATACGAATTATGAAGAATCCATATATTTTGAACCAAATGAATTATGGACGCAAATAAATAATCTTTCAAAAGAAGCGCTTTCCGAATCCGGAGATATTACGATAAAGGCAATCACCGCTACAAGCCAACGTGAAGGTATTGTCGTCATCGATAAGAAAGGAAACTCCTTGTTGGGTATGCCAAATATTGACCACAGAGGACGTAAATGGGAGAAGGATTTGCAGGATAAAGAATTGGTGTATGAATTATCTGGACGTTACCCAACCTCTTTATTTTCAGCTTTCAAACTGGTCGGCTTGCGTGAAGTGTATCCTGATCTTTTCGAACAGGTAGCTTGTGTCATGAGTATATCTGATTGGATTCAGTTTAAGTTTTCAGGTGTTACATGTTATGAACATTCGCAAGCTTCCGAAACGTTATTATATGATGTAGAGAAAAAGTCGTGGTCAGCAGTTTTACCTTCTTTATTTCAGTTGTCTGCTTCTATATTGCCCGAAGTCAAAGATTCAGGAACAATTTTGGGATCTATATTAGCCAATATTGCAGAAGAATATGGTATCGATAAAGCTGCGGTAGTCGTAGTAGGCGGTGGAGATACACAATTGGCTATTCGTAGTATGGAACCTTCAGCGAATGATGTTGTCATTGTTTCAGGCACGACAACACCGATCATTAAAATCGTAAAAGATTACGAAAAAGATGACGATCAACGTACATGGACAAGTAGACATGTTGATAAAGAAAGTTTTATTTTGGAGGCTAACGCTGGAGTTACAGGGTTGAATTATCAACGTTTGAAAGAAATATTCTATCCAAATGAAGGGTATGATGTGATCGAAAAGGAGTTGAAAGATACGACCTATTTTCAATGTGTTGCTTCATTAGGCTCATTGATTGCAGACGAAGAGGAGCCTGTCATTAAGGGCGGATTTATTTTTAATGCACCTGTTTCGCATCAATTGACACGTGGAAGTTTTGTGTTTTCGATATTGTGGGACATTGCTTGTTCTATTTACGAAAATTATAAATTTTTGTGTGATGTATCAGCGCACAAAGAAAGCTATATCTGGGCATGTGGTGGTGGAGTAGAAAGCAGGGCATTGCGTCAATACTTGGCTAACTTATTAGGCAAAAGTATCCGTATTCGCGATACATTCCGTCAGGCATCTGTGTTAGGAGGCGCTTTCATTTGTAATGATGCACTACATTTGGAGAATAAGACGCCTGAAATATTAGAAGAAACCTTCCCTCAAGATAGAGATACGTTCGAGCGATTGTATTTGGAATGGAAAAATGCACGTAAAACTTTCAAGCAAGTGTCGTAAATGAGAACGTATTTTTTTGGTGTTGATGTAGGTACGCAAGGAGCGCGCGTTATTCTTGTTGATGAGAAAGGGGAAATAGTGGGTGCTGGAGCAAGAAAATTTTCGTTGGATGAAGGTTTTCGGGAAGAACAATCGCCCGATATTTGGTGGAATGATTGTGTGGATATTATCGATGATATCATACAAAATTTAAGTGTGGAAGTGGATAAAAAGGCTATTCGCGCTATTTCGGTGACTTCCACTTCAGGTACAGTCATTCCATTAGACAAGCAGAATATTCCTTTACACAAGGCCATCATGTATAGTGACCCACGTTCGGCAGAGCAGGGGAAGCGAATCAAAGAACTGGCGCAGCGTATCAATCCCAATGCTTATACAGGGTTCAATGCTTCTAGTGGCATTAGCAAGATGCTATGGTATATAGAAACTTATCCGAATCAAGTTGAGCAGATAGCGACATGGGTACATGCTTCAGATTATATCGTCGGAAAATTGAGTGGACATTATCGTGTCACGGATTACACCAATGTGCTCAAGTCGGCTTATGATTTGGAAAAATTGCAATGGACGGAATTTTTGGTTACCGAATTGGGTTTGAAGAAGGATTGGCTGCAGGAAGTTGTTCCTTCAGGTTCGGTGGTGGGTAAATTAGATAAAACACTCGCTAAGCGTTGGGGGGTAAACGAATTGGATGTGGTGGTAGGAATTACTGACGGATGCGCGAGTCAGATGGCGTCTGGAGCCGTTTCTCCTGGAGATTGGAATACCACGATCGGAACGACGCTTGTCATCAAAGGAGTTACAAAAAATCAAGTTATTGATCCGCTTGGGAGACTATACAGTCATCGCCATCCAGAAGGCTATTGGATGCCTGGTGGTGCGAGCAATACGGGTGCTGACTGGATTTCACTGGATTTTCAAGGTGAACAATTAGATCAGCTAAACGCGCAAGCAGAAGCATTGATTCCGACAGGTTTGCTGGCTTGGCCATTGAAGCAAGAGGGTGAAAGATATCCAATTATGGCTGCTAATGCACGAAAAATTGAGCCTAAAGTGACTGATAAAACAATGTTGTATACTGCAAATCTTGAAGGTGTTGCTTTTGTAGAAAAATTGGCTTATGCTATAATAGAAGACCTTTCAAATGAAAAAGTGACTGCGGTATATACTGCTGGAGGAGGAAGTAATAGTGATGTGTGGTTAAAAATACGTGCTTCAGTGCTTAATGTTCCAATTTATAAATGCAAAGAATCAAGTGGAGCATTAGGAGCTGCTATCATGGCTGCATCACAAACATATTTCACTTCAGTGACACAAGCAGCAAAAGCTATGACAAGTATTGAAAAAACTGTATATCCAGACAAGAGCCTAAGAGAGGCATATGATAAGCAGTATCATAAATTTATTAATAAATTAAAAGAACTAAGCTATTTGTAGATGGTAACAATATGTTTGCTTAGGCATGGTGAAACGACTTATAATGCCGATGGAAATAAATACTGTGGTAGAACGGATATTGAACTGACCGATAGAGGTTTGTCTCAAGCGAAAAGGATGCAGGACTTACTGCAGGAATATAATTTTGATGCTGTATTTTCATCTCCTCTAACTAGAGCAAGGACAACAGCTCAAATAGCTTCGGGAGGCTCACATGAGGTAATAACTGATCACAGATTGATTGAAGTGGATTTCGGATCTTGGGAGGGGAAAAGACCCGAAGAATTTCAAGCTGAAGATCCTGTTTCATGGACTAATTGGGTATCTGATCCTGAAAATAATAAAGCAGGAATGACTGGTGAATCTGCTCGCGAAGTGGTCGAACGATTGAATTCTTTCTATGATGATTTACTTCAAAAGTATTCAGGTAAAACAGTACTCATCGTAGGACACAACGGTGTGAATCGTTTTTTTATAGCTTCAAAACTCGGAATTCCGCTCAAAAATTATAGAAGAATAGTGCAAGAAAACTCAGCATTAACCTTATTGAAATTAGTGAATTCGGATGAAATCCAACTGTTAAAATTAAATGCCTAAATTATTATCTATGAAAAGAATAATCCAAACGATAGTAGTTGCATTGCTACTTATGCCTGTCACAAATATTTACGCACAAAAAAAGAATAAATTACATTTCAAGGATATAGGTGAAATGTATACATATTTCACCTACGCAAAGGATAAAAAAATAATAAGTGGTCATCGTGGTACTATTGAAAATGGGTTGCCAGAAAATTCTATCATTTCTATGAAGGAAGTTTTGAAACATACACCTGCTATATTCGAAGTAGATCCTCGATTAACAAAAGACGGTGTGGCTGTGATGGTTCATGATGCAACTTTAGATCGAACGACTACTGGTACGGGCAAAGTAAGTGATTACACATGGAAAGAACTTAAAAAACTAAGACTCAAAGATGCTCAGGGAAATATCACAAAATATAGAATCAATACATTGGATGAAATGATAAAATGGGCAAAAGGTAAAACCATTTTGAATCTTGACAAAAAAGATCTTCCTCTAGAGACTACTGCAGATATTATTCGTAAACATAATGCATATAATTGGGTTTGGGTGACAGTTCATAATGTTGATCAAGCGAAATTTTATTTAGATAAAAATCCAAATCAATATCTATCCATGCATATCAAAGATCAGGCTGCATTAGAAAAATTTAAACAATCTGGCTTACCGTATAATCGGATGATTGTATATATAGGTCCAGATATTAAGCAATCAAATCAGGATATGTATAATTTCCTTAGTGAAAAAGGAGTAATGTGTATGATATCTTCAGCACCGACTTACGATAAACTTCAAACTTTAGAGGAAAGAGCTCAAAAATATCGTGATGTATTCGCCGATGGAGCAAATATTTTAGAATCCGATTTCCCAATCGAAGTAAGTAAAGCTATAAAATAGCTTTACTTTTTCTTCTGTTGTCTTTCATTCAGTTGAAGAATATTTTTCTTATAATTAATTACGGCACCATACTTGTACAGAATGTCTCCACCTAGTACACCTACTACGGGATCAGCATTTATTTGGCTATATGCATAATTAATAGTAGACATATCTAATACAGCTACTTCAAATTTTTTACATTCCCAATCGCCAATTTTTAAATAGGGAAGGGTAAACATAGCAGACTGCATTTCATTCGTTCCTAATCCCGAAGAAAGTATACTGGTTTCAATCAATTTTTGTTCGTCAATTCCTGCTTCTAGCAATGTATTTCGATCCAAAACAGTCTTTGATGCTCCTGTATCCAATACCATTTTAAATTTCTTTTCTAATAGTTCGATATGCAGGATGATGTGAAATCCTTCTTGTTGCAAGGTTAAAATTTCGAATGGAATAATCTTCATGTAATAATGTTTGTATAGCTAAATAAAAAGAGGACTACCTTAAGAAGTCCTCTCAAATATAATAGAAAGTTAGTTTAATAAAATTAGATAATATTGCTTTCTGTTAATACAGCATTCATCGCTCGAACTGCAGTTGCACTGGCTTTGAATTTTGCTTTTTCCTCTTCATCCAATTGAATAGGAACAACTTTATCCCAACCATTTTTATTTATAATCACAGGTACACCGATACAGATATCGTCTTCATCCAATTCACCTTCCAAATACACTGAAGCGGTGAACAGCTTATTTTGATTCAGCGCAATACTTTCGACCATAGCTGCTGTGGCAGCACCTGGTGCATACCAAGCTGATGTTCCAATCAATGCTGTCAATGTAGCACCGCCAACCATTGTTTTTTGTACTATTTCATTTTTCTCATCTTCTTCAAGAAATTCTTTTACTGGAATACTGTTCCAAGTAGCTTTATTAACCAGTGGAATCATTGTCGTGTCTCCATGTCCACCAATGACGATCGCATTTAAATCTGCAGACGACGCATTTAGTTTTGTAGCCAATTGATATTTAAAGCGTGATGAGTCTAATGCTCCGCCCATACCTATAATTCTATTTTTTGGAAGACCAGAAGATTTTAAAGCTAGATATGTCATCGTATCCATAGGATTCGATACGACGATAATAATAATCTCTGGTGAATATTTCACAAGATTTTCCACTACACCCTTTACGATATTTGCATTGGTGCCGATCAATTCTTCACGAGTCATACCTGGTTTTCGTGGAATACCGGAAGTAATAACTGCAATACTCGAACCCGCTGTCTGCAAGTAATCATTGGTTACACCTTTTATTTTGGTATCGTAGCCTAATAAGGCGGCAGTTTGCATCATATCTTGTGCTTTACCTTCGGCAAAACCTTCTTTGATATCCAATAAAATGACTTCTTCAGCAAAATTCTTTCTAGCAATGTTGTCTGCAGTGGTAGCACCTACAGCACCTGCTCCAATGACCGTTATTTTCATGTTTAAAGAGGATTATTTGTGTTGATTAAATATAGTTAATATCAATCACTTAATGAAGAATAGCCTTAAAATAAAATATCCTTTCTGGTTAGAAAGGATATCCTATTGCTAAGTTGAAGACCAAATTATCACGTCTCCACTGTGAATTTTTGAAGTCAATATCCTTGATGACCCAACGGTCATTTTTAGGGTAGTAAGGTACGCGAACCGGAATTGCTAAATCTGTCCGAAGAACTAAAAATGTAAAATCAAAACGTAAACCAGCACCAGCTCCAACTGCCAATTCAGACAAAAATTCTTTCGATAATTTTCCACCCAATTTGCCGTCATCTCTATTTTGTAACCAGACATTACCTGCATCAACAAAGGCAGCCCAATTCAAAATGCCGACACCGAAATCAACTATACGGTTGCGGTATTCAGTATTTAATTCCAATTTGTAATCACCAGTCTGATCAGCGAAGAAATTGTCCTCCCCAATATTTTCTGGAAGAGCAGAGCCAGGTCCTACAGCTCTGGCACGAAATGCACGTAACCCATTTGGTCCACCCGAATAGAATTGCTTCAAGTAGGGTAGTGAACGTGAATTACCATAGGAATAACTCATTCCTAACATTACGCGAGAGGCCAATTGAGCGTGTTGTCCCAATTTCCAATAATGGCGACCATCGGCTTCAATCTTCACAAATTGACTGTAAATGGTTCCGAATAATTCTTTCTGATTGTCATTTTTATAGCTTGCACCCTGAATCAATCCCAATACATTTCCAGACAAATTCATCCCACCTTTGAAATAAAATGTATTTGTTCTAGACTCTTCCATGGTGTTTGTGAAGGTATACGTATAATTTGGACCGAAAGAAAATTGAGGTTCTACAATACGGCGCAACGTAGGAACGGTATCCATTTGCGCTTGATAGGCTTCGGAAATATTGCGTGGTTGTACGTAGATAATTTCTGCTAAAGTCAAGTCATGTTGTTTTTGCTCATTTTCTTTCCACATATAACCATAGTTCAAACTCGATGAATTTAAGGTGTACGCCGTACGACGATTCAAAAATTCATATCCAAATTTTAGATAGGTTTTGGGAATAAAACGTCTACCTGGGGTCCATTTATAAGGTGACAAAAGCCTTGGCCAAGTAATAGCCATTTCAGCACCATAGCGGTAATACGAAGAATTTAAGTTTACATTACCACCTGTCTGTGTCTCATAGCCGCCAAATACATTTACAGAAACAGTCTCCGCACCTTTGAATGCATTGCGTAGCGTCCATGTAACATTTGCTTCCGATCCGTTATATACTGTAGCTGTCTTTGCTAAAAGTTCCAATCGCAATGATTTCTTTGGTAATGGCGTCAAATGATAATATACATCCAATGTGTTTGCTGAATCTGGATTTGGTTCAAAGCTATTCTTGACGAATTTAAATGCATTAAGATTTACCAAATGGTTAATCGTTAGGTTGTGATCGTATCTATTGTAAACTTGTCCTTTTTGAAAGAAAATATGATTTGCCAATACTTTCTTTCTAAATGTATTCTGTCTATCAATGATATAATAATTATCATTAAAGAGTTCCAAATATTCTGTGTTTGGTCGTCTAGTATAACCCTGCGAGGTTAATGTATAATTTGGATAAATAAATATATCACCGATTTTCTGTGGTTCTTTTGCTTGGGCAGAAGTTTCAGGTTTAAGAGTGACAAACATATCTACTTGATGATCACCTTCGGTACTATCTACTTCTACCAAAATGTTGTCAGGATTAAAGTAATAATACCCTCTATTTTTTAAATCATTATCTATGCGATCACGTTCATTCAAAATCACATCCAAATTGTAATTCGATCCTTTTTTAAGTAAAGATTCCGCCTTCGTAGAGGCAATATCTTTTCCAATATTGCTCGTGGAATCAATAGCAAATACTACGGTATCAATACGATATACTTTACGGGGAATTCCTGTATAAATCACTTTAGCAGTTTTTCCATCGATACTCGTATCAGAACTCACTGTGGCATTGAAAAAACCAAGATTTTCCATACGATTACGCAATAGATTCTCGTTGTATTCTCTATTTACATCGCTCAAAAGCACCGGCTCTTCGCCACGTTTTTTTAACCAACGCTGAAAGAAGTTATTCGTTGTGTCATATCCACCACCTGCATTCCACATCATCAGTTTCCATTTTGCACCAAAAGCTTTTTTATTTGGCTTTGGCATCAACATTCCTTCCAAATGTTCTTCAAAGAGTTGCTTGCGTTCAGCATTTACATTGCTGTCCATCTCCAGCTTGACATCACCTTCTACATATAATTTCTCACCTTCTGGAAGATGTTTCGTTGTACTACAAGAAATCATATAGAAGCACAATGTGCTTAATAGTGCAATGCCAATTCTTTTACTTTTCATTCGATCTCCTTTCCTCGTCTTCGTTGCGAATAGCTGTGTCTTTGATGGACTTAACGTCTGTCGTATCATTCTTATTTTCTGTAGAATCACGTTGGTTTCTATTCAATTCTTCTTTCTTTTGTTGTTCTTCTACACGTTTGCGATATGCAGGATTATGTGTCATCATGCTATCACGAATGACCAAACGTACACTATCACGATAAGCCGAATCGGTTTCCATTCGTTCTACATTAAATCTTCTGCGGAAACTGCTATTATTAGGGTCTGCATAGGCTGCCAACGCTTTTTCATTCATAAATAGTTCCTTGAATTGATTGTAGCTCATATTGATAATGAAACCAATACCTGTTTCCACAAATTGACCTTGCAAAGTGGCTTGATACTGGTTTTTGCGGTACACTCGGGCGAAGTATCGACCATCTTTTGATAATTGATAATCCAATGAAATATCGCCAGCAATATTGTTTGGTTTTTCTCCAGGACGAGTTTTCCCTTCTACTTCAAAGTTAGAACCGATAGTAATTTTTAAACGATCATCAAATAACATTTTGGACAGTCCAATATTCAGATCCGTTCTATTTTGCGCCGAACCAGAAAGATAATCCTGTTCTGATTGCAAATTAAAATCTAATTCTACTCCCTGAATTAAGTTGGACGCAAGATTATTCAATTGGCTGGTCAAAAATGAACTTACCGAGCTACGTGCAATACCCTCTACACCGCCGCCTCCAGACAGACTCTCAAATGGATTTGCGGACATGAATCTGCCCATAATGATCAATGAAAAGACTTGTTTATTTAATTCTGCTGGATCATCGCGCAATGCAACCAAAGCATTATTTACTTTTGATACGACATCCTGTGACACTATGGCATTATTTTCATCCAAATCAATGTCAAATGCAATTTGAGGTTTGAATAATTCGCCAGTCAAAATCAATTTTACATCAAAGGGGATGCGCTGTTTATATAAATTGCCACTTTCTGTTCCTATTTGGTTGGCAACCAAATCTAGCGTAGGGAAGCGTCCTTTGTATAGGGCTGTAATATCTAATCTTGCATCTAGCGGATCGCCATTCCATGTAATGGTACTTCCTTTTTGGAAATCAAATTCTTTTTTAATAGGCCCAAAGCTGAAGGAATAATTTCCATCTTCAACTGTGAAAGTCCCGGACATAGTGATTTTTTCACTGGCGTCAATTGTAGTTGTTAACTCCGCAACACCCTGAATATTCAGGGCGTCTTGTGAGCCTTCGTCGATAATTATTTTGAATTTCGCATCACGATCCGTGCTTAGGTTTAGCGATAAATCCATTCCTGTGAGTCGCGTTGCGGTAGTCATCGAATCTAACTTCGCGAATACATTATTGCGAACTGTATCACTTTTATCTACGAATTTTACAACGCCATCACGCTCGGCGATACCAGGGTTTTCATTTGGCACAATAAATACAAAGTCTGTATTTTCATTGGCTGAAACATTTCCATCTATAACTGGCTTGTCAATATTTCCACGAATACGGATATTTGATGTTGCATACAGTTTGCCGTAAAATAAATCGTTGTCTTCACGTGTAGAATTTACGACAGCGAAATTATTCGTTGTCAAATTCAAATTGAAATCAAAGTCTGTATAGTTTTTAGTTAAAATGGTACCATTCAATTTCGCTTCGTTGCCTTTTCCATCTTTTAACAAGAATTGTTTGAACTGTAACCCTTGATTTGTGAAACTAATTTTTTGATTATCCATCAAAAAGTCAGCATTTAGCATCGCAACATTTAGTCTGGCTTTATTAAATGTTAGATCACCATTGATTTTTGGTGCATCCAATTTTCCCGAGATATCCAGCACACCACTTAAATCGCCTTCACTATTTTGTAAGTACCCCATGCTAAATGCTTGGATAGTTTTCATTTTTAGTGGAGCTAGATTTAATTTTGCATTAAAAGTTGGAGTGCCATTAGGAGGAGCAATGTATTCACCCAATAATTGCACATCATTACCATTATCTGTGATGCGTACATCCGCAGAGAAAGTGTTTTCTTGCTGGTTGTGTACATTTGCTAAAATATTTCCAACGGTATCTTGTCCGAAATAGAATTTGTTGATTTCCAAATCCGACACGAAAACAGGTTTTGCATCTAGTCGAGAAATTGTCGCAGCACCGTTGATACCACCACCAACATTCCACGTATCCGACTCTAAAATTTCTGTCAAGGTCTCAATACGGAAATTGTTAAAAGTCACATCAATTGGTGCATTCAATGTAGAATCTTGGGATTGTATACGCAGCTCTTGGCCATTGTTATTCAAAATGAATTCATGTGCTCGAATACCATCTTTACCAAAACTCAACTGATTGCTCGGGGAGGTTTGCCATGTATCGTAATTCAACATTAAGCCATCTTCCAACAAACTCAATAGGTAATTTCCTTGATCTACGGCCATTCGTGCACCAAGATGATAACGATCTTTATCTTCCTTATCTTTTATCCAAAGCCCAAAATCTAAATTGTTTTCTACAGCTTGACCACTCAAAGTCGTGTTTTTAAGCTCAATTTGATTGACTTTTATTTTATCGATCAGCGCAGAATAATATAATGTACTATCGACCGTAATAAAATCCATACCCAAACGATCAACCACAATACCGCCGTAAATAATACTAGGCGCAAGAAGTTTTGCCATGATACTTTTCTGCTGACTGTTGAATGTACCATCCAAGGTGATGTCACTCATTTTCTGAATGTCAGGAAAGAAATCTTTTAAGAATCGGGAATAATTTAAAGTCGCAGAAAACTCAAAATTCTGTGCATCGTATTTCAATTCTTTTGGTGGCTCATTATTCGGGTTATAATAAACTCTTACAACGTCTTGCATGGAGGCTCCGAGTTCGGTCAGCTTATATTTTCCGACTAAATGGGCACGTAAAAATTCAGAACGCAACATCAACATATTGCGCGAGGTATCTGCCCGAGCTATTAAGGAAATCGTGTCTAAGGCATAACGTTCTTCATTGTAAGCTATAGAAGATTGAGAAACATGAAGTCTTCCATTCAAATAATTTAAATCTGCAGTTTCAAAGTCGGCGTCGATTTTTCCATGATACCTGAAATTTTGATCCATCAATTTTAGATTTTGCAAATTGACGGAGTCGATCATCATATTCATCTTTACCTTAGGATACGTATCGCGCATATCGGCGGCAAGATTGGCTTGAAAACGAATATTCGGATCGGTACTATTTATAGAGCCAGCGATATCGCCGCTTTGCGCCATCAAGTCCAAATTGATGTCATGATAAGCATAACCCATCGCATCAAAGCGATTGATGGATCCTTTGACGTCAGCAGCCATGGTTTTGGGATTTAATCCTTTACCCTTTACTTGTGCTTCAGCGGAGATAATACCCAATACAGAATCTTGTTTTAAAAGATGACCTAAATTGAAATTATCAATAGAAACTTGCGCATCGTATGTGGTGTCTCGCCCAGCCATATTGAGATAACCATTTACAGCGGCATTTCCTTTATCAGTTACAAGTTTCATATTGGCGTCAAATCCACTCATTCCACCTTTAAATGTACCTGCCAATGATATTGAATTCGGATATTCAATCGTCATATCTTTAGGTAACAAGGATTTTGCCACTAATCGATCCAAATCTGCTTTGCCTGTTGTTAATTTTTTAAGATTTAAATCGATGTTAAGCTTATCTGTATTTGGCAAACCTTTAATCTTAGCTGACGCAATGATATGTGTTTTATCCAGCGTTTTGAATTCCAAATTTGGGATAGTTAAATCATCTAAACGTCCTACCACACGACCATCAATGTAAAATTTACGTGTCATCAATGGTTTCATCACATCCATCTGCTCTAGATCTGGAGCAAAGTATTTGATATCTGTCATATCAATTTGAGTCTTCTTGATACGTGCATCAATGTTCACTAGTTCTGGATATTTAGAAACAGAATCTAATGATGGGTATGAGACTTTAATGTAGTCTTGGATAGTGGTTTTTGGAGTTTGGATTAACAAATTTTCAATAACAGCACCCGTGTTTCCATATACAAAATCACCTTTCAATTGCTTTAGATACAAACCAGAATGATCTTTTGCCGTTAAATTTTGGACAGAACCTGAAATAGAATCGTTGGAGTAGTAAATACCTTTAATTGCACCTGCGAGGTCTTTAATCCCTATATTACTATAATCAAAGCCTTTCATTCGCGCTTGATTGTCGTCACGGAATAAGAAATTCGTTTTGTCTACAGCAATTTTATCTACTGATACTATCCAATTGACAGGAGCAGAAGCTGTGTCTGCCGTTTCTTTAACTTTAGTAAATTTATCAAAGACAACGTACGAATCAGATTGATCTAAAATAACTTCTTTTAGATTAACTATTTCTTTGTTTAAATCAATTTGGTCAACATTCGCCGAAAGGTTTTTAATGTCAAATTGAGTTTTCATCGCCGAAGATGCATCGTCATATTTGACAAAGATGTTTTTCAATGTGATGGTTTCTGTTCCTAGATTTGGCAGGAGGGACGTTTCAGTTACAGACGCATCTGTAATACCAAAATCTTCCGCTTTAACTTCTTTGCTTTCGGTTGCTGGCGCCCATTGCTTAACAATAGCCGACAAACCATCAATATTAATATTTGGCAAATCAAAAGTCATGTTGTTTGACAAATCGAAGGTTTTGACCCGTGTGTCCAATTTATTCAATCGAATATCGGCTGAAGTACCAATCATATCATCATTGTACACAAAATGAATGCGCTCTAAACCAACTTTGTCTAACTTAAAGATCAATGCGGAAGTTGTGTCTGTAGCTGTTGGAGTACTTTCTTCTTCCGAAGCAAAAGCTTTTACGATATAATCAAAATTAAAATTCCCATCAGGGGCAGTACGCTTTATTTTAGAAGTAATACCAGCTAGTTGTATTTCTTGAACTTCGATTGTGTTTTTGAAAATCTTAAACATATCTATGTCCACTTTGATCTTTTCGCCAGCGATTAAGGTATCACGCGTTTGATCTTCAAAATACACATTCTCCAATACCAACATTTTTGGAAATGTGATATTCACGTAGCCAATATTTACTGGAGTTCCAATTTTGTTTTCTAGGTAGGTTGATACTTTTCCTGCTATATAATTCTGTACAGCAGGCAGGCGTATTAAAAATACGACCAAGAGCAATAGGGCTATTATTGAACCTATTATCCAAAGGAAAATACGAACAGCGACACGGGTAAATCTATTCAAACCTGAGTTTATCTACTTAAAATTGTTAACACTGAAATAATAACATAAAAATAGTTGAAATGTTTACTATTTAATGCGGAAAAGCCAAAAATAAATCCATGTTATGGTAAATGTTCTTTTTGTTTTTCAATATCTAATATATTAAAAAATTAAAAGCTAGTCAGTTGACTAGCTTTTAATTTTAAAATGCGCGATCTTCTAAGTGTTTAGGTAGATCAATAAAATCAATTCCTTTTGCCCACCAATCCGGTGCTGGTTTGCCTTTTAAGTAGTGATCAAAATATTCCATCATGCGTACCGCATAGTCTTTTCTATTGACTTCTTTCACTAAACCATGATTTTCGCCGTTATACGTCAACATGACTACGGGTTTGTTGAGACGACGCAAACTGTTGTAATATTCCACACCTTGTGTATAATCTACAGCTCCATCTTTATCATTATGCATGATAATTAATGGCGTATTCACTTTTTTGATGTGGTATATTGGTGAGTTGCGTACATAAGCATCCCAATTGTCCCAATATCCTGTCGTCAAACGACCTTGACTTGATTCAAAAATGCTTTGATTCGATGAACCTGTGTTCCAATAGATCAGCGAGTACATTGAAATCATATTGGTCAACGGCGCGCCAGCAACAGCAGCTTTGAAGATGTCCGTTTGCGTGATTAAAAAAGATGTTTGGTAACCACCCCAAGAGTGACCATGAATAGCTACATTTTTCTCATCTACTATTCCTGTTGCAATAGCTGCTTTTACCGCTGGAACAACACAAGCTACAGCCGACATTCCTGGATCATTCAATTTATACTTAATATCTGGCATCAATACCGCATATCCATTGTTGGTGTACATCGCTCTATTGAAACCTCCTCCAGGATATGATGGTTGCGAATAGCTGTTATGCTCATTCGTCAAGCGCTCATAGATGTAAGTAATCGTAGGATACGATTGACCTTCTATATAATTAGCAGGAAGATGTAAGGTTGCTTCTAACGTATCGCCATGTGCAGATACATATGTTATCAATTTTGAACCTGCGGACAACACATCTTTTTGTTTATCAGATGTATTATTCGTTAATTGTTTTTCGGTTGACAAGTTTTTATCTGTTGCCACAAAAATTTCAGGTGCAACATTCGATTTCTCAATTGTGTAGAAAAGGTTTGAACTGTTTTTTGGCTTACGAATACCACCGAAACTACTATCATCTAATTTCAGGATTTGAATTTTCTTCGCATTAGCAGCCAATAATGCTACTCCTTTTTGCTTATTTGCATGATTATATATATTGAAATATTGATCTTTCTTCAAATCAATAAAATCATCATCGGGATAGAGGTTATTAACATTTGTAGACAGCAGCTTTTGGTTTTTCCAATTATCGGTCAACTGCTCCGCAGATTTTCCATCAATTGAAACTTTCCAAACATCAAAGTTGTCTCTTAATAATACAAATTTGTTGTCTGCAGTAAATCCAAAAGAACCGATACCACTTTTCTCAACATTATGATCAGCCAACATATCCACAAAAGAAGTTCCTATATTCTCTGTAATATTAGTTTTAGCGAGTGTTTTTGTATTAAGTGTAAAGTAATTTCCATCGTTATAGAACAATAAGTAATCCGATTGCGGTGAGAATTGCAAACCTCGCATTGCATTCAGATACATTTTTTTGAAAGCCAACTGCTTATTTCCTGTTTTGATATCGACTATATACAAGTCAGCATAACTCTGTCCATTTAAATTCGATTCAAACTCGTACGGCTTATAATCAAAACCGTATCCAACTAATTGATTTGGCGAAAGTGCAATGGATTTCACTGCGCTATCTGCTAATGAAACGAATTTGTTCTCATCCACGTTCCATGCGCTCATTGTCGTGTAGTTCTTGTCGGATTGAAGACGTGTTCTTTGGGCCGATTGCAAACGTACATCTTGCCAGTTCCAAATAATCATATCTGGCTTTTCAAGGTCTTTTTTGTTGACTGCCGGTTTTTGAGGAGTTGCTGGTTGTTTTGAATTGGTAGCAACCTGCGTAGAATCTTTACTTGCTGCAATTGAATCTTTCGCAGCAGCATTTTTTGCGTCAGCTTTAGCAATTTCATCAATTTTCTTTTCAGTAGATTTTGCTTCTTCTGCTTTTTCTAATTTGCCTATACCAAAGAATATTGTTTTTAAATCTTTGCTCCAAAAGGCAGAAGAATTTTCGCTAATACCAAATCCTGCTGTAATTTGGTTTTCATCCAAACCACTGTATGTGAATACCTCTGCATTATGCGCTTTTAGATTTTTGACACCCAACAATGTATAAACTGGTGTCTTATATTTTTTATAGCTTTTGGATTTCAACAATGCGAATGCAGTTCCCTCTTTATTCCAAGCTAGTTTAGAGAAAGTGGCCTCATCATTGTGCAAGGCATTTGATATGCCCGTATTTAAATCCATTAAAAAAATGCCGTTTCCATTCTTTCCATTTGCATCGATTATGTAAGCTAAATATTGCCCAGATTTATTAAAGTTGTATTCACTTACATTACCTAAATTATATTTCTTTTTAGTCGTCAAGTTGTACAACAACAAATCCGCACCTTTTGCCGCGCCTTCAGGACGTGGAGCCATTGGTGAGGCAGGAGCACCACCTTGTCCTTCAAATCGAATTGCAACCCATTTACTATCTTCATTTGAAAAGCTGTAATTCTGTACTTTATCAAATGTCACAGATGCTGTATCTTTCAAAGCGACGATTTTCAGTTTTTTACTTGATGGTCTGCGTGATTTTTCGTTTGCTTTGATTTCAGTATGTTTAAGGTTTTCAAAAAAACTGAAATACTGCGCATTTTGGTTAAAGAAAATAGGTGTGCTGGCACCACCAATTTTGTAATTGAATTTGGTGGTATCTTGCGTATTACGCAAAGTAAGGGTAAGATCTCCCTCTGTCGGTCCAGAAACGTAAGCTAACCATTTACCGTCTGGCGAAGGAGTTGCTCCGTTTAGTCGTACGTATTCCCATTTCGGAATGTCTTGCCATGTAAGGGTTTTTGGATTTTCTTGAGCGAAAGGTGTTAACCATGCCATTTGACACGCAAAATACAATATAGATTTTTTTGTCATTTATTTTCTATAGGTTAAAATATACGATATAAAGGTATTTATTATCTTTCAATCTTTTATACTGTATTAAAGATGTTATGTGAAGTGCACAATAGATATGTTAAATGGGACATAACTCATGTTTGGGTGTGAATAATTTTTGGTATTAATGTCATTAATGAAAATAATCATCTGAATCTTGTTCGTTAACCGGGCTATTATGATGTGATTTATTCAATGAATCTTTGAACAACTCTTTAATATTTTAAGGTTCTTTATTTGATGGAAATTAAAACAGATATTACTTAATTTTTTAAAAAATATAATGGATAACTTTTATAAGCTCAATCTTTAAAAAGATTAAGTTTATAAAAGTTATATATAAATTAATGGTATTTTTGTGACTCAAAATAACTTTTGAATGAAAATTTGGCAGAAAAATATTGATGTAGATTCTTTTGTTGAATCGTTTACGGTAGGCAAAGACCGTGAGATGGATATGCATTTAGCAGGTGCGGATGTGTTGGGTTCATTGGCACATACGCGTATGTTGAATAGCATTGGCTTGATGACGGATGAAGATTTGGCCGCTGTTCAACAAGAGCTTAGAAATATATATAAAGAAATCGAAGCCGGTCAATTTCAAATCGAGGATAGTGTCGAAGATGTACACTCTCAAGTAGAAATGATGTTGACAAAACGTATCGGAGATGCAGGTAAAAAGATTCACTCTGGCCGTTCGCGCAATGACCAAGTATTGGTGGATTTGAAATTATATTTCCGTTCGGAAATACATAGTATTTTCAACAATACAGAAGTATTATTCAATGAACTAATCAAGTTGAGCGAGCAATACAAAAATGTATTGATGCCAGGTTATACACATTTGCAAATTGCAATGCCTTCGTCATTTGGCTTGTGGTTTGGGGCGTATGCAGAGAGTTTGGTAGATGATTTGCACCTATTGAAAGCGGCATGGTCTGTATGTAATAAGAATCCTTTGGGTTCGGCGGCAGGTTATGGTTCTTCTTTCCCATTGAACCGTACGTTGACTACACAATTGTTGGGTTTTGAAGACCTAAACTACAATGTGGTGTATGCGCAAATGGGACGCGGTAAGACTGAACGTATCTTAGCGCAAGCAATGAGTTCTATTGCGGCTACGTTGGCTAAGTTTGCGATGGACGTGACTTTGTTTATCAATCAAAACTTTGGATTCATTTCTTTCCCTGCGCATTTGACGACGGGTTCTAGCATCATGCCACACAAGAAAAACCCTGATGTATTTGAGTTGATTCGTTCACGTTGTAATAAGATTCAAGCTTTACCTACAGAAATTGCGATGATGACAACAAACCTTCCAGTGGGATATCACCGTGATTTGCAATTACTGAAAGAAAACTTGTTCCCAGCATTCCAATCGTTGAATGAATGTTTGGAAATCGCGACTTTCATGTTGGAGAATATCGAGATTAAAAACAATATTTTGGATGACCCTAAATATGATTACTTATTCTCTGTAGAAGTTGTGAATAATGAAGTATTAAAAGGTGTTCCGTTCCGTGAAGCATATAAAAATATTGGTTTAGCGATTGAAGAAGGAACTTTCCAACCTTCGAAAGAGGTAAATCATACACACGAAGGAAGTATTGGAAACCTTTGCAATGACCAAATTCAACGTATGTTTGCCGAAGTAAAAGCTGATTTCGGATTTGAGAAAGTTGAAAAAGCTTTAGCAGATTTGGTCAAATAAAGAATAACATGTATCTTGGACTAAGATAGTTTAGTTATATCTAAAAAAATTATTAATAGCACGGGGTGCCCTGTAAGAGGAGCTGAGATTATACCCGAAAACCTGATTTGGATAATGCCAACGTAGGGATGCAGGATACGATATTTTGTTGTACTCCATTCTGTTGGTCTTATCCATACGAATGGAGTATTTTTTTATTCAATATATCGTATGGAATTAATAAGACAAAATGAACAAGTGCTACTGCCACAGCGCAAAATGAACTGGCAAAGTCGGCCAGAATGGTTTTTCAATCGTGAACATACGGATACGTACGAACAATGGTATGAAGGCCCATACAAAAGAGCCGAAGTCTGGCAAAAGAAAGTCATCACTGATTTGGTTAAATCGGATTCACGGATTCAAGAATTATTAGAATTTGGATGCGGTACAGGTCGATTCACCCGTTGGTGGAAAGAAATTGGTATTGATGCCATAGGAGGAGATATTTCGCCTTTAATGCTTTCCCAAGCTAAAGATTTGTTTGACGGAGATTTGGCTATGGCCGATTCTCATTTTATGCCTTTTAAGGACAACACCTTCGATTGTGTTGCCTTTATTACGACTTTTGAATATTACCAAGACCCCATTCGGGTTATTCAAGAAGCGGCACGCGTAGCGCGTCATGGTATCGTGATGGGCATGATGAATCGCAATTCGCCCAAATATTTCAGAAGACGCATTCAACAAGCTTTTGGCAAAAATCCATTCTATGTGACCGCTCATTTTTATACACCGCAAAATCTTATTCGCATCATCGATAAAGCTTTGGCAGGACGCCAATATAAAGTTTCTTGGTCGTGTACTGGACTACCCAAATGGTTTCCTGTTCAGCAATGGTCTGTGCCTTATGGCGATTTTTTCGGGTTACATATTCAATTTTTGGATACAGACCATGAGTAAAATTGCTGAACATATGGTCGAGGACTTATTTGCAAGGCAGTTAGGTTTTCGACGAGAGAAAGTTCTTCAAGGGCCTGGATATGGTGTGGATTGTGCTTTAATTGAGCTGTCAGATAAGCAAGCCATGGCTGTCGCAAGTGACCCTTTGAGCTTTATTCCAAGCATTGGTGTCAAAGAATCGGCTTATATTTCGGTGCATCTGGCAGCTAATGATATAGCTACGACTGGTTGTTCTCCACAATATGGACAATTTGTTTTGAATCTTCCCGCTAGTATTTCAGAAGGTCAATTAAAAGAATATTGGTACTATATCAATGAATTTTCTGCGGAGATTGGATTACATATTACAGGCGGTCATACAGGATTTGATGCGCATCAGGATTCGACCATAGTCGGAGCTGTGACTATGTTTGCTATAGGAGAAAGAGATAACCTATTGCTTTCTTCTCAAGCACAAGTAGGAGATGTGTTGCTGATGACCAAATCTGCTGGATTAATAGCGACTAGTGTATTAGCAATGTCTTTTTCGAATCATGTGAAAACAAATTTGGGCGCTGATATTTTAGATAAACTAATATCAAACTTTTGGGATATTTCTGTTTTGCAGGAAGCTTATTTAGTACGCGGAATAAATGTTTCGGAGAAGATAGTGCATGCCATGCATGATGTAACAGAAGGAGGGATTTTAGGCGCAATTTATGAAATGGCTACTGCTTCGGATATTGGTGTTAAGGTAGTTGAAGAGGCTATTGCTGTAAATGAAGAAGTCGAAAAGACAGCCAATCTCTTTGGTTTGGATGCTACAAAGATTATAGGTGCAGGTAGCATGTTAATCGCTTGTAGCCCAAATGAAAAGCATCAAATTTTAGAAAAAATTCGTGCAAATCATATCCAATGTACAGAAATAGGTTATTTCTGTCCGAAGGAAGAGGGGATGTATGTGTTACAGAACAATAAGAATGTGGGATTGGAATCTCCGGGAGTAGATAAATATTGGGAAGTTTTTGCTAAATGTATTCAAGATGGCTTATCGTAAAATAAAGTTTGATTCATCGCGTAAAGTCTATGTTATTTTAGATTTGAACGCTTTTCGTATATCTGATTTAAGGAAATTGGACTATTTGTTGTCCGGCCAAATCTGTGCCATTCAGATATGGGATAATCAAAAGGTATATGAAGATAAATTCGATTTGTTGGAACAGATAATTGCTATAGCCCATGTTCATGAGATTCCTGTGCTTATCAATAATCAAGTGAGTATGCTTCCAAAATTAGATTTTGATGGTGTTCATTTTGATGAAATTCCTATTCATTGGGATGATATAAAAGACTTGCTACAGGGAAAAATCGTGGGTATGACTTGTACCAATGACGAGCATATATTGACTTGGGCAGCGCAGCAGCATATAGACTATCTTTCCTTTTGTTCTTTATTTCCTTCGGCGAATAATTCGAAATGTGAATTAGTGAATCGGGAATTTTTGATACGTGCACAAAAACAATTACAGATACCTTTTTTCTTAGCTGGAGGAATTACACCGGAAAATATTCCCGAATTGAACAATCTAAATTACCAAGGAATAGCGTTGGTGTCTGGGCTTATGCAACAGGAACAACCCAAAGAAATCGTAGAAAAATATTATAACCAAATAAATCAAAATCATGAAAATAACCACCATACATAAACTTTGCTGTCCGTTTGATAAGGCGGATTTGAAATTGGAAATTATCGAACAAACGCTTGATAAAGATATTCGAACTGGGAGCCTCACTTGCACCGAATGTAAACGTTTCTATCCCATCATATCTGGGATTCCCATTATGAATCCTGATGAATATCGCGACGTAGAGATAGAAGACGCTTATTATCAATTTTTAGAATTAGATAAATCAAACCACAACATAGAAAATTTTAGATTAATAGAATAAAAAAAGCGAAACCTAAATGTTCAGCTTTAACATCAAATCGCTAAGATTTTTTTAAAGCCCTCTATGCCGGGCAGGCATCCTACTTTTTATCGCAAAAGTAGGCAAAACTCGTCGCTGTACCGAGTTGCCACATCGCTTCATCATTCCTGCAAATGGCAACTCGCTAAGGCGACATTTTCCGTTAAACAAAAGTTTATTCAATAACTTGATTATATAGGCTATTAGCTCTATTCTTGAAAAGTTATTCTTATTTCGAACATTTGTTGCTTTATTTATTCTACGTAACTAATCCGTTAAGGAGGAGTAATAAATTTCAATAATTGTTATATTGTCTAACAATAATTAAGACCATTTATACTCCATTATGGAAAGCAGAAGAATATTTATCAAAAAAGCTGGAATTTTAGCAGGTTCGTTTGGTGCATTAACCCATTTACCTAAATCTATTGAAGCCGCATTGGCAATCAATCCTATCGAAGGTTCTACCTTTTTGGATGCGGAACATGTCGTGTTATTGATGCAGGAGAATCGTTCGTTTGACCATTCCTTTGGGACGTTGCGTGGTGTACGTGGTTTTAACGATAGAAGAGCTATTACTTTGGCAAATGGAAATCCTGTATGGTTGCAATCCAATGCAAAAGGGTTGACTTATGCGCCGTTTCGGATGGATATCAAAAATTCCAAAGCAAGTTGGACAAATGATTTACCACATTCTTGGGAAAATCAGATTGGTGCTTGGAACGAAGGTAAATTTGATAAATGGTTGGATTGGAAAGTTTCGGGACGAAAGGAGTATAAGGATTTGCCACTGACATTGGGCTATTATACGCGAGAGGATATTCCGTTCTATTATGCTTTTGCGGATGCTTTTACAATTTGTGACCAGCATTTTTGTTCGTCCATCACGGGTACGACAACTAATCGTCATTATTTTTGGACAGGAAAATGTACAGAAACTGCAGATAGCAAACCGCTGACACGAAATTCGGATATCTATTTTAATAAAATGGCGCAATGGAAAACTTTTCCGGAGCGTTTGCAAGAAAATGGCGTAAGCTGGAAGGTTTACCAAAATGAGATTAGCTTGCAGAATGAGGCTTCAAGAAATGGAGAAGCTTTGCTCGGCAATTTTACGGATAATAATCTCGAATGGTTTGCGCAGTATAGTGTACGTTTCAAAAAAAGCCATATAGATTTCTATAAAAAGCGTCTTGCAGAATTACCGCAAGAAATAGCCGATTTAGAAAAGCAGTTGGCAGCAGAACCTCATGCTCAAAAAGTAAAAAATGCCTTAGAGCAAAAGCAAGGACAATTAGCAAGTTTCAAACGCGAGGTAGAACAATATTCCGAAGCGAATTTTGAAAAATTATCAGCTTTTGAGAAGGAATTGCACGAACGTGCTTTTCAAACGAATGAAGGAGACCCAAATTATCATGAAACGGAGGATATTGATTTTGAAGGTTCGAAAATCAGAGTGCCTAAGGGAGATATTTTACATCAGTTTCGAAAGGATGTGGAACACGGCAAGTTGCCTACTGTGAGTTGGTTGGTGGCACCACAAAATTTCTCTGACCATCCAAGTGCGCCTATGTATGGTGCTTGGTATGTGTCGGAGATATTAAATATTCTGACTAAGAATCCTGAAGTTTGGAAGAACACCATTTTCATTCTGAATTACGATGAGAATGACGGGTATTTTGACCATATTCCACCTTTTGTTGCGCCAAAGCCCAATGATAAATCCGCAGGCTTGGTTTCTGAAGAGTTGAAAGAGGGTTTGCAAACCGAATATTTAACGAAAGAGCAAGAGTTAGCATCAGGAGTCAGAGAGGAATACGCAACCGAAGGTCCAGTCGGGTTGGGATATCGTGTGCCACTAATTATTGCTTCTCCTTGGACTAGGGGAGGTTGGGTAAATTCGGAAGTTTGTGATATTACCTCAACTATACAATTTCTGGAAGTTTTTCTGAATAAAAAATACAATAAACAAATCTTAGAATCGAATATTTCAAATTGGCGTAGAGCGATTACGGGAGATTTGACATCTGTATTCAGACCATATCAAGCAAAAAAGAAAGTTAATTTACCTGACTTTTTGGATATGAAAGAACAGATTTTAAGTATCAATCAAGCTAAGGATAAACCTTTGCCTGATGGCTTTCAGCTATTGTCCAGTGCGGAAATCGAGGATATAAAAAACGGAAAAAATCATCCAGCTTTACCGAAGCAAGAAGCAGGTACAAAATTATCAAATGCGCTATGTTACGACTTACACGTATATGAAGCACATGTTGATGGTCAATTGCAAATCACTTTCGAGGCATCTAACAAAAAATTTGGGCAAAAGTCCTTGGCAGGAGCATTCAATGTTTATGATTTATTACAAAATAATAGATTCAGTAAATCTTTCGCTGTTAAAGCAGGAGGAAAATTGACTTATAGTTGGGAAAAGGATTCATCAAATGCATATAACTTAGCTGTTCATGGTCCAAATGGATTTTTTCGTAAGTACGTCTCTTATGGCGGGAATGAACCTTTGCAAATTAATATAGCGTATTCAGCTAAAAGTAACTTGGTCGTGGAAATAGAAAATATTTCTAATTCTATTCAGGTTATAAATATTGCTAATGCATATACAAAATCGACGAAAGATTTTACACTCAAACCTAAGAAAAAAACTGTACTAGAGATTGATACTAAGAATTTTGGTCGATGGTATGATGTCCAAATAAAAACAGAAGGCTGGGAGAGACAATATGCTGGGCGTATTGAAAATGGAGAGCCAAGTATTTCGGATCCGTTAATGGCGTAAAATAATCTCTTCTCATCAATCATTGACATTTTTTTTTAGTGAAACAAACTGTAGTCTCGCTCAAGCCGCGAGTGGCTCATACTTTTTTATCGTAAAAAGTATGCAAAAACTTGTCGCTAGAATCTTTCGCAACAATGTTTCACTCTGCCTTCATATTTGCGAAATATTCTTAGGCGACTTTTGACTAAGTTAAGAGGGAGATGCTATTATTGGAGTTTTGCCTTTTAATTTCTTATCCAGATTAATAATGCTTTTAAACCTTAGATTTTTTAATAAAAGTATTGTGCATAGTTAACCTGGATAGTGTAAAAGTTGAGCACAATCTTTACAAATTCTTAGTATGTCACCTTAGAAACTTTTGGCAAGAGCAGGTGGAGGCACAAAATGTTTAGCCAAAGGTTTCTAGTGACGAGTTTTGAATACTTTTGCGGTCAAAAGTATTATGCCTGTCCGGCATAGAGGACAATCAAGTTCTATTATTTAACTCTTTCTCTATTTCTTTGGTTAGTGCATTACTTTTATTGGCATTTTTAATAAAAAAATAAGCAACAGCCAACGCCATAAAGGAACCAAAACCAATACCTCCTTTAAGAATGCTATACACAAATACTCCAATGGTAAAACCAACAAGTACGGCGTTAATAATCTTTTCTGATTTAAGACTTTTTAGTGTTTTATCAAGCTCTTCTGTGCTTTTCTCATGTATGGTTTTTATTTCCATTATTATTAGTAAACAAACTAAACTTAAGTAAAACTATCATCAAACCAATTCAAACTCTTTAGGATATTGAACCATACCATTTACATTTTCTAGTGCATTGGGTACTAATTCTATTGCCATAAAAGCTTCAGAAGGCACATCAAAAGGAGCTTTTATACCCCATTTTTGGGCTGGTTCAAAACCGAATTTAATATAAAACTGTTCGTAGCCTAACACTATAACCGATTTAAAACCCAATTCCGTAGCACGATTAAGTCCTTCTTGTATGAGCCTTGCACCAAATCCTTGTTTTTGGAAATCATGATGCACAGCCATAGGGGCTAGAGCTAAACTTTCGAAATGTTGCGTCGAATTTTTAATTAAAATTTTTACAAATAGAATATGTCCTATGATTTGATTTTCCATTTCTGCTACTAGCGACAAATCAGGAATAAACGCAGAACTTTCGCGCAAGTGATTGACCAACTTCGCTTCATTGTCGCGCTCAAAAGCATGCTTATTGAGCTGATAGATTATTTTATGGTCTTGTTGGGTTTCGGGTCTGATGGTGATAGGCATAGATTTATATTTTTAAGGTTGAAATTATACGTAATGGCTTTATTTATAGTGTGCTTTATAATAAAATTTTTAAATGCTTGCGCTGCTTATAACTGCACTATCAAAATACAAATTAATTTTTAATTATTGAAATTAATTTAATTTTAAGTAAAGATTAGGGTTTGGTATGTACCATCGAGGTTATGTATTGAAGATACATGTTGTTTATTTTTTATAAACTGCTTGGTGGTCTTTAGGCTGATCTTGTCGGATGGTAATGTGCATGATGGGGTATTATTAATTAAATTTAATTAATTCAGTTAGAAAATTGGCCATATTATTTAAATCATCTCTTTGCTCCTGTGAAATACCTTCAGCATCGAAATGCATAATGTCGTTTCTAATTAGACGAATTTTGTCCAATTGTTTTACAAAAGGAATTCTTTCTATTTTTAAGTTGAGTTTTTGCCAATTTTCTTCCTTTTCAATTATTCTTATATATTGCCCAAATGTTAAATCATCAATGTATTCTATGGAATCTTTATCATAAGTTTCAATACATAAATCTTTTATTTCTTGAACTAGGAATTTTTCATCTAATAATAGTCGAATCAGGTTTTCTATTTTTTCTAATAAAAGAAAAGGTTCTGTTAAAGTAAAAAATTGAGAACTTATGTCTGTGATAGTAACAATGCCACTTAATGATTTATCGTTTTTTTGAACTAATACAATTTCTTCCTTAATTACTGTTTTTATTGCGTCGAGTAAAGGAGTGTCAAAAGTTGCATTTTGTTGATGTTACAATTGGTTCTTTTAAAATCTTTCCTTCCAAAAGTATCAGGGAGATGCTTTTGAAAGGAAATTTATATTTTGTTACGCTCTTTCGTATACTTCGAACTTATAATCAAAAGCGTGTTTTTCGTCTTTTTCGTGCTTTTCGGCACTTATTAATTTCCATTCATGGTCTAATAATTCTGGAAAATATGCATCGCCGTCTATAGTGGTATGTACACGAGTCAATAAGATTTTATCCGCTAAGGGCAACGTTTGCTTGTAGATTTCTGCACCACCGATGATAAAGATTTCACGCTCGTCACGGCAATAGTTTAGCACATCTTGCACGCTATTCGCTACATCAACTTCTTCGTGGCTGTAGTTCATATCACGTGTCAAAATAATATTGCGACGCTCGGGAAGTGGTTTGCCAATAGATTCAAAAGTCTTGCGACCCATTACAACCGAATGCTCTAAAGTATTTTTCTTAAAGTATTTAAAATCATTCGGCAAATGCCAAAGCATCTGATTGTTTTTGCCAATGGCGTTATTTTCTGCAGCAGCTACGATTAATGTTATTTTAGTATCACTCATTGATTGTTAATTTTCAAATCTCCAAATTATCTCCTTCTCCAATTTTCTATACGGCTACAGGTGCTTTGATATGCGGATCAAACTCGTAACCTACCAACTCAAAATCCTCAAATTTGAAATCAAAAATATTTTTTACGTCTGGATTGATTTTCATTGTCGGCAATGCTTTTGGTTCACGCGACAATTGCAATTCCGTTTGTTCGAAATGGTTGCTGTAGATATGTGCATCACCAAACGTATGTACAAATTCACCCGCTTCCATGTCACAAACTTGCGCGACCATCATCGTCAATAGGGCATAAGAAGCTATATTGAAAGGAACGCCTAAGAAAATATCCGCACTACGTTGGTACAATTGACACGAAAGTTGCGGTTTCAAAATTCCTTTTTCGGGTTGTGCTGGTGCGACATAGAATTGGAAGAAAGCGTGACAAGGCGGCAAAGCCATGTTTTCGATTTCCGCGACATTCCAAGCGGATACGATGATACGACGCGAATCAGGTGAATTCTTTAATTGATTAATTACCTGAGTAATCTGGTCGATATGTCTGCCATCTGGTGTAGGCCAAGAGCGCCATTGCGAACCGTAAACAGGACCCAAATTACCGTTTTCGTCTGCCCACTCATCCCAAATACTTACACCATTATCTTTTAGGTATTTGATGTTTGTTTCACCTTTTAGAAACCAAATCAATTCGTGTATAATCGAACGTAAATGCAGTTTTTTGGTCGTAATAATCGGAAAACCTTCTTGTAGATTGAAACGCATTTGATAACCAAAAACACTGCGTGTACCTGTACCCGTTCTATCTGTTTTGTCCACACCTGTGGTATATACGTGCCTTAGTAAATCTAAATATTGTTTCATGTTTCAGTAAGTTTTAAAGATTTTCTACGATTTTAGAATATTCAAAACTACTGAAATTAGCGGGAAGGAAAAAGTGCTTTCACTTTTAAAAATGTCATTGGCATCTCAAATCTTATATCTATAAAGCTAAGTCTAAAAAAAAGCGTATTTTTGCAACTTATTATGAATAAAAAAGTAGCTTTCTATACACTGGGTTGTAAGTTGAATTTTTCGGAGACTTCATCGATTGGACGTCAGTTCAAGGATGCGGGTTACGATACTACGCCATTCAACTCGCCAGCAGACGTTTATGTAATCAACACCTGTTCGGTAACGGACAATGCGGATAAGAAATGTCGAAAGGTAGTGAAGGAAGCGTTGAAATATTCGCCAAATGCCTATATAACAATAGTAGGCTGTTATGCACAATTGAAGCCGCAGGAAATCGCAGAGATTCCTGGGGTAGATATGGTATTGGGTGCGGCGGAGAAATTCAACATCATTGAACATATCAATGATTTGACCAAACAGGAAAAAGCGGTTGTTCATAATGGACCGATTGACGAAACGAATCAATTTGTGACGGCGTATTCGATTGGCGATCGTACACGTACTTTCTTGAAAGTGCAGGACGGTTGTGATTATTCGTGTACGTTTTGTACGATTCCTTTGGCACGTGGGGCAAGTCGTTCGGGAAAAATCGAGGATATCGTGCGTCAAGCGGAAGAAATTGCTACTTCAGGAGTGAAGGAAATCGTCTTGACAGGAGTGAATATTGGTGATTTCGGAATCCGTGATGGCAAACGTCAGAACAAATTCTTGGACTTGGTAAAAGCATTAGACGAAGTACAAGGCATCGATCGTATCCGTATATCATCGATTGAGCCAAATTTGTTGGCTAATGAGATTATCGAATTTGTAGCACGATCGAAGCGTTTTGTTCCGCATTTTCATATGCCGTTGCAATCAGGTAATAATAAAGTATTGGCGCAAATGCGTCGTCGCTACAAACGCGAACTGTACGGCGAGCGTGTCGCGAAAATCAAATCGTTAATGCCAAATGCCTGTATCGGTGTAGATGTTATCGTTGGTTTCCCGGGGGAAACTCGCGAAGATTTTATTGATACTTACAATTTCTTGAACGATATGCCAATTTCGTATTTGCACGTATTTACCTATTCAGAACGTGAAAATACCATTGCGGCACAAATGGAAGGTGCTGTCCCAGGTGCACAACGTTCGGATCGTAGTAAAATGTTGCATATTCTTTCGGAGAAAAAACGTCGTGCTTTCTATGAAGAAAATTTAGGCGCAATAGGAGAGGTATTATTCGAATCGGATGAGAAAGATGGCTTTATGCATGGCTTTTCTAAAAACTACGTGAAAGTTCGCACGCCTTACGATCCTTTGTTGGTTAATGAAATTGTTCCGGTAAAATTCACTTCCATTTCCGAATCGGGAGATGTAGATATAGAAGAGTTGCCAGAATTGTTGGCACATTAAAATAGAATTTGAAGGGGTGATTGTTCATCCCTTTTTTATTTTTCAATAATTTCACTAACTTATTCCTAAAATATTCCCAAATCAAAAATTATAATTGTCGCTACTATGAAGGTATTGATTGTCGAAGATGAGTTAGCATTACAGCAGGGTATTCGTGATTTTTTAGAGAGTGAGAAGTTTTTGGTAGAAACAGCTTCTACCTATTTGGAAGCTATAGACAAGGTGATGAATTACCCATACGACTGCGTATTGTTGGATATTATGCTTCCGGGAGGTTCGGGAATGGATGTGTTGCGCGAGATGAGAGAAAATCAAGTCAAAAGTCCTGTGCTCATACTTTCGGCAAAAGATTCAGTAGCAGATAAAGTTGCTGGATTGGAAATTGGGGCAGATGATTATTTGGCTAAGCCTTTCCACTTTGCGGAATTGTTGGCTCGGCTTAAATCTATTATTCGTCGTAATGCACAAGATGGCGAGCAGCTTTTGCAGTACAAGAATGTAAGCCTAAATCCAGAATTGCGCGAAGTCAAAATAGACCGAAATCCGTTGGTTTTGAATCGCAAGGAGTATGATTTATTTTACTATTTCATGCTTCGCCCTAATAAGTTGCAAGAAAAATCTACATTAGCTGAAACGGTCTGGGGCGACCACGCTGATCAAGCGGATAATTTGGGTTTTATCTATTCGCAGATTAAAAATCTTCGTAAGAAATTGAAAACAGCTGGAGCGGATTGTGATTTGCAAGCAGTCTACGGTATAGGTTATAAATTGATATAAATGGCTATCTCAGTAAAAAATTATACTAATCGATTTGTGAGTATTGCTATCCTGATAGTGATGGCAGTTTGGGCAGCATTGTTTTATGCTGTGATCATGGACGAAGTGTATGATAATATTGATGATGGCCTCAAAAATCAAAAAATACTTATCATCCGTGAGGCTTATAATAACCCAAAGTTAATTGAAGAGTCCAAAGAATTTGGGATTAACCAATTTGTGATTAAAGAAGTAGAAAATTTACAAGAGAAAGTTGACCAAAATACGTTTTCTAAAGAATTTATTTACATGCCATATGATGAGGAGGAAGAACCTTATCGTATTTTACGAACGGGATTTTATGATCCCAGTGGTAAGCCTTATCAATTAGAAATTCGTACTTCTACCGTTGAAGAAGATGATTTTCTGCTCAATTTAGCTATTTCTTTGTTGGTATTATATGTAGTGATTGTCCTCAGCATTTTGGTGATTAACCATTATATATTGGGTAGAGCTTGGCAACCTTTCAAGCAAATTTTAAAAAATCTTTCTAAATATCGTTTTGGCAAAGCCAATAGTTTTGTCTCAGTGGAATCGCCTGTTTTGGAGTTTAATGATTTGAATAATCATATTTCGCAAATGATTGATCAGAATGAAAAAGTCTTTGACAGTCAAAAGCGATTTTTGGAAAATGCTGCACATGAATTGCAAACACCTTTGGCAGTTAGTATTAACAAGCTGGAATTGCTGTTAGAAAATTCGAGTTTGAATGAAGAGGATACCGTGGGTATTGTGGAAGCGAAGCGTTCCTTGCAGCGTATGGTAAGTCTCAATAAAAGCTTATTAACGCTTTCACGTATCAACAATCAGCAGTATGCAGGATATGAAAGTGTCACTATAAATGAAGTTATCGCTAATCTGTTGAATGATTACGAGGATTTAATAATTTATAAAGATATCAGATTAGATCTTCAGCAAGATGGTAATTTTGAAGTCTACGCTAACCCAGATTTGATGCAAATTTTGTTTTCTAATCTGATTAGCAACGCTATAAAATACAATCTACCTGCTGGTGAATTAAGAGTTCGAATTCAATCAGATGCTGCAATCATTTCTAACACAAGTCAAGAAAAGGCACTGAATCCCGAGTATATTTTTGAACGTTTTTATAAAGGAAGTCAAGACCATAATTCCAATGGCCTAGGTTTGTCTATTGTACAGACCATTTTGGAAAAATATCCTTTCTTACATATTAAGTATAGCTATCAGAATAATATGCAAGTGTTTGAAATTAAAAAAGTTTAATATTTTTTTGATTTCAAACACTAATTCCTAATTCTTTCCCAATTCACTTTTGATTTTTGTAGTATAAAACAAAGATTAAAAGATGAAAACAATATTTAAAAGTTTAGCAGTAGTAGCTTTATTGACTACAAGCATGGGCGCAAATGCACAAGATAAATTAATTGATTTAGGTCAGTTGCCAAAGCAAGCGCAAAATTTTATCAAGACGTATAGCTCAAAACTTTCGGTCGCATACGTCAAATTAGAAGACGAACTCTTTTCGAAAAAATCTTACGAAGTGAAGATGAATGATGGCTCGGAATTTGAATTTGATAAAAATGGCGAATGGAAAGAAATCGATATGAAGCGCAAGAGTATTCCGCTTTCGTTGATCCCTCAAGCTATAAAAGAATATGTAGAAAAGAGTTTTCCAAAGAATAATATTGTGAAACTTTCCAGACGTTCATCCAAATATGAAATTGAATTGTCAAATGGATTGGACTTAGTTTTCAATAGTAAAGGCAAATTTTTACGTATCGACGATTAATAAAACAACTAAAACACACATAATATAAAAATATATAAACTATGAAAAATTTATTTTCAAAAGCGATCTTAGCCGTAGCTGTAGTATTCACGATGACATCTTGTGATAAGGATGAAGTATTAATTCCAAATGAGGAATTACCTACCACGTCGAAGTCATTCGTAACAGAGTATTTTGGTTCGGCAAAAATTATTTCCACTTTAAAGGATAAAGAAGGAATTTCAAATTTTGAATACGAGGTTAAATTGGATAATGGTGTAGATATCAAATTTGACAATTCAGGGTTGTGGCAAGATGTAGAAATGCGAAGTGATCGTGACGCGTTGCCTAACACATCGTTTATATTACCTGCAATTGTCGATTATGTGACGGCGAATTATGCATCTGTAGGTATAAACGGGATTGAAAGAGAAGTGAATGGTTTTGATATTGAACTGACTAATGATGTTGATTTGGTATTTGACAAAGACGGAAAATTTATCAGAATTGATCTATAATTTTAAATTCATAGCTAATACATAAAAATGGGACAACTTGCATTGTCCCATTTTTATGTATTAGCCTTTACGCGCTAATTCTATTTTTGTTTCCATTTCGCTCACGATTTTATCGATATCCGATCCACTACCTGATGACTCAAAACGAATAAATCCTTCTTTGTCAATTACAACTTTGTGTGGAATACCTTTCACGCCGTATGCTGTAGTGGTTGCTTTTTCTCTATCTTTCATCTCATCAAATAATACATGGAAAGTGTAATTATTCTTAGTAATGAATTGTTCTACAAGCTCTTTGTAGTTTTCTTCGCGTTGCCAAGTGTCAATAAATAAAAACTCCACTTCTTTGTCGTCTTTGTATTTGTTAACAGCTGCTTGCATACCAGGGAACGAATTGATACAAGGACCACACCATGTTGCCCAAAAATCCAATACCACAACTTTTCCTTTAAGATCTGCCAAAGAAACTGTCTTGCCTTCTCTGTTGACCAAAGAAAATGCTGGAGCCTCTTTTTTGATCATTTCTGATTTGTATTTAGCTATGCTAGCTTCCTTGATTTTAGTGTCCAGATTAGAATAGTAATTATTGAAATCGCTCTTATCATTGTTTAGTTTTGAATATAAAGATTTCAATACTTCTCCAGCAGCATCGTTCTTGCCATTTTTCAGAACATATTTCTCCAATAATAAAAATGCGTCTAAATCTCTACCCATTTTGATGTATGAATTTGCTAAACTTACATTCAAGTCCGAATTTACAGCTGCATTATTATTAGTTATGAATTGATCTTCTAAGCTTTCTATAGCTTTTTCGTAGTTGCCAGTTTCATACAAGGCTTTTCCATATGCAGCATTGAATGCAGGTAGATATGTAGGACCGACTTTATTGTCTTCTTTTGCTTTTGCAATTCCTTCTTCTAAGATTGGAAGTGCATTGACATAGTCTTTGTTTTCAGCGAGTTCTCTTGTTAAACCATATGCAGTTTGAATAAACATAGGACTATTTTTTAATTTATCTACATACTCATTTGCTTTTGAAAGGTTATTTTCTTTGAAGTACATTGCTGCAAGTTTGGATTCTGCACCTCGATACAATCCTCTATCTTTTTCTTCAAAATTGTTAGAAGGAAATTTCTTCAAAAAGTCATTATAACTTTTTTCAGCTACAGAAGCGGAGGTATTGCTTTCTGAAAAAACATTTTTATAAGCTTCACTACGTGCCTTTAACCCTTTAGGAAATCTTTTTAACAGTGTTTTCTCGACTTTCTCAACTTCATCTGTTTTTTCTAAAAATGAATAAATGCGAGTTCCGAAATTTACAAAACTTTCATTTTTACTTTCTACTAGTGCTTTTGCTTCTACAAGTAATTGAGTTTTTGAAACTTCATCATTTTTTTGAGCCAATGCCCCTAAATCTTTAGAAATCTCTTCTAGAGTAATGCCTTTTTTCTTGGCTAGTTGTGCATAGGTATTATTGTATGCTAAAGCGCCTGCTATCAGTGCTATCGTTAAAATTGTTCTTTTCATAAATTATTAATTAATTAAACAAATTTATTATTTAAACATCAATCATTCACGGGGTTAGTGATATTCAAAATTAATTCTTTGTTTTAACAGTTTTTTCTAATACTATATATGTTTTTTTAGTTTTAAATATTATTATGTTGAAATATTTTCTGTTTTAAAAATACTAAACAATAAATTTTATTTTCTAACACAAAATTTATACTTCATATTAAAGTTATATTCTTGACCTGCTTCTAAAATGTACTTCGGAAACCTACCTTGGTTTGGACTGTCCAAGTAATGCTGTGCTTCAAAGCAAAATCCACCATGTGGTAAATATTTTTTGCCAGATTTTCCCAAATCATTTGATAAGTAATTACCTGAATAAAAATGCACAGTAGGATAATCTGTGTACAATTGTAATGCTATACCAGACTCTGCGCTATATGCTGAAGCTGCTACTTGAGTAATTGGATTTTCATTAATATAACTATGATCAAATCCTTTAGCAAATAACAATTGCTTATCATCGCATCCAATTTTTTCGACAACTTTAGTTTCTTTTCTGAGATCAAATGGTGTATCTATAATACTTTTCAAATTACCTGTCGGCAATTGACTTTCATTGATTTCAATGAATTTGTTGGAATTTATTTGAACTAAATGATTTAAAATATCTCCATTGCCTTCTCCATTTAGATTGAAATAGGCATGATTTGTCAAATTAATAACAGTACGTTTATCTGTAGTCGCTCTAAAATTGATTAAAATTTCATTGTCATCTGTTAATTCGTATGTTACTGTAATTTTAGTTTCGCCTGGAAAACCAGCTTCTCCATTCGGAGACACATAATAAAACGTTACTTTCTTTTTGAAACTTACTTGCCTATCCCAAACCTTCGTATGAAATCCATCAGGACCTCCATGTATGCAGTTAGAACCATTGTTTTGAGGAAGGATATATTCTTGATTTTCAATAACGAATTTTCCATTTCCTATACGATTTGCAAATCTTCCTATAGTCGCACCATGATACAATTCCTTCGCATTCAAATATCCTTGTATACTATCAAAACCTAATACTACATCAATCAAATTACCATTTTTGTCGGGAACTAAAGCACTTACCAATCTAGCTCCATAGTCAGTCAATGCTATTTGCATTCCTGCTCTATTTTTAAGTGTAAATAAATGCGTATTTTTTCCGTGAAGATTTCCCTCAAATTTTTCTGTATCTGGTATTGTGTAGCTCTTGCTCATTGGATCTAAAGTTTATTCATTTTGCTAAAAATAATAAAAAACGATGACAAGCTGAAGAAAAGGAATTTTTGTATTATATTTAAGAATATGGAGAATAGAATCATTTACCTTGCTTTCGCAATCTTAGCAATATTATTGTTTGTCTATACTTTTATTTTTGTAGATGATACACATCATTTAGTGTTAAATGCAGGATGGGAGACAAATTTAATAGAGGCTAAATGGTTATTTTATTTGGTCGCAGGGATAGGTGTATGTTTGTGGGGGTTTTATCATTTTTTTGGCTCGTGCTTGTATAGTGAAGGACTCATCTATTTGCATATTGTTTCTTATTTAATTCTCATCGTAGTCCTAATTCTTTGGGATAATAATTCTTTTTCTATACAAGAAGCTGTAGATTCTCAATCCTATAATTCATTAAAGGATTTAAAAACGGATTACCACGATGTCATGGATCGTTCTACATTATATAGATCTTTATTTTGGCTACTATTGTTGATTCAACCCATTGGATTAGTTAATTTGTTGCTAGGCTTTATCAAGCCAAATACAAAATAGAACAACAACTGTTTTAAGGCAGAAAGCGTATATTTGCATTTCGAATAATCCGATATTTTAATGAACTGGAGACAACTTATATCCGCTAAAAGGTGGGGCTATGAACAACGTGTACCATACGAACAATTTGACGCAAGGTCAGAGTTTCAACGCGATTATGATCGTTTGATTTTCTCCTCACCATTTCGACGGTTGCAAAATAAAACTCAAGTATTTCCATTACCGGGAGCTGTTTTCGTTCATAATAGATTAACGCATAGCCTAGAAGTAGCTTCAGTGGGGCGCTCTTTGGGTCGCTTGTTTTATAATTTAATGAAGCAAGAAGATCCAAATATCGATGGGGAAGTTCCTTATTTACAGGAAGTAGGAAATATTATTTCTGCTGCCTGTCTATCGCATGATCTGGGAAATCCATCTTTTGGACATTCGGGTGAAGCGGCAATATCTTCTTATTTTACTGAAGGAGCAGGGAAAAAATATCAAGAACAAGTTTCTCCTAAGCAATGGGCAGATTTGACACATTTTGAAGGTAATGCTAATGCATTGCGTATTTTGACACATGCTTTCAACGGTAAAGACGCTAAAGGCTTTGCGTTGACTTATGCGACATTGGCTTCTATTGTAAAATATCCTTGTGCGGCGATTGATGGTCATGTGAAAGGAAATCATCATCGCAAGAAATACGGTTTTTTTGAATGTGAAACAGAATCATTTGAAAAAATAGCGGTGGAGTTAGGTTTGCTAAAAGACCCAACCAATCCGAATGGTTATTTACGTCATCCATTGGTGTATTTGGTTGAGGCGGCAGATGATATTTGTTACAATATCATAGACTTGGAAGACGCTCATCATCTCAAAATTCTTTCTTATCAAGAGGTCGAAGATTTATTGTTACCTCTATGTGGAGGAGAAAGCTTAAAACCTCGTTTGGATAATTTGGGGGACACAGGATCTCGTGTTGAATTATTACGCGCGAAGGCAATTAATACGTTGATTCATGGCTGTGCTTCAGTTTTTGTTAAAAATCAAGAGAAATTTTTGTCGGGCACTTTCCAAAGCTCTTTAGTGGATGCATTAGATGTGGAAATCGTGCAACAAATGAAGAAAATTGAAAAAGTTTCAATTGCGCGTATTTATAATGCACCGACTGTAGTGCAAATCGAAATAGCGGGTTATAAAGTAATGAATGCTTTATTGGAGGAATTTATACCAGCTTATTTGAAGACAAATAAAACCGTGTTTGATAAGAAATTGGTGGCGATGATTCCAGAACAATTTCATACAGACAAAGAAGATACATATTCTAAAATACGTGCAGTATTGGATTTTGTTTCGGGTATGACAGATGTCTACGCTGTTGATTTGTATCGAAAAATAAAGGGGATTTCAATTCCATCGTTGGATTAAAAATAGATTAACAGATGTTAGATTTGAGATGAGAGATAAATGGATAGTCTATTGTCTTTAGTCTAAAATCTCTTGTCTAAAAGATATATGAAAGTAGTAATAGCAGAAAAACCTTCCGTAGCGCGAGATTTGGCACGAGTAATGGGCGCAAAGGATGTGAAAGATGGGTATATTGAGGGAAATGGCTATGCATTTACCTATGCATTTGGGCATTTGGTGCAATTATGTACACCTCAAGCGTATGGCTATAACACTTGGTCTGTTGCGAATTTGCCTATTATTCCAACGAAATTTGGGTTGGAAGTAAAGAAGGTTCGTAAAGACGGAAAGCAAATTGATGATTATGGCGCGCTGAAGCAAGTTAATATCATCAAAGGTTTATTGGAAAAAGCAGAGGAAATCATTGTGGCAACGGATGCTGGACGTGAAGGGGAATTGATTTTTCGTAATATTTATTATTATTTAGGGTCAAAAGTACCTTTCAAGCGTCTGTGGATTTCATCTCAAACGGATAAAGCCATCAAAGAAGGTTTTGCGAAATTGAAGGATGGTTCGGAGTACGATAGCTTGTATCAGTCAGCACGTTCACGCTCAGAATCAGATTGGTTGATTGGTATTAATGCGACGCAGGCAATTACATTGGCAGCTGGAAATAAAGGCTTGTTGTCTTTGGGACGTGTGCAAACACCGACTTTAGCGATGATTTGCTCTCGATTTTTAGAAAATAAAGATTTCAAACCTCAAGTTTTCTATAAAATTCAAGCAGGCTTTGAAAAGGATAATATATCCTTCAAAGCGACTTCTGACAAGATTGATAAAAAAGATGTAGCTGAAGAAACCATTGCTAAAATTACAGTTGGTTCAGAAGCGAAAGTAGTGAAAGTCGAAGCGAAAGAAACCAAAGAGCAACCACCTTTGTTGTTTGACTTGACTTCGTTGCAACAAGATGCCAATAAGAAATACGGCTATTCAGCGGACCAAACATTAAGTATTGCACAAACATTATACGAAAAGAAAGTCATCACCTATCCACGTACAGGTTCGCGTTATATTGGTGAAGATGTTTTTGAGCAAATAGAATCGTTATTCCAACATTTGGCGGATACAGCAGATGAAAGCATTGCAGCTATTTCACGTAATCTCATAGGAGCGAAGCTTAATAAGCGTTCTGTTGATGATAAAAAGGTAACGGATCACCACGCTTTATTGGTAACGGATGAAAAACCTGGTGCGATGCTCAAAGAGCAACAAAATATCTACAATATGATTGCCAAGCGGATGGTTGAAAGTTTTTCAGACGTATGTCTGAAAGATATTACGACGGTGACGATTGACGCAGCAGGTGTAGAGCTGATTGCTAAAGGAACTGTAATTCGTCAGTATGGTTGGCGATTGTCAGCTGACCAAGTCGAAATGCCTGATGAAGACAAAAATTCGGACGACCAAGACAACGAAAATGCGCAATTGCCAAAGTTGACAGCAGAAGAAATGTTGGAGATTCTTTCTTTAGAATTGTCTGAACGTTTTACAAAGGCGAGACCGATTCATACGGAAGCATCATTGTTGAAGGCGATGGAAACATCGGGTAAGGAAATCGAAGATGAGGAGATGCGCCAAGCCATGAAAGATTGTGGTTTGGGAACGCCTGCAACACGTGCAGCGACTATAGAAACTTTATTCCAACGTGATTACATCAAACGGGATAAGAAGAAATTGATTCCGACAGAAAAAGGGTTAGCTGTATATAATCTGGTCAAAGACCGTTCTATCGCGAAAGTGACTTTGACGGGTAAATGGGAGCAAAAATTGGAAGAGATGCGTGCAAATAAAGTATCGTATGATGTCTTTATGAAGCATATCAAAGATTATACAGTTAAGATTACCAAAGAGCTTTTGCAACTTCGTATGTCAATTCCTCAAGAGGAAATCAAACCTCAACAAAAAGGTAAAATTAAGTGTCCGAAATGTGAGCTTGGAAATATTCATCTTTATGATAAAGTAGCACAATGCGATCATTATGCACGAGGTTGTGATTTTAAAATTTGGCGTACATTAAATGGTGTTTTCCTAGAAGAAAAAGAAATGAAAAACCTCCTCGAAAAAGGTAAGACATCTGAACTTAAGGGCGTAAAAACCAAAGATGGACAAATTATCAATGCACCTTTAGTATTTCAAGATTTTAAGGTTAGTGTGGGGTAAATAAGAGGGTCGAATAATTCTATTCAACCCTTTTATTTATCATTCCTTCTACCAAACAATATTGAGCTAGTACATAAGTCAACATTACGCTTAAGCTGCCAATAAGAGATTTTTGATAAAAGATGTTGACTGCTAAAATAGTATCAGATAATACAAATAATACAGCGCCTACCATTAACCATTTTAATTTTGTCCCAATTGCAACATGTAGCATTGTTCCAATTGTAATTGCGTATAGTAAAACTGGAATTTTCATAGTCCCTAAGTATGGAAAAAGAAAACTATACAATGCACTAATATATATTAGAATGAAAAGGATTATGTAAACATTCTTGTGTTTGAAATAATCTTTAAACACAAGAATGTATAATATGTGGGCGATTAAAAAGCTAGTTAATCCAGCTATAAATCCCCACGAAAACATCAAAAATAAATCTCCCAAAAAACTCATTACTAGACCAGCAATAAACAAACAATTTTTCTGAGTTACACTGCAGAGGTAATACAGAATCAAAATTGGTATTAATAAGGGTTTGGTGTAAAAACGTAAATCAGAACTCCATTGAAAACCAATAATAATCAGATCGATTATAAATACTATTATTAAGAATATCGAAAGTGTTCTTTTCATCAGATTGAGGTAATCTAATATTAATTTGCAATTTCTTTCTGGTCCAATACATTATTCAGTTGTTCCATGTCCAATTCATTTTCCCATTTAGAAAGTACTAAACCTGCAGTAGCATTTCCGATAATATTTGTTAACGCGCGCGCTTCACTCATAAAACGGTCAATTCCGAAGACAATTGCAATGGATTCTACAGGTATATGGCCAACTACAGGCAGAGTTGCGGCAAGGATGATAAAACCAGAACCTGTTACACCGGCTGCGCCATTGGAGGTAAATGTCAATACAAATAATAGAAATAATTGCTCACTAAGTCCCATCGGTTGATTAATAGCTTGTGCTAAGAATACAGATGCCATGGTCAGGTAAATAGCTGTTCCGTCCAAATTGAAAGAATAGCCAGTAGGAATAACCAGATTAACCACCGATTTATTACATCCAGCTTTTTGCAATTTATCCATAATCGCAGGAAGAACAGATTCAGAAGAAGATGTTCCCAGCACAATTAACAATTCCTCTTTGATATAGCGAAGGAATTTCCAAAGACTAATTTTATTGCGGTACAATATCAATCCAATGAACACGAAGATATAAATCAAACAGGCTATATAAAACCAAAACATCATCATGCCTAATGATTTCAAAATGTCCAATCCGTATCGTCCGACCGTAAATCCAATGGCACCCATTGCACCCAAAGGCGCTACTTTCATAATCATTTTGATAACTAAGAAAATACCATCCAAAAATGATTGCAAAACAACTTTTACTGGTTCTGCTTTTGCGCCCATCTTTGCAAAGGCAAAGCCTAATAGAATAGCGAAAAATAATACTTGTAGAATATTTCCTTCAGCTAGGGAACCAATGATATTATTAGGAATGATATCAAGCAAAAAGGCTACGATACCTTTCTGCTCTTTTCCACCCTCTATATAATTACCGACTTGACTTGTGTCCAGATGATCTACATTTATATTCATTCCTTCGCCTGGTTTAGCGAGATTGATAACCGCAAGCGCAATAAACATGGCTGTGAATGTAGTTATCTGAAAATATATCATCGAGCGAATCCCAATTTTACCCACTTTCTTGACATCCTGCATTCCCGAAATTCCCAACACGATACTACAGAATATCAAAGGCGCAATAATCATTTTGATTAGCTTTATAAACCCATCTCCAAATGGCTTTAATGCAACACCCATATCGGGATAAAAATGCCCTAATGCTACACCAATTAAAATGGCTACAATAACTTGGAAATAAAGCGTTTTAAAAAGCTTCTTCATAAAATGTTTTGGTTATAGGTTATGTAATTATTCTAGTGGTCTAAAATAAGTTTAATTTTTTAAAGTCAAACAGCATTTTAACACAAAGTCAGATTCTCGTCAATACATTATGTAAACGTGTTTTAAAGCGATAAAAAAATTACCTTTGTTGGCAATATGACGACAAAACTTTACAATCCATTTTTAGATTTCAAATTTGATAATACGTCTTGTTTTTTGACAGGGGAGAAGTTGGCTTCTGCAGATGAGAAAATTCAAGTATTTCCAGTTTGGATGATGCGTGCTTTTGATTTGGAGGAGAAATCTTTCAAAATGTTGGATGAAAGTTTTGTGACCTATAAGCAGTTGCAGTTACCTTGTTCTGTGGATGCTGCCTTAGCTTTTGAACAAGTGGAGTCGCAAGTCGAGCGTGCCATGGAAAATGGTTGTGCTGCAGTAAAAGAGCTTTCACAAGAAATACTTTTTCAATGGGTAGCTAAAATATTGTACGGAGTCGTATTTAATGAGATTCAAACGGGTATTCGTCAAGCTGTCATGTCTGGTGAGGATATGAACTTCTCGCAAGCTTTGGTACATAAATTCCGAAACCTACATGCGATGTTGCAGTCAATAGTAGTTCCGATGGAATTTGAACACAAAAATCCTTTTACGGTTCAGGTTTTTGAAGTAGATAATGCAGATAATACATTTTTGTACCGTGATGAAATCAATACTTTGATTTTCTCCTTACGAATGAAAAATTTTGCGATTATAGCGACGCTTCAGGATAATGGTACGCACGCAATTTATCATGAGGACGTATTGACAAAAGTGGAGGGTAAGAAATTGCATCCCGTGCAATTTGAAGAGATTTGTGCGCGATATTTCTATTCGGCTTATTTATTCAATCGTTTGCCAGAATATACCTACATGGAAACACCGCAAAAAGTCTATGTAGAACCAATGCCATTGAACGATTGGACACTCAAACCAATCTTTGATAATTGGGTCGTGAAAACTTATGGTCAGGTGCTGGAGAATTTTTGGAAACCTTGGGGTTTCTTATTATTTGAAATTATCCAAAACCCGGAAAAACCGATGTCATTTATAGAGGACGAAAACGGAAATTTCAGAGAAAATATTGATTTGGTGAAAAGTTAGATTTAACTTTTCTTACGTTTTGAATAATTTTTTCTTGGAGCGTAAGCAGTGGACTTAATATTCTCCTTTGCGAGTTTTTGCTTCTTTGTTTCTTTATTGTAATAGGCAATCAATGCAGAAGGCCCTAAAATTGGAATTGTTAAGGCAACAAAAGTAAGAATGAGCTGACCGCCAGTAGCGTTTTTCAGTTTGAATAATCGAAAAAGCATGATGCCTGTCAGCGCCATGTGAATCAATAAGACGATATTTACTAAAAGAGCTTTGTCCATGCTACAAAGATACTATATAAACTATGTTTATATTAATTCCATTGCATTTCCTTATTATTTTTGATGGTCATAACTTGTGAATTAAACTCCTTATCGTTTTTGGGAAGCATAATATGGAAAGTAGTACCTTTACCAATCTCTGATTCAATATTAAAATTCCAACCTAATTCTTCTATGAAATCATGACATAGTAACAAACCAATACCTGCTCCTTGTTCATCCATAGTGCCTTTTAAACTTCTTCGTGACTGTTCGTAATCAAATAATTTTTCTAAATGATCTTGAGATATTCCAATGCCATTATCTTTCACATAAATATCCCATTTTTCATGTTTGTGCAATATACCAATCTCAATATCACGGCATAGTTCACTATATTTTATAGCATTATGAAGGATATTACGAATGATAAACTCACATCTCATTTGGTCGGCCAAAATTGTAAAGTCCAGAGGAATATGGTTTTTAATACAAAGTTGTTTGATTTTAATACTTGAAGAAAGGGTTGTTATACATTTCTCGACAGTGTTATTAAGATTAACAGCTATCCATTTTACGGAATTGGATCTCATCTGCGCCTTAGACCAAAACAGTAAATCCTCAAGCAAATTTGACGTGACGTCTAATTCTATTTTTACATTACTCATTAAATATGCATAATTTTCCAAGGTCAATTGTTTATCATTTGACATCTGGACAATAAGTTTTAGAGAATTGATAGGAGATTTTAGATCATGAGAGATAATAGAGAACAATTTAGTTTTGAAAGCTTCTGATTCTTTGAGTAAATTATTTTGATTAAACAATTGTAAAGCTTGCTTCTTTATGGCTTGTTCTGATTCAGAAATGGCCTTATTCTTCTTTTTCAACTTTAGAAGTAATCCAAGCAAGATTATAGAAAAAAGAGAAGTTACGACTGTAATAATTATCGCCTTGTTGGTCTTACCTTCAGCTAGTTCGTTTTTCAATTTTAAATTAGCATTTTCAAGCTCTTTTTTTTCAGTTTCGTATTGAATATTTAATTCTTCCCGTACTTTTTGTCTTGATAAAAGTAATGAATTGTAATTGGCGTCATCTAAAGTGTCTAGAGAAGACGAAGTATTGGCGCGAAGATTTCTAATTTTGTCACGTAATACCACTATTTTTCCATCGAATAGGTTCAGAATATGAAAGGCTTTATTATCACTTAAATAAATGTAAAGCTCATCTAAAATGGACTGTGCTAAGTCATAATCTTTATTTATTAATGCAATTTCGCAAAGTAATATTTTACTACTTCCAACCGCTTCATCGTTTTTATATGTCAAGGCATATTTTTCTGCTCTCTTAGCATAATAGAGTGAGTTTTTATAGTCAGTTGATTCATAATAAACATGTGCTAAAATTGTATAGGTCTTTTCTAATGTACGGTCTGTTTTTAATCTTTCTTTATAAAAGACCGCTTCTTTTAAGTGTTTGATAGCTAAATTTTTGTCGTTTGGTTGTTTACTTTCTGCATATTTGTCTTTGTAGTAATTGCCAAGATTATTATTTAAACTAGCTAATAACTTTGTATTATTGCTTTTGAGTGCATATTCTCGGCTTTTATGATAAAATTTAATAGCTTCTTCTAAATCATGACCTCTATAGTAATTATTTCCAATATTGAGTAAGGTCTCGCCCATTCCCAATGTGTCCAGATGTTGTTCGCGAATACGAAGGATTTTATAATGTAGTTTTACGCTTTCCTCATGTTTGTCAAGTATGAATAGGCAAACCGCTTCCAGGTTCATACAGCGTGTCATGAGCTGATGATGGGAGGTGTTTGAAAAATATTTTGCACCTTGTTGAGCCCACAGAAGTGCATTTTTAGTGTCACTTGCATAGTTGCTTCTAGCAAGATCATAATATATTTGACCATTTAATGAATCTGTATTTGTTTCATTAATTAGTCTAAGTAGACTATCAGTATTAAGAATTTGAGCTTTGATCGGTATTGAAAAAAATAGAAGCGTTAGTAAATACACTAATATTTTAATCCTTTGGTATAGTAGCATTATTCGGTTGATGTAGATATTCAAATATAAAAACTATAATTTGAATATTCATTTACCCATCAATACTATATTACAAAAAAGGCCCACTGTTTTAACTACAGCAGGCTTTGTATTTTACTAAAAAAGGTTTAAGCGTGTATGTCTCTTTGAGAAAGAATTTTAGCGCTTAGATACTCTCTGTTCATTCTAGCGATATTAGTCATTTTAATACCTACAGGGCATTCAGCTTCACAAGCACCTGTATTTGTACAGTTACCGAATCCTTCTGCGTCCATTTGGTCTACCATAGCCTGAGCACGCTCATAACGCTCAGTTTGACCTTGAGGCAATAAAGCAAATTGAGAAATTTTAGCCGATACGAACAACATTGCTGAAGCATTTTTACATGCTGCTACACATGCACCACATCCGATACAAGTCGCTGACTCGAAAGCTTCGTCAGCAATTACTTTAGGGATAGCAATTGCATTCGCATCAGGAACACCACCTGTATTTACATTTACGTATCCACCAGCTTGTTGGATACGCTCAAATGAAGTACGGTCTACCGCTAAATCTTTCAAAACTGGAAATGCTGCTGCTCTCCAAGGCTCAATAACGATAGTCTGTCCATCGTGGAATGAGCGCATGTGCAATTGACAAGTCGTAGTACCTTGATTAGGTCCGTGTGGACGACCATTGATTACCAATGAACACATACCACAGATACCTTCACGACAGTCGTGGTCGAAATATATAGGGTCTTCTCCCTTACGAGTCAAATCATCGTTAACAATGTCAAGCATCTCTAAGAAAGACATATCATCAGCGATGTCTTTAGCTTGAATAGTCACGAATTGACCTGTTGATTTATCATTTTTTTGACGCCAAACTTTAAGCGTTAAATTCATGTGATTACTCATATCTATATATGATTTGAGAGTTGAGAGTTAAGATGTGAGACAAAGTATAAATCTAATATCTCACATCTGATATCTCAATTCTATTTATAACTTCTTTGTGTTAACTTAACATTTTCGAATACCAATTCTTCTTTGTGAAGAACTTCTGGTTGACCTTCACCTTTGTACTCCCAAGCTGCTACATAAGCAAATTCTTCGTCATTACGTTTCGCTTCACCTTCTTCAGTCTGAGATTCCAAACGGAAGTGACCACCACATGACTCGGAACGATTTAAAGCATCATCCACCATTAATTCTCCTAATTCTAAGAAGTCAGCTACACGACCAGCTTTCTCTAAAGACATGTTCATTTCTTCATTCTCGCCTAATACATTGGCATTAGACCAGAATTCTTTTTTCAAGTCTTGAATTAAGCCTTTAGCTTTAGTTAAGCCTTCAGCAGTACGTGCCATACCACAGTATTCCCACATGATGTGACCTAACTCTTTGTGAATATCATCTACAGTTTTAGTACCACGAAGTGATAATAATTTGTTTACATGTTCTTCAACATCTTTACGAGTTTGCTCGAATGCAGGGTGATTTTTATCTACAGGAGCGAAGCTACCTAAGTTTGCTAAGTAATCACCTACAGTGTAAGGAATTACGAAGTAACCATCCGATAAACCTTGCATTAATGCAGAAGCACCTAGACGGTTAGCACCGTGGTCAGAGAAGTTTGCTTCACCTAAACAGTATAAACCAGGTACAGTAGTCATCAAGTTGTAATCAACCCATACACCACCCATTGTATAGTGAACAGCAGGGTAGATACGCATTGGTTGTTTGTACGGATTCTCATCCGTAATCTTGTGGTACATGTCGAATAAGTTACCGTATTTCGCACGTACAGTATCTTCACCCATACGGTTGATAGCATCTTGGAAATCCAAGAATACAGCGAAACCAGTCTTACCAACACCACGACCATCATCCACCATTTCTTTCGCGTTACGAGATGCCACGTCACGAGGCACTAAGTTACCGAATGAAGGGTATTTACGCTCTAAGAAATAATCTCTGTCGTCTTCTTTGATATCTGCAGCTTTCAATTCTCCTTTACGAAGTTTCTCAGCTAATTCTTTTGTTTTAGGAACCCATACACGACCATCATTACGTAATGACTCCGACATCAACGTTAATTTTGATTGGTGGTCACCAGTAACAGGGATACAAGTAGGGTGAATTTGTGTGTAACAAGGGTTAGCGAAGAAAGCTCCACGTTTGTGCGCTCTCCAAGAAGCTGTTACGTTACAACCCATTGCATTAGTTGATAAGAAGAATACGTTTCCGTAACCACCTGTACACAATAATACAGCGTGACCTTCGTGAGTTTCAATCTTACCAGTAACTAAATCACGTGTTACGATACCTCTCGCATGACCGTCAATTTTTACTAAATCTAACATCTCGTGACGAGTGTAAGATTTAACTTTTCCTTTGTGGATTTGGCGATTTAATGCAGAGTAAGCACCTAATAATAATTGTTGTCCAGTCTGACCACGTGCGTAGAATGTACGAGATACTTGAGAACCACCGAAAGAACGGTTATCCAACAAACCACCATACTCACGAGCGAAAGGAACACCTTGTGCTACACATTGGTCAATGATATTTACAGAGTTTTCTGCTAGACGGTGTACGTTTGCTTCACGCGCGCGGTAGTCACCACCTTTAATTGTATCGTAGAATAAACGGAAAACTGAGTCACCGTCATTTTGATAATTTTTAGCAGCGTTGATACCACCTTGTGCAGCGATAGAGTGTGCACGACGAGGTGAATCTTGGTAACAAAATGTTTTTACATTGTAACCTAATTCTGCTAAAGAAGCAGCTGCAGATGCACCTGCTAATCCTGTACCTACTACGATAATAGTAAATTTACGTTTGTTGGCAGGATTCACCAACTTCATGTTGAATTTATGTTTTGACCATTTCTCGGCTAATGGGCCTGCTGGTACTTTAGAATCTAACATATCTTTATTTTTAAATAGAGATTACAAACCTTTGAAAAAGAAATACAATGGCATTGCTGCGAACGCAATAGGGATAATCACACCGAATACCCAAATACCTACTGATTTTACGAATCCAATATATCTTTTGTGGTTGAAACCTATTGTTTGGAATGCTGATTGGAATCCGTGAATTAAGTGGAATGACAATGCAGCCATAGCAACCAAGTACAATAATACGATTAATGGATTTTGGAAAGTAACAGCTACTTGTTTGTACAAATCTTTAGTTTGGATAGTTTCCACACCATTGTTTGAAAAAATCTTGTAACCATCATAGTTCGAAGGAAGTTCTTCCGAAGCAATGATTTGACGGTTTCCAGTAGCTATCTCCGTGTTGTACTCTACATAAGGCGTAGTCCCGAATTTGTATTGAAACCAAAAGTGTTGCATGTGTGTAGCTAAGAATACTAAAATAATAGTACCTAAAATACCCATGTTGCGTGAATTCCACTTACTGTTCGCGTTGCCTGCAGTTTGGTTGTACCCAATTGGTCTAGCAGCCTTGTTCTTAGCTGTTAAGATTAATGCGTAGACAGCGTGAATGATAATAGATGCATAAAGTAAGTATGAAACTACTTTAATAGGAGCGAAATTCGTCATGAAATGCGCATAATTGTTGAATGCATAGCCTTCGTCATTCTGGAACAACTGTAAGTTACCAATCAAGTGGATTACCAGGAACGAACATAAAAATAGTCCTGTTAAGCTCATGATTAATTTCTTACCTAGAGAAGAACTAAATAGCGGCTTTGATTTACTACTCATTATCCTTTAATGTTTAAATTTTTCCTGCAAAAATACCTAATCATTTATTAAAATGACTTTAAACACATAAAAAAGATATAATTTAGAATTATTCTAAGTAGTTTTTGAGATCAAAATTTATTAACTAAAAAAGCCATTAATCAATTTGATCAATGGCCTTTGTTTTAAATAGGTAGTATTATTTCTTTGTTACTAGCAATTTTGCTTTGTCATTACCTGTTGATAGGTCTACTATAAGTATGTAGGATTCATCTTGATTAATGAGCTTACCACTTAATAAACCTAAGTTTCCAGAATCTCGGCCATTAGTACCATTACCCACGAATATAAAATCACTATCAGTAGAAATTTGTTCATGTTTAAATTCTCCACCCCAGCCTTTTTGATGGAAAAATTTGATGTTGATGTAATCGGTATACACCGTTACATTACCTGTGATAGTAATTTGATATTGTTTATTGCCAATAGGCGCCATACACAATGCCTTGTCTGTATTCCAGCCCACATGATTATTAGATACTCTAGGTTTTCCGATACCATCGCCAATAATCCATACAGCGCCTGTTCCATCAGCATTTAGTGTAGCTAAACTGTTACCGTTCATAGCTTCCACATTCAAATATTTGTGGTTAAAGTCTGCAATAATGCGGTATTTTCCATTGATCACATTGCTTGTTATTTTTCCGGATTGATCTTTAGTAAAATAATCAGGATCTATCCACCATTCATCAAAATTCTCAATACCATCAACTTTCACCTCTTGCCCTTTATTGAGGTTTATGTCAGCACTGTATTGATTATCATTCAATCTATTGAAGATACTTCCATTAACTGCGTAAGCTATAATAAATGGAGCAGCTTCATAGGTCAAGGTGTTGAATTCGATAGTATAAGTTGTAGATGATGAAAAGGAAAATGGTATTTCTGCATTACTACCTAATTGAACTTCATTATTTACCCAGCCAAAAATCATTTCATTGCCGTAAGGACCAACTTTAGGTGCTTTAAGATAACCTTTTACAGCATGCGGAAGGTTTTGCGTCAATGCATATTTATTCTCTGCAACTTTAAGCAATTTGTACGTGGTATTACTTGTAATAAGATCCAAATAAGGGAAATCTGGGCGTGCTAATGGTAAATCAATCTCCTTTACAGTGGTTTTTTGACTTATATTTTGTAAAACGTAACGTAAAGTTGCCCTTCCTTTTGGTATATCCTTTAGATAAGGTATAAATATTTTGCCTTTATAGTTACCGTTATCTTTTGTACGAATGGTGGTTTCTGAGACCATATCGTCTGTGAAGAATAATTGTACTTTCAATGTAGAAAGAGGAATTTCACTATCCATAACATCCACATCAAAGGCTAAACTATCCCCAAATAGGGCTGATGCTACTTCGTTTTTAACTGATATGGTAGGGTTTCCTATTTGGTATTCGTATTCTTTTTCCGTCTTGCAGGAATAAAAAAGCGTGTGAAACACCAATATACTATATAGATACTTTGTTAATTGCTTCATGATGTTAGTTTTTCCATTTGTAAGAAACTACTGATTTTGCTGGAATCTCATAAGAAAAATGATTTTTCCCATCACTTAAAGTCACTTTCTTTGCTTCGTTCAAGTCATTAAGAACTACAAAAGCCAGAGAATTGTCTGTATTTTGAAATGCCGCATATTCCAAACCGTCCACTTTGTAGCCGGTGGTATTCACTCTATAAGCTCCAGATTTTACGACCGAAGAAAGATGGCTAGTCACGTAATAATGTGAGTTTCTGGTAATGTGTTTGTAATTTTTACTGTTGATATCCACAGCTCCATAACATGTTTGACATCCGCCATCGCGATTTGGACCTTTCTCGGTATCCAATACTAGATTCCATACAATGACAGCTTTGCTCCAATTGTTTACCGTCCCTAAACCGACTTCTTTCATATCTTCAGTCAGACGCTTTTGCAGATTTCTTCCATCGTTCCATTCGCCAATAGAAGTTTCTGTAAAAACCAATTCTTTATCAGGACGTGCATTATGAATATTTAGTAATTCAGACTTATCCCCACCATAATTATGGTATGCTGCACCAGTAATATAGGCTGCGGCTGCAGGATCTTGGTATATATTTAGCGGATATGACTTTTGGTCTTCAATATTATCATAATTGTAATTGTGGTCAAAAGCATAAATTTTAGTGTTTAAATTGGCACTTTTCAATTGTGGACCTAACGATTCTTTTATAAACTTTTGTTGCTCTTGCCAAGTCATGTACATGGATGCCGAATTACCACGATTCAAAGGTTCATTTTGAATGGTAACGGAAGTAATAGGAATTCCCTCTTTTTCCATAGCTTTAATCCATTGCACGAAATACCATCCATAATCTTGATAGTGCTTTGGATTTAATTGTCCACTTGTCCAAGAATTATGAGGAGCTAGGCTTGTCAAGTTGTTTACTTTCATCCAGCGAGGTGCTGTCCATGGTGAACCCATGATTTTCAACTTTGGATTGATCGCTAATATTTCTTTTAATACGGGGATAACATAATTTCTTTCTTCTGACTGCAACCCAAAATTTTCTTTCCCTGGTGTGTCCCAAACTGTATATTCACTGAGTGAAAAATCCGAACAACCAATCGAAATACGAACATAACTCATGCCATATCCATTTTCATCAGAAAATGTTTCCGTAAGAAATATTGTTCTGTCTTCTTTTGACATTTTCATCAAATTGTAACAGGTTGATCCTGTAATAGCAGCGCCAAAGCCTTCTATTGATTGGAATTTAGTGTCTTTGTCAATATGAATGGTGTTTGGAGACATATTGAATTTTGAGCTAAAATCAACATGCAACTTAGTCAAGTCATATGCCCTATTGTTTGTGGTGACATATAGTGTTACATCTCCCTTGTCTTTTTCTCCGGTTTCATTTGTAGCAGAAGGTGTAAAACTGTTTTGTTGACATCCTATCGAGGATAATATCACAGACAAAAGAAATAATTGCATCATATGTTTATAATTTGAGCGTTTCATAATATTTATTTTAATAACCTGGGTTTTGTATTAGGTTAGGATTTTGGTCAATTTTCGATTGTGGAATTGGAAGTCTATAAGAAAATTCATTAAATGGATAAACCAAAGGCTTACGTCCCGAATCTTTGGCATATACTGCATTCATTACTTCTTCCACTTTATTCAATCGCACAAGATCAAACCATCTTTGGCCTTCAAAAGCTAATTCTAGTCTTCTTTCTTTTAGCAATGCTTTCAGCATACTTTCTTTGTTTGCTTTATCAGCCGATGTCAACTTAGGTAATGATACACGCTGTCTCACTTTGTCAATGATATCCGCTGCAGCTGTAAGATTTGGGTTGGATTGCATGATTAAAGCTTCCGCTTTGAGCAATAAAATATCTGCATACCTTAATTTGATAATACTGCTCATGCCTGATCTCAACTTAAACATAAAAGGATAATTCGATGAAGGATAATAATTGCTCCAAGTAGTCGTGTAATACACAATAGATTGGTTCATGCGGATATTATCACCTTCATTTTGATATGCTTGTATCAAATCTCTTGAAGGAGTAACCCATTTCGCCCAAGTGAAATTCACATCGTAGTTGGAGAGATCTCGGCCAAACATCCAACTTGCCCAGTTTCCTGCACCTGGGAAAAACTGTGCTTCTAGAATGGATTCTTTGGTATTGCGTTGCAATAAATCTTTATTGTCTGCTGTCAATTGATATACATCGGCATAACTCGGATTTAAATCAAATCCGTCTTGTGCCAAAGCCTCTGCGTATTGAATGACCTTAGCGTAATCTTGAATAGGCTTTTCTGCGTAGATCTTAGCCAATAATGCTTTTGCTACAGATTTTGAAAAGCGAGTTTTGTCTGTTGGATTAATGTCGGGTGCATTGGCTAATCCATCCAATAAGTCAGCTTCGATCTGCTTATAAGCTTCTTCTTCTGTACTCTGTTTTGGAAAATATTGTGGATACACTTCCGATACATTTTCAGATGTGATATCAGGTGCTACAGTCATTACGACTGGTATAAAACCATAAATTCTTACCATATCAAATAACACCAAAGCTCTAAAAATTTTAGCTTGGGCTTTGTAAGAGCTGATGAGTGCAGGACTTAATGAATTATCTGCAACACTATCAATATACACTATAAGTCGATTTGCACGTGCAATATCTTCCAAGTAACGTTGCCAATCACGCTCTATAACAGAGTTAGAGCCTTCTATCGAATTATTTTCAAAAGGTACAACTTCAGCTCCTGTCGTGCCCGCGTAGGCGTTGTCACTATGCGCATCCGAAATCAAAAGCAAGTCCAAATGCCAATGCTCTTGCCTATCTTTCAATTGTTGATAGAGGGAGTTTAAATAATTGTCTACCGCAGCTCTGTCTTTAAAGACTATATTTTGACCTTGTTCGTTAATGCCTTCTGTGACATCCGAAAACGAATCCAATGGATCTCGATTTAGTGAACAAGACCATGTAAGAGCACATGAGAGTATCAAGGTTGTTAATGTTCTAAAATATGTTTTCATGTTCTTACCATTTAAAATTCAAGATTCATACCTATTACGAATGAACGGCTATGTGGATAAGTACCCCAATCGATTCCTTGCACACTACCACTATTACCCCATTGGTTGACTTCTGGATCCATACCTGTGTATTTTGTCCAAGTCAACAAGTTGCTCGCAGAGAAATAAGGTTGTAATTTCGAAAAACCAATTCTTCTCAGTTTTTCTGTTGTAATGTTATAACTCAATGAAATATTTTTCAATCGTAAATAACTACCATCTTCGATGAAATAGGTAGAATTTTTGATGTCATAACCTGCTTTTGGCACATCCGTGATTTGTCCAGGAATCTTCCAGCGGTCAAGTACTTTAGTGATTTGGTTCTTACCATCATACATACCTTCCATTTCTATACGACTTGCGTTGTAAATGTCGTTGCCATAAGACCCTTGAATAAATACACTTAAGTCAAAATTCTTATAAGAGAAATTATTGGTCATGCCATAAGTGAATTTAGGATTAGGGTCTCCTATGTAGGTTCTATCAGACGAAGAGATTTTACCGTCATTATTCAAATCTCTGTAAAGCAATTCACCAGTCTGAGGGTTCACACCATCCGATATATACCCATAAAATCCACCTAGAGACCGTCCTGGTTCATTTCTTACCACATAATCGTTTACTATTTCGGAAGTTTTTGCAGCATAGTATATCTTTTGAAGCTCTAAATTATCCAGTCGATTTTTGTTGAAAGAAATATTAAAATCCGTATCCCATGTTAATGCCTTGCGGATGTTCTTGGTACCAAGAGTTGCTTCAAAACCGTTGTTGGTCATTTCGCCTTCATTTCTACGAATAGTACTAGCAATCTGACCGTCAGGCAATGTCGCATACATCAACATATCGGTGGTTTTTTTGTGGTAATAATCTAATGTCACTGATAATCGGTTATTTAGACCAACGAAATCAATACCCACATTGGATTGTGTAGTTGTTTCCCAACGTAAATCTTTTGTTCTAAGGTTACTTGGGCTAATGTTTGGAACAGCATTCTCAAATCCAACTTGAAACCACTGAAAACGTTCGATATTGTACAATTGCAAGTAAGCATAATCGCCTAATCCGGATTGGTTACCTGTCTGACCCCAGCCACCACGAATTTTCAAGTCGTCAACCCAAGTCTGATCTTCCATAAAAGATTCTGAAGATAGTCTCCAAGCTGCGGATAAGGAAGGGAAGTACCCCCATCTGTTAGATGGACTCAATTTGGATGAACCATCTGCACGCATATTGACTGTCAAAAGGTATTTGCTATCATAATTATACATAGCACGTGCGAAATAAGACATGATTGCCCAGTTAGATGCACCGCTACCTGTGCCATTCCAAGAGATTTTATTTGCAGCATTCAACGTTTGAATAAGTTCGTTACGGAAATGCGATCCATTGATATAACTATTCGTGTATTTTGAATCAGTCCACGAATTACCCAGCATGAAATCCACATTATGTTTGTCATATTGTTTGGTATAATTCAACGTATTATCCCACACAATCAATGTATTCATATTTCTAGAGTCTGATGCTGTTCCGTATTGGCTTCGTCCCCAAACAGATGTGATAGGATCTAAGAATGTGGTATTTAAGCCATTTCTACGATCCAGTGTCAGTGCTGTTTTGAAGTTTAGATTCTCTGTAAAGCTGATTAACGCATTACCAGAAGCTAACAATCTATTTTCTCTATTCTTATTGTACTTTCCACGACTCAAGTTCTCTAGTGGACTGGTAATATTACCGATTCCATAGAAGTTGTTGTAATACTGATTGGGATTTTGTGGATCCCATATGGGTGCGTACACAGGCGTATTGATAACAGATAATACTACCCCGCCACGATTAGCTCCTGTACCCGAAATAATGCCATTATCGTTATAATCCGAATAATTGATATTTGCAGAAATCTTAAGCCAGTCACGTACTTGGTTGTCTATATTTCCTCTGAAATGGTAGCGTTTGAAATACGAACTTTCTAAAATACCATCATCACCTACATAACCAGCCGATAAATAATATTTAAGCTTTTCGGTACCATCCGAAATAGACAATTGGTAATTTTGTTGAATACCTGTATTGTAAGCCTCCTTAAACCAATCCGTATTATCTTTCAATCCATTCGGAAGATTAACAAGTCCTATTTCATCTTGTAACTCTTTATATTGTTCTGTATTCAATACTTGAAAAGAATTGCTTACGACGTTAGACGTATATTGCGCATTAACCCCAATCTTTGCTACTCCAGAATTCCCTGATTTTGTCGTAATGAGTATTACACCATTAGCTGCTCTAGACCCATATATCGCGGCAGAAGAAGCGTCCTTCAATATTTGAATATCCTGAATATCATTTGGAGCTAAAAACTTAATGTTGTCTACAGGAACTCCATCTACAACATACAAAGGCGAATTGCTCGCATTGAAAGATGTAGTTCCTCGCACGCGAATTGACATTTCGCCTCCAGGTGCACCGCTAGGTTGTGTTACAGACACACCTGCTGCTTTACCTTGTATCGCTTGACCTACATTAACAATGGGTCTTTTCTCCATATCCTTCATCGATACGGAAGAAATAGCTGTTGTCACATCTTTTCTTTTCACACTACCGTAGCCAATCACTACAATATCTTCCAAATTATTGACTTGTTGGATTAAGGATATCGTAATGTTGGATTCCTTAGCGCTGAAAATATATGGTTCATAATTTAACGAAGTGACATGTATTTCAGCATTATCAGGTACATTGATTTCAAACAAACCATTGCTGTTTGATGAAGTTTTTATGGACCCATCTTTTGTTGCAACAGTTGCTCCTACGATCGCAGATTGATTATCTGCATCTACTATTCTTCCCTTGATTAATCGGAGTTGTTGTGCATAAACAGATTGCGCATGTATTACCAATAACAGTAATACAATTACATTGAATAATGGTATTTTTCTTTTCATAAATTATAACGTAGAGATTATTGGTTATCTAAATACAGTAGTACTGTATAGCATAAAATCCTCTTACTTTATGCTTGTATAAAATTAGATATACAAAAGTTCATAAGAAATATGAAGAAGAATATAAGTACTTGGTGGTTTTGTTAAATAATTGTTTATCAGTGTATTGTTGGTTTTTTAAGGCTTAAAAAAGTACCTTTTTAAGGTTATTTTCTATTGATATTTCCAATGTTTTTCACACAATTTTCAAATTCATCCCTATTGCCAATAGCCTTATTCCTGACTTTTGTCCGGTAGTTGTAAACAGTGCGCAAAGAGTACCGAAGGAAGCTAGCTATCTTGACGCTGTCATCAATACCCAAGCGTATAAGCGCAAAAATTCGAAGTTCAGTATTCAGAAGTTCGCCCTTTTTTGGTGTGATATGTTCTTCAGTACGCAACAAATAATTAAAGTCATCTATGAAAGATGGATATAGATTTAAGAAGATAGAGTCAAAATTATGGTATAGTTCAGTAACTTCTTCCTCTATCACTTTAGTGGATTTGAGATCCGTTATGAGCGCACTGATATGTTGATTGTTTGCTTTTTTGAGCATACCTTTTCGCATGGCATCAATTTTTTCGATATAGGACGAACACATATCGAAGAATTATGCAATATATTCTTCCTTAATATGGTTGGATTCTGCTAATTGAATATTACTATTATTTATTTGCTGATTCATCACTAGCAATTTGCTGTTTGTTTCAGAAAGCTGCGACTTTATAGCTTTTAGTTTGTTGTATTGTTTTACAATAAAAATAATTCCTATGATTAAAATACAAGAGAGTATACTAATAAGAATCAGATTAATTACCAATTTGCGGTTTTGGTCATTTATTTTCTTTTGGTAAGAAGAATTGATAATAGGGTAAAAGGTGGTACCTTCAATAATTCTATACCGTACATTGCAGAAAATAGCATCTCTAATTGCCTTGTCAATAAGTAAAAAAGCCCTATCAAAATCTTCAGAACCATAATACGTCATGGCTAAATCCTGTAGCGAAGCATTATCTTTATTGGCATTCTTAATGTCTGCTATTGCAGACATCATCAAATAGTATTTCTGAAGCTCAGGATTGTTTTCGTTCTTATAAGCAATACCTAGCAAATAAGCTATGATAGCGACTTGATTATTGTCTTTACTATTTTGTTGCAAGAGTACTTTAAATTCTTCTATAGCTTGATTTCTATTACCGAGATAAAGCTTTTTCGTTGCATTTTCTATTTTGTATAGGATCTCACTCGTATCCAGACTGCGTATGAGTGAATCCCTATATATTTCACTCAATCTATAAAATTCATTGTTATTGTTGCTTTGCCCATAATGGCTGTAGAATGACCCGTATGTTTGATAGTACTTGGGCAATATTTTATCAGATAGATTGCTTTTTTGGATAGACTGCAAAATATCAATTGCTTCAATATACCGACCAGAAGTAGAGAATAATGAAGCCATATCCAGATCTAATATCGAATGAAGGGAATCATCCTGATTAGTTAAAGACGCTTTGCATTTTTGTATGTAATTAAGTGCAGAGTCAGATTGAAACTTAGCATATTGACTGGCTATTTTGTAATTAATTTCAAACGTTTCATTCTTACTTAAGTGTTTGCTGGTTCTGAGTTGTTGCTTGAGGTTTTTTATATCATCTAATTTGACTCTATGATAATAATCACCCTTTTCTAAAGTAATGTCTAGTTCTTTCTCTAGACTATTAATGTCTTGAGAAAATACAAGTAGTGGAATAAGTGCAAATAATAAAAGAATTGGCTTAATCATAATTTAAAGCATCTATAGTCTTATTGCTGTTAGTATCAAGGTTTGAATATAGATATTACAGCCTTAATAAAAACAAAAAGCGCAAAATAATTGCGCTTTTTAGTCTTTATAAATATATGTACCTTAAAATAAGCTATACCCCAAACTTATAGTCCAAAGATTCAAGGTCTGTTTGCCAGCCGTCTCGTTTCTGCTGATGTTTCCTAAGCCATATTCATAACGTAAGTCAACAGAAAAATTGCCAAAGTCTACGCCTGTACCAACTACCAAAGCAGCGAATTTATCTTTGTAATCTCTGATGCCCTCATTGATAAAGCCAGTAGCGTTATCTTTATATGGATTATTTTCATCAACGACGAATGAGAATAATGGACCTGCTTGTAATTTTACTTTTGCGAATCCTACAGGAAATTTAGTCCCTAATAATATAGGCACGTCAATATTCGTAAATTTAATATCACCTTTTACAAGTTCAGCACCCGCGTTTCCAGCCTCTGGGTGTACCGTTGCACTTTTGCTCGTAAAATAAGCTTCTGGTTGAATGTGGAATTTACTACCACCGATTCTTCCCCAAATACCAGCTAAATAGCCAACACTATTTTCATTCTTGAAGATAGTAGCGTTTGTTTCTAATTTAGCTACATTGAAACCTGCTTTGATACCAAGTTTCAAATCCTGTGCGAGCGTCGTCGAAACGAAACCACACGTAGCGATTAATGCCAATAATATTGTTTTTTTCATAGAATAAATGTTATTTTAGACGTCTAAATTATAAAATTATTCACTTAATTATGTCAAGTCTTAAAATTACTAATTCCGATTGGGAAATTCTCAAAATAAAGCTTCAACGTAAGTATAATCACTTATCAGCAGAAGATCTATCTTATAATGAGGGAGAAGAAAATTTACTTATCAACAGATTAGCAAAACGTTTGAAACGTACGCAAGAGTATGTTATCTTCACGCTCTCAAAGCAATTAGCAGATTTGTCTAGTAATAGTTTGTAACAATCATCATGGAAATTAGTTGGGCTGATTTTGTAAAAGTGGATCTTCGTGTAGGTACTATTCTTGATGTCCGAGACTTTCCCGAAGCCCGAAAGCCTGCTTATCAATTACATATCGATTTTGGCAAGGAGATAGGCATTCGTAAATCAAGTGCCCAAATTACCAAGCACTATGCCAAGGAGCAATTAATTGGTAAACAAATAGTAGCAGTTGTCAATTTTCCCAAGAAACAAATCGGAAAATTTATGTCCGAATGTTTAGTGACAGGTTTTGCTGACGAGAATGGCGATATTGTCTTGACAAGTGTAGAACGAAAATTGCCAAATGGGGCAAAATTAATATAAGAATGCGAATATATAATTTTGAAGAAGGAGCAGAAAGCGTCAATGTAGATGAAATCTACATGAGAGAAGCTTTCAAACTTGCCGAAAAAGCCTATGAAGAAGACGAAGTGCCAATTGGTGCTATTATTGTAAGTCAAGGAAAAATAATTGGTAAAGGTTATAACCTAACCGAACGGCTTAACGATGTGACGGCACACGCCGAAATGCAAGCCTTCACCGCTGCCGCAAATTTTCTAGGTGGAAAATATTTGAAAGATTGTACATTGTATGTCACTGTCGAGCCTTGCGTGATGTGTGCAGGGGCATCGTATTGGACACAAATATCCCGAATTGTATATGGAGCTAAAGATGAAAAGCGTGGTTACGTCTCTATAAATCCAAAAATTATTCATCCCAAAACAGAAATCGTGAGTGGGGTTATGGAGGAAGAATGTAGTGAGCTGATGAAGCGTTTTTTCAAAAGCAAACGATAAACTTTTCCACAAAATGGCATTAAAATGAAACATTACGACTCATGAATTGTTATATTCGTATTGTATTTTAATATTAAAATTCGATAATTTAAAAATAAGTAACTATGGCATTTGAATTAGAAGCGTTACCATACGCTAATGACGCATTAGAACCTCATATTGATAAAGACACGATGGAAATCCATCACGATCGTCACCACCAAGCTTATGTAGATAACTTAAACAAAGCAATCGCTGGTACGGATGTTGAAAATGCTTCTTTGGAAGATATTTTAGCAAATATTAGTAAATACCCTGCTGCTGTTCGTAATAACGGTGGTGGTCATTATAACCACAAATTGTTTTGGTCTATTTTAGGACCAAATGCAGGTGGTCAGCCATCAGGCGAATTAGCTGATGCTATCAATGCAACTTTCGGTTCTTTTGATGAATTGAAAACACAATTGCAAAATGCAGGTGCTACTCGTTTTGGTTCAGGTTGGTCTTGGTTGATCGTTACTGCTGACGGTAAATTAGCTGTAACTTCTACTCCTAATCAAGATAATCCATTAATGGATGTAGCAGAAGTAAAAGGTACTCCAATCTTAGGTATTGATGTTTGGGAGCATGCTTATTACTTAAAATATCAAAATAAACGTCCAGCTTATTTAGATGCAATATTCAATGTAATTAATTGGGATGCAGTAGCTGCAAACTACGCAGCGGCTAAATAATTTGAGATCTGATATAAGATTTTGATAAGGCGACATCCTAGTATGTCGCCTTTGTTATTATTAAATTGTGATGATATGAAATTATTCAGTTTTATCTTAGTTGGTATTACATTATGTGTTTTATTTTCGTGTCAGAGCAAGGCGAAAATGCATAAGGAATACGTGAAAGTTGAGGAAATTAAAATGGAAAATAGAGAAGTAGCTATATTAGCAGGTGGGTGTTTTTGGTGTGTGGAAGCACCATTATTGTTGTTGGAAGGTGTAGACACGGTGGTCTCTGGATATATTGGCGGGCACACAGAAAATCCAACCTACGCGCAAATCAGTACAGGAAATACTGGACACGCAGAAGCGGTAAAGGTAACTTATGACACGACGAAAATTACTTTTGATGAATTGTTAGAAGTATTTTTTACGATGCACGATCCTACACAATTAAATCGTCAAGGGAATGACGTAGGTACGCAGTATCGTTCAGCGATTTTTCCTCTAAATAAGGAACAAGAAGAAAAATCACGTTTCTATATAGCTGAGTTAAATAAATCAGGTGCTTTCGATAAACCAATCGTTACAACTATCGAAATGGCTGATAAATTTTACCAAGCAGAAGATTATCACCAGAACTACTATAATAACAATCCTAATGAGATGTATTGTCAATTAGTGGCTCGTCCAAAAGTTGAAAAAGTGAAGAAAGTGTTCGCTAATAAACTTAAGAAAAAGTAGATTCGACGCATGAAACCGATTCAATTTACCGTTTCTGTTTACGGCGAAGGTGTTTTTGCTGTTTTGGAGGATAAAAAGGAAAATTTTTATAATTATTATCATCGCCATGATGAAGCGCAGGTAACATATATTCTGCGTGGAAAAGGTACGATAATGGTCGGTAATGTGATGCAGTCTTTTCAGTCGGGTGATATTTTTGTGTTGAAGCCGAATGAGCCACATATGTTTGATCGGGAAGTCGAAGCCGAAGAAGAGAAAGGAGATATTCATGCTATTCATATTTTTGTGAATCTCGAGCGGATGAAAAAGTTATATCACATTCCGGAATTTGAGTCAGTGCGCGATTATTTCAATGAATTGCACACGTCCAAAATGTTGGATCGTTCGATTTCCGAATCGATGATGCATTTCTTTACCAATCTGATGGTCAAGACGGGAATGCCACGTTTTGCAGAATTTTTGCAACTGTTACACGCTTTGACGCAACACCGTCATGATGCAGTTTCATTGTATTCTGGTGTACGCGATATGAGTTATTCGGATAAAGATGGTGTGCGCATCTCTCAGGTTTATAAATTTACTTTTGACAAATATCAAGAAGATATTTCCGTGGATCAAGTGGCTTCACTAGTGCATATGACGCCAACTTCGTTTTGTAAGTTCTTCAAAAAACACACGATGAAAACGTACATTACCTTTTTGAACGAAGTACGTATCGAAAAAGCTTGTCAAATATTACTCAATAATAAATCCGAAAATATCGCCGAAGCTGCTTTTCAAGTTGGCTTTAATAATATTGTACATTTTAATCGCGTCTTCAAAGCGATAACTAAAATGTCTCCTAAGAAATATATTCAAGCGCATAGCTTGGACATGTAATTGGAGGATTTCCTATTGTGTTAGTGCGTCAGTTCGCGCGAAGCGAAGCAAGAAATCTAAGTCATGGAGAATTTATATTTCAGCATATCTATTGATTATCAAATAGACTTCTCCTTAAGTCGAAGTGACGATAAATAACAAGATTATATGCATGATAATTTTTACTTTTATAGCGTAAACCTAAATTAGCTTTAATTAAGATTTTAATAATGAATTGATGTGTTGATTTGACAGAATACGTTTATACATGGATAAATAGGGTAAATCGGTGTTAATGGTTTCTATGTATCTTTACTACAAATAAATACGATTATGTTAAAAGGATTTTTCAACGTTCCGGCTCCAGTAAATGAGCCTGTATATAGTTACGCTCCAGGTACTAAAGAGCGAGAATTATTGAAAGCTGCTATTGCTGAAGCAAGAGCACAAGAAATTGATGTGCCAATGTATATTGGTGGTGCAGAAGTTCGTACTGAAAATAAAGCAAAACTTACGCCTCCACACGATCATCAACATGTATTGGGTTATTACTCTCAAGGTACAAAACAACATGTGAAAGATGCTATTAATGCGGCTTTGGCGGCTAAAAATGATTGGGAAAATCTTCCGTGGGAGCAACGTGCGGCAATTTTCTTGAAAGCAGCAGAGTTAATCTCTACAAAATACCGTTATAAATTAAATGCGGCTACGATGTTGGGTCAATCGAAAAACCCATATCAAGCTGAAATCGACTCAGCATGTGAAATCATTGATTTCTTACGTTTTAACGTAAAATACATGTCTGAAATATACCAACAACAACCTCCAGCTAATAGCAAAGGTATATGGAACCGCTTAGAGCAACGTCCTTTAGAAGGTTTTGTTTTCGCATTGACGCCATTCAACTTTACTGCCATTGCTGGTAACTTGCCTACTTGTGTGGCAATGATGGGTAACGTAGTGGTGTGGAAACCTTCAAATACACAAATTTATTCAGCTAATGTATTAATGCAAGTCTTCAAAGAAGCTGGTCTTCCTGATGGCGTTATCAACTTAGTGTATGTCTCAGGTCCTGACGCAGGAGATGTGATTTTCAAGCATCCTGATTTTGCGGGTATTCACTTCACAGGTTCTACAGGGGTTTTCCAAGATATTTGGAAAACAATTGGGGAGAATATTCATTTATACAAAACTTACCCACGTATCGTAGGAGAGACAGGTGGTAAAGATTTCATCGTTGCACACTCTTCGGCAGACATCAAAGTATTGAATACAGCTTTAGTTCGTGGTGCTTTCGAGTTCCAAGGACAAAAATGTTCGGCTGCTTCACGTGCTTACATTCCACAATCATTGTGGGGAGAGTTGAAAGACTTGATGGAAGCGGTTATCAAATCATTCAAAATCGGTGGGACAGAAGATTTCTCTAACTTCATCAATGCCGTTATTGACGAGAAAGCTTTTGACAAAATCACAAAATATATCGAGAGAGCGAAAGAATCTGCTGATGCAGAGGTGGTAATTGGTGGCGAATACGATAAATCTAAAGGTTATTTCATTCATCCAACAGTTATCTTGGCAAAGACTCCTGATTACGAAACGTTATCAGAAGAGTTATTTGGTCCAGTATTGACTATTTATGTTTACGAAGATGCTAAATTCGAAGAAACTTTGAAATTAGTTGATTCTACATCGATCTATGCGTTGACAGGTTCGATAATCGCGCAAGATCGTTATGCTATCGACCAAGCTACACATGCATTACGCAATGCGGCAGGTAATTTCTACATCAACGATAAATGTACAGGTGCAGTAGTTGGTCAACAGCCATTCGGTGGTGCGAGAGGTTCTGGTACAAACGATAAAGCGGGTTCGATGATTAACTTATTACGTTGGGTTTCTCCACGTACGATTAAAGAAACATTTACCCCAGATACGGATTATAGATATCCATTTTTATCTGAAGAATAATAGATATTAGATGGTTGATTAGGTTGTAAAGCTTCGAGATTTTCTCGGAGCTTTTTTTGTTGTGCACCCGGCATGGGCGATAACTCTAGGGTGCAAGTCCCGAACACGCCATTACAGTTGGAAGTGTTAGCCGAAGGCAAGGGTGTCCACCGTGAGGTGGAATCTGAAGGAAGCCACAGGCAAACTCTCGGTCTGACGGACAGAAACTACATATAAGGCCTACTATGCTGGATGAGGTTGCAACACAAACTAAAGTCCTATACTGTACAGAAGCATCAAGGTAAATGTAGCAGACACATGAGAGGAAAGTTATCGTTCTTACCCGGGGAGATCTCACAGACTTGTGGAATTTTTTTTTCAGAAGCAAGGAGTAAAGCTAGCTGTGAGAAGTCAGCCGATTTCGTAGTACTTGCTTACGGCAAAGCAAGGAAGGAATGAACCTTAAGTTAGTGAGCAATACACGAGAATTACCTAATG
>NZ_WUQZ01000013.1 GCF_009829075.1 Sphingobacterium composti | reverse complement strand
TCCTTTTATACAGGATAATTCAACTGCCATGATTTTAAAAGATTCTTCAAATACTCGTGCCATATGTTAACAAATTTAATTCTTTATTTTTTAAATCTGTCTCCACTCAAAGGTAGCAACTCCACACATTCGTTATGAGTATATGGAAATGTGTCAAACAGCAAAGCAACGGGGGGAACTAATTCCCCCGAGTAATTTCTTTAATAAAGTCTACCTCTTTCTGTGAAAAAGGAGTTCCATCTTTTCGGAACACATCGTGAAACCAAAGAGGTGGCTCTTTCTCATTGGGCAAGGGCGTATCCCATGCAAAAATTGTGTTTGTTTTACCTGAAACTAATCCCCAATTGATTGCTCCGACGGCATGCTCTTTCAGAATCGGCATAATGGTTTCGAAAGTACTTCCATTACGCCTCGCCATGTACTCCGTACAGATCATTGGGCGATTAAGTTTTTGTAGAGAGTCGATAGCTGCCAAATGATCTTCCGGCCCATTATAATTATGGTAGGAGATGATATCCGACTCTGCCAATGAATATGCAGTCAATTCAACTAACGCCTTATCCCAAACGCCAACGCTTAAGGGCTGCGCTGGGTTAACCGCACGCCCCCATTCAAAGACCTTTTCCAATAATGGCATACTTTTATTACCGTAATTACTATTACCTGGTTCATTGTATAAATCCCAGAAAACAATCCGTTTTTCATCTTTGAATGCGGTCAATATATCTTTTACATATACTTCCAATGTCTCTATCAATTCCGGTTTGTCACGCAATAGATCTCCCGGATCACGAGCCCATCCCGAATTGTGAATCCCGGGCTTAGGTTCCGGTTGTTTTCCCGTCGTATACGTCGCATTCCAACAATCATCAAAGAAAACAAATATTGTCGAAATACCATGTTTCTCCGCAATATCCATATACTGCTTCACGCGGTCTTTAAAACCTTCTTGGTCAACTTTCCAAGCTGCATGGTGTAAATATACCCGCATACAGTTCATTCCGATTCCGGCTGCCCAACTAAGCTCCCTGTCAATAGTTTCAGGGTCGAATGTTTCTTCCTGCCACATTTCCAACTGGTTGATCGCAGTACTTGGTTGAAAATTTGCGCCGCGAAGCCAACCCCATTGTTTATACCATTCGTTGGCTTGTTCTTCTGTCCAGCGGTCACGAGGTTTTTCCTCTGGGGTACTACAAGAAAAAAGGATGGCGGCAATATATAATAATACGGCACTTTTTAACAGTTTCTTTTTCATGGTTTGTTTGTTTAATAAGAATATGAATTCTCTTTATTTTACTTATAAGCTTTCACTATATCCTGATATTGCTTTTCATTGACTTTGATGATAAACCCATGTCTGGCTACAGGGGGGGTGAACTCGACCTTAGACCACATGCTACCCGTCAACGAATTCGCATTATATAACTCGTATAGATGTTCTCCATAGTTTTCGACGTACAGGAACCAGCTTTTGTCATCCATCGATTTAACAATAATAGGCGCTTCACGCCACGAAGGACTAATCGGCGGACCGGGATTACTATATGGCCCCGTTAGATTAGGAGATGTGGCGACTCGTACCGTTTTTCCGGTAGCACTTTTTTCTGGCCAACGCTCATCTTTAATAATCGCATAATAGGTATTATCCACTTTTCTGATGATCGCATCAATAGTGGCCATATTCTCATCGCTACCCGTAAAGTTGAACAATCGCTCCGCTTTCGTAAATGTTTCGAAATCTGGAGTCAGGACATAACATGTACGCATTCCTTCCCACCAGGGTACGTCTTTAAGCCCTGGAAACGAGGCATGCCAAGTGATTATATATTGCTTACTGGCCTCATCATAAAACATCTTAGGCGCCCCCACATAGTACGCTTCGTTTTCTTGTCCCAAATGGGAGACATCAAATACACTTCTGGCAAGATCCTTCCGGCCCCAAGTGATGAGATCTGACGAATGATACAGCGTAAGCAGGGGTGAATGCTCATCCCGAACGCCGATCATATAGTAATTGCCATCACCACCTTGGCAAATATCCGGGTGTCCACGATAATCTGACACAATTTCGTTGGCCTTGTTCAACGTTTCCCATTTCAAACCATCACGTGAGACAGAATAAAACAAATGTCCATATGCCGCATTCGTCATGTGGGCAAATAAATATCCCCCATTACCATCTGATGTACCGGGAGGATTAGTCTCTTCAGGCTCTACACCCTTCTTGCCCTGACATGAGGCGAAGGTGACACATACAAAATGTAAAAAAAGGATAATAGATAATGCTTTACTTAATTTTCTCATTTTTTTTTAAATTATTGAATAACAATAGTTTCGTTCGTTTCTTTTATTCTGGTAATTTTTGGTTTCTCCGGATAGCCATTTGGTGTATGGTACGAAATATACAGATGCCCATCAAAGCCTCTAAAGATCATCGCGTGCCCTCCATCATCGTGATTTAACTGCTCGGGCAAATGTTTCCATGGCCCAGCGAGGGTTCCGGATTCAGACTCGGCTATACCCATGGCGTACTTCCGGTTTTTGTCAAAACTCGACCATATCATTTGTAACCTGCCATCATCCGTTTTATACAGGAAAGGAGCATCGGTTACATAGCCGGTTACGTTCTCAAACTTGATGGTACTCGTCCAAGGTGCTGTGGAGGCATTTAATAAGAGCACAGGATCTCCGATCGTTTCTTTCAGATCATCGGATAGTTGCTGGGCATAGACTTCACCATCTATCGCTTGTAACCATTCCTTACAAAAGATGATCCAAGGCTTATCCTCATCGTCAATAAAAAGACTGCCATCCAAACTCATCCAGTCGGAAGGAGTAACGGCGTGGTTTACTAGTGGTTTATACGGTCCTGTAACATTATCTGCCACTAAAATAGAAGTACCTCTATTTATGGTTGGCAAGTCAGAAAATGTCGCGAAAATATAGTATTTACCTTTATACTCATACAAATCGGGCGCCCAAAAGTCTTGCTTACCCCAGAAATCCTCATTGGCCGTGAATACGTTCCCCTCATCTTTCCAGTTTTTCAAATCCTTACTACTATACATCTTAAAGTGTGGATTGTTCCTGAAGGTAAGATAGTACGTTTTTGACTCCTCATCTGCATACAAAAAGGGATCACGACCCTTTATCTGTTCGATGGGAATGGGGTAACGTTCCATTTCAATAGGTGCCGATTTCGCGTCCCGTGCTTTCCCTCCGCAAAAACAAAAAGCGAGAAGCAAACATAACAGTGCAGGGATAAAATACAATTTCTTCATTTTTATTTTTCTTCATTTGTAATGAAGGTACCCAAAAGGAAATCCTTTCAGATACCTCCATTTTTTCTTTTTTTACGTTCAATTATTGCACGGGATTACCATCAATACTGATAAGCTCTTTTACATACAATTCACTAAAACTCACCAGATTGTTCGCCCGATGACTCGCTGTCGGACGTACTTTTAGGTAACGACCTTTCGGTACATTAGATACCGTGCTTGATTCATGTAAATGATACCAATAGGGACCTCCTCCGACATTAGGAATATTGTTATAGGTAATGGCAAGATTCCACGTATTACCCTTGTTGACATTCTTATAATTCTCCAAATCGCCGTCGGCTATAAATTTAAACGAATCACTCAGATAGAATTCACAGCTTTTTAAATCTCGATCACCCATGTCCAGTGTACCCTGTCCCACACCTACGGCACCAAAATTTACTTCCTTTCCCATATCAATGACGATGACGATATTCGGTATGTCTCTTCGTTCCCAAAACATGTGATATCCCCAGTAATCCATAGCACCGTAATCGTAGTCATCCCATGTGGGTATAGCACCGTCCCACTTCGTTGCCCAGACAGTCTCGATTTTGCCATCAATTAATGATCTAGCAAAAAAATCAGGCTCTCTCCACCGTTGTTGATTGTTTACAAAAACAACTTTCCAATCATTCCGCTGTACATCGCGATATACATATTTCGGATTGGTTACCACGATGTATTTAACTCTGTTAGTTTTTTCTATATTATCTACCGATAGTTCGGATAGCTTAAGTGGCAATAGGTAAGTTTTGTCCTGTTGCAATCCTGCTCGTCTGAGCTGAAGCGTGGACTGCGCTTCTCTATCTCCAGCATTAAAACTAAAGTCACTAAGATTATAGGTGTTATTAGGTAATAATGAGTAATTGGTACCCAAGGAGTCATTATACCGGTTTGCCAGATTTTCATTTTCTGTATGGCTCAGTCCGACGGTAAAATCCAATACGTTATCCCCGCTATGTGAAATTTTTAGTTTTAGGGGGATATCCAATGTCTGCAACGCGATTTCAGCATTTCCATCTTCTATTATCTCCCATTCCACTAGCGGTCTATTCACCTCAAATCGTATCAAAAGCTTATTTCTCGAATCATTGATCGTATCTGATGAACTTTCCAGCGCTAGGGGCAGCACCCAAACAAGACCTTCCTGCTCCTCTTCATCCATGGCTGCATATATCTCTATAGGATAGAAGGTAATAGGCACATATTTATGGTCTTCATTCTCCTCTAACTTTATATTTTGACCCTGTGAGAGATCATAAGAATCCGTCGGTATCAGTCGTATATTGCTTACTTCATAACCACCTATCGCTGCTGCTTCTTCCCTAGATAGCACTTTCAATCCCATATTCGAAGTAGAGTTTGGACGCCCTCCTCCTTTTAATATTAAAATAGAATCCACCACTTGCTGTTGTGTTGTGTTCATCGTGATATCTTTAATTCCCGTCTCTTTCAAAGAAAGAATTTTGATATATCTATCAGGAAATATATTGTTTGCAAAATCATCGTTACAGGAACAGAAGAACGATGTGAATACTCCTGTTAATAATATGATATGAATGATTTTTTTCATCTTTCAATAATTTAAGTTTAATAACCAGGTGCTTGCACCATCTGTGGGTTTGCATACAGCTCACTGTTCGATATAGGCATTAAATACAGACGGTCTTCCCACCCGAAAGGTTGGTTTATTTTCGTTGGCGTATTGAATACGCTGAATGAAGGCGCTCTGCGTACCGCATCTAGTCCTACAAATTTATCGGGATTTAAATGTTGCCTTCCCTGTACATACCGTCGAATATCAAAATACCGATGTCCCTCTAGGTATAATTCGACAAAACGCTCTTCCAGCACAGCATCCAACAGTGATTTATCGTACTGAGCGAGCAAGGATTCTGTCCATTCAGGCACTCCGGCCCGTCTACGCACCCTATTCAAATAGTCCAAGCCCTCAGTAGTATTTGCAGCCAAATGAGCATCACATTCTGCGAGGTTAAGATATAATTCGCCTAGACGGATTAACGTAATCGGATAGGTTGTTGCCCCAAAATTATTACCCCATCCGGCACCGGTATAATTCAAATTAGGATGTACCCATTTTTTATTTAGAAAACCTGTGACCGAATAATTCCGTGTTCCCCAAATAGTAGCATCATAGCCGGATCTTTGTGGGTTGCGCATTTCAATGTATAACGGAGACCGATTGGCAATCACGGGTGAGTATTCATCACCATCAAAAGAAAGCCATGCATAGAAACGGGGTTCTCTATTGACGTTCAGATTAACGATGTCCGAATTGGATAGTTCCGCAGATCGTAGCCACGCCGATCTATCAATAAAGGTTGGATCTTCTTCCGGCAATATCCCATTGCGGGTATAGAAGTTCTCCATCGTGTATAAGGTAGGGGACTGACCGCTCCAACCTCCTATATTTTGGTTTTCATTACTCGTTAGGACATAATGCGGCATCGAAGACATACGCATATCTTCATCAGCAGCCCATTGACTGGTCATCGCCCATATCGTTTCGCGGTTCCCTTCGTCAGGTCTGGCGGTATTCAGATAGCGGAGCATCATTACCTTTTGCCGGAAAGCTTCTCCTTCTTCTGTGTTGGGATCTAGTCCCGGTATGTGCGGGAGTGGAATCTGTTGGTTAGTCCGCAACGTTTCCGATACAGACACATCATATAATGCTGCTCCGCCAGCTTCTGCTGCTTGTATAGCATCTAAGCATGCCGCTCTTGCCCGCACCCATTTGTTTTCGTCATATTGCAAGCTGACGAGTTCGTTTCCATATCCAGGTGTTTCAAATTTGTCGTTTCTCCATCCTCTATTTGGAAATTCGCCGTTCCAAAGCGGAGATGCTGCAATTAACAAAACACGTGCCTTCAATGCCTTGGCGATGATGGATGTTGCTCTGCCAAAATCCTGATTGTTTGTATGCTGTGCCGGCAACGCAGCCATTGCTTCATCCAATAAACCAACAATATAATCTACACAAAAATCGAAGTGAGAACGACCGGGAACTTGATCCTTCGGAATATTAGTTGGCAAAAGGTCGTCGACAATAGGTATCGGGCCATAAGTTTGCAATGCCCTGAAGTGGTAATAGGCCTTTAGGAATTTTGCCTCGGCGATGTACTGTGCTTTACTGTTAGGGTTGAGCGTGGGATTATTTTCCTCGATCAATCGCAGAAAAAGATTGCAATAGCCTATGCCGTTATACCAGACTACCCATGGATAATCGGTGTTCCCGTCAATAGATGAAGGCGTGACAGCATTCCACTGGGCGAGACGCCAAGCATTAGAACCCCATTCTTGCGGGAAGACCGTTTCATCGGCAACCAGTTTGACAAAATTCAAGTCTGCATTTCCATTCTGCAAATAGCCATAACAAGCATATAAATTCCGTAATGCTGATACATCGTCAATAATCATATCTTTCGTATCTGCCTGTTCAGGAGGGACTACATCTAAGTAGTCACAGGAGCCAAAAGAAGCCAAAGACAACAAAGCGACTGCTGCAGTATATAGTTTTTTCTTATAAAATATTTTCATTGCTTAAATAGTTACATTAAAAGTTGAACTGTACGCCTAGGTTTAATGTCCGCTGTAGCGGATAGGTATTGTATGCCAACTCTGGATCCCAATAGTCAAACGGCGACCACACCGCAAGGTTATCACCGCTAAAGTACACACGACAATAAGGTAATCTATAACCGACTTCGAGTGTCTTAAAACGGATAAAGTCACCTTTACGCATCCAAAAACTACTTGGTTGTAAATTATTGGTTATTTGGGTACCGAGTGTACCCAAGCGCGGATAGGAAACATTTGAATTATCTTCTCCTTCCATCCAATAGCTGTCGGCAATCCATTGCATCAGATTCCGATCATTACTATCATTTGCCGAGAAAGGATTCACGTTGGACAACATGATCCGACGCTTAGCAGAACCGTTGAAAAACACGCTCATATCCAACTTTTTATACGTCATGCTTATCCCTAAGCCATATTGTATACGAGGCATATTTCCATAAGACGACAACATGACCTGATCTTCAACAGTAATTCTTCCATCTCCGTTGATATCCCGATATTTGATATCCCCGGGCATAACGACACTACCAAACAGTGTCTGATCAGCATGTGTCCGGATATCTTCCACATCTCTAAATAGACCATCAGCGATATATCCTCTTGTATGACCCAATGGCTTCCCAGTATTTGTTTGCCAAGTATAGGGATAGTCAGGTTCGTCTACATATATGTATTTATTCTGGGTATAGGTATAATTCCCCCGGATATCCACAGAAAGATCTTCCGTCAGTTGTTTTTGCCAGTTTACACTAAGTTCAATACCTTTGTTTTCCACTTTTCCGATATTTGCCCAAGGCACGGCATTAGCATATCCCAACATAGAAGGAAAAGAGGCACGTCTCATCAAAATCCGGTCACGTTTATTATGGTAGTAGTCAAAAGTAACGTTTACGGTATTAAGCAGGCGCATATCAACACCTATGTCAAATTGCGTTGATCGCTCCCAACTGGGATTATATGTTGCGTATGTATTAACAACAGGTCCCTGTAATGTATAATTACCTGTATATCCTGAACTAAAGCTTGGGCCACCCCACATATCCACGACATTTAGGTAAAGAAAGTGCGGAGCGCCATCATAGAGACCTGTTTCGTCACTACCAACTAAACCATATGACCCTCTTAATTTAAAATAATCGACATATTTTGCTATTGGTTCCCAAAAACCTTCATTACTAGCAACCCATCCTAACGACATCGCGGGGAAAAATTCAAATCGCTGATTTTTTGCCAAACGCTCTGTGCCATTATAGCCAAAGTTGAATTCAGCTAGGTACCTATTATCATAATCATACGTCATACGACCGGAAAGCCCTTGATTTCTATTAGGTAATACCCCCAAGCGGAACTCACGCATCATGTACATAAACATCCCGGTTACGGCATGCTTTCCAAACTTGCGGTCATAGTTCAAGCGCGCATCAAAATAGAATGTGTTGTCACTAGCTCGTGTCACATCCGATTGATTGATATATTCAGCGCCTACTTGTAGCCGCGACAAGCTAAACTGATCTGGATTTGCCTCATCCCAACTCCCATTGGCGACGCTATATAAGAACGGTGCTAATGATCTCGAATAGAAGGTATTTGAATAATTATTGAAATTAAGCAACGATGTAACGAACAGTCCTTCGGTCAGAAAGTTCAACTTCTGATCGAGTGCCATGGAGACATTCAATTTATTGGAATTCGTTTCTCTAAAAGAGTTCAACATATTGGCATACGGGTTTGTATAAAACCGACCTGGCGACATGACCGCGCTTCCGAATTTAATGTGTCCTGCGTCATCTTCTGGAAATGTGGCTGGAAACGATACAGGCGTATTGGTAAATATCTGATAGAAAATATCGTTTGAAGATATATCCGGTGAGGTCTGACGCGTAACCTGCGCATTCATTCGTAAGTCGAGCTTCGTCGTCGGTGTCACACTATAACCGATATTATTTTGGAAGGTATACAACCAACGATTATAATTGTTGTCAAATGAATATTTTTCAGGCACATCCAATAGACCACCATCGTGGTTAACTTGCATATTCATATAATATACAACCTTTGATCCCCCACCTTGTACATTTACATTCGCCCGTTGACTTAAAGCATGGTCTTTAAACATTAAATCATACCAATCTACATCTGGAAATACATACGGGTTTACGCCATTGCGTGTATTTGCAATTTGTTCAGGCGTATAACGTAATTGAGCCGATGGGTTACGACTTAACAAAGCATTGTTGTATGTTTCCATAAATGTTGCTCCATCTGCGTAATCCACTATGTTAACCGGTTTGAGAAAGGAGTTTTCAATAGACACATTTATCCTCGCTCTTTCATTTTCTATACCACTTTTGGTAGTCACCAGCATCACGCCATTAGCGCCACGGGCACCATAGATAGCTGTTGCCGAAGCATCTTTCAGAATAGAAAAACTTTCGATAGCCTCCGGTGGAATATTATTGAGGTCTCCTGCCGATATTTCTACGCCATCTAATAAAATCAAGGGTGTGGCACGTCCGCCAAAAGTACCAATCCCCCGAATATAAAACTGTGAGGTAGATCCCGGTTCTCCACTATTGGTCATGGCAACGACACCGGATAGCTTTCCAGCCAAATTGTTTGTTAAAGACGAAGACGGCGTGCGTAACTCTGATCCTTTGACCGTTGTAATGGCTCCTGTAACGGACACTTTCTTTTGTGTTCCCGCTCCTACAACAACGATCTCATCAAAAATACTTTCAGATTCAAGTTTAACATCAATGAAACCCAAATCACCGACAAGTATGTCTCTGGTCTTATATCCAATAAAGGATATTTGCAAAACAGAATTGTTATCACAATCCTCCAGTGTAAATAGTCCTTCCTCATCCGTTGTCGTTCCATTCGTTGTCCCTTTTTCCACAACGCTGGCGCCAGCCATTGTCTCTCCGCTTTCATTGGTTACTTTTCCTTTAACTTGTCGCTGCTGTTTTTTAACGAGTCCTACAGGACGAGGTTCATTCTTTTTAATTACATAAATCTGCCTATCAGAGACAAAATACGTATTGCCCATAGGCAACAAAATTTCGTCCAGCACTTCCGAAACCTTCCGGTTTTCCGTATTCACCGTTACCTTCCGGTTGCCATCAAGGACATTATCTTGATAGAAAAAAACATATTCCGTTTTTTTCTCGATTTCTGACAACACCTGCTTTATGGTCCTGTTCTTTAGGTGAAGGGATACCCTTGCCGTCTGGGAATAATTGTCATTGGAGTAACATATACCGATACCCAGCACAAGGCATAAAACAATCAATTTCATAATTCGACATGTTCTTCTAATACCTAGCCGAAAAGAGCTAGGTTTCTCAAAATTATCATACATTTGTAATGGTTTATAAGTTTATAACTATAACTAAATTCAACCGGATGACACTGGCCTGTTATCCGGTTTCTTGTTTTGTAGGTTTATATTTATTTCATACGCACTTCGTTTTAGATCAAGTCTTGTGGTTTATTAATAAATGATGTAATGGTCTTCCGTATTTTTTCGATAGTTAATCGGTAACGCACGCGTTAAGTCGGTCAGTAAGATATCTAAATTGTCTTTGAGGTCCAATTTACCAGAGCAAATCAATGTTGCCACTTGATTATCACAACTAATTTTCGCACCATAATAGCGTTCCAAACGTTTGATAATATTGCCTAACGCTTCGCTTTCGTAATGGTATAGGCCTTGTATCCATAAGGCATACATACTTGCATCCGCTTTCTTGATAGACGGCTTGCCATCAATATTGGAATATAGTTGGTCAGGTTTTAATATCACGTCCTTCTGATGTATATCGGCAGCAATATGGACAGAACCCGATAGTAGCGCAACACTGTTTGCATTATCTGCTTCGTATGCAGAAACATTAAATTTCGTTCCCAACACTGTTATATCCATCCGCTTCGTTTTGACGATAAATGGACGGTTCTTATCTTCGGAAACTTCTATATAAATTTCTCCATTAACATAGATCTCCCGGGTTTCTTTACTGAATTGGTTCGGATAGATGAGCTTGGTCCCCGCATTGACCCACGCTTTTGTACCATCCGAAAAGGTAATCGTTGAACGTTTGCCGTAAGGTGTAATTAATTGATTATAAGAGGGTGTGCTATTCTCGAAAATCACATTATCATCCGCCATAATACTATCCTCGTCGTATTGAATGGAAGATTCTTTATTGGATAAAGCAACAATGCGCTCATCACCTAGAACAAGCCGGGTATCCTTAGCATTAAAATCTACTTCTGGTAATGCTTGTGCATACGCTTCAATATCCTTTTGCTGAACATCTTCACTTTTCTTCCATAAGAAAGGCGATATGACAACTAGGATGCAAGCAGCAACTGCGATCGCTCGTAACGCGACATATCTTACTCTTTTCTTTTTCTTTTGGCCGATTATATACCGCAACTGATCCCTACTTTCAGAAATTTCAGCTGGTGTCATATTGAAATTGTTGAAACGGACACTGGATTTATACAACGAGATGGCTTCCTCTATGATAGGAGCAATATCAGGGTGCCGATCGATAACATCTTTCCAAAACAGGATATCCTCTTCACTGTTTAGAAGCTGCCAACGCAGAAAATTCTCGTCCTTGAGAAAGTCTATAGCGGTATATCCTCGAAATTGGTTATCGTGCATTTATCTTGTTTGCTTTCCGTATATACAAACGAGATATTCTTTTATACCCATTTTTTGGAAAAAATATTTTTTTAGCTATAAACATGACATCCCCACGAGATGTGTAACCTTTGATACATCAAGAACAGAAATGTTTTAACAGGTATATCAAGAGCAATTGCTCCTCGCCCCGCAACCTTTTCAGTGACCGCGAAATAAGCTTTCGCGCGCCATGCTGTGTCATGTTCAGTATTTCTGCAATCTCTGCATACTCCAGTTCTTGTATGAAACGTAGATAGATCGCTTCCTTTTGGCGAGCGGTCAATTTAGTAAGAAGATTATCTATCTTTTGCTGTATGATAATGCGATCTTCTTCATTAATAATCGTATCCAAGACGGTCGTCGAAATAGAGAATTCAAGCGCTTCCTCGGTGATGGGGCTCGCCATAGAAACCACCTTAGAGGTATAGATGTTATAAAGTTTATTTTTAAGGGACTTGAGCAAAAAGAATTTCAGATGTTCAATAGACGAAAACTCCTTTTGGTTGTTGGAATGGATCTTTATGAAGATGTCTTGGATGGCATCCTTTACAATATCTTCACTACCGCCGAGGCCTATCCCATATGCATACAGATCGTTGATGAAAAAGGTATAAAAATATGAAAAAGCATCGCTACTTCCCTTTAGAAACACCATAAACATGGTGTTTTCATCTACCCCATAAACGCGAGCGGTCCTATTGGTCATAAATATCGAAATTCTATTTCAACAAAGATAACCTATTTTTTTTATCCAAAAAATAGAACGGAATTAGCATCTACAAGAATATCTTAAATATACTATGGCAATAAACTACCGAGCTCCACAGAAACGCAAATGAATCTCGTAAGAACTTAAAGATTTTAATGTTCCCGTCCGTACTCATTGGTACCGAGTTATTAGCGATGCTTTCGCAATACCGATATATTGCAAAGATTATGCAGTCAGGCGCTACGGTAAGGTAGGAGGACTAGTAATTGCCTTTGTCATCTAGAGTACGGATGTGCCTTATGAGATCTTGATTACGCTTTCACAGATCTCGGCCGAAGATATGCGTACTGGACCAAATACCAGAATAAGAAGATTGCGATCATCAGCTTCTTTCAAGATGGAAAGAGCTTCCGGTTCGGACTGATGAACGTGGAGCCATTTTCCACTCAGCAAGAAACAATGTGATCAAGGAGGATCTGAAAATACTTAAGTATACAAACTTCGAGGAGCTCGTTGCTTATCATCAGGAATACCCAGAAGAAAGATAATCAGGACAGTAGATTATCTTATCATTGTACATTGAATAGTAGATATTTTGATCTTTGATTGCAAAAACATATCCGGAATCGACATTTCGTAACTTCTGCGCCATTAATAGGTGAAGCTATTAATATAATTGTTCACGTTCGAACAGAAGGCTTTTTTGTCTATCCGAATTTGTGTTTAACACCCAAATTCCGTATCTTTAAAATATTAAGCAATTGCAGCTAAAACGTATGTCAAACCAGTGAGTTATTCGGTGAGTTGGGAAGCCAAGTGTTTGTAAAGTGCTGATAAAGAGACCAATGTTCGAAGGGTTCGGTTCCCCTACGGGCTACTAAAAGCGACTTCATAAGAGTCGCTTTTTTTTTGCTATCACACATCTTCAATTATAAATATTTTTAGGATCATACTGAAAGTTTGGGGGGGGGGAATTAAAAAAATAGTTAATTTAGTGTTTTTTAAATAGTACACACTTGCAAGCGGCCGAACGTAAATTATTATCCTTGTTAATGCCCTAAGGGCTATTAGAATATTTTCAAATCCAAGAAATAGATCAAGTAGAAAATCAACTTCATATTTATTTAGATGAGCTTAATACCTCTCCTGCAGGTTATGAAAAGATTAAGCTAGAATCCAAAGGATTTATGCCTTCTACGGAGATTTCCGATTTTCCCATTCGAGGTCAAAAAGTTACCCTACATATCCGGCGGCGGCGTTGAACTGTTTTGGACACTAGAGAGATTATTACAAGAGATTGGAATCTAGTACGTGAAGGTACCCGAATGACGACAGAATTCGGCCTTTTTTTAAAGAAGATATTTGGATAACCATCCTGTAAGTGCTCAGCTAGTAGGTCTGTTCTTTCAGATGGATGGCAAGCAGTTGCAAGATCAATATAAGAATCATCTGAGCGATTACCACGATTGGGATCAAAAATCGCATGCAGAGAATTGGATACTATTTCAACAGAATATAGCTGAACACTTAAGTATTGATGAGACTAGTTTTAGTAATGGTGAACTTTATACTATCGTAAGTAGTAAATCTGCAAAAGGTAAGAAAGGAACTCTTGTAGCTACTATTAAGGGGACAAAAGCAGAAGATATCATTGCCGTGTTAGAACGAATTCCTCTTCGTACAAGAAACAAGGTTAAAGAGGTGACCATGGATATGGCTCCTAATATGGCTAAGGCTATTCGACGATGTTTCAGGAATGCTAGGCGAGTAATAGATCGTTTTCATGTTCAAAAGCTAGCATACGATGCTGCTGATGTTCCAGAGATCCGTTTGACAGAGATCTATTATATGTTGGCAGAGTGTGAATATAGATTAGGCAATAGCACTGAAGCCGCTAAAATAATCAACACTGTAAGAAAGAGAAATTTTGAAGATGACATAGATCCAAATCCGGTTACAGTAGCTAACCTTATGGAGGATAGATTTTTAAATGAATGGAGTATTGAGTTTCTTGGGGAAGGTAGACGTCGTTCAGACTTAATTCGCTGGGGAGTATTCACCGATGGTGAATGGTGGGATCATGCGCCATCGAAGTCAAAACACTTAAATAGATTCCCTATTCCAAATGGTGCTATTTCAGGCAATAATAAGCTTATTCAAAATCCAGGTTATAATTAAGAGCGCTCCGCTCGAATGGGGAATGAATTTCATTCCCCATTTTTTATAATAAATTTGGAAATTACAATTTAGACTTCTATTTTTGCATCACTTCAGAAATGATGGCCCGTTCGTCTAGGGGTTAGGACGCCAGATTTTCATTCTGGAAACAGGGGTTCGATTCCCCTACGGGCTACGAAAAGCGACTTCAAAAGAGTCGCTTATGTTATTTTAAAACCTCTTCCAAGAAAATTAGTAAATGATTCCAAGCACGTGTCGCCATTATCGGGTTATAATCATTGGAGGCTGGATTTGTAAAGGTATGACCACTATTGGCATAAGTAATAATTTGATAATCCGCTTGTCCTTCTTTCAATTCCTTTTCTAAATTATCATAATCTGCTTTACTCACCGATTTATCCTCAGCAGGATGCTGTACCAGCACTTTTGTTTTGATAGATAAATTAGGGCGCTCTACCGCCTTTGACAATCCACCATGAACACAGACCACTCCCACTACGTCAAAACCAGCTCTTGCTACTTCCAAAGCTCCTGTGCCACCAAAACAATAACCGATTACTGCAATTTTGGTATGATCCACACCCTCCTTTTTAAATGCACTTAAAGCCAAATCGATGCGATGCTGATAAGCCTTGTAATCCGATTTAAATTGTCCTGCAAGTGTTCCCGCAGCTACATTATCCGCGGGAATGTTTCCTTCGCCATAGATATCTGCAATAAACACATCATACCCAGCTTTATTTAATTTAACAGCAGCATCTTTTGCTTCTTGATCAATTCCTTTCCAAGCAGGAAGAATTAACACTCCAGCCCTTTTCTCAGGCGAAGAGGATAGTAGAGCTAACGCTTTAAGCTTTTGCTTTTCATCGTGATAAACAACTTCTTTAAAAGTTTGACTCCATCCGTGTGTTAAATCTATTACGATAAATAATATTGTAAGCAGATTTCTCATAAAGTATAGAATTGGTAATCTCTAATCTACAACATATCAAATAGAAAAATTGTTCTTATTAAATGACAACCACTTCAATTAGTTTACTTAATTACCTAGTACAATGATGCTTGCTAAGGTGTAAGCCTATACAAGAAGCTAATTCAAATTTCACTAACTAAATCCATTCAATCTCGACACCATCCTTCTCCATTTTACGGAAATAGGTCATTTGTCGTTTGGCATAACGATGGATTTCTGTTTCCAATTTGTTGATAAAATCTTTATAAGAAAGCTGACCTTTGAGATAATAAGAAATGTACTTGTACTCCAATCCATAATATTCAAGTTCCTCGTGAGATAATCCCATATTTAGTAAGCCTTCTACTTCTTCTATCATTCCTTCTTCTAGGCGTTGATTAAGTCTTTTAGTTATACGTTCTCTACGAACTTCCAATGGAGGATTTAACCCTAGGGTTTTGTAACGATATGATTTTGTTATATTTAAATTAAAGTCTGGATTTTGATCTAAAAATCTACATATTTCTATAGCGCGTACGATTCGCTTTCGAGAAGAAAAATCAATTTTAAAATCTACAGGTGGAGACATTCTTTCTAGAATTCCTTGAAGTTCTTCTTTTGAAAGAAGCTCCAGTTCTAATCTCCAACTCTGATTAACAGGAATCTGTGAATAAGGCTGTGTTTGAAGGAGACTTTGAATATAAAAACCAGTTCCACCACAAACTATCACACGCCTACCTCGATTAATAATATCCCAATAGGCTTCTTCAAAATCTCGTAAAAAAAAATCAATATTATACCTATCGCCAGGATTTAGAATATCGATCAAATGATAAGGAACATCTTGGTATTCAGACAAATCCTTACCTGTACCAATATTCATGTGTCGATATACTTGTCTGGAATCAGCCGAAATGATTTCAGCATTAAGGGATTTTGCGAGTTTTACGGCAAATTTGGTTTTGCCGCTTGCGGTGGGTCCGAGAATAATTAACAAATCTTCAGGAAGAAATTGAGCATCTTCCTGAAGATGAGCTATAATGTTTTGAGCATTTATCACGCCTCAAATTTAGTCCATTTTTCGTTACTTTCGTTGCTTTTTACAACAGTATCAATAAATGCCATACCTCTTACTCCATCCGCTACAGTAGGGAAATCCAACTGTTCAGGTGTAGGAGTTAGTCCTTCACGTTTAGCTGAAACTGTCAACGCAAAATTACGGTAGATATTAGCAAATGACTCTAACAAACCCTCTGGGTGACCCGCAGGGATACGTGTATTATGTTTAGCGAAAGAACTTAAAGCATAAGGTTCGCTATAGTTATTTCCTGTACGATACAATTGACGAGGAATATCCAACATTTTAACAATTAAGTTATTAGGATCTTCGTTTGCCCATTCAAGACCTCCTTTTTCACCATATACACGGATACGTACTGCATTTTCCTCTCCCGCCGAAATTTGTGATGCCATCAATACGCCTTTAGCGCCATCTTCAAATCGCAATAAGACAGATCCGTCATCATCTAACAAACGTCCTTCTACAAACGTAGTCAAATCTGCACAAACCTCTTTTATGCGCAATCCAGTTACATATTCCGCCAAATGCGCGGCATGTGTACCAATATCACCCATCACAAGTGATTTACCCGATCGCTTTGGGTCAGCACGCCATGCAGCTCCCGCATTACCTTCACGTTCTGATAGACGGCTCAACCACCCTTGCGGATATTCAACTACGACTTTACGAATCTTACCAAAATGCCCATCAGCAATCATCGCTTTAGCCTGTTTTACCATCGGATATCCTGAATAAGTATGTGTTAAACATAATGTACGACCAGTCTTTCCTACAATTTCTTGTAACGATTTTGCTTCTTCTAAAGAAACTGTAATCGGTTTTTCAACGACAACATCAAAACCAGCTTCCATAGCTAATTTTGCTGGCTCATAATGTAAAAAGTTAGGTGTTACAATGGTCAAAAAATCCATTCTTTCACCTTCAGGAAGTTGAGCCTCTTTTTCAATCATCGTTTGGTAATCAGGATAAATTCTATCTTCCGACACGAATAAATCACGACCTGATTGTATAGAAATTTCTTGGTTTACACTAAAAGCTCCACAAACCAACTCAATTTTGCCGTCCATGAATGCTGCGATACGGTGTACTGCTCCGATGAAGGCATCATTTCCTCCACCAACCATACCCATGCGTAGTTTTCTTTTCATTATTTACTTCGTTTATATTGATTTTTCTAATTTAACAAAAACTTATCAGAGATAAAGTTTCATTTTAAAGCTTCCTCTATTTGTTACAATATAATCGTATTTTTCTTTGTTATCCAAATACGTTAATCTTTTGCCATTTTTTATATAAAAATGATTAGGTTCTGTCGTTCCTTCACTTACAAAACCTATTTTTTGTAATGACACCCCCTGACTCCAATCACGGTCAGAATAAGTCATAATATCGTTTGGTTTGAAATCCTTTATAAATGCCTTTAACAATTTTGATATACCACCAATCACCAAATAATCTGCTTTATGACAAAATCGGAGCAATTCAAAGGAGCGAAATTCTTCATGTATCTCGCGCATAATTCGCCCGCCACTAAAAACCGCAACACTAACTAACTCCCCGTCGTGGAAAAGGCCGTATCTATATTTTCCTTTCAATGGCATATTTAAATGGTACTCATCCAAAAATTCGGATACCACTTGCTTATCTACTCGGGCAACGACAGTGTGTCGGGCATAGAGGCGTTCTCCTTTTCCAAACAATCCACGCAAACGTTGCAATACTTTTTTATATGAATTATTCAGAATATCAATATCCAAATGAACTGTTTTCTTGTGCAATTCATCCTCAATTCGGACAGAATTTGGCAGATATATCAGTAAAAGGATTTCGGTAGTATCAACGCGAATAACTGTTTCTGATAACACATAATCTAACAACAATTCATCACGCTCTAGGTCTTGAATAAGCTTTTCTACAACCTCTAATCCCTTAAACATATACTAAAATACAAAAAAAATTGAACGACATCTTATTATAAATAATTGGTAACTTTGCCACCTGAATATATTTAAGAATGAAATTACCTATAGTAGCATACGGAGATCCGGTACTGAGAAAAAAGGCAGAAGAGATAGATGAGGATTATCCAAATTTGAAAGAATTGATTGACAACATGTTCGAAACGATGTACGCAGCTCGTGGTGTCGGGTTGGCGGCACCTCAAGTGGGGCTTCCTATTAGATTATTTGTTGTTGATGGTTCTCCTTTTGGAGAAGATGATGAAGATGGCGAAGGAGATCCAACTGTAAAAGATTTCAAGAAAGTTTTCATTAATCCAATCATAATTGAAGAATCTGGTGAAAAATGGGCATTTAATGAAGGTTGTCTTTCTATTCCAGACGTGACCGAAGATGTACTACGCTATTCTAATGTGTTGATCAATTATTTGGATGAGAATTTTGAAGAACATGAAATTGAATTAACTGGCTTAGCTGCTCGTATCGTACAACATGAATACGATCATATAGAAGGAAAATTATTCGTGGACAAAATAGGACCATTGAAAAAAGCTATGCTTAAAGGCAAGTTAGACGCTATTTCTAAAGGATTAGTCCGTGTAGCATATAAAATGAAATTCCCTTTTCAGAAAAAAGGAAGATAAAAATAATGGCTCACTTTTTAAAGTGAGCCATTATTTTTTAGGATAACCCCAATATTTCCTTATTGAATTTTGCGTCTGCTCCTGTAGAAGCAAAATCATCAAAAGCCTTATCAGTCACACGGATTATATGATCCTGAATAAATTTAGATCCTTCCGTCGCACCATCAATTTGATTTTTTATACAACATTCCCATTCCATCACAGCCCATCCATCGTAGCCATATTGTGTCAATTTGCTAAATATGGTTTTGAAATCAACTTGCCCATCGCCAGGTGAACGATAACGACCTGCACGGTTTAACCACGATTGGTATCCCCCGAATGTTCCTTGTTTACCTGTAGGATTAAATTCTGAATCTTTAACATGGAATGCTTTAATTCGCTCGTGATAAAAATCAATATATTGAATATAATCTAGTTGTTGCAACACAAAATGTGATGGATCGTACAACAAACAAGCTCTTGGGTGATTATTTACCTTTTCCAAAAACATCTCATACGTTACGCCATCGAATAAATCTTCTCCTGGATGAATCTCATAGCACACATCAACACCTGCTTCGTCAAAAGCATTCAAAATAGGTGTCCAACGACGCGCCAATTCAGTAAAAGCTTCATCTACCAAACCATCAGGACGCTGTGGCCAAGGGTGAAAATATTGCCACAATAATGATCCACTGAATGTAGCATGAGCTTTCAAACCTAAATTTTGAGAAGCCTTAGCTGCGTAAATCAATTGTTGCGTAGCCCATTTTGTACGTGCCTTAGGATTATTTCGGTATTGTTCTGGCGCAAATGCGTCGAATAGTTTGTCATAAGCTGGATGCACAGCGACCAATTGACCTTGTAAATGTGTAGACAATTCTGTAATCTCCAAACCTATTTCCTGTAATTTCCCTTTATACTCATCGGCATAAGTTTTACTTTCTGCAGCTTTTTGCAAATCAAAATATTTGGGATCCCCAGTAGGAATTTGTAAGCCGACGAAATCCAAAGATTTTGCCCACTTCGCAATATTTTCTATCGAATTGAATGGCTCTTGATCGGAAATAAATTGTGCTAAAAATATACCCGGTCCTTTAATTGTTTTCATAACTGTAAGTTTACGATTTAAATCTTTTCTAGAATGCTACTAAAAATAAGGTAAAATTTGTTGGTATAAAAATTGTAAGTTAAATGAGTAGTAAAATTCTATTTTTTACTTCTATTCTAACACCAAAGCACAGCAATTACTGTGCTTTCTTATTTTTCTCTTCTATCCAAAGTGACATGTATTTAGTCGCATTCAATTGTTGTTGAAGCAAGATTTCTGCTATAAAATGCTTTTTTCTAATTTCTTGTAAGTTTTCCTTATAGTATTTCACTTTTTCTAACATATCTTTTGAATAGGAAGAGTCTGCTAAGGTAGAATTAAATATTTCAAACCCTGCCCGTTGTCTCTCCTTCCACAGATGTTCATCAGTATAAAGAAGTACACTTTTTTTTATAAATTCCTGTTGATCTTGAACAATATATCCATTCCAATCCGACTCAGTCATGGATTCCGCACCTAATGTATTGGTAATCGAAGGAGTTCCTGAGGCCATAGCATCTACAAATTTCCCTTTCGCTCCTGCGCCAAAAGGTATAGGAGCAATCATTAATCGATATTGAGAAATCGTTGAACGCGCATCCTCTGCTCGACCTTTGATTATAAAACGCTCTTTTGGATTATGCAATTGCATTACTTTTTCAGAGGCATAAGCACCATATATATGCAACTCAGCTTCAGGACATTTCTTACGAAGTATAGGCCAAATCTCTTTTTTCAAGACCTCTACTGTTCTAAAGTTTGGCTCATGAATAAAATTACCAATAAACATAAAGTCCTTCCTGTTAGGAAACTTTGGTAATATTTCAATTTGTTCCTCATTTAATGCTTCTTCTTGAAAAGGAATGTAGCACAACTTTTCGACAGGAATATTAAAATCCTCTTGCAGTATATGCATTTCTGTATTTGAAATTATTAAAGACAAATCCGATCGTAAAATGGAAGCTAACTCACGCTTTGCAGTTGCTGAATAATAATCTACTTCTACCTTTTTCTTATATGCTTCTTGACGAGCCAAACGAACAAAGTGCAAATCCTCTGTATCCAAAATACGTAATGCATCAGGGCAATTCTCGGCTATTCGCCATCCATATTGTTCCTCTACTATGAAACGATCGAACACAACAATATCAGGTAATAAATTTTTTACATAATCATCAAATGACGAATCGTTCAAAAAAATAGATTTTTCTTTAACCCCAAGTGAAGACAAATCTGCACTGTGAATTGACTTTAATGCAGCAGAAGCGAAGTTAACTTCACCTATTTTGCTAAAACATTTTACCAAGTGCAAAATACGCCATCCTGCCGCTGATGAGGTTGGCTCTGGCCAAACCAATCCGATGAATAATATTTTCAAAACTGAGGCTTTACTTAATGAAATTTTTATATATATTTATTTACTCATACAAAAGTATTATAAATTATAAACCAAATTAATGTCTACGTTTCAAATAATAGAAGAGTCTACAGTATATGATGCGGTAGTGGTCGGATCTGGTGCTGGAGGCGGCATGGCTGGCTATATTTTAGCTAATGCTGGACTTAAAGTGTTAATGCTTGAAGCGGGTCCTTTCTTTGACCCTGCTAAAGATGCTTTACAGATGCGATGGCCTTGGGAATCTCCACGAAGAGGAGCAAGTACCACACGTCACTTTGGAGATTTTGATGCCGCATTTGGTGGTTGGCAGTTAGAAGGAGAGCCTTATACTCATGAAAAAGGCACTGAATTCGACTGGTTCAGATCACGTATGTTAGGCGGAAGAACCAATCACTGGGGACGCATATCGTTGCGCATGGGGCCTGATGATTTTAAGCCAAAAGATGGCTTAACGGATGAATGGCCGATCACATATGATGAAGTAAAACCATTTTATGATCGTATAGATCGCATGATTGGTATATATGGTACTGTAGAAGGCATCCATAATGAACCCGATGGAATTTACTTAAAACCACCAAAACCTAGATTAAACGAACTTTACATTCGTAAGGCAGGACAAAAAGCTGGTGTTCCAGTTATTGCTGGTCGTGGATCCGTATTAACAGAAGCTTTACCTGGTAATAAAGACAGAGGAATCTGTTTTTACTGTGGTCAATGTAATAGATCATGTAAAGTATACGGTGATTTTTCGTCCTCATCATGTTTGGTTATTCCGGCTATGAAAACTGGAAATCTAACAGTAATAGATAATGCCATGGTGCGTGAAGTATTGACGAATGATGAAGGGTTGGCAACAGGAGTCTCTTATGTAAATACCAAAGACATGAAAGAATATTCTGTAAAAGGTAAGACAGTTATTTTAGGCGCTTCTGCTTGCGAAAGTGCACGCTTAATGCTCAATTCAAAATCTGCCTCACACCCTGGTGGTATTGGAAATAGTTCAGGTCTCGTTGGGAAATACCTTCATGATTCTACAGGTGCTGGATTAGGCGGATTTTTACCCCAGCTATTAGATCGAAAAAGATACAATGAAGATGGTGTAGGTTCCGTTCATATTTATTCACCGTGGTGGCAAGGAGACAAGAAACTAGACTTTGCTCGTGGATACCATATTGAATATTGGGGTGGAATGGGGATGCCTAGTTTTGGTTCATTCCATGGAATTCAAAATTATAATCATCTAGTACCTAAAGCTGATGGAACGAGTAGCGAAAGTGGCGGATACGGAGCAGCTTTGAAACAAGACTATAAGCGTTTTTATGGCGCTTCTGTAGGCATGGATGGTCGTGGTACTGCAATAGCTAGAAAAGAAAACTATTGTGAAATAGACCCTAATAAAGTAGATAAATTTGGTATTCCTGTATTGAAGTTTAACTACAAATGGTCTAATGAAGAAGTTTTACAAGCAAAACATATGATGGAAACATTCCAAGAAATCATGCATAATATGGGCGCTATTATCACTTCTGCTATTCCAGGAGCAGATACGAAGTATGGACTAGAAACTCCAGGAAAAATTATTCATGAAGGAGGTACGACGCGTATGGGTAACGATCCTAAGACTTCTGTTTTGAATAAATGGGGACAAGCACATGATTGCAAAAATCTTTATGTAGTAGATGCTGGTCCATTTGTTCAACAAGGAGACAAAAACTTGACTTGGACAATCCTTGCATTATCCATGCGAACTTCAGAATACATATTACAGGAAAAAAATAAATTAAATAGCTAAAAAATGAATAGAAGAGATTCATTAAAAGCCTTAGGACTAATTGCAGCAGGGTCTGCTGCAGTATTATCCACCAATTCTTGTGACAGCAAAACAGGAAATTCTACTGCAACTGTAGATACAAACGATAAGCTTCCTGGGGTACAAGACTTTGAATACGAAAGAACGAAAAAACTTCAAGAAGAGGTTTATTTCGATAACCATGAAATGGCGACAATAGCTGTATTGGCTGATATTATTATACCAAAAGATGATAATTCTCCTTCCGCTACAGAAGTCGGTGTTCCAGACTTTATTGAGTTTATTGTAAAAGATCTTCCTACCTATAAGTTACCAATGCGTGGAGGTTTGAAGTGGCTTGATATTCATGCGCAAAAAAGATTCAAAAATGTATTTATTAAATGTAGCGATCAAGAAATGATCTCTATAGTAGACGAAATAGCCTATCCAAAGAAAGCAAAACCAGAAGTTTCACAAGGTGTAAGTTTTTTCAATACTATGCGTGATTTAACAGCTTCAGGATATTATACCACGAAAGAAGGTATTACAGAAATGGGTTACGTAGGCAATAGACCAGGCGTTTGGACAGGCGTTCCAGAAGACATTTGGAAGGTACATGGGTTTGCTTCCAATGAAGGATAAAGTTTATTAACACAAACATAAATGGCCAATAGGAAATCAACCTATTGGCTTTTTCATATGACTATTTTGTATTTTTGTAAAAAAGGATAAAATATGCTTGGTTTAAAATTATTGACAGATCCTAGATGGGCTAATATTGCAGAATCTAATTTAGAAGAAATTCTTTCGGATCACGCATGGTGTGAACAGAAAGCCGCTTCTAATGCTATAACTTTAATTACTCAAAACCCAGAATTGGAGGATTTAGTACATGAGTTGACTGCTATTGCTATTGAAGAAATGGAACATTTTAAAATGGTAATTGATATCATCAAAGAAAGAGGATATACTTTAGCAAGAGAGCGTAAAGATGATTATGTAGGACAATTGATGAAATTCTCAAAAAAAGATGGCTCTCGTAATCAAGCTTTTATTGACAGATTATTGTTTGCAGCCATGATAGAAGCACGTAGTTGTGAACGCTTTCGGGTATTGACCAAAAACATTAAGGATGAAGAGTTAGCTAAATTCTACTACGATCTTATGGTCTCTGAAGCTAATCACTATACTACATTCTTAAACTTTGCTCGCAAATACGCTGTGGATGTCGATGTAGAAAAACGTTGGCAAGAATGGTTAGACTTTGAAGGTCAATTGATTCAATCCTACGGCACAAAAGAATATATTCATGGTTAAAACCAAAAAAGCACCCAAGTTGGTGCTTTTTTACTATATTTCTTAACCTATATTAAGAAATTACGAAGCATAAGCGCTTAATTTTGTTTCATTAAGAAAGGAGAACTATTATGTTAGAATTAGGAGTTGGAATGTTTGGCGATTTGCAAATTGATCCTATCACTGGAAAAATTCAATCTGCACAACAACGACTACAAGAAATAATTGAAGAAGTAAAGCTAATGGATGAAGTTGGTTTAGATTTCTTCGGAATGGGCGAGCATCACCGCGAGGATTATGCTGTAGCCTCTCCCGAAATTATCTTAGCTGCTGCAGCTTCTGTTACTAAAAATATAAAATTAGGTTCTGCGGTATCTGTCATTAGTTCGACAGATCCAGTAAAATTATATAAAGACTTTGCAACCGTTGATTTGATTTCTGGAGGTAGAGCCGAAATCATGGCTGGACGAGGTTCTTTCATTGAATCGTTTCCTGTTTTTGGTTACGATTTACAGAATTATAGCGAGCTTTTCGAAGAAAAACTTGATTTATTATTGAAATTACGTTCAAATCCTACCATCAATTGGACAGGCAAATTCAGAAAATCTTTGATAAATCAAGATATATTTCCTCGCGCTACTGAAAATGGCTTACCGGTTTGGATTGCTGTCGGAGGTACTACTTCATCGGTAATCAGAGCAGGAAAATTAGGCTTACCTGTTATGTTTGCTATAATTGGAGGCGCTTGGGAACAGTTTCAACCTTTGTTTGAAATGTACAAACAAGCTTACGAAGATAATGGCCATGATATGTCTAAATTTCAAGTTGGAGTACACATGCATGCATTTTTTGGGGAAGATACGAAAGCCATCGCAGACAGCTACTACCCTATCTATTCGGCACAAATGAATCGCATTGGCGCATCAAGAGGTTGGCCACCATACCAACGTTCGCAATATGATTTTGGACGTTCTTCATTAGGACATTTAATCGTAAGCGATGCAAATCAAGCCGTAGAAAAAATATTAGCTATACAAGAAAAATTTGGTTTGACGCGTTTTTCAGCACATATGGATGTGGGCAGTCCTGACCATAAAGATATGATGAAATCAATCGAAATTTTTGGTACGAAAATAGCCCCTAAAGTTAGAGAAGCTACAAAATAAATCTTTACACAAACAATCAATACTTAGGCTATTCATTAAATTGAGTAGCCTTTTTTGTTGATATACATCTAATTAAAGGCGTCATTTTGATCATCAGTTGGTATCTAAACAGTCAAAAATTTCCTATTCTATAATAGTGCTATAAATTTATTAACTTTCAATTATGGAATAATAATAAATTCCGCATCCTTGTTTTAAAATCATATTATGAAAAGAATAAACAAATCCATATTCCTAGCCGCCCTCCTGCTATGGGGATGTAATAATTCTGAACAAAATATTACAACAGCAGAAATAGTTTCTGATCAAGCAGTAGTTGATTATGGAAGTAGTGAATCAAAAATGGCTTCAGCGCCAGCTGAACAAGCAGAAACAAACACTACTGAAGTCACAAACTCTCTTCAGAAAAAGAAAATTATTCGTAGTGGAAGTATTTCCGTCGAAACACAAGACATCAAAAAAGCCAAAGAAACCATTGATGCATTATTACATTCTTTCAATGGATACTACGAAGAGGAAAATACATCGGCTGGTTCGACATATACGAATTATACACTCAAATTAAGAATACCAGCTCAAAGCTTTGAGAATTTCATTAAAAAATTAGAATCAGGAAATGACAAAATCACGGATAAATCGATTCAATCCGAAGATATTTCTATTCAGTATTATGATGTCGAATCTAGACTCAAAAGCAAAAGAACTTACCTCGAACAATACCAAAACATGGTAAAATCGGCAAAAAATGTTAAAGATTTACTCGAAATACAAGAGCAAATACGCCAATTGCAAGAAGATATTGAGAGTAGCGAATCCTTGCTCCGTAATCTATCTGGACAAGTATCTTACAGCACACTTTCTGTGAATTTATATCACGCTAATCCAAGCTCTTCTGCTTATTCAGTTTCTTTCTTTAGTAAGATAAAAGATGCCCTAGTCACAGGTTGGAACTTGATAGAAATTATATTTTTAGGAATAGTAACTATTTGGCCAATTATAATTGCTGTTGGATTATTAATTTTTGGATGGAAAAGGTATAAAAGAAACAAGGAGAAGAGAAATTAGTTTCCTTTCTCCTATTCCATTTACTTCAAACCAGAAAAATCCAATTCTTTCTGAATTTCTGACAATTCTTCATACGTATAACCGTTTCCTTTTAACGTAACAACAAAACGCTTATTTTCTATCCATTGAATTTCTGAATTAACAGATTCGCCATATTTATTTTGTTTTACTAATGCTTTTGAATCTTTATAATTCACCATTTTTTCGAAACCATTTTCCGTTTCCTTCTCTACATCAGCATTAAAACTCATATAAAGAAGCGATAACATTGCGCTTGCTGCTTCTCCAGCGCCGTCATAGATATCTACCGAAAAATTCTTTTCAGAATCTTCAAGATTATAGGAAGCACTTCCAGAAGAAACCCCCATCGCAGACAGCTCACCAGCAGCATAGCTTTTACGCTTAAGGCCATTTATTTGGTCTGGTAAAACAGATTTCAAATCCTCATTAGAAACTGGAGTTAATGATTTTAATTCATTCATTCGCTTTTCCATTTCTTTGGCATACTCCTCGTATTTAGAGAGGTTTTTGACAGCAGAGGTCGCTGTTGAAATTTTATCCATTAAGCCTGGGTCCTTTTCTTCTTGCTTCTCGCTATTACTTCCTCCGCATGATAGCATTAAAACAGATGCAACGAAAAGACTTAAAGGTTTAAAAACATTTTTCATAATTTAAGTGTTTAAAAATCAATTATTAAAAATAACATTTTTTTAATTAATAGAATAAACTTAAAAACATAATGCCTTTCAAAAACATTATGAATATTAATGCTTTGTTGTTAACTTTGAGCTAATTAGTATGATTACACTATCTACATCAGGCGTCACTATCTCAGTGGAATGCGAGTATCAACCAGAATACTCCAACCCCGAAAACATGCATTATATGTTTGCATATCGTATCACGATAGAAAATACCTCTGATTATACCATTCAGCTTATGAGCAGACATTGGGATATATTTGATTCTATTGGCGAAAATAAACAAGTGGATGGAGAAGGAGTCGTGGGTAAACAACCTGTTTTACATGCAGGCGAATCACATCAATATGTATCTGGATGTAATCTTAAAAGCGAAATGGGTTACATGGAAGGATATTATACTATGATTCGTGAGCTAGACGACCATACTTTTGATGTCAAAATACCTCGATTCAATCTAATAGCTGGTTTCAAACTGAATTAACAGCCCTTTGTCATAAACCCTATGACTATTATAGTTTTTTAACACACAAAATCTATTATTTGCGTATTTTTGTATTTGGAATATTATGTCTAATACAAAATATAAGGCTTTAGTTTTGGGTTCTACAGGACTCATAGGAAATGAAACACTCCATTTATTGTTGAATAACAATAAATATGAGGTCGTGTATGCTATTTCTAGAAAAGAATTAGACATTGAAAACGAAAAGTTAGTTAATATTATTGCTGATTTTGATACAATAGATACCAAATTAAAAGATGTTCATATCGATCATTTTTATTGTTGTATAGGCAGTACTAAATCAAAAACTCCAATCAAAGCGGATTATTACAAAATTGATTTAGAATATCCAGAAAAAGTAGCTACGATATTATTCCAAAATGGATGTAATACCATTTGCTTAGTCAGTAGCATAGGTGCAGATACTGCTTCAAATAATTTTTACCTTAGACTAAAAGGTGACGTTGAAAATGTTATAACTAATATAGGTTTTGAATCAACGCATATTTTTAGGCCTTCGCTCCTATTAGGGGCTCGTCGTGATTTTAGACTTTTAGAACGAATAGGTCAGGTAATCTATCCTATTGTCGATACATTATTTGTCGGTAAATTAAAAGATTATAAAGGCATAAAAGCAAGTATTGTAGCATCTGCTATGATAAATTCAGCTTTAAAAAACAATAAAGGAGTACATATATACCAAACCCAACAAATAAAAGAATTAGCGTGAGTATTATTAGCACAGAACAAGTTGGTCATTCTTTCAATGACAAGTGGCTATTTAAAGATTTACATTTTGGCTTACAAAAAGGAGATAGAGTAGCATTGGTCGGAATTAACGGAACAGGTAAATCTACTTTATTGAAAATCTTAGCCGAGCTTTTCCCTCCTCAACAGGGTAAAGTAGTCAAAGAAAAAGGAATTAGAATAGGTTATTTACCTCAAGATCCTGATTTCACCGGCCTAAATACTATAAACGATTTTATATTCTCTAATGATAATGAGCAGCAGCTATTAATCAAAGAATATGAAGAAATCGTGGAGTCGGAAATTATGGACGAGAAAAAACTCGCTGATATCATGGACCGTATGACTGCGCTCGATGCGTGGGAATACGAAAATGACATTAAAACTATTTTAAATAGATTGTCAATATCCAATTTTGATCAGAAAATTGATAGTTTATCTGGAGGTCAAAAAAAGAGACTTTCACTTGCTAAATTATTAATTGATGAGGCTGATGTATATATTTTAGATGAGCCGACAAACCATTTAGATATTGAGACAATTGAATGGTTAGAGAAACTCTTGACGACAGGCCAAAAAACTGTATTAGTTGTTTCTCACGACAGATACTTTTTAGATAATATCTGTACTGAAATTAGAGAATTAGACAAAGGTAAACTTTATTCATACAAAGGAAATTACGGGTACTTTTTAGAAAAGAAAGCTGAGCGGGAATATAATGATGTCCTCTCAGCAGAAAAAGCTAGAAATTTATTACGCACCGAATTAGAATGGATGCGTCGTCAGCCAAAAGCACGAGGCACGAAATCAAAATCAAGAATTGACTCTTTTTACGAATTGGAAGAAAAGTCAAAAGGTCCTCGTTCTCAAGAAAAAGTTCAATTAAGTGTCAAAGTATCCAGACAAGGGAACAAAATACTTGAACTTGAGAATGTAAGTAAATCATTCAAGAACAAAACTGTCATTGAAAATTTCTCTTACATCTTTAAGAAAGGAGATAGAATCGGTCTTACTGGAAAAAACGGAACAGGAAAAAGTACTTTTTTAAATTTAATAACACAAACAATTCCTCAAGACTCAGGAATAATTAGTATTGGTGAAACAACAAAATACGGTTATTACAAACAAGGTGGTTTAGAATTTAGTGAGGGTGAACGGGTATTAGATGTCGTTAAAAATATAGCAGATTATATTCAAATGGCTAATGGAGATACTTTAACTGCATCTCAACTTTTAACGCTTTTCCTTTTCCCGCCTGAAAAACAATTTGGGTTAGTATCTAAATTAAGTGGAGGTGAACGCAAAAGATTACAGCTAATGCGTGTGCTTATGGCAAACCCTAATTTTTTAATATTAGACGAGCCTTCTAATGACTTGGATATTGACACACTTAATGTATTAGAAGATTTCTTAGTAAACTTTCCGGGCATCTTAATTTTGGTATCTCACGACAGGTATCTTATTGACAAACTAACAGAACAGTTATTCATTTTTAATGGAAGCGGAAAAGTAACAATTTATAATGGAAACTATGCTGATTATAAATTTGAAGAGGAAGAAAGAATCAAAGAAGAAAAGTTATTAGAGAAGAAACTTAAAGCGAATCCTACTCCTACTCCAATTGAAAGCGACAAAAAAAAGCTATCATACAAAGAGAAAATCGAGTACGAAGAATTAGAAAGTAAAATTTCAATTCTTGAAGAAACGATAAAAGAAAAAACAACACTACTTAACAGCGCTTCTGATCACACATTATTATCAAGCTTATCTCAAGAAATCGAAGAGCTTCAAAAACAAGTTGATCAAAAGTCTGAACGTTGGTTAGAATTAGGGGAATACTTATAACGTTTCACGTGAAACATAAAAAATAAAACAGCGTGTTTCACGTGAAACAAGAATTTAGAATATGTTTAATAAATATAATGTAATTGTTGTTGGTGCAGGACATGCCGGCTGTGAAGCTGCTGCTGCTGCTGCTAATTTAGGCTCATCTACCCTTCTTATCACCATGAATATGGGCGTGATAGCACAAATGAGTTGTAATCCTGCTATTGGTGGTGTAGCCAAAGGGCAAATTGTAAGAGAAATAGATGCGATGGGTGGATACACAGGAATTATTGCAGATAAATCTACAATACAATTTCGAATGCTAAATAAATCTAAAGGACCAGCAATGTGGAGTCCTCGTACGCAAAATGATCGTATGAGATTTGCTGAAGAGTGGAGATGGAAATTAGAATCAATTCCTAACCTTGATATTTGGCAAGATACCGTTAAAGAAGTTATAGTTGAGGGCAACACTGTAAAAGGTGTCATTACATCTTTGGGTATACGAATAGAAGCTGATGCAGTTATTTTAACAAATGGAACATTCCTCAATGGTATTATCCATATAGGAGAGAAAAAATTTGGTGGTGGCAGAACAGGAGAAAAATCAGCTACGGGACTAACTGAACAATTAGTATCACTAGGTTTTGAATCTGGAAGAATGAAAACTGGAACCCCTCCTCGCATCGACGGAAGGAGTTTAAATTATTCTGTCATGGAAGAACAATGGGGCGATGAGGAAAGAGGAAGATTTTCTTATACTGATGTTGAAAAACCTACAGAACAAAGGTGTTGTTGGATAACTTATACAAATGATAAGGTTCATGAAATATTAAAAACTGGTTTTGAAAAATCTCCAATGTTTACAGGACGAATCAAAGGTTTAGGTCCAAGATATTGTCCATCTATTGAAGATAAAATAAACAGGTTTGCTGAAAGAGATAGACATCAAATATTCGTTGAGCCTGAAGGATTCAGAACTGTAGAAATATATGTTAATGGATTCTCCACTTCACTACCAGAAGACGTACAGCAAAAAGCATTACGCTTAATTCCAGGTTTTGAAAATGCCAAAATGTATAGACCAGGATATGCCATTGAATATGACTACTTCCCTCCTATGCAATTGGATTTGACCTTAGAAACTTTACTAGTTAAAAATCTATTTTTTGCAGGACAAATAAATGGGACAACTGGATATGAGGAAGCTGCTGCACAAGGATTCGTAGCTGGTGTAAATGCGCATCAGAAAATTAACGATTTACATGAATTAATACTAAAAAGATCGGAATCGTATATTGGGGTGCTAATAGATGATTTAGTAACAAAAGGAACAGAAGAACCATATCGTATGTTTACTTCTAGAGCCGAACATAGATTATTATTACGTCAAGATAATGCTGATATACGCTTAACTCCAATCGCACACAAATTAGGACTTGTTTCTGATGAAAGATTGAATAAAGTAAATAAGAAGATACAAGATTCAGAAAATTTGGTCAAATACATGAAAGATAATTCTGTAGAACCAAAAGATATTAATCCTATATTATCAAAAGTGGGTTCTAGCGAATTGAATCAAAAATCTAAGTTATATAATTTATTAACTAGACCACATATTAATATTAAACATCTAGCACAAGCTGATAAAAATTTTAATGCTGAAATAGAAGCCTACAATAGTGATACTATAGAACAAGCTGAAATAAAGGTGAAATACGATAGTTATTTTGAAAAAGAAATGGAAATCGTAAATAAAATGAAAAAGATGGAAGATAAAGAAATCAATCCAGATTTTGATTACAAAGCATTAACATCTCTTTCTATCGAAGCGCGAGAAAAACTATTAAAAGTAAAGCCTCGAACACTAGGTCAAGCATCTCGTATATCTGGTGTATCGCCATCAGATATTAGTATATTAATGGTGCATATGAATTAAAGAAATCATTATTTAGTGATATAAGCAAAAACTTTTATGAAGAAACACTTTATTAAACATAAACTAAAACATAATGTAAAAAGTTTGCAGTACAACTTTCTACTAATAATTACTCTCCTTATATCGCTAACATGTATTGGCTGTGCAAATATGCAAACTCCGACTGGAGGGCCGAAAGATTCGATTCCGCCTAAATTATTGGTAGAATTACCTGCTAATTTTACAAGAAATTTTAAAGCTAAACAAATAGAATTACAGTTTGATGAATTTATTAAGCTAAACAATTTTCAGAAAGAATTTAGTATTTCTCCTGATATAGATAAACAACCTGATTATAAGGTCAAAAAGAAAAATCTAATTATAACATTGCCTGATACTTTAGAAGAAAATACGACTTACACTATAAATTTTGGTAAAGGTTTAGTTGATTTTAATGAGGGCAATCCTATTGTAAATTATAACTACGTTTTTGCTACTGGGCCCGAATTAGATTCTCTATCTATATCTGGAACAGTTAAGAATGCATATACTAAAACATTTGATCCCAAACAAGATTTATCAGTACGGGTTTTACTAATTCCAACTAGACAAGACAGTATATTTGGAAACAAAAAAGCTAATATTTTTACAAATGTAGATAGTTCAGGAAATTTTATTCTTAAAAATTTAAGAGAAGATACATATAGAATTTATGCTTTAAAAGAAGAAAATAATGATAGAATATATAATAATCCAGATGAACTAATAGGTTTTTTCGCTGATTCTATTGTCCTTAAATCAGATGTAAAAGATATAAATATAGAATATTCAAAAGGAAAACCTAAAGAATTTAGAGTTAGCGAACGAAGAATTCAAAAGGACGGTAGAATTGCTATAAAATTTAATCAGCCTTTAGACTCTCCTTCTGTACGTATTATCTTTCCTGCAAATCTTCAGAGTGAAGCTATCTATAAATATGCATTAACAAATGATTCACTCCATGTTTTACTTCCAAAGCTAGAATTTGATTCTATAAAATTAGAAATTAGCGATAAGAATAAAGTATTAGATACAACATTACTTCGAAGAGGGAAGAATGATAAATACGATAGAGAATTAAAACCAATTTTAAATATAAGCAACAAAGTAGATAAGATTAATCATATTACGATTACATCTGACTTCCCGATTGCTAATATTGATAAGGAAAAACTAATATTAAAAGAAGATAGTCTATCAAGACGTAATTTTCAATTACAAAAAGACTCTATTGAATCAAATTTATATCATATACGTTTTAATTGGAGACCAAAGCGAAATTATGAACTTATATTAGAGGAAAAAGCTATTATTTCAGTTTTTAATGATTTTAACAAAGAATTAAAAACTACATTTACATTAGATGAAACCGATAATTTCGGAGATATCAAATTTATTATTAACTCACTAGATAGCAATGTGAATTATATTGTTCAATTGATGGATGATAAAATGGAAAAGGTAATTGATAGTAAATATTTGACTAATGCTAATCAATTAAATTATTCAAAATTTCCAGGAGGTAAATATATTCTTCGAGTTATAAAAGATTTAAACAATAATAGAAGATGGGATGGTGTTGATGTTTACAAAAAAATACAAGCAGAACCCATTTGGTATATGGATAAACCATTTACCATACGTGCCAATTGGGAACAAACTGAAAATATTACGCCAAAATTCGAATAAATTTTCTATTTATGATCTGTAAACCAACTCGAATATAGCACATAATTGTGTGGAAGATTTTCTAATAAAGCCATTTGCCCATCAGTAAGTGGCTTTATTTTTTTTGCGGGTACACCAGCATACAAATACCCTGATTCACAGAAAGTATTCTCCAAAACAACAGCTCCTGCAGCTATAATTACCTTTGATTGAATAACAGCCTTATCCATAACAATAGCCCCCATTCCTATTAATACATAATCCTCTATAATACAGCCGTGTACAATCGCATTATGGCCAATATTTACGTAATTGCCGATGTCAGTACCATTTTTTAAATATGTACCGTGAATAGTCACATTATCTTGTATATTGCTATAGTTTCCTATTTTAATATAATTTACATCCCCTCTCACTACAGCATTAAACCATATTGAACAATGATGACCAATAGTAACATCGCCTACAATAGTACAATTGGGCGCTACAAAAGTATCTTCATCTATAAATGGAAATGATTCTTTAACGGGTAGTATAGTAGCCATATTTATAAAATTGTATCTTCTAAAACTTTCGCATGATCTGGAAAATCCGTTGTATAATGCAATCCCCTACTCTCCTTTCGATTCATTGCAGATTTCACAACCAAATAAGCTACTTGAATAACATTTCGTAATTCACAAAGTTTGACTGAAAGCTTAGTATTTTTATAAAAAGATTCCGTCTCTTCATACAAGAAACCTAGTCTTCGCATAGCACGTTCCAAACGAAAATCAGAACGAACGATACCGACATAATCCGACATAAATTTCTGTGTTTCACGAAGATTATGGGTAACTAAAATATCTTCATTCAACAATTTTGTATTGGAATCATCCCAATTTGGAATATTTTCTTTAAAAGAAATTAAATTAAATTTATCTTTAGCACTTAAAAAAATACGATGTGCATAAACGGCAGCTTCAAGTAAAGAATTGGAAGCTAAGCGATTAGCACCATGAAGTCCCGTAGAAGAGCATTCTCCACATGCGTACAAATTATTAATGCTACTTGCACCATACTCATCTACCATAATACCACCACACAAATAATGTGCTGCTGGAGTTACTGGTATAAAATCCTTTGTCATATCTATACCGATAGATAGACATTTTTCATAAATATTAGGAAAATGTGTAAGTAATTCATCCTTAGACTTATGTGTAATATCTAAATAAACATAATCAAGCCCTGATTTTTTCATTTCTGCATCTATCGCACGTGCCACTATATCACGAGGAGCTAATGATTCACGTGAATCATATTCCTGCATAAAAGATTCCCCATTTGCACGCCGTAAAATACCACCAAAACCACGTACAGCTTCAGAAATTAGAAAAGCTGGATATTCACTTGGATTGTATAATGCGGTCGGATGGAATTGTATAAATTCCATATTACGCACTTTTCCCTTTGCACGATACACCATCGCAATACCGTCACCAGTAGCAATTGTAGGATTCGTCGTACTCGAATATACATGTCCAGCCCCACCTGTTGCTATTAAGGTTATTTTGGACAAAAATTTCTCAACTTTTCCTGTATGAGTGTTCAAAACATAAACGCCATAACATTCAATATCTGTCGATTTTTTGTCCACATGAACACCTAAATGATGTTGAGTTATCAAATCAACAGCAAAATAATGTGTAAGTATTTCAATATTAGTATTTTGATGTACTTTTTCTAATAGAGCACGCTCAATTTCATAACCTGTGATATCTTTATAGTGCAAAATCCGATGTGCAGAATGCCCCCCCTCTTTGGCTAAATCATATTCTCCAGAATCTTCTTTGTCGAAAGAAATACCATAAGCAATCAATTCTGCTATACGATCTGGTCCTTCTTTTATGACGTTTTCCACAACCTGTGGATTACACAACCCATCTCCAGCAACTAAGGTATCTTGTATGTGATTTTCGAAGCTATCTGCCTCATCTGTAACGACTGCCACACCTCCTTGAGCATACTTTGTATTGGACTCATCTTCGTTAGATTTTGTCAATATTAACACTTTACCAACATTCGCAGCCTTCAAAGCAAAACTTAAACCTGCTATACCCGAACCAACAACCAAAAAATCTACTTTTTTATCCGACATAAACCTATTTCAAGCTTAAAATTGAAACAAATTAACAAATAATGTGGATAACGTGTAAACAAAACGTGAATTAAATTTTAAAACTATTTATTATTCCACAATCACTTATAATTTCACACATGTTTCACGTGACAAGTATGGAAAAGTTGACGATATATTAACAATATTTTAACAACGAGTAATTCACATAAAAATATGGAAATTAAAAAAGCAGAAAAATCACATAATTGAAAATCAGTACTAAAGCAATTAAAAAGTGTGGATAAATTGTGGAAAAGAATCAAATAACTCAAAAACAAAATTAAAATAAAACAGTTATCCCCATTTTCCACAGACTAATAAACAATAAGATTCTCTTATATAAAAAAGATTATTATTTATTGAAAAAAAGGAATGTGAATTTCGTTTGAATTTCTTTGTTTACTTTTGTGAAGTTGATTAGTCAAACAGATTAACCCAATTACAGAAGAGAGAATGAATAACACATACGAAAGAGATTTAGAAGCAAAAGGCTTCATTGATGTTCCTGTGGATCCAAGTTTGGATTTAGTTCAAGAAATTCAACGTTTGAAAAAAGAAAAAAATGCTGTAATTCTTGCACACTATTATCAGGATGCTGAAATTCAAGATTTAGCAGACTATATCGGTGATAGTCTGGGACTTTCGCAGCAAGCTGCTAAGACAGATGCTGATGTTATTGTGTTTGCAGGTGTGCATTTTATGGCAGAAACAGCAAAAATTCTTTCGCCATCAAAAAAAGTGTTGCTTCCAGATTTGAAAGCAGGTTGTTCGTTGTCGGATTCTTGTCCGCCACACCTTTTTGCAAAATTTAAAGAGCAATACCCTGATCATTTGGTGATTACGTATGTGAATTGTACGGCAGAATTGAAAGCTTTATCGGATATTGTGTGTACTTCGAGCAACGCAGTGCAGATTGTCGAGTCACTTCCAGTTGATCAAAAGATAATTTTTGGTCCAGATCGTAATCTTGGTGACTATGTGAAGAAGAAAACAGGTCGCGATTTAGTGCTTTGGAATGGTGCATGTATGGTTCACGAGATTTTTTCACGTGAAAAAATTGAAAATTTACGTGCTGAAAATCCTGGAGCCAAATTTATTGCACATCCTGAATGTGAAGAACATATTTTGGCTGAGGCTGATTACATCGGATCGACTTCGGGAATGTTGAAATATACGATTGGAGATGAGGCTTCTACCTATATTGTGGCAACAGAATCTGGCATTTTACATCAAATGCAAAAAGCTAGTCCACACAAAACATTTATTCCTGCTCCGCCGAATAATGCTTGTGCTTGCAACGATTGTCCACATATGAAATTGAATACATTGGAGAAATTATACAACTGTTTGAAATACGATCAACCAGAAATAATTCTTCCAGAAGATGTAATCAATAGAGCACAAAAACCGATTGAAAGAATGTTGGAAATTTCAGCACGTTTAGGATTATAAAAAACTCATGTTTCACATGAAAAATTAAGTTTTCCATGGAACATACAATAAAATATTTCAGAAAATGGGGCATTTTTACATTTGCCCTATTTTTAGCCCTATTATCCAAGATAAGATTAATACGTATCTTTGTTGTGGAAAAAATGTGAATATGTTTGATAATATAGATAAAACAGATATAAATGAATTAGGTGAATTTGGATTAATCAAACACCTGACGCAAGCAGTAGAATTAACACAAGAATCTACAAATAAAGGAATTGGTGATGATGCTGCAGTAATGGATTTTTCAGGATATAAGACCTTGATTTCTACGGATTTATTGTTAGAAAATATTCATTTTGATTTGCGTTATGTACCGCTTAAACACTTGGGTTACAAGGCAGTACAAGTTAATTTGTCGGATATCTATGCGATGAATGGTATTGCTTCGCAAATCACTTTTTCTATTGGACTTTCATCCAAATTTCCTTTAGAAGCTGTTGAAGAAATCTACGAAGGTGCTTTAATTGCTTGTAAAAAATACGGTGTTGATTTAGTCGGTGGTGATACTTCAGCTTCAGCTCAAGGTTTAGTTATTTCGGTTACCAGTATTGGATATGCTGAAGAATCAAAAGTAACTTATCGTTCAGGAGCTAAAGAAGGTGATTTATTATGTGTTTCTGGTGATTTAGGTGGAGCATATGTTGGTTTGCAATTATTAGAAAGGGAGAAGAATATATTTTTAGAAAACCCTAATATTCAACCCGATCTAGAAGGAAAAGACTATATCGTAGAGCGTCAATTAAAGCCTGATGCACGTAAAGATGTAGTGGAATTATTGAGTTTTTTAGATATTAAACCTACATCAATGATTGATGTATCGGATGGTTTGGCTTCTGAAATCTTACATATTTGTAACGCTTCAAATGTAGGTTGTAAATTGTATGAGGAAAAAATTCCTTTGGATCCAATGACTTATGAGACAGCTCGTGAATTTGGTTTAGATCCTACTGTTTGCGCATTGAGTGGTGGTGAGGATTATGAATTGTTGTTTACTATTCCGCAAGCAGACTACGATAAAATTAAAGGTCAGTTGGATATTTCTGTAATTGGTTATATAACAGAGCCTTCTGCAGGAAAAGAAATGATTTCAAAATCTGGTCATGTGCATGAAATTAAGGCACAAGGCTGGAATGCTTTTAAAAAGTAAGCTAATAATTTAAGATATCAGAAAGGTCATTGTGAGTAGCAATGACCTTTTTTGTATATTTAGGTGTACCAATTTATAAACGCATGTCGACACCTTTGTGGATTCCATCACAGGAGTATACAGAATCTTCTAGTTTGTATGCTTTTCAGCAATATATTGAAAGTAAATTTAAGTTACAATTTATTAATTATCAGGAATTTCACTTGTGGTCTATTAATCATTTAGAACAATTTTGGCAATCTATTCTAGATTATTTCCAGGTATCCTATTCTGGAAATTGTAATAAAGTTTTATATTGGAATACTGCAGAAAATTTTATTGGAGCGAAATGGTTTGAAGGAATAGAGCTTTCTTATGCTGAACATATTTTCAAATCTTATAAGGAAAATGGAATTGCTATAAAATTTCAATCCGAATACGAAGATTATCAAGAAATTTGTTGGAAGGAATTACAAGAAAAAGTCAGTAAAATCCAGCAATATTTAGTAGACAAGGGTATTCAAAAGGGTGACAGAGTTGTTGGTGTATTAAATAATCGGATAGAAACAATTGCTATTTTTTTAGCTGTCAATTCCTTAGGGGCTATTTGGTCTTGTTGTTCTCCAGATTTTGGGGATAAAGCTATTATAGAAAGATTCGAACAAATCGAACCTAAATTACTTTTTATCGAAACCGAATATCAATACAATGATAAGAAGTTCTCTAAAAGGGAGACTTTTTATATGTTGGTAAGTAGGTTAATAACTTTGCAAGAGGTTATTAATCTGAATGATACTATGTGGAATACGGTATTGGATAATTATGCTCCCAAACCCTTAGAATTCGTTCGAGTACCTTTTTCACATCCAATTTGGATTTTGTATTCTTCGGGAACGACAGGAAAACCAAAGGCTATTACGCATAGTACGGGAGGAAATCTGTTAGAGCATTATAAAGCCTTGTCTTTACATCAAAATGTACAAGCTGGAGAAAACTTCTTATGGTATTCGACTACTGGTTGGATGATGTGGAATTACGCATTGTCATCGTTACTTTGTGGAGCGACACTATGCCTTTTTGATGGCATAATTAATCACAACAACCATCAGACATTTTGGAATTTCCTTAAGCAAGCTCAAGTTCATCATTTAGGTGCAGGAGCTGTTTATTTTAAATCAATTGAGCATTTGGACATCAAGGATTGCCAACCTAAAGTCATTGGTTCTACAGGTTCTCCTCTACCCGCTTCTACTTTTGAAGTCTTGCAAGCTAAATTTCCTAATGTGCATATTATTTCCTTGAGTGGTGGTACAGATGTTTGTTCTGCTTTTTTATCAGGAAATGCGATGTTGACTGTGTATTCTGGTCAATTGCAATGTAAGACTTTAGGTGCCGATATAGTGGCTTATAATGAAGAAGGAATAGAAGTAATGGATGAAGTAGGCGAATTGATTATAAAGCAGCCTATGCCTTCTATGCCTGTTTATTTTTTGAATGATGCTCGTAATGATAAGTACAGAGAAAGTTATTTTGAAAAATTTCCGAATGTTTGGGCACATGGGGATTGGATTAAAATAACTCGTGAAGAAGGAATACTAATTTATGGTCGTTCGGATGCTACATTGAATCGTGGAGGTGTGCGTATCGGAACAGCCGAGATTTATAATACTGTGAATGAATTGGGCGAGGTTAAAGATTCTTTAGTGATTACAACAGATGAGAAGGATGGTTCTTCTAAAATGTTGTTGTTTGTACAATTTGAAGACAATTTAAAATTAGATGAAGAAATCCAAACCAAGATAAAGGCTAATTTAAGAAAGCAATATAGTCCACGACATGTACCGGATTCTATTTTTCAAGTACAAGACATTCCTTATACATTGAGCGGTAAGAAGTTAGAAATACCAGTTAAAAAGATTTTTTCAGGAGTTTCTTTAGAAAAAGCAGTCTCCAAAGATATTATGCGTAATCCTGAATGTTTGGAAGAGTATTTTGTTTTATATAATTTATTGTTTGGTTAAATTATATTCATAAATTGTTCTAGAATTATTATACTTTATAGTCTTTTTTAAAATCAATTTTTTGTCTTTATAGGTACTAAAATATTCACCATTTAAGACAAGTCCTGGATCGAATTCTGTAGTCCAAGGATTTTTATCATCAAATAGTACAGTATTATCCTTTATAATATAAGTTCCACTTCCTCCTGCTGGTACTCTTGGATTTCTATTACCTGTAGATGTATACGTATTATCAATATTGAAAACAACTTCAATATCAGATGCCGATTGTTTTTTACCATCGTAATCAACAGTAAATGTTCCTTTATAAATACCAATTTCTAATTCTTGTATAGTATTGGAATTTTTCTTGCAAGATATCATTACAAGAAGTGTAAATAAAAATATTGCTAACCTTATCATAATTGTAAGTTTAATCATATAACGTATGATAAAAATAAATTGCTACAACCTTAAGTTTGTATCACACCCACATTATATCTCGGAATATCAGCGTTATGATTAGCGGCTTCTATTCCCATTGAGATGATTTTACGCGTTTTTTTTGGGTCAATGACGCCATCTACCCAAAGTCGAGCTGCAGCGTAATATGGACTTAATTGCTCGTTGTATTTATCTTCAATTTCTTTTAATAAGATTTGTTTTTCTTCCTCAGACAAGGTAACTCCTTTAACTTTCAAAGTAGCTTCTTGTATTTGTAATAAAGTTTTTCCGGCAGAAGCACCACTCATTACAGCCATTTGTGCTGTTGGCCAAGCATAGATTAATCGTGGGTCATAGGCTTTACCACACATTGCATAATTACCTGCTCCGTAGCTATTACCTATAATAAATGTAAATTTTGGAACAACCGAATTTGCCATTGCATTCACCATTTTTGCACCATCTTTAATTATTCCGCCATGTTCAGAACGCGAGCCGACCATAAATCCTGTGACATCTTGGAAAAACACCAATGGAATTTTTTGTTGGTTGCAGTTCATAATAAAACGAGCTGCTTTATCCGCCGAATCCGAATAGATTACCCCTCCCATTTGCATTTCCTGCGTTCCACCAGGTTTGTTCGCTTTCACAATCTCTCGCTGATTAGCGACTATTCCTACAGCCCATCCATCAATACGTGCTAAAGCAGAAATCAATGTCTTACCATAATCTTTTTTGTATTCTTCCAATGAGCCTTCATCTACGATGGCTTCCAAAATTTGAAGCATATTATAAGGCTTCAATCTGTCTTGGGGTAAATTTTGATAGATGGTCTCAGCTGCTAATTTGGGTAATTTAGCTTCAATTCTTGAAAATCCAGCTTGAGGATTCGCACCTATTTTATCTACTATATTTTTGATGGCATCCAAACATGATTCATCGTCGGGATACTTGTTATCTACTACTCCAGAAATTTCTGTATGTGTCGTCGCACCTCCTAAAGTTTCGTTATCAATGACTTCGCCAATAGAAGATTTAACCAAATAAGAACCTGCTAAGAACACAGAACCTGTTCCTTCAACTATCAATGCATAATCGGACATAATGGGTAAATAAGCTCCGCCAGCTACACAAGAACCCATGATGGCTGCAATCTGCGGAATACCCATCGCTGACATTTTTGCATTATTTCTAAAAATTCGTCCAAAATGTTCTTTGTCTGGAAAAATTTCTTCCTGCATTGGTAAGTAAACACCAGCAGAATCCACTAAGTAGATGATAGGCAAGTGATTATCCATAGCTATTTCCTGCGCTCGGAGATTTTTCTTGCCCGAAATTGGAAACCAAGCTCCAGCTTTTACTGTCGCATCATTGGATACTACGACAGATAATTTTCCTTTGATATACCCCAAAACAACAACAACACCTGCATTTGGACATCCTCCATGCTCTGCATACATATTATCTCCTGCAAAAGCTCCTATTTCTACATAAGACGAATCTTCATCCAAAAGGTAGATTACACGTTCCCAAGCCGTCATCTTTCCTTTTTCTTTATGCTTTTGAATTTTAGTAATTCCGCCACCTAGATGAAGTTTTTCGCGTTTTTCTTTTAATATGTCTAATAGTTTTTGCATACGTTATTTTTATTAAAATAAAAATTTACAGTTGTTTATCATATTTAATATTATAAATATGATAAAAATTAATATGTTTTTTACGATATTTATAATATCAGTAATTAGCTATATATAAACTTAGGTAAAATTCACGATGTACACGAATTATGAGACAGAGCAATTAGCTTTAGTACGCGATAGTGCTAGAGAGTTTGCAAAAACCCATATCAAGCCTTATGTAATGGATTGGGACGAAAGGCAACATTTTCCAATTGACTTATTTCATAAAATGGGTGAATATGGTTTTATGGGAATACTAGTTCCAGAAGAATATGGAGGTGCTGGACTATCTTATCAAGAATATATTACAATTCTGGATGAAATATCTAAAGTGTGTGGTTCTATAGGGCTTTCCGTTGCAGCGCATAATTCTTTATGTACAAATCATATTTTATCCTTTGCGAATGAGAGACAAAAGAAAAAATATTTGCCAAAGCTGGCCTCAGGAGAATGGATTGGTGCGTGGGGATTGACAGAAACTAGTTCTGGATCAGATGCTGGTGGTATGACAACTGTCGGGGTTAAAGACGGAGATTATTGGGTGATCAATGGTTCTAAAACATTTATAACTCATGCGATCAGTGGAGATGTAGCAGTAGTGATGGTACGTACTGGAGAAAGGGGAGATAAACACGGCATGTCAGCTTTTATTATAGAAAAAGGTACAGAAGGTTTTACTTCTGGTCAGAAAATGGATAAATTGGGAATGCGCGCTTCAGAGACCGCATTTTTGTTTTTTGATAATTGTCGGGTACACAAAGACCAAGTTATCGGTGAAGTCGGCAATGGGTTTGTTCAAGCTTTGAAACTGTTAGATGGCGGGCGAATTTCTATTGCAGCTTTGTCCTTAGGTATTGCACGTGGAGCATACGAATGTGCCTTGCGCTATGCGAATGAGCGTGAACAGTTCAATCAAAAGATATATGATTTTCAAGATGTATCTTTTACAATAGCGGATATGGCTACAAAAATTGAAGCTTCGGAGCTTTTAATTAGACAGGCAGGTTATTTGAAAGATAACAATCAGAAAGTTACGAAAGAGAGTGCGATGGCTAAACTTTATGCTTCGGAAGTCGCAGTAGAAGTAGCTAATCAATCTGTGCAGATTCATGGTGGATATGGTTTTACAAAAGATTATCCTGCCGAAAAATATTTTAGAGATGCTAAGCTGTGTACCATAGGAGAAGGTACAAGTGCTATTCAAAAAATGGTGATTTCACGAGAAATAAAAAAGGATGTTTGATAATATTTCAATAATAGACTGTCCTCGAGATGCAATTCAAAGTAGAACAGTTCTAATACGTCCTGAGAAGAAAATTGCACATATTAATAATTTAATAAAAAGTAATCTATTTGAATATATAGATTTCGGGTCATTTGTGTCCCCAAAAGCCGTTCCGCAGATGGAAGATACAGGTTATGTAGTTCAAGGTATAGAAAAGGTTAATAATACAAAGTTACTGGCAATTATAGCCAATAAAAAGGGTGCTGTGTATGCAAAAAAGTATGCTGAGATTGATTATTTAGGTTATCCTTTTTCGATATCAGAAACTTTTCAGAAAAGAAATACTAATTCTTCAATAGATGAATCTTTTGATACAGTAAAGTCGATAATAGATGCAATAGCTGGAAAACAAGAGCTCGTTGTTTATATATCTATGGCATTTGGGAATCCTTATGGTGATGCTTGGAATGAAGAATTGGTGTTAACTTGGATACATAAAATTAAAAATTTGGGTATAAATAGATTTTCAATTGCGGATACAACAAGTGAAGCTACTCCCAAATTGATCAAATCATTATTCAAAAATTTATACAAAGAATTTCCTAACTTGAATTTAAGTGCGCATCTTCATAGTAACCCAAATGAAACTATGGATAAAATAAATGCTGCTTACGATGGTGGATGTAGACGTTTTGAGGGGGCTTTTTTAGGTTATGGGGGTTGCCCATTTGCGAAAGATGAATTAGTAGGTAATATTCCCACTGAAATGTTATTAGAAAGATTCGATAAAAGTAACTCTATGGATATTAATAGATTAAAAATTAGTTTTTTCGAAATGATAAGTTAAAATCTATGTACAAATATATTAAGGTAGAGAAAAAAGAACATCAGTTTGTCTTGACATTGGCTAGACCTGCTAAAAGAAATGCGTTTACGCCGACAATGGTCAATGAGATTTATCATGCTTTTCAAGAGGCGAATGATGATAATCAAATAAAAATTGTCGTTATTAAAGCAGAAGGACCTATTTTTTGTGCAGGAATGGATTTAAAAACTTTTGAAAATCCTACACTAGATGAAATCAATCCTAATATCACCAATAAAATTATTTCGTTAGGTGAAGTCTTTGATAGTTTATTAAAGCCTTCTATTGCCATAATTGAGGGAAATGTAATTGCAGGTGGATTTTTAATAGTATTGGGTTGTACATATGTTTTTTGTAAACGAGATGTGCAGTTCAAACTACCAGAGCTGGAGATAGGTTTATTTCCTTTTCAAGTGATGGCAAGTCTATTGAAAGTAATGTCAGAAAAGCAAGCTTTACAACTGTGTCTACATACTGAATATTTTGTTGCTGAAAAAGCTAAAGAATACGGTATAGTCGATGGTTTTTTGGAAGAAACAACTATTGAGGTACTTACTTCTTCTTTTGCCAATAGATCTACAAAGGTGTTAAAGTTAGGTTTTGAAGCTACACGAAATCTTCCGACTATAGATTACAGCGAACGGTATAAATATTTAAAAGATGTATTGGATGATTTGAAAGAAAAATAAATAACTATTCTTCTTCTACCATAGATTCCTCAATTGCATTGGGATTTTTTGCGGCTACTTCAAAATTGTTGTACCCCAAACCTACTTCGATTTCTAAGAGCTTTTGTTGTAGCATTTCCAATATTGCTAAGAAATTGAACACAAACTGAACTTTATTTTCTGAGTTTTTTAAGATTATTTGGAAGTCTAATTTCTTATTTAAATCCAATAGTGCAGAAAGTGCATCTTTTTGTTTCTCTATGGTGTAAGGAAACTTAACTACGGTGTGTGTGACAGGAACGACGCGATGTGTAAAATGATACATCATTTTTTCGTATACCATCATCAATTTATACAAATCAAAAGAAGCTAATTCTTCCTCTGATATTTGTCTTTTGGTATGTTTTAGATCAAAAGCAATGTTTGCACGTTGATGTAACTTCTCTCTATTTGCTTCTAATTCTTTTAAATCCACACAAACATCCTTGAATTGTTTGTAAAGGATAAGTTTTTGAACTAATTGTTCTTTTAGGTCAACTTCATTTTCATTTTCGTCCAAATCAGGACGAGGAAGCAACATTTTGGCTTTAATACGCATCAAAGTAGATGCGACAAAGATAAACTCCGAAGCTAATTCAATATTAAGGGAATGCATCTTTTGGATGTAATCCAAGAAATCATCGGTAATCTTTGATATAGGAATATCGTGGATATTAAGCTCATCACGTTCAATAAAAAACAATAATAAGTCAAAAGGACCCTCGAATTGATCTAGCTTTATTTCGTAATTTGTGGCTTCCATATAATGAATCAAAAATACGCATTTAGTAATAATATTTCTTTTTAACGTGAAACTAAAACTTTGGGACTAGTTTTTTGTATATATATACGATAGTTAAAGGAATAAATTTGTTACTTTGTAACTTGTTTTCAAACTTATTTTAAGGTATGCAAATAGAAGCAGGAGCACTTTTAAAAAACATTCTTTATCCTTCGGATTTGCGAAAGCTTAAAGAATCGGATTTAGAAGAGGTTTGTAAAGAGCTCAGACAGTTCATTATTGATATAGTTTCTGTCAACGGTGGTCATTTTGCGGCAAGCTTGGGTGTCGTAGAGCTGACAGTAGCTCTTCATTATACGTTGAATACGCCTTATGATCAGATCGTATTTGACGTTGGTCACCAAGCCTATGGTCACAAAATATTGACAGGTCGTCGCGAACAATTCCATACGAATAGAATATTAGGTGGTATTTCGGGTTTTCCAAAACGTGGAGAAAGTGAATATGACGCTTTCGGCGTAGGTCATTCTTCTACTTCTATATCTGCTGCGTTAGGTATGGCTGTTGCATCTGCGTATAAAGGCGAAACAGATAGACAGCATGTCGCTATCATAGGAGACGGAGCTTTGACTGGAGGTATGGCTTTCGAAGCATTGAATCATGCTGGTATTGAGAAATCCAACTTGTTGGTTATTTTGAATGACAATTGTATGTCTATTGACCCGAATGTGGGGGCATTAAAAGAATATTTGACAAGTATTACCACTTCGAAAAGCTACAATAAATTCAGAGATGAATTAATTTCTATTCTAGCTAAAATTTCCAAAAATGGCCCAGATGCTTACGGATGGGCTAAAAAAATAGAACAAAGCATAAAAGGTACGTTGCTCAAAAATGCAAATCTCTTTGAGTCTTTAAATTTTAGATACTTTGGTCCTGTCGATGGACATGATGTAAATAAATTAGCGAAGACATTAGAAGATTTAAAAAATATAAGTGGGCCTAAGCTTTTACATGTGGTTACTGTAAAGGGTAAAGGATATTCACTTGCAGAGAAAGATCAAACAAAGTGGCATGCTCCAGGTCTATTTGATAAAATAACAGGAGAAATCAAGAAAACTGTATACGAAAGGCCACAACCGCCAAAGTACCAAGATGTATTTGGTCATACTTTAGTAGAGCTAGCTGAAGCTAATAATAAGATCATGGGAATAACACCAGCTATGCCTAGTGGATCTTCAATGAATATCATGATGAAAGCTATGCCGGACCGCGCTTTTGATGTCGGTATAGCAGAGCAACACGCTGTGACGTTCAGTGCAGGGTTAGCGACACAAGGATTAGTGCCATTTTGTAATATTTATTCTTCTTTTATGCAACGAGCATATGACCAAGTGATACATGATGTAGCATTACAGAATTTGAATGTCGTATTTTGTTTGGATCGTGCAGGGTTGGTAGGTGCAGATGGTCCTACACACCATGGTGCTTATGATGTAGCGTTTATGCGTTGTGTTCCAAATTTGACTATTGCAGCGCCAATGAATGAGGAAGAACTACGTAATATGATGTATACTTCACAATTGGATGATATGGGACCTTTTGTGATCCGATATCCTAGGGGAAATGGAGTAATGCCAGATTGGAAGCGTCGATTTAAAGCGTTGCCTATCGGAAAAGGTAGAAAATTAGTTGATGGCGAAGAAGTGGCTATAATAACACTAGGTCATATAGGTAATGAAGCTAGTAAAGCTATAATTGAATTGAATACAGAAGGAATTTATCCTGCGCATTACGATATACGTTTTGTTAAACCAATTGACGAAGATTTGTTACATGAGGTATTTCAAAAATTCAGTAAAGTCATCACGGTCGAGGATGGTGTCTTGCCAGGAGGTTTCGGGTCAGCTGTTTTAGAATTTATGGCAAAAAATAATTACTCAGCTCAAGTTATTCGATTAGGAATACCTGATGAAATTGTCGAACATGGCGAGCAATCTGAACTTTGGCGTATTTGTAATTACGATGCCAAAGGAATTTTTGAAGAGTGCAAAAAATTGGTTAAAACACTTCCTACGCAATCTCAAGTAGGATAATAGCTTAGTCATAAAAATATAATTGAAGAGCCACAAAATTTGTGGCTCTTTTTGTTTTAATATTATGAAAAATATTACTTAATTTAGGTGTAGAAAGTTTTCCACAGACCAATAAATAAACCGTAAGAATTACTTTGATTTCTAATGTATATTGACGTTATGAAAGTAGTGTGGAAAAGTTTGATTTGACATCAAAACATAAGCCTTTGATTACTTAAAAATCATTTAATTAATTGAATATCAATGAAGTGTATTTTTTTTATACTTTCACTTTTTTAGGTCGAAAATTTTTGTCATCTTCGTTGAAAGGGAAAGTTATAAACAATTTTTTTATCAATAATTGGTTATCAAGTTATTAACAATTTAAGAATGGAAAAAACGTATACAAGTGTTTGGAATAATTGTCTTCAAGTGATTAAAGACAACATTCCTGCGCAAAGTTTTAAGACATGGTTCGAGCCTGTGAAAGCGGTTCGATTGGAGGAAAACGTTTTAACTATTCAAGTGCCTAGTTTATTTTTTTACGAGTGGTTGGAGGAGCATTACGTAGGTATCTTACGTAAGACGGTGAAGAAATTTTTAGGTGAACAAGGAAGATTGGAGTATAATATTGTAGTAGAGAAGTCATCTGCCAATACGCCTTATACTACTAATCTACCATCTAATGGAAATGGTGCCGAAGGTAAGAAGCAGTCTATACCTGTCCCTGTAGCATTAAACAAAAATATAAAGAACCCTTTTGTCATTCCAGGACTTAAGAAACTACAAGTAGATCCACAATTAAATCAAAATTACACATTTGAGAATTTTGTTGAGGGTGAGTGTAACCGTCTGGCTCGTTCAGCAGGATACGCAGTAGCGAATAAGCCGGGAGGAACTTCTTTTAACCCATTAATGCTATATGGTGATGTAGGTTTAGGTAAAACGCACTTAGCTCAAGCTATCGGTAATGAGATTAAGAAAAATTTGCCAGACAAATTAGTCATCTATGTCTCTTGTGAAAAATTTTGTCAGCAATTCGTAGATTCATTGAAAAATAATACAATCAATGATTTTGTGAACTTTTATCAAGCTATGGACGTTATTATTATGGATGACGTACACAACTTTGCTGGTAAGGAAAAAACACAAGATATTTTCTTTCACATTTTCAATCATTTGCACCAGTCTGGTAAGCAGATTATCCTTACTTCGGACAAAGCGCCAAAGGATTTATCAGGATTAGAGGAGCGCTTATTGAGCCGTTTTAAATGGGGATTATCTGCCGATATTCAAGTTCCTGATTTGGAAACAAGAATGGCAATCTTGAAAAAGAAAATGTACTCTGATGGTATTGAGTTACCAGAGGCTGTAGTAGAATATGTAGCAACACAAATTGATAACAGCGTACGTGAATTAGAAGGTGCGATGGTATCGTTGTTAGCACAATCTACATTGAACAAAAAAGAGATAGATTTGAACCTCGCTAAATCTATGCTGAAGAACTTTGTGAAAAATACACATAAAGAAATTTCGATGGAATACATCCAGAAATTAGTTTGTGAGTATTTTGAAGTTCCAGTAGAGATGGTTAAATCTAAGGTGCGTAAGCGTGAAATTGTACAAGCGCGTCAAATCTCGATGTACTTAGCAAAGAATCACACTAAATCTTCGCTTAAGACGATAGGTAATTTCTTTGGGGGACGTGATCACTCCACTGTTATCTATGCTTGTCAAACTGTAGAGGATTTGATAGAAACGGACAAGAAGTTCAAGACTTATGTCCAAGACATTCAGAAGAAATTAAAAACTTCTTAGAAAGTGCTTTATATTTAGTGACAAAGAAAAGGCGGAAATTTATTTTCCGCCTTTTTGGGTAATTAATAAAAATTATTGATATTCTAAATAGCAATAAATTATTGGGAGTTTTTAATTGTTTCCTTCTTCGTTATTCTCTTCCTGTTGTTGTCCTTGCTCCTCTTCTTTTTTACCTTGTTGATCTTCGAGGTACTTAGCAAAAGCAATTTTTTGATCATCATTCAATTGTTCCGAAATCTTTTGATGTGCAGCTGCTTTTGTAGCGTCAATTTGTTGTTTTGCAACATCGGCTGTCAACGTCGTATCTGATTTAATAGCTTGTTTCGCATTTACTTTCTCCAACACGATAGTAAATATAGCCGCTTGTTGATCTTCATTTAATGTCAATACCTGTGTCAATTCATCAACTTTTTGTTTTGCTTTTGTTTCAGGATTTACGTCTTGTGCAAATGTTAATGTAATTGCGAATAAAAAGCTCAGACCTGTTAAAATTAATTTTCTCATAGCATTTAAAATTTATGTGTATACTCAATTATTAATTCATTCACTACTATAACTGTCAAAGGGGTGAAATGTTGTGTTTATTGTATCTGTTCTGTTACAATTTAACATGTTTTAACAAAAAAGGGCTTATTTCCACGAAATAAGCCCTTTTTAATATTGATAGATATACTAAACTAGTTATTGGAATTATTGGGACTTTGGCCTCTTTGACCTCCTGATCTTGGACCTCGTTGTTTAGCCAGCTCATCATATTTTTTTATTTGTTCTTCGTTTAAGAAAGTTTTAATCTTAACATTCTGTTTCTCACGTAATGCTTGAAATGATTTCATGTAAGCCTCACGATTGCCAGAATTAACAGCGTTATCTTTAAAAAGCTTTTGTTGCTCAGTGGAGGAACTCAAAATGTATTTGTGAATTGAATCTTGTTGTGTTTTTGAGAGATTAAGTTCTTTGGTCAAACGCTCTACTTGCATTTTGGCTATTTCTTCAGGGCTTCGTTGTTTACGTTGACCACCTTGTTGTGCATTAGCAAGTCCGAGGCTTAATACTAATGCTAAAACTGTAATAATGCTTTTCATAAGTTCAAAAATTTTGTTGATGTTAAGTTTATAATAGACCTTAGACGCAAGCATGAAACAATAGTTTAATTTAAATTTTGAGAAATGTAGTTCTCAATAAAATGATCGAAAGTGATTTGTTGGTGATCCGCAGATTGCAAATGAATTGGGATATAATATAACGGATAGTTATTAAAATAGCTTGTGTCGGTGCGTTGCATATCTTTCTCTGTCGTAAGAATTATTTTATTAGAAGAAGATAATGCGTCGAATTCTGTCTTAATTCTATCAAAATCAGTTGTTTTAAAATTGTAATGATCCGAAAATTTTACCAGTTTGACGGTATTACCTTTATTGATAAGGTATTCCACCAAAGGTTTTGGATTAGCTATGCCACAAAAAAGAACAATTTCTTTGTTTTCAAGTTTATCTTTTAAATACTCTCCTTGTGGATCTAATGGGGTATCATAAGCGATCTTGGTGTAGAAAATTGGAGCAGTATTATATTTTCTAATCAAATGTTCTATATGTTCTTTCTGCTTGCTTGTGATGTGTTCTGGACATTTTGTGATAATGATAAGATCTGCTCTTTTGGTCGAAGAAAAAACATCCCGGAAATCACCAGTGGGAAGCGTAAGAATAGGTTTCATTAAAGAGTTGAAATCAAACAAGAGAATAGAAAATCCAGGATTCAATTTTCGATGCTGATATGCATCATCCAGAATAATAACTTCATGATCATCTTGCAGTTGTTCAATTCCCGCACAACGATCCTCTTGAATAGCAACAGTTATTTCAGGAAACTTTGATTTGAACTGTAGAGGTTCATCCCCTACTTCTAATGCTGTAGAATTTAGATCAACATACCTAAAACCTTTTGTTTTGCGACCATATCCTCGACTTAGCGTAGCTATTTTATACTTATCCTTTAAGAGTCTTATGAGGTATTCTGTAAGTGGACTTTTGCCTGTTCCACCAATAGCAAGGTTTCCAATTACAATGATAGGTGTTTTGAAAGACTTGCTTTTAAGTATTTTTTTGTCGTAGAGAAGATTCCTCAGCCAAATTATACTATGATAAATAAGTGTAAAAGGTAGTAGTATCCAACGCAGTAGAATTATCATTTTTTAATGATTTTGATGCCGACATCAGCAACCTCAAGTAATGGGTTTACGCGCATGTTTTGTTCTAGACCAAAGGTGTATGTTCCAGTATCGGGAAACACAAAATCAGATTTAGCTAAATATTGAATTTCATATAAAGAGCCTGATAATTTACCTGTCCATTTTCCGTCTAGTTCTGCGAGTTTAATTTCTTTACGATATGCAGTATCTATTAAACTATTTCCTTTCTCATGAAGAAGAACATATATATTCGAAAAATCATAAAGATTAGTATGTCTTAAGTTGATGAATACATCATATTTGGCAGTCTTATCATTAATTTTAATATCAAATGAAGGTATTTGATTGTAATTCCAAGATCTATTTGCTATCTCTTTATTTTCTTCAAAATAAGCATCAGTTGTACAAGAAGAAGCACAACAATATATAGCTAACAATGTAAAAAACCGTTTCATACTAAAAAATATAGGTGGTGAAATTATTCACCACCACTGTGTTGTTTATTATCGTTTGATTTATTCCTATTTCGATTATTATTAAATCTCCGTTTTTTCTTTTGCTCAGGAGACTTTTGTGCATTCTCGATAGGTTTTACATCATTATTAACCTTTTTCTGATCTTTTGGCGTATTTCTGGGTCTTTGTTCTTTCGTGTTTTGAATAGGCAACGACCTCTCATTATCAGCCTTATTACCTACAGCTCCTTGTTTTGCTTTTGGTCTTTTCTTTTTGCGTTTTTTGGATTTGTCATCCAATCTTGTCAAGCTATCTTGTCCGACAACATTTTCGTAATCCAAAATCACAGGTTTAGCGACTTCTTTTTGAACTGGAGCAAAATCAAGACTATCTGGTTTATCTCCTTTTTTATTAATTTCGGATAGCTCTTTCACTTTATTAATAGGAAGTGGAATCCAGCTTTCAGCACCAGGATAAGAAAACCACATAATCTTTTTGAAGATGTCTGTTTTTTGCAAATAAGCGACACCGTTTCGAGTTTCTATACGGTCGACATCGTTTGGAATATCTTTTAATGCGTCCATATAACTGTCCAATTCGTAGTTAAGACAACATTTCAATTTACCACATTGACCTGCAAGTTTTAAAGTGTTCAATGAAAGGTTTTGATAGCGTGCCGCCGATGTAGAAACAGTTTTGAAATCTGTCAACCAAGTCGAACAACATAATTCACGACCGCAAGAACCAATACCACCTAAACGACTAGCTTCTTGACGCATTCCAATTTGACGCATCTCAATACGAATACGAAATGCCTCGGCCATTTTTTTGATTAATTCACGGAAATCGACACGTCCTTCGGCTGTGTAGTAGAAGGTTGCTTTTGTCTTGTCACCTTGATAATCCACATCAGAAATTTTCATGGAAAGACCCAAATCCAAAGCTAATTTACGTGCTTTGTGCATGGTTTCCCATTCCAATTCTTTGGCTGCATTGTATTTTGCGACGTCTGCTTCATTAGCCTTCCGGTAGATTTTCTTCTCAACGGTCTCTGGGTTGACATTGTTTTTCTTCAATTGAAGACGAACCAATTCACCAGTTAATGACACATGTCCAATATCATAACCTCCTGTCGAAGGCTCTACTACGACCATCTCGCCCATTTCAAGATAGATATTATCCGTATTGACAAAGTAATCTTTGCGCGATCCTTTGAAACGTACTTCTACTATATTGAATGGTTTATAATTTGATGGCAAATCCATATCGGAAAGCCAGTCATATACATCTAATTTATTACATCCGCTGGTCATGCAGGTACCGTTATTATTACAGCCTGCAGGTACTGTTCCTAATTTGCTGCTAGTACCACAACCTCCGCCAGATGAGCAACTGCCACATCCCATATTTTTCTTTCTATATATATTGAGTCCCTTTTGGGAACGTTTGATATTTGAACAATAAAACTAATTGCAAAGATAAATCTAAAAATAATATTTTAGGATTACCATTTCTTTCGATGCCATAATGTGTTTTTTCTAACAAATCGATAGCTTCTGTCAATTGTTCAAATAGGTATAATTCACTAAATTTTTCGACAAATTTGAGTTCCTCTTCTTTCAAAAATACTAAACTTCGCAAGCCTTGCTGCATCAACATGATTTGTCGAATCATATTAATAGCATAAAGTAAGAAACTTTTTTGATTTTCACGTCCTAATTTGGAAAGATTATCATCCGTAAGTTTCATTAATTCAGCACCTCTATCGGTCACAATAGCACGCATCCATTCTACGAACGTCACAAAATTACTATTATGCTCTTGATGAGAAAGAACATTTAAGGCTTCCTGTATATTGCCATCCGCGATGAAAGCAATTTCGTTGGCTACTGAATTTTCTAAATGATGTTGCTCTATTAGGTAGTTTTTTATTTCGTCGTGACCAATTTTGTTGATTTTGACCAATTGTGTACGAGAAATAATTGTACTTAATATTTTTTCCTGATTTTCTGCTACGAGTAGAAATAGCGTTTTGGCAGGCGGTTCTTCAATGAGCTTCAACAAAGCATTTCCTTCTTTGTCTAAATATTCTGGAAGCCACATAATCAATACTTTATACTCTGCCTCGAAAGCCTTTAAGCTTAATTTTTTGATAATATCGTGTACTTCTTTGATAGGAATATTTGCCTGTTTATTTCCTGCGTCTAATTGTTCACGCCAATAGTCGAGCCCCAAATAAGGGTTTTTGCTAATTCCTTCTCTCCATTCTTGCAATACATCAATGGCAACCGCCGTGTCTTTTGAAGGATAAAAAGGATAAGAAAAGTGCAAGTCAGGATGAATAAATCGTTGATATTTGTGACATGAGCTACATTCTCCGCAGCTATCATTCTCTTGCTTATTCTGACAATTTATATATTGAGCATAGGCAATTGCAAGAGCCAAAGAACCAGAACCTTCGGGGCCTAGAAACAGCTGAGCATGACTTACTCGATTGTTTTTAACCGAATTAATCAGATGATTCTTTACCTCTTGATGTCCTATTATATCTCTGAATTGCATAAATATTTCATCACAAATGTACTAAAATTAAAATTGTATAAATAATGGCTTACTGGCATTTGAGATTCGAATTTTAGATTTTAATTACGTAATATTGCATATAAGTAAAATATCGCAAAAAGCATGAGATTCATTGTATCCACTTCAGTCTTATTAAAACAACTTCAAGCCATCAGTGGCGCGTCAAGTAGCAGTACTGTTCTTCCGATTTTGGAAAACTTCTTGTTTGAAATAAAAGACAATATGCTGACTATATCAGCTACAGACTTACAAACAAGTATGGTTACTTCATTACCTATTGAAGCAAAAGAAGAAGGTCGAGTAGCGATGCCATCGAAAATTTTGATCGATACATTAAAAACATTACCAGATCAGCCTGTTGCTTTTTCTGTAGACACGAAAACACTGGCTATAGAGATTAGTGCTGGTGATGGTAAATACAAATTGAGTGGTGAGAATGCGGAAGATTTTCCAAAAATTCCTGTCGTAGAGAATGTTTCTACAGTGAAATTGGCTTCTTCTATTCTTTCTGAAGCGATAAATAAAACAATTTTTGCAGTTAGTAACGATGAGTTACGTCCTGCAATGTCGGGCGTATTAGTTCAGTTGAGTGAACAGAATATCACGTTTGTTTCTACAGATGCTCACCGATTGGTAAGATACCGTCGTACAGATGTTGGTGCAGAAAAATCTACTTCAATTATTCTTCCTAAAAAAGCGTTGACATTATTGAAGTCGTCATTGCCTTCGGATGATACTACGGTATCAGTGGAGTACAATAATACAAATGCATTCTTCCAATTTGGAAGCATCAATTTGATCTGTCGTCTAGTAGATGAACGATACCCGGATTACGAAGCGGTAATACCTCAGGTGAACCCAAATAAATTAACTGTAGATCGTTCATTATTCTTAAATATCTTACGTCGTGTAGTAATTTTTGCAAACAAAACTACACACCAAGTGCGATTGAAAATTAATGGTTCAGAATTACATATTTCAGCCGAAGATTTAGATTTCTCGAATGAAGCACATGAAAGATTGAGTTGTCAATTTGAAGGTGATGATATGGAAATCGGTTTCAATGCGAAATTTTTAGTTGAAATGTTGAATAACCTGAATTGTGAAGAGGTGGTTTTGGAAATGAGTAGTTCTAATCGTGCTGGTCTTTTAGTTCCTGCTGTTAAAACAGATAATGAAGAGATCCTTATGTTGGTGATGCCTGTAATGTTGAATAACTACAATTAATTTATAGCACGTTTTGGATTTCATATATTCTTTAGTAGATTTTATTCTTCACATTGATGATCATTTGATTCAGATTGTGAATGACTATAAGTATTGGACTTATTTAATTTTGTTTCTTATCATTTTTGTAGAAACAGGGGTAGTTGTGATGCCTTTTTTACCAGGCGATTCTTTGTTGTTTGCAGCCGGAATGTTAGCGGCACAGCCGAATGAATTGAATGTTTGGTTACTGATTGGTTTGTTGCTAATTGCTGCAATAGCTGGCGATTCATTAAATTATTCCATTGGCAAGAATTTTGGAATGCGTATTACAAAATTTAAGTTATTTGGAAAGCAAATGGTGACAGATGCACAAATCGAAAAGACACACTCATTTTATGAAAAATATGGTAGCAAAACCATTGTAATTGCTCGATTCGTGCCGATAGTGAGAACACTGGCTCCCTTTGTAGGCGGTATTGGTCGTATGAATTATGCTACTTTCATTACTTATAATGTAGTCGGAGCAATTTTATGGGTTGTAGGACTGACCTTAGCGGGATATTTTTTAGGTAATATTCCATTTATACGAGACAATTTCTCACAAGTAGTGATGGCTATCATAGTACTATCTGTACTACCAATAGTATACGAAGTGATAAAAGAAAAATTTTTTAACAAAAAGGAAGCCTAAAAAGCTTCCTTTTTGTTTTAATAGCATATGGAATTGATATCTGCTTTAATAGATTTTATATTGCATATTGATAAGCATTTGGTCAGTATCGTCAATGATTATCAATACTGGACTTATTTGATATTGTTTCTTATCATATTTGCGGAAACAGGATTAGTCATTACACCCTTTCTTCCCGGAGATTCAGTTTTATTTGCGATGGGAGCTTTAATAGCAAAACCAGAAACAGATTTAAATATACTTGTTATGCTACTGTTATTAATAGCAGCAGCCATTATTGGTGATTTTGTAAATTATGAAATCGGCAAGAATTTTGGAGTTCGAGTATTCAAAGAGGATGCTAAAATATTTAAGCTGTCTTATCTAGAGAAGACCCAGAATTTCTACGTGAAACACGGCAGTAAAACTATTATCTACGCACGCTTTGTGCCTATCGTTCGCACATTTGCTCCTTTTGTAGCGGGTATTACTAAGATGAGCTATAGTCATTTTGGTAAATACAATATGATAGGTGGAATTCTGTGGGTTTCAATATTCCTCTTTGCAGGTTATTTCTTCGGGCAAATTGAATTCATCCAGCATAATTTTTCATTAGTTGTGTTAGCTATTATTGGTATTTCCTTGCTCCCACCTATATTGGAGGTTTTTAAATCAAAAAGCAGAAGTTAATTGCTATTTGCAAATAATTTCCTTTTACTCTGATAATTCCTACCTTTGCATATGATAAAATCAATGACTGGCTATGGTGTTGGCACGCAGGAAAACGCGAAAGTCAAATACACTGTCGAAATAAAATCCCTTAATTCTAAATTTTTGGAACTAAGTATACGTCTTCCCAAAGTCGTATCGGATAAAGAATTGACACTTCGTGGAGAGTGCAGTAAGCTTATCGAGCGTGGCAAAGTCAATGTTATGATTTCATCAGAATACACAGACCAAACAGCTAAGGCGTCATCTATTAATGCAGAATTGCTCAAAAAATATTACAATCAGTTAAAAGATATTGCATCTGAAGTTGGCGAAAGTAGTTCTGCGTTATTTAATCTAGCGCTTAATATGCCTGAAGTTATTTCAACAAATGATGATGAGGTGGATGAAGAAGAGGGTAAAGTCTTGATGGATGCTTTTTATAGTGCGGTTGATAAATTTAATACTTTTCGCGCCGATGAGGGACGAATCTTAAAGGGTGATTTAGAAAAACGTGTTGACCTCATTCTCGCATACTTGACAGAGGTAGAAGCTGTCGAAGGTGATCGTATTCCTTTGATTCGTGAGCGTCTAAGCCAATATATGGAAGATGCTGTCGGTAAAGAAAATATTGACAAAAATAGATTCGAGCAGGAGATAGTATTCTATATCGACAAATTGGATATTACAGAAGAAAAAGTCAGGTTAAGAAGTCATTGTAATTACTTTATCAAAGCGTTGAATTCAGATGATTCTAATGGTAAGAAATTAGGTTTTATCTCCCAAGAAATGGGTCGTGAAATCAATACGCTTGGCTCAAAAGCAAATAATGCGGATATACAGCAAATTGTCGTTCGCATGAAAGAAGAACTGGAAAAAATAAAAGAACAACTACTAAACGTACTATAATAAGCATGAGCGGAAAGCTAATCATCTTTTCGGCACCATCTGGGGCTGGTAAAACAACGATTGTAAAACACTTATTAAGTAAATATCCAGATAAATTTGAATTTTCTATCTCGGCGAGTACACGTGCTCCACGTGGAGAAGAAGTAGATGGTAAGGATTATTACTTTATTTCTCAGGAAGAGTTTTTACATAAAGTTGCAAAACAGGAATTTATCGAATTTGAAGAGGTTTATGCAGGTACGTATTATGGCACATTGCGCTCGGAAGTAGAAAGAATTTGGGCTTTAGGCAAGCATGTAATCTTTGATATCGATGTGGTTGGTGGCTTGCGATTGCGTTCTAAATTTCCAGAACAAGCGTTAGCTATTTTTGTGAATCCGCCTTCATTAGAGGTTTTGAAAGAACGTTTAGCAGGTCGAGGAACAGACTCAGAAGAAAAATTGCAAGAACGTTATGCTAAAGCCGAGCATGAACTAAGTTTTGCTGATAAATTTGATGTTATTCTTAATAATTTTGAATTAGAAACAGCTAAAGCCGAAGCAGAAAAATTAGTGTTAGATTTCCTTTCTAAATAATGGCGAATAAGAAAATTGGTTTATTTTTTGGCTCTTTTAACCCTATTCACATTGGGCACTTAATCATTGCTAATTATATGGCTAATTTTACCGAGCTCGATGAAGTTTGGTTTGTGGTTTCACCTCAAAACCCTTTCAAAGAGAAGAAATCTTTGGGCAATATGTACGATAGGCTTGAGATGGTTAATCTGGCGATTGAAGGTTCGGACAAACTTCGTGCGTCTGATATAGAGTTCAATCTACCACAGCCTTCTTACACGATTGATACGCTTGTTTATTTGCAAGAGAAATATCCCAATCGTGATTTTGTCTTGATAATGGGAGAGGATAATCTTGAGGGTCTAATGAAATGGAAAAATGCAGAGATTATTTTGCGTGATTATCAGATTGTCGTTTACCCAAGACCAGGGTACGATGGTGGCGAATTGAAAAACCATCCATCGGTGACAATGACCGATACTCCCGTGATGGAATTGTCCTCTACTTTTTTGCGTCAGGCTATCAAAGAAAATAAAAACATAAAATATTTCACTCCAGATAAGGTTGTAGATTTTATCGATAAAAAGGGTTTGTATTTGTAAACAAATTTTAATTCTGATTGTTATACTAATTCACTAACAATAAAATGGAGGTAAAACACATGGATAAACTAGATTTAAAAGGTAAGTGGAACGAAATGAAAGGTAAAATCAAGCAAGAATATGCTGATTGGACTGATGATGATTTAAAATACGAAGAAGGAAAAGATGAAGAGTTATTAGGACGCCTTCAACAAAAATTGGGTAAAGCTCGTGAAGAGGTTGTCGATTGGTTGAAAGGTTTAGGTTAATCATTTTTTCTTCAAAAAAATAAAGCTCCGATACTGAATTTAGTATCGGAGCTTTATTTTTCCTTAACTTTACATTATGACAAATAACAAGCCGACCATATTGGTAGTAAATGACGATGGTATTACCGCACCGGGTATTAAGGTATTATTGGAAGAAATGCAGAAATTGGGCAATGTCGTCGTGGTAGCGCCTGATGCACCACAATCGGGCATGGGCCATGCAATTACCATTGGTAAGCCTTTGCGTCTTGATAAGATAGAACTGTACGAAGGTGTAGAAATGTACAAATGTTCGGGTACACCAGTGGACTGTGTGAAATTAGCTGTTGACCGTATTTTCAAAGATAAAAAACCTGATTTGTGTGTTTCGGGTATCAACCATGGATTGAATTATTCTATCAATGTATTGTATTCCGGAACGATGTCAGCTGCTGTAGAGGGTGCTATTGAAGGGATTCCATCGATTGGCTATTCATTGGATGATTTTTCACATGGAGCAGATTTTTCACACACGAGACCTTATTTGTTGAGCATAGCGGAACAAGTTTTACAAAACGGATTGCCAAAAGGCACCTTATTGAATGTCAATTTTCCACATATTGAAAAAGGAATTCAAGGCGTGAAAATCTGTCGTCAAGCCAATGGTAATTGGGTGGAGGAATTCGAATACCGTAAAGACCCACACAATCGTGATTACTACTGGATGACTGGTCGTTATGATTGGGTTGACCGTGGTGAAGATACAGATGTGTTTGCTATCAATAATGGATATGCGTCGATTGTGCCAACGCAATTTGATATGACTGCTCACCATGCAATTCCAGAACTTAACTCTTGGGCTTTTGATATAAAATAATGCAGCAGAACTCCATATTTACGGGCGTCATTTTGGGAAGTATAGCGCCTTTAGCGGCATATCTTATGATGACTTATACGAGCTTTCAACAACAATTTTTTGCAGAAAAGCCCATTGCATTATATGTGATTGCCACGGTTATTAACTTAATAATTGTGCGTTTTGCTTATCGTGGAGGTAAGGAATCCTTAGCGAAGGGAATCGTATTGATTACATTCGTTGCTATGTTGGTTTTGATTTTCGTCACTAAGTTGAAAGTAGGATAATACTAATTGACAATTGATAATTATTAATTGTCAATTAGTGGGGTTTCTCCTAACGTCGAAATGACAGTATTTTCACGTCATTTCGAACGGAAATAAGTGTAGAGAGAAACCTAATAATTTTAAAACTGTCATTCTGACCAAACCGAAGAATCTGTAAGTAAAAGGATTCCTCTATTGTCGGAATGACATTATAAATAAAATATATTACCATGAAATTAAGTTTAGGGTTTTCGCCGTGTCCGAATGATACATTTATTTTTGATGCATTGATTCATCATAAAATCGATACAGAAGGATTGGAATTTGAAGTCGAGTATCATGATGTCGAAACCTTAAATCAAAAAGCTTTTAACAAAGAACTAACGATAACCAAACTCAGTTATCATGCTTTTGCTTATGCTGTAGAAGATTACGAGTTGCTAGATGCTGGTTCAGCTTTGGGTTTTGGCGTAGGACCTTTGTTGATTACCAAAAATCAAGAATTAGCACAAAAGTTTTCTGCTTATGCAGGAGACGATATGCCCGAAGAATTCAAAACCCTAAAAATTGGAATTCCAGGGAAATACACCACCGCTAACTTTCTATTAGGATTGGCTTATCCGGAATTGCAAAACAAAGAAATTTTAGTTTTTTCGGATATCGAATCGGCTTTATTAAATGGCAAAATTGACTTAGGATTGATTATTCACGAGAATCGCTTTACTTATCACGATAAAGGATTATTTAAAGTCGTGGACTTAGGCGACTTTTGGGAGAAAACGACAGAAAGTCCGATACCACTGGGAGGTATTGTCATTAAACGTGACTTACCACAAGAAATCAAAGAAAAAGTCAATCGCTTAATCCGTCAAAGTGTAGAGTATGCTTTTGAAAATCCAAAATCAGGAATTGACTATATCCGTTCGTACGCACAAGAAATGGAAGAAGCGGTCATGTATAAGCATATTGAACTCTATGTAAATCAATATTCTGTCGATTTAGGTGAAATTGGTAAAAAGGCAATAACTTCAATGTTTAATCGTGCATATCAGTTGAATATTGTCCCTAAAACGGAAAAAAATGTTTTTTTGAAAGGAAATGATTAAAAATCTTATATAAGATTAAAAGTTATCATTACGAATAATTAAATTTGCCCGACGAGTGCCAAAATGTCCTGAATAAGAGTTTGGTTTCAATTTTGCGCATGTGAAAAGAGATAAAATAAAATTATGTTAAAATTCTTAAGTAAATTATTTGGTAGCAAGTCAGAACGTGATATCAAATCTATACAGCCAATAGTCGAGAAGATTAAAGGAGAATATAGTAAGCTAACCAATTTGTCACATGACGAGCTTCGTGCTAAAACAATTGAATTTAAAAGCCGTATCCAAGAATATTTAAAAGAAATTGACGCGGAAATCTCCGAACTGAAAGGCAAAGCTGATGACCAATCAGTGGATATTTCGGAAAAAACTGAGGTTTACGAGAAAATCGATAAATTAAAGAAAGATCGTGATAAAAAGCTTGAGGAGGTATTAGCAGATATCTTACCTGAAGCTTTTGCTGTTGTTAAAGAAACGGCACGTCGTTTTACAGAAAATGAAGTTGTAGAGGTAACTGCGACTGACTTCGATAGAGAATTAGCAGCTCGCAAGCCAAATGTAACTATCGTGGGCGATAAATCACACTGGGCAAACAAATGGTTGGCTGCAGGCAATGAAGTTACCTGGAATATGGTTCATTATGACGTGCAGTTGATAGGTGGTATCGTATTGCATCAAGGTAAAATTGCGGAGATGATGACGGGCGAGGGTAAGACTTTGGTAGGAACATTACCAACTTACTTAAATGCATTGTCAGGTCAAGGGGTACATATCGTAACGGTAAATGATTACTTAGCAAAACGTGACTCCGAATGGAATGCGCCAATTTTTGAATTCCATGGTTTGTCTGTAGATTGTATCGATAAGCACCAACCAAATTCGCCTCAACGTCGTAAAGCTTACCAATCTGATATTGTTTACGGTACGAATAACGAATTTGGTTTTGACTACTTGCGTGATAATATGACGCAAACACCAGATGCTATGGTGCAGCGCAAATTACACTTTGCGATGATCGATGAGGTGGATTCAGTATTAATCGATGATGCACGTACACCATTGATTATCTCAGGTCCTATCCCAATGGGTGACCAGCATGAGTTTTACCAATTGAAACCACGTATTGAGCGTTTGGTTAACGCGCAAAAAGCATATATTAATACCGTATTCAACGAAGCGAAGAAAGCAATTGCTGCAGGCGATACAGACCCTGAAAAAGGCGGTTTAGCTTTATTCCGTTCGTATAGAGGTTTGCCGAAAAATAAAGCATTGATAAAGTTCTTGAGTGAAAATAATCACCGTCAAATCTTGCAAAAAGTAGAAAACTTCTACATGCAAGAGCAAAATCGTCATATGCCAAAAGCAGACAAGGAGCTTTTCTTTGTTATTGACGAGAAAAATAACCAAGTAGAACTTACGGAAAAAGGTATTGAATTAATCACTGCTCAAGGCGAAGATCCGAGTTTCTTCATCTTGCCAGATGTAGGTACCGAAATCGCTGAAATAGAAAAATCAGATGCTTCTTTAGAAGAAAAAGCAGCTCGTAAAGATGAATTATTGCGTGATTATTCTGTTAAAGCAGAACGTATTCACTCGATTAATCAATTATTGAAAGCTTATACGCTATTTGAAATTGATGATCAATATATCGTAGATGATGGTAAGGTTAAGATTGTTGACGAGCAGACAGGTCGTATTATGGACGGTCGTCGTTACTCAGATGGTCTTCACCAAGCAATCGAAGCGAAAGAAAATGTAAAAGTAGAAGATGCGACACAAACGTACGCTACAGTTACTTTGCAAAACTACTTCCGTATGTACCACAAATTAGCAGGTATGACGGGTACTGCATCGACAGAAGCGGGTGAGTTGTGGGAGATTTACAAATTAGATGTGGTTGAAATTCCTACTAACAGAGGAATTTCACGTGAAGACAAGCAAGATTACATTTACCGTACTGCACGTGAGAAATATAACGCCGTAGCTCAAGAGATTCAAACATTGACAGAGGCAGGTCGTCCAGTATTGGTGGGTACGACTTCTGTGGAGATTTCAGAATTATTGAGCCGTATGTTGAAATTGCGTGGTATCAAACATAATGTATTGAACGCGAAATTGCATCAACGTGAAGCAGAAATTGTAGCAGAAGCCGGAAAACCAGGACAAGTTACAATTGCTACTAACATGGCTGGTCGTGGTACGGATATTAAATTGACCGAAGAGGTAATCAAAGCGGGAGGTTTAGCGATCATAGGTACAGAGCGTCACGAATCACGTCGTGTTGACCGTCAGTTACGTGGTCGTGCAGGTCGTCAAGGTGATCCAGGTTCTTCTCAATTCTTTGTATCATTAGAAGATCCGTTAATGCGTTTATTCGCTTCTGAGCGTATCTCAAACATCATGGTGAAAATGGGTGTTGAAGATGGCGAAGTTATGCAACACAGCATGTTGACAAAATCTATTGAGCGTGCACAACGTAAGGTAGAGGAAAACAACTTCGGTATTCGTAAACGTCTATTGGAATATGATGACGTAATGAACTCTCAACGTAATGTAATTTATACTAAACGTAAGAATGCATTATTTGGAGAGCGTCTGGATGTTGACTTGAACAATACTATTTATGATGTTGTCGAAGACATAGTTATCTCAGCAAAGGAAGATGGTTCGTATGATGAATTCCAAATCGAAATAATTCGAATATTCTCAGTTGATCCTGCTATTACAGCTGAAGAATTTGCATCAGCGAGTGTAGATACATTGACGGACAAATTGTTTACTCAAGTCATTACACATTATCAAAATAAAGCTAAAACCATCGCTTCTCAGACATTACCTGTATTAAGAAATGTATTGGCTGAGCGTGGAGATATGGTCGAAAATATTGTAGTTCCTTTTACAGACGGTATTCGTGGCATTCAAGTTTCAACTAATTTGAAGAAAGCTGTTGAGTCTGAGGGTGAAGATGTATTTAGATCATTTGAAAAAGGCATAGTTCTTGCTTTAATTGATGAAGCGTGGAAGGAACATTTGCGCGAAATGGACGATTTGAAACAATCTGTTCAGAATGCTGTCTATGAACAAAAAGACCCAATTATTATTTATAAAATGGAAGCATTTAACTTGTTCAAAGCAATGTTAGCTTCTATGAATAAAGATATTGTAAGTTTCTTGTTCAAGGGTGAGATTCCAGGTCAACAACAACCTCAAAACATTGAGGAAGCAAAACCTGTACCTGCTCAACCAGCAAACGTAGTAGCTACAAAACAGAGTTTGGATTCTCCTACTGGTGTTTCAGAAGAAGATGTTGCGGTTACGCAGCCAATCCGTAAAGAGCAAGCTATAGGCAGAAATGACGAATGTCCTTGCGGATCAGGATTGAAATACAAAAATTGTCACGGTAAATAATCGTAGACAATTCTATTAAAGGAGTTTAAATTAGAGATGTTGTATCAAAAGGGATTGATTTTAGTAAGTGCTATTTGCTTGATGTTTATTCAAGCTAAAGGTCAAGAAAGTAATAGTGTGATTGTTCAGCAAGATTCGCTTATTACTTTGTTGCAGAACTTTAGAGCCGCACATGAAATCAATCCTACAACAGCTCGTCTCATTAGTCTGGGGACAAAGCCTGTTGATAAATCTAAAGCCACGCGCGTAAAACGAAAGGGATTTAGAGTTCAAATATATGCTGGATCTAATCGTAGTGATGCCTATGCTATGCAAGCAAGATTCAAAAATCAATTTTCGGATATGGATACGTACATCAGCTACTCTGAACCTAATTATAGAGTAAAAGTTGGTGATTTTAGAAGTAGAGCTCAGGCAACCGAATTTATGAATAGCATCCGCTCCCTATACAAAAGTGTCTTCATTTTCCAAGAAGATATTTGGGTTTGGGAATAATCAATTAAAAATATAGCCAATATGAAGCATGAAATAAAACAGTTGGCAAAGAAATTCTTTTCCGAAACGATTGAAAACCGCCGCCACCTACACCGTAATCCTGAGCTTTCTTTCGAAGAATATAATACTTCTGCTTTCGTTAAGTCTGAATTAGATAAATTGGGTATTCCTTATGAATCTATGGCAAACACGGGAGTTGTAGGTTTGATAACAGGAGATCTGGCATCAGACAAAGTCATTGCTCTTCGTGCGGATATGGATGCTTTACCAATCACTGAGGTGGAAGGTAGAAGTTATGGTTCTCAAAATGTAGGTGTGATGCATGCTTGTGGTCACGATGTACATACATCCTCATTATTGGGTGTTGCAAGAATTTTAAATGAATTAAAACCACATTTTGGCGGACAGATAAAGTTTATTTTTCAACCTGGAGAGGAAAGATTACCTGGGGGAGCTTCGATTATGATCAAAGAAGGAGTTTTAGAGAACCCAACTCCCGAAGCGATTTTTGGTCAGCATGTGATGCCATTCATCGAGGCTGGTAAAGTTGGATTCCGTTCAGGACAATATATGGCATCTTGTGATGAGTTATTCATGACCGTGCGTGGAAAAGGTGGACACGGCGCACAACCACACCAAAATATAGATCCTATCGCCATTACAGCGCAAATCATTTCTGCTTTGCAGCAAGTAGTTAGTCGCTATGCCGATCCTCGTATTCCAACAGTACTTTCTTGGGGTAAAATCGTTGGCAATGGTGCGACTAATATTATTCCTGATGAAGTTTATCTAGAGGGTACATTCCGAACATTCAATGAGGAATGGCGTGCAAAAGCTCATGAAAAAATGGTGAAAATAGCTGTTGGTATTGCTGAGAGCATGGATGCAACTTGCGACTTTGAAGTACGAAAAGGCTATCCATACCTCGTAAATGAACCCTCGACTACAGCGGCGGCACGTGAGGCGGCGGTAGATTATTTAGGAGAAGAGAATGTTGTTGAACTAGATTTGTGGCCTGCAGCTGAAGATTTCTCTTATTATTCTCAAGTGGCTAATGCTTGTTTTTACCGTTTAGGAACAGGTAATAAAGCAAAGGGTATACAGTCTGCTGTGCACACGCCTACTTTTGATATTGATGAAGATGCTTTAGAGCTAAGTATTGGTTTGATGGCCTATATCGCTTATTCTAAATTGACTAAATAAATTTTCATGTCTTCTCATCATATTGTTCGTGAAAATCAAGAGCCTGCTCTTTTGGTAGCAGAGTTTAATGCTCTACCTGAAGACTATTTTGGGCAACTACTCGAGTGGTCCCCTACTATTATTACGAATTTTGAAAATCTAGATTATTTCCTTTCTCAGGGAATTAAGATTGATGTTTTATATGAGCAAGGAATAGAAGCTATTTTTCAGGAGGAAATTAAGATTATTTCTCGGGAAAAAGATTTTTTGGAAGATACATTGTCCTATCTGATAGAAAATAAATATAAAGCCGTAAACATTCTGTTAGGCGAATTGGATTCTACTATTATTGAATTTGCTGATAGAATCAATATTGTTGTTTTTACTAATGGTGTACGTTACGCTGTTGTGAGGACATATTTTGAAAAATGGAAAGCAAAGGGTGAAATTATGTTTCTAGACATTTCCATATTAAAGTCTTTTACTGGTTTGAGACACTTGAAGGAAAATGTGTTTGAAGTGTTTGAAGATGGATTTGTGGTAGTAGAGATGAATACAGATGATTTTGTTTTCGTAGGAGAATCTATATAATATGATAGAAATTCGTAAAGCAGAACTTGGCGATGCAATAATCATTCATCAACTAGCGCATCGGATTTATTTTCCAACTTATACAGGCATATTGAGCGAATCTCAAATGGTATTTATGTTGGAAAAGAGCTATACTGAGGTTGCTCTGCAAGAATCCATGCAGGCAGACCAAAAGTTTTTTCTAGCTTATTCAGATAATTTACCGGTAGGTTTTATGGCTTTGCGTGAGAAGGATGAAAACATTTTGAGAATAGAGAAGTTATATCTATTAACCGAATGCCAAGGTAAAGGTTTTGGAAAAAAACTAATTGATTTTGCAATAATGGAAGCATTGAATATGGGTAAGATTATTGTAGAGTTGAATGTTAACCGAGGAAACAGCGCTACTTCTTTTTATCACAAGATGGGCTTTGCAGTTGTGGAAGAGGAGGATATCCCTTATTATGGTTATGTATTAGATGATTTCATTATGCAAAAGAAAATTGCATAACTAATACAGATTCCTTTTGGAGAAATATTATATTTGATATTAAAATAAAAAGTCATGAAAGAAGTTACAGTTCTAGAATTAAAAGATATGATGGATCGCAACGAGGAATTTCAATTAATTGATGTTCGCGAGCCTTTTGAATATGAAGTGTCAAACCTTAATGGTCTTAATATTCCGTTAGCGGGAATTTTAATCGAGTCAGATAAAGTATCTAAAGATATACCTGTTATCATTCAATGTCGTTCGGGCAAGCGTAGTGCTCAAGCTGTCATGCTTTTGGAACAACAAGGATATACTAACTTATCAAATTTGCAAGGTGGCATACTCGCGTGGAAGGAAGAAATCGATCCAGAATTGGACGTGTATTAATCAATAGGACGTCAAATAATAAGAATCAATCAGAGAGACGGAAAATCGTCTCTCTTTTATTTTGTACTTTTGTGAGATGAAAAACTGGCACACACAGACTTTGCAGGCGTTTTATTTTAGTCTCATGTTTTATATAGGCGCTACTATTCTACTTTTATTAAAAGCTAGTATTGCTCCTATCCTATTTAGTTTTTCATTGTTGGTTTCGATGATTTGGGTATTTTTAGTGTTGAGAGAAATTTTGCTTTCTACACGTATTACCAATCTCGAACGTTTGATATTAGTGTTTTTTATTATTCTGCTCAATATTTTTTCTGGAATAGTTTATTTCTTATTACTACGTAAAAAAGTAATTGGAGATTTAAATAATTAAATGATGATGAAGAAACAATTTATACTTAATCTTTTACTTAATCTTGGGATTATCTTTTTGGTCATGAGTGGTATTTCCGCTTATCAAAGTGGAAATATGTTGATTCTAGGTCTTGCTATAGCCATATCGATTGTATTGATATACTTGAAAGTTGTCTTACTGAAACATGTAAAATCTGATTTTGTCAAAAAGCAAGAAGAAAGGCAATCTGTTGCTAAGAAAAGTAAAAAGGGTTAATCGATAGCGATTAACCCTTTTTAATGATATTCTGCCTTTAGATTATTTCACAAAAGGACCTTTTTTCACTTCCGCTTTTATTTTTTGGTTACGGATGTTGATATAAATTTCAGTTCCTGCTTTCGAGAATTCCGTATTGACATATCCCAAACCTATAGATTTTTTAAGTGTTGGCGATTGTGTTCCAGAAGTAACACGACCGATTACATTACCTTCAGCATCAACAATTTCGTAATCATGACGAGGAATACCTCTTTCGATCATTTCAAAACCTACTAATTTTTGTGCTGTACCATTTTCTTTCTCCGCTTTTAAGTTTTCGCTGTTCACGAAATCTTTAGTGAATTTAGTTACCCAACCTAATCCAGCGGCTAAAGGCGATGTCGTGTCATCAATGTCGTTTCCATATAGACAGAATCCCATCTCAAGACGTAGCGTATCACGTGCACCTAAACCTATTGGTTTGATTCCAAATGCTGCGCCCGCTTCGAAAATAGCATCCCATACTTTTTGAGCATCTTTATTTGCTACATAGATTTCAAAACCTCCAGCTCCTGTATATCCTGTTGCAGAAACAAGAACATTTTCTACGCCAGCGAATGTACCTTTAGCAAATGAATAATATTCCATTGATGCTAATTCAATGCTCGTAAGGCTTTGTAAAGCTTGAGCCGCTTTAGGTCCTTGTACAGCGAATAATGAAGTCTCATCCGATATGTCCTTCATCTCAACACCGTAAGTGTTGTATTTGCTGATCCAATTCCAGTCTTTCTCGATATTAGAAGCATTTACCACTAATAAATATGTAGTATCGTCAATTCTGTAAGTCAAAAAATCGTCAACTATGCCGCCATTTTCGTTTGGTAAGTATGCATATTGAATTTTACCGTCGTATAGCTTTGAAGCATCATTTGATGATACTTTTTGGATTAGATCTAGTGCTTTCTCCCCTTTCAATATAAATTCACCCATGTGACTCACATCAAATACGCCCACAGCTGTACGCACAGTTTCGTGTTCGTCATTGATGCCAGAATATTGAACAGGCATATTAAATCCTGCGAAAGGAACCATCTTTGCTCCTAAAGAAATATGATGGTCTGTTAAAACTGTATTTTTCATCATCAAAATGCTATAAAAAGTTTTTGTAAAAATAGCTAATATGTTGGTATTTTACGGCTTGTTTTTAATAATATAATAAATTCTGCCTATATACATTTGCAAAAACGAAAAATATTCGTCGTTTAGCGCACAGGATCTGATTGCATGCCTAAAATCTCCAAAACCCGTTTGAATTCTGATTTTATATTCGCTTTAATTTCTATTTTTTCATCAGTCCATGGGTGCACAAACTTCAATACAGATGCATGCAACATCATCGTATCCATTTCAAATCTCTCCTTCCACATTTTATTCTGCTTATTGCATCCATGTGGTCTATCGCCAATAATGGGATACATAATATGAGCAAAATGCCTACGGAGTTGGTGCATTCTACCCGTTTCAGGATTGGCTTCTACAAGCGAATATCTCGATGTAGGGAATTTTCCTTGTGGAACATGTATCTCAGCGGTGGCAATGCGTTTGTAATGTGTGATTGCTTCCTGCGAAGTCCCATTTTCTTTTAATAATGGATAATCAATTGTTCCTTCTTCTGGACAATAGCCTCTTAATATGGCTAAATATCGTTTGTCCATTTTCTTGTCTTGAAATAAAGATTGAGTTTTTTGATCAGTTTCTTTGTCCAAGGAGAACAATAATATTCCCCCAGTTTTGCGATCAAGACGATGCGCGGGGTAAACAGCCTGGCCTATTTGGTCTCTCAATAATTGCAGCGCAAATTCCGAAGCATCATTTGCAATGGAAGAACGATGTACTAATAATCCGTGTGGCTTGTTGATAGCAATTAGATGTTCGTCTCTATACAATATTTCGAGCATTATAGATTTTTAAGTAACCCCACTATTTCATCTGCTTTTTTATCTATTTCTGGACTCAGCCAAACTTTGGTAAAAGCTCCCCCTCCTATTGGCGTGTCTTCACCTTGCCATCTTATTTTTACCAAAGAGAATAAATAATAATTCTCAATAATCACGTTGTTCTGCACAAATTCTTGCACAACACGATCTCCAAATAATGCCATACCCAGTTCTATAGCATCTTGGTTTTCGTATTTGAGCTGGCTCTTCAATAAAGATTTGGCTTTATCTTTTACCGCAGATTCAAATTCTTCTTTCTTGGGATTGGTCAATATCGCGCCAATCATTATTCCTATAAGCACTAACGCAAATATTCTCGTTTTGGACATGGAAAAAGTTTATGTAATGAGTATTAGAATAAATTACCCAATGCAGTGAATAGCCATTCGGCTATCAGCCACATAAAGTAAAATACAGCAACACACAAAAATACTATAATAATGAATATAGTTATCAATAATCCTTTTGCACTTCCTTGATGCTTGCCTTCAAAATAATGTTCCTTGAGTAACCGAACGTTTTTTTTGTTTGCTTTATTGAAAAAGTCAAATACATAACCAAACAAAGGAATAGCCCCCATTATAGCGTCGTATAATACGTTTAAAAGCATTTTGACCGCTACTTTGGAGCCCGCACCATTGCGTAGCATAATTATCACGAGGACAATTGACATGCCGAAGGACACAAATTGTCCTGCATAAGGTATTAAATTCAAAAGAGGATCCAAGCCAAACTTGAATCCTCCGATACTAAATTTATTGTCCAGAATCGTAGATATCTGCTCTATCCAAGCAAAATCTTTTTCTCTCTTCTGGCGTATAAGGTGCTTGTTAGTCTCTTTCAATCTATTTCAATTCAAATACACCATCAATATAGCAAGTCAATTTGATTGGGCGAATATCCAACGACAATTCATTTGACTCTGCTCCTGCGCTATCCATCATTGCTGTTTTCGCATACATGCGAGGTTGAGGTATTAACTCTGCAAAATTAAAATTGCTGTTATCATTAATCACTAACACCTTCCCTACTGAGCCACCGTCGGCCGCGGCTAATATTTCAGCATTTTCGCGCGCATCTTTCACCGCTGCAGTTTTTAATTCTTTCTCTATTTCGCGTTTCTGTGTATGGTCATAGCCCGATATTGAAGTACTTTGCAAACCTTGTGGATCAACTTTGTCCAGCATAGCGTTCAAACCATTCAGGTTCGTTACTTTGATGCGGTATTGACGTGATTGAAGCATTTCATTGTTCTTCTTCTTATTGTCGTAATTGTAGCTATAAATATTTTGAACGGTGAAATCTTCTTTTTTAACACCATTAGCCATAGCTGCATCAAATAGTTGTTTTTCAATAGTTTCAATAAAAACTTTCTTTTTCATATTTCCATCCATATAGAATTCTTTAAGCGAAATAGAAAGATAAATAATGTCTGGTGTTACTTCTTTTTCAGCATAGCCTTTAGTCGCTACTTTGCGATATGATTCTATATTATTCGATTGTGCGTTTGTCATTATTATAGTTCCTAATAACACTGCTATTGTTAGTAATTTTTTCATAAATCGTTTGAAATTAATATTTTTTACTATAACGCATAGACAAAGAAAGTGCCACAATGTTTAATCTTTGTCCAAAAAATAATCTTGGAAAATATTTTTAAAATCATATCTTTAGATATAAATTAAATCTAATACAGTAATGCAAGAAGGTAAAGTAAAATTCTTTAATGAGACCAAAGGTTTCGGTTTCATAGTACCAGCTTCAGGTGAAAGTGAAATTTTTGTTCACGTTTCAGGATTAGTTGACAAAGTTCGTGAAGGTGATGACGTATCTTACGAAGTAGAACAAGGTCGTAAAGGTCTTAACGCGGTAAATGTAAAAGTTATCTAATAGATTCTAAATATATTTATTGTTAAAAAAGCTCGAAATCGTTAATTTCGAGCTTTTTTAGTTTATTGCATTTAACTATTTGTAAATGGATTGTGTGAATTTCTTTGATCTGCAAAAGGATCGTTATTTTCACCACCTTTTGGATCCGCGCCATATTCATTAGATCCAGAATCTCCTTCTTTTACAGATAAATAAATGAAGATTATCCAACCAATACAGCAAACAAACCACCATAAAATATTCCAGCCTGACTTGCCTATATCATGCATTCTCCTAACACCGACAGCTATGGTTGGGATTAATACCGCAAGAGAATAAAAGCCACTCAAATACCCTCCTTTTTGATAGCTTTGTACCCATTCCATGCCTGGAACATTGACCGGCTCGGCTTGGTAGGTGAAACCAAGCATACTGTCGAGTAAAGACAAACCCCATGAAATAATAATATTGAATAATATGAACATCCAAAATTCTTTTCTTCTGGCACGTCCGCTGAAGTTGGCGTAATTATCTCTTACGACCTTTAGATACCATTCCATAATTAAGTTCGATTAGTTAAAAAAATACTTTTTGTTAATCAAAAATAAGATATTTTTCGATTTGGTAAAGCCTAATGAAATATTTCCTCGAGAATTTGTAGAGAATTTACCGTTCCGAAGTTTTCGGTATGTAGTTTATAGAAGTTGATGATTTGTGACAATAAATAAATACGGTCTTCGTGCTTCATTTGAATTAAATGCGACTCTTCGTAAGAAATATTTAGTATCGTATGAAACATGTGGGTGTGTGGCTCCTGTAAGGTATAAGTATGTGCGGGAGCAAAGTTGGTAAATATGCCGTCTACCAAGTCAAAATACGCCAAATGCTTTTCTGAAGCTGTAGGCATATAGCCCAAAAATCGACTCAATTTCATCAAAAAGCAAAGATGGAAATTGTGTATAGGTTTCTCCGTTTGGTCGAGCCAAAGAATAGATTGCTGGATAAATCCAAAAAGTTGAGGTTCGGGTTGTTGCTGTTTTAAAACTTTGTACAATATTTCGTTCAAAAAGAGGGCGATTGAACTCTTGGCAATATCCAAAGGTATTTGTTGTAGAGCCGGTGAAGAAGTCGCTTCTTTAATCCGTTGTAATGCGCCAGATTCTTTGTAATAGACAACCATATCAAGTAGATGTAGCGGTTGCAGCATATTGATATGAATCTTGGCTTTGGGTTTACGTGCGCCATTGATGAGGTACGATTGTAGTCCAAACTCTTCTGTAAACAGCTGTGCCACTACACTATTTTCTGAATAATTTGTAACCTTTAACGCAATCGCACGTGTCTTCTGAAGCATGATTTCCCCTACTCTATTTTTTGACTAAAGTACTAAGTTGTGCTAGTATACACAAGATAGATTTTATGATGTTCTTGAAACTACAATGTGAATTGTTGATAACTATTTTATAGTAAAGCAATATGAGATAAATATTAAAAGCTCTACATTTGCCTATTCCTACCCTTTTTGTATTATTTTTAAAAATAATTCTACCCATATTGTTGTAGATTCCAAAAGAAATTTAGATATTTGCAAACTCTTTGCAGAGAGTGCAAAAGAGAATTGGTGTATAAATAGACAACATTAAAAATAAATAATCATGTCAAGAATTTGTGATTTAACAGGCAAAACGGCATTAAAAGGAAATAACGTATCTCACTCGAACGTTAAGACTAAACGTAAATTCTATCCTAATTTACAAACTAAACGTTTTTACATTCCTGAAGAAGATCGTTGGATCACTTTGAAAGTGTCTACGGCTGCAATTAAAACAATTAACAAAAACGGTATTACTTCGGTAATCAATAAATTTATCAAAAAAGGATACGTTTAATAGATAATCCGCCTGTTAATTTAAAAATATTCATGAACTAATAGTCCGTGAGGATTAAACAAAGTAAAAACAATGGCTAAAAAAGGAAATAGAGTACAAGTAATCTTAGAGTGTACTGAACACAAAGAAAGTGGTCTTCCAGGGATGTCACGTTACATCACTACAAAAAACAAAAAGAACACAACAGAGCGTTTAGAGTTGAAAAAATTCAACCCTGTATTGAGAAAAGTAACTGTTCATAAAGAAATTAAGTAATTAATTTTTGAATTCGTGTAAGCGGTTCAATATAAAAACATAATACCATGGCAAAGAAAGCGGTAGCATCATTACAAAAAGGTGGTGGTAAAGAATTTACAAAAGTTATTATCACTGCAAAATCTGCTAAAACTGGAGCTTATACTTTCAAAGAAAGTATGGTACACAACGACAACGTAAAAGATGTTGTTGCAGCAGCTTCAAAATAAGCAATCAAGATATTCCTTTTTTAAAGTTTTTCTTTAAAAAAAACTGAAAGCCGTTTTGGTATACTCACCGAAAGGGCTTTTTTAGTATGGCAAGATTTCAGTATATTTGAGCTTGAATTTTAAGCATTACTTATCACCAGTATTTCATGGGTTTATTTGATTTTTTCAAGAAGAAACAAGAGGCGCCAGAAGCGCAAGAGGCTTTGGATAAAAGTTTGGAGAAAACTAAAGAAGGTTTCTTTTCAAAAATTACGAAGGCAGTAGTTGGTAAATCTACTATTGATGATGATGTATTGGACAATCTCGAAGAGGTGTTGGTTACTTCTGATGTAGGTGTAACGACTACTTTAAAAATTGTAGAAAGAATCCAAGAGCGTGTTGCACGTGATAAGTATGTAGGTACAGATGAATTGAATCGTCTATTGAAAGAGGAAATTCAAGCTCTTTTAGCAGAAAACAATAGTAACGATTTTGAAAGCTTCGCATATAGCAATCACAAACCTTATGTGATTATGGTCGTAGGGGTGAACGGTGTTGGTAAGACGACTACAATTGGCAAATTGGCGCATCAACTGAAAGAAGCAGGAAACAAGGTTGTACTTGGTGCTGCTGATACTTTTAGAGCTGCTGCCGTCGATCAAATCAAACTTTGGGGCGAAAGAGTAGGTGTACGAGTTGTCGCGCAAGCGATGGGTTCAGATCCGGCTTCAGTAGCTTTTGATACGATTCAGTCGGCTGTTTCGAATGGTGATGATGTAGCTATAATTGATACTGCGGGTCGTCTGCATAATAAAGTGGGCTTGATGAATGAGCTTGGTAAAATCAAAAATGTGATGCAGAAGGTCGTTCCTGGCGCTCCGCATGAGATTTTGTTAGTGTTAGATGCTTCGACTGGTCAAAATGCAATCGAGCAATGTACACAATTTACACAAGCAACTGATGTGAATGCTTTGGCATTGACAAAATTGGACGGTACAGCAAAAGGTGGTGTTGTAATTGGCATTTCAGATCAGTTCAAAATTCCTGTAAAATATATTGGTGTAGGAGAGAAGATAGGTGATTTGCAGCTTTTCAACAAACGTGAGTTTGTAGAGTCGCTATTTAAATAATATTTGAATAAGTCTCTCCAATTACTCCGTCATTCTAATGAAGTGTAACGCAATGAGAAATCGCATCTGTTTAGATTTCTCCTTTATGTCGTAATGACGAAAGATACTTTTACTACCTTTCAAGAAAGAAAATCTGTCTTAAAAATAATTTTTTGAAACATAAATTGTGCACTAATTCATTAATCCGCACAATTCAATCATAATAATGAAAACTAAACATAGTAAATTCGAACCTGTCTTAGCAAAACCTCGTGTGAACGTAGTTACATTGGGATGTTCGAAAAATATTCACGATTCGGAAGTGTTGATGGGTCAATTGAAAGGAAATCAAATTGATGTCGTACACGAATCGAACAATATACAAGCAAATGATATCGTAGTTATTAATACTTGTGGTTTCATTGATAACGCAAAACAGGAATCTATTGATACGATTTTGCAGTTTTCAGAACTTAAAGACCAAGGTAAAGTAAATAAGGTGATTGTAACGGGCTGTCTTTCTGAGCGCTATAAGCCAGAATTGCAGTCTGAAATTCCTAATGTGGATGCTTATTTCGGAACGAATGATCTGCCTGAATTATTATCTACAATTGGTGCTGATTATCGCCACGAACTGTTAGGTGAGCGTCTATTGACTACGCCTTCTCATTTTTCGTACTTCAAAATTGCGGAAGGATGTAACCGTCCATGTTCATTCTGTGCGATACCTTTGATGCGTGGTAAGCATGTTTCCAAATCTATTGATGATTTAGTCAAAGAAGCTAAATTTTTGGCTTCTAATGGAACGAAAGAGCTTATTCTTATCGCACAAGATTTGACGTATTATGGTTTGGATATTTACGGTAAACGTAATCTTTCGGATTTGTTGCGTCACCTTTCGGATGTAGATGGCATCGAGTGGATTAGATTACAATATGCATATCCTTCAGGTTTTCCAATGGACATATTGGACGCTATGAATGAACGTAGTAATATCTGTAATTACCTAGATATGCCATTGCAACATATTTCCGACAATATGTTGACATCTATGCGTCGCGGTACTTCTAAGCAAAAGCAAATCGACTTAGTGAATAAGATTCGTGATAAAGTGCCTGATATTGCTTTGCGTACAACTTTGATTTGTGGTTACCCGGGTGAGACAGAGCAGGATTTCCAAGAAATGCTAGAATGGGTAGAAGAAACTCGTTTTGACCGTTTGGGATGTTTTACGTATTCCCATGAGGAAAAAACACATGCACATACCTTACAAGATGATGTTCCTGAAGAAGTAAAGCAGGAGCGTGTTGAAGCTATAATGGAAGTGCAACAAGGTATTTCATACGATATTAATCAAACCAAAGTTGGTAAAGAATTCAAAGTTTTAGTAGATAGAGTAGATGGAGATTATTTTATAGGACGTACAGAGTATGATTCACCTGAAGTGGATAATGAGGTCGTATTGAATGCGAAAGAAAACTATGCCCGTATTGGTGATTTTGTACGGGTGAAGGTAGATAGAGCCGAAGATTTTGATTTGTATGGGACGATTGTTAAAGTATAAATGAAATAATCTTAAAACTCATATTAGTTAGCACATAACGTTAACAAAATAATAAAGGAGCAACCAAACTGTTTGCTCCTTTTTACTTTAGGAATTAAATTATTAATTGGGATTATTAACTTCAGTTCGAAAAGCCCCCCAAAAAAATCACACACTTTAAAAGGGGGCTTAGTTTGATTGATTTGGAAAACTTAACTTTAAAAGTCCAATTCCTTACAATCAAATTTATCTACCTATCTAAATTTCAAAATTTACTTGTCTGTATATCATATGGATAAACAACTATACAAATAGACGATAAGTTTGCTTATTTTACAACATCTAAACAAGTGATTTTATTAAATCACTTGTTTAGGGGATGCTTAAAAAAGCTATATAAGTACTTTTCTTTAAAAATATTATTTATACAAAGATTGTTTTGAGGCAAGTGGCATTTGAATCCAGTATTTAGATCACGTAGTTTTAATTAGTAAGATCTAAATAAGATTATTTTTATTAGCAAAGGTTATTAATTCAGTAATTTTTTTTACACCGCACTTCGCCATAATATTTTTGCGATGTGTATCTACTGTATTCACACTTATAAAAAGAGAATTGGCAATTTTACTGCTTGATTGACCTTCTGCAATCAGTTTAAGAACTTCTCTTTCGCGATTAGATAAATTAATCTCACGATTAGTTAATTTTTCTTTGTGATTGTCAGCGTTCGTTAAAAATGCATCCAAAACCTTTTTTTGAACATTTTCGTCTAAATAGTTCTGACCATTATAGACTGTTTGAATAGCCGTGACAAGTTCTTGCTTGGCAATATTTTTTAGCACATAACCTTTAGCACCTAGATTTAATGCTTCTCTAATAAGGTCTGTATCATCATAACCCGTAAGCATGATAATTTTTTGATTTGGATATTTTGAGAGGATGGTTTTTAAACATTGAATACCATCAACCATTGGCATATTAAAGTCTAATAAGATTACATCAGGCTTTTCAATTTCTATTGTTTCCAATAAAGAATAAATATGCAAACAAGAACTGATTTTACCAAAGCCCTCTACTTTAGATAATATTAGTGTAAGTCCTTCAACGATAATTCGTTGATCTTCCACTATAAGTATATTAATCTCGTTTTGCTTATGCATGTTTTTCATTAGTCTTGCTCAAAGATAGCAAGTAAATTTAAATATTATAATCGTGAATTTATATTATTTCTTAGAAATAAATCATGAAACAAATAGTCCATATCTTATAAGTATTTCTTAAAAATTGAATACAATATTTTTAAGTCTTGCTCATTCAAATTAGCCGTATTCGCATCTCTTTGAATATAATGATGTTTAAAACCCTTGATCGCTGCATCGAGGTTTTTGACATCGTATCCAATGACACGGAGAGCTAGTCGGACATCAAAGTTTGCTGGAGGAGTCTCTAAATAATCATCATACCAGTATCCAAACCCCGCATCTGCTAACTTTTTCCATGGGAATCTTGAGGGGTCATTTTTGCGTGTTGGCGCATAGTCCATATGCCCTATAAAATTGGCTTGAGGTATCTTATAACTTTCTTTCAAATAGCTTAGTAAACTAATCAACGCTTCAATTTGAGCATCAGGCCATGGATCCGAGATGCCATTATTATCCAGTTCTATACCAATAGATGAGGAGTTAAGGTCGGTATCATTTCCCCATTTACCTGCTCCAGCATGATGTCCACGATACAGATCATTGACCATTTGAACGATTTTCCCATCTCTTCCTATTACATAATGAGAACTTACGCCTGCACGTGCGCTATGAAACGTTTTAACAGTTTGAGCTAAAGAATCTTGAGCTGTGTGATGAATCATCACGTAATTAGGTTTTCTTGTGCCAAAATTAATCGAACCTATCCATTCTTTCTCTGTAGCATTTATTTTCTCTAGTTGCGTAGTAACAGGAGCTTCACGATATAGTTGTGCAAATTCTTTTGCTTTTTTCTTATAAACTTTTTCTGTAGCGGCATATTTGCCTCCTCCACATGAAGCGGCTAAAATCGCAGTAAACATGAATGGTACAAAAAGTGCTTTTCTCATTGTTTTAAATAGAATATGATGCAATATAACGAAGTCACATGAATTTGAAATAATAATTATGAGATAAAATTTTCAATGCATTGAGCGTCATATAAATGTTATACTCCTGCAAAGGAATTATGCAGAAAAAAAAATTAGCTATCTTTGCACCGTGAATACGACAACAAAATTGATAGATATACGTAGTCTTTCCCTTGATCAGATCAAAGAGAAATTAGTTGAAATGGGAGAGCAAGCTTTTCGCGCTAAGCAGATCTATGAGTGGCTTTGGCAAAAATCAGTTATTGATTTTGAGCAGATGAGCAATTTGAGTAAAGCTTTGCGAGATAAGCTAAAAACAAATTTTTCTATCAATTATGTACAGGTTAAGAATTCTCAAGTTTCTTCTGACAAGACCATCAAAAGTAGTTTTGTGTTGTATGATGGAAACATTATCGAAGGTGTTTTGATACCAACACCTGAGCGCATGACCGCTTGTGTAAGTTCGCAAGTAGGCTGTAGTTTAACTTGTAAATTCTGTGCAACTGGGTATATGGATCGTAAGCGTAATCTAAATGCAGACGAAATCTACGATCAAGTGGTGTTGATTGACAAACAAGCTAAGGAAAATTACGGTATTCCACTTAGTAATATTGTATATATGGGAATGGGAGAGCCTTTGCTTAATTATTCAAATATGATGAAATCTATCGAAAGGATTACTTCTCCCGATGGATTGAATATGGCCGCTAAACGTATCACGGTATCAACAGCAGGAATTGCCAAAATGATTAAAAAGTTGGGCGATGATAAAGTTCGTTTCAATTTGGCTTTGTCACTTCATGCTGCTAATGACGACAAGCGTAATGAAATCATGCCTATCAACGAACAAAATTCATTGATGGCATTAGCTGAAGCGTTACGTTATTATTATTCTAAAACAAAAAATCCCATAACTTTCGAATATATTGTTTTTGACAATTTTAATGATGAGTTACAAGATGCAAAAGAGTTAGCAAAATTCTGTAAAAATGTGCCTTGTAAAGTAAATATCATTGAATATAACCCAATATCTCTGGCTAATTTCGAAAATGCGGAAGCCGACAAAATCGATGCTTTTGCTAATTATTTGAGAAGCCAAGGCGTAATAACGAATGTTAGACGTAGCCGTGGTAAAGATATTGATGCTGCTTGCGGTCAATTAGCTATAAAAGAAAAATCAAATTAATTTACTAACTTAAAGAATACTAACTAATTGTATTCTTTTATGGAGTTGAAGAATTGTTTCAACGATTTTGTGCATTTGTTGTTTCCACGGCTTTGCGCAGCATGTAATTCAACCTTGTATGCCAATGAAGAGGTGCTGTGTACCAATTGTATGTTTCATCTTCCTTTTACCGACTTTCATCTAGATGCTAATAATGAGACAGCTAGGCAACTTTGGGGAAAAATAGAATTTGAATCGGCATTTTCCATGCTTCATTTGGCAAAATCTTCGTGGGTCGAAACGTTATTACATAAACTTAAATACAAGAATCAGCCGGAGATAGGTGTTTACTTAGGTAAACTGTACGCTAAGCGAATTGGTGAGTTTATCTCAGGTATAGACCTCATTGTGCCAATTCCCGTTCACAAAGCCAAATTAAGGAAAAGAGGATATAATCAAGCAGCGCAATTTGCTATTGGGTTGAGTGATGGTTTTAATATTCCTTGTAATGAGCAATTGCTCCTTCGTCATATATTATCTGTAAGTCAAATTGAGAAGTCTCGGACAGAACGCTATGATAATGTGAAAGGTGAATTTTCTCTACATTCAAAAGTAAATGTTAAAGATAAACACATTCTTCTGGTGGACGATGTATTAACAACAGGAGCTACAATTTGTGAAGCGGGACAATTGTTAATTGAGAATGGAGCAAAAATTTCTATAGCTACTATTGCTAGAGCGTAAACGTTAGTTATCTCCTTTTGGGTGTGTATGGTTTAGGGCAACCACAATTGTTAACACCGCAGGATTGCATACCAATTGTGATTGTTGCTAAGATTATAATTAAAATTATTAGCTTCTTCATTTCTTAACTCTTTTGCTTTTTCTATATAGTAATAAAAAGGCAAACGTAGCCATTCCAATTCCTATGCAATCCGCATAAATGTCGTACATATCTGCTGTTCGACTAGAAACATGTTTCTGTGCTTCCTCAGTTAGAAATGCAAATATGACTGTACTGACTACTACTTTTGCTATAGTAATCCATATGTTCCCTTTCCATTGTGATTTCATCGCTGACTCCCAGTACAATAGTATAGCGAGAACAAAGAAAATTCCTATATGCACAACCTTATCTATGCCCGGAAAAAGTTCATATTTACGTACGTCAGGTAATTCGTTAGGAGGTAATAATAAGAGGATTAACATAATAACTCCCCATACTATAGCCCAGATATAGCTAAAAAAATATTTCATCGACGCAAAAGTGTTATAAATCAATAAGAAATCCTAATAAATCCTAAATTTTAATAGTTACATCTCAACAAGATAAAAATTATATAATTGAATTTCAGTGTGTTATAAATTTATACACTACTGTGTATTGCAAAGTACCATCTAAAGGATATAACTTTGTATTATTATGATAGCGGAAAATACACAAACGCAGATGCGGAAAGGTATACTTGAATATTGTATTCTTTCAATTATTTCTAAAGGAGAAATATATGCATCCGATATAATAGCGGAATTAAAACGCGCACAATTGTTGGTGGTGGAGGGAACCTTATACCCTTTGCTTACTAGGTTGAAAAATAATGGGCTTTTAAGCTATAATTGGAAGGAGTCGACTTCAGGTCCTCCCCGCAAATATTATCAAATTACACCTGAAGGACTTGAAGTACTGCATAAGCTGGATAACACGTGGAAGGAATTGGTTTATGCTGTAGAAACATCATTACAAGGCAGAAATGAATCTAAAAACTAACGCAAATATCTATTACCATGAACAAAACAATCATAATAAACATAAATAGTATAGTCTTTCATATAGAGGAGGAGGCTTACGAAACATTACGCTCATATATGATCGACATCAAAAAGCATTTTGGTAAATCTTCTGATAGTCAAGAAATTCTTCAAGATATTGAAAACCGTATTGCTGAAATGTTTTCTGAAAAAATCCAAGTAGGACGTAAAGAAGTGATCTCCCTGGATGATGTAAATCATGTAATCAGTCAAATGGGTAAGGTTAGTGATTTTGAAGATGAAGCTGAAGAAGAAACTTCTACAGATCAAGCCGGGTTTGAAGAGTCTACACAATCTCAAGAGCCGCCAATATCTGTTGTAGACAAAAAGCTTATGCGTAATCCAGACGACAAAATTTTTGGAGGCGTATGTAGCGGTTTGGGGGCATATTTTAACATGGATACGAAATGGATGCGCTTGATATTTATTTGCTTCTTTCTGTTTGGTGGATCGGGGATTATGCTGTACATCATCTTATGGATCGTAATGCCATTGGCTGTATCAAGAGCGGATAAAATGGCAATGAAAGGAGAGTCACCTACCTTACAAAACTTTAAAAAGAGTTTTGAAGAAGAGATACAAGGGCTGAATCCACATTTCTCAAAAGCCAAATCAGAAATTGCTAGAGGAACATCTGCTGTAGGAAGTGGCATTTCAAAATTAGGTAGAGTTTTCCTTCGTTTTATTGCCTTCATTATTTTGATAGTTTGTGCATTGACAATTTTCGGATTGGCTATAGCGTGCGTTGGATTTATCACCGGTGTATTGGGTTACCAACGTGAAATGGTATTTCCGGGGACCGAATTTTTGAACACACCACAAGCCATTGTTGCATTGATCGCAGGAACCTTAGCCATTGCTATTCCTTTCCTCGCTTTATTACAGTTGATGCTTCGTGTGCTGTTTAAGACACAGCCATTGAATAATTATCTTTCTTTAGGTTTGTGGGCTACATGGATTTCTTCTATTATTGCAGTGATTTTCTTCTGTTTTATTGGTGCGCAAGAATTTAAGGAGTCTAGCACCATTAAAGTTGAAAAGCCGCTAACTGCTCAAAAGGTATACTACATCGCCGAGAAAGATATTCGATTAATAGAGGCTTCTGAAGTAGACAAAAATGGTAAGAAATTTCAAATTGAATTGAAAGGGAAGAATTTAGAGTTTCTTTTGCGTAGTGATATTAATATCAGTTTTCAAAGTATTGATTCTTTAGCAAAGCCTTATATTCAATACAACTATTTTGCACGCGGTAAATCTTATCAGGCTGCAACCACCAATGCTGCGGAAATTTATTATTTGGCATCCCAACGCGATGATAAGATAGTTTTTGATTCACACTTTAGTGTTGGTCCGAATAAAAAATATAGAGATGAATCCGTATCGGCGATTCTTTATCTTCCACAAGGATCTCGTGTTGTTATTGATAAATCAATAGAGTATAAGCTGAGAAATCTATCTTTTTGGGATTGTCAACGAGCATATGATTCCGATGAAGATATAAAAAGTACCGAGTGGATAATGGGTAGGACAGGATTACAATGTACGCCAAAGTTTCAACCAATAGTGAAGAAGTCAGAGGAAAATAAAGCCGTTGAAGATTTGGTTAAGCAAGCGGAGAAGCATGCAAAGGATGCAGAAGAGCATGCGCGCAAAATTCAAAAAGAAGCGAAAGCAATGGCTGAGCGCATAGAGGTATCCGTAAAAGAATCATCTACGAATTAAAAATACTCTTTTTGTAGCCTTTTAAAATAAAATTAACAGGCTACAAAATTTTTCACCGACCAGATTTGCTCCTTCACCGAAAATCTTCATCTATTAATCTAATACACATTCTCTGGTTTGTATTTTCATTCTAATTTTGAAGCAAAGAAAAAAACTAGAATATTATACAAAAGCTAACCACACCCATGAAAATACTTCTTCGAATTTTAGGATGCATGATCTTATTCACGCAAATTGCAGCAGCTCAACAAAAGACTATTAGCGGTTACATCAAAAATGCGGATAACGCACCAATTGCAAATGCGTCAGTATACTTGGTGACAGAACCTAACCGCGGATTTATAAAATCAACGATAACCGATGAGAAAGGAAAGTTTCAATTATTAGGATTTCCAAAAGGAACATTTAGAATTGAAGCAACCGCGGTAGGTTACGCTAAAGGGGATTCTCCGGCTTTCCAAACTGAAGAAAGCTCTCTTACCATAGATGATATCATCCTCCAAGTAATGACAAAAGAATTAGAAGCCGTAAGTGTCCAAGGGCAATTGCCTCAAATTCAACATACAAATGGCCGATTAGTGATGAATGTAGAAAACTCATCAATTAGTGCCGGAAACAATGCGTTGGAAGTGTTGAAGCGTGCTCCAGGAGTTGATGTCGATAAAGACGATAATATTTCATTAATGGGGCAGCAAGGGGTGAATGTTACGATTGATGGTCGTCAAACTTACATGACAGGTGAACAATTGGCAACATTCTTAAAAAGTACGGATGGTAGTCAAATCAAAAGCATTGAACTCTCGACGACTCGCTCGGCTAGGGATGATGCAGAAGGCACTGCGGGTGTGATTAATATTGTAATGAAGAAGAACCGTTTGGAAGGATTCAATGGTTCATTTATTGCAAGTGGGGCAAGAGGAGAAAAAAATAGAGGTAATACTTCTTTGAGTGTGAATTATAAAAAGAATAATTCGACTTTCTTTACAAACTATTCCTACACGGACAATAATTACAATGAGAATATTCGTATCACGCGTATAATACCAAATGAAGGTGCCGATACATACTTTGATCAAACATCAAAATTCCAAAATGCGGATAAAACGCACAATTACAAATTGGGCTTTGAACAAAAAACCTCTGCGCGTAATACCTTTATGGTCCAATTCAATGGCGCTAACAATAAAGAGGATCAGCTTACTCCGGGGACAACATTGATGTCTCAACCGAATAGTTCTGTGGACTCTGTAATGGTGTCTGAAAATAATAATGACGAAAAATTTAATCGTTATTCTGTGAATATTAATAATGAGTTTGTCATAGATACTACAGGTAAAAAATTGACTGCAGATTTTGACTACAGTACATTCAAGACCAATTCGATATTAAACTATGGGTACTTTTCTTATTTCGGAGATAGAGAAACATTAATGTATGATCCTGAATTTGAAAGAAGTACTTTCGGCGTGGACATCAAAATTTTAGCTACGAAATTAGACTATACCCAAAAACTATGGAAGGGTAATGTGGAAACGGGAATTAAGTACAGTAATGTGCAGTCTGATAATGACGTGTTGTTTGAAAATCTAATTGGCTCTAACTGGCAAAACAACCCTAATCGTTCGAATATTTTTAATTACAAAGAACAGATCGCTGCAGGATATTTCGATTACAGCACAAACATTAATAAGTGGGGGATAAAAGCAGGATTGAGAGGCGAATATACGATCTCGGATGGTCACTCTATAACGCAAAACAAACAAGTAAAACGTGATTATTTTGATTTATTCCCTTCCGGATCGTTGTCTTACAATGCACATGAAAATCATGTTTTTGCGTTAAGCTATTCTCGTAAAGTTTCAAGACCGAACTATCGCAATTTGAATCCTTTCGAATATTATGTAGATAAAAGAACATATAATAAAGGAAACCCTTATTTGAATCCACAATACACGGACGGAATCTCATTCAATTATACCTTGTATAAGCGATTTAATATTGCCTTAGGACACGACATTACGAAGGGCGCAATGGTAGAAAGTCTTGGACAAGATACGCTATTAAAAACAACTTGGATTATTCGTGAAAATTTGGGGGAACAAACGACATCTTATATTAATTTGTCTATTCCTTACCGCATAGGCAAAGTATGGACCATGTTTAATAATATAACTGGTATATATATGCATTTCAAAGGACCAATCTCAGGACATGAAGTGAACTTAGGCTCTGCATTTATTCAAGCTAACATGAATAATAATTTTAGAATCAACAAACAAATTTCTGCAGAGTTGTCTGTACGTTATAATTCGCCATTCATCTATAATATGTATAAAATTCAAACACGCTGGGGTACAGATGTTGGGTTCACGTATAATCTTAAAGATGAGAGAACATCTTTGAAATTGGCAGTGACAGATGTATTCCATACAAATCACAATAATGTTTTTACAGATTTTAAGGAGTTTAATTCTAAAATATATCAATACAGAGATTCGCAAACGGTACGTTTGACACTAAATTATAAATTTGGTAATCTCAAACAATCAATTCGTCGTGTGAACGATAGTAGTGAGGAAAAAGAAAGGGCTTTGTAAGTAAGTATTTTGCGATAAAGATGACCGTAGATTGAAAATATCTGCGGTCATTTTTATTTAGCTTTGTAATATGAAATTCAAGAATATAGCAGTCTTTTGTGCGTCTAGCCCAGGGTTTGATGCGGTTTGGACACAAAGAGCTTATGATTTAGGAGAGCATCTAGCTAAGGAGGGAATTACATTAGTATATGGTGGAGGTCGTGTAGGATTGATGGGTGCAGTAGCTGATGGCGCTTTGATTAATGAAGGTAAGGTTATAGGCGTGATTCCTCATTTTCTGAATAGCAAGGAAATCGGGCATACAGGTGTAACAGAATTAATCGCTGTAGATACTATGCATCAGCGTAAAACTTTAATGAATGATTTAAGTGAGGGTTTTATAGCATTACCAGGAGGTTTTGGTACAATGGAGGAATTGTTCGAGGTTATTACATGGGGACAGTTAGGTTTACACCAAAAACCTGTTGGACTTTTGAATATCAATGGCTTTTATGATCACCTAATTGCCTTTGTCCAAAATATGGTGGATGCAGGGTTATTGAATAAGCAAAATCAAGAAATGCTATTAGTAGCAGATACAGCAGAGGAATTACTCGAAAAAATGGAAAACTACCTTGCGCCTGTTGTTCCAAAATGGTTAAGTAAAGAAGAAAGCTAAGGAGGAGTAAATCATGCCGATATCTAAAGATTTTAAATCAATTCATCAAGTCAAATGGGAAGTTTACTTTTCTCAATGTTATCCTAATGGTGCGTTAAAGTTTCCTGAGTTAACTAATATCTTACAACTAACAGCTGCTGCTCATGCGGATTTAGGCGGTGTCGGTTTTGAAGATTTATCGCAATATAGTCAGTCTTGGGTAATGAATCGTATGCGCATTGAAATTGAAGAAATGCCAAATTTCTCACAAGAGATTGAAGTCAAAACATGGATCGAAGAACTTAAAGGATTCAAATCAACCCGTAATTTTGAAGTTTCACGTGGAGGAAAAAAACTGATTGGTGTATCCACTTTGTGGGCAATATTTAATTTAAAAATGCGTAGACCAGACTTTTTACTTTTTGACACCTCATATATAGAACAGTATCCAGAATTACATGCCACTGAAATACCAAATCAGCGTATAGATTTATCTTTTGAGACATCGGATTGGTATGAACATCAAGTTCAGTTTTCTGATTTGGATATTGTCAATCATGTTAATAACACCAAGTATCTGGAATGGTGTATAAATCATCTAGAGCCGAGCATTATTTTAGACAATAAAATTAGAGCCATTGATTTGAATTATATAAAAGAATTAAGTCTTGGCGATCGAATCAATATTGAAAAGGCAAAATTCGGTAATAGCATTGGATTTAAAATCAGTAAGAATGAACAAATTTGCTTTGCATGTGTTTTTGAATTAAGCGCTTAGCAAATCTTTTTGATTTCGTATATTTACTTTTATCAACCAATAAAAACAGAAAATGAAAAAATTTAATCTATTATTAATGTTATGTGCCCTTCTTGGAGTACAATTAGCATTTTCACAAGACAAGAAAATAGAAGTATTATGGGAATCTAAAGAACAACTTCCTACTCCAGAGTCGGTATTATATTATGCTAAAGATAATGTGTTGTTTGTGTCATTAATTGATGGTTCAGGAAGTGAGAAGGATGGTAAAGGCGGAATTGCGCAATTAAATACCGATGGAACTATCAAAAATGCCGCATGGGTTACAGGATTGAATGCTCCTAAGGGTTTGGCAATTCATAAAGGTTTATTGTACATCGCAGATATTACAGACGTGATTGTCGTAGATGTGGTGACGGGTAATGTGATTGATGAGATTGCGGTGGAAGGTGCTACTTTTTTGAACGATGTAACTGTAGATAATAATGGTATTGTTTATATTTCTGACACTAGAGAGAATAAGATTTTTCAATTACGTAATGGAAAAGTTTCTTTGTATTTAGATAATGTTCCCTCGGTGAACGGTTTGAAAGCGGAAGGTGGTAAACTTCTTGCTCTTACTGGAAAAGAATTTTGGTCGATTGATGCAAATAAAAAGGTAACAGTTTTTACAAAAGGTTTTGATCAAGGTGGTGATGGTTTAGAGCCAGTTGGCAACGGAGACTATATAGTCACTTGTTGGGTCGGTTTAGTGTATTATGTAAAAGCCAATGGAGAAATCCAAAAAATGCTTGATGTGCAGGGTAAAATGAATACTGCTGATTTAGGATATAACCAGAAGGAAGAGGTTCTCTATATTCCTACATTTAATAGCAATAGCGTAGTCGCATATAAATTGAAATAAAAAACGGAGCTTTGCTCCGTTTTTTATTTATACAAGATTTAAGATTATTACATTTGTCTTAACAAACATTGTTGGTTATGCAAATTGAATCTCTTTACAACATCTATAAACAATATCCATTTATATCTACGGATACCCGAAGTATCAAAGAAAATAGCATTTTCTTTGCGCTCAAGGGTGCGAATTTCAATGGAAATGCATTTGCTTCACAAGCTTTAGAGCAAGGAGCGGCATATGTCGTAGTTGATGAAGAAGAATTCATTCAAGGAGAAAAATATATATTAGTTGATGATGTTTTAAAAGCCTTACAAGATTTGGCATTATTTCATCGTAAACAACTTCAGATTCCTGTGGTCGGTATTACAGGCACAAATGGCAAGACTACTTCAAAAGAATTGGTGTATTCTGTTCTTTCACAACAATTCCGTACTTACGCGACGCAGGGTAATCTTAATAACCACATTGGTGTACCATTGACGTTATTGTCAATCGATGATTCTTACGAAATCGCTATTGTAGAAATGGGTGCAAATCATGTTGGCGAAATTGAGTTTTTATCCAATATTGCTCTTCCTACACATGGATTTATTACTAATGTTGGAAAAGCGCACTTAGAAGGATTTGGTTCTTTCGATGGAGTGAAGAAGACAAAAGGAGAGCTGTATGATTTTATCTCTAAAACAGGAGGAACATTGTTTTTACAGGCAGACAATGAGCATTTAGTAGGAATGGTTGCTCAGTGCTCATTCGCAAAAGTGGTAAAATATGGTTTTTCTGAAACTAACGAAATTATAGGCAGGCTAATAACTGCAAATCCTTATTTGTCCATTGGGTGGAGACAATTAGGTTCTTCTGAAAATTTTGAGGTTACAACTAACCTTACAGGTTCTTATAATACCGAAAATATCTTAGCTGCTATAGCAGTGGGATTAGAATTTGGAATAAATCCTCAAAAAATCAAAGAAGGCATATCTTCTTATGTACCTAAAAATAACCGTTCTCAAATCACAAAAACTTCACGCAATATGATTGTTGCGGATTTCTATAATGCTAATGCAAGCAGTATGTCGGCTGCATTGGATAATATGGAAGTCTTGACCGCAGAGCATAAAGTCGTTATTTTGGGTGATATGTTTGAGTTGGGCAATGAGTCCTTTGAAGAACACAAAAATCTAATTGCAAAGGCAAAGAACCTAGGTTTTGAAAGGTTGATTTTTGTTGGAAAGGAATTCTTTAAACATAAAGACATCTCAGCTGAATTTTATGAGACAACGGAAGAAGCTAAGGCTGCGGTTGCTAGTATTAACGACAGTTTCATTTTGTTAAAAGCCTCTCGGGGAATGGCTTTTGAAAAATTATTAGAAGTTTTATAAGTCGTTGTCTTTTTTCATATCGACAACAGGCAAAGACAGATTGTGTTTTACTGATATTATTCGAATCACAAATACAAGAGATGCGCTGATAAAGGCATTCCACCCATTGTCAACTTGCAAATAGTTAAGTAAAACAAACAATAGTGCCCCTGACAAGCAAGCAGAAGCGTATATTTCTTTGCGCAATATTAGGGGAGTTTCATTTAAAAGTACATCGCGAATCACACCACCCATAGCAGCTGAAAACATCCCTAACATAATCGCTGCGATACTGCTTGATTCATAGTCCAATGATTTTTGCGTTCCTACGACCGTGAAAAATCCAATACCAATTGCATCAAATAAGGTTAGTGTTTTTGCTAAACTATAAAGTTGTTTGTTGGCTATAACCGAAATAAACACCCCAAAAAATATAGCAAGCAAGTAATTGCCGTCCTCCACCCAAACAGGTCGTATATTCAGAAAAATATCGCGAAGGGAACCACCGCCAATAGCGGTTACGAAAGCCATAAATGTAGAGCCGAAAATATCTATACCTTTTCTATGCCCAGCCATCGCGCCAGAAATAGCAAACACCATAGTGCCCAAAAGGTCAATAGCATAGATGATATTCATAAAAAAATCCTATATATAACAATAATACATAAAAACAGTAGTAAAAGAAAGCCGAATCTAATTCTATAGAGTCGGCTTTCAGGTACATATCACAGATACGTACTATTTTATTTCAATTTTGACTTAGTTAGAGTTATGTAGTTTTTCCAAGTCTTGAATCTTTCTTTTCCATTCTGGAGAATTAAATGTTTCTTCTAGAATCTTTTGCGTTTTAATTTCGATTTTAGCCATTTTATCTTTCCATTCTGGAGAATTAAATTTTTCCTCAAGTATTTTTTGCGTATTAATCTCTATTTGTGCTATTTTGTCTTTCCATTCTTGAGAGTTAAACTTCTTATCTAATTTTTTTTGAGTGATAATTTCAATCTTGTTCAATTTATTTTTCCACTCTTCAGAATTAAAATATTCATCTAAGCTTTCTTGAGTTTTAAGCTCTATTTTAGCCATTTTCTCTTTCCATTCTGGTGAGTCAAAGTATGCACCGATGTTTTTTGAATTCAAATCCAAATTACTAATCATATCTTTCCATTCTGATGATTTGAAAGTCTCATCGGTTTGTTTTCGAAATTTTTCTATTTCTTCTAGTTGCTTTTTGCGCTCTGCTGTATTCAAGTAATCTTGTACTTCCTTATTATCGGTCAGAGTTACTTCTGAAGTGTCCGTTTTAATAATTATTTTTTTCTTCTTTATAGTCTTTACATCTTCAATAGTATCCAAAGAAGTTGTTATGGCGATTGATTTTTCTATTCTAGTATCAATAGTTTCTTGATTTGGTGACTTTTTGCTTATTTGTTGCTTGCCATCTATTGGGTTCACCCACGCGATAAATATAAATGTAACCGAAGCAACCAATATGGTTAACATTTGATGGTTGAAATGTGTTTTTTTAGTTTCCATGATTTGATTGTTTATTCTTTTTATTCTGTTAAGTAACGTGTTTTTGTTATTTCCAGACAAAGCCATTGTCAATTTCGGGGCGAGTTCTTGACGTAATAATTCAATTTGCAAGAGTGTTCGTGAGTAGCTTATTGGGTTATTGATTCGATTCGTAACGAAATCGTCGCACGAATGCTCTCTTTCTAAGTTGATTCTTCTGCTAATCAGCCACATAAAGGGGTTGAAAAATAGGAGAGTTTCGATTGATACAAGAATAAGATTAAATAAATAATCATACCTTTTGATGTGTGCAATCTCATGAAGTAAAATGGCTTCAGCATCTTCTACTGAAATTTTGTTTATATATGCTGTCGGGAATATAATGATTGGTTTAAGAAAGCCTATTGTGATTGGGGCAGTAATATGATCTGATGACTTTAGTGTTGTTTTGTCTGATATATTATTGTTTGATTTTATTTTTTCGAAGACATTAATCCACTCTAATGGTAAAAATGCTGAGCTAGATTTTTTTAACCTATCTAAGAATTGGAAGCTGCGTAAACAAAGAATAATCTGAGTTATTATCCCTAATGTATAAAGACTAACAATGTATGGGAAAAACTGAATAATAGATAAGCTGTCCGACTGAAGATTATTCAAATGGATGAAGAATTGTTCTTTTTTGATAATCTCAGGTTCTAATGTATTTGCTGTAGAAATGTGAAAATACTTTATAAACGTATTAATAAAGCAGCCCAATAGTAGCACTTGTGCTATATAGGATAGTTTATATTTATTATCCGCATTTATTTTAGGGAAAAATAAAAATGCGCTCGATAAAGCAATATAGATTGCTGCGCCATGCCAAAGGGAATGGAGGATGCTCCAACCTATAGCATTGTTGAAAAGGTTTATAATATTTTCCATAATTATTGTAATTTATCTAGGTATTCCTTTATCAATTCTATTTCCTCTTTACTCGCCTTATGAGTTCCAAGCGCTTGCATTACAAGTCTTGATGTATTGCCTTTATAAATATTGTCAATCATTCGGTCAAGAAATTGTTGCTCTATAGTTTCTTTATTTATAGTCGTACTATACAAATGGCTTTTTGAACTGGTATCACGAATTACCATGCTTTTCTCCAGCATGATTTGCATGAGTTTTAATGTTGTAGTATAGCCTATATCTTTCCTTTTTAGGGACTCATGAACTTCTCTTACTGTACAAGGCTGTTTGTCCCATAGCACTTGCAATATCTCTAATTCGCTTTCAGTTGGTTTCATAATCTCTTCACTTATCTACGAATAATTTCGTACTTCAAATGTACGAAGAGTTTCGTATAACAAAAATTATCATCCAATATTTTGCAAAATTTAACATTTGGCAGAATTCTCTTCCTGTTTTTCAATTTTATTCTCCATTCCCACAACCACTTAGGATAAAACTAAAAAATAAAAGCTCAGAAAGCTTGGAGAGAAGCTAAAAACTTCCCTATCTTTGCACCACTCCGCAAGGGAGTAACGGTTAGAAATAACCATGAAATGCGAGGTTAGAGATAGTTTAAACTGAGAAATCGGGAAAAACGAAAAGAAAAAAAAACTTCAAATAAAATTTGCGGTTTAAAATAAAGTTTCTACCTTTGCAGTCCCGTCGGAAACGAAGGGAAAACAAAAAAAGATAAGTACAGCAGAAATGCTCGAAATATAAGAAGAAGCGCGATGCGGATTCGATAGAAGTTCTTTAAGAAAATGATCATGTAGCGTAACGAGTAGTTTGAGAAAACGAAAGTTAACAAATCAAACCTTAGTCAATAACTAAATAGATATTAAAAAGACAATTCTATTTATATTATAAATAGTTAGAGTCAAAACTTCATTTTTACAATGGAGAGTTTGATCCTGGCTCAGGATGAACGCTAGCGGCAGGCCTAATACATGCAAGTCGGACGGGATCTAAATCTAAGCTTGCTTAGATTTAGTGA
>NZ_WUQZ01000012.1 GCF_009829075.1 Sphingobacterium composti | reverse complement strand
TTTAAAATGGGACTTGAATTGGGAGGAAATAGAGGTTCAGCAATTAGTCGCTATGTTGGACTGCCGGTTAGTTCCTCCACTATGTTAAGAGTGATTCAAGGAGTAGATGTAGAACCTAAAGCTTTGACATCTGGGGTAATTGGCGTAGATGATTGGGCATTCAAAAAAGGAAGTACTTACGGAACTGTTATTGTGGATTTAGAACGCAAAGAAGTGATAGATTTACTTCCGGATCGTGAATCGGATACGCTGGCAGAGTGGCTGAAGAATCATCCAGAAATAAAAGTAGTATCCAGAGATCGCTATGGTCCATATGCTTTGGGTATAAAAACAGGAGCCCCTGATGCCATTCAGGTAGCCGACCGCTTTCACCTAATTATGAACTTAGGGGAAGCAGCTAAAAAAGTCTTCCAATCACAAGCAAAACAATTGAAGGAAATATTTAAGCTTTATAATGATCCCAAAAGGAATGATCCTACATTAACGGAAGTTACCGGACCTGTTGAAGCAAATTTAGAAGTTGTAGCACCAACAATTTCTACAGCAAACATTGGTGCACATAAACAATATCTATTCGACAAGGTTAAAGAGCTATATGCCAATGGTATTACACTGAGACAAATTGCCAAAATTACAAAGCTGGATCGAAAAACAGTCGCAAGGTATATATCCATGGAAAAACTTGAGAAAAGACAATCCAGAAACTCCACCAACCTGGAATCATTCATTAATTATCTTTTGAGCGAAGAGAACCACGGAAAAACATATCGAGAACTGCATAACACTATTGTTCAGATGGGATTCAATGGTAAGTATACCCAGTTTTGTCACAAGATGAATGAAGTTTATAATATGCCGGGGCTTAGTAGAATGAAATATGAGGCACAGGTAGTGGTAACAAAAACTTGGTCGCCAACCAAATTATCCTTAATGCTCTATAGGGATTCAAAACACCTTAAGGAAGATGATAAAGAATTTTTAGAATTATTATTTGAAAAGCTTCCTCAAATAAAACAAATGGAGCAGTTGATAAAGGACTTTAAACAATTGTTTCTTATCAAGAAAGACGGAATGTTACAAAAATGGATTCAGGAGGCATCAACATCAGAGTGCGGGCTTAAAAATTTTGCTAAAAACCTTTTAAGGGACTATGAAGCAGTAAATAATGCTGTAGTAACAACAGTAAGTAACGGCCAGGTTGAAGGACAAGTTAATCGAATAAAAAATATAAAAAGAAAAATGTACGGTAGGGCAGGATTTCAGCTATTGAGGAAAATGATACTTGCAAAATCAGCATAATTCACCAAAATTGCCGAAGAACCACCAAAGTACGCCAGTCATTCCGCTCCAAAGTACACCACTGGATATTTAGATAAAATGATTGCTAAGTTAGGGATCAGATATATTCCTAATTATGACAAATAAACCTCTAAGTATGCAAAAAATTAGACAGATATTATTGTTTGTCGAGCGTGGTACTTCTCAACGATCAATATAAAGAGAGACAGGTATAAATAGACGGACGATAGCTAGGTATATTAAAACCTTTACTGCTAGCGGACTAAGTATCCAGGAGCTTCTATTGTTTAATAACCATGATCTTCGTGTTTATCTCAATATTGACAAAAAGGAGACTGTAGTAAAAGATGCAAGGCAATTACATTTAGAATCCCATTATGAATATTTTATTACTGAACTTCGGCGTGTAGGTGTAACTCGTCAATTGTTGTGGCAAGAATACATTTTTGAATACCGGATGCTTTTGGTTATTCAAGATTCTGTGAACTTTTACAAGATCATTTGCGTAAAGGTAATTCTACTATGCATTTTGATCATGAGCCAAGGCAAACTTTTAGAAATTGATTTTGCAGGAGATAAACTTCACTATGTTGACACAAGCACTGGAAAACTTAATGAATGTCCTGTTTTTGTAGCCGTTCTTCCGTATAGTGGATATTGACTAGTCCTGAATTTAGATACAAGTTTTCAGTGATTAAAAATATGTATCGTTATTTCAGGACGGGGGCTTGTACATAAATAAAATTGCCTCATTAATTTTTATGAGGCAATTTTATTAGAAAGTTTTATATAATCTAAATACTTATTGGTTTCAGATTTTTTATACCATAATGACAACGTGATTATAGAGATTATAAAAATGGCTTCAAAATTTAGAAGCCACTTTCGTCTTTTTTGTTGATATTACCAACCAGGATTTTGTTGATCTCTTAATGTTGGATTCGCGTCAGTTTCTGTTTGCGGTATTGGCCACAAAAACGATTTATCTGTATATGGTTTAGCAGGGTGACTAGGTGAAACAATTGTTACCCCATCGTAAACTGCACTTGTCAATTGACTAGCTAACACTTTTGCAGGCACACCGTTATAACCATAACTTGTTTGTGCTAAACGATGAATATCACCCCATCTTCTACCTTCGCCCAAAAATTCAATTCTACGTTCATTATAGATTGCTAATTTAAGATCTGCAGGTGGAGTTGTTCCATATGAATTAGAAGCTCCAACAGATCTATCTCTGACTGCATTTAAAAGTCTCAAAGCTTGAGCATTGTTGTTGCTATACGAATAAGCTTCTGCCGCATTCAATAAAACCTCAGCATATCTAATAATTGGAACCCAATCATTATTATCTCCAATTTTTCTATACTTCCACACATAAACAAATGGACGGGAACCTACAGATTGTTTAAAAGTCAAATTTTGCTTTCTTAAATCTGAGGTCAACCAAAATGGAGCATTATAAATATTAGGACTAACGCCAATTAAATCCCTTCCGTTAAACTGTGATGGGCTAAACATACTTGTGATTGCACCATTTACACCTCCACTAGATACAATACTTTGTGCTATAGAAAATATAGACTCTTTGTTATTATCATAGCTCAAAAATGGAGTCGATGGATCTGCTTCTAATGAAAAACTTCCAATTGTAGATGAAAAATTCCCTGAAGTTTCAGCTGCACCTAACTTAGTAGCTTCTGCAATTACTCCTGAATAATCTTTCATATGTAGCTTAACACGCGTCTTTAATGCAATTGCCGCTCCCTTAGTTGCACGAGATATTTTTGTAGAATTTGAAGTCCTTGTTGCTGGAAGTAAGCTTTCTGCTAAATCTAGATCTTCAATTAACTTTTGATATGATTCTTGGACATTACCACGACCCATAGAATTCGCTTCCGCTGCTGATGCTGATCCTGTAATAGCAATAGTACGATAAGGCACTCCTAAATTTGTCCCTGGATTATCCGAATATGGACGACTAAAATGTAATAAAAGCTCATGATGAGATAAAGCACGTAAAAACAAAGCTTCACCCTTATAAGGATTACCATCCTCAGCATTTAAAATACCTGCTTCTACTGCATTATCCACACCTTCAATAATTACATTACATTGGTTAATTAAAGCGTATAACTGCTCCCACATGTTAACATTATTAGCTGTGTTAGGCCCAATATTACTTTCATAAGTAACTTGGAAGAATGCCTGCAAATTTACTAGATCTTCACCCCTCATATCAGCTTGCTCTACTGAAGCACCTCCAAATGGATATCCCCTTGACTGTAAAGCTGTACCATTAAGTGGATCATAATAACCAACTGCTGCTTGCCAGTACATACCATTCACTGCCAAATCAATATTTGAAGGAGTTGTAAATGCTGTGGACTCAGACAAAGATCCTAACGGATTTAATTCTGTAAAATCTTTACAGCTATATACAGTTGAAATAGCTAGAGCTATTAAAGCTGAACTTATTTTTTTATATTTTGAAATTTTCATAACATTCTTCGTGATTAAAAACCAACATTAATACCAAAAGTAAAAGTGCGAGGAACAGGATTCGCCATGTTATCTAAAGCAGATTGACTATTTGATGTAAAGCTATTCGCAACTTCTGGATCTATACCAGAATATTTAGTAAATACAGCGGCATTTTCTACATGAGCGAATAATTTTAAATTATTAATATATGCTGCATTTAACCAAGGAGTATTTTTAAAAGTATATCCAAAACCTATAGTCTTAACTCTTAAGAAGTTTCCATTCTCTAAGAATCTACTATTTGCACTATTCTCAAGGTTCATTGCTGCTCCATAACCATATACTACTTTTGGAACATTTGTAACCTGACCAGGTGTTGTCCATCTGTCTAATAGTTCCTTACCAGCATTTTGGAATTCCATGTTATTTAGAGCGTCTTGACGAGTCTGGTTATAAACTTTATTACCACCAGAGTAGGTCATATTTACAACTAAATCAAGGCCTTTATATGAAAAAGTATTATTAAAACCACCATACCAAGTTGGCATTGAATTACCTAAAACTTTTTTATCAGCAGAGCCTAACGACGAGGCTTTACTTATATCTGAAGGGTTATTAGAATCATACACAGAATATCCAGTCCCTACGTTCTGAACTAATGAACCATCTGCTTTTTCATAGATTGCATTTCCATTTTGTGCATTTACACCACGGTATACATAGCCATAAAATGATCCAATGGATTCTCCTTCTCTATTTACATGATAGTTGTAAGTAATATCATTTCCATCAACTAACTTTAATATTTCATTTTTAACGAACGTAGCATTAAAATTTGTATTCCATATAAAGTTCTCCTTGGAAATAATGTTTCCTCCGATACTGAATTCAAAACCTTGATTATACATTTCACCAACATTTTGACTTATTTGATTTCCTGGCACGCCCAAAGATGGAGAAATTGGCACGGCCAAAATCATATTATTAATATTGTTTCTAAAGTAGTCTGCAACGAAAGTGAATCGATCATTAAAGAAACCTAGATCCACACCAATATTAATTTTTTGACTTGTTTCAAATCTTAGGTCAGGATTACCTGCTTGCGAATAATATAGTCCAGCAGCGTCTCCATATATTCTAGCAGAAAAAATACCTGCATATGGATAGCTACCAATTTCTGTATTACCAACTTCAGCGTATCCCCCTCTTAATTTGAATTGACTTACAACATTACTTGTAAAGAAGTCTTCTTTGGATACATCCCATCCAATAGAGGCTCCTGGTAAAGTTGCACTTTGTTTCCCGTGAGGTAAAGAAGATATTTTATCACTCCTTAAAGTTGCCGAAACAAAGTATCGATCCAAAAGAACATAGTTAGCACGAGCAAAAACTGAAGAAAAAGCACGTTCACTAGCTCCACCACCAAGCAATTGATTTGTCAATGAACCACCTATAATATTTTCGTTTTCAGCAAAATATGTTGAAGATAAACCATATCCATGTGCAAAAAAGTTCCTAGACCTAGTTTTTTGATGTTCAATACCTGCTATAACATCTAATCTACTATCACCAAAATTAACTTTATAATTTAAAGTATTTTGCCAGTTGTAACGGAATGATGGAATATAATATTGGTAAATTCTACCACCTACTGAACGCGCATCACCATGATCGGGATGCCAATACATAAAGTCTTCTCCTGCAATATATTGTGTTGCGATTTGAGACCTCAAATTTAATCCATCAATAATTTCTACATTTGCAAATGCATTTCCATTAAAATGCAATCCAGTAGTTTTATAAACATTATTATCTAATACAAATTGAATGTTAGTATAATTACCATCAATACCTCTTGTATTAGCACCAGAACCCAAAGCTGATCCATCTGCTGAAATATTGTAAGATCCATCCGCCCATTTAACAGGGACATTTGGTAATGCTACTAAAGCATTTGCCATATTACCAGACAATGAATTTACACCTTCATTAAAACCACGATCTTCAACATATGAAACTTGAGTATTAAGACCAATTGTAAGCTTATCGTTCAAAGCTTTTTGTTCTACTTTACCTCTTATGCCATATTTCTTTTGGCTATTACCAACTGAAACACCATTTAAATCTGTAAAGTTCCCTGAGAAGAAATATGAGGTTTTCTCTGTACCACCACTTAAAGACAAGGCGTGGTTTTGTTGAGAAGCAGTTCTTAACACAACATCTTGCCAATCTACATCATAAGAGACTTTATTCTGTGGATCTATCGTTTCAAATGCTGAAGGGCCAGAATTTCTTGCCGCCAATTTTTCATTTGTAATCTCAATAAATTCAGCTGCATTTAATAAATCATATTTTTTTGATGCTTTTGCTATAGCAAACCAATTATCATAATTTATTGTAGCTTTCCCCTTTTGACCTGATTTCGTAGTAATCAAAATAACTCCACCAGCCGCTCTTGACCCATAGATTGCGGTAGCCGCACCATCTTTCAATACTTCTACACTTTGAATATCATTAGGATTGATACTCGATAATGGGTTATTATAAAACACACCACTTTGATCACCAGAAATAAAAGGAACGCCATCTACCACATAAAGAGGGTCAGATGAATTTGAAATAGAGCTAACACCTCTAATTCTGATTTTTGCTGGTTGTCCTAATATACCTGACGTAGTGGAAGCCTGTACACCTGCTGCTAAACCTTGTAAACTCTTATCTAAAGAAGGAGCAGAAACATTTGCAAATTCTTCACCCTTAATAGAAGCTATTGATCCAGTCACTTCACTTTTTCTTTGCGTTCCATATCCGGTAACTACCACCTCATCCAATACTTGATCTCCCGCTTGCAACACAATAGATAAATTTGTCGAGTTACCGATAGAAACCCTTTGTGTTGTGTATCCAATATAAGATACATTTAACGTGGATCCAGAAGTAGCCTGAATTTTGAATCGACCTGATCCATCTGTTTGAGTTGCTGTGTTTGAGCCGACAATTGATATAGAAGCTCCACTAATTGGAGTTCCATCCGCAGCAGTCACCAAACCACTCACCTCTCGAGTTTGCGCAAATGACATTGTAGAGATACAAGTCACAGCAAACATTGTGCTGAGTAACTTTTGTTTCATAAGTTTTTGTTTTTGTTTAGTAATTGTTAGTGTTGCATACGCAACTTTGTTTCACAATTTATTGGTATTATGCAAACATATAAAAAATAAATTTACACATTTTAACAGTTTAAGAAAATAATTTTAAATCAATACGAGTGCTTAAAATTATTTTCTTAAACGAATTGAATTATTTATAAAAGAAAATACAAGATAGTGACCCTTTATATTAATTTGAACGTATGCTTACTTATTTAATAATTCAATATTACATAAAATAAAAATTCCACAAAATTAATCACTCTGAACACTTTTTACTCAAAAAAGGTAAGTTAGGTAACTATAACTAAACGAACACCTATAGTATTAAAATAATTAAATGTTATAGCAGTCTACATTATATAAATAAAAAAGCAGCAACCTATCGGTTGCTGCTTTCTAGAACTTAATTATAAATAATTTCCTATTAATTATAACCCTCGTTATTTGGTAATAATAATGGATTTGTATTTATTGCTGATTGAGGAATTGGGTACAATTCATCATTTTTAGAACGACCTTTAGCCTCTAAGAATTCAGTTGCCATCGATTTAGAAGGATTCGCTTTGGAAGGAGTTCTTCTCATATCTGTCCAACGTAAATTTTCAAAAGCAAACTCTACTCTTCTTTCTGCAATAATATCATATAAATCTGCTGAAGATTTCGCTTTCAAACCTCTGTTAGTTCTTACTTTATTTAAATAAGTCAATGCATTTGCAGGATTTGTAGTTAGATCACATTCAGCAACTATAAGATACATCTCAGATAGACGTAAGATATAATAAGGATGTGCGCCATTACCAGAAGCATCTTGGTATTTATGTGTATACCAACCAGAGTTAGTTACTGTTGTTGGAATCCATGTTACAGATCCAGCCTTACGTTCATCACCTTCTTCATATGCTGCGATTAGTGACTCATCGACAGGCAACTCTGCTCTACCGCTACCTGGCATCGTTGAATGTTGCAAGAAATAATCTAATGCATTAGCTCCTTCAGTCGCTGTATTGGCAACCTTAAAGATATGCTCTTTACTCTCATATGGAGCTTTAAACATATCTTCATAAGAACTCGCAACGTCAAATTTGCCTGAATTGATAACTTCTAATGCATATTTCTTAGCATTAACTTTATCACCTTGGATTAGATATACACGCGCCAATAAAGCTTTTGCTGCTTCAACTGACACATTATTACTATTTACATATGGAGCAGGATTTGCAATAGCTAGGTTCAAATCACTTATAATTTGTGCATAAACTTCTTCTACAGAATTACGAGGAACTTGCACAATATCTCTATTGTTAACAATTGGCACAGCACCAAATAACGTAACTAAACGGTAATATCCATATGCTCTAAAGAAATAAGCAGAACCTAAAAATTTATTCTTTTCTGCATCACTCATGGATGTCGAATTATTTACAATTTCGATAAGATCTGAAGAGCGTTGAATAAACACATAAGGAAAGTTGAAATAACGCGATACGAGTACATTGTTTGTTAAGATACTGTTATTATCAACCTCTCCGTGCTGGAAGAATGTTGCTCTATATTTTAAGTTGTCAGCTGACAAATCCTCTGTAACATAACTTAAGTAAGCATATCCTGATCCAACGTTTCCATTTTGAACCGCATCGTACACACCATTCAGCAATTTCTCCGCCTCAGCAGAAGTAACTAACTCTGGTGAAACTGAATCTTGTGGATACAATTCTAACTTGTTATCACAAGAAACAATCGTACCTGCTAACAATAAGAAAGCAATTGATTTAAATATATTTTTTTTCATTTGTTATACAATTATAGTCCTAGATTGATACCGAACATTACTGTCTTAAATTGTGGAATAGATGATTGATCTACACCTAAGTTTGATACAATTAATTCAGATGTAACCTCTGGATCAAAACCCGTATATTTAGTAAATGTCAATAAGTTATAAGCACTAGCATAAATTCTCACATTATTAAACTTAGCTTTTGAAGTTATATGCTTTGGCAATGTATAACCTAGTGTCAAAGTTTTCAAACGTAAATAAGAACCGTCCTCTAAGAATCTAGATGAATGTTGAGAGTTAGTTGTACCTTGTGCACCACCAACTGCTCTAGGGTATTTAGCGTCAGTATTCTCTGGCGTCCATCTTCCGTCATAATATTCTTTGAACATATTTGTAGCTGGAGCAGAAGAACTAACAACAGCACCTAAACTTCCGTAACCACCTGTACCTTGAGCACCCATGTTATATACATCATTCCCGTAACTGTATTGGAAGAAAACATTTAAATCAAAGTTTTTGTATGATAAGTTATTCGTGAAACCACCATGGAACTTAGGAAGTGGATTACCTAAAAATTGTCTGTCATCTGAATTGATTGTACCTGAATTATTAATATCCTCATACATCATATCACCTGTTTCAGGATCTACTCCTAACGATTTAATCAAGAAGAATGATCCTAATGGCTGACCCACTGCGTGACGAGTTACAAATGCTCCATCAATAGGTTGATCGTCATATAATTTTGTCACCTCATTTTTATAAGTAGCTAAATTCAGTGTTGAAGTCCAATTAAATTCACCATTGGAAATATTTCTTGAAGTGATTTGGAAATCAAATCCTGACCCCTCCAAACTACCTACATTTTCCAAAATAGACGTAAAGCCTGTTGTAGAAGGAATTGGTCTACTTAATAATAAATCTTTCGTTGTTTTCTTATAATAATCCGCAGCAATCTCCAAACGGTTATTAAACAAACCTAGATCTAAACCGATATCAATTTGATCAGTCGACTCCCATTTTAAGTTTGGAGAGCCAATAGCTGACAACGCAAATCCTGGAAGATCCAAATAATTGAAACCACCACCGATTACTCTACGGTATGCGTAATTACCAATACCCTCTTGATTACCTGTAGATCCGTAAGAAGCTCTTAACTTCAACAAACTAATATATCTTGCATCTTGTAAAAAGTTTTCTTCAGATACTACCCAACCAGCAGAAATTGATGGGAAATATCCAAATCTACCTGCTTTTGGAAACTTAGAAGATCCATCTCTACGGATTGAAGCTGAAAACAAATATTTTCCTTCCCATCCCAAGTTCACACGAGTTAAGGCAGAAGCTATCGCAAAATCAGTATAATTTGCTGTACCACCCGTTATTGAAGCTGCCGAAGTAATGTATGGTGTTAAATCCGATGGAAAGTTTGTTCCATCAACACGATTATTCTCACGCTCATTTTTTTGATATTCGTAAACTGCAATAGCGTTTAAGTCTAATTTCTTATCGAAGAATGATTTATTGTAAGACAATGTTTGTGTTGTCAATAAGTTTCTTGTTTGAACATAACCAGAAGCTGCTGAACCATTACTTCCCGCACCAGAAAGTGAGGAGATTGGATTATACAATCTTTGATCTAAATAAGTAAAATCAACACCTAAAGCTGTTTTGAATTTCAAACCATCGATGATATCAAACTCCAAGTAAGAAGAATTGAATGCATTCGATATGTTAACGTAGTTTTGCGACTGGAACATATGCAATGGGTTGTTGTAACTGTTAATTGCAAACGTACCATCAGCATTATACACTGGTTGATCTGGTCTCGCTACTAATGCTCTTGGGAATGGAGAATAAATACTATTATCTACTGGAGTTTCATCTCTTGATGTTCTAGACAAAGCTGTATTTGAACCTAATGTAATGAAATCATTAATTTTGTGCGTGATATTACCTCTTAATGCATAACGATCAAATCCACCTCTAATTAATGCACCATCTTGGTTGAAATAATTGAATGAAGTATAGAATTGAGTTTTCTCGTTACCACCCGAAGTGATTGATACTTGCGCAGAATTTACACGAGAATTGTCAGATAATATTTGATCTAACCAATTAACATCATGCTCAGGATTGTTAACTTGATCATCTGTAAATACTGGACTTAGATTAGCATTCACAGCAGCTTCGTTGTATAATGAACGATACTCTGTAGAATTAAGCAGCTCTTTACGCTGTGTTAAAGATTGAAACCCTGTATATAAAGAGGCATTAATTTGTGATTTTCCAAATTTAGAGCCACCCTTAGTTGTAATCAACACAACACCATTAGAACCACGGGAGCCGTAAATAGAAGCCGAAGCAGCATCTTTTAAGATTTCAACAGAAACGATGTCCTCTGGATTTAAGTTTGCTAATGGTGATACCCCAGCACCTACCGAATTAGGAGTCGCGCCATTGTTAGAAGGCATAATTACACCATCAACCACATACAAAGGATCATTACCAGCATTGATTGAAGAACGACCACGAATTTGAACCGCTAAAGGTGCGCCTGGACGACCACCTCCAGAAGAAATACTTACACCAGCAGCCTTGCCTTGAAGAACTTGTTGAACATTTGCAACGGGAACTTCTTTCAATTCCTTCTCACCAACTGTACTTATCGAAGTAGTTAAGTTTCTTTTCAAAACTGTTCCATAACCTACTACAACAACTTCTTCCAGCTCTGTATCATCTGCTTGTAATACAATTGAAATTACCGACGAATTACCTACACTTACGCGTTGTGTAATATAACCAATTGAGGAAGCATTTATCGTAGCTCCCGGAGCTGCGGATAAAGTAAAACTACCAGAAGCATCAGTCTGAGTAGCTGATGAAGTACCAACCACAGAAATAGATACACCACTTATTGGAGATCCATCTGCTGCAGTTACTTTACCACTCACTTGACGTTCTTGTGCATACGATGAACTTGCAATGCAAGCTACCGCAAACATAGTACTGAGTAACTTTTGTTTCATGTGTTTATTAATTGTTTTAAATAATTACATATTAAATTGTATACGCAACTTTTAGAAAGGAATAGACAAGGTAGGCTATTATCTATCAATGAATTGCATATAAATGCTTTTCATTAATTCAGAATAAATAATTAGTTAGTGTTAACCCTACCTGTTTTAACATTTTTTAACAGAGGGAGAGCAAATCTATAATATAGAAGTTGTTATTACAAGTTTTTTAACAAAAAAAGATATTATTTATAATTCAGAAACTAAATAACCTTACTAAATACAAATTATGCAATTAGAAATCTAATTACTACTCATTCAAAAATCAAACGTATTAACAGAATTTTATTTTGAATCAAATCGATTTAACAAAACATTTGAAATAATTTAGTATTTCAACACTCAGATTTTTAATGACAAGGATATAACAAAACAATCTTTCTATCTTTGTAACATGAGATTTGATATCATTACAGTATTACCTTCTTTATTAGAAAGTCCTTTTGCTCACTCCATCCTTCAACGAGCACAAAAAAAAGGGATAGCTGAGATACATGTACATAATCTACGTGAGTATGCTTTCAACAAACATAAATCAGTAGATGATTACCCTTATGGAGGTGGTTCAGGCATGGTTATGCAGATTGAGCCTTTTGCATTATGTATAGAAAAGCTTCAAAGCGAACGCAAATATGACGAAATCATCTATATGACTCCAGATGGAGTAACTTTAAATCAAAGTATAGCGAATGATTTGTCAATCAAAAAAAACATCATTATCCTATGTGGTCATTATAAGGGTATTGACCAACGTATTCGTGATGTATTTGTTACAAAAGAAATCTCAATTGGTGATTATGTTCTTTCCGGTGGAGAACTGCCTGCCGCTATAGTAGTCGATGCAGTAATACGTTTGATACCAGGTGTATTATCAGATGAGACATCTGCACTTTCAGATTCTTTCCAAGATGGACTCCTTGATGCACCTATATATACTCGCCCAGCAGAGTGGAGAGGACATCGAGTGCCAGACGTATTACTAAGTGGAAATGAGGCTAAAATTAATGAATGGCGAGACGAGCAACAGCTCGTAAGAACAAAAGAAAGAAGGCCTGACTTATTAAATGATTAAACATATTAAAGATTTTTTATTTTTTTCTTAAAAAACATTTGATTATATAAAATTAATTATAATATTTGTAACCAAAATGCATACGACGAATACATATCAATATGGATGGTGGCCTGAAGCTTTGAGCATCGGGCAACAATACTTAATTGGTATATTATAATATTAACATTTTTATTAAATCAACCAAAACCATTTAAGCCCGATGTATAATACATCGGGCTTTTTTATTATTATTGACTACAATTTAAAAATATGAGATATTCATTTAAAACTAATTATAAAAAAATCCTCGCAGATACGACCACACCTGTGAGTATCTATTTGCGATTGAGAGATACTTTTCCCAATAGCCTTTTATTAGAAAGTTCGGAATACCATAGTCGTGACAATAATATCAGCTACATCTGTTGCCAACAAATTGGAGGCATAATATTGAATGAAGAAGAATTAACTATTTCATATCCAAACCAACCAAAAAGCGTTAAAAAGGCAAGTGAAATAAACCTAAGGGAAGAAGTATCGAGTTTTAGACAATCATTTGCCGATATTGAATTAACCGAAGTCAACGTAATTTCCAACGGTCTTTTTGGTTATTTTACTTTTGATGCTGTAGAACATTTTGAAGATATAAAATTGACCGCACAAACTAATGATGCGCGCCACATCCCTTTCATGCAATATCATGTGTACAAATATGTCATTGCAATTGATCACTTCAGAAATCAACTTTATATTTTCGAAAACTTGTTGGAAGATGAAGAATCAGATTTAAACCGAATGGAGTACTTGATTCAAAATAAAAACTTCCCAGAATACTCTTTTGAAATCAAAGGTGAGGAATCTTCTAATATGACAGACGCTGAGTTTATTGCCTTGGTTGAAAAAATGAAAATACATATCAGACGTGGTGACGTCTTTCAAATTGTGCCTTCTAGAGGATTTTCAACACGTTTCGCTGGTGATGAATTCAATGTGTATCGTGCGCTTCGCTCCATAAATCCTTCGCCATATTTATTTTACTTTGATTATGGAGATTTTAAATTATTTGGTTCATCTCCAGAGGCTCAAATAACTATTAAAAAGGGTAATGCTACTATCTACCCAATTGCAGGAACATTCAAAAGGACAGGAAATCTTGAAGAAGATGAAAAAATAGCAGAATCACTAAAAAATGACCCAAAAGAATCCGCAGAACATGTGATGTTGGTAGATCTTGCGCGTAATGATCTAAGTAGACATTGCCATAGCGTAGAAGTAAAATCATATAAGGAAGCACAGTATTATTCGCATATTATACATTTGGTATCTAAAGTTTCTGGCAAGTTGAACGATAATACAAATCCCTTTGATGTTGTGGGTGATACATACCCAGCAGGAACACTTTCAGGCGCTCCCAAACATATGGCACTTACATTAATTGACCGCTATGAAGGCCTACAACGCTCGTTCTATTCAGGCGCATTGGGTTATATGGGATTTAATGGTGATTTTAATCACGCTATTATGATTCGCTCCTTTCTAAGTAAAAGAAATGTTTTGCATTATCAAGCTGGCGCAGGTATAGTTTTAGATTCAGAGCCTGAGAAAGAATTACAAGAAGTAAACAACAAAATTGCTGCATTACGCAGAGCTTTAGATTTAGCGCAAAATATATGATTCGTCCATTAGATTACTGTACAGATATACAACACTTCAATGATTCGATCGCTACTATCAATCAGCGTATTCACGAATTAGAAGAATTAAAAAACCAATACATCAAAAAATCGCAAACATTCGAAGAGATTGATTCAATTTTAAAAAGTGAGGTAGATTCAGACAAAATGAAAGCAAAGATATTGGTCATCGATAATTATGACTCCTTTACATACAATTTAGTTCATTTGCTACAAGAATTAAATCAAGATTATGTAGTAGTACGTAATGACAAATTCGAATTAGATTATGTAGAACAATTTGACAAAATATTATTATCTCCAGGGCCTGGAATTCCTGAAGAAGCTGGACTTTTAATGGAAGTAATCCGCAAGTATGCTTCATCCAAAAGCATCTTGGGAATTTGCTTAGGCCAACAAGCCATTGCCGAAGTTTTTGGTGGAAAACTCTTCAACTTACCAAAACCTTTACACGGTGTTGCAACCTCAATAAATGTGACAGATAATTCGGAGAAATTGTTTCTAAACTTTCCGAAAGATTCTAAAATTGGTCGCTACCACTCTTGGGCTGTAGATGGAAATTCCTTACCCGATTCATTATACATCACCGCAGTTGACGAAAATGGAATTATCATGGCTTTGACGCATAAAGAATATGATGTTCGTGGCATGCAGTTTCATCCTGAATCTGTTTTGACAGACAATGGCAAATTACTTATCGCTAACTGGTTAAAATAAGAGCAATGACTATCCTAGATAAAATCGTAGAAAGAAAGAAACAGGAAGTTGCAGCTGCGAAATCTAACGTTTCGTTAGAGCAATTAATGCAATATCCCCTATTTGAGAGAACATGTCATTCACTTAAAGATTCAGTTTTGCATCCTGCAAAAACTGGAATTATCGCAGAATATAAACGTGCCTCACCATCCAAAGGATTGATTAATGGTCATTCTACTGTAGAAGAAGTTGTATTGGGTTACGAAAAAGCTAGTGCTTCAGCAATATCTGTACTGACAGATAATGATTTTTTCCAAGGCACTTTAGCAGACCTGTCAGAAGCTAGAAAAGTACTATCTATTCCTTTGTTAAGAAAAGAGTTTATTGTCGATAAATATCAAATCGCTGAGGCAAAAGCATATGGTGCGGATATTATATTATTAATTGCAGCATGCTTAACACCCGAAGAAGTGGAAGACTTCTCAGCTTATGCGAAGTCTTTAGGTTTGAATGTTCTATTAGAAGTACACAATGAGGAGGAACTTGTTCAAAATATTTTTCCAAACATTGATGCCATCGGTGTGAACAACCGCAATCTGAAAGATTTTTCAGTTTCCCTCGAACACTCTTATGATTTAGTAAACAAAATTCCAAATAATTACTTAAAAGTATCTGAAAGTGGTATTTCAGATCCTGAGACCATTAAAGATTTAAAATCACGTGGCTTTAACAGCTTTCTGATTGGGGAGAATTTCATGAAAACAACTGATCCAGCACAAGCTATTAAAGAATTTGTAGCACTTATTTAGTTTACTTTCGCGTCAGAAAATATTCACAAAATAAGGGAATTTTCTATTAACATATTTATTTACTTACTTTTGCATCATGTCAGTAAAAATTGGTGAAAATATTGACCTTGGAGCATTCCCATTATTGTTAGCTCCGATGGAAGATGTGAGCGATCCTCCTTTCCGTTATGTATGTAAGCAAAATGGAGTGGATTTAATGTACACGGAATTCATATCTTCAGAGGGATTGATTCGTGATGCTGCTAAATCTGTTCAGAAACTTGATATTTTCGAATACGAAAGACCTATTGGTATTCAAATATTTGGGGGTGACATCGAAAGTATGCGCAAATCTGCTGAGATCTGTACAAAAGCAAACCCCAATTTGATAGATATTAATTACGGTTGTCCAGTGAAAAAAGTGGTATGCAAAGGTGCTGGATCCTCTTTATTACAAGACATCGACAAGATGGTCGCTATGACCAAAGCTGTGGTTGAAGCTACACATCTACCAGTGACAGTGAAAACCCGTTTAGGTTGGGATGATAACACTAAGAACGTATACGAAGTGGCAGAACGTCTGCAGGATGTAGGCATCAAAGCACTTGCAATCCACGGACGTACTAGAGCACAACTTTATAAAGGCGAAGCTGATTGGACAATGATACGTGATGTAAAGAAAAATCCGCGTATTAAAATTCCAATATTTGGAAATGGCGATGTGGATTCTGTGGAGAAAGCTGCTGCATGGCGTAAAGAGTTTGAAGTAGATGGCATAATGATTGGCCGTGCTGCTATTGGCTATCCTTGGATTTTTAGAGAAATAAAGCATTTCTTCGAAACCGGAGAACGCCTAGAAGGACCAACAATTGCAGAACGCGTAGAAGTTTGTAAGACACATCTAACGAAATCCATTGAATGGAAGGGTGATAAATTAGGCATATTTGAAATGCGAAGACATTATTCAAATTATTTCAAAGGAATACCTAACTTCAAAGAACAGCGCATGAAATTAGTAAGCCTGTCTTCTGAAAAGGAAATCCTTGAAGTTTTAGAAGATATAAAATATAATTTCTCTGAAATAGCCGTTTAAATAACGGCTTATTTCTATAATTTAATACCTACGCCAATCATTCCTTTACCAGTAATCGGAGTTAATCCCCCTCTTTCTCCAAACACTCTTCTTGCAACTCCTCCACTTATTTCGAACACCATTCTCTTTTTAGCAAGCCATTTAAATCCGACTCCAAAACCAATACCTCCAGTAGTACGTGTAACTTGAGTAACACCATTACCATCATTATAAAACCCTTCTCTATCTACAGTGATTGGCACAAATCCTTCTAGAAAGAATCCAGAAGCATATTTATTTCCAAAATAGGATCTTACAAATGGTGATACCTGCGTAAACTCGTCATTTTCTCCTGCACCTAATAATAAATTTGCTCCTACACCAGTACCAGAAGATATTAGCCTCTCATACGAAAAATTTATATAAGCTCCACCTATTAACCAAAATGGATCTATCAAAATATCATTTTTTCGAAAATTTGGTAGCTCTTCAGCGGATTGTTGGGCTAAAGCTATAGTAAATGATGATATTATCATCACGAAAAGTAAAATTTTTCTCATAAACAGTTAAATAATTTAAGTCTAATATATAACTATTTTTTAAGCTTAACTGCTACAGATTTTATAAAATTTCTTTCTAAATAAACTACAGAACCGACAACTACAAGTAACAACGCATTGCTCAACCACACATTATTATCAAAAACATAATACATACCAGCTGTCGAAATAATAGCTAGTGCTAGATAGAAAATTGCTTTCCACTTATTATAAGGAATTGGATAATTTTTTTGACCAAGACTGTAAGACATCGTCACCATTACAAAATATGTTAATGACGTGGATAGTGCTGCTCCCACATAGGAATATGTAGGTATAAGAGTAATATTTAGCATTACAGTAATAATTGCCCCTACAACAGATATATATAATCCGTATCTTGTCTGATCAGATAGTCGATACCAAACCGAAAGATTCATGTAAATACCTAAAAGCACATTATTAAATAATAATATTGGTACTATGTTTAATCCCGACCAATACACCTCTCGTTCAAATTCACCACCACGTATAAAATCTTTGAGCCAGGAAATATTTGCCGTAAGACCTACCATTACTAATACCATAGCAATGATAAAATAATCCATTATCTTTGCGTAAACTTGTTTAGCATTTTCATTTTTTGCGTAAGAAAAGAAAAATGGTTCGGCACCCAGACGAAAAGCTGTTACAAAAAGGTTGAGGAAAATTGCAATTTTTGCAACTGCACCATATATCCCCAAATCCTGCTCTCCTTGTGCGGTTGGGATAAGTTTAGGGAACATCATTTTGTCCAAATGTTCATTAATAATGAAGGATATATTCGCTATTAATATCGGAAAGCTATAACTGATCATGCTTTTCATCAATGCACCATCAATACGGAATGAAAATTGAGCAATTTGTGGTAATAACAAAACTAATGTCACCACACTCGCTATCAGGTTCGATATAAAAACATTTCCCAACCAACCTTCACGAAACCATCCTGTAGCAAACTCTTGCCAAAAGGAATGCCTCTCCATCAAACTAGGCAACCAATACAATAAAAAAAGATTGCAAAACACCAGAGCAGTAATGTTAATAATCTTAATAACACCATAGCGAATTGGTCTACCCTCCGCTCTCAAACGTGCGAATGGAACAACCGCTAATGCATCAGCTCCTAATATTACAGCAAATAATTTTACAAAGACGATGTATTCTTGAGGTTGTAGATCTACAGATTTCACGAATCCAGCAATTGGTTCAGCAAAGATGAACATCGTCGCTACGAAAATTATAGTAGCAAATAATGTAACTATAAAACTATTGTTAAAGACTTTTTCCTTATCACTCTTATCTACCCGCTGCAAATACCTAAAATAGGTTGTCTCCATACCAAATGCCAATACGGCATTGATCATGGCAGCGTAAGAATACAAGTTGGTGAAAATCCCGTAGATCGAGGACTCAAATTTCCGTAGAAAAAATGGAGTCAAAAGAAAATTTAGGACACGGGCTATTATAGTAGTCAGTCCGTATATAACGGTATCACTCAGTAGTTTCTTAATGCTAGACACAGGCTAAATACGTTTAAGAATTTCAAAATTCTTGAACCCCTTAATATCTACCATCTCCTCCACCTTAACGGAATCCACCTGAGCGCGCTCTGGTCCTTCATTACAAAACTCAAGCAAAGAGTCCAATGCAAAACTATCCCCCTCTGCCTCTATATACACTGAACCATCAGATTGATTGACGACAAAACCTTTAGCACCCACTTGGTCTGCTACAGCTTTTGTCGTCATTCTAAAATAGACTCCTTGAACTTTACCTCTTACTTTGATATTAATGTGTTTCATCAAAGCAAAAGTAAGCAATTATATAATTCTTTCTAATGTAACCTCGTCAGTGATTTTTAAATTGATAACATTCTTTAATAAGACAAGACCAGGCGTTTTACCAACTTCTAATGAACCTAATTCTTTCTCCATTCCTAATGCCTTAGCGCCATTGATAGTCGCCCATTTTATGGTTTCTAAGAAATTTAATTCACGATTAGCATTATGCAAGGTCTTAAGTTCATCCAAAATACTTAATGTATTATTAGAAGCCAAACTATCTGTTCCTAATGCGATGTCAAATTTATGGTTATTGAATAAATGTACTTTAGGTAAAGCATCTTCAATATATAAATTTGCCTTCGGGCAAAGACATAAAGTCACATTTCTTCCCATACGAGTAATAAAATCTAAATCCTTTATCGAAGTGAAGGTATTGTGCACCAATATCGTTGGGTTGGAAGCTGGAAGATAATTTAAATACGATTGAATAGAATTGCGAGCTTGCGCTTTAAATTCATCGATATCAAAACCTATTTTCCCATAGAATTCTAAAAACTCTCCTGTTTTATAGCGATACAATTTATTTTCTTCCTCACTCTCTTGATTATGAATTGAAATAATATTGTCTTCACTAACAGCCTTTTTGAAAGCTTTAAAAAGGGATTTTGAACATGAATATGGTGCATGAGGAGTTATTGAGGAATGCGCGGAATCAAAATAAAACTCGATATCACGTGCCTCATCAATTTTTGCATTAGTTTCATCTTCTTTTAAAGAAATAATTTCTACAAATGTGTGGTACTTAATCTTGCTATGATTTTTAATCTCTGCTGATATAGCTGTGTTAGCATGATCTCCAACTGCTTGAATCCCATTCTCAAACATCAATTGATCTGCTTTTCGCATGGCATCACTTATCTTATCCGTATCATTTCCACGTGATTCCATGACTTTGCCAATAAAATCAACCAGACCTATCCGTTCAGGTATAACATCAACCAAATGAGATAATTCCAAATGACAGTGTGTATTTACAAAGCCAGGAATTAATATTCCAGAAAATATTTTAACATCAGCTTTAATAGATGCATCTAAATCCTTATAGACACCTATTACCTTCCCATCCTCTATAGCTACTATACCATTTTTTATAGGATCTGATGTTACAGGAATAACATAATCAGCCGAAAAGTATTGTATCATTTAACTTATTGTGTGTGTGTTGTGTGATTTTAAAAAAAAAGAAAACTCCAATTTTTTGAGAAAGGTACAATTTTTTGGTAATATTTATATCATATTTTTATTTATATCCTAAAAAAAAACTAAATTTGCTTTATCAAATAGGGGTGCCTTGTTTATCAATAACACAAAAACAGGCTGAGATTATACCCGGTTTAATTCTAAAGAAAGAATTTAAACACACCTGATCTGGATAATGCCAGCGTAGGGAATGGGCGGTTAAATAGAGGTTACTGTAACCCCTTGCAGTAATTAGGTTTAACTCAAAAAAAATAATTTTATTTATGTTTAAGCAATTTTTTGCTACTTCGGCTTTAGCCTTTGCGACGACTGTATGTGTCGCACAACAAAAAGTCACCATTAAAGTTGTAGATGAGAAATCTTCAGCACTCAAAAACGCTACTGTCACTGTAGGAAACACGACAAAGCAAACTGACCTAAACGGTATAGTAGAATTCACCCTAGCCTCCTCAAGCGCGCAAAAGTTGACCATAAAGCACTTGGGATTCAAGGAGTTTGCTACAACCACACATTCTTCACAGACTAATTACAATATTAAACTGGAGGTGAATACCATACAATCCGATGCTGTATTTGTATACGGTACACGTGCGAAAGAGAATTCTGCTACCACATTCAAAAACCTAAACAAAGAGGACATTAAAAAGAATAACCTAGGCCAAGACATCCCTTATCTATTGGATCAAACACCAGGTGTTATCATTGGTTCGGATGCGGGAGCAGGTATCGGGTATACCACTATGCGCATTAGAGGCTCGGACAATAGCCGAATCAATGTCACGCTAAATGGCATTCCACTCAATGATGCAGAAAGCATGGGATCTTTCTTCGTTAATTTACCTGATTTTGCGTCAAACACAGAGAGTATTCAGATTCAACGTGGCATAGGCACTTCAACCAATGGCGCTGGCGCCTTTGGCGCATCGCTCAATTTTCAAACAGATGCTTTGGAAACTAATCCTTACGCCGAACTCAATAATACTTTTGGTTCATTCAACACTTGGAAAAATACAATCAAGGCAGGTACAGGATTAATTTATGACACCTACGCATTTAATGTAAGGCTATCTCGCATTGCTTCGGATGGTTTTGTCAACCCATCGTTTTCCGATATGAAGTCTTTCTATGTAGACGGTGGTATATATACAGATAAACACACTTTAAAAGCTACAGTATTCTCCGGCAAAGAGAAAACCTATCAAGCTTGGAACGGCATACCTGAAGACAAGCTCGAAACTGACAGAAGGTACAACGAATTTACCTACCCAGAACAAACAGACAACTATTGGCAGACGCATTCGCACTTGCACTATACCTACACTATCAATCCCCAATGGACACTCAACACAGCGCTGCACTACACCAGAGGCAAGGGATATTACGAAGAATTCCGAGAGAATGATAAGTTCGAAAACTATGGTCTAGACAGCATCATCATCAAAGATAAAGACGACAATACCGCATCTGTCATCAAGCGTTCTGATCTCGTGCGTCGCAGATGGTTGGACAATCACTTCTATGGTGTCACCTACAATGTGAATTACAAACCAAACAATCAACTAAACTTAACGCTTGGTGGTGCTGCCAACAAATACTTGGGCGATCACTACGGTGAGGTGATTTGGGCTACTTATGCATCGAATTCCAAATTAGGAGACAAATACTACTTCAATGATGCCACTAAAACGGATGTCAATGTGTATTTAAAAACAGATTACAGACTTGACAAGTGGCTTTTCAACGCGGATTTGCAAGTACGCAGTATTCATTATGAAGCACAAGGAAACGACAATAAAGTCAAGAATTTCACCTTCGAGGACGATAATTTGTTCTTCAATCCCAAAGTAGGTACGACCTATTTTATCTCGCCTAATGCCAACGTCTACGCATCTTATGCCTATGCGGGAAAAGAACCTGTGCGTAAAGACTATGTAGAGAATCCGAAGAATGAATTCCCAAAGCCTGAATACATGCAAGACATTGAAGCGGGTTATCGTTATAGTTCAGCAGTCTTCAGCTTAGGAGCCAATATATACGCTATGTTGTACAAAGATCAACTAGTACCTACTGGCACACTCAATGACACAGGTAGCGCTTTGCGTATCAATGTACCGAATAGCCGCCGACTAGGTATTGAGCTTGATGGACTATGGAATATCAGCGATCAATTCTCTTGGGCAGCGACAGCAGCATTGAGCAAAAATACAATTGTCGACTTCGTCGAAATGGTACCTGTACTCGATGACAATTGGGACGCAATCACCGAAGAACCTATTGCACATGGCAATACAGACATCGCTATGTCGCCTTCTACAGTAATATCCAATAATCTGACGTACAAGGCACTACCCAATTTATCTTTCAGTCTATTGAGCAAATATGTATCAAGAATGTACTTAGATAATACATCGACGGAAGCAAGAAGCATCGACCCGTACTTTGTACATCACGCTCGTGCCATCTATTCGTTCAGCGCTTGGGGATTGAAAAATGTGGATTTGAACCTGACGGCGAATAATCTATTCAACGCCAAATACGAAACGGCTGGCTATACTTGGAGACAACGTATGGAGAATTCGACAGCTATCGAACATTACAACTACTACTATCCACAAGCCACCACCAACTTTTTGTTAGGCTTGAATATTAGATTTTAAAATTTAGCTTTCCCCTAAAGTAAAACCCCTTGTGCAATTTGTAGTATTTACAGAAAGGGCAAGGGGTTGTTTATGTTTTGAAATATAATCTTTGAAAATTAATTTTCTTCTTCAAAAGATGTATTTTTAGCACATGCGTGCTGTTATACAACGAGTGACACAGGCTTCGTGCACTGTGGACGGAAACATTACCGGAGCGATAGAGCAAGGACTATTGGTCTTGATAGGCGTGGAAGACGAGGATACACATGAGGATATGGAATGGATGGGCAATAAATTGGTTAATCTCCGGATCTTCTCTGATGAGCAAGGTCTGATGAATAAATCTATTCAGGATATTGAGGGCAATATCTTGTTGATTTCGCAATTCACCTTATTTGCCCAGACGAAAAAAGGTAATAGACCTTCGTTTATCCGTGCAGCGAGACCAGAAAAGGCAAAGCCGATGTACGATGAAATGGCGAAATTTTTAAGCTCATTATTAAATAAAGAAGTACAATTGGGCATTTTTGGCGCCGATATGAAGATAGATTTACGCAATGATGGCCCTGTTACAATTATGATGAATACCAAGGATAAAGATAATTTTTAAGGCATGAGCATAACGATTAAAGAAGCACAAGAGATTGTAGACAAATGGATAACGACGACGGGTGTTCGTTATTTCAATGAGTTAACGAATACGGCTATGCTCATGGAAGAGGTCGGCGAGGTCGCACGTATCATGGCACGTCAATATGGAGAGCAATCCTTTAAGCAATCCGACAAAGAGGTCAACCTCGCGGATGAGATGGCGGATGTGCTTTTTGTCCTGATCTGTCTAGCCAACCAAACGGGCATTGACCTAACAGAAGCGCTACAAAAAAGCTTAGACAAAAAGACCAAACGCGACGCTGATAGACATCAAAATAATAAGAAATTGAGGTAAGAAAGCGGGATTATTTCGTTTCTAATAATTAAATATTATGCCCTCATGCCGGGTAGGGAGATACTTTTTACCTCAAAAAGTATCCAAAAAATCGTCGCTGAATAATTTTGCACAATGGATACCTATGCTTACATATTCAAAAATTTTGTAATGCGATACTTGCGGCAGAACGGGGATATGATGAATTCTATAATTTATAACTGAAACCCGTTTTGTTATTATATAAGGCATTTGATAGTAAGTTAAATTCATCCAACAGCTAAAATAGATTAATCATTGCCCTAAAAATCATTGAATTTGATAATCTATGTGATAGAAATTCTTCCCTCTCTTTAAAACAACTTTACCTATAAACATATCATCTTTTCTAATTTTCAGATTAATAGCTGGATTTTCATAAAAACTGTATTTCTCCAAATATTACCCTTAACACAAAATTACTTAACTATAGACGTTGCAGGTTTTCAATATATTTTAAAATATATAGTCTACTTAATAGGTGGATTATATATATTTGCAGCATTAACAATTTAATACGGAGAAATATGAAGGAAATCTACAACATCAATTTACTCAAAATAAGCGCATTATTAGTATTGACACTACTTACAACACAAGTATTTGCGCAAACGCAAAAGATTACAGGAAAAGTCTATACCAATAGCGAGGCTGTTGCTGGTGCTACAGTACGTACGAATGATGGCATTAGTCAGAGTACGGATGCAAATGGGCAGTTCACGATAGAAACATCGAGTAAGAGTGTGACAATTACGGTATCGTATATTGGCTTTAAGTCCTTGACGAAGTATATATCTGAGGCATTGTCCAACAATAATTCGTTGACGTTTGAATTGGAAGCGACTTCGTTAGATGAGGTGGTGGTTGTCGGTAGTCGCGCAGTACCACGCTCTAATTTGGAGACACCAGCACCAGTAGATGTAATTGACATCAAAAACCTAACTAAGGACGTTGCACAAGTTTCGCTAAATCAGCTGTTGAACTATGTCGCACCATCGTTCAATTCCAATACACAAGTTATATCGGATGGAACAGATCATATTGATCCAGCTTCATTACGCGGTTTAGGACCAGACCAAGTGTTAGTATTGATCAATGGGAAACGCCGCCATACGACTTCAGTAGTGAATATCAACGGTACCTTTGGTAAAGGATCTGTAGGTACTGATCTGAATGCTATACCTACCGCCGTGATAAAACGCATCGAGATACTACGTGATGGCGCAGCAGCGCAATATGGCTCTGATGCAATAGCCGGTGTGATTAATATTATCTTAGAAGATAATGTACAAGAGCTACGTGCATCGGCGACTTATGGTGGATTTGCCTCTAAAAATGCAGCCGATAAATTTGACGGACAGAGCGTACAAGCCAATTTGAACTTTGGATTACCGTTGGGAAATCAAGGTGGTTACATCAACTTTTCGGGATCATATGATTTCCGTGAGCCTACTAATAGACAAAAAGAATTCACAGGAATTATATTTTCAGATTACAACAACCCTACGGACTATCCTACACCTACGGGCGCAAATATTACAGATGCTGAATTAGCCAAAAGAGGATTGACAAGAGGTGATTTCGTATCACGCATAGGTCAAGCACAAACAAGGGGCGGCGCACTATTTTTTAATTCGGCTATACCATTGAGTGAAAATGCTGAAATCTATGCCTTTGGTGGGTTGAACTACCGTAATGGTGAATCTGCAGCTTTCAGAAGACAACCTGCACAGTTGACTCAGAATATTAGTGAGATCTATCCTTTGGGATTTTTGCCCTTGATAGTGACAGATAATTACGACCAGTCCATTGCCGTAGGTATCAAAGGTAAAATAGGTAATTGGAATGCTGATTTCTCCAATTCATTTGGTAAAAATGCAATTGACTTTAAGACAGAGAATTCGTTAAATGCGTCTATGCTGAAGTCTTCACCTACTTCATTTGATGACGGAGGCTACCGTTTTGGACAAAACACAACGAATTTTGATGTTAATAGATTCTTTGATGAAACATTAGCAGGCATCAATGTGGCTTTTGGTTTGGAGCATCGCTATGAAAATTACAAGATAGTAGCAGGAGAGGAAGCATCGTATGCGGATTATGGTAAAGCCATACGCGTCGGTACTGATGGGTCAGGTAATCCAATATTAATACCAAATCTACAGGGCAATGTACAGACAAGATTTGCAGCAAACGGTTCGCCATATGCTTCAGGTGCTCAGGCATTTGGTGGATTCCGTCCTGATAATGCGATTAATGAAACTCGTTCTTCTATAGGCGCATATGGTGATGTAGAAGTAAACTTCACTCCTCGCCTATTATTCACTGGTGCTTTGCGTTTTGAGAATTACTCGGATTTTGGCTCTACGTTGAATTGGAAAATTAGTACACGCTACAAAATCGACGAAAGATTTAACTTCAGAGCAGCAGCAAGTAGTGGTTTTAGAGCACCATCGCTTCACCAGCGTTACTTTAATGCGACCTCCAGTTTGTTTGTAGATGGACAAATTATTAATTCGGGTACATTTACCAATGACAGTCGTCCAGCTCAGTTATTAGGTATTCCGTCATTAAAACAAGAAACATCACTCTCTTATAGTGCTGGTTTGACAGGTAATTTTGGTAAGCTGAAAGCTACGGTAGATGGTTACTATATTCGTATAGATGACCGTATTGTATACACTGGTAATTTCTCAGGATCTAATGCGGCAGGCGCGAGTGACCAAGATAAAGAGATATATGCCTTACTACAAACTGCAAATGCTTCATCAGCACGCTTCTTTGCGAATGCAATCGATACCGAAACAAAGGGTTTAGATGTAGTATTGACCTATAATGAAAATCTAGGTAAAGGAACCTTGCGTACAGATTTGTCAGGAACATTTGTAAAAACAAATATACTAGGCAATGTAAAGGCTTCTGAAAAATTAGCGGGAAAAGAAAACATCTATTTTGATCAAGCATCACGTATTTATTTAGAATCGGCTGTCCCTCGTCAGAAAATTAATCTATCATTCAATTATACGTTGGATAAGTTTAATGTTTTCTTACGTAACGTGTATTTTGGTGAAGTGGAAGGAGCAACGAATGTTGATGCAGACAGACAAACTTTTGGAGCTAAGGTAGTCACAGATTTAAGTTTAGGTTATCAATTAACTAAAAGTTTGAGATGGACTGTCGGCGCAAACAACTTATTTGATGTATATCCAGATAAAGTTCGTGATGGAAGTTCATTACAAGGAGCAGGTTACTTTTTGTATTCGAGAACAGGTCAGCAATTTGGGTTCAATGGGCGATTTGCTTTTACCCGATTAGCACTTACAATTCTATAAAAGATAAACCAAAGGGAAGAAAATATCTTCCCTTTGTTCATTAATAGCAATTTGTGTTTTTTACTTCTAGTACAAAAACAAGATGAAACAGGCTAAGAATAGCATATATTATTTATGATTTATTCTGAATATAATTATCTTTAAGCACAAACAAGCAAACCCTAATTAAAGTATGAAAAACATTATTTATTTTATCATAATTGCATTTCTAAGTCATAGTTGTATTTCTATACAAAGAAGTGAATTACAACCTATCAGTAACACGTATAATAATGGAGCTGTAGTTACAGCGCATCCTTTAGCTTCTAAGGTTGGTGTTGATATTTTGAAAAAAGGCGGTAATGCTGTTGATGCAGCGATAGCAGTGAAATTTGCTTTAGCTGTTGTCTATCCCAACGCAGGGAATCTTGGGGGTGGTGGCTTCATGGTATACCGCAGCAAAACTGGAGAAGTTGCGTCATTAGATTTTCGTGAGAAAGCACCTAGTGCCGCTTTTAAAGACATGTACTTGGATAAGGAGGGCAACCCAATTACAGACTTGAGTTTGTACGGACAGTTGGCTGCAGGCGTACCTGGAGCGGTATCGGGAATGGACGAGGCTTTCAAAAAATATGCAAGCTTATCTTGGAAAGAACTTGTTGCTCCAGCAATAGAATTAGCAGAAAAAGGCTTCCCTATTACAGCTATGCAAGCTCGAGAATTCAACAATTACAAAGCACGTTTTATACAACATAATCCTAATGGTGCAGCCATTATCAAAGATGTTGAATGGAAAGAAGGAGACAACTTTGTGCAACAGGAATTAGCAGAGACACTAAAACGCATTGCAAATGAAGGTCGTGATGGTTTTTATAAAGGTAAAACTGCTGACTATATCGTGGCCGAAATGAAACGTGGCAATGGTATCATCTCACACAAAGATTTAGAAGATTACAAAGCCATTTGGCGTAAGCCAATTGTTGGTGAATACAAAGGGCATAAAATAATTTCTATGCCTCCTCCTTCTAGTGGCGGTATAGCTTTATTGGCTTTATTGCAATCCGTAGAAAAATATCCGTTGGCACAATGGGGTTTTCAATCAGACAGCACTGTACGTGCGATGGTCGAAGCAGAAAGACGCGTGTATGCTGATCGCGCAACACACTTAGGTGATCCAGATTTTTACCGTGTTCCAGTAGAACATTTGACTTCTGCGGCTTACAATCAAAGTAGAATGGCTGATGTTTCACTTGCTAAAGCGACAGATAGCGAAACAATCAAAGCAGGTAAGTTTCCAGGATATGAATCTGAAGAAACTACACATTATAGCATAGTCGACAAAGAAGGAAATGCGGTTTCATTAACAACGACTATCAACGGATCGTATGGATCATTAGTATGGGTAGACGGCGCAGGCTTCTTGTTGAACAATGAAATGGACGATTTCTCCGTAAAACCGGGCACGCCAAATATGTATGGTTTATTAGGCGGCAAAGCCAATTCTGTAGAACCTGGAAAACGTATGTTGTCTGCCATGACACCTACTATTGTGGAGAAAGATGGTAAGTTGAAAATGGTCGTTGGTACACCAGGCGGTTCAACAATTATCACATCCGTATTCCAAACAATATTAAATGTATTGGAGTTTGGCATGACAGCACAAGAATCGGTAAGTGCGCCTAGATTTCATCACCAATGGAAACCTGACCGCATAGACGTAGAAGCAAAAGCTATCGATGAAAAAACGCGCATCAGTTTAGAAAATGACGGTTATAAAATTCATAAAAGAGGAAATATTGGTCGCGTAGAAAATATCATTGTATTACCAAATGGTAAATTACAAGCTGGAGCAGATCATCGTGGTGACGATACAGCCATGGGGTATTAAGTATGATTTTACTTAACGAATTAAGCAACAAAGGGAAGATTAATAGTCTTCCCTTTGTTCTTTTCTAAGAATCTAGGTATCTATCATCTATTTGTTTATTAGCTTTCGCACCTAGAGATTTTAGATTTTCTACTCTGCGCACTACATTACCTGCGCCAGTAGATAGTTTTTTCATGGCTTCATCGTGTTTTTCTGAAGCTTTATTCAAATGAACTTGAATTTGTTGCATATCGGTCAAAAATCCGACAAACTTATCATAAAGCGCACCCGCCTCACGTGCTATTTCTAAAACATTTCGATTCTGACGTTCTTGCTTCCACATCGAAGCAATCGTACGCAATGTCGCCAACAATGTCGAAGGACTAACAATCACCACTCGCCTATCCCAAGCATCCGAAAATAATTCTGGCTTATGCATCACCGCAACACTCAATGCGGATTCTATAGGCATAAAAAGCATGACAAAATCCGGAGAATGAATTCCGTACAAACTGTGGTAGTTCTTAGCAGAAAGTTCCTTCACGTGGTTTTCAATGGACTGCACATGCAATTTTAAATGCAAACTCAATTCTTCTTCGGTTTCTGCATTAATGTAATTATCATAGGCAACTAAAGAAACTTTAGAATCGACAATCAACTGCTTGTCATCTGGTAAATCGATAATCGCATCAGGCTGCAATCGTCGACCATGCTCATCTTGCAAAGAAACTTGCAATCTGTATTCTTGATCTTTTGTTAATCCCGAACGTTCTAAAACGCGTTCTAAAATTACCTCACCCCAATTTCCTTGTTTCTTCGAATCGCCTTTCAAAGCGCGCGTCAAATTATTTGCTTCGTCTTTAATCTGCAAACTTTGTTGCATCAATTGTTCCACGACACCTTTTAAAACATTACGTTCAGCGGATTCTTGGGCATAAGATTTTTCAACTTTCTCTTCGAAAGTTTTAATTTTTTCTTTCAACGGATCCAAGATCACACCCAAATATTGTTGATTCAGCGCTGTAAACTTTTGGGTCTTTTCTTCTAATATCTTATTCGCCAAAACTTGAAACTCATTGTTAAATTGTGCTTTGGTACGCTGAATTTCTTCTTTTTGCTCTTCGAATTTTTCTTGTTGCGCTTGCAAATACGCATTCGTTCCTTCCAAAGTGCGTTCTAAGGCATTGCGCTCATTTTGCTCACGCTCGAGCAGGCGTTTCAGCTCCTCCTTTTCCTGTGCTTGCAACTCAGCAAATTGCTTTACTTTCGCATATTCTATCTCTAACTCTTGCTTGTATTGACTCAGCTTATTGTATTCTGATTTAGAAACTGTTTTTGCTTTTTGCAACGCTAAATAAATGCAAACAACAAGTAATATAACGATTATTCCTATTAAGATAAATTCCATACATCAAAATCTAAGCTTGTAATGTCCTCTTGCCGGACAGGCAGAAACTTTTTTCCGAAAAAAGTAACCAAAAACTAGTCGCTTAAAAATTTTGTGAGGCGACTTTATGCACAAAAAAATAGTTCAACGAATATTTAAATGTATATTTTATAAACAAAAAGAGGTCTGTTCAGACCATCTTTATTATTGTAATTTTTGATGTGTTTTCCACCAAATATCGGGCATTTCGCCAGAAACGGCAAGTTGGTAATCCTCATAACGACATGGCACTAAGTAAAAACGCTCGTTCACGGATTTCGTACCAAAATAAGGCACTTGCATCCACCAACGGTCTGACTTTTTACTTTTCACAAAAACCAATTCGTGCTCTTCATTTTCTAATGGTGTACGGTAAATAATGTAAGCCGATTTCGGAACTAGAGGTGCATCATTTTTACGGTTGTAATAGCCATCCACAAAACACCAAATCATTTGTGAAACTAACATCGCAGTTTGTTCCATAGGATCAAATGTAGGATTGAATTCATAAAAACCGATTGAACTGCATTTATCCGACATACCCGCATATCGCGCCAATTGACACGCTTCATCACCAAATAAACCATTTGGAACCGCATTGGCATTACCAGGAGCTTCGGATGCTCGGATAGCACCGATATCAAAACTAACCATATCCGCAGCTCGAATTATTGGCTCCGCCTGATCCAATTTACCCGCAATCATGCCGACACGTTGTGCATTGAAGTACAGTTTGTCGTACATATTGATGGACTCCTTACTCACTAGATACGTCTGATAAGCAACATTATTCAGGTTGAAAAGATAGTCTGGCTGATGCAAAATCAAATGATTCAGATAGGTCTGCGAATTCAGCGGCATATCTTCCGTATGCTCTTGATCCAAATCAAACTTCGCATCAATAACCGCAACTTCCACACGTTGTTCTAAATCCTGATAACCCCGATATTGCGCATACGTCAAATCTTGACCTCCACCGATAATAATCGGAACGATGTCTTTTTTGATTAATTCCTCCACAACAACTTTCAGAGCTGCATAGGTATCATTGATCGAATCTCCTGCTTTGATATTTCCAAAATCAACAATTTTTGTTTTATAATCGCCTTGGTATAGGTCATACAAATGTTTGCGTACAGCATTAGGTGCTTTCGCGGTTCCTTTGTTATTGATCGAAGCACGATCTTCTTCTACACCTATGATAGCTAAATTTGGTCTATTTTCTTCTTCCTCCCAATTCGGAAATTCATCTTGATAGATTTGAATAACACGTCCAAACTGAGAATTGAGATATTCATCTTTCGAAGAAATATCCGACAAGCTAATGGGTGAGAAAAAATCTGCTAATGACATATTTGGAAATTATTAATAACGAAAAACTATATTTTGGTATATCGCTATGCAAATATGCATTTATTCATCCAAATCATAAAACTTTTAAATGCATTCAAATCATATAAATAACGTATAACTTTTGCATTCCAAAGCCTAAAAATCTATATTTGAATGGCTAAAACATTATATAACAAAGCACGTGATATTAGTAACTGGAGGAACAGGATTTTTAGGGTCAGCGCTCATCAAATTGTTAATTGATCAAGGGCATGCAGTCGTGGCAACAAAGAGGTCATCTTCAAGTATTCCAGATAAATTAAAATCTTCTTCATTGATACAATGGGTGGATGCCGATGTGACGGATTATTTTGCATTGGAGGAGGTATTCAAAGGGATTACGCAAGTTTATCACTGCGCCGCTAAAGTATCTTACCAAAAGGAAGATGCCCCAGAAATGTTTTTGATCAATGTGGAAGGCACTTCACATATTGTAAATTTGTGTTTGGCACACAAAGCTAGACTGCTTCACGTGAGTTCGATAGCAGCATTGGGTACCAGTAAAAACAATAAACCTGTCAACGAACTAGACAAATGGGAATTCAATCCCAAATTATCTAATTACTCCTTATCGAAATACAAATCCGAATTGGAAGTATGGCGTGGGATTAACGAAGGACTGGACGCGGTAATTATTAATCCTTCCGTGATTATGGGTATCGGCTCTTACAAGAAAGGTTCAGGTGCAATATTCGAATTGGTAAACAACGGTATAAAAATATTCACAGGCGGTTCTCTAGGCATTGTAGATGTAGAGGATGTGAGTAAAATCATGGTGCAACTGATGAATTGTGAATCCATATCAGGCGAAAGATTTATTCTGAATTCGGAAAATATCTCGAATAAAGAGTTATTATCGCGTATAGCAAAATTGATAAATAAAAAAGCACCGACCATTCGCGCGAATTCATGGATGCTTTCGCTTGCCTGGCGTGCTGCAAAAGTAGCTTCAATGATTACAGGTAAAAAGCCTGTCATTACCGAAGAATCTACGCATGCAGCTTCCGATCTTTTGTCTTATTCGAATGAAAAGATTGTCTCGACGATTAATTACTCATTCAAACCTTTGAACCGTACGCTAGAAGAAATAGCGAACACATATTATAACAACAAAAAAACACAAACAATCTAAACAGCAGTGAAAAATTATTACATCATTGATTTCGACAGTACGTTCACGCAAGTGGAGGCATTGGACGAGCTGGCTCGTATATCATTAGAAGGTAGTCCAGATCAAGAAAAAGTTTACAAAGAAATCGAACGCTTTACCAACTTAGCGATGGAAGGAAAAATTTCTTTCCGTGAGGCTCTGGCTGGTCGTATTGCTTTATTACGAGCAAATAAAGAGCATTTACAAAAGCTGATTAAGCATTTGAAGAAAAAAGTTTCGAAATCCTTTGACAGAAATCGTGAGTTTTTCAAACAAAATTCGGAGACTGCTTGGATTGTATCCGGTGGTTTCAAAGAGTTCATTATTCCTGTAGTATCACCTTACGGGATTTTGGAAGAAAACATTTACGCCAATACGTTCAAATTTGATGAAAACGGCTACATTGTTGGGTACGACGACACGAATCCGCTTTCGAATGAAGGTGGTAAAGTTCAGCTTTTGAAAGATCTAAACATCCAAGGTACTATTTATGGTATCGGTGATGGCTATTCTGATTTTCAGCTGAAAGAGTCGGGATTGATTGAGAAATTTTTCGCGTTCACAGAGAATATTTCACGCAAAAGTGTTACGGAAAATGCGGATCACGTTACCCCAAGTTTTGACGAATTCTTGTACGTGAATCAATTGCCTTCGGCAATTTCTTACCCAAAGAATCGTATTTTATGTCTGATTGTAGGTGATGTTCCTGAGATTTCAGCGCACATTTTGAAGCGAGATGGTTTCTCTATCCGTGTGAAAGATACTTTTGAAGAAAAATACACCAAAGATGTTGGAATGTTATTGTTAGGTAATGGTGTACAAGTATCAAACGAACAATTGTCTCGAGCGGATAAATTGAAAACTTTGGGTTACTTAGGTGATGTAAAAGGTAATGTAAGCAGAACGTTGTGTACGCAAAAAGGTATTGTAATTTTTGATGATAAAAAAGAGAAACACACCAATGCTGAATTTGTGCCGCGCCGTATGGCTGATTTTATCAACAATGGTGATACAGATCAAAGTCGTAATTTCCCGCATTTGATTTTACCTAAAAAATTAAAAGGTCACCGTTTATTACATATTCACAAAAATGTACCAGGCATCTTAGCACGTATCAATAATATTTATGCGGATAATCAAATCAACATATTATCGCAATTTTTGATGACACGTGGTGATTTAGGTTATGTGGTTACAGATATTGATTCGAATTATGATAAAAAACTAATCACACAGCTCAAGAAGATCGAAAATACAATCAAATTTAGAATATTATACAAACAATAATACGTGAAGGCTTTCCATCGAAAGCCTTTCTTATTTAAGAAGAATTAATTTCGTATTTTGAGCATCAAATTATAGACTATGAAAAGACTTCTTACTTTGATGTTTACTTTAATTTGTGCTTCATCCTTCGCACAATTTAAAGAAATTGCCGATCCGAAAAAACATTTAGCTGATCTCCGAGCATGGGAGAAACTTGATAATGAAATTAAATTCTCATTTATTGATCCTGATTTCAGTGTATCTAAACACAACGTTCCTACAAAAGAAATAAACAAAACTTGGAAAGCAGAGGCGTGGGCAGGTGAAACCGTGAATACACAACTTGCTGTTTGGACTAAGGATATAAAATTTGACAACTCTGTTTTAAAACTTTCAGTTTCAGATCTTAAATCAAACAAAAATCGCATTACCAAAAATAATATTCAATTCGCTCCCATCGCATATGTAATCAGTGATGATCCTTCCAAATTAAAATCGGCTTGTGGTATCAACGTGATTTTAGATTCTACAGTAGTGGCCGACCGTATTTTAAATTCAACTACTTTTACTTTCAATTCGAAGGAATCAAGACCATTGTGGTTGAGTGTAACAGTTCCGCAGGATGCTAAACCTGGAATTTATAAGGGAGAAGTGAACGTGAAAATAAAATCTAGCAATCAAACCAAAGAGCTTACATTGTCTTTTAATATCAATGTTTCAAAACATAAATTAGCCGCAGCAAAAGATTGGGATTTCCACCTAGATTTATGGCAAAACCCATATTCTTCTGCACGATATTACAATTTAGAAGTGTTTTCGGAAGCACATCTGAAAAAGATTCGCCCTTCAATGGAACGCTTAGCAAATGCGGGGCAAAAGAACATTACCACTACTTTGATCTATGATCCTTGGAATAGCCAAACTTTTGACAAATATGATGCGATGATTCGTTGGACCAAGAAAACAGATGGATCTTGGCATTACGATTATACTTTATTTGACCGATGGGTGGAATATATGCATGAGGTAGGCGTATCGGATTACATCAATTGTTACAGCATGATTCCGTGGAACTTGTCTTTTTATTACTTTGATGAGGCAACACAACAAAGACAAGTCTTAAAAGCAAAACCAGGCGAAAAAACATACGAAGATCATTGGTATCCTTTCTTAAAAGATTTTGCAGCGCACTTAAAGAAAAAAGGTTGGTTTAAAAAAACTACTATTGCAATGGATGAGCGTCCGATGAAAGATATGCAAGCCGCTATTGGAATTATCAAAAAAGCAGATCCAAACTTTCAAATCTCACTGGCAGGCTACTACCATCCTGAATTATCGGACGATATAATAGACTACGCAATTCCATTTTACGATACGATGGCAGAAGATATTTTGGCTTCGCGCAAAGCGAAGGGTTACAAGACGACAGCTTACACCTGTTGTACTGAAATATTCCCAAATACGTTCACAAGTTCGGGGTATCATGAGCCAATTTATATGATTGTAAATACCATTCAACGTGGTTTTGATGGATATTTGCGCTGGGCTTACGACTGTTGGAATAGAAATCCACTTGAAGATACCCGTTTTGGCTCATGGGCTGCAGGTGATACTTATTTGGTGTATCCTGAAAACGAAACAAGTATTCGTTTTGAGAAACTTAGAGAAGGGATTCAATTAGTAGAAAAGATTAAATCTTTACGCCAAATACTTATAAATAAGGGTAAGTTAGCAGAATTACAAAAGCTGGCAAAAGAGATAGAAATATTTAGTAATAAAAATATTAATCGAGATTTGATTCCTGAGCAGGTCAAATCCTTAAAAAAATTAGTAAATTCACACTAAATATATAAAGGGAAAAATGAAAAAAACTATTTTATCAATAGCTACGGTAGCATTAATGTTCATAGGAACTGAAATGAGCCAAGCTCAGGTACAATTACCTCCTGCAAGTAGTACCACCACAATTATTCAGGGGCTAGGTATCAAGAACATAATTTTGTCTTACCAACGTCCGAACATAAAAGATCGTAAAATATTTGGTGGATTAGTGCCATACAATGAAGTGTGGCGTACAGGTGCAAATAATATACCTACACTGACATTGGATGAAGAAGTGAATATTGAAGGTAATATCGTTCCTGCTGGCACATATGGTATTTTCACAATACCTACACCAACAGACTGGACAATAATTTTGAGTAAAAACCCTAAACAATGGGGGGCATACCAATACAATCAAGCAGATGATTTCTTGCGCTTCAAAGTAAAGTCTCAGAAATTAGCGAGTAAAGTAGAGACTTTTACTATTTCTTTTGATAATGTTACTACTAATTCAACTCAAGTAAGTTTAGCTTGGGAAAACACAAAAGTAGCATTTAACATCAAGACAGATCAGTCTAAAGAAATAATGGCAAGTATTGACCAAGCTATGCAAGGTGAGAAAAAACCATATTTCCAAGCCGCTCAATATTATTTTAACAACAATTTGGATATAAAGAAAGCTGCTGAATGGGTGAAATTAGCGGATGAAGGAAATACTAGTGCTGCACATATTAAATATTGGAAATCTCGCATCTTAGCAAAAGCAGGTGATAAAGCTGAAGCTAGAAAAGCCGCTCAAGAAGGTATTGACATGGCTAAAAAAGCCAACAATGGCGAATACATTAAATTGAATACTGAAGCTTTGAATGCGGTAAAGTAATTAATTTAAACGTCTATTTGACAAAAAATTAAAAGAGAAGCTTCATCTTAATAAAGACGAAGCTTCTCTTTTAATGCATTATACAGCACTTCTACAGGATGTACAGCGGTTTCTTTCGTTCCGTCCTGAATCTGGTGTCGACAGCTACCTCCAGTAGCAACCACAATAGTTTGTTGACTTTTAGCCCTTACTTTTGGAAAAAGCACTAATTCGCCAATTTTCATGGAGACATCATAATGTTCTTTCTCGTATCCAAAAGCTCCCGCCATACCGCAACAGCCTGATGGAATGATTTCTACTTGATGACTTACTGGAAAGGCTAATAAACTCGCGGTACATTGCTGCAATTTCCAAGCCTTTTGCTGGCAGTGTGTATGCAATAATATGTCTTGTTGTCGATCGACAAAAGAATCACTTTTAATATTTCCTTTTTCAATTTCCTTCCACAAAAACTCTTCTATGACCATCGCAAAAGGTGCGATACGTTGTGCCTCTTGCTCCAATTCTTCATCAACCAGATCCACATACTCATCTCTAAAGCACAAAATAGCCGAAGGCTCTACCCCTACTAACGCTATTTCATCGGTCAAGCGTGAAGAGAAGATACGCACATTTCTATTTGCAAGTTTACGTGCTTCTCGCAACATGCCCTTAGAAATTAGTGCTCTACCACTAAATGCATGATCTATTACTAACACTTCATACCCCAACCCTTCCAGCAACAGAATTGATTTTTTCCCCAGTTCCACATCATTATAGTTTGTAAATTCATCGCAATAGAAATATACTTGCTTAATTGATTTTTTATCTTTCCACAATGGCTTCTCGCGATTTATAAACCACTTCCGCAATGACGTTGGAGCTATTTGAGGAATATTTCTTCTATAATCAAAGCCTAATATATCCTTTACTAGCTTAGCTGTAAACTTATTTGACGTTCCCCAATTGTACAGATTTGGAATATAAGCCATCAAAGCGGTCAATTGATCTACCATACCGACAATCCTAGTGCGTAAGGGCAATCCATTAGCATCATGATAAGCTTGTAGAAAATCTGCTTTCACCTTAGCCATGTCTACACTAGAAGGACATTCAATTTTACAACCTTTACAACTCAAGCACAAATCCATGACTTCCTTAATTTCAGGATGATCAAAAGGATTATCTTTAGTCGAATTTGTTAAGAATTCGCGTAAGATATTTGCTCGGGCACGTGTTGTATCATGTTCATTTCTAGTCGCCATATACGAAGGACACATTGTGCCATTTGACAGTTCCGTCTTGCGACAATCACCTGAGCCATTACATTGTTCCACGTGATGGAGAATATTTTGACCTTTGTATCGAAAAGTAGAGAGAATATTACGCGTAGCAACTCCTGGTTGATAACGCAGAAAAGTATTCATTACTGGTGTATCTACGATTTTGCCAGGATTAAAAATACCGTTTGGATCCCAAGTATTCTTAATATCTCTCAATAACTGGTAATTATGCTCCCCAATCATATAAGCTATAAATTCACCGCGCAAACGCCCATCCCCATGTTCACCGCTAAGCGATCCTCTATATTTCTTGACAAGTGTGGCAATCTCAAAAGCGATTTTACGAAACAGTTCATTCCCTTCTTTCGTTTTTAAATCAATAATTGGACGCAAATGTAATTCACCAGTAGCCGCATGGGCATAATGCACCGAATACAAATTATATTTTGCTAAAATCTGGTTGAATTCAGCGATGTAAGCTGGCAAATCTTTTACATCGACTGCCGTATCCTCAATTACAGCAACAGGTTTAGCGTCTGTAGGCGTGTTACTCAACAAACCAAGTCCAGCTTTACGCAAATCCCAAACTTTCTTTTTATCCGCACCCACTATTAATGGAAAATAATACCCAAATCCTGCGGTACGCATATCTGCCTCTACATTTGCTACTTTTTGTTGTAGCTCTGCTTCTGTTTCGCCATCATATTCGATAATCAGAATGGCTTTAGGATTTCCTTTGACAAAAAATCGATTTTGCTGTTGTTCTAGATTATTCTCGGTACAAGCTAAAATATAATCATCCATCAACTCACTAACCAAAGGTTGATGTTTTAAAGCAATTAAATTTGCTTTCAATGCATCATCCAGTGAGGCAAAATGCACACAAAGTAATCCGGTCGGCCACTTTGCGAGCGGACTGACATTCAACTTAATAGAAGTAATAAACAATAACGTTCCTTCTGAACCACAAATTAATTTAGAAAAATTAAATCTCGCCCCATCCGTGCTAAACGGATCTGTTTCTAGAAGTAAGTCAATCGCATAACCTGTGTTACGTCGTTCTATTGATTTCTTTGGAAATTCCTTTCGTATCTCTTCTTGATTTCGGTAATCCGATAATAAAGATCGTATATGTTTATATATCTTACCTTCCAAATTAGGAAGTTCACATTTGGCAATAAATTCTTCAAAAGTCACGTCAGAAAACGTCACTTTAGTACCATCCGAGAGATAACCTTCTACCTCAAGCGTGTGCTCGCGGGTACTTTTATAAATCAAAGAATTCGATCCACAAGAATTATTTCCGACCATCCCACCTATCATGGCACGATTGGCAGTAGAAGTTTCTGGACCAAAATACAAATCATACGATCGCAAAAACATATTCAACTCATCGCGAATCACTCCAGGTTGTACTTTCACCCAATTTTCTTCTTTGTTGAGTTCTAATATTTTCGTGAAATGTTTGGAAACATCTACTACAATTCCATTTCCTACTACTTGCCCCGCAAGAGAAGTTCCTGCTGTACGTGGAATTAAGGAAGTTTTATTTTTACTTGCAAAAGAAATTAATTTTTGAATATCATCCTCGGATTTGGGTATAGCTACGGCCAATGGTATTTCGCGATAAGCAGAAGCGTCTGTTGCATACAACATGCGCATTTTCTCATCGAAAAAAAGATCGCCCGAGAGCGATTCTTTTAATTCCTGCAACTTCTCTTCCACTGCTACGAACCTTTTATTTGTGTTGTATATGTACTTTCAAAAATTTTGTCTGCATTGTTCGTTTCAAAACCGTCACGACGATGTCTAGACTTGATTTCATCCTTTGGCAAATCTTTATATTCAGGCAAAATTGATCGTTCTGCAAACTCCACATAACTACCTGCTATTTCTAAGCTTTTACCATCCGAAAATGTAGCTTCATATAAAGCAGAAACCGTACTACTTTGACGAAGCAATTTGTCATCACTGGTTTTAATTACTCCACCTGAATTGTTCAACTTCACACCAATACTTAGCAGAAATCCGTTAAATTCTTCCAACGTATTGTAGCCATCTTTTAATTCATGAATACTAATCGTATAATGATTTAAGTAATAACGGTTGTAAATTACCCAAGCGGCATACTCGCTCTCATTTAATAAAGTTTGGTATTCTTCTGAAGTCGGCAATTCCCATAATGGTTTTTGCAAAAATGCTGCTGCTTCTTGACCATTTGTCAAATCCAATTCATCAACGGGATCTGAAGTAATCGGAGATGTATATTTATAAATAATATCTTGCGCCTCTTGACTCAATTCCCGTACACGTAGCTCCGATACGAAAATACGTGGGTAGCCTTCCGCTGGAGGAGAAAACCAATAAGCGTCTAATTTTTTTCCTTCAAAATAATAATAGTCACGCTTTACATATCCATAAGTAAGGAATATCTTCTCAAAAGAAGCAATTCCAAGATTGGGAACACCAAGTGTACGAAATGCAATATGATCATTCACGATATCATCTTGAGATTCTACTACACCTTTTTCTAATAAAGCTTTTGTGATTTTATCTACGTCTGCGACATTCTTGCGATAGTGTTCGAACAAATCATTCAAAACAACATCTAATGGATTATTCTCTTCAAAATGCATGACACCAAAATTTATGTTTATATTAAGGTAAATTTAATAAATACATTTTGATTTTTACACGGCAAAATTTTTAATATTTAGAATAATATTCTGAAAAACACAATCTTTGCTAAATTTACTTCACAGAAATCATAATTCATCCTTCAACAATTGTTCTAATTCATCCGCACTTAAATTCATGTTGATATTACCATCCTTTGCAAAAGAAATTTCTCCTGTTTCTTCCGAAACAATGACAGCAACAGCTTCAGAAACCTCCGTCACTCCAATCGCCGCACGGTGACGTAATCCAAATTGCGGTGGCAAATCTTCACTATCAGACAGTGGCAACACACTACTCGCTGTCATTACACGAAAATCCACAATTATGACAGCACCATCGTGTAAAGGACTATTTTTGAAAAATATGCTTTCTAATAAACGTTTAGATAATGGCGCATCAATATATTCGCCACTTGATTGGTAGTACTCTTCATCAAAATAGCGAGAGAACACGAGCAAAGCACCTGTTTTAGCTTTTGCCATACTCCGACATGCATCTACAATAATTTTGATTTCCTCAGAATGATCTTCGTTAGCAGTTCGTTTATTACCAATAAAACTTAGGAAAAATTTCTTTCTGCGTATAGAAATATTCTTACCGATATGTAATAAGAACCGTCGTATTTCCTGTTGAAACACGACTATAAGTGCAATGGAGCCAACAGATATAAAACCACCAAAAATTTCGGTCAGTAAACGCATTTCTAATTGTTTTACGACTAAATAAATACCATAAAACAGGCCTACACCCACTAAAATATTAACCGCTATAGTACCCTTTATAAGACTGTAAACATAATATATGATTACTGCGACCAAAAGAATATCAATAATATCTAGTAACCGAAAACCGTCTAAAATATTGAAGCTTAATCCGTCCATTTAATATGCAATTTATAAAATTTATAGCAGGAATTTTCTTTCAATTAGCCAAATGATAAACTTTCTTTACATTTGTATAGTTAACATCTTACAAATCTTACATATGACTAGACTTTCCGTTAATATCAATAAAATTGCAACACTTCGTAATTCTAGAGGTGGTAATGTTCCGAATTTGGTGGCTGCAGCTTTAGCTTGTGAGCGCTTTGGTGCAGAGGGAATTACTGTGCATCCTCGTCCTGATGAGCGCCATATTCGATATCAAGATGTTTATGATTTAAAAGCTGAAATCAAAACCGAATTCAATATTGAGGGAAATTGTCAAGAACAGAAGTTTGTAGAACTGGTATTAGCAAATAACCCTGGACAAGTAACGTTGGTTCCTGACGCATTAGGACAGTTGACCTCAAATCATGGCTGGGACACTATTAAAAATAGGGAATACTTAAAAGAGACGGTAAAAATATTTAAAGATGCTGGAATTCGTGTTTCTATATTTGTCGATCCTATCGAAGAAATGGTAGAAGCCGCTGCGGAAACTGGAACAGACCGTATTGAATTGTATACGGAAGCATATGCTTCGGAATTTGGCTTTGATAAAGAAAAAGCGATAGAGCCTTATTTTAAAGCTGCGATAAAAGCTAGAGAAGTAGGCTTAGGATTAAACGCAGGTCATGATTTAGATTTAAATAATTTGGCTTATTTCAACCAACATATTCCAGGATTATTAGAAGTAAGTATTGGACATGCATTAATTTCTGATGCACTTTACTTAGGTTTAGAAGAAACAATAAAACGCTATCTAGCCGCTTTAAAGGCTTAGTAACAATTAATATAAAAATAGAAAAGCTCTGATTGAAAGTCAATCAGAGCTTTTCTATTTTTATATCTAAGGCATTATTCAATACCCTTGAAAATTCTATTCCATCGAATTTTAGATAGGAAAGAACCGTCTTTATCCCAACTTAACCAAGTGAATAAAGCCTTTCCTACAACGTGATCTTCAGGCACAAATCCCCATCCACGTGAATCATATGAATTATGTCGGCTATCTCCCATCATCCAATAATAATCCATTTTGAATGTATAAGAATCAGTCTTCTGACCATTTATAAGAATATCATCACCATTAATTTCTAGTGTATTTCCCTCATAAACCGTTATTGCACGTTGATATAAAGGCAAAGTCCATTTATCCAATTTTACCTTCCAGCCCTTTGCAGGAACTTTTATTGGCCCAAAGTTGTCATAAGTCCATTGTCTTTCGTTCCAATCGTAGTTTGGAAATGACGCATAATTCGGATTATCAGTACCATAGATTACTTCTCTTACCTCCTTAACATTAGACCAAGAACGAATAGACTCTGCTTCAGCTGGAGTGATATGTAACACATAGATACCTTGCGAAGGATCTGTGTTTTCCATATCAACCTCGAAACGATTTTTTATCAAATTATCTTCAGATATACCAAAAGGATCCGAAAAAACAATGTATGAAGTTTGTAAATCATCAGACTCATAAGAGATCTTTCCATTTACATATAATCTACCATCTTTCATAGAAACTTCATCACCAGGGATACCGACAGCACGTTTGATATAATTCTCACGCTTATCAACAGGACGATTGTATGGTTCATCTGCTTCCATTGGATAATTAAAAACTACCACATCATTGCGTTCAATTTTTTGGAAACCGGGTAATCTTTTGTATGGAATATGTATTAATTCAGAATAAGCATTACCTCCCGTAAGTGGCATTGTATGGTGCGCAAACGGAAAAGCTATAGGAGTATTTGGAATACGTGGACCATAATTGAGCTTACTCACAAAGAGAAAATCACCAACTAATAATCTTCTTTCCATTGATCCCGTCGGAATCATATATGCTTCGATTAAGAACCCGCGAATTAAAGACGCTGCAACCGTCGCAAAGATGATTGCATCTGCCCATTCGCGACCAACCGATTTTTTGTAGGGATATAGTTTTTTGAATTCTTCAGTAGCTGACTGACCTCTGTATTTCACATTCGGATCGCTACCCCACATCGGCAATACAATGTATGGAACTAACACTGCAGCTGCTGTTTCCCAAAAACGTTGCTTTCCAAATGCTTTTATTAGATCCAAATATAAACTGTAGAAAACAAATATATTGATAATGGGCACAATGAGTAACGCTACCAACCACGCTGCTCGACCGACCAATTGTGTCATCACATAAACATTGTAGAAAGGAACAAATGCTTCCCAACCTTGTTTACCAGCTTTCTTAAACAATAAAAATAACCCGTAATGCGCTACAATTGCTAAGACACCAAAAATTAAATACCACATACTTTATTTATTCATTATAACAGACGACCTAACGAAGTAAATCCAATCTGTTTTTTATTTATTAAAATCAAAAATTTCTGTTACTTGATAAAACCCTTTTTTACCATACAACCACTCGGCTGCTACGACAGCTCCCAAAGCAAATCCATCACGATTGTGCGCTGTATGCTTGAATTCTATTTGATCTACCTCAGAACTATATAGTACAGTGTGTGTACCAGGAACTTCTTCGATTCGAAGACTTTCTATCAATAATTCATTTGGTTGATTTACGATTTCTTCGTCAGATCCTACTACTTGGTTCACCCAAGATTTTTTAATCTCACTGTTGTCGATAATACCTTCGGCAATTGTAATTGCCGTACCACTAGGTGCATCCAATTTATGGATATGGTGAATTTCTTCCACCTGTACGTCATATTGCTGGTAAGGACTTACAGCTTTCGCTAATAATCTATTGATATGAAAAAAAATATTTACGCCAATACTAAAGTTTGAGCCATACAATAAAGATTGATTTGCCTCTAAACACGTTTCCTTGACCTCTTGCAAATGCTCATACCATCCTGTTGTACCTACCACTAGCGGTAAATCTGCTTCAAAACATAGACTGATATTTTCTAATGCCGCATCAGGCGTACTAAAGTCTATGGCAATATCTGCATCTGCTAAATCTTCAGCAGTTAAGGTTTCTCTATTGTGCGCATCAACAACTAAAGCTATTTCATGTCCTCTTTTGAGTGCAAATTTTTCAATCAATTGCCCCATTTTGCCATAACCTAGTATAACGATTTTCATATTTCAGGTTTATCTATTTAAAATTAAACGTCAATTTAACTCCAGGAGTAAACTGACGGCCAAAATTCATATTGTATGCCAAATTAGATGTTGGCAACATCGTAGGTGTAATTTTAAAACCCAAATCATCACCAATATCGTAACGAAAGCGTAACATAGAATCTACGTATGCTTCCAACACATTCAATCCCCACCAACCAGCTGTGACCAAAATAGTCATATCACGATAACGTCGGTAATTATCCTTAGCTCTAATTAATCCATCTAAACTTTGATAGCCTTCTAAATCAGGATCATTTGTAGCGCCATTATTATCAATTCGAAAAGCAGCTTCATCAACAAACTTTTTATAGTACCAATTCCAATAGTCGAAAGTCATATATCCTGCAACCAAACCTCCATAGATAATAGGCAACTTTACCCACACGAATTTACCTCCATTGGTAATCTGTCCCCATCCTGGAGCTATTAAGGATCTTCTCCAAGCTTTTGTGGATAATTCTTCAATAGCCAAGCGAGTAGAATCCTTTAAAATATCTTTATAATAATATTTCTCACGCTCCTTCTCTGCTTTCTCACGTGCTTTCCGCTCCGCGCGTGTTTCCTTTTTAACGGTATCTTGCGCAGCTTTTACACTATCTAAAGTATTTAAAGCTGTGCTGTCCAAAGTAGGCTTCTTCGTTGTTTCGACTTGAGAAAAGCCTACCAACGAACACAATAAAAAGAAAATAAAGACTAAATATTTGGTCATTACCAATCTAACAATTCTAAAATACGGCTCAAATCATCTTCTGATTCAAATGGAATCTCAATAGCTCCCTTTCCTTTTGTATTTTTTAAGTTCAACCGCACCCGTGTAGAAAATTTTGATGCTAAATCATCTTCAATCTTTTGGTATTGAAAATCCAATTGCTTGCCTACACCTTTTCCTTTTTTAGGCTTTAGCTGTTCTTGGATATTACGTACCAAAATCTCTGCCATACGAACCGATAAATCTTTGTCGATGATTTCTTGATAAACAAAAAGTTGTTTATCTATATCACCCACATTGATCAATGCTCGTGCATGGCCCATCGAAATTTTACCATCACGAATACCTACTTGAATAACGGGAGGCAACTTCAAAAGACGCAAATAATTAGTAACTGTAGATCTATTTTTAGACACACGATCACCCAATTCTTCTTGCTTCAAATTACACTCCTCGATCATACGCTGAAAACTCAAAGCCACTTCAATGGCATTTAAATTTTCACGTTGAATATTCTCAATCAATGCCATTTCCAACATTTGCTGGTCATTCGCTGTACGTACGTAAGCTGGAATTTCTGTAATTCCTGCCAACATAGATGCACGCAAACGTCGCTCACCAGAGATGAGTTGGTATTGATTTTTACTTACTTGTCTTACAGTTATTGGCTGAATCAACCCTTGCAACACGATGGACTCCGAAAGCTCTTTTAAAGCATTCTCATCAAAGTCAGTACGCGGCTGAAATGGGTTTACTGCAATTTGTTCTATTTTAATAAAATTAATACTACCTGCCGATGGTGCAGTTGTATCACCGATCTCGCTTTTGGTAGTACTAGATGATACTTTCAAATCATCCTGCAACAGCGCACCAAGTCCTTTTCCTAATCCTGTTTTACGTTGTAATGCTGCCATTATACGATTGCCTTTTCTTCTTTATTATGTTCTACCAATCCGTTCTTTTGTAAAATTTCTCTAGCTAAATTCAAATAGTTTATTGCACCTTTACACGATGCATCGTGCATGATAACCGAAATACCGAAACTTGGCGCCTCACTAAGACGAGTATTTCGTTGGATAATCGTCTCAAATACCAAATCCGTAAAATGCGTACGCACCTCTTCAACCACCTGATTAGAAAGGCGAAGACGTACATCATACATCGTCAATAGTATTCCTTCGATTTCTAAATTTGTATTTAATCTATTCTGAACAATTTTGATGGTATTTAATAACTTACCTAAACCTTCCAAAGCGAAATACTCACATTGAACTGGAATAATCACCGAATCAGATGCTGTCAAAGCATTGATCGTAATCAAACCCAATGAAGGAGAACAATCTATGATGATAAAATCATAATCATCCTTGATCTCTTCCAACATCTTCTTCATCTTGTACTCACGCTCATTCAAGTTGATCATCTCGATTTCGGCACCAACTAAATCAATATGCGCTGGGAGTAAATCCAAATGAGGTGTATCTGTTGATTTGATAGCATCACGTGGATTCAAATCATTAACCAAACACTCGTACACACTTGCCTTGATCCCACGCGGGTCAAAACCGATGCCCGAAGTGGAGTTTGCTTGCGGATCTGCATCCACCAGCAACGTTTTATATTCTAAAACAGCCAAACTTGCAGCCAAGTTGATTGAAGTTGTTGTTTTCCCTACACCGCCTTTTTGATTTGCTATTGCAATTATTTTTCCCATGAGATACCGAACCTTTACAATTTTGTACTATCAATTGTAGTTCTCTGATAAAATTAACATTTACACTAGGTATTAAATACTTAAATGATGTTAAATTTACTATTTTTGAGAACTTCCTGATACTATTACTCAGGATGCTAAGATACAAAAAATTGGTTTACGATTTGACAAATCGTGTATCGATTACGATAAGTTGCAACATCACAATGAATTTAATTATATCAGGTACAAATAGGTTGGGTAGTAACTCTTTAAAAGTAGCCAACTATTATAAAGGTGAATTGCTTCTCAAAGGGGAAGCCTGGGAAATCCTCTCTTTAGAAGACTTGCCACACGACATTTTGTACACAGATTTGTACGGTAAGCGATCGGATGCATTTTCCACTATTCAAGCTAAAGTATCAGTAGCACAAAAATTCATTTTCGTCATCCCAGAATACAATGGCAGTTATCCTGGCGCTTTAAAAATATTTGTAGATGCCTGCTCTTACCCAACCTCATTTACACACAAAAAAGCCGCGTTAGTAGGTGTTTCTACAGGTAAATACGGCAATATTCGCGGAGTAGATCACTTTACTGGTGTATGCAATTATATGCGTATGCACGTATTACCACTCAAAATTCATATACCACACATCAAAGATGAACTGAATAGCGAAGGCTTATTTGTAAACCCAATTACGTCGAAATTCGTTAATGAACAGATCGATGAGATAGTGAGATTTTAATTAGTTAGCTTCCTCAAAAACTATTTTTTACTTCTGATTTCGCATATAATCAGCGATCAAATTCTCACTTGTATTATTGCTATTTGAAAGTGATTGTATAATATTTTGCTTTTCTCTAATCGATCTATTCTGACTTAGTTTAAATTTCGCTTCGATATTGGTTACTTCAATCTCAAAAGCAACTATACCATTCATCATTTTTTCTTTATAGTCTATTGCTAGATTTTCCCATTGCTTTTGATATGATGAATCAAAACTAAGAATCATCGCTTTAACTGCATCGTACTTTTTATCATCAGAAACAATTTTCCCTTTTCCATACGTATGAATCGCCATGTAATTCCAAGTAGGAACATTTGTTTCCTTCTCATAATTGTCTGTCGAAATATAAGCATGTGGCTCTGTAAAAATAACTAACACCTCATTCTCCTCTATATCTTCCCAATGCGGATTCGCTTTGGCGAAATGAGAGATTAGGAATATATCATCCCTCCTTTCTTCCACCACAAAAGGTAAGTGAGTAGCGACTGGATAATTATTTTTTGATGTTATAATAGTAGCAAAACTGAAACGCTTCATGAAGGATAAAATCTCCCCTCTATCTTCTACTTTATTAATTTTAGGAATATACACCTTAATCTAGTTTTATGTTAATTCAATAAATTTATAGTTTTAATAGGAGATTTTTACACACCAAACCTTTAGAGATTAATGAGTTTATAAAAAGCAAAAGCATCAAATCCTTGATGCTTTTGCTTTATCTATTATTCAGTGATTAATTTATCGTAGGGTCGAATGATCCTCCCCAATCTTTATTTTGTTCCAATTTGGAATTTTTATCCAATACTGACTGTGCTAAAGGGAAGAAATAGTAAGTATCAGGTACTATATTTACCTGCGCACCAGAACGAGGAACTTGTAACAAGCTATATTTAAACTGACTCTCAACAAGTTGATAATTACGCGCTAAATTCGCAGCCTGTTCCAAATTCATTTCCGAACCATCAGGATTGATAGCAATTGCTTCTACACCAAATTTGGTTTTATTGTGCAATACATCAAGTTTACGCAATCTTCTCAAATCCCAAAAACGATGCCCTTCAAACGAGAATTCAATATTTCTTTCAGCTAGAATAGCCTCTCTTATCCCTTCTTTGGTATTTGCAGTAATACCATAGTTTCCATCTGATCCAGCATCAATACCAGCACGCTGACGAATTTTCCTCAAGAGATCTTTTGCTGTATTCAAATCTCCAGTTTCATTCGCCGTTTCGGCGTAATTCAACATAACCTCAGCCAAGCGCATCACAACGTAATCTACATCATATTGCGTTTCTACTTCAGTTTGTTTTAATGAAAGTTTAGAATTTTTCAAGATGAAGAATCCGCTATAGCGATTCAAGTTTTCGGATGGCGTCCGCGCATTTGGATTAATACCAAAATCATCCAATGCTGCCGCCACACCTACAGAAGTATATTGTCTTTTACCCATCTTACCCGATACTTCATAGATTTTACCATTCCAAACAATTGATTTATCAAATCTTGGATCTCGATTTTCCCAATATGACTGTAAAAACTGAGCTTCGGTCTTGTAATAAGCACTTGTAGGATCAGAATAAAGCTTACCATCTTTCATCGGAAATGATTTCACAAATTCCCAAGATGGCACCGAGCTTGCTGTACCTCTACTTTCAGAACCTGGACGTACACCATAATCGTAGCTCGCTACTTTATTGGGATATGTATTAATCACAGCAAAGATTACTTCAGGTCCCTTCTCTTGCAAAGCTATATTATAATAATCTGGTGTGAGGCTATAGCCATTTGCTATAAGACGCTCATAAGCTGTTTTGTTGGCTGTATTTGCCTCTGCCCAGTATGCATTTCCAAATGGATTAGTAGGATTGTATTGAGGTGACGCTTTGTATAATAAAACTTTCCCTTTGAATGCGACTGCAAAATTTCCATCTATCTTGCCATACTCAGCAGAACCCTTTTGAATGGTTGCGGGAAGCAAAGAAATAGCTTGATCTAAATCTTTTACGATTAACTCAAAACATTCTTTCGTACTATTCCTAGGTGTTTCTAAATCTTCACTATTCAACTCTTGTGGTTCTGTAATATAGGGAACACCGCCGTGAAATTTGACCATATTAAAATACAAATATGCGCGCATAAATAGGGCTTGTCCAAGTACACTGTTTTTAACTTCTGTAGACAGACCTGTACTTGCATTCACTTTCTGAATGGCCGTGTTTATTCTTCTTATAGTTGTATAATCCCAAGCTTTATAAGATGAATTATTTACCGTCACCGCATCCAGCGGAAAATTAATTCCTATCAATTGATCTGAATTATTATCTGCTCCAGCAGACCAGTTTCCGAATAATGGATATAGATTTGCTAAATACGCATTAACTAGATTAGGGTCATTCCATACTCTTTCTTCATCCAACGAACCTAAATTTGGAATATCAAGGACATCCTTACAGGAAGATGTCGCTAAAGCTAGGGCTAGTATAGGATATAATATCTTTTTCATAGTAGTAATCATTAAAATTTAACATCTAAGCCTAATGTAAAAGTCTTCATCACAGGGTAGGAATCATACATTTTCTGTTCTGGATCATGAAACTCTGTCATTGGCGATAACACAAATAAATTAGTTCCATTGAAGAATACATTTACGCTTTTGATTTTCATTGCGTTAGCAAGAGTTTGTGGCAAACCGTATGACACATTTAAGTCACGTAAACGCATGTAAGCTCCATTTCTGATCCAGAAAGTCGATGCTACACTACCCGATTCTTGCCAGTTTGAACCCACTACGCGAGGGTATTGCGCATTTGGATTTTCGGGAGTCCACACATCTCCAGCCCATATTGGGTAATATGGACGGAATGAACCACCATGCTGACGCATTCCAGCACCTTCTTGATTACTAATAATTCTATCGTAAGCCATTACACCTTGTAATAAAGCCGAAATAGATAAACCTTTCCAACTTGCATTCAATCCTAATCCATAATTAATACGTGGCGTATTATTCTCTGATAACAACATCATATCATTATCATCAATTTTTCCGTCAGGACCACCAGAATAGTTAGCTCCATTGATATCTTTATACAAAATCATTCCTAAGTAAGGATCACGACCATACGTTTTAAAGCCTTTGCTAATAAGATCATCCAATTGTGCCTGTGTTCTTACTATATCTACTGCTTCCAAACCAATAATTCTGTTCTCTGGTCGACCTATTCTTGATCTAAAATTTTGTTCTCTACCTGATTCATAAGATGGCTCTTCATCATAAATATTCCATTGATCGACTGCATAGCCCATATTTGCTGTTATACCATAAGAAAATTCTCCTGCACGATCGTTCCATCCCAAGGTAAACTCACCACCCTTATAACTACGAGCAGCATAATTTTCTGGTGCTAAAGTACGACCGTAATTATCTGGAACAATCAGGTTTCGACCTCCCAAAATATCAGTCTCATCTCTTTTGAAAACATCTATATTACCAGAAAGACGATTATTTGCCATCGCGAAGTCTAGACCTAGGTTATAACTTTTTGAAGTTGTCCACGTAAGGTTTTGCGTAGGATTAGCACCATAAGTTACACCATTGTAATAGCGGTCTCCAAAAATATATCCACCAGAAGGAGCGTAGTTTTCCTGATATAAGAATTGAGCAATCTTCACCGCACCGACATTCAAATCATTACCCGTTGTACCAAACGATGCTCTTAGCTTCAAGTCATTAAATGTGGCTTTAGCACTTTCGAAAAAGCTTTCCTCGGAAATACGCCATGCCGCAGACATAGAAGGGAAAAAGCCCCAACGCTTGTCACCAGGAAATAACGGTGAACCATCATAACGGAATGAGAATTCAGCAATATATTTATCCGAATAATTATAATTAGCACGACCAATAACACCACGACGCGCATCTACAGCCTCACCTGCATTAGTTGATCTGAAATTACGATCTGTCGGGTAAATATACATTTGATCTAAGCTTACTATTGGATTCTCTGCCCTTGAATTAACATACATGCCGCCAAATTTATATTGCTCATACACTAACAAGGCATCGATAGAGTGCTTATTGAATGTACGATTATAGTTCAAAAACCAGTTTAATTGGTATTCCCATTCACGTTCTGGTGTATAATCTAAGAAAGGCTGGGCTTGACTAAATGTAAAAATGTTTATTTTATCTTCTGTCGGTGGCGCAGGAATGAATCTATTGTCACTCGCATCCAAAGAAGTAAACGTATAGTTCTTTTGGAATGTCATGAATCGCTTACGCATATAATCATCAGCGACATAACTTCCCACTACTTTCGTAGACAAACCTTCCACTAGCTTATCTAACTTGTAATTTAAAGTCATAATCGGATTCACTTGTCGCACTTTACGGTCTATGTAGCGATTTCCAATTACTTGGTCAATTACATTCCATGCTTGCCAACTTCCCATTGGTGTTTGCACCGGATACTCAGTAGGCGTGCTACTTGGCGATCCATCTGCATTTAGATAAAATGGATACATTTTAGGCCAATTGAATGTCACGCGATAAAAATCCGAAACATCGAAATCATCATCTGCAGCTGAGGTACTAAATGGCCAATAAAAGCGTTTCGAATTCGTTTGATTTGCAGCAATATTTACATCAATACTGAAATCATCCGTCACTCGCGCACTAACATTACTTCTCAAATTAAACTTTTCATGATCCAATGATTTGTACGAACCATTCTCCTTTCTATAACTTAACAAGTTGTAATAAGTTATTCTATCTCCCCCACCGGTCAAAGAAATGGATTGCCTATGGCTAAAAGGATTACGCCAAATCATATCATTGACGCTATATACCTTATCTTTGAAATAATCGAATTCTTTTTGGGTGTTAGGTGCCACCCAAGGTGTTGATCGATTACCACGTTCCCACAAAAATTGAGATACACGATTTTGATATGTCAACTCATCAGCAGCTGTAGTGATATCCGCTAATAACGTTTGTGTTGGAGCCCCTAAAGTATAATTACTTTGTACATTAAATACAGGAGCCTGATTTGTCCCTTTCTTCGTGGTTACAACCACTACACCATTACCTGCGCGTGTACCATAAACAGCAGCAGTAGCAGCGTCTTTCAAAAAACTCATTTGATCGACTTCATTTGCTTCTAAAGCATCGAACGCAGCTTTATCTCTAACGATACCGTCAATAACATAAAGTGGCTCGGCAAAACTACCACGAATACGTAAACTCGATGATGCTCCAGCCATACCAGAAGTATTGGTAACATTAACACCTGGCGCACGTCCAGCCAAAGTATTAGACAAATTAGATGGAGCAATATTTTTTAGTTGATCTGCATTGACAGAAGATATCGCACCCGTTAGATTTCCCTTGCGTTGTCTTCCGTACCCCACAATGACAACTTCTTCCAAATTGCCAACATCTTCTACTAATTGTATAACGTTAGCTGATGCGTTCGCAATCGTATATTGCTGCGTCTGAAAGCCTACGCTTTTAAGTGTCAACACATCTCCTACTTTGGCCTGAATTTTAAATTCTCCGCCAACAGATGTACTTGTGGATTTGCCATCTGCAGTTGAAATAGTGACACTTGCAATAGGATTGCCCTGCGCATCTACAACTTTTCCAGAAATTTCGCTTTGAAGAATAATAGTTAGATTAGTCGCGGCAGATAGATTAAGTGGAGCAGAAACTATTCCGCTACAGGTAAAAACCCCTAATACTCCAATAGGAATCATTCCTTTGAATAGGTATTTTTTTTTCATAGTTTATTAAGTTAGTAGTTTACGTTACAAGCTACCAATAACCAATCACTATAATTAGTTATATTTTAAAAACAAGAAAAATTTACGAATTTAAAGAAGCAAAAAGCATGTGCAATCGATAGTTTGTAAACTAAAAACAAAAAATATTTCAGTTTTTACATACACCATAAGCATTTGTGAAATTAAAACCTAGCCCACAAGTTAAAGCTATTACTACTAAAGCTGTTGAAGCTGGAAAGGTGCTTGATAGTTAGGCTTGTGACAATATCATCGTGTCGAAAGACGGCTACTATAGTTTAAAGGATGAGGCGTATTTGGATCCTTTTAAAAATAGTGATACTCACAATTTCTAATTTATTGTTTCACAGTTTGTCATAATTAATGTTTTTGTAATTCCTTCACTACATAAAAGCTCTTTTGTCTTTTGACAAAGTATTAGCATACCTGGTCAAAATCCAACCGCTTTTAGAGTTTGGCTCGCCTGCGGATCGCTCAGGCTTCGATGTTGTCACTATTTTTGAAACAAAAATACCGCCAACAGTCTTCGTCTATTTCATAGATATCGTTGAATCATGCTTGCGCATTTCTCTTCAACGACCTTCGCTCAACTCGCAGCACGGCGAGCTGTGTTAAGATGATTGTGGTATTTGTAAATTGTTGCAGTAAATTAAGACCCCTTAGGGGGATGAAAAAGTGTGCAATTTGTCAGACTAAAACTATGAACCTGAATTCGATTATTAATTCTATTTAAAATTGCAATCATGGTGGTAAATGTTTATATTTAAGTATCTGAAATTCAAATATTTAACAATATACCAGACCATGATTACATACGATAAAGTTACCGATATTTTCTGCATAGTTGATGAGTTTTGCAAGAACTTTGAAAAAAACACTAAAAACTTCATCATTGGGAAGGCTTCAAGACGACCAGCAACCATGTCAAATAGTGAGATCATTATTATCCTACTATTATTTCAGATTAGTGGCTTTAAATGTTTCAAGCATTATTACATATTTTATGTACAGCGCCACATGAACAAAGATTTCCCTAAGACAGTTTCTTACAATCGTTTTGTAGAACTTAGCCAGACTGTGATTATGCCCTTAACTATGTTTCTGAAAACCTGTTGTTCGGTTTCTTGTACAGGAATATCATTTGTGGACTCTACGCCAATAAGGGTTTGCAAAAACAAACGTATAAAAGCCAATAAGGTCTTCAAAGGAACTGGTGAAATTGGAAAATCAACCATGGGATGGTTTTACGGTTTCAAGTTGCATTTAATCATTAATGACAGGGGTGAAATCCTTAATTTCCTTATTAGTCAGGGGAATATGGATGATAGAGAGCCGTTAAAAAAGAAAGTTTCCTAAAAAAATATTTGGAAAGCTATTTGGCGATAAGGGATATATCTCTAAACAATTGTTTGAAATTCTTTTCATCGATGGAATACATCTAGTCACCGGAATACGAAACAAGATGAAAAATAGCCTAATGAGTATGAATGATAAGATTATGCTTAGAAAAAGATCAGTTATAGAAACTGTGAACGACGAACTTAAAAACATCTGTCAGATTGAGCATTCAAGACATCGTTCATTCATCAACTTTATCGTAAATATCTTAGCTGGATTAGCAGCATACAGTTTCTTCCCTAAGAAACCTTCAATCAAATATCAAACGGTAAAAACTAACCAATTGTACGCTTTTTAATTATCGAGTTCAGGTTATGACAGAAAGTGTGACGAACTTTTGATTTTATAAACTGAAAATTGTTCACTACATTTAATGTTAAATCAGTCTTGTGTTCTTTAAAAAATTAGAATTTGTTTAAGGTAACTCAGAACATCTAAATAACTCATCGAGGAAAAAAGAGCTTTATAAGTGGTTTAACACCATAAAAAAAAGCATCAATAAATTGATGCTTTTTTTTATGGTGTGGAGGCTACTGGATTCGAACCAGTGACCCTCTGCTTGTAAGGCAGATGCTCTGAACCAGCTGAGCTAAGCCTCCGTAAGGATGGTGGAGAATACTGGATTCGAACCAGTGACCCTCTGCTTGTAAGGCAGATGCTCTGAACCAGCTGAGCTAATTCTCCTTTTATCTTTTTTAAGAACTCTTTAACTCCCCAGTCGACCACTTCCGATGTATCGGAATGAGCTGAACCAGCTGAGCTAATTCTCCTTTATGAATGTTTGGTGGAGGCTACTGGATTCGAACCAGTGACCCTCTGCTTGTAAGGCAGATGCTCTGAACCAGCTGAGCTAAGCCTCCATACATTGTTGTTATTCTCTGTTAGAACTCCACAACCTTATCCCGATTGCGTGTGCAAATATAGCCCTAATTTTTAAGTTTCAAAATGTTTTTTAAACTTTTTTACCTCCATAAATCGTAATTTCCTAATAAAAAGAGAGATAATTATTAATCGTAAAATTTCCACGAAGCACCGAATCTAAAGTTGGCTGGATTCATCGGATATCGACGAACAGAATAATAGCCTTTTGGATACAAATATTGATTCGTGAAATTACTACTGATAAAAAGGTTTACACGTTTGATATTCATCGTAGCCCAAAAATCAACTATTGGATAAGTTGAGAATTCTAAGCTCGTGTTCGTATTATAGAATTGTCCTGTATTAATAGAATATGAAGGCGTGACGAAAGGTGTATTAAAACGAACATCGGTACCAATTCGAAGATTCAACACATCAAACCATCTAGAGTCGTAATATAAGCTGTGCCAAGTGTACAACTCTGGAGAAGCGATGACATGCATAGCATCAGATTTTTGGTATACAACTCTATTATCAAAATGAATTTTTCCAAACTTAAAATTCTGCTCTACTGTCGCTTTCAAAAAATTCAGATTACCGTATTGTGCGGCTTCAATTATCTTATCTAGACGACTATTATCATCTGGGTTATCGACTTCTTTGAAATACGTGTAATTATTAATTAAGAAGTACTCTAATCTTCCTTTAAAACCTAATTTAGGGTTGCTATATGTAAAGGACAAATTTTGCGTTTTAGACTTCTCTAAATCATTATTCCATTGATGGTATGTGTAGTTCATACGATTGAATACCATTTCAGGAGATTTATTTTGTGAATAAGCTCCTAATGATATTTTACCGACATTCTGCCCAATTAATATATCAGCATTAGCTTCATATAAGTAATCGCCAAAATTGTGGCCTACTACTATTTGATTTACACCAACATTGAAATCAATACGATCAGAAAACTTATAACTGAGATCTCCTTTTACTGAGGAATTTTGGTAAAAATCTGTAGACACACTATCAGCTAACCATATTAAGTCATTTTGAAATCCAACATTTAACTTAGCTTCATTCTTTAAAACAGATTTTGGTCTAAGATAAAATGAATACGTAAATTCATTGGATATCGTAGTAACTTTAGTCGTATCATGCACTTCTATAAAAGTACCGTAAGGGAAGGCATTATACGTATCGGGTTCATTCTTGTAAAAAACGAAACGTTGTTGGCGTATGTGTGTATTATGCGCAATAGCATTTGTTGGATGAATCTCCATATCGGGTTCAGCTTTATTTATAGTGTCCAATCGCCCCATATAATAAGACTGACGCAAAAAGAAACTATTATCATTCCATTTATTATAAGGTCTAGTCTGCCTCTGCCCTCTCAAACGTGTAGTAGCCGAATACCAAGAACTTATTTTATTATCTCTAAAAATAGTGTCATTCAGAATAGAACCGTTCTCCGCTGCATCCAATTTATTAAAAGTCAAATTCGCTAGCATATTGTAACGTTTATTAGGCGATTCGTACCATGAATGAACTGTTCCTTTTCGATCGCTATAATCTTGGTTATAAAAATACCCATCTGTATTGGTAGCGTGATAGTCAACTCCTAAGTTCCAGTTGGGGTTTATATTCTGCGTCAATTTAGCTTTGAAAACTTGATCGGCAAAAAAGAAACCTACAGCATACAACTCTGAATACCGCGCTCGAGCACGAAAATATTGAACCGAGTCCGATGTTAGTAGATACCTCTCTAATGCATGAAATCCCGATTGAAACCCGATTTTTTTGGTTGGTTGAAATAATAAGTCTCGTGTTGCCAACCCATACGATCCTAGATTTATACTAGGATTCCAAGGTAAGTTTTGCTTATTGTAATATTGAAAATTGTAATGAGTTGTATCGATCTGCTTTGTATATGTTGCATATTTCAACATATTTAATGTAGCATAACGCACATACTTAGCCGAAAAAATGACTGAGTCCTTCTTATTATCCTCTTTGGCTCTCGCCGAATCCAATGCAGAACTGAATTCTTCTTCTACCTGCGCTTGCAGTGCAAATGTGAGGAAGAAAAGGAAAACTAGACTTAAAAGGCTACGTAAAAAATTACTACTCATTTACTACAAAATATATTTCGCAAAAATAAAGAAAATTAGAGGTTATTGTAGAGCAATTAACTCTTTTAACACCTGTGTCATCTTTGGCTCCACTTCTGCCGCCACCTTCACAATTTCATCTAATGAAACAGGCTTCAATTCAGCATGAAAGCCTTCATCCGTAATCACTGAAATTGCAAATACGGGCAAACGCATATGGTTTGCCACAATGACCTCAGGAACAGTACTCATTCCTACGATATCACCTCCTATCAGACGCATATATCGGTATTCAGCGCGAGTTTCCAAATTAGGACCTGGGGTAGATACATATACCACACGATGGGCCCTAACACCATTTTTTTGTGCTATTTGCAAAGCTTGATTTTGCATTAACTTGTCGTATGGTGAGCTCATATCTGGAAATCGATTTCCATATTGTTCATCATTTGGCCCCCGTAATGGATTATCAGGCAACAAATTAATGTGATCATCAATAATGCCTATATCACCTTTTTTGATATCAGGATTTAGAGAACCGGAAGCATTTGAAACGAAAAGTTTTTGTATACCCAAATCACGCATTACTCGGACAGGAAAAGTAATTTCTTGCATATTATATCCTTCATAATAGTGCAAACGCCCTTGCATAGCAACGACTTTTCGACCATTCAAGATGCCAAAAATTAACTTACCAGAATGAAATTCTACAGTGGAAATCGGGAAGTTAGGAATATTGGAGTACATCAACTGATGTTGAACTTCAATTTCAGTTACAAGCTTACCTAAGCCAGTACCTAATATAATACCAAATTCGGGAGAGAAATCACCAATACGTTGGCGAATGAAGGAAACCGTCTCGTCTATTAAATGATACATGTGTACAAAAAACTAATACTCAAACTTAGTGTTAATTTTTTGCACACACAAATCACTTAAACCTTTATTATTTAGCAGATAATTGTTTATCTGAAGCTCTTCCTGGAGAAGTAAACCACAACATTAAGAAAGTAATCAGACCGTTGTAAACGATTAATTCGAAACCAATCTTATATGTGGTATGTGGTAAAACATACAATGTAAACAACCAAATTAGTATCGGAGCTAACACACAAATGTATGGTACTAGATTGTCATTAACTTGACGTTTGGTCAAAATACCGAAAGCAAATAATCCCAATAATGGACCATAAGTATAACCAGCGATTTTGAAAATAGCCGAAACTACCGAATCATCGTTGATAACGTGGAACAATAGAATTACAAGTAACATAACTATTGAAAATGCCATGTGTACTATATTTCTCTGTTTTACCAACTTCGGATCATTTGGATTTTCTTTCTTGTTAAACCCTAAGAAGTCCACACAGTATGAAGTCGTCAATGCAGTCAAAGCCGAATCTGTCGTTGCAAATGTAGCTGCCGTCAACCCCATCATAAAGACAATACCTGGTAATAAGCCCAAATGACGTAAAGCAATCTCTGGATATAAATAATCAGATTTACCTAAATCTTTCACATTAATACCATTTGCCTCAGCATAGAAATATAATAACGCACCAACACACAAGAAGAAGATATTGATTACCACAAAAATTGATGTAAAAGTCATCATGTTTTTTTGTGCTTCACCAATAGTTTTCATACTTAGGTTTTTCTGCATCAAATCTTGGTCAAGTCCTGTCATTGCAATAGTAACGAAAGCACCACCTATGATATGTTTCCAGAAATGTCTTGTATCACCCAAAAGATTTTCCCAAATAAATACTTTAGAATATGAGCTATCTTTTACTTTCTCAAATGCTTCAACAACCGTAATACCCAAACCATCTGCCATAAAATAAATTGACAATATAACAGCTAATACTAAAAACGTTGTTTGTAAAGTATCCGTAATGATAATTGTCTTTAGACCTCCCTTATTGGTATACATCCAAATAAGTAACAAACATCCTGCTACTGTTACGATAAATGGAATATTCCAAGCATCAAAAATATAGCGTTGTAATACAATAGCTACTAAATAAAGTCTAAAAGCAGAACCAATGGTACGAGATACCAAAAATATCATTGCTCCTGATTTGTAGCTCTTATATCCTAATCTTTCTTCTAAATATGTATAGATAGAAGTTAAGTTCATTCGATAGTAAAGCGGGAGTAGCACATAGGCAATAATGACGAAACCTAATGCATTACCCAATACAAATTGGAAGTAACTAAAGTTGTTGGGAGACAAACCTCCAGGAGTATTACCAATATCTCCTGGCACAGAAATAAAAGTAACGCCTGATAAGGCAGTTCCAATCATCCCAAATGCTACTAAATACCATTTAGAATTACGGTTTGCAACAAAGAATGTGGAGTTATCTGACGAATTTTTGGATGTAAAGTAAGATACTGCTAACAATACAGCAAAATATACGACTAGAAATGATAATAATATTAAAGGCGACATATAGAGTCTTTAAAGTTTAGTATTGTTTTTGATTAAATGCTTCAATCGCTTGACGAACATTTCCAAATTTCTCCAATAATTCTGTAGCTAATAATTCCTCAGCACCTGTCTCCGCCATCACCATACGCACACCACGTCCTACTAATTTGTGGTTAGACAATTGCATATCTACCATCTTATTACCTTTCACACGACCTAATTGGATCATCACCGAAGTACTGATCATATTTAAGACTAATTTTTGTGCTGTACCTGATTTCATGCGTGTAGAGCCCGTAACGAATTCTGGACCCACTATTACTTCTACTGGATATTTTGCAATTGCAGCAATTGGTGATCCACCATTACATACAACGCATCCAGTTGCTATACCACGAGCATTTGCTTCTTGTAATCCACCGATAACATATGGTGTAGTACCCGAAGCTGCTATACCGATAATAATATCATTTTCTGTGATTACATACTCATCTAAGTCTTTCCAAGCTTGCTCCATATCATCTTCTGCAAACTCTACTGCTTTGCGGATAGCTGTATCACCACCAGCAATAAGACCAATCACCCAATCAAAGGGTACTCCATATGTTGGTGGACATTCTGAAGCATCCAAAATTCCTAAACGGCCACTGGTACCCGCACCTATATAAAAGATTCGACCACCCTTTTTCATACCCTTTACAGCTACTTCTACTAATGCCTCTATTTGAGGAATAGAACGCTCTACTGCTAGAGGCACTGTTTTATCTTCGTTATTAATATTAGTAAGTAGCTCTAGGACAGACATTTTGTCCAAATCCTGATAATTCGAATCCTTCTCTGTTGTATTAACCATCTAAATCGAAATCTTAATTTTTGTTATAATATCGTAAATATGCAACTTTTTTGCAAAACACGCAAAAAAACGCAATCATAATTTTGTTAGCGGTACGAAATTATAATTTTTTAAGAGCAAATCATCTATGATTTCTTCCAGTCTATTATATAATTTATCTGTACGACGCTTATCTGTACCAATATGTATCAGAATAATAAAACCATTTAATCCATTTTCTTTTTCATAATTATATAATTGGTCTAAAATTTTGTCAGAAGACATATAGCGCACGCCCATTTCTGGATAGGTATAATCGGCAGGAGTACGCAATCCTGGTGTAAAATTGTATACTTCAAAACCAATTTCGGCAGACCAATCTACAATTTTTTTATTGTACCATTCATATGGCGCGATAAATATATCTCCACTTTTTATTCCGATTTTTTCTAAACGCTCAACGTTTTTTTCTAAATCATTTACAAATTCACTTTTAGACACCAACATACTATCACGATTTTCCCAAGGGGAGTATAATAGATGCTGATCCGAATGTGGCCCAATAAGATGCCCTTTTCTTGAAAGTCTCGTGAGCAGTTTCGCTGATTTTTTGTCTTCTATGAATTTTCCTGTAACAAAAAATGCTCCTTTTATATTTTTCTTTTCTAATACTTCGCTAATATGTGGTAATCCATCACGAAATTCGTCACCAGTAAAAACTAAACTAACATTTCTTTCCCCTGGATTACCACGTACTACTGCACCAAATTTATCTACTATCTTTTTTTTTTACTTTCAGCCTCTTTTGCAGACAATAAGTAGATCAAAGATGCTGTTCCATCCATTGTGGGCTCGTTGGTACTGTAATCTCCAAAATCGTCATGGTAAACCACAAGATCACTTTGAAACTCCGCGTACTCATCTGGTTTTAATAACTGAATTCCAATAAGATTATTGTACGTTCTTGCATAAACTGGTCCATCTACTAACCCCCCATCAATCGGCATATTATGCAAATAGGTAAACGATGAGTGTGGATACACAGGAGTATCTCCATCTGCTGGTAAACCAACTACCATACTTGTACCCCAAGGATTTACACCAAATAACCAGTCAAAGTTTGCTTGTTCTAACTCATCATATTGTGTATCGCCAGTTAATTGTTTGTACCAATAAGCTTGGATTGCAAATGATGTTGTTAAGTTATTACTGCACCAGATATAAGGCACGCCACGGTAAAACATATTTTCTTTTGCTCTATTCCACACATATTCAATCCCATCCTGGTAGTATTTAAGGACTTCTTTGCGCTGTTTGCCTTGTGCAACTTTAGCTAATTCATAATGCCCCAAGTTAATAAATGGATAATATTGATAATGATTAGCCGTATCGCGAATCATCCACGGCGTAACAGGTTCTTGACGCGCAAAATTCAAACTTTTATTAAGATAAGATGGATCTTTTTTCAATGTATACATCATCACTTCAGCCAATTCCATATCATCTACCCAATTGTCCTCTGCGTATATATAAGGAGATTTAACAGATACTGTTTGAGTTACGCCCGGTTTGATGTAAGCATAATCGTAAGCTGTTTTAGCCTTTTCTTTTAGAGTTTCTGCATAATCTTTATGTGAATTTTTTAGCAGATGATATCCCAACGAAAAAGCGCTAGTAAATTTTGCGGCAGTAGAACTTGTACCTGTTGTATTATTCATGAACTTACCACGTTGTTGTGGATTGCCATCTATGAAATAAACTGGACGTTCGTGTCCTCTACCATAAAGAGAATCCAAACCTGGCAGTCTATAACCAGAATGATCACGATCATCTGCGATCTGATTGAACATCATATTTGGCTTTGGGTGCATTTTCAACAACCAATCCAATCCCCATTTTGCTTCATCCAACACATCTGCAATTCCATTTTTTCCATCCAAACCATTTGCTTGCTTTTCATCAGAAAATACCTGAGGAAAATCGCGGTATGCAGCTAACAAATGAAAAGTAGCGTTAGCAGAAGTAGTAGAATATTGCAAATAATCTGACGCATCATGCCAGCCTCCGCCAGCATCTATGTGTGTACTATCTGGCAACCCTACGGAAGAGGCATACATTGTGAAGCCGTCGTGAGTGTGGCAACTGTCCTTCAAATAAGGATTGAACAAGGTACGCTGTTGACGCATATATCGCAACGCGAAATCCGCCGTTCCCTTATACACATCCTTATTAATTTTTATAACTGGAGATTGTGTCCCGTCATCTGTTTTAACAAAATAATTGCCAGGCTTTTTTACGGCAGAAATATCTAACCTTGCGCCTTGATCAAAAGGACCATATTTACCAAAGACTTTGTTGACTTTACCTTTATATATGGATTTATTTGTTTTCGAATCAATGACTTCAAAAGAATTTATCTTCTTATCACCTTTCGCAACCCACACAAGTACTTTCTTACTTTCAGGCAAATACCCCAGTTGATTGACCCGAATCCAAGACTGCTGTTGGGCTGAAACTATATTGATAGAAATTAGCAATAATAAAAAGGTCGTAATAGCATTCATATTTTTAATAGGAGATTAATTTTGATTTCATGTAGTAGAAAAAACTTAAATGAGAGAGTTTGCTCTCTCATTTAAGTTTTACCAATTGATCGTTTGGGTAAGTGTATACCCACGATCTTTGTATTCGTCTATAAGAAGTTGACTGATGGGAGCCAAATAGTTACGATTTTGCACAGCCAATCTAGTTGCATAATTTCTTACTACATAGTAGCCGACCATTTGCGCATCATTAGTACCATCATAAGTAATGATTTGTCCTGCCGCATTTTTAACTTGAAGTATATTTTTATATGTCGCAGCTATTTTGCCAGGATTTGCTTTATCACGCAAATCCACATTCCCAATAATCCAAGCTCCTAATCTATAGTCTTCGGTTGGGAAATTGAGGTAATCTAATTTTTTCCATCTTCTAATGTCTTGAATACGCGCATATTCAAAAACAAATTCCATTCGTCTTTCGCGACGGATTTCCCACATTAATGGAGTCACATCAGCATCACGCTCCGGATCATTTGGCAGACTTGATAAAAGCAAAGGAGCTGTCTTTGTAACACCTTTCGCCGTAGCCACAGCGTCTAAAGGTCGTGTACGAATAGCATTAATTGATTTATCCAGATCGCCTTGTGTTACCGCAGCACCGCCATAAAATTCGGCCAATATTTGTTTCGCCTCAATCCAGTTTAAAACAACTTCCGCTAATCGAACTATTGGAGCATCATTTGTATTTGTATTTGATCCCCATTTCGCCGGATAGCTTGATCCAATATAACCTAGAGCTTCTCTTCCAGCAAATTTATGCGCATATACCAAAGTTCCCGAAGCTGATGTATTTACCGTATCCATGAAAGTAGCTTCAAAGCGCGGATCTCTTGTTTTTGCTAAATTTTGTAATCTAAAGCTACTTGCATTAGGCGTAACGGAATTTTGCCAAACTTTACCATCTATACAGATAAAATCCTTTAATAAATCCAAATTTGCTGATCTAGCTTGCGATTCTGTACCATTACTGTATGATCCTACCGCATGCCGTACTGCCAATGCATCATCATATATTCTGTGGAAAATGACCTCAGAATTGCCCGCTAGATTTTCGGACGCAAACAAACTTTTAAAATCAGCGCCAAAAGACCATTTCCCACTATTCATCACATATTGAGCTGCATCCCGAGCCAATTCCAAGTATTTTTTAGCACGTGTACCATCCAGATTATGGTATTTCTGCCAAGAGCCCTCAAATAGCATCAAATTAGAGATTAATGCTGCTGCAGCGTAACGATTCACATATCCTGTACCATCACTTTCACGCATATTATCCAATACAAATTTGAAATCATCGTAAACTTTATCCATGACCTCACCACGTGCATCGCGTGGTTTGTACATGACATCAGGGCTATCTACTGCGACCTGCTGATCATAATATGGAATATCGCCGAAATTACTCACCAGCCTTGAATACTCATATCCACGAAAAAATCGGCCAACGGAAGTCCAATGTTTAAATGCTTCTTCCGAGATATTTGGCTTTGCGACATTTTCCAATCTTGAAAGCAATAAATTTGCTTTTCTAACCCAATAAAAGTTCCAGTTAGGACCTGGATGCTCTAAACGTAAAATCGTGGGTGTAGCCGTTGTAGAACCTCCAGTGCCTGTCGGGATGGTTCCCAATAAATTAGCTTGTGCGCCCTGAGAGGTTAGATCATCAGAAAAATTATAACCTGTTAAAGGAGCATATGCTGTTCCGAAAGCAGTATTATACCCTACAAAATAATTTGGGTAAAAATCATTTGCGAATAACCTAAGATCATTTTCATTTCTCCAATAATTATTTTCAGTATCGGGAATCTTTATTAATTCGGGACGTTCCAATAGGCTATCACAACCCATCAGCGTAAATGCTGACCCCAGCAATAATGTATATATTATATTTTTCATGTTGATATCATTTAGAATGTTAACTGTAATCCAAAAGATGCACTTTTAAACGTCGGTACACCTACCCCTGTTCTTCCAGAGTTATAATTACTTGTATTGAAAATTGAATATCCAGAAACCTCTTCAGGGTCAATTGGTAGACCTCTTAAATTATCCCAAGTGAAGAAATTTTCGAAAGATGTGTAAATTCTCACCTTGCTCAATTTAGCTCTTTCAGTCAATGTAATTGGCAATGTATAACCTAACGACAACGTTTTGATACGTAAATAAGACATATCCAACAAGTATTTACTTTGCACTTGCATATTATTAATATCAGCAGTCCCGCCATTACTATAAGCTGCTGGATAATACGCTCCTGTGTTGTCTGGTGTCCAATAATCATCTACAAAAGTAGCCGGCATTGCGCCATCTGAAACGTGCCATCCCGCTTGTGCCAAGAATCCTTGTCCCCATACTTCGCGTTTTCCTACACCTTGAAAGAAAACAGAAAAATCTACACCTTTATAATCTGCACCAACTCTTAGACCATAATTGAATCTAGGTGTGGTATTACCAATAATCTTTCTATCGCCAGGATTGTCGACTGTTCCGTCACCATTATCAATTTCCCCGTCACCGTTCAAATCCTTGAATTTCACATCACCTGGACCAAAATCAAAATTAGCTGAGTTTTCTAATCTTGATTGATATATAGGTTTACTGCCATCTGCATTATCTTTTAGCAAATAAGCTTTTCCCCCACCACTGGTATTATATTTTGTCATCTCTGGGGTTAAAGTCACCAATTGTGGTTTTCCATCTGCGCCTAAAACAAAATCATCCATTTGGTATAATCGATCTGTTTCATATCCCCAAATATCCCCATACACAGAACCATCATACAATGCGCCTGTCACACGAGATGGTGTATAACCATATACACGAGATTTTGCATCATCAAAGTTTGCTCTCAGATTAATACCCAATCCATTGTCGAAACGGTGATTATAATCTAAAGCAATTTCGTATCCCTTTGTTACCAAAGAACCTCTATTGAGAACTGGTGCAGTACCTCCAATTGTCCAGGTAGTACCGTCTAAAAGACCAAACATATTATTTGTAGAACGTTTGTACCACTCTACAGTCAATCCTAATTTATTATTCAAGAATCTCGCATCCATACCGCCATTCAGCGTTTCAATATCTTCCCAATAAACATTTGGGTAGCGAAGAGCAGGCGAGCTAACTGTTACAACTTTAGCGTTACCTGCTATCCAAGTGCTTTGCGAGGGCTCCATATTAGCAACATATAAATCATTAGGTACAGATTGATTACCAATCACACCCCATGATCCTCTGAATTTTAGGAAACTAATAACTGGCTTAAGTGATTCCATAAATGATTCTTCCGAAACAACCCACCCAGCTGACATCGAAGGAAACCACCTCCATTTTAAATCCGTAGGAAATTTGGAAGAACCATCATAGCGAATATTTCCCTCGAAAAGATATTTATTTTTAAAGGCGTAATTTACACGACCAAAATATCCCACTTGTGCTTCCCAATACTCACCACCACTACCGGTAATCTCACCAACAGCAAGATCAAATTGAGGATTCGTAATGTCCAATAAATTGGTACGTTGAGTCCAATGGTAATTACCATGGCTTGTTACTATATTGGTACCTAGGATAAATTTAAAATGATGATCTGCATTGACATTCCAATCATATGTAGTAAATGCATTGAGTGTATGTTTGTATTCGTCTTCGGAACGTTGATAGATATGATCCGGATTCGAGCCATTCGCAGTGTACGTCTCATTGATCAAATCGTAGGCTAACATAGCTCCAGGAGAGCCAGCGGCTACCACTTCACCATCAGAATTTACATACACAGAATTACCGCTAGCGTCTTTACGCTCTCTAGCAGCTACCCAACTGTTAGCACCAGTAAAACGCGTACCATTTCTATCCCATTTATAATCCTCATTAGTATAAGTATAATCGATATCAACTTTCCAATTACTTTTTAACTTTAAGGTAGTACCAACATTTGCATTTACGTAGGCGCGTTTCATCGCAGCATCATTAGCAAATTCATTTTCACTCCATGGACTTCGAATAGGGTTTCCTAATTCATCGTATCCCATTGGATATAAAGAACTCCAGCGGTAAATATATAGCCATGGATCGGCTGTCGATGAATTAGTCGCATATGGGTATGATTTCGTTCTCTTCGAATACATCATACCACCTCTCATTGTCAAATAATCAGTCAATTCTGTAGATAAACGGAGTCCAGCATTATAACGTGTGAAATTATCCATATTACCTGGCTTAATCATTCCACTTTGATCTACAGCAGCAAAAGTTGTGCTGTACTGCGTTTTACCAGAGGTACCAGACACAGAAAAATTATGTGTATTGGTAGGAGCCCATTCTCGAACCATATATTCATATGGATCATAAGTTCTTAATCCATACTTCCTTCCTGGAACAGCCGGATCTACATACCAATCTCTACCATACACTGTTGGATCATTAGGACCCAACTTACCTCCGTACTTATTTTCCCATTCCAGTGCCTTTTCATAACTATTTTTATCTAATGCATAAAAAGCCCCATATACTGTGCCTCCAACGCGTTCGAGCGCATCTATTGAATATTTCAACGCATTAATAGTTCCCATTTCAAACTTCTTGTATGGGTTTTGAAAAGAGAAATTATTAGAATAATTTATACTCGGCTTTCCTGCCGCTCCTGTTTTTGTCGTAATCAATACTACACCAGTAGCTGCTTTAGCACCGTATATTGATGATGCGGCAGCATCTTTTAGGACGGTAATAGATTCTACATCATCAGGATTAACATACAGAATACTTGGAATTTCCACATTGTCCAACAAAATTAATGGTGAACTACTTCCTGTAATAGAGGCCACAGCACCCCTAATTTTAATAACTGGGTCAGAACCAACTTCCCCACTTGGAATAGTCACATTAAGACCAGGGGTAGTCCCTTGAATAGCTCTACCCACATCTACCACAGTCCTGCCTTCTAAATTCTCTTTAATATTAACCGTCGAAACTGCTCCGGTGACATTACCCCTTCTTTGGGTACCGTATCCGACAACTACCACTTCATCTAACGAAGTACCCTCCTCATCCAAAGCAATATTCATAGTCGTGGAGGAGACAACAACCTCTTTGGATGAATAACCAATGATGGATACCCTAAGTTTAGAACCGATACTCGCTGAAATTGAAAATCTCCCGTTCTCATCAGTTTGTGTTGAGGAACCTCCTGGTATGGATACTGTTGCGCCTACAACAGGTCCAGCAGTACTAGTTACAGTACCCTGAATTTGTTGTTGATTAGGAAACTTAGAAAGGGAGGATGATAGGCCCGTAGAAATATCTACTCTCTTATTCATATGTATAAAAGCAAATGAAGGAAGAGACATTCCTAGAGCAATTGAAAATAGTACCAATTTTCGCATAGCCTTTAATTTAAGTTTTTTATATAGGTTAGTATTTATATGTTAATTTAAATTATGCATAAATACGCATTAAAGCAAAAATATTTTTCAAGTTAATGCGAAATATTATTAAAAGTATGCAAGAACGTGTAAAAAGATTCAGTAGCTATGTTACAATTGTAACAAAAAAAGCGAGACTAAATCTCGCTTTTATATTTAATTTGCATATCTAATAAGTTAGTTTGACGATTTTTCCATCCATTGTACTTGCAATAATATATTTTTTAGTTACCAAAGTCGGATTAACCATGCCATTCGAGATTTTGTACTGCCAAAATACATCACCTGATTTCGGATCTACCGCAGACACTAATCCAGAATTATTAGGTACCACAACCAAATCCTTATTGCTATAAATTGCTGAAGGAGTCAATTCATACGGTAATTTCAACTTTGATTTCCAAGTAATATCCATTTTATCAGCGTTAACTGGCACACCAATCAATTCTCCGTCCATAGTCTTAGCATATACCACTTTTTTATCAAAAGACAAGCCCATAGATTCACGTACACGTTCATTTTCTTTTTTCTCACGCCAAATAACTCTTCCTGTTTTCAAATCTAAAGCCGTCATAAAACGGTCCGGAGCTACAATAAACACGCGATTATTGGCTACAACTGGATAACAAGCTGCTGCAGAAAACATTCTATTAGCATGACCATTATTCCACTCCCATATTAACTTTCCTGTATTAACATCCAACGCATAAAATCCATTACCCCATGAACCAAATATTACTTTGCCATCTGCGATAGTGGGTAATGTAGATACATAATTTTTAACTTGATCAAAAGTCCAAACCAACTTACCTGATTTTAAATCTATACATCTAAAAATCCCATCAGACGCGCCGATATACACCTTTCCTTTGTAAATATTTGGAGAACCTAATACCGCATGATTTGCTTGAACTTTCCAAAGTTCTTTACCAGTCTTGCTGTTTACAGCATAAATATAATTGTCCGAAGAGCCAACAACTACTATTCCATTTGCAACCCCTGGAGTTGAATAGATCTTTCCATTAGTTTTGAATACCCACTCTCGTTTACCTGTTTGAATATTCAAAGCGAATAGCTCACCAATAGTATTCGCTGTGAAAGCTAATTTACCATCTGAACTTATACCAGCACCCAAATCACCATCGTTAATATATTCCCATTCTACCTTTGCTTGTGAGGTATTATTTACAGAAAAGTCTGGTCGTTTGTAATTACTATCAAATGATAACTTTTTCAAAGGCAGCTTCAGCCAAGCATTTTGCGTTGAAATACCTGGATTTCTTTCTTGGAAAAATACCGAATCATTCGTTAGAGTAATAATATTATATCCCCCTACATCTGCTTTAGCACGAAGATTTGATCGGCTCATCACACCAGGAATTCCATCCCAATCGTACAACTTGTTAATATGTCCATGTCCACATAAAGCAAACTGAATATTGCGTGTTTGTAAACGATCTACTAATTCGTACCAATTATTCAATGAAGAATCCAATGGGTAATGATTAATAGAAATTAAAGGAATATCTTTATTAGGATTGGCTTTAAAAATACTATCAATCCAAACTAAATTTTCGCGTGGAATCTGACCTGGACTCATACGCATATTTGGTCCAGATGTGGTTCCGACAAATTGATATCCTTTATGTTCGAAAAAGAAAGCTTCGCCACCAAATACTTTACGAAATGAATTAGCCCCACTTTCAGACCAATTGCTATCATGATTACCCGGAACAATGTATAAAGGAAGCTTTAATTGATCCAAAATTTGTTTAGCCAATTTCAGTTCTTCATCAGATCCGAATTCTGTGACATCACCAGATAGTATCACAAAATCAATATCCTGCTGATTATTTAAATCGGCTACAGTTCGTCTCAAATCTTCTTCGCTAGAATGCCCCCCAATATGTGTATCGGTAATCTGGGCAAATTTGAAAGACTGTTGGGCAAATACTGCCGAAAGGCAAAAACTAAATGCTAGTGATAATAAGATATTTTTCATAGATAAAATAAAAGGGTATTTTAAAGATACCCTTTTTACTTTTTTAAATTATTATTTTTTCTCTATTGTATTCGAAGCTTTACTTTCGACGTGATCTACATTCAATGCCGTAACACAATAATGTCCATTTTTTGTTACCGTCATCTTATTTGATGATGTCACGCCTACCAATTCTCCTTCTGCTGTCAAACTACTAAAGTAATATACCGCAAAACGAATATTACTACCTGAACCAGTCCAACTCAATTCATTTCCAATCAATTTTGCATTAGTCGGAGCTACAGGCACAGTTGCGACTTCACGTCCAGCAAATGGCATTAGCACATCTTTGGCATACAATTCAGCCAATTTGTTGGTAATACCTATTCTATTCGCAAGTATATCTCTGGAGGAATATATAGCAGAACCGACTGTATACCTGTTGTTTCGAACCAGATTGAATTGGTTTACCAACTCTTGTACATTCTGAAACTTCGCTCCCCCATCTGCAGCACCGAATTTATAGTAACCATGACCAATGACAACTTGAGCTTTGCCTCTAAACTGTGTCCAATCTGCCAAATTCCGTTCAAAAGGATTTGATGAATTCCCTATCTCTTGGTACAATTGAGGAATCAAAATATCAACCCAGCCTGCTTGTGTCCATTTCGGCAAATCTGCATATAATGTATTATAATTGTAACTTCTGCTCGCGGCTGGAGAAATTGAAAATACAACTTCTGGCTTATGAGTTTTAATAGTATTAAAAATTAATTCTATCGCTTTATCTACGTTATCGCGTCTCCATGCATTTTTATCTGTAAATGTTCCTTTTAATTTATTGAAATCATCATCGTCCGATTTCATCGTACCCGCACTTGATGGATCTGGATAGAAATAATCATCCATATGCAAGCCATCCACATTATATTTTGTAATCAAATCCTTAACTATATCCGACAGACGTTGTCTTACTTCTGGCAATGCAGGATTATAAATCTGAATCTTTTCGTGATCCACCACCCAATTCGCTGGAACAGAACTATGCAATGTAGGATAAGCAGTAGCAGTGCTAGCACGTGTGGCAATACGGTAAGGATTGATCCAAGCATGAAATTCGATACCTCGTGAATGAGCTTCATCCAACATAAATTTTAACACATCATAGCCTGGGTCCTTACCACGAGTACCTGTGATATTACCGCTCCAAGGTTCATAAGGCGAATTGTAAAAGGCGTCGCCCATACCGCGTACTTGTACGATAACGGCATTAAATTTCAATTGCTTCAATCTATCCAACAGATCGGTATATTGCTTTTTCTGTGCGGCCATCTCTTTGGATGTTGGCCAATCTATACCCCAGACGGTAGCAACCCAAGCTGCCCGCATCTCCTTACGCGGCAACTTCAATTCTGTTGTTGGCGGATTAGGACTGGGTGTAGGATCTGGAGTTACACCGGGAGTATCAGAATCTTTACTACATGCATTAAATAATAATGTTGAAGCAAATAATATTAAAGCATAAATTGATATCTTTTTCATTGAAAATATTTATAATGGTCAGAAAAAAGGGCATCTTACTTATGGAGTATAAGTTAAGATGCCCTTTATATATTAATAATTAATATTATAAGTCGTTGATATGAGCATCAAATTCAATGATTGCAAAACCACCTGTTGTAGTAGCACCATAGATCATTAATTTTGAATCCTTACCATCTGCATCTTTTACAATATGATATCCTGCTTGTGTACCTGGATTAATATTTACACCCGTCAAAATATTGTACGAAAACTCTGCTGGAGCATTCTTACCGCTGACTGCTGACTGATCCAAGGCAGTCAATGCGTCAACAATGGTTTCTCCCTTAGTGATATTATACAGCTTCAAATCAGCTCCTGTAGTAGGTGCATTTCTTGGAACTGTAATACCTAATAAATATCGCTGATCATTAAAGGTAAAAATCTTAATATCAGAAATACTTCTAGGAAGTGTATTAGCTCCTAAAGTATACAATATTGAACCTGCATTGTTTACCAAAGAAGGAGCTTGACTATGTCCAGAGATCATATAATCCTCAGTTCCTTTGATATGCGAATAATGTCCCCATTGCTCATAGTTAATTCTTGGCTTAATAACTGTGACATCAGATCCGTCTTTGTAATTTGTTATTTTAACACGGATTATGTTACCATCACCAGACATTGTATAAGCAAAACCATTTCCATTATCATCAAGATCAACTGAAAGTGCATCGCCGTGTCTAGCTGTTAACCCAAAGTCACCAAGAGCAATATTTGCAATAACATCTGGTTTATCAGATGGATTAGCCCAATGGTAAATTTTCAAAGGACCTGATAAATTAGCTACATATGAATGTCCATTAATCTGAGCAGCCATGCTATATGGGAATGTTCCCCCCGTCACACCTTCGGTATTTAATAGGATTGGCTCGACAATATTTTGCTTCAGTTTAGCAACTTCTAACAAATGTAAACCTACACCACTTCTTTCTGCTACTAAAACATAATTTCCATCGAAACCTGTACCTCTAGTATTGGCTGTTGCAAATGAAGGATACATAGGATTTCCAAAAGGATTTAACGAGTAATCGTAAACTTCAGTTGTTTCTAGATTGATACCACGTAATACCACATTGTATCTCACAATAGCTTTGTACTCTTTGAAGCGAGGTGAGTTTACAACTTTTAAATAAACTTCCTTTTGCGTTTCGCCTGTAGTATACGGAAGAGCAAAAACATCTTTTTCTAATTTAGCTCCATCAGACAATACCGCTTCAAATTTTACATTTTGTAAATCTGATAATGTGTCTAATTGAGGAAATTTAATTGTTTTTGTCAATTCATTAATTTCACCTTCTAGTACCTGATCACCAGCAGGACCGGCATTTACAATACGGATCTCTTTTAAATCTGTAAAATTATCTGATTCTACATTGCCCGGAAAATCTTCAGAGCAAGAGGTAATTGTTGTTAGGCCAACTAAGCCCAACAACATAAAACCTATAGAACTTTTTAAAATCTTTTTCATATATCTATTCTATACTGAATTCGTAATTAATTCTGAGGCCAACCCTCTGTTTGCGATAACACATAACCACGAGAAGCATACTCATTAATTTGATTTCTGCCTACTGGTGATAAATAAGGATTTACGTTACCTAATCCTAAGAAAGTTTGTCTTCCTCTAGTTGCAGTATTACGGTAGAATCCTACCATCTTTTCCTTGCTACCAGGAGTTAGTGCATTGTAAACTTCCACTTGACCATTTAATTTTACTACTGACAAACCATCTTTAATTTCATCAGGTAATTGTGTAGGGAAATCTACCCAAGCACCAGCTAATAAATCAGGATTAGCATCCGTATCCATGTAATCTAATTTTGACCAACGTTTTAGGTCTTCGATACGTGAATACTCAAATGTCATTTCCATACGACGTTCACGACGAATCTCCCAAATCAATGCACTAACAGTTACGTCTCTTTCAGGATCTACTGGCAATGTACCTAATGACATTGGAGCTGTTTTTACTACGCCTTTTGCTATGGCTTCTGGAGCTAATGGTCTATTACGAATTTTGTTGATTGACTGATCGATATCGCCTTGTGTTACGGCAGCACCACCCAATGTCGCTAACTCTGCTTTAGCTTCTATCCAGTTTAGTAACACCTCAGCATAACGTAACACAGGAGCATCTGTCGTATTATTAGCACCTGTAAAAGCAGTACCAGCAGCACCGCCTGCAGCTACGCGTGCTTCTACATCACGAGGTAAGAATTTCGTTAAATAAAGTAACGAACCTCTATTACGTGGCGTAGGCTTACTATGGAATGATGCCTCTAACCTAGAGTCACGAGTTTTGAATAGTTCAGTAGTTGCAAAATCTTTAGCATTTTCCAATTCAGAATTCTGCCACACTTTACCATCATTAAGGATAAATGCTTTTAACAAATCTGCTGAAGCCCCGTATGTAACATTATCAGCCAGATTATGAGTTGACAATACGGCATGTTTTACATTTATAGCCTCATCGTATTGTCTGTACATAATCATATCCTTGTTACCTTTTAAATCTTCGGATGTAAACTGAGATCTGTAGTCAGTAACGATATCAAATTTATTGCTAGCAATCACATAATCACCAGCAGTCTTAGCCAACTCGAAAAATTTCTTAGCTCTCTCGTTGTCTTTGTAATAATATTTTTGCCAAGAACCTTCTGTTAATGCTACTCGTGTGATAAAACCCGCTACTACGTAACGATTAACAGTTTGTGCACCATCATTCAGGCGTACATTTTCGAATGCGAATTTTAAATCCTCATATACCGCATCCATCACTTCATTACGTGGTGTACGATCTTTGAATAATGCATCGTAGTCCGAATCCGATATTGGCTTATCATAATATGGAACATCTCCATATGTCGTAACTAGGTCCGCATATTGCATCGCTCTAAAAAATTTACCGATACCAGTCCAGTGATTGTATGCCTCTGTGCTCAACACAGTAGACATTCTACTCTCTATACGATCTAACATAATATTGATAGAACGAATATTTCTAAAACTCCAAATTGCACTATTCGGTACAGCCAAAGTGAATTCGCCTTGGTTACCTTGACGAACTACATCATCACTGAAGGATAATAAATACGAACTACCTAAGTTGAACCCAGAACCATAGCCTTCAAAAAGACCAGGAACAGTGACTCCTTCAATTGTATAACCCGCATAAAATTTATTTGCATAAAGACGAACATTCTCTTCTGTAGTCCAAGCATTGTCGTCATTTGCTGATGTAAGCTGAGGTCTGTCTAAAAACTTCTCACAGCTCGAGAACATCAATGTCGCTGTTAAAAGCGCTATGCTATATTTAATTTTCATAATGTTTCTACTTAATTAATTACAACCCGATTTGAATACCCAAAGAAGCTGATTTGAATGATGGATTACCTGTACCCGTTCTACCTAAGTTGTAATTTCCACTTGTCAAGTTACCACCGTTACCAGAGATCGTTTCTGGATCAATAGGTAGACCTCTAAGATTATCAAACAAGAAAAAGTTTTCTAAAGACACGTAGATACGCGCATTTTTCAAATGAACTCTATTCAATACATTAGGTTGCAATGCATATCCTACAGTAATATTTTTAATTTTAAAATAAGACATGTCCAACAAATAGCGCGACTGAGGAACCATAGTCTGACCTGTAGCTTCGCCATTCAAGTTCCATGCTCTTGGATAGAATGCATCAGTACGGTCTTTTTTCCAGAAATCTTCAGCTATTGCTTGAGGCATTGCGCCATCTTTCACGTGGAAACCTGGTATCGCCAACTGACCAGCACCCCAGATCTCACGCTTACCTACACCTTGCATGAAAACAGACATATCGAAGCCCTTGTAATCAGCTCCTAAACGGAAACCATATTCATAGCGAGGAGTGGAGTTACCAATTTTCACGCGGTCACCTGGATCACCATTTGTGTTTTTACCATTTGTGATATAACCGTCACCGTTAACATCCACAAATTTTACATCACCTGGAGATATATATCCCCAATTCGCTGTACCAGTTTGGAATTGTGTTTGATAAATTGGGTTATCACCCGCTAGCATATTAGTTTGTCTAGCATTACCTTCGTGAATAATTGTAGTAACGATATGATTGCCATTAGCATCATATGCGAAATCACCAGCTTGGTAAAGACGATCCGTTACGTAACCAAAGATATCACCGTATGTTCTACCTGTAGAATAAGTTGTACTCAATAAACGGTTGTCCCAAGGTGTATTCCAGTCAGCACCTTTTGTAATAACTGAAATCGCATCTGCTAAGTTTGCATTAGCTGTAATACGCAATCCATTATCAAAGCGGTGATTGAAGTCTAAATTAACCTCCCAACCTCGAGTACGCAATGCACCAAAGTTACCTTGTGGAGCACTAGCACCAAATGTTGCTGGCAAAGATTCGCCAGGGATAATCATATTATTTGTTTTACGTTGGAAATATTCGAACACTACCCCCAATTTATTGAAGAAACGTAAGTCAGCACCAATATTACTGTGTTCGATATCTTGCCAAGTAATTGAATTAGATACTGATCCAGGAGTTCCTAATTGGAAGAATTGCTGACCAGAACCATTTAACCAACTATTCTTAACGATATCCATAGTAGGAACATACAACGAGTTAGATACCGATTGGTCACCGATATTACCCCACGAACCACGGATTTTTGCAAATGATAATACATCAGAAATATTCTCCATGAAGCTTTCATTTGACATTACCCAACCAGCAGAAACTGATGGATACCATCTATAGCGTAAATGCGACGGGAATTTTGATGTACCATCATATCTTAAGTTACCTTCCACAAGGTATTTACCTTTATATGCGTAGTTAGCACGACCAAAGAAACCTACTTGAGAATCCCAATTCGCGTCAGCACCATTTGTCTCAACACCTGTTGCAAAATTAAATTGTGGATTTTGCTCGTTGATCAAATTAGTACGTCTTGCCCAGTGGCTATCCCAATTGTATGCCACTACGTTAGTACCCAACATTACTTTTACATCATGATCTTGATTGAATATTTTGTTGTAAGTAGTGAAAGCATTGAACGTATGTCTCTTAGAAAACAACGATTGTTTATAAATATTTGATTGTTCTTTTGTAATATATGTTTCTACTGGGAAACGGTAAGCTGGAATACCACCGTTATCTGTAGGGATTCCATTTTCATCTACATAGACTTGACTACCATTTTCATTCCATGCTACAGGGGCATACCAATGCCATGCACCAGTAAATGAAGGCATAGAGGTATTATTGCTATTATTTTGAGTGGAAAATGCATAATCGGCATTCAAATCCCATCCATCCAAAATATTAACGGTAGTTCCCAAGTTTAAGTTAACATAACGGTCAATTTTATGAGCTGTGTGCGCATTTTTAGTGTCAAAATATGGATCTCTAACATCTGTTCCATGCTCTTGAGCAGCAATAGGGAATAACCTAGACCAACGGTACAAATATAACCATGGATCCGATGTAAAGCCTGTTGCAGAATTTGGATAACGTTTTGTACCATTAGAGTACATCGCTCCCCCACGAACTGTCAAGGCATCTGAAACTTTAGTCGACAAATTAATTGTTCCATTGTAACGTGTAAAATCATCTTGCTGCGCAGGCTTCATCATACCCTGCTGTCCCAAATAACCAGCACTTAAGTTATATGAAGTTTTACCCGACTTACCATTAACACCTAAATTATGTAAATGTGAAAACGCATTATTTTTGATCATAACTTCAGCTGGATCGTATAATCTCAAACCAAATTTATCCACACCATCATAATACCAATCACGACCATAAACTACAGGATCATAGTTACCTACTATACCACCATATTTTTGTTGCCATTCCTTAATTTTTTCAAAGCTCTCACGGTTTACACGCCAAAAACCTCCAGCAGGACCTGGTTGTTCTTGATTTTCATGAGCCTCTAATGTATACTCTAAACCATCAATCCCAGCAATTTCAATAGGTTTGAATGGAGATTGTAGGGATAAGTTATTTGTGTAGCTGATACTTTGTGAATCTGTATTAGCACCTTTTTTAGTAGTGATCAAAATTACACCAAAAGCTGCTTTAGCACCATAAATAGAAGATGAAGCTGCATCTTTCAATACTGAAATACTCTCTATATCACTTGGATTAATCAAGTTGATACTTGGCACCTCCACGTTATCTACTAAAATCAATGGATTGCTTGAACCCGCAATGGAAGCTACTTGACCGCGAATTTTCATGATAGGATCAGCACCAACTTCACCTGAAGGAATGGTAATCGATAATCCTGGAATTGTTCCTTGCATACCACGACCTGCATCTGGTATGGGACGAGATCCCATTACTTCTTTAACATTGATTGAAGAAACTGCACCTGTTAAGTGTTCTTTCTTCTGCGTACCGTAACCTACAACAACGACCTCTTCTAGTGAGTTATCCTCTTCTTGCAATGTAACATTGATAGAGTTTGATGTTACTTTAACATCTTGAGACAGATATCCTATACTTGAAAATCTAATAGTAGAACCAAGTGGTGCGTTAATCGTAAACTTACCATTGACATCTGTAATTGTAGATCCTGGCACTCCTACTACAGAAACTGTGACCCCAGGAATTGGACCACTAGCATCTGAAACAGTTCCCTGCACAGAATTTTGAACTAACCTACTATTTAAATAGGAAGTAGCAGCATTAAGATTGTTCACATTAGCAACCTTAGCAGTATTTGCTTCAGCAGAAAACGTCAATCCTAATGCTATTGAGAATAGTAATGTATTTCTCATATGTAGCATATTAAATAAATGGAATTATCATAATTTCAAGGTTTGCCTAAGTGTGAATAGGCAAACCTAGTTTTCATTTGTTTTTCTTATGAGGTAGATTATTCAAAATCTTTGTATAACAAATATTGTTTACGCATTTCTTTATACTCAGCTAAGTCTTTAGCCCAAGAATCGCGAATCTCTTTTTCTGTTTTGCCTGCTATAATTTGTTTACGCAATTCATCCGTTCCAGCTAATTTGTCAAAGAAATCAGCACGCGTAAAGAATTTTGTCTTATCTGGCATTTTTTGATAAAAATCTAGAATATATTTTAGTGTAAATTTTTGCTTATCAGCGTCTAGGTCACGCAAATCTAAACCGTACATAGTTTGTCCTTTTCCCTCCACATGTTTTACCATCCCTTCTTTTTCACCAGGATTGTAAGTGAATTTTCCATATACAGGATTATCATATCCCACAACTTGGAACGGCCAATCTGTACCACGTCCAACGGAAATCTCAGTACCTTCAAATAAACACAGAGAAGCATATAAACGTACCGATAAATGATTTGGTAATGATGGCGAAGGAATTACAGGTAATTCATACATTTTAGAGTGATCCCAATTTTCTACGGGAATAACAGTGACTTTGCATTGACGACCATTTTCTAACCATTTTTCGCCATTGATCATATTGGCTAATTCGCCAACAGTTAGACCATGCACCATAGCGATTTTATGGTAAGAAACATTTGATTTGAATTTATCGTCTTTGCGCACTGGTCCATCGACTTGATCACCACAAGGATTTGGACGATCCAATACAATTAATTCTTTATTGTGTTTAGCACACAACTCCATCACGCGATGCAATGATGTGATATAGGTATAAAAACGCGCACCTACGTCCTGCAAATCGAAAATCATGACATCAATAGAATTAACAATTGAATCTTGCTTTTCGTTACCGCCGTATAAAGTATATAATGGAAGACCAGTTTTAGTATCTTTATCATTATCAACTTTTTCCCCACGTTCGATGGTACCTCTGAACCCGTGTTCCGGCGCAAAACCAAACTTCAAATCCACGCCTTCTCTAAGCAACACATCTACTAAGTGTTCTTTACTTTCGCCAACAATAGTAGTCTGATTACCCATTAAACCAACTTTCTTACCTTTCAGTAATGGCATATAAGCGGATAATTGATCAGCACCAGGAAGAATCTTACTTGTATTCAATATTTGATCAGCAGAAACTTGCTTTGTACTTGTTTTTGAGGACTTACACATACCACAAGAAAACAGAGACAAACATATTACTGTCGCAGAAATCAGAATTGAGGTTTTTATCATTTTAATTGCAATACTTCTTTAATAATTTACACTATATGATTATCAGGCATAAAATTACAATAAAAACGCACAAAAAAGCAAGATTGCCACATATTTATTCAACTATATAACGGATATCAACAAACAAAACGCACAAAAATGATAGTTGTAAAAACAACCATAACTTTCCTTTTTTTATTAATATCACTTAATAATGTGAGATAAAACAAGGTTTTATACGGATTGTTCGCATCACTTAGTGTAAATTGAACACAATGCAGTAACTTTGGTGTTACACAAACGTTTTCGAATAAAAAAGCCCCCTGAAAAGGAGGCCTTTAGAATGCCAAATAATTAATATTATTCTTTAATATCCCACCATACTGGCTGAGACCATACATCATCACTTAATGCACGAGGATGTGAGGCTTTAACATTCTCTGCATTATAATTAAATTCATGATTTACCTGCATTACGCGTCTAAAATGCGTCCCCGAAGGAATTTTATTTTGAGCCGACGCAGTAACTGTATATTCGTATGGAACTTTCCAACCCGAATAAACATTACTATCATAGTCATACCTTCTCATATCATTCCAATTTTGGTGAGAATAAGACATCGCAATGTATTTTTGAGTCATAATCTTATTAAGCGTTAAATCCCCAGCAGCCCCTATACCATTCTCTAAAAAGTTTGTAACAGCAGTAGCACTCATTGGAGATTTGCTTGGATTAATATTACCATATGCGGTTAATTTTGCATTCATCATATCGATGTGTGCTTTTATACCCGCCTTATATGCTTCGAAAGCAAGTGTATTGTTACCTTTCTTGAAATAGATTTCTGCTTTAATAAAACACATTTCCGCATATGTCATTACATACGTAGGAGCATCTGGTCTTGCATTGAAGATACTAGTACCAGCGGAACTTCCATCTCCCCAAACGTACTGATCATTTGCCGCTTTATTATAGCCAATTGAATTACTTCTGGTTGACACATACAAAGTATCGCCATATCGTGCACTATTCGTGCCTCCGATGTAATTAGAATAAGGTAATATTTTACGCTCCGAAGCTGTACCTGCATTCAATGTCAATACAGATGCACTATTATTAAATGAAGACGTGATAGGACCTCCATTCATGCGAATATCTGAACTCATGTCTACACCTTTTGAGCGTTTGAATACTTTATTTTGCAAACTACCACTACCAAATTGCGCCCAAGGAATCATTTTATCTGCTCGAGGATCTGCAACGTTAGGATCCGAAGTATTAGTTAAAATATCCTCATACCATTTGGTAATTCTAAAATTGGTATTCATACCCATATTAGAAAACATTACTGAAGCTTTTAGAGGATCACCAAATAGGACGTCACCAACAGGCTCTACAACATCTACATGATTGACTACAGTACTAGTCGCATTGCTATTAGGAGCTTTCTCTAGTAGAGCCAAGATTTCGTCAGGATTATAAATAGATTTTTTTGATAGATTATTTAACCACCTCGCTTTCAGACCATAGGCTAAACGTTTCCATTTGTCTACATCCCCTCCATTCCAACTATCACCCGCACTCAACGGTGTAGCTCCAGCTGTTTGCGTCATTTCAAAATAAGCGATGGCTTGATCGATATCTTTTATACAACCTTCGAAAATTGTTTTTCCATCATCAAATTTAGGAGATATGTTTTCGCCCAATGCCTCGGTATAAGGAATCTCTCCCAACCAATCCACCATTAGCATAAAGCCCATTGCTCTAATAACTTTCGCTGCTCCTAAATAGTGGAAAGCCCCTTGTGCTTCCGCGGCTTTTTCAAAATCAGCTAAATTTGAACCCACAGCCACAAAAAAGAACTGATATGGCGTCGTAGACATTCCTTGGATAGGATCCCAACCTGCCGACATACTTTGCTGTGATGTATTTTTTATAAAAGTCAAATTCTGCGTAATCAATGCAGATCGAACCCCCGCTGCTGCATGTGCATACAATAAATGATGCTGCATCCATGGCAACCTGTTTTGAACAGGCGCGACTACATTGGTTGGATTACTAGGGTCAACATTAATATCCAACCAGCTTTCTTTACAGCTATTAAACAATATAATAGCAGAGACGAATAATATAATTTTGTTAAAACGTTTCATAATGCGAATTGTTAGAATTTTAAGTTAACACCAAACATAAAACCTGCAGTGCTTGGTACGCCATTGAAATCAATACCTACCGAACTAGAGCCAACAACACCCGAACCAGCCGCAGATGCTTCAGGATCCATACCTTTATAATTTGTGAATAATAATAAATTTGTACCCTGCGCAGTAGCTGTTAGACCTTTCACAATTCTATTCAGTGAAGCATTTTTAGCGACATATTTTGTAAAATCATAAGATAGTGATACTGTTCTTAATCGCAACCAGTTTGTGTTGGTTTGAAAATTAGCACTTTCTCTAACGTAAAAATCTGAATAATAATCTTGTATAATTTTACGTCCACTTGTATTTACATTTCTGATCATGTAAAATTGATCTGCCTCAAATGTAAAGGAACGATCTTCATAAGTCGCTACACCATCAACATTGCCTGTTTGCACCGCACCATTTATCGTCAAGCTTTCTCTATCCATAGTACGTTTACTCATACCATTAACGGTCATAAAGTAATCTGTACCGTTATACACATCGCCTCCGATTCTGAAATCCCACAAGAAAGAGAAATTCAAATCTTTATACTGCAAGCTATTGTTAAATCCACCAGTTAATTTTGGTTCTCTATTACCTATTTGATAAGTTGTTGCATTATCACTCGTAGGCATTCCAGTATTAGCATCTAACACCACTTTTCCATCTGGAGTACGCGTCCATCTTGAACCCGATATCGCCATAAAATCACCACCATTGAACGAAGCTGCTTTTGCATTACCAACTTGAACATCTGTAACATACAATATCTCGTTACCTTTTATCAAGTTATCTAATGTCCCTCGATTTTTAGCCATATTTAATGTTGCATCCCAAGTAAAATTAGAAGTAACAACTGGCTTGCCTGTTAAAGCTAACTCCATACCTTTGTTATATATATCACCGGCATTTACAGACACCAAAATATATCCAGTAGTTTGACCCATACGTGGAGACACAATCTGGTCATACGAATTGTTCGTATAATATGTATAGTCAATACCTAAGCGGTTATTTAAGAATCTTAATTCAGCACCCACTTCAAATGATGTGGTAGTCTCGGGTCTCAATCCTGGATTACCACGATTCCAATAATTACCTGTTCCGATTAATCCCCCTAAAAACTCTCTTGAAGGCCACAATGTAGTAACTGTCAAATAAGGAGATGCATCTTTACCTACTTTAGCCCAAGACGCACGTAGCTTACCATAGTTAAGCCATGAAACATCCTTTGTTAGCTCTGAAAACACGAAACTTCCGCCCACTGAAGGATAGAAATAAGAGCGGTTCTCCACTGGTAAGGTAGATGTCCAGTCATTACGACCTGTCACATTCAGGAAAAGCATATTCTTATAACCAGCTCTTAGCTCACCATACAAACCAAATAATCTTCTCTTGGACTCAGTTGAATTAAATCTTTTATTCGCATCAACTATATTTTCGAAGCTGTAGAAGTCATCGATCACGAAATCAAAACCGACTCTTCTTTCATTGCTCACTTTCGTTTGCTCCGAGAAGAAACCTATCAATGCACCTAAATCAAAATCACCGACTTTTTTGTCAAAATTCGACATCAAATTAGAAGACCAATAATTAAATCGGTAATCACTAGCTGACATCATACCATTTTGCCATTGTGGTCTTACCGCACCACCTGGAGAAACCAATGTATTATTTCTAGTCAAATAACTATCTGTTCCAACACGATAGGATAAGTTCCACCACTCAGCCAATTTCATATTAGCGTTCAAATTGGCTGTGAAACGTTCAGTTCGATCATCCAATAAATTTTTATTTATCGTCCAATATGGATTCTCAACGTCGTCCTCAAGTCGCTGTCTGTCACCAAACATTCTATACTTACTTCCGTCTTCATTCAGATATTTTGTCATATCATCATTTCTGGACCAACGATACACAGAGTTCATTGCTCCAGTACCACCTGAATTATATAGTCCTGCAGAAGTTAATGTTTTGTCTGTATTCGCTAATGAATATGCAACATTTGTCCCCAAAGTCAAACGACCATACTTTTGATCACCATTAAATCTGAATGTGGTCTTATCATACCCCGTAGAAGGTACGATACCGGATTGGTCAAATCGTGACGCTGAAACATAAAATGTCGTATTAGCACTTCCTCCAGCCAAACTTACTGTATTATCGTAAACTGTCGAATTATCGAAGAAGTTCTTAATATTATCATACATCACATCGTTAGCACCAAAAGTCTCTCCCCATGATTGTGTTGTATAATCGTCCAAAACTCCTGCAGCATTGTAATAACCTCGCTTATATTTACTTTGCTGTTCAGGTAAGCGATTAACCCAATTAGTGGAAGCACGAGAAGAGAAAGCTACTTCTGCTCTTCCTTCTTTCCCCTTTTTAGTTGTGATTATAATCGCTCCTGCTGCAGCTCTAGATCCATACAAAGCTGCTGCGGCAGGTCCTTTCAATACGGACATACTTTCTACATCCTCTGGATTGACATCCATTATACGATTACTGTTCGTCGAAGAAACAGATTGCGCTCCATCAAATCCACTATTCCCGCCCAAAACCGTAGAATTATCATAGATTACTCCATCTACTACGAACAAAGGCTGATTATCACGTTCTAATGATGTACCACCGCGTAAAATAATCTGTGCACCTGCACCTGCTGAACCCGATGTTTGCGTTACGTTAACACCTGCTACTTTACCCGCCAAAGAATTGACAATATTAGCAGTTTTGTTTTTCATTAGTTCATCAGCTTTAAGATCTTGCACAGCATAACCTAGTGCTTTTTTCTCTTTACGAATCCCCAGTGCAGTAACTACCACTTCTTCTAAGGCTTCTTCTGAGCTCGTCAAAGTGATATTATACACATTGCCCACACCCACAGCCTGTGTGAATTCTGTACTACCTAAAGATCTAAATAATAAAACCTCACCAGGAGATGCTTGAATGGTAAATGATCCATCAGGATTGGTTTTGACAGTTCGATTCGTCCCTTGAACCTCAACTGTTACATTGCTCAATGCCTCTCCAGAAGGGCTAGTAACCTTACCAGTAACAGACTTTTGCTGAGCCATCAAACAGGATGCGTATACTGCTACCCCGAAAAATGTGAGAAGTAATCTTCTTTTCATGCGTTTGATAGTTAATAATTATTATATAATATAGGAGTATATTGGAAGTAAATAATCAAAAAATCACTTCCCGAATTAATTTTTAAATATGTAATGTCTTTACAGGTTTAATAACTTTTAATAGACACCTTAAATTGTCAATGCTTACAACAATTTTAATGAATTATCTGCATAATTTATAATTTTTTGAAAAAACAACGAATAAAACCGCACTTGTAAAGTTGGTTTTACAATATAGCTAAGAGTTGAGACGTCACAACACCGCAACAAAACGCAAAGGAGTTAGACACCATGTTTATCCTACAAATAAATTGAGCTATTCGACAAAATTAATAATATGAAAAAAATAAAACCCTTCAGTATATGAAGGGCTTTAAATGTAAAGTTATACATATAACTACTTTATGGTCGAGAAACTTTAAATTCTAAACTTATAGTACCATATACACCTGAAATTGCTGGAGGAACAGATAATACTTTTGCAGCTGCATAAATGTTTCGCGTGATAGAATAAATATACAATATATCATTCAGCTGCAAAGATTGAACTCTATTTACTGCGGCTCCTGTAGAGCTATTATATGCATCAACAAGCTGATCACGATTAAATTCGTCTAGTCCATTATATTTAGTAACTGCACCAGCAGTTCTATCCAACTTCATCCAACCCGCATTTCTTGTAGGCCATAAGTCAATATTACTTTGCCATGCGGATGCAAAAGCTGAAAATCCAGTCCCATTTATAGTAAAGAAATTTGAACGGGAACCCGCGCCTAATGTATAACAAATATCTATCGTCTTTTTAAGTTGATCGTTAACTTCAGATTCCAAATATAATTGCATATATTTCAAATCAATGAATTCCGCATTAGTATATGTACTACTAACCAAGGTCAACGTATTACGGTTAGTCGCCTCTATATCCAACAAATTATCTGAAGTATAAAAATACTCAAAGGTATTTGCGACTGGGCTATAGGCTGTACGATAGATAATAGGCTTAGATAAATCGACATCCTTGACTACATCTACCATATCCGCAAATTTTGTTAGAACTTTAGAAGAAACACCGCTCTTAGATGTATATTGGATTTCCATCCCAACGACTTGTTCTGATATCATCTTTTTCCAAACAAAAGCCAAGGAGTCCTTAAATTTAACTGTATGGCTCAATTCTCTAGGGTTAAGATTAGCACGATATACATCTCCATATACCGTTGTACTTAATTCCATAGGTACTGAGCGAAGTCCATCTTTATTGGAGGTATATGCTGTAAAAACGTGACTTCCTTCGGCTATATTATTTACAATAAAATATTGTTGTGTCACACTGTGGTTAATGTCAAAAGATGTAGAATCGCTACCATTATTCCATTTAACAACTAATTCCTTTGCTTCTGCATCCTTAGGGGTACGGATACCAAAGCGGACTTTTTTATCTCCTGGCTGCAACCATATTGAGTCAGGCTTACCAATATAAATCCGCTCTATGACATAATCTTTATAATAATGATCCATCTTGGTACACGACATTATTAGCACTAATGCCACGATCATGAATCCATAACTTATATTAATTTTTTTCATTTGTTTATATTCTATGTTTCCACTATTTTATCTGTCTTCCCCAAAATTCTAACTCGGGATAATAAACTTGTGTACGTGGCTCCCAAGTACTTACTGTCTCTACACGAATATATCTCACAGCAGGTATATCTAGTGGGAAATCAAAATCATTACCGATTTGAGCTGCAGCCAGATCAGCTTCTGTAAGCCCACCATTACCTGAAGATGGCGATTTACCAGAAGGTCTCCAATTATCCCATTCTCCCAATAATGTCCAAGTACTCATATCCGAACTTGGCGTAGTGTTGCCCCAAATACGAATGTGCTTAGCATTTCCCGATTGATAATAAAGGTTATTATTTTGCCAATATTTAAATCGACTCAATTGATAGTTTGCCAACATATCAATAGTGAAAAATTTGGGAAATTTAGCTTCAGCTACTGAATAATATCCATCAGCCCAAGTTGCTCGAGCACCATCAAATATCCTACGCAATGCATAAGTAGTAGATGAAGCTTTGGAATCTCCAGCAATCTCAATAAAATGAGCTGTATTAGTACTCGACAATGGTAATTTGATTTCTTCTCTAGGAGCGAAAGTATAAGATAATGTATCACTAAAGTTTTGCCATTGATCACGTACATATACACCAAAAACTGTTTCTTCCGGAGATAAACCCCTAAAATTAAATGCAAAACTTTTACTTTCTGTGAAGAAAGCTTGTACATCTTCCCATGCTCCAGTTGTTTTGTTTTTCTTCAAAATACCGATCATCAATTTCGATGAAGTAGGATTCTCACCTTCTATTCTACCTCCGCCCCAATCAGAAGCGATTTTCAACTTCTCAACAACCTCTACAAAAGGCGGTTTATTAGGATTTACTGTCACCATTGTAGGTGTGGATTCTTTCTCATCCTTACTAACAGCATATAATGTAACTGTATATGCTTTTTCTTCAGCAAATCCATCTACCATGAGTACATTATCATATCTAGAAGCTCTTGCCTCTCTTTTAGCACCTTCATCTAAGGTGTACACAGCTTTAACATACGCTGCGCGAGGATCATTTAATTTGAATGATATCGCGGCTGCACCAGGTAAATTTTCTACGCTAAAATCTTTGATCGCATCTGGTGTGTCGCCCTCAAAGAGGGGCTTATGTTTTTCCTCGTCGCAAGATATTGCCAGCAAAAAAGGAAGTATAAGCGTTAATAACTTTATGAATTTCATAGTATTTTTAATTTAATAAGAAAAAAAATATTGACATATTACCATCCTGGACTTTGTAATAGATTTTCATTACGTTGTAATTCATATTCACGAATTGGCATAAAATAATCTCTCTTTCTGAATTCTCTTTGATAAATAACCGTTCTTCTGTAAAATTCTTCTGGTGTAACACCTCTTTTATCCCATCCTAACATCGGTTGAGCTAAAATATCTTCTGCCATCTTCCAACGTAACAAATCCCAATAAACTTGCGATTCACTATTCAACTCAATTCTACGCTCTTGACGAATGATCTCACGTAAACCTTCTTTCGAGTTATATTTGCCCGGTTGTGTTGAATATTCATCCCACGAAGTTTGTACAGTAGGTATACCTGCTCTATCTCTCACTGCATTTAGATATTCAAAAACCTCTGCACTTGGACCGCTAAACTCATTCAATGCTTCTGCATATAATAAGTATAAATCTGTCAATCGCAAATTTGGAAATAGGTAACTAGTTACATAATAACTAGATCCTTCCAAATAGTTTTGATAATTAATAGGTTTTTTCGGATAATATCCTGTCGGAGAGTGTGCAGATGTCTCACGCACGGATGTATATCTTCCACCTCGTATTTCTAAATGCCAGTTGTCCAAATCCGTATATTTACCTTGACCATACCAAATCCCTCCATCGAACCCTATATTTGCATAGAATCTAGGTTCACGATTAAAATGTAGTTTGATTGTTTGATAACCTTCTTTTACATGTCTTTTATTTGGCTCATCACCTACTTTTAAATCGTATCTTTCGTTATAATTCCAAGTCTTATCTTTATCCAAAGGAAGGCCTTTGTCTGTATAAAACATTTCAACAATATTCAATGTAGGACCATAAGCTCCCGCTGTACTTGTACTTGTCAAATCTGGACTCCATGATCTTGGTGTTAGTGCACTTTGCAAAGCGAAACCAGCCGTATTTGGCCATATTACCTCACCATTTGGATCACGTGCTGCAAATGATTCTCTGATGTTTAATTCATATATCATGGTATCTGACAACGATAAAGAAGGGTTTGGGTGAAATTTATACAATTCCATGCCAATGCTATTCGCATTGTCGATTGCTACTTTTAATGCATCAGCAGCTCTTTTCCATTTATCCGCAGAATATATTTGATTAAACAAGTGACCGTGTACTTTATCTACATAATTGGAATAATCCGTATTACCATTGAATAATGGACTAGCCGATGTAGACAACACTTTAGCCTTTAACCCCAAAGCCATCATAGCTGTAACACGGCCATAATTAGGTCGATCTATCTGTTGAGTAGGTAAATTGGGCAAATATTCTAGCGATTCGTCCAATAGCTGAACAATATAATCCACACACACATCTACAGGCTCACGTCTTACGCGTACATCAGAGATACCAGCATCGATAGACAGGTTTTCACGAATTAACGGTACCGGGCCGTAAAGTTGCATAAGGAAAAAAGTATAATATGCTTTTAAAAATTTTACTTCTGCACTCCACTCATCTCTTTCGGGCTGCATCATATCTGGTACTTTTTGAATATTTTCTAAGAAAATGTTACAATCACGCAACGCTTGAAACATATCCTTACCACCATTCAATCCTTCCCAATAATTTAATAACGGAGAAGAAACATTCTGTTGTCCTTGCACAAATCTTGAAGTATTACTTTCGCTATAAGCCAAGGGCCACATTTCAATACCTGCAAACGAAGCACTAGCCGATGTTAATTGCCCATGCTGTGGCAAATACGAGTAACAAGTGTATAAGAATTTCTTAGCAGCACTTCTTAAGGTAAATGCATTGTCTATCGTTGGAACATTATCGGGAACTACGTCTAAATAATTACAGCCAATAACCGCCTGCAAGGAAAGAAACAATATTGATATTTTTAGTTTTCTTTTCATGACCAATCCAAATTAAAAATCAAGTTTAACACCTAAATTAAACACACGCTGAATTGGATATGCCAATCCATTTCCAGCCATTTCAACATCCCATAATTTAAATCTGCTGAATGTTAACAGATTCAAACCATTTGCATACAATCTTAGGCTTCCTACATTCACTCTGTTTAAGAATTTACTTCCATTCTTATCAAATGTAAGACCCATCTCCAGCTGTTTCAAACGAAGGAATTCTCCATTACGCATCCACCATGAACTAGTAACTTCATTATTTGGATTTCCTGATGTCCAACTTAATCTTGGGAATAATGCATATACATCTCTGTTTTCTACTGACCAATGATCGTCTGCATAAACCTGCAATACATTATTCTGAACCGTACCTGCCAATGTCTCTCCAGAATATGCATAACTTCTGAATGGACCTGTAGCTCTTGGATCTATGAAGAATGATTCTCTACCCAACCCTTGAAAGAAAACAGAAAAATCAAATTTTTTATGACCTAACGAAATACCAAAACCATAATTGACCTCGGGAACTGTAGGATATCCCAATGGAACCATATCTAAAGATGTAATACGTCCATCACCATTTACATCCACATATTTAATATCTCCAGCTATTACTTGACCTCCTAATTGTTGTTCAGGGGAGTTTCTCACCTCTTCATCATCGATAAATAATCTCTCCGCTATATACCCTCTTGCTATGTTAATAGGATAACCTGCTCTAAACAACCATGGATGGTTATAATATGGCTCTTCATAAACAATAAATTTACTTGTTGCAAATGTAAAGTTCGCCATACCCTTAATCCATAATCCATTATAGAAACTTTTTGTATAGCTCGCAGACATATCAAAACCTTTCCCTTGCGCTTCACCAATATTAGCGTGAATTGCTGCTGCTAGTCCCATAGTAGAAGGAATGTCAGCACGCTGCATAAAAATGTTTTTTCTGTCCTCTTTGAAGAAGTCAGCTTGAATCTCAAGTTTGTTATTAAACAACCCTAACTCAACTGCTAAATTGGTCTTATACGCTGTTTCCCAGGTAATCTCTCTATTAGGATATCGAGAAACACTTACACCATTTAGCGACTCATCCAATGATGGTCCAAACGTCCAAGCTCTCGCTGAAGAATTCATGTTTACTTCTGAAAGGTAATAAAAACGTTGACTTGCTGAGCCTATCGCATCATTACCAACTAAGCCATACGTACCACGCAATCTAAAATTTGAGACTATATTGTTTAATGGTTCGAAAAATTTCTCTCGAGACACATGCCACGCTACCCCAACAGATGGAAAGAATCCAAATCGATGCTCTTTTGAAAAACGCTCCGAGCCATTGTATCCAAAGTTAGCTTCAATATTATATCTCCCTAAATAGCCATACGTAAATCTACCTGCCACGTTTAAATTACGATGAGGTAACGACAATTGCAAACTACCTGGATTACCATTGAGTTCACTATTCATTGTACCAACCAGCATTCCATTAAAAGAATGATCTCCAAATTTTTTCTGATAATTTACAAGACCTTGCATAAAGAAAATAGATGTAACATCTTTGCCACCTTGACTATAATCTAAATATTCCGTTCCCTCATCTTCATTATAAATGCTGTATCTGTAATTATTATTATCATCCAAACCTTCTAATTTGTAATAAAAAGGTTTGTAAGCACGACTCACTTCATAGAAGGCATATCGAGTCGTAGTAGCACGCAAAGTAGCGGACAAACCATCCGTTACCATATCCAATTTTTGATTCAACTCCAATTGAGCCTGCATACGAGATTGATTATATTCTCTATATCCTCTTACCATTTGTGCATAAGGATTCAGATAACCGCCCTCATCTGCATTACCAAACATTATGTGTTGAAGATATTTGTAATTTTCTCCTGGTGGATAATAAGGTTGGAATCGCGTAGGAACAGCACGCATGATATCGCGATACGCTTTAGTGGCACTTTGCAATGGTCCATTATAATCGTCAAAAGTACCACTCAGACGTACATTTAATTGCGTAATAGGTGTCAAGTTAATATTAACATTACTCCGCATACTGTACGTTTTCAAATTCACGTTATTGTTGAAGTTTGAAACCTTCGGAACTTTTAATATACCATTATCTTGATTCAGTGCACCAGACACAAAATATTGAGCAATACTTCCTCCTCCTTTCACACTCATATTTACACGTTGATTCAATGCGTAATTATTAAGCAATTCTTTTTGCCAATCTACAGCAGGATATTCTAATGATCCACCTTCAGGCGTATACTCAATCTGTTGCATAGAATAAGGACTTCTAGTCAAAGGATCACGACCAAGTAAAGCCTCATTCGCCAATTTCATATAAGTGATTGGATCTACTAATTCAACTTGACGTGTAGGAGTCGAAAGTGAATTTTCAACACGAACCGAGACATTTAAATTTTCTCTTTTACCTTCTTTTGTGGTTATTAACAATACCCCATTTGCACCCCTCGCGCCATACACCGCAGCGGCAGAGGCATCTTTCAAAATCGAAAAATTTTCTATATCATCAACTTGAAGTCTTGCCAAATCTGTTGGCGTTGACTCGATGTTATCAATCAAAATCAATGGGTCCACTTTATACCCAAATGTTGTAACTCCGCGTATAAAGAAATCAGCATTATCAGCTCCTGGTTCACCAGTCCGCTGGAAACCAATAATACCTGCTGCTCTACCAGCCAAAGCAGCTGTAAGATTACTAGACGGTATCTTAAGTTCAGATGGGTTAATTGTAGTAATAGAGGCAACTACATCTTCTTTTTTTGCTTTACTTCCAAACGCCGTTACAACTGTCTCTCCAATCAATTGAGATGATTCTGCTAACATTACGTCTATTACCGCTTTGTCAACTACTGGAACTTGAAGATTTTGAAAACCAACGGATGAAAATGTTAATACAGCATTATTTACAATTTCTTTTGGAATTACAATTACATACCGACCATTTTGATCCGTGGAAGTCTCTAATCCGGTCTTTACTTTAACGGAAACACCCGCAATTGGATTTTTTAAAGAATCTGTTACTTGACCAGTAACTTGTATTTTTTCTTGTTTAACAAATGATTTTTTGTTGTCTGCTTGCGATTGACTAGGTATTGCTGATAGTAATAATAGCAGTATAGGTAATAAAAGAAATGTTAAATAGAGCGATTTCTGCAATCTATTTCTCTGCGATTTATATTTTGCTAAATTAGAGTAATACAATACTGTTATTATTCCATGCCGAGCAGCATTTAATTTAGCAATGAAAGAATGATATAAGCGTAGCTTGTTCTTCATTGGAAAATATTAATAGGTTAGTAAAATTGGCCTTTTGATAGTATCATTAATACGATCCATGCCATAAAAATCCATAATCAGGTTTGATGACGATGGAATAATTCATCATATTTACTTCTCAGTAAATTGTAGATGTGGAATAACACAATTAAATACATGTAATAAGGTTTCACGGTCTGCCGACCCATCATAGAGCAATGCCCTAAAAATTCGAAAATTTCTGTTCATAATGGTAGTATGTTAAAAAGTTAGTCTTTGGAAAGCACGTATCTACAAATTCATAGGTTAATAATATCAATACGGTCCATTCTAAAACAATTATAGCAAATAAAATTTAAATAAAGAACATGTTTATTCATTTTTTTTTTAAAAACCGAATAAACATGCATTATTGTAAATTTTTTCAGAATAAATCCCACCAAATTGAGCATTCAATCTTTTAATCCAATAAAAAAAGGGTCAGAATAAAATTCTGAGGGCACTGAAAAAGTCCCCTTTTATATTTGGCCCCAAAAAAAAGGAGTAGAAAATGCATTTACTACTCTTTTTTTTGTATCTTAAATTAAGCTTAAACGGATATCAGGATGCTTTCTACCCAACAAAAAATACAGTTCAGTTCTTATTCAGGATTGTACGATATCATTGTTCCAAAAAACAATCTTCTTCGGAGA
>NZ_WUQZ01000011.1 GCF_009829075.1 Sphingobacterium composti | reverse complement strand
TTAGCTTTAAAAATCTCAAATTGGGATGATAATAGCCAAATAGCATATCCTTATTGACTAAACTTACAATAAGGACCATTAATAAACAATCTTTCAGAAATCCCTTAAACAAAAATGACTGAGTAAGCTTAATACTATACTCAGTCATTTGTTTAAGTCTCTTAAAAAAATAGAAAATTTTTCAGTGCCCTCTAAAATTCTGACCCTTTTTTATAATGATATTTTAGTAATTATTTTACATTTTTTGCCTCGTACGCGCTTTCATTTCCTAGACGATCCACAGCTTTCACCGCAATGACTGTCAACTTTCTGCCGTTTTTGATTTGTGGGAATTCTTTAGCTGAAATATGATTTTCTACAATATCCCATTCCCAAGCATCACCGTATTTTGCATAGATAATAAAGTGTCTTACCTGCTCTGGCTGTTGATGCAACCATTTAGCAAAAATTTTACCTTGTTCTGGAGTTATTAATAACGTCGGAGCCAATAATGGGTTTGCTTTAAGCCAAGGAGACTTCGGCACCAATGATTTCTCTTTATAAGGACCATTTGATAACGCTGGCAACATTTCGGCATTTTTAGTTAAACCTGCAATACTCCAATGTACTACACCCGGACTTTTAGGCACAATGGCACGCGTCGCATTGATTTGGTTGACGATTTCTGTCGGTTTGTGCGCTGATTTTACTTCTACGGTATTCAAACCAGGCCAAAGATGTCTTCCGAAAGTATTTTCCGACTCCCACCATTTCAACAATGCCGTAAAACTTTGTTTTGCTGGTTCAATAGGCCAATACAATTGCGGTGTAAAATAATCAATCCAACCTTTATTCAACCACAATTTAGCATCTGCATACAATTCATCATATTGTGAAGAACCTGTTACACCAGCTGGATAACCTGGCTTCCAAATTCCAAATGGGCTTAATCCAAATTTTACAAATGGCTTTTCTGCTTTTATTTCTTTATAAATACGCTCAATAAAATTGTTGACGTGCGATCTTCTCCAATCTCCACGAGTCAATTCCCCATCGTTAGACTTATAGATATTCCAAGTCTTGCTATCAGGAAAATCCGCTCCACCATTGTAACTTGCATATGGATAGAAATAATCATCAAAGTGTACACCATCGATATCATAACGTTTTACGATATCATTTACCACACGAGATGCATGATCTTGCGTACGTTGATCCGCTGGATCAAACCAGTACATGCCATTTTTCAGACGAACTACATAATCAGAGGCTGTTCTTGCCATAGATTTCGAAGTAACTTCACCACCATTGGTATGATGCGCTCTATACGGATTCAACCAAACATGCAATTCTAAGCCACGTTTGTGGGCTTCCTCTACCCAAAATTCCAAAGGATCATAATATGGCTCCGGTCTTTTTCCTATTTCTCCATTCAAGAAATAAGACCATGGCTCAAATTTACTGTCATATAATGCATCAGCTGACGGACGAACTTGAAAAATAACAGCATTAAAGTTGTTATCTTTTAGCATATCTAATAATTTGATAGCCTCTTCCTTTTGCTGAGCCGTCGTCAAATTACGCTTAGATGGCCAATTTATATTTGCTACAGTCGCAATCCAAGCCGCTCGAAACTCACGTGGAACTTCTGGTAATTGGACTTCAACCTTTTCTTCCTTTTTTACTTGTTCTGCTTTCTTCTCTACAACCACTGATTCGACTTTTGCAGCAGGAATAACTACAACATTTTTCGTCGTATCCGCGTTAATAGATGTAGTAGTTGAAACTAATACTTTTGCATTTTTAGATTTACGAGATTTACACGAAATCGTAATTACTGCAAGTAGACTTAATAAAGTTAATAAACGAATTACATTAATTTTCATAGGATACAAAACTACAGATATAGTTTTATTATATATTATTTAAAGTGTAAAAGAATTATGGCTATTTGTCTACCTTTTGACCTTTGAAATAGACTGAATCCACACGAAATGCATCATCAAAAACTAAAATGTTAGCTAGTGCACCCTCTTCTAATCTTCCCAAATCGTCGCGATTTATTAAATTAGCAGGGTATAGTGTTGCCATCCTAATCGCTTCATCTAGTGCAATGCCTATGTGCCTCACACAATTTTCCACAGACTTAATCATACTTACTGCTGATCCCGAAAGAGTTCCATTAGGAAGCACATAATGGTCTTTATTATAAATATGCTTATAGATACCCTTATCACAGGATGTTACCGCATCGGTGATTAAAAACAATCTTTCACCCATCATAGCCTTACTAATTTTAACTGCTTCGAAGTCTACATGTATACCATCCGCAATTATGGAAGCGTGTACTGAATGATGGTTGTATGTTGCACCAGGCAACCCTACATTGCGGTGATGTAATGGAGACATAGCATTCCACAAATGTGTAACCGTTTTCACACCCGACTCGAAAGCCTCATTAGCTTCTTCATAAGTGGCATTACTATGTCCTGCGCTGATTAATATACCTTTGCGTTGCAAATATTGTATACATTCCGAACTCATCAATTCTGGAGCAATAGTCATCATCTTTACTACACCTTCATCTTCAGCTAAAAGATATTCCATTATTGATTCTGATGCTTCTATAATAAGTTCTTCGGGATGAGCACCTCTCTTGATAGGATTTAAAAATGGCCCTTCTAAATGAAGACCAAGAGCAATTTCTGACGAAGTGGATTTATAAATTTCAATTGCTTCTTTAAAAACCTCTAAAGTATTTGTCGCCAAGGTGAGATAAAAAGAAGTGCAGCCTTCACGAAGCAAAGCTTGTTCTATTCTATTAATAGAATCCACAGTCAAGTCTGCAGAAAATAAGCTTCCAGCGGCGCCATAAATTTGCAAATCTATAAGGCCAGGTGCTATATATTTCCCTTGTACATCAATTTTTTCAAAACTCTCAGGAATATTTGTTTCATCAACTACACAAAGAATACTTTCGCCTTCAATAAGTAAGGCTTTATACGTGTAGGTATTATTTCCTGTGAAAATAATACCATTGGTTAGGGCAAATTTGCTTTTCATATATACAATTATACTAAAAGCTTTTTTGAATTTGTAATTACACCGCTAGCATTGTAACTTAGCTCAATAGAGAAAAATGAAACAACTAAACACGAAAAAACCTTTGTCAATTCGCATCATGTATGTGATTAATGCCTTAGCCATTATTCTCTTCTTACTAGGAATAATTTATAAAATATTTATAGATAAATAAACATGTCACAAAAGGTAATAATTAATACTGAAAAAGCTCCTGCAGCTATAGGCCCTTACAATCAGGCTATAAGGGCAGATAAAACATTATTTGTATCTGGTCAAATTCCTCTGATTCCAGAGACCATGGAATTGGTTACGTCTGGAGTTCAAGATGAAACTCACCAAGTTTTCAAAAATATCCAAGCAATTCTTTCAGAAGCAGGATACGCTTTGGAAGATGTAGTAAAAGCTTCCATTTTTTTGAGTGATATGGGCGATTTTGCAACCGTAAACGAAATTTACGCTCAATATTTTACTACGAACCAGCCAGCTCGCGAATGTGTAGCTGTAAAGACATTGCCTAAAAATGTAAACGTTGAGATTTCTGTGATTGCTTGGAAAGCTTAATCAGAATACAATAACAAAAAAGCTGCTTTGATAATATGCTCAAAGCAGCTTTTTTATGCAGTAAATGCTAGAGGATCTAAATTAAAAGGGGAATAGAAACTTAGTTTCTATTCCCCTTTTAATTGTACTATTCATTACAATACTAGAATATAGTACTGTATTAAACTATCTATAATTATCTAACCGGAGTAAATACCCAGTTATCATCAAATTTTAAAGAACCATTAGCTCCAGTAGCTAAATAACCTTTACCACCAATCGAGTAAGAAACAGCACCGTCTCTTGCATTTTGAGGCAATGATTGGTGTTTGCTTTCCCATTTTCTAGCAGCTGGATCGTATTTCCATACTGTATTTAAAGAAGCTCCTTTTTTACCTCCTACTACATAACCGTAGTTACCAATCACGAATGTAGAAGCACCTTGACGTGTCAAATCGTACGTGTTATCAGTATCTTTTAATGGTGTTTCTTCTGTCCATTTTGTTCCATCAAAAGAATAGAAATCTTCAGGGAATTGGTTGTTATCAAAACCACCACCAACGTATGCTTTATTACCAATTACGAAAGCAAAAGCATTTACACGTTTTTGTTTGAACTCAGAACCAATTGCTTCCCATTTGTCAGCAGCAGGATCATATCTCCAAAAGTCTTTTAATGTTTTTTGTGTCTTTGTAGCACCTAAACCTACATAAGCATAATTACCTAAAGTAAATGCTACAGCACCATAACGAGCTTCTGCATTAGCAGGCAATGACGCTATTGGAGTCCAAGTACCATTGGCAGAATTATATTTGTAGAAATCTTTCAATACATCAGTACCATCAAAACCTAATCCTACATAACCATTCTGACCGATTGAAAAACCTACTGCACCATTACGCGCAACACCTGGGAAATCTTCTATTTGTTTCCAAACGTTATTTTCAAAAATCCAAGCATCATTCGTTCTTTCATTAGTCGTTAGAATACCTGTTGCTATAAAACCTTTATTATCAATCTGGAATGAAGCAGCAGCACTTCTTGGATCGCCATCAAAAGCAGATGATCTAACCCATTCCGTAGGCCCATTATCTGTCGTGTTATCGTTGTCGTCGTCTTTTTTACAAGAATTAAATGCTGAAAGTGTAAAAGCACAGGCTAAAACAATACATAGCCAATTTTTCTTATTCATAAATTATCTAAATTTAGTATATACAATATTTAATTTAATCTTAGGCTTACCATTCTCCGTTGCAATCTTAGCTGTATTAACAGTACCGAAAAGCGCTGGAGTAATAGTTGATATCAACAAATCCGTATCAATATATCGATTTGTATTAATATTTTTTATGTAATCAATCAAGTTAAAAATATATTTTCCATTCTGCCCTACGTCATTTCCTGGCATATACGTAGCTTGTTGAATCGTATTGGCGAATGGTGAAGGCACATAGTTCGTAGCTAATCCATTTTTATCGGATACAATCAACATCAAACTAGACGGAGCTGGATAATTTCCACTGCCCAAAGCTTCTGTTTCAATAATTAACTCCGCTTTATTGATACTAATGTTTTCATTGTACATGAATTCCTTTAATGTAGGAATTTTAATTTTTGTAGCTAGCCCAGTTCCTGACTGAATAACAGCACTTCTGTTGGCTTGTTGAAAAGATATTTCTCTATTTGAGCCACTTAATCCTTCAAATGGTGTACCTGTTCTATCATATTCAACATTATTGTATTGATAGGATGGTGAATAATTACTGATCACTTTCTTTCCTGTAACCTTGAAGCCATCTGACCCTACATAAGAGTAATTAAGGTGAATATTTAATGTGTCATTAAACCCTAAAACAACTGTATTGTTATCTTCTGGCACAATAGCTATTCCTTTCAGATAAGATTGAAATGCTTCTATATTACTTACATTAAAATCATTAGTGTTTATTTTATCAAAAAGATCCTTACCAAATTCATCAGTCAACCTTAAGCTGATCGTATCTATAGAATTAACATAAGGCCTAAATTGACCCGTACCTAATGCCGAACTTTCATAAGCAAACTTCTTATCACTAAATATTGTTGGCCCATTTACGTATACAGGAGCGTTATAACTGTCAATAGAGGAAAGAATATTCGTTGTAACTATTTCTTGCGTTACTTTATGTACAGAAAGGGTTTGTATTTGTGTCGTATCACCATAATAATATCTTACATTATTAGGTCTTAGCACAACATTCACCGAATCAAAGACCGCACCCTCAGGAATATTATCTGTGTATGAATCTAATGCTAGTCTAAGATAAGAAGTCGACTTAATTGAACCCAAGTCATTAGATCGAACTTTTCCTACCAAAATATTTCCTGTAGCAGAAGATGGAAGATAGTTTAATTGGTATGTCGAGGTATGTACAGTAAAAGAGTCAATGAAAGTGACCGCAATGTCTTCATCAATTTCGTCTAATGAAACGCTCATCTCTTTATTACAACTCGCAAAAAGTGATAAGGCAGAAATAATAGACAAAAAGTATAAATATTTAAAACGTAATAATTGACTCATATATATTAGTTGACATGCAAATGTAAGTAATACCTACTGTTAAATGTGTTATAATATGTTAAATATCTACTGTTCATAGATACGCGGTGCAAATCTAACAATTTATTTTGTTTTACTGACTTTGCATTCATATAAAATACACCTTTAAAACACGTGTAAATTCACACATCTGCTACACATTTTCTTTAATTTATCCGTCCATGAATTATCTTAAGTAAGCAATAATTTTTATAACTTCATATTATGAAAGCACTAATTATAGTAGACGTTCAAAATGACTTTTTGCCTGGCGGTTCTCTAGCAGTTCCTGCAGGTGACGAGATCATTGAATTGATAAATAAAATCCAATCCAAATATGAAATCGTAGTCGCTACGCAAGACTGGCATCCTGCCAACCATAAAAGTTTTGCATCGATGCATCCGAATCATGAGGTATTTAATGTAATTGATTGCAATGGATACCCGCAAACATTATGGCCCAACCATTGTGTACAAGGAACTTCTGGAGCAGACTTCTCTCCAGCATTAGACACGAATGCTGTACAAACGATTTTTCGCAAGGGAATGGATAAAAATGTTGATAGCTATAGTGGATTTTTCGACAACCTCAAAAGTAGAAATACAGGTTTAGATGGCTTTATGAAATCAAAAGGAGTAAATGAAGTGCACATTTGTGGATTAGCGGCTGATTTTTGTGTGTACTTTACAGCTATTGATGCATTAGATCTCGGATATAAAGCCGCTATTATTTCAAAAGGAACAAAAGCTATTGACAAAGATTCTTATATGAAGAAAAAAGAATTTTTTCTTCAAAAAGGAGGACTATTTATTTAAAAAGATTAGTTGACCCAAATTTTCGTAGATTATATGTAAAGGAAAGTAAAAAATATCTATTCAATGTATTTGATGTCACATCGGATATATTATTTTCTGTGACTCTTCTGCTTATATTTTGTGCTTTATTTAATAAGTCAAAACCTTTTAACGATACTTCCCCATTATTTTTTTTAAATAGTTTTTTACCAATCGAGGCATTCCAAATCCACGTTTCTACATTCGGATAATCCAAAATACCTCCGTTGTTTAACCACATCAAGTTTGATGTCAATACTATATTTTTAATTGGCTCAATAGAGATATTACTATTTAATCGGTGATTAGTAACATGATATGTAGCTGTTTGCATCATAATATTGGATGTCTCGCGTCCATCAATATGATATGACAGCCCTACAATATATTTCTTTGAGAACTTAGAGTTGACACCAATACTTTGTCCATACCCAAAAGTCTTGTTTTTAATAGGCAATTCATTGATCTGTGCCAATTCATTATTGAGATAAAATCTTGTATTCAAGTTGAGGTTCAGCTTTAGTTTTTCAATTGGAAACCCATAGCTGTTATTGACACGAAAATTATATGCACCATCAGCATTTATTGGACGAATATATTGTCCACCTGCCCCCAATCGGATATCATCAAATAAAATAATACTTGTATCCGTTTGTATGATACTGTTTATGATCTTATCTTGTAAATATTCGAAAGAAATATTCGTTGTCAATGATCTTCCTGTTTTTCGATTTACGTCTTTATACTGAACACGCATGGTATGCGCGTACTCTTGTTCAAGATTAGGATTTCCGTTAGTAATACGCAGTTCATTTTGATTATTTATAAAATCCTGCAACTGACTAATAGCTGGTGTATTCGTTTGTGTATTATAAGAAAATTCCACTTCTTTGGTCTGTCTAAACTTATAACGGGCTGATAACTCTGGCAACAAACTACTGAAATCAGCTGTAGTTTTTAAATTGATAGGCACAGTGCGATTATTGAGCCTCATACCATGTTGATATTGTACCCCAACTTGAAAACGTATAGAATCTTTTACAGCAAAAATATACGACAGTCCTGCACCATGATAATTATAATCATTTCTGAATTCATTAGAAAGCCTATCTCTTAATTCACCAGTCTGTCCCGTTTCAGCCAAAAACTCATACGTCTCCCTATTAGAATATGAAGCGGTATTTCTAAAATTATACTGCGCTTGCAAGCGACTAAATTTGGATAAATTTTCCGTAAATGAAAGTCTAGTGTTAAATCCAGAACCATATCCATTCGTCAGGCTCTTATTATTATTGGTATCAACACGATTGAGTAATGCATTCCGATAATATTCCGTCACAGCAAGATTCAACCCCAAGGCATCATTGGTGTTTTTATTACCACTAGCAGAGAGAGAGACGGTACGCCCCTGCTTCTTCAAACGCAACATATAAGTTAAAGATGCGCCATAACTCAAATTACTATTATCACTATCCGAAGAACGCGCAGACTTGTTGATAGGATTGCTATTCGTATTAATTGTATTAAAATCAGTAGAACTTAATCTTTCGGAATTGGTGTACTTAAAATTAGGCGAAAAATCTAATCGATTTGTTGAGTCAATTTGCCATTTGAGCCTTCCACCAAATGTATGCTCTGTATTATTTGCATCCGAAAGTTGATTTTGCGTTCGAAGTTGGTTAGCCTGCCTTTCGGATAAGTATTGAATATTTGACAGCGAATTGGTAAGCGTTGTTGATGAATTGAAATTATAATCCGAACTTACCTCCATCTTGGATTTTGGATAGGTATTGCTAAATGTAACAGCAGCTGCATAAGTATCGGACAATCCACGATCCGTATTATTGTTGCCACGGCGAGAACCACCGCGCCCTTGCTCACCAAAATTTGTTTCATTGATGTTATTAGCCATAAAATTTATGGCATATTTCTTATCACCGTTGAAACTATTGGTGGATGAGTTGACCGAAAACTTATCCCTATCGCCCTTACTGGCAGCTGACTTTCCAAAATAACCAACTTTCTTATCAGGCTTGGTGACTATATTTATTACTTTGCTTCGTTTACCGTCATCAAATCCCGAAAATCGAGCTTGCTCAGATTTCTCGTCTATCAATTGAATCTTTGCTATGATATCAGCTGGCAGATTTTTGAGAGCTACTTTCGGATCAGAACTAAAAAATTCCTTACCATCAACGATGATGCGCGTGACTGGCTCACCGTGTGCTGTGACATTTCCATCCTCATCTATCATCACACCTGGCACTTGAGCGACCAATTCATCTGCATCCGCAAAATCCCTTGCTACAAATTTGCCGGCATCATATTCCATCGTATCACCCTTTAAAAGAACCGCAGGTGAAGCACTAATAACAACTTCATCAATACCGATATTTTCTGCATCCAATTTAATAGCTAACGTTTCACTTTTAGAAGACTCAATCCGAATTGGTAAAAGTTTCTGTTGAAATCCCAATGCTTGGATATTTAGATTATAATCCCCAGCGGGCACTTGATTGAAAGAGAAGCTTCCTAGCTTATCAGAAGAAGTAGATTTGACACTAGATATATGCTGATTGGTCGAGACTAATCGAATAGTTGCCCCCATTATAGCGGTAGAATCAGTTTTATTAATCACACGACCATTTATTCTTTGCTGCGCAATAGAAGATAGTGTACTTATCAAAATGAAAAATAGGAGAATTAGTTTTACAAATGGTTTCACAATAGATAAACGTCTATGATACAATATTACTTTAAAACTGTTAAACTTCAAACTTATTCTTAAATTGAATATATTTGCTTGATTGTACGTGTTTATATGAAGAGTTCCCTGTTAAGTAGAAAAGAGAAGATATTGGAAGCAGCACTCCTTTTGTTTGCTAAGAATGGTTATGCTGACACCTCTACCAAAGAAATAGCCGCTAATGCCGGTGTATCTGAAGCTTTAATATTTAAACATTTTGGAAACAAAGATGCGCTGTTAGCTCATCTTATTAAGTCTGGCTATAGACGTGTTCTTCAGCATCACCGAGGAATGATGACTTACAAAAGCGCTAAAGACTTTTTGAAAAATATGATATTCTTGCCCAGCAAATTAGTAGCTGAAGAACCTTTATTCTGGAAATTGCAGGAACGATTGTATCATATTCCTTTTTCAAAGTCACAACACGATCAATTTATGAAACCTGTTCATCCCATCATCATTCGGGCATTCAAAGAATTGGGCTATGACAACCCAGAAATAGAAGCACAATATTTGTTATTAGTAATAGATATGTTGTGGAAAAAAGAAGCAAGTGGGGAGATAGATAATTCAATTGATTTAGCACTTCTTTTAGAAAAAAAATACCAACTATTGTGATGCGTTTTTTTGCGTTATGTTGTAACAATTTCGCAAAAACATTGAAATATCGAATTATTATAATATTTTCGTGACTATATACTTTAAATAAAATATTATGCTGAAACCTATTTTAGCTTTTTCTTTAGCATTATTGACCTCATTAGGAGCAATGGCACAGAAAAGACCTGATTTTGTGAAATTCATTAATAGTGAACACAAATGGGTCGACTCTGTATTTAATAGTCTTACTCCAAAAGAACGTATTGGTCAATTATTTCTAGTTCGAGCCCACACCAATTTGGGACAAAAATTCATTGACTCTGTCGGCACAGTTGTAAAAAATGAGCAATTAGGGGGATTAGTAGTTTTTCAAGGCGGGCCAGTTCGTCACTTGGATATGATCAACAACTACCAAAAAGTTTCTAAAGTTCCATTATTAGTTACTATTGATGGTGAGTGGGGATTAGGCATGCGTCTTCCAGATTCAACACAATCATTCCCTTATCAAATGACCTTAGGAGCATTACAAGATAACTCTCTTATCTATGACATGGGAAGAGATGCGGCAAAGGACTTTTTGCGAATTGGAATTCATTTCAATTTTGCCCCAACTGTCGATATCAATAATAACCCAAAAAATCCAGTTATTGGGTTCAGATCATTTGGTGACAATAAAGAAAACGTAGCTGTAAAATCTGCAGCTTATATGAAAGGAATGATTGACGGAGGTGTGTTAGCCTCAATCAAGCATTTCCCTGGTCATGGTGATACAGATGTGGATTCACATTATGACTTGCCAAAATTAAATTTTAGTCGTCAACGTTTGGAAGAATTGGAATTATATCCTTTCAAAGAACTTATCAAACAAGGCGCTAGTGCAGTAATGGTAGGGCATATGGACATTCCTGCATTAGATAACACACCAAATTTACCATCATCAATTTCAAAAAAGGTTGTTACTGATTTATTGAGAAGAGATTTGGGATTCCAAGGATTGACTGTAACAGATGCCATGAATATGAAAGGTGTCACTAAATACTTCCCTGATGGTGAAGCGGACATCTTGGCAATTGAAGCTGGTCATGATTTATTAGAGCTTTCAGAAAATAGTGCGCGTGCAATTGCTTTAGTTGAGAAATCTATTCAAAATGGTCGTTTGAAACAAGCAGATATTGATGCGCGCGTAAAAAGAGTGTTGGCAGCTAAACTTTGGTTAGGATTAGACAAATATACTCCAGCAGGACGCAATAGCGTGTATGAGGATCTTAATAGACCAGAGACGAAATCTTTGATTCAACGTATGGCAGATGGATCTGTGACCGTTTTAAAATCAAATCGCCGTATTCAATCTTTCGATACTAAAAAAGAAACTGTTATAGTAAGTGTAGGTATCACTGCAGCGCAAGATTTTGAAAAGGGAATGGCGGGCAGATTATCAAATGTGAAAAACATCTATATTTCTGGTAAAGAGACTGCAGCGCAATTAGGCGATTTAGTAAAAGATGTTAGAAATCATGAGCAAATTATTTTAGCAATCCATGACAATAGATCTCGCCCAAGACCTACATTGGACTTTTCGGATGATGTGAAGGCTTTTGTAGATAAAATAGCAGGTCGTCGTACGATCACCGTGATGTTAACAAATCCTTATGCGTTAACTTCTGTAAAAGTGGATCGCAGTGCGTCAATTGTGATGGGCTATCAAAATGAAGCATTCATGCAAAGAGCTGCTGTAAAAGTTCTTTTGAAAGACATCAAATCAAAAGGTAAATTACCTGTAACGATTAACAAAACATACACTTACGGAAAAGGACTATAAGACCGTTTAATTATAAAAAAATAGCCAAGTTGAAATATCAACTTGGCTATTTTTTTGTCATTTATAATCCTAACTTTGCGGAAAATTATTTACTCAATTATCAGCGATTATGGCGTCAGAGCAAATTTCTGTTTTCGATATGTTCAAGATAGGCATTGGTCCGTCTAGTTCTCACACGTTGGGACCTTGGCGAGCAGCACAACGTTTTGTTCAAAAATTAAAAGATACAGATGTATTAGATAAGGTAGAGCAGGTAAATATTCTTTTATATGGCTCTTTAGCCAAAACAGGTGTTGGACACGGCACCGATATCGCGATTTTGTTAGGATTAAGTGGTGATGATCCCGTGACTTTTGATGTCAATCAAGTAATGCCCAAAGTTGAGCAAATCAAATCATCTAGTTCACTTGTTTTAGGTGCCCTAAAAGAAATAGAATTTTCGTATACCAATCAATTATTGTTTTTGTTTGACCAAAGCTTGCCTTTTCATCCGAATGGCGTTACATTTCAAGCTTTTCTTAACGACGGCAAAGCGATTAGTGAGACATATTATTCTATAGGTGGAGGATTTGTTGTTCAAGAAGATGACTCTGAATCTGTACTTTCTGAAGTGGATTTACCATTCCCAATTGATACTGCACAACAATTGATGAGTGCTTGTATGCGAACTGGTCTCAAAATCTCGGAGTTGGTTATGGAAAATGAATTATCATGGCGTCCTGAAGAGCAAACAAGAGAGGGCATTCTAAATATATTTCGTGTCATAAAAGAGTGTATTTATAAAGGCTGCCATACTGAAGGAGTTCTTCCTGGTGGGCTAAATGTTGAAAGAAGAGCCTCAAGACTTAATAAGCGAATGCTTAAAGGTCGTGAATATTCAGATTACGACTCTTGGGTTGAAGCTATCCGTGCTGGAGGTAAAGACTTTGGTTATATCTTGGATTGCGTGAGTTGTTTTGCATTGTCTGTAAATGAAGAAAATGCCTCTTTTGGACGTGTTGTGACTGCTCCAACTAATGGTGCTTCGGGTGTAATACCGGCTGTACTACAATATTATATAGCATTTTATGATGCATATAATGACGATAAGATTATTCAATTCATTACAACCGCCTCCGAAATAGGATCCATTTTCAAAAAAGGAGCTACAATTTCGGCAGCTATGGGTGGTTGTCAAGCAGAAATCGGTGTTTCTTCAGCGATGGCAGCAGGCGCATTGACCGAGTGTTTAGGCGGTTCACAAAGACAAGTGCTGATGGCAGCAGAAATAGCTATGGAACATCACCTTGGTTTAACTTGTGACCCAATTGGTGGTTTGGTACAAGTTCCATGTATCGAGCGTAATACTATGGGCGCTATAAAAGCTATTACGGCTGCCCAATTGGCTTTGCAATCGAATCCCGACAAAGCGAAGGTTAGTTTGGATGCTGTCGTAAGTACCATGTGGGAAACGGCCCAAGACATGAACGTAAAATACAAAGAAACAGCTGATGGTGGTCTAGCGGTCAAAGTGCCGTTGAGTTTGCCAGAGTGTTAATTTTTCATTTCTTATAAAAAATATAGAAGCTCTTGTCCATAATTGACAAGAGCTTTTTCTTTACCTTTGTTGCCGATATGAAATACTGCTCGATTGCTTCTGGATCTAATGGGAATTGTTATTATGTTGCCAAAGGTGACGATGCTGTATTAATTGATATAGGCATCAATACCAAGCATGTGCTTATACGTATGGAACGTTTGGGTATTGATCCCACTAGCATTAAAGCAATTTTTATCACGCACGAACATACCGATCATATACGCGGTCTTTCGGTTTTCAGCAAGCGTTTTCAGATTCCAGTTTATATCACACAAGGGAGTTATGAAGGGTCGAAACTGCATATGCCAGAGCACCTAATCAATTTCATTCTGCCGGATGAGCGAGTGCAAATAGGTGACCTCACGGTAATGGGTATTCCAAAATATCATGACGCCAAAGAGCCCTGTAGTTTCGTAGTAACAGATGGGGACTTCAATGTTAGTATAATGACGGATTTAGGTCGAGGATGCGATAATGTGAAACATGTGATTCAGCATTCGGATGTATTATTGTTGGAGAGCAATTTTGATGAAGAAATGTTACAAAATGGCCGATATTCATATTTTCTAAAAAATAGAATTCGAAGTGGGTGGGGACATATTTCGAATGCTACAGCATTGGAATTGCTACTTGAGAATCGTTCGCCACGATTAAAGCATCTGATTTTGGGACACCTGTCAGGAGAGAATAACACCGTGGAGTTGGTTGATTCCTTATTCAGACCACATTGTCAAGATATTGATTTTTCCATAGCTACACGCACGGAAGAAACTCCCATTTTTACGGTAAAAATTTGTCATGATCGTAATCCAGCTTTCTATACTCTTCCGCACGAATACTAGTTTCCTTCTTGAAAAATTTAGCAAAGTTTGTAGGATCACTATAACCCAATTGAAAAGCAACTTCTTTGACCATGATTGCTGGATTTTGTAAAAGTTGTTTTGCTCTCAACAACAGGGCTTTCTTGATGAATTGCTTTGGGGTCTCTCCGAAACTTATGCGCATCGATTCTTGCAATGATTTTATTGAAACTCCAAGTTCATTTGCATAAAACTGAACATTATTTTTTACATTATTATTTCTTAAAACCATTATTTTAAAACGAATACATAGTTCACGATGCTTATCCATAAATGGCACCTCCCCTACACTATTGAGCTGTTTATCAATAGTGTGCACACATATTGTAAACAAATTTTCCAATATTAATGCAGTATTGACATGGAAAGGTTGGTAAATTTCGGACCATAATAGGCAGCAAAGTTTTTTCATTGTCTCAAATGAATCATCGGACAATGTCACTTTCTCATGTTCCTTAAATTTGAAGATTATTTCAAAATTTTGATGAAAGTTGAACATATTTTTAGTTTCATACAAAAAAGTGTCTGTAAAGCTTATTATATATCCTTTTACATCTGTATATTCTTTGAAAAAATGTATTTGCTCTGGTATTAGGATGGTTACATCTTTGGGGCCCAACTTTAAGATATGCTGATCCATTTGATGTGCTGCATCTCCCTCCAAAATTATAATTAATGCAAAAAATTTGATAGCATGGGGAACTCCAATAATAGCGGCTTTTTCCGAAATAAAATCTTCAATTCTCCGAATGGAGATTTTATGTTCATAGCTAGCTGGAGTAGAGTAAATATACTCTTTAATCTTAGTTGTTGTATTCATATATTTTTAAGAGCATTATACTGATGCGCTATGACACCTACTAATCCCTAAATTAGCAATAAATGAATACATAAAAAATAAGCGCAATTTTATTAAAAATTGCGCTTAATAAGATATTCCTATAGATACCTAATACACCTTATTTGCATCTCTTTAGTTTTTTCCTCCGAAAAAAACTGTGCGGTAATTGGGTTGTATCCACTGAATTGTATACTCTTCGCATTTGAAGCTGTTTCAGATTCCCACATCCAGTATTTTTGAGAGTTATCTCCTAATGCAGGGAAAAACAAATATGATGAGGGATTTTGTGACATCGCTCTTAGATCTTTTGAGCCAAAGAATGCGCCGTGAACACCATTGTACCTGAATTCCCAATTTGTAGAAGAATTAGGAATTTGTTCAATCAAGTTTTGATATTCATCAGTTGAAGGAGTTCTCCATTTTCCACCGGATACTTTTGAGCATGGATCCCGCTCGATAGAATATTCTGGCATGTCCTCTTTCTTCACTTGCCCACTATCATAATTTTTAGCAGGTTCAAGCATATTGAAATACCAATAATCACCTGTCTGATTAGGTTCTACAAAATAGTATTCCACCTCACCATTCGATAATTTACGGTAAGCTAAGTTTCCTGGAGCCCACCCTATCCCTATATTCTCATATTCAAAACCTGGCTCAGCTGTAAAACTTTTAATAGTAATATCCAATTGATATGCTATGCCTGGCTCTAATAAAAGGCCTTGAATCTGCAAATCAGTTTTAGTAATACCATTAATAGTTAATGATTTGAAAGTCAAATTATGGTCAATCTCACCATTTGTGTAAAGAATAAGCGGATTCGAATTTGCCTCAAAGTTACTTCCACTAATTATAAATGGATTTAATTTCGTAGCCTCTTCCTCATGGGTAAATTTCAAATTAAGAGGATAGTTTACTGATTCTCCTATGTTGAATAAGGCTGTTTTATACGCTTTATGCAATACCACATCCCCAACATTCTGAATAGCACCCACCGAAGAAGATGTATTGATCGTAGCACTTAAACTTGTGAAAGCATGTTTCAAAACAATTTTCATATCTGTATTGCCAGATTGAAAAGATATATTCTTGAAAATTTGAAAGGCAAAATCTTCATTATTTTCATATTGCAATGTGATTTCGTTCCAATTCACTCCTTGTTGAACATCAAGCGGATCTAAAGAGTTTTTTTCACCTAAAGAGTATATAAATATGTTATAAATATCTTTTGCATTTAACCTTATTGAATTCTGATTAGTTCCACTTATTAAATCTTTAGATTCTAAAAAATTGAATTCATCATCAAAAATTAACACACGGTAATGTGTCCCTTTTTCATAAGTGAGTTTTAAATTACTTTTTGTGACTGTTCTTGGCGTCGTTGCAGATTTACCAGATTCCTTTATCAACACAGAAACAATCTTATCATCACCAAAAGGAACAATAAATTCTTGCAATGAAGTTTTATTATTTAGGCTTGAACGTTTATTATTCGCCTCAGTCCTCGTCGCTCCTTGCAGATCTAGACTTACTGTTGCCTCACTTGACAATGAAATGTCAGTCGACTTTTGACATGACATTACTCCAATTAAGAGCAAAATCACAAATATATTTTTCAGCATTTTAATAGTTATTTTTTGAAATTACCATTCCACATTTTCGTAAATCTCAGAAGTCTCCCATTCATTCAGAAGATTAGTATCTTCTGGAACAAATTTTACGTCTATTTGATTAGACCCTGTAGATATACTTTCTTCTATTTCTACATATTCCACTAAGATTTCTGGTTTTAAATACTTTTTCATGATAAGTGATGTATTATTAAATAAAATTAGATCGCACGACAACTGTTTTTTAGAATAATTTTGCTCTAATAACGCCATCTTTATTTGATGGTAATATTACCTCTTATAGTAAATGTAGGCGCAAAAATAGCCATTTTTAAGATAACAAAATGGTGAATAAGGGCTAAAAAATGGTTAAATTGCGTTCATCTAATTATTCTAATCAATAAGTAAATCACAACAAAACACATTAAGTTAGTTAAACAACTAGCTTTCGAGGAGATTAAATATCTAAATTTATTAATTCATAAAGTACCAAAGAATATAGAGTGAATTAGAAAATTACAAGTATTTAGAATTTTTTAAGATGAAATTAGGTCACACAAGTTCCATGTGAAATAGGTTGGCTATATGATTCTTTAGCTTTTCTTTCACTTCATCCATATTGAGTTTTCTACCGAGTTCGCGCTCCATCGAGGTGACGTCTTTATCATCAATCCCGCAAGGAATAATATTTCCGAAATAATTCAAATCTGCATTCACATTAAAAGCAAATCCATGCATGGTTACCCAGCGTGAAGCACGCACTCCCATCGCACAAATTTTGCGTGCTTTGTCGTTTTCTGCATCCAGCCATACGCCAGTAAAACCCTCATATCTTCCCGCTTTAATGCCATAATCGGCTAAAGTTAAGATAATAGCTTCTTCCAAAGTTCGCAGATAAAGATGAATATCTGTGAAAAAATTATCCAAATCCAAAATAGGATATCCTACAATCTGTCCAGGGCCATGATACGTAATATCACCTCCACGGTTAATTTTGTAAAATTTCGCTTCTTTTTCTTTTAATCCTTCTTCATCCAATAGCAAATATTCTTCATGACCACTTTTCCCTAAGGTGTATACATGCGGATGTTCCGTGAAGATTAAATAATTCGGAGTCGGATTTTCTAAATTATTTGTTCTATTATCTTGTTTTATAGCTAAAGTTTCGGCAAATACCTGCTCTTGTCTATCCCACGCCTCTTGGTAATCCACCAATCCCCAATCTATAAATTGTACTTTTTTGTTCATTATTAATACAACAAATTATTATACGGATAACGTGCATTATGCATTTTAGAAATTATCTCGTAAAGCTTTTCTTTGAATTCTTCGATGTTGGTTTTATTCGTTGCCGATAAGAAAATGGCAGGGTCTGAATTTTTAGCCATCCATGAATTCTTGAAGTCATTTAAAGTAACTTTGATTTCTTCACCATTTTCGTCGACTTCGACAGCTGGTTTAAACGCATCTATCTTATTAAAAACCGTTATTACAGGTTTGTCTAAAGCATTAATATCTTTCAACGTCTCATTCACTGCGATAATATGGTCTTCAAAATTCGGGTGTGAAATGTCCACCACATGAATCAAAACATCAGCTTCACGCACTTCATCCAATGTCGATTTGAAAGATTCCACTAAATGATGCGGTAATTTGCGGATAAAACCTACAGTGTCAGAAAGTAAAAAAGGAAGGTTATCAATGACTACTTTTCTAACTGTGGTATCTAATGTAGCAAAAAGTTTGTTTTCGATATAAACCTCCGCTTTTGAAATCATATTCAATATGGTTGATTTCCCAACGTTAGTATAACCTACCAAAGCTACACGAATCATGTCACCACGATTTTTGCGTTGGGTTGCATTTTGTTTATCGATGGTTTTCAGTTTCTCTTTTAGCAAGGAAATCTTATCCAAAATGATACGTCTATCCGTCTCAATCTGCGATTCACCCGGACCGCGCATACCGATACCTCCACGCTGACGTTCCAAGTGTGTCCACATACGAGTTAATCTTGGGTATAAATATTGCAATTGCGCTAGCTCGACTTGGGTTTTTGCCTGCGCTGTCTGTGCGTGACTCGCGAAAATATCCAAAATTAAACTCGAACGGTCTAATATTTTGCGCTTCAATTCACGCTCAATATTACGTAGTTGTGAAGGTGTTAATTCATCATCAAAAATGACCATATCCACTTCTTCCGCTTCAGCGTACTCTCGTATTTCTTCTAATTTTCCTGTTCCCACAAAAGTAGCGTGTTCTGGTTTTTGCAGTTTTTGTGTGAAAACTTTTACGGTTTCAGCACCTGCTGTTTGCACCAAAAACTCTAATTCTGTTAAGTAATCTTGAGCCATTTGGTCAGATACATCAGGTGTAATGACCGACACTAATATTGCTGTTTCTTTCTTCGGTGCTGTATCTACTAATTTGAATCTTTTCGACATAAATATTTTTTAAACTAATATTAGAACAATGAACTAAAATTTCGGTCTTGTCCTAACATATGATAAACAAAGATAGTTTTTTAGATGGCAAAAAATAAAACTGTAGTTGCTATTCCTTGCCGTAATAAATCTTAAATATTAACAACTTAGTTGCTAATATGTTTATCGAAATTTGGTAGTTGCATTGCTCTAACCCTTAAATCATCCGAAGCTGGAAGTTCAAATATCTCCAAATGAAAATATTTGATAGCAGCAAATATATGGTCAAACAAATCTGCCATTACGCCTTCAAAATACAGCCACTCTGTTCCTTGAGTAAATGCATAAACCTCTAGAGGCAAACCATGTTCTGTAGGCGCCAGATGACGTACCATCAACGGATATTCCTTGTGGATATTCTTGTTATTCCTTAAATAAGCTTGGATATATGCTCTAAAAAGACCAATATTCGTCATTCTACGTCCATTGACTTTTACGCTCTCATCTACCTCATGTAATGCATTATAGGTCGCGATTTCTTCCTCGCGAGTAGCTATAAAATCTTTTAGCAGATGAATTTTCTTTAGCTCTTCAATTTCATTAGAATTCAAATAGCGAATGGAAGATATCTTGATGAAAATTGCACGCTTAATTCTTCTGCCACCCGATTGTTGCATACCTCGGTAATTTTTGAAGGAGTCGCTCAGTAAAGCATGAGTAGGAAGTGTGACGATGGTTTTGTCGAAGTTTTGAACTTTCACATTATTCAAATTTATCTGTACCACACTGCCATCAGCACCATATTTTTGCATTTCAATCCAGTCGCCCACACGCACAGAATCATTGGCAGAAACTTGAATACTCGCTACGAAACCCAAAATCGTGTCTTTGAAAACCAACATCAAAATAGCTGAAGCTGCACCCAAAGAAACCAAAAATGACCACGGTGAATTGCCTGTAATGATAGAAAATGAAACGGTGAATACAACAAATATCAAGAAAATCTGAATTACTTGTAAATAGCTATCAAGAGGCTTGTCGAAAAATGCTTTGGAGGTTTTTAGAATATCCCTTAACGTTTTTAATAAGGCATTAGAAAGCTTGTAAACAGCTATGACAACAATTACGCTTAATGCTTTTATTAGAATTTCTCGAAATGAATTAAAGCCGACAAATAAATGCGGAACAGTTTGCTGCGCTATGATAATTAATACCAAATGACTGAAGTCATCTAAAACTTTATTTTCCAGCAATTTGTCATCCCAAATTGTCTTTGAGCTACTGATAATTTTTATGAATAAAGTTTTTAGAACTTTTCTGAAAATAAAATCTGTAATGAGCAAAATGATAACAACACTTAATAATAAAGTAATTGTTGTCAATATGTGCGTTAATTTGCTCGTGCCACCAAGATAAACGAGTGTATTATAAATTTCTTGGTACAAATCACTAATTTGCTCGGACGCAATATTCGTTAAATCCGGGTTTTCCATAAGTATTGCAAATATACAGAAATACCTGCTTTGGAATTGAAACGCTAATGTCAGGAAATCTTATCCCAAGAGATTCCAGAGTTTCGCTGATTGAGATAATTTAGCAATATTTGATTTTCTGGAAGGGCCAGATTAGGGTCAGTTTTGAAGATTATAATAACAGAATTTCGAGCTTCTGCTAAGATTTTTTGGTCTTTAGCCAAATCAGCAATTTTCATGTCTAATACGCCTGATTGTTGCGTGCCAGAAATATCACCTGGACCACGTAATTCTAAGTCCACTTCGGCAATTTCAAAACCATCATTCGTACGCACCATGGTTTCCAATCGCGTTCGACCTTCTTTGCTCAACTTATTACCTGTCATCAAAATACAAAACGACTGTTCAGCGCCACGACCTACACGACCACGCAATTGGTGCAATTGTGATAAACCAAATCTTTCGGAATTTTCAATCACCATGACCGAGGCATTTGGAACATTCACCCCAACTTCAATTACTGTCGTAGCGACCATAATCTGCGTTTCTCCTTTTACGAATCGTTGCATCTCAAAATCTTTATCCTTCACTGGCATTTTACCGTGTACAATACTGATCTTGTATTGCGGCAGCGGAAATTCCTTTTGCAAACTTTCTAAACCTGCTTCCAGATTTAATAAATCAAGCTTTTCACTTTCTTTTATCAATGGATAAACGATGTAGACCTGTCTGCCTTTAGCGATTTCTTCGCGCATAAAACCAAAAACACGCAATCTTTGATTTTCGAAAAAATGAACAGTTTTAATCGGTTTACGACCCGCTGGCAATTCGTCAATAATAGAAATATCCAAATCCCCGTAGAGCGTCATCGCCAAAGTTCGTGGAATTGGCGTGGCTGTCATGACCAACATATGAGGAGGAATAACATTCTTACGCCACAATTTAGCACGTTGCTCCACCCCAAAACGATGCTGCTCATCAATTACTACAAAACCTATATTCTTGAATTTCACTTTATCTTCAATCAAGGCATGTGTACCGATCAGAATATCTAATGTGCCTTCTTCCAACTCTTGGTGGATGATACGACGTTCTTTCGTAGAAGTCGATCCCGTAAGCAATTTGATATTGCAAATACCTTCACCTAATAATTCCTTTAATCCATTGTAATGTTGGGTAGCTAAGATTTCTGTTGGTGCCATCATACAAGCCTGATAGCCGTTATCAATTGCAATCAACATACTCATCAGCGCGACAACAGTCTTTCCCGAACCAACATCACCTTGCACCAAACGGTTCATTTGCGCGCCTGTATTGGTATCAATACGGATTTCTTTGACTACACGTTTCTGTGCATTCGTCAAAGGGAATGGTAATCTGGTATTGAAAAAAGTATTAAATTTTTCGCCGACTTTATCGAATCGATGGCCTTTATATTTTTGCGTATTTAGTTGTTTGTTGCGTAATAATCGAAGTTGAATAAAGAATAATTCTTCAAATTTCATTCGCCGAATTGCAGCATTGAGGTCGTCCACATTTTGTGGAAAATGAATGGAAAGCAGAGCTTTTGGGTAGGCAAGCAAATTGTGTGTGTTAACCAAATATTCTGGCAATGTTTCTCTGAAACTTCTGAATGTAGTTTCAAGTGCGGTTTGTTGCAGTCGCTGAATTCCTTTTGTGTCGAGATTGAATTTCTTCAATTTTTCTGTCGAAGAATACACCGGTTGCATCGTTAGATTACCGATTTTCTTCTCTTGCACATTATACAATTCGATTTCGGGATGTGTAATTGATATCTGTCCGTTAAATTCTGTAGGTTTCCCATAGATAATATAAGCAGCCCCAACTTTTAAGCTTTTCTGTAAAAAGGAAACACTCTGAAACCAAACCAATTCCATCGAGCCTGTGTCGTCTTTGAAAACACCGACAAGGCGCTTTGCTCTTTTTTCACCAACTTCTTTCAGTTGAACCAATCGACCCAAAACCTGCGCACCAATCAAATCAGGATGCAATTGACGAATCTTGTGGAATTTTGTACGGTCAATATAGCGAAAAGGATAATATTGCAATAGATCGCCAATAGTGAATATCTGTAACTCTTTTTTGAGTACATCGGCCTTTTGTGGGCCTACACCTTTGAGGTATTCGATGGGAGTAATTACAGATAAATCAGCCATTCCTAAGAATGGCTAAAATACAAAAATTATTAAAGGGAAAATTTATAAAGCATAATAAAAGCCATTCAGAAGAATGGCTTTTTGCATTTAGTTACACAAAATAAATACTATTTAAATAATTCCAAAGCTTTCTTTACTCTAGAAACTACTTGTTCTTTTCCTAATAATTCTGTAATTAAGAAGACATCCGGCCCAAATTTACCACCTACCAACATAATACGATAAGGCATCATCAGTTCACCTATTTTCATTCCTGACTCTGCTACTTTGCCTTTGAAGAATGGTTCTAAAGCAGCAGCTGTCCACTCCGATTGGTTTTCAAATTCAGCAATTATATTCTCAAAAAATGCCGTTTTATCTTCACTCCATTTCGGCTTTACAGCATCAATATCATATTGCGTTGGCTCTTCAAAAAAGAATGATGTCTGTTCCCAAAAATCAGAAAGATAAGTCAATCTCTCTTTAACCGCTGTTAATACTTTATTAATGTATGCGTCATCAACATTAGTAATATTATGTTGCGCTAACACTTCTTTGATTTGAGGGAGAAGCGCTGCATTATCCGTTTTCTTGATCCACTCGTGGTTGAACCACTTAGCTTTTTCAAAATCAAATTTTGCCCCGCTTTTGCTAATTCGATCAACAGAGAATTTTGCTATTAATTCTTCAATAGAGAATAATTCTTGTTCTGTACCATCATTCCACCCCAATACACCAAGCATATTTACGAATGCTTCTGGCAAGAAACCTAATTCACGAAAGCCTTTTGTCAAATCACCTGTTTTAGGATCAGTCCAGTTCATTGCATAGACTGGGAATCCTAAACGATCGCCATCCCGTTTACTCAATTTACCATTTCCGTCAGGCTTTAATATCAACGGTAAATGCGCCCATTTTGGCTCGTGTGCTTTCCAACCTAAGTATTCCCACAATAGCAAATGTACTGGAGCTGATGGTAACCACTCTTCACCACGGAAGATATGCGTAATTTCCATAGCTTTATCGTCAACCACTACAGCCAAATGATAAGTTGGCATTCCATCAGCTTTTAACAATACCTTGTCGTCAATTAATTTTGTTTCAAAAGAAACGCGACCACGTATCATATCATCAAAAGACACCATTTCTTCTTCCGGCATTTTGATGCGAATGGTATGAGGTGCTCCAGATTCCAACAATGCTTTAGTTTCTTCTGCTGACAAGCTCAATGAATTTCGTAAGCTTAATCTATTCTCATGCGAATATCTAAAGTTTGGATGTAATTGACGTTGTTGATCCAGTTCTTCCGCTGTGTCGAAAGCATAATATGCATAGCCATTGGCCACTAATTGTTCAGCATACTGGCGATATGAGGGCTTTCTCTCACTTTGGCGGTATGGTCCAAATGCGCCTGGTTTTTCTGGGCTCTCATCTGGCGAAATACCGCACCACGCCAAACATTCGTTAATATATTCTTCAGCACCAGCCACAAAACGCGTCTGATCTGTATCTTCAATTCTTAAAATAAATTCACCTTGGTGATGTCTAGCAAATAAATAATTGAACAAGGCAGTTCTTACACCACCCAAATGCAATCCCCCTGTAGGACTCGGCGCGAAACGCACTCTAACTTTTTGTTGTGAACTCATGCCACAAAATTACTTATTTCTCATTTAATAAATGAATTAGAACACAAATGTTCCTCTTAAATAAACTTCAATTATTGAATAAATTACTTATTTTGTAATAGTTTATAATCTGGAATGAATCCTTATCAATACAATTCAAAACAAACGTGGAAAGTACTTTTGCTAGTTTTTGCTGCCACAATTGGGATAGCATCACTGTTGTATAGCGATTACTTGGTAAAAAGCCTTTCGAAATCAGAACGCACTAAAGCTGAAGTTTGGGCAATGAGCACACGTAGTATTATGACAATGCCTGATGTAGACGATGAGTTTATCAGCTTCATTTATGCTGTTCGGGATAGCCTAACACTACCCGCGATTATTACAGACGAACAAGACAATATTATTTTTTGGCGCGATTTGGATTCTACCAAAACAAACATTCAATTAGAAGATTCTCTCAAAAAGAATGTAAACTATGACCCTCAATATTTTCAAAATGAGCTAAATAAAATGAAGCGCGCCCATGCTCCCATCCATCTAATGTTAGAAAATGGGGAGAAATGGTCGGTTTATTATCAAGAGTCTAAAGCCCTTCGCAACCTTCGAATATTTCCATACATACAACTTTCACTTATCGCCATCTTCTTGATTATTGCCTATTATGTATTCAACTCCATACGAAAATCAGAACAAAACCTAGTTTGGGTGGGAATGGCAAAAGAAGCTGCGCATCAATTAGGAACCCCCATTTCATCATTAATGGGATGGATTGAATTGATTAAAATTAAGTTTGATGCCGAGGATGATCAGGTTGTGAATGAGATGGAACGAGATGTCACCCGATTAGAAATTGTAGCAGATAGGTTTTCCAAGATAGGCTCTCGTCCTGTCTTATCTAATCATAATGTATACGAAGTGATCGAAAATTTTGTAGAATATTTCAAGATTAGAACTAGTGACAAGATTACATTTCAACTCACTGGTGAAAGTCACCTCGAAGCGAAACTTAATGTTCCCTTGTTTGATTGGATCATCGAAAACCTTTTGAAAAACGCGGTCAACGCAATTGATACAGAAGGAAACATCAGCATTGTAATTAAAGAAAATATTGCGAAAGAAGAAATTTTTATAGACATTAGTGATACCGGTAAAGGAATACCAAAATCTAATTTTGAAGCTATTTTCCAACCTGGATTCACCACAAGACAACGCGGATGGGGATTAGGATTGAGTTTGACCAAAAGGATGGTGCGTTATCATAAGGGAAATATTTTTGTCAAAGAATCCGAAATCGGAAAAGGCACCACATTTAGAATAGTACTAAAAAGTAATTTAAATTATGAAGCTACTCAAGTCTGAAGATTATCCAGCTATCTACGAAGATTATATTGAAAATGTACAAGGTGATGTATTTGATGAGCTTGTGGCTCAACTCGAAACATTTCCAGAATTTATCCGCCAAATCCCAAAAGACAAAGAATTATTCAGCTACGCTGAAGGCAAATGGACGGTGAAAGAAATACTTTGTCATATTATCGATACCGAACGCGTAATGTCGTATCGTGCGCTACGATTTGCACGTAATGACATGACCGCATTGGCGTCATTTGAACAAGATGAATTTGTAATCAACGGACGGCATAATGAACGTGAAATAGATAGCATTATTGAAGAGTTCATTCACCTCCGACAAGCCAATATTGCGCTATTTAAAACCTTTAATGAAACAGAACTTGCTAGAAAAGGTATGGCCTCCGATCGGCTGATTAGTGTCCTTGCATTTATATACGTGATAGCAGGTCACTTGAATCACCACAAATTTATTTTGCTCCAAAAATATTTAAACAATTAATATGATTTGGAATAGAAAATACTCTGTTGATGAGATAAATGAATTGTTTGCTAGAAATATGACGGGATTCTTAGAGATAAAAGCAACAGCTATTTCGGCAGATTCATTGAAAGCAGCCATGCCTATCACAGAAAAAGTATTACAGCCTTATGGAATTCTGCATGGTGGAGCATCTGTGGTATTAGCCGAATCCTTAGGAAGTGTCGCTTCAGCGTTAATTATCAACACCGAAACACACAATGCGGTAGGATTGGAAATAAATGCGAATCACCTTAGACCTGGAAAACTAGGTAGTACCGCGGAAGCTGAATGCAAACCTATTCATATCGGTAGAACAACACATGTTTGGGATATCAAAATACATGATGACAAGAAAAGGCTTATTTGTATTTCGCGATTGACTGTAGCAATTGTAAAAAAATAACACCCCATTTCCGTACGTTATCAGTATGAAAATGGGGGTTAAAAATCTATAAAACTTAATAATTAATGAGAGTGGTATACTAAAGCTCTTTCTAAATAAATTTTATTTCCGCTCGATTTAGGGTTTTTACTTTCTGAAACCACTAATTTCAACGTATGTTTACCTGGAGCAAGATTTAAATCATGAAATAAATAAGCACGATTCACATCATATTTACCAGCCTCCTCGCGATAATACGTGTCAACTTGCTTTACATGTTTACCATCAATATAGATATCCGCTTTTCCACCATCAACATTCCAACTTCCTAACAAAGAAACTCCTGTTCCTTCGAATTCTATATTCAATTCATCTTTAGGTGAATGAGCAACTTTGTATAAATCAGGATCACCATCACCATATACGAAATCTTTCCAATCTCCAGTTAAAGTCCAATGCTTAGCATCTTTCATTCTCATTTCATACGAAAGCTTGCTGTTAGGAAATGATTGCTCCAATTGACCATTAAATTTGGCTTGTTGAAGTTTAATGACATAACTGTCTTCCGTAATTTTACCACCGTGGCGAATTATATTTTCTTCAATAAATTTCAGTGTTTGTTGTTTAGCTGTGTTAAATGAAGATTGTGTATGTAAAAAATGCTTATCAGCAATATTTGGAATATGTGATTTGAACTCTTCAGGAAGCTTTTCGTAACCTTGCATCACACCCAAAACCGCGGCAGCATTCGCAGAATTACAATCTGTATCTTGACCACATCTTATGGCGATTTCCATTGTTTTTTGTAGATCACTATTTCCATACAAAAGACCTATAACGATATATGCACCATTCAACTTAGCATCAATATTAAAGTCGTGATAAGGCGCACAAACATCGTGCTTTGCCCACTTATCCTCAATAACAGACCAAGTCTTTCTCCAATCATCTGGATATTTCTTGTGTGAATCAATTACATCCTTAATACACAATGCGTATGTACTTTCAGATGGAATAGCTTCCAAAGCCTTATTAATAACTGTCTGGATGTCATTCTCATAAAAAGCAATACTATGCATAGCAGCTACAAACATACCTCCATACAAACCATCTCCATAAGCCATGATACGTCCAATACTATCCGCCATTGCATTTGAAGACTGCGTCATAGCAGGATGTATAAACCCTATAAAATCTGACTCTATCTGGAAATCGATATCATCCGCATGAATATTATTACTTGGTTCACCTGTAAAAGGGGGAGTTAAACCATCAAAGATATTTTTACGTGCTTGAAGATTGGCGTGACACAAAGGAAAACTCGCATTAGCAAAATCTTGTGCTAATAGATTAGTTGTTGCATTCTTACCATGCTTTTCAAGACTATTCATGAAGCTTAATTGCCCGTAAATATCATCTTCTAGTAATGCCTTCTCAATCAATTCTGGATACCATGGAATAGAATCTTCATAAGTTTTTGCTAAAGCTTTGAACTCCATTTCTCTTCCATACATAACGCCAATCATCTTAGCAGCCCAAGCACCAGCTACTTTATCATTCATCACTTCTTTATTAATCGTAATGTGCTCATTTTTAGGAGCAGCACAGGACGCTGATAATAAAGCTAATCCAATATAAATTATTGATTTTTTCATATTTAAATAGGTGTTTTCAGTACTTTTTAAGTTAATGTTATTTTATAAAATTTATGCATTAAAATCTAATTCCTTGATTCTTTTTGTTATCATAAATCAAGTAATCAACAAGAAACAACTGCTGCCCTTCTTGCGCTTTATTAATTTTGATCTTAACGGTATGTTTACCTTTTTCTAATTGGTATTTCCAAAATAAATCCGCGCGAGTCTTGCTCTCCTCTGAAGGAAATTTGGCTACCTCTACAAGTTTGCCATCTACATATAATTCCGCTGATAATACATCATCCTTATTTTTGTTAGGATCTTGAACAATACCCGTCAAAACAAAACCTACCCCATCAAATTCAAATTCATATTCATCACGCACCGTTCTATGAAGTTTAACTCTTTCAGTTGGGTAATGATCTTTAAAGTTTTTTTCAAAAGGAACAAGTTCCGTTTCATATTTTGGAAGAATAATATTATCACCTTCTATTTTAGCGCCATGCGCTATAAGATTTTCTAAAGCTTGCTTATTACTCACGCTATAAACATCCAATAAAGAATAATCAGTATGACTGAATTTTTTATCTTCTGCTTTCACTAGCGGTGTTTTCCAATATGCTGGAATATTTGAATAACCATATATTGTTCCCAACACTCCTAAAGCTGTCGCTGGATTACAATCAGAGTCTTGTCCTGCACGTGTAGAAATTTCCGCAGTTTTCGTAAAATCTCCCTCTCCATATAATAACCCCATAACAACATATGCTGCGTTTACTTTAGCATCAATATTTAGCGGATGAAACACCAAAGAAGGGCAGCCGACCTCTTCAGACCACTTACGTTGAACCTCAAACCAAGTTTGCTTCCAATCTTTTGGGTATTTTTTGTGCCATTTTATAACATCTTTAATAACTTGGTAAAATTCACTTTCATGCGGAATAGCAAGCAATGACTGCTCAATGATGTATTTTATATCTTTAGTTACAAAAGCATTGCTATACATATTTGCCACAAAAATTCCTCCGTACAAACCGTCTCCAGAATTTACAAGCTTGCCAACTTTATTAGAGATTTGAGTAGCTACTTTCGGCATGCCAGGACTCATTAATCCTGCAAAATCTGCCTCAATCTGAAAATCAATATCATCCGCATGAGGATTATTTAACCAGTGTCCCGCCAATTCTGGGGCTATACCATTCTGCACATTATATCTTCCTGCTTGATTGGCATGCCATAATTGAAATTCTGTCTTTGCAAATGCTTCACCAAAATCTTTTAAACTTGCATTCAATCCCTTTTTCTCAAATACGTCGACAAACATCAAATCCATATATACGTCATCGTATAAACCAGGGAAAGAAGCCATAGCTACATTGATGTAATCATCATGCCAAGGCAAAGTTTTATAATCTTGGATGTAGGTTCCTGCATACATAAACTCTGTCGTCCATCCATAAGTAGTCCCAATCGTTTGTCCTGCCCATCCACCTTTTATTTTATCAAGCAATTGATCTTTCGTTAGTACTTTGGAAGGCTTATCTTTAGCAATCGATACGGAGTGAAATGCATTTAAAAATATTATCAGCAAAAAAAATATCCTTTTCATAATGTAAATGTTGTTTAAAAATAGGTATTACTGTACTCTTCAACTAAGTGCCTGCGATTATAATTAAGGTAATACCCAGTAGAAAGAAGAAAAACATTAGCGCTAATTTTCCATTAACAGCAGGTTGGATGGTTTTAAATTCTTTCCAAATAAAAACACCCCATAAAGCCGCAACTAGTGTCGCACCCTGCCCTAAACCATACGAAATAGCAGCCCCAGCTTTACCTGCAGCAATAAGATTCAAGGCATTTCCGCATCCCCATATCATTCCTCCTAAAACACCTGTAATATGGTTTTTGAAAGATCCTGAAAAATACGCCTTATAACTACTCGGATTGCCTACAAATGGCTTATAAATTAATAATGTGTTGAATAGCAAGTTTGAGATCAATACACCAATAGTGAACACAAAAAATGCTGTATAAGGAGTCATTTTGCCCACTTCGGGTGAATTAAGATTTTCCAAATCCATTGATGCCGCTATAAATCTATAGAAAAAAGCCATCAAAATACCCGCAAATACAGCTAAATAAATTCCCTTTTTGCTACCCTTGTCGGAAACATTTTGTGATTTTTTACGATACACTATAGCATTTATTACTATCGCAACTACTACAAATAATACCCCTAGACAGAGCCATATAGGATCACCTTGTTGAGCACCCAAATAGTTTATTATCACCCCTAATACTAGTGCAATACCTACGCCCACAGGAAATGCTACTGACATTCCAGCAATAGAAATCGAGGCAGACAAAAGAATATTCCCGGCATTAAACACTATACCTCCCAATATTGCAGATAGAAGGTTGTTAGATTCTGCTTGTTTCAAATCTACTAAGAAAGACCGTCCTTCTTCACCATATGATCCCAAAGTAAATGCAGATATCAGAGAGAATAACAACATCCCTAGTACATAATCCCAATAAAACAGCTCAAAACGCCAACTTCCAGAAGACATTTTCTGCGTATTACCCCATGATCCCCAACACAACATGGTGATAAAACATAAAAAAACCGCAAAACTATAACTTTCAACGATATACATAATAAAAAATCTTAATTTTTACATTTATTTATTGATAAAAACCTTGAAACTTCTTCATTTGTTGGTGCTGAATCTTGAGCTCCAAATCGCGTTACCGAAATGGCTGCTGCTGCTGTAGCGTATTCCACAGCCTCAAAAATACTTTTATCTTGAGACAAGGATACCGCTAATGCACCATTATAAACATCACCAGCTGCAGTAGTATCGGTTGCATTTACTACATATGATGGAACTAAGACCGACTCTGAACCTGTATAGATAAAAGACCCTGCTGCCCCCATAGTAATAATAACTATTTGTGGCCCTAACTGATGAATTATTCTTGCTGCGTCTAAAGCAGACTCTTCATTAACAACCGTTATTCCGGATAATAATTTGGCTTCAGTTTGGTTAGGGGTGATAATATCTACATTAGCTAATAATGAAGGAGGTAATTCGCGCGCTGGAGCGGGGTTTAATATTACCTTTGCGCCTTTTGCCTTTGCAAATTCACAAACTTTTATAATTGTATCAACTGGAATCTCCAATTGAAAAACAGCAATACTATTCTCATTGATAATATTCTCAAAAGAATTCATTTCATCAAAAAGCAAATTATTATTTGCCCCTGGAGAGACTACAATAGTATTCTCTGCCTTACTATCTACGCTAATTAACGCTACTCCTGATGCAAATTTTTCGTCAATAGAAATCATGGAAACGTCGATTTGCTCAGCTTTTAGAGTTTCAATAGCTTTACTCCCAAACACATCATTTCCAACGCGTGCAGCTAATGTAACATGTGCTCCTAATCTTGCGGCAGAAACAGCTTGATTTGCGCCCTTTCCTCCCAAAACCATATTAAACTGATGTGCTAATACTGTTTCACCAGGATTAGGAAACCTATCAGTAGAAACAATCATATCCGTATTGATACTTCCGACAACTATTATATTTCGATTATTAGGCATATTGGTTTAATTATAATAAAAACCTTAACGATAACGTTGTCGCAAATTAAAAATATTTTCTAATACACCAAAATAAAAAAATATTTTTAAAAACAAAAGCTATTAAATTGTTACATTTTAAAATATGTCACAGAGTATTCTCCCGTGTCATGTCAAAAATTTAATATAAAATTCATTAAAAATGACTATTCAATTTTTTTAACAGATGATCTTTTTATTATTTGTGATTCAATCGTAATGTTCTTGTCTGTAGAATTAGAGTTGTAAACGATTTTCCCATCAAGAATATCTATTATAAGATTAGCTGCGAAATCTGCGATCTCTAGAACTGGCTGATCAATGGAAGTTATAGGCACTTGCAAGTAGTCCAAATATGATGAATTATCAATAGATACTACAGATATATCTTCAGGAATACGTAGATTCTCTTCTTTTATAGCTTTTAACATGCCTAACAAAATTGTATCACTCAAAGCTATAACTGCTGTAGGTCGATCTTTTTGATTTATAAGAAGTTTCATCTCCTCATAACCTTTTTCGGTAGTAAAACTACTTCCGGCTACATAATTATATATTAGAGAGTGCTTCTTAATTGCTTTTTCATACCCTTTTACACGAAGTTGATTCGAAATGGCATTTAAATCTCCTTGTATACAAGCAATTTTCTCATGTCCCATTTCAATTAAATGTTCCATCAATAAGGTCGTTGAATTATAATGATCTGTAGATACAGAGAAATATTCAAAATCATCAAAGAAGCGATCTATAAAAACAGTATTTATATGAAGTGATTTAAGTATTTCATAATTTTTCTTTACACCGATAGGAATAGCAATTAACCCTGACAAATTATGTGACAAAAGTGTTTTTAGTATACGTTCTTCTTCTTTCTCATTGTTGTCACAATCACTTATCACCACCACAAATCCATGCTTAAATAAAATTTTTGTTAATGTACTTGCAACTTTTGAAAAGAATGGATTATTAAGACTTGGCACTATCAAACCAATCGTATAACTTTTATTGTTTCGCAAAGTTTTAGCAGCCATATTAGGTATATATCCCTGCAATGCTGCCTCTTTAAGAATGATATCCTGGGTGCTTTTTGATATTCTATATTTTTCAGAAGTACCATTTAGAACCCGAGAAACGGTAGTTAAAGAAAAATTGGTTTTGCTAGCTATAGTTTTAATGGTGACTTGATGATCCATGCAATAATTATATAATCCAATGACTACACACATTATTAAAAAAATGCATATAGAACTGCGAAAGATAGCAAATAATCTAAATTCATCACGACCGTGCTTAAAAAATAAAAAAAGTTAAAACCTTTTTATCGTCGTCATTGTTATCATTTAAAATACCATTCATTTGGTAATATGATACGGTTTAGGTTTTTAGAGAGACTTCGCCCAACGAAGTCTCTCTTTTATTATAAAATTTAAAAAGAACAAACGTTTGATTGAAATATTTTTTTTCTAAAATCCATTAAATTTTATTAGTCTTGTAATAGAAACTGGGCTATTTAAACCGTGATAATCATAATGCCAATACAAAAAGTTTCAAGTATACTTTAGTAAAATAAAAAATTTTATGTCTTCAACATCTTCCTCAAGCGCTTTGGGTAACGCGCCACAAAAAACGGCCTTTTTGCCTATGGCAATTTGTTGTCTTTTATTTTTTATCCTAGGTTTTTTTACATGGGCAAATGGTGCGCTGATTCCTTTCGTAAAATTAGCATTTAGTTTAACTTCAGACCTCCAAGCATTTTTTGTGTTGTTTGCGTCTTATATTGCTTATTTTTTCTTGGCTTTACCAAGTTCATGGATTATTAAAAAAACAGGTTTTGAAAATGGCCTTATTTTAAGCCTAATTCTTTTGGGAGTTGGATCATTAATATTTATTCCAGCAGCTCATCAAAGCAGCTACGGATTATTTTTGTTGGGTATATTCGTACAAGGCTCCGCTATGGCTCTAATGCAGACAGCTGTAAACCCCTACTTAAGCATTATCGGCCCAATAGATAGTGCGGCACAACGTATCGCAATTGCTGGTGTATTTAACAAAGGTGCTGGGATTATTGTTCCATTTATCTTAGGTGGAATCCTATTAAAAGGTTCGGCCGAAATTTCAGAAAAAATCCAAACTCTTCCTGCTGGTGCTGAAAAAGATGCGTTACTAGAATCATTGTTAAGCCGTGTTGACACACTTTATATTATTTTAGCAGTGGTTGTTTGCTTCTTTGCTTTGGTCATCAAATTAGCAAAAATGCCTCCTGTTGATGTAGACAAAGAGGATGACGCTGAACTAGCGGCAAGCCCTGCAGATAAAAAGAAAAGCGTATTTGATTTCCCTCATTTGTTCTTAGGTTCATTAGCCATTTTTGCAACTGTAGCAGTAGAAGTTATGGCTGGTGATATCATTGGTACTTACGGACAACAATTAGCATTGCCTGAGTTTTTTGTCAAATACGGTACTGCATTTACACTTTCGTGTATGCTTTTAGGTTATTTTATTGGTATTGCCACCATTCCTAAATATGTATCCCAACAATATGCTTTACGTATCTGTACATTTGTTGGTATTGGTTTAACAATATTCTCTGTATTTACTACCGGATTAACTTCGTATATCGCCTTGGCTTTGTTAGGTGTTGCTAATGCTTTATTGTGGCCAGCTATTTTCCCTCTTGGAATCAAAGGGCTAGGTAGATTCACAAAAACTGGTTCAGCTATTATGGTAATGGGTATTGCGGGTGGTGCTATTTGGCCTTTGCTATATGGATTCTTAAAGGATACTGTCGGTATGAATTTCCAAATCGCATTCCTAGTAGCAATGGTTCCACCATATTTATACATCTTATATTTCGCTACAAAAGGTCACAAAGTTGGTAAAAAAGCATAATTACTTTGTAACACTATATTAATAAAAAGCAGCCTTAGATTTTTGATTCTAAGGCTGCTTTTTATTAAAAGAATATAATCTCTCAGGTGTAATAAGATTAGTCAACCGTACATCCCATTCTCCAACATCGCTTATAAGCTCAACAGGTTCAAAAAAACTTACACCGTATGACTTAACATCTTTTCTACATTTCAATAAAAACCGATCATAAAAACCTTTTCCATATCCTATTCGATTACCAAAACAATCTACCACTAACAATGGTACAAGAACAACATCTAACAACTTTTCATCTACTAACACCCCATTCATCGGCTCTAAAATACCGTAGTTGTTTTCTACTAATTTTGTTTCAGCTTTAAGTTCATAATGAAGTAGTTCGCCTGTATCAAAGTTAGATTTGGAGATGACCAGCTTTAAATGAGGATGATATTGACGAAGCCAATTTAACAAATTGGAAGTATCGGGCTCATTAAACTTTGTAAGGGGTAAATATACATGCACATAAGAATAATTAGACCAATCAATTGTTTTGAACTGTTCTAATAAGTTTTCGTTTAATAACCGTTGTTCCTCAATGGATAGACGATTACGTTTTTCCCTAAAAATCTTCCGCAATTCAGATTTGGTCATTTCTAATGATGCTAAATAAAAAACGGCCTTGTAGTTTGAGTACTAACAAGACCGAAATAATCAACCTAAACCTAATTCTTTATATGTATTATTTTACACGTTCGATATAATCACCAGACGTTGTATCTACTTTTACCTTATCACCTTGATTGATAAATAACGGAACATTGATTTCAACGCCTGTCTCAACAGTTGCTTTTTTCAATGCGTTTGTAGATGTATCACCTTTCACTGCTGGCTCTGTATACGTAATCTCTAATTCCACATTTTTAGGTGCATGAGCCATAATTGGTTCATCACTTTCAAACGCTACAACCACGTTCATACCTTCTTTCAAAAAGCGTGCCGAATTTCCAAATAAAAATTTTGGAATATTAAATTGTTCGTAAGAGTCATTGTCCATTACAACAAAAAAATCACCATCTTCATACAAATATTGGTAATCATTTGTCTCTACGCGTGCAATCTCTACCGCCTCGTCTACACGAAATCTATATTCTACTAATTTACCAGTCTTAACATTACGCATTCTCGCTTGATAAAAAGCACGTAAGTTACCTGGTGTACGGTGTATATATTCTTCAACAGTTACTAATTCACCATTGAAACGTAAAACATTTCCTGATTTTACATCTGAAGCTTTAGCCATTTTGATTTATATTATTGTTTACAAATGCAAAAATAGAAAAAACAAAGCGCTTAAAAAAACTGAAGAATTACTTATAAGAGGTTATAGAAAATTTTTCGTCACAAAAACCATACTCCTTTTCTTGATTAGAACCGATTATGAGTAATCTCTCGGAGATAAATGTTTTTTTAAGCAATTCTAAGTACCAACTTTCGCCAGAAGTATCAAGATTTGAGGTAGGTTCGTCCAGAAATAATATTTTAGAATCACTACAACATGCCAAAGCTAATTTAACTCGTTGTTTCATTCCAGAAGAAAAAAACTTTAAACCCTTATTTGCAGATTTTTCCATACCTAATAATTCAATGATTTGACTATTTTGAAAATCTGCAAGCGGTTTTTTGTATTTGAAATGAAAATCGAGTAATTCATTAAGTGTAAATTCCTCGATCAATTCAATGTAAGGTGCTGCAATAGAAAGGTATTGATAGATGTTTTCGACATCAATGGTGTTGGAATTATCTGTAAATATAATCTTCCCTTCACTAGGTGTTAATTGGCCAGTCAACACTTTGATAAGTGTCGATTTACCTGATCCATTTGGTCCTAATATGGCATATGATTTATTTGAAGAGAAGGTATAGTCAATACCTTTAAAAATCCATTCTTGATTAAACCTTCTCCCGATATTATGTAAAGTTATATTCAATAATATTCCTTCTTTAAAAAATTAAACGCCAATTTTTCCAGTATTGAAACCGCGAACTACGCCACGATTTGAACTACGAACAAAACCTAAGATCTCGTCTCTAATTTCTGTCGCTTCAAACTCAGCTTCAACGATATCCAAGGCTTTAGCCAAATTTCTATTCTGAACAAAAAGTACGCGATATATATTTTGTATCTCCGAAATTTGCTCTGAAGAATATCCTCTACGACGAAGACCTACAGAATTGATTCCAGCATAAGAAATCGGCTCACGTGCTGCTTTGATGAATGGAGGTACATCTTTACGGACTAATGTACCACCTGTCACGAATGAATGTGATCCAATTTTACAAAATTGATGCACCGCAACTAATCCTGCTAATACCACGTGATCGCCAACTGTGATGTGACCAGCTAATGTACTTGAGTTAGAAAAAACACAATGATCACCGATGATACAATCATGCGCAATATGGCTATACGCTTGTATCAAGCAATTTTTCCCAATAACAGTTTTGTATCTATCTTTAGTACCTCTATTGATTGTGACACATTCACGTATTGTTGTATTATCTCCTATTTCGGCTGTCGTAACCTCGCCCTCAAATTTCAAATCTTGAGGCTCACCTGAGATTACCGCGCCAGGAAAGATACGACAGTTCTTTCCGATGCGAGCGCCGTTCATAATGGTCACATTTGACCCTATCCACGTACCCTCGCCAATTACCACATCCTTGTGTATCGTGCTAAATGGCTCAATCACGACATTCTCGGCAATTTTTGCCTCAGGATGTATATACGATAAAGGTTGTATCATTATATGTTGATTATTTCACTTTGACAATTTGAGCCATTAATTCAGCTTCGCTCACTATTTTCTCTCCTACCATACCCACACCTTTCATACGAGCTATACCTCTACGAATTGGTTCTAACAATTCGCAACTGAATATAATAGTATCTCCAGGTTGCACCTGATTTTTAAATCTTGCATTTTCAATTTTTAAGAACAATGTCAACCAATTCTCTGGATCAGGAACAGTATTTAAAACCAAAATACCCCCCGTCTGTGCCATTGCCTCAATCTGCAATACCCCAGGAAATACAGGCGCTCCAGGAAAATGTCCCATGAACAAATCTTCATTCATAGTCACATTCTTTAAGCCTACAACATGTGTTTGAGACAATTCCAAAATCTTGTCTACCATCAAAAAAGGTTGACGATGAGGAAGGATTTTCATTATTTGTACAGTATCATACACAGGTTTTGCGTGGATATCGTACGTATTTATTTTCTTCTTATTTTTATCTCTCTTAAATTGATTTTTAATACGCTTAGCAAAGGCTACGTTAGCAGCATGACCAGGTCTTGCAGCCATAATATGACCTTTGATAGGACGACCAACCAATGCCAAATCACCAATCATATCCAAAAGCTTATGACGCGCAGGCTCATTTTGGTGTCTCAACTGTATATTGTCTAATATTCCTTCGTCAGCAACAGTCACACGCTTATTGAATAAATCTTGAAGCTTGTCTAACTCTTCTGTAGAAACTTCTTTATCAACTATAACGATAGCATTAGACAAATCGCCACCTTTGATCAAATTATTATTTACCAAAGCTTCTAGCTCGTGTAAGAAACAGAAAGTACGTGAAGAAGAAATCTCTTTCTCGAATTCATCAATACTACTTATAGACGCATGTTGACTCCCTAATACTGGAGAATTGAAATCAATCATACAAGTCAAGCGGTATCCGTCCAAAGGCATACCTACGATCTCAACTTTACGATCAGGTTCGGAATAATGAATATTTTCTTTGATCTCGTAGAAATCACGATCTGCTTCTTGATCAGCAAATCCTACTTCTGTTAATTTCTCAATGAAAATACTAGAGCTTCCATCCAAGATAGGAACCTCAGGTCCATCTAAATCAATAAGCACATTATCCACTTGTAAGCCTATTAATGCTGCCATCAAATGTTCTATAGTACTTACAGAAGCCCCATTTTCTGATATGGTAGTTCCTCTTGAAGTATCTGTTACGTTATCCGCATCAACCGTTACTAGGGGTTGACCATCAAGATCAACACGTCTAAATTTGAACCAATGATTCTCGGGAGCTGGTCTTAAGGTTAAGGTTACCGATTTACCTGTGTGCAAACCGATTCCTGAAATTGAAACCTCAGATTTTATTGTCCTTTGCTTTGTGTTCATTTCATCCATATTATGGTAAATAGTTTATTTGTCTTTCAAAAGTTTTTCTAATTCAGCCACACGCTTTTCCAACTCTGGTAATCTCGTGTATACTACCTGCGAACGCAATTGACTCGTATATGGAGCAAAAGGAGTCCCACCCCATTTTTTGAACGCCTCTGTTATACTACGATTAATACCAGACTGCGCTTGAACTTGTGTTCCATCTGCAATACTAATGTGCCCTACTACACCTACTTGGCCACCTAAAACAACCTGTTTACCAACCTTTGCACTTCCTGACACACCAGTTTGAGCAGCAATAACTGTATTAGAACCAATCTCTACATTGTGCGCAATCTGAATAAGATTATCCAATTTTACACCTTGATGTATCACCGTCGATCCCAAAGTTGCTCTATCAATTACGGTATTAGCACCGATCTCTATATTATCTTCAAGAATTACATTTCCGATTTGCGGAATTTTTTCATAAGAGCCGTCCGACTGTGGTGCAAATCCAAATCCATCACTACCTATTACAGCTCCAGAATGAATTGTCACATTTGCTCCAATTATACAATCATAATATACAGTAACGCCTGGAAACAAAATTGAATTATCTCCAATTGTAACATTATCTCCAATATAGACTCTAGGATAAATCTTTACGTTATTACCTATTTTAACGTCTCTACTAATGTATGCGAATGCTCCTATATACCCACCCTCACCAATTTGTACTGTTTCATGTACAAAAGCATGATCTTCTCGACCTGCTCTTTCTACACGCAATGCATGATAAATTTTTAGTAATTCTGAAAAAGATGTATAAGCATCTTCCACACGAATCAATGTTGATTTAACTGGTTTTTGTAGTATCAAATCCTGATTAACAATCACAATACTTGATGCAGTATCGTATAAAAAAGGCTCATATTTGCGATTAGACAAAAAAGACAATGCTCCCTCAAAACCCTCTTCAATTTTGGCTAATTGAGATACCAAAGCTTCTGGATTTCCCTCTACTGTCCCGTTTAATAATGTCGCTATTTGCTCCGCTGTAAATTGCATGTATTACAAATGTATCTTTTTTTCTGAAAATAGTTTAAAATTTTACGTTCGTACGCTCTTCTAAAAATCCGATTTCTTTCGGATATGTCAATGCGTATTTCACCACCTTACGTGATAATGCCTCCAAATTGGATAAATCTGACGCTTCAGCAATATCTACTAATTGTCCTTTATTATTAATTATACGAATAGGCTCTTTGTCAGCATTATACGCAGAATTATAAATCACTTGTTCATAGATAAAATATTCAACTTCCTCTTCACTCACACTAAAAAATTTCTGTATCCTTTCCTTGCACGCAGCAATTTCCTCTGGAAGAAATGCTGTGGAACGCAATTCTGTCCTAAATAGATTCCTATCTAATATTTTTTGACAAAGCGTACTGAGTATAAAATCTTCATGATCCACCCAACATTTCAATGCGGATAAGATATCTGTATCATCTAATTTTGTGAACCAAATCAAATGTTGTTCGTCTGCAATAAAATTTTCAGCATTTATTCTATTTTGTAAAAAATGCTGAAGAGCTGGTGTAGAAAACAATTTCACTCCTAGATTACTCAATTCCTTGGCTCTTTTGAGTGCCTTTATAAGCATTTGTTCCGCACCAATAACCGTCTTGTGTAAGTAAACCTGCCAATACATTAGACGTCGTGCAATCAAAAATTTTTCAACTGAATAAATTCCTTTCGCCTCAACTACCAGCTCATCATTTACTACAGTCAGCATCTTTATGATACGATCAAAGGAAATTACTCCTTCAGACACTCCCGTAAAAAAGCTATCTCTATTCAAATAATCCATTCTGTCCGTATCCAATTGACCAGATACTAGTTGATGAAAAAAATGTCTAGAATAATTATCATTAAAAATCGTAATTGCTAAAGATAATCTACCACCAAACTCATCGTTCAGTCGATCCATTAACATCGAAGAAATCACTTCATGAGATACTCCCTCTATTAACGTATGCTCTAAAGAATGGCTGAAAGGGCCATGACCTATATCATGTAAAAGAATAGCAACCAAAACTGCCTCTTCCTCAGCATCAGAAATAATAACATCTTTACTGCGCAATGTATCAATAGCCAATTGCATTAGATGCATAGCACCAATCACATGCTGAAATCTTGTATGCAACGCTCCTGGATAAACCATATGCGTCATACTCACCTGCTTGATATAACGCAGTCTCTGAAAATAGGGATGCTGAATGAGATCGAATATAAAACCAGACGGGATTGAAACAAAACCGTACACAGGGTCATTAATGATTTTTTTCTTATTCAACAGTTTTATACCTTATGAAGTTTGTTATCTTTACTTATGCTACGGTTTTCTTTCGAAAAAACACCTAATCTAAGATAAATGCAAAGATACCAAGATTACCGTTAATTAATGTTAAAAAAAGGCAGTTATTTAGATTGTAGACATTATTCTGACTATAATACATGATAATTTAGATTCAGAATAATCATTTTCATCGAATTTTTGTTCTGATAATATAAAACTTGTAGATTCAAATGGCAAAAACACATATATTGTGGGCGGATGATGAAATTGAATTCCTTAAACCACATATCTTACTTCTAGAAGATAAAGGATATAAAGTTAAAACTGTCAATAATGGAACCGATGCTGTCGAAGCTTTTCGCAACGAACCTTTTGATTTAGTTTTCTTAGATGAAAATATGCCTGGGCTTACAGGTTTAGAAACACTTAGTATTTTAAAATCAATCAATCCTACCATTCCAAACGTATTGGTCACCAAAAATGAAGAAGAGCATCTAATGGAAGAAGCTATTGGTGCCAAAATCGATGATTATCTGATAAAACCTGTTAACCCTCGACAAATACTACTCACCATAAAAAAATTCACCGAGAATAAGCGTATCGTTAATGAAAAAACATCGATGGCTTACCAGCAAGAATTTCAAAATCTAGGTTTACTAATCAATGATGGATTAGATTTTAGAGGTTGGGTAGAAGCTTATAAAAAACTAATTTATTGGGAACTCTCCTTAGAAAAATTAGAGGACGAAAGTATGCATGAAATTTTGCGTACACAGAAGTCGGAAGCCAACAACATTTTCTTCAAATACATTGAAAAGAATTACTTAAGCTGGATGAAAAATCCGGAAAATGGACCTATTCTTTCGCACCAGCTATTCCGAAAGAAAGTATTACCATCATTATCAGATGAAAGACCAACATTTTTTTTCCTTATTGACAATTTACGTTACGACCAATGGAAGCAGATTAATGACGTCATAACTGATTATTATCGCTTAGAAGAAGAAGATAATTACTATAGTATCTTACCTACCGCAACGCAATATGCCCGTAATTCGATTTTTAGTGGTCTCACTCCATTAGAAATGTCAAAAAGATTTCCAGATTTATGGCAAAATGATGAAGATGAAGGCGGCAAAAATTTGAATGAAGACAAATTCCTAGCTGATCAAATAAAAAGATTGTATCGCAAAGAAATCAAGCACAGCTATACCAAGGTTTTGACATTGGATCAAGGTCGTGATGTTGTTGAGAATTTGAGCAATTTAATGAACAACAACCTCAACGTGCTCGTATACAATTTTGTTGATATGTTGTCTCATGCACGTACGGATATGGCAATGATTAGAGAGCTAGCGAATGATGAAGCGGCTTATAGATCGCTTACACTTTCCTGGTTTGAACATTCACCGTTGCTTGATGCACTCAAGTGGCTCTCACAGAGAAATGTTCGCATAGTAATCACCACAGATCACGGAACCATTCGTGTGAAAAAACCAAGTAAAATCGTTGGATATAAAAATACAAATACGAATCTTCGCTACAAGCAAGGCAAAAACTTAAATTTCATAGGTAAAGACGTTTTTACAGTAAAAAATCCATTAGATGCTCAGCTCCCTCTTTTACATATGAGTTCGATTTACGTTTTTGCCAAAGACGATGTATACTTTGTTTATCCTAATAACTACAATCAATTTGTTAATTATTTTCTTGGCACATTCCAACACGGAGGCATTTCTCTCGAAGAAATGATTATTCCTTATGCCACTTACATTCCAAAATGATAATTTTGCACCATGAAAATAGAGGTAAAAGATTTAAGTGAATTAAAAGAAGCTGCGCATCAAGTTATAAGCACATATCCTGAGGAACGAATTTTCTTGTTTTATGGAAATATGGGTGCAGGTAAAACTACTTTTATTAATGCACTTTGCATTGAGCTTGGCGTAACCGAACATACTTCTAGCCCTACATTTTCAATAGTAAATGAATATAGCATTCCGCAAGGCAGTATTTATCATTTTGATTTTTATAGATTAAAAAATGAAATGGAAGCTTTGGATATGGGCTATGAAGAATATTTTTATTCAGGAGATTACTGTTTTGTAGAATGGTCTGAAAAAATCCCTAACCTATTGCCACTTAATTATATAAAAGTAGCTATAGAGGTACTAGAAAATCAAAACCGATTAATTACTATAGAAAAAATATAATTTTTTCTAACCACATGCAACCTTTCTCCAATTCCTTGCGTCTTCCTATTAAACTAACATCAATTGGAGAATTTTAACTTAGATAGAATATGGCAAGGTTGCTGTACGCACGACAAGAAGGCTCAAGCGCAACTCTATAATTATTTCTCCAAAAAGATGTACGTAGTTTGTTTGCGTTATGCGCAGACAACACTTGAAGCTGAAGACATTCTTCAAAATGGTTTCATAAAAGTTTTTTCGAAGCACCATTTATTCGATGGCAAAGGTTCTTTGGAAGGTTGGATAAAACGCATCATGGTCAATACAGCTATTGAATGCTATCGTCAAAGCAAAGATAAAATTACAGACAGTATTAAAGAGCACCATGAGAATACGTTTCACAGCTATTTTCCAAGTGACAACACTTCGTACAAAGACTTATTGAAATTGATTAAAGAATTGCCTCTTGGATACAGAACTGTCTTTAACTTGTATGCTATTGAAGGTTATAGCCACAAAGAAATAGCAGAAATGTTGCATATATCAGAAGGGAATTCGAAATCTCAGCTATCAAGAGCAAGACAGGTATTACAACAAAGATTAATTAAAGAAAACACTATATAAGATGGAGTCAAAAGATTTAGACAAATTATTTCGCGAAGCTTTTGAGCAAGCGGAAGAGACACCAAGTAACCGTGTTTGGGAAGGTATTGAAAAAGAACTTAAGCAAGATAAAAAGGTAATTCCTTTCTACCTTAAATACAGAACACAACTTTCAATTGCCGCAATGTTTTTATTGTGCTTTGGTATCGGATTAACATTTTACAAAAAACCGATTCCTTCAGGAAAAGAAAAAATCGAAAAAGTTTTGAGCTCTATTGAACAAAAAGCGGTACCGAATTCAAACCCACAAGCACCTGTTGATAAAATCCTAGCAGAATCTTCAATGAATACAGTATCTAAACATATTGACGAAGAAATGCTAGCGTTTACTACAGAAGAAATACAAGAAAAGGAAGCAACCACTGGCAGATCGGAATATAACATGAATTATCCTGACGAAATTAATCCAATAAATGAGGTCGTGGACATTGAAGATAGGCTAGCTTATGTGGATGCAAATGTTGAAATTTCAAAACCGCACAAAGATGAAGTTATAACAATAGAGCCATTAGATAATATAAGAAGCAACTATGCATATAGTGTCCCCCAAGAAGAAATAAAATCGTCAATAGTAACTCGCGTACTGAATGGCATTACAAAAAACATTATCACAAAAAGCATTGATATTCAAGATAATAAAGAAATAGAATTCAAAAACGACGAAGAAGGATCTATTTCATTAAACATATTCAATTCATTAGCAAGAAAATAACAATAATTAAATTTAAATAGATATGAAAACTTTTTACAAAATAGTAAGTGCAGTAGGTTTATCCATTTTAATACTTAATAATTCAAATGCACAGGTAAAGACAACCACCACGACCACAAAACTGAATGATTCTACAATAATTACTACCAAAATTACAGATTCTACTGTAGTGAAAAAGAAAACAGAAATTGATTTGTCAATAGGTTCAAAAGACAAAGAAGATTCTAAATACCCCCGTGCATTTGGAGGAATTACATTTTCACGTATAGATTGGGGATTTTCAAGAATAATGGATGATGGTGCTTTTTCACTTTCGGATGAGAATCAATTTTTGAAGTACAAAAAAGCTTCAAACTTCGGATTCGATGTGGCTCAATTTGGTGTCCGTGCGAGTGATAATTTCAAAACATACATTTCAGCTGGCTTCGAATGGAACTACCTCCGTTTAGAAAATAACATTTTGCTAAATGAGAATACTTCGCCAATTTCTTACGAAGATGGGGATATAGAATATAAGAAGAATGTTTTTACAACTACTTACCTGCGTATGCCGTTGACATTCGAATGGAGAAGTGATAAAAACAGAAAGGGAGAACGTGTCAAAGTAGCTTTCGGTGCTATGACGGGGGTTTTATTAAAAGGTACACAGCGTTTGAAAAGTAAAGAAAATGGCAAGCAAAAATTTAAAGACAATTACAGTTTAGCCTCATTTCAATATGGTCCATTCATTAGATTTGGCTACGATGATTTTGGAATATTTGCTAAATATTATGTGAATGATTTCTTCGAGAAGAGTCCAGCGCAGAAAAACCTTAACAACTTAGCTTTTGGTCTTACATTAGGATTTTAATCCAAATAATTCATTTTTAAACCCTATTTTTATGCCGAAAGAAAATTTCGGCATTTTTATTATATGGCTACTACTTCATCTTGCAAATATATTCCTACAGACACTCAAAAATTGGACGTTGCTGCTATTCACGGCGAAAATTTAACTTCTATTTTTACAGGTAAAAAAGAAGTTATTGCGGTAGACAATATCTCTTTTGATATAGAAGAAAAAAAAATAACAGCCATAATCGGCGAATCAGGAAGTGGTAAAAGCACATTATTGAAGCTTATTTATGGTTTGTTAGAACCTAATGATGGTGAAGTGCGCTATAAAGGTTGGTTAGTCCCAACACGCAAGGACAAACTCATTCCAGGACATGATGCCATGAAAATGGTTTCGCAAGGCTTTGATGACCTCAATTTGTACGCTAAAGTATGGGATAATATAGCTTCTCAATTGCCTAACACCAATATAGAATATAAAAAGGAACGCACTGAAAAAACTTTAAAGAAGTTAAAAATTGACCATCTTACTCAGCAGCGGGTAGCCGATTTGAGCGGAGGTGAGCGTCAACGTGTGGCTATAGCGCGTGCTTTAATCAATGATCCTGAGGTATTGTTGATGGACGAACCCTTCAATCAGGTAGATGCTGCTTTTCGTGATGGCTTGCAACAAGATATAAAGCAGATCGTAGTAGAAACTGGATTGACAGTAGTGTTAATTTCTCACGATCCAGCAGAAGTTTTAGCTATGGCGGATACTTTGATAGTAATGCGAAATGGAAAAATTGTTGATGCCGGGAATCCAAAAAATCTGTATTACAAACCTAAACATCCTTATACAGCGATTTTATTAGCAAAAAGCAACATTCTAACTCCACCCCAAGCTAGTAAATTAAATATTCATCAAAACAATACTATTGCCATTCATCAAGAATGGATAGATGTAATCGCAAATCAAAACTCAAATTTTAGTATTCTTGATATTAAGTTTCGCGGTTTTTATAGTGAATATGTAGTTGGTAATAAAGAAATAGCTTTGCATGCTATTGTTAAAACAGAAACTCCTATTCCAATAGGAACAGGAGTTGATATTAAGATTTTGAATTTTATTTCTTTTGAAGCTCAGCTTTTATAAGTTTAACCATTTTTGAGAATTCTTCATTTTCAAATCCAATAGATTGGTAAATGATCTTTCCTGTTCTATCTAAAATTACATTACGAGGAATAGACTGATCAGCAAACAATCCGAAAACTTCTCTTTTCAAATCTGGGAAAATTGGAAAAGTATAATTATGCTTTTCCATAAATGGGTCCAATTTATCCCAACCTTCTTCTCTTCCTAATACAAAGACGGCTAAATCTTTCTCAGTTTTTAATTCATCCCAAATTTCCCTTTGCAACCTTGGAAGCTCTTCTCTACAAGGAGGACACCAAGTTGCAAAAAAATTTAAAAGGACCACTTTCCCTTTCAGGCTTTCTGATGAAAAAACTTTATCCTTTTTGCCTTTAACTACAAATTTTGGAGTTTGTTCCCCAACTTCGACTTTCCATTCTTGGGCGTAACTAGGCAATGTAATACTCAACAATAACACTAGCATCCAAAAAATATTCTTCATACTTACAATTTAATACTTTCTAACCATTCTAACATAGACTCGAACCATTCACGTGGTTCTTGCTTGTTGTTCATACCAAAACCGTGCCCCCCCAATTCATATGTAAATAAATAATTAGGGATATTATATTTTATTAGCTCTCGCTGATAGCGAAGACTATTTTCAATCGGTACAACTTTGTCATCTTTGGCATGTATTAGATATGCAGGAGGTGTCTTCTTATTAATATTCTTCTCATTCGAGAATCTAATTAAATCTTCTTCACTGACATCTGGACCTAATAAATTATTTTTAGAACCATTATGCGTAACCCCATCTTCCATTGAAATTACTGGATATATTAACACAGAAAAATCTGGTCTTAAAATCTTTGCACTAATATTTTTATTGTGATAATCCATATCGTAGTGAGTAGACAATGTAGAAGCCAAATGTCCTCCAGCCGATGATCCCATTACGCCTACCTTAGGATTTTTCAATTTCAGATCTTTCACCTTTTCTCTAACTAAATATAAAGCCCTTTGTGCATCTTGTATTGGTGCTATCTTTTTTTCCAATTGCTGTTTTGAAGTTGGTAATCGATATTTCAATACAAACGCATAATAGCCTAGATCGGATAATCTTTTAGCCATGGCATGCCCTTCATGATCCATTGCCAAATGGTGATAACCTCCGCCAGGCAATATCAAAAAAACTTTATTTTTGGATACAACTTCTGGAGAATAAAAATAAAGCTCTGGAGTATTCTTATCTAATTTTGCTGTGTCCTTAGTATTGGGTAACACATTATACATAGATATTTGTTCTTGGGCTGATAATGCCCCGACAATAAGTGTCATAAGTAATGTTAAATAAAATTTCATAGGTTTATTGATTTGCGACTATCATCAAAGATAAATCTTTGTATGGAATATCAAATCTATCCGCCATATCTTTATTTGTTAGGCTTCCTTGGTAAAGATACACTGCATTACGAATACCAGCATGACTCCATATAAGATTACTGAAGCTGCCGCATTCGCCTATTTGCAAAAGTATAGGCGTAAAAATATTCGTTAAAGCATAGGTTGCTGTACGAGCCACACGTGATGCAATATTTGGCACACAATAATGTATTACATCATATTTACGAAATATAGGCTTATCATGGGTAGTTATTTTTGAAGTTTCGAAGCACCCTCCTTGATCTATAGAAACATCGATAATTACAGAATTGGGCTTCATATCAGCGACTGTATCTTCCGAAATAAGACAGGCAGAACGTCCATTTTTAGCGCGCAAAGCACCAATTACTACATCAGAAGACTTGATAGCTTTATTTAGAATAATTGGTTGAATAACGGATGTATATACTCTAGAACCTACGTTATTTTGCAACCTTCGAAGTCTATATACAGAACTATCAAAGACTTTAACTTGGGCACCTAAAGCAATTGCTGTGCGTGCTGCAAATTCACCGACAGTACCAGCACCAATTATCACAATCTCAGTAGGAGGAACACCTGTGATACCTCCTAACATCAATCCTTTTCCATCAAATACATTAGAAAGATATTCTGCAGCTATAAGAATAGAAGTAGCTCCTACTATTTCACTCATTGCACGTACTACAGTCAAATGTCCCCCTTCATCTTGAAGGTATTCATAAGATAAGGCTGTAATCTGCTTTTTCATTAGGGCACTCAAGACCTCTTTATCCAACAAGCTAGGCTGTTGTGAGGACATTAGTAGTTGCTTATTGCGCATTAAACGAACTTCTTCTAATGTTGGACCTGCAATCTTGATAATTACATCTGCATTATATACACGCTCCTTCTCGTAGACAATTTGCGCTCCTTGTTCGCTGTAATGGTGATCCAGAAAGTTAGAACTAGCCCCTGCATTCGACTCAATGACTACCTGATGTCCGTACTCTATCAATAGCGCGACAGAAAGGGGAGTTAAAGCTATTCGCTTTTCTTGAAAAACTGTCTCTTTAGGTATGCCAATAACTAATTCTCGCTTACTCTGACCTTTTGATTTTAATAATTCTTTCGTTTGCCCGAATACATTCTCACTAATTTTAGTCATATTTTGAATATTTAGCCAATATATACATCGATTATAAAAAAGAATATTCAGTTATATTCCAATTTTTAATAGCTTTGCATATACGAAGGCTCAAATTATAAATGAAATTCTTAAAAGTTATTAACCACGTTAAAATATTACCGAGATGGGTTATATTTTTTCTTGACCTGACAGCTGCAATCATTGCTTTTCTGATTGCATATTATCTGTATCAAGATACTAAAAATTTACCTTTTAGTCCAAATGATTTTGCTACAGCATTTCTATTATGTATAGGTGCGACTATTTTTTCTTTTGGGGTTTTTAGACTTTACTCAGGAATTGTTAGGTACACAAGTTCGACAGATTCTATTCGAATATTATCAAGTAATTTATTAACTGTTATCCTTCTCTTAGGTGCTAAATTATTCGTATTAGCACTTCGCCTACCAATCGTTATTGATAGCTCATTAATAATAATTTATTCTTTATTACTGTTTGTAGGTCTTGTAATATACCGTACATCAATAAAAGTGTTTTTCCAATACTCAAGGACGGCTAAAAAGATTAAGAAAAGTGTCCTAATTTTTGGTGCTGGAGAATTAGGTATTGCGGTAAAAAGGACATTTGACCATGACCTTACAACTAATAAAGTCATTGTAGGATTTTTAGACGATAATCCGACTAAAGTAGGAAAGTCTATTGATGGTGTTCGTATTTTCAAATCAGAATATTTAGTCAATGTCATTAACAGATTGGCTGTGGATGAATTAATAATTGCTACCCCATCATTAGTTTCTGATAAAAAAGCACAAATAATTGAAATTTGTTTAGAACATAACATCTCTGTTCTTACTATTCCTCCCGCAAAACAAATTATGAACGGTGATTTTTCAGTAAATCACATCAAAAATGTTAAAATTGAGGATTTATTAGAACGTGCACCAATTCAAATAAACAATGAGTCAATTTCTGATCAATTGAGAGGCAAACGCGTTTTGGTAACTGGTGCCGCAGGTTCAATAGGTAGCGAAATTGCCACGCAAATAAGCAAATTTGGCCCTCAAGTTATCATACTTTGTGATCAGGCCGAATCCCCTCTTCATAATTTACATCTTGATCTTCAAGAAAAATTCAAAGATCAAATATACCATACATTTATTGCTGACGTGAAGAATTATGATCGTATGCATTATTTATTTGAAGAATTTAAACCTCAAATAGTTTATCACGCAGCAGCATATAAACACGTTCCTATGGTCGAAAATCACCCAATTGAAGGGGTGAATACCAATGTATTGGGAACAATGAACATCGCAAATCTAGCCGTTGAATTCAAAACTAAAAAGTTTGTATTTGTCTCTACAGATAAAGCCGTGAACCCAACAAATGTCATGGGAGCGACAAAACGTATTGCCGAGATATATGTACAAGCATTGAATAACAAACTGGAACAAGATAATACAGAAGGTAGAACAAGATTTATTACCACTCGCTTTGGAAACGTTTTAGGTTCTAACGGATCAGTAATTCCACGTTTCAGAGAACAAATCGAAAAGGGTGGCCCTGTTACAGTAACACATCCTGATATCACACGCTATTTCATGACTATTCCAGAAGCTTGTCAGCTTGTAATTGAAGCTGGAAGTATGGGTACTGGTGGAGAAATTTTTGTTTTTGATATGGGTAAATCTGTCAAGATCGTTGATTTAGCAAAGAAAATGATTAAGCTTTCAGGTTTTGAGCCTAATAAGGATATTGAGATAAAATTCACTGGACTTAGACCTGGTGAAAAACTTTACGAAGAATTGCTTAATGACCTAGAGAACACGTTACCTACTCATCACGAGAAAATTATGATTGCTAAGGTGAGAGAAAATTGTTTTGAGGAGGTAAAATCTCAATTAGATATTTTATTCGAAATGGTTAACACACAACAAAGCACGAATATAGTACGTCAGATGAAGGCTATTGTACCAGAATTTAAAAGCCAGAATTCTGTATACGAGTCATTAGACCACCCTACTATACCAATTAGTTAATTTGCATCAATTTAGCTTTTTATAGTTTTTAGTGTTGTAAGTTTTCAATAAAAGTGTATTTTTGCGTTCCATAGTATATTTAATATAAACTAATGTCAACAAATATTAATTCTACAGATCAAAAAGGATCTTTTTTCCAAGACAATCAAAAAAGTCTATTATTCATTTTAGGCGCTGTTGTCGTATTAATTCTTTTATATATAGGCTACCAAAAATTATACTTAGCGCCTCGAGCCGAAACAGCTGCAGATGCTATGTATCAAGCTGAAGAATACGTTTTAATTGATTCATTACAAAAGAAAGCAATCGAAGGTGACGGAAGTTTCACTGGATTGAAAGAAATAGCTGATGAATATTCTAATACTCCTTCGGCAAACATTGCTAATGCTTACTTAGGTGGATTATATTTACGTGAAGGCAACTTCCAAGAAGCAATTAACTATTTGAAAAAATACTCTGACACAGGTAGTGAAATCTTAGACCCGCTTGTAGTAGGTTTAATTGGTGACGCATATTCTGATAGTCACGATTATAAAAATGCAGCAGATTATTATCAAAAAGCTGTAGGCAAATCCAAAAACTCATATACTACACCTTTATTTTTGAAAAAATTAGGTTTAGTATACGAGCAATTAAATGAATACAAAAAAGCTGAGGAAGCTTACCAAAGAATCAAGACAGACTTTCCTCAAAGTGCAGAAGCTTCGACTATTGATGGTCCATTAGCTCGTGTACAAGCTAAACAATAATTGAATTAACAAATCATTACATATAAAAGGCTGCTATCAAGCAGCCTTTTTAAGTTAAAACAAAAAATATCATGGCAAGTTCGCTTAAAAATTTATCGGATTTCTCACATATCCAAGTTCAAAATGCTGAAAAATTCAAATTTGCAATCGTAGTCTCCCAATGGAATGCACAAGTAACAGGCGCTTTATTAAATGGAGCTATTGAAGGTATTTTGAAAAACGGAGGACAAGAAGAGAATATTGATATTATCGAAGTACCTGGAAGTTATGAACTGATATCTGGTGCAGATATTGCCCTTCGCAATAAAGATTTTGATGCAGTAATATGTTTAGGTTGCGTTATTCAAGGTGAAACAAGACATTTTGATTTTATCTGTGACGCTGTCGCTAATGGAATTAGTAACGTAGCGATAAAACACAATAAACCTGTTATTTTTGGGGTTTTGACAACAGATAACTTAGAGCAAGCCATGGATCGTGCTGGCGGCAAGCATGGCAACAAAGGAGAAGAAGCTGCAATCACTGCTATTCAGATGTCGCATATAAGCAAAAAATATTAACATAAAACAGAAAGGATAGCCTTTGCTATCCTTTCTGTTTTATGTTAATAAATATTTAATGTTGATACTACCCCCGTTCTTCCCCACTCATCTACAACAGCAATAGAAATTACCTGTCCCTCGTTTACGATAATGCCATTTTTGGTATTAAACAAATTACTCTTTAAACTAGGAGTTGTCCCATCTGTCGTATAATAGACACTAAATCCAGGATACTCCAAATTTGCGCTTAAAACGTTTTTATCCAATTTCAACCCTACACGTGGTAAACGGAACTTCACTCTATTAGCAATCGAAGGTAACTCCACTTTTGCTATTCTATTTAAAAAAGAAATATATTCTACATCAAACTTCTTTTTGTCATAGCTATTTTCGTTTTCATAAACTCTTCTAGGCGACCAAGCTCTCTCCGCTAGCACATAGAATCTTGGAAATGCCAAATAATCTAAATTTTCATCCTTTAATAAAGTTTCGGCAAAAACCCCACCTTTAATACCTAAGAAATTCGACCTACCTTTCTCATTGATACGCACAAGTTTATTTATATAAGATTTATTTAGCTTTGCTCCACTATAGTATGTATGAATATTCGCAAAATAATCCTCTGGAAATAAAGAGTAAGAATGATATAAATCGGCATAAGTTGCCCACTTCAGACCTGGCTCTTCAAATGACGTGTCCCACATCATATCAAAGTAGGTATTAGAAGCACTAATTAACACCGTCGGATAGCCTGCATTTGCCAGTCTATAGACAAGATCATCTTGTCCTCCTCCGATAATATTATTCCAAACATCGAGTTGCATATTTTGCTTGTTTGGCATATCGTGATTTACGACCATTCCAGTACCATTATTCACCATCCCTATTTCTTCCCAGCCTGCCATTTGTAGACCTTTTGAAGTACATAATTCATTGATTTTGGAGATGTAATATGTCCAGATTTGATATACATTTGCCAAACCTTCCCTTTTCATTAATTCTTGAATTCTCGGAGATTTTTCCCATACTCCAGGCGGTACTTCATCGCCTCCCAAAGAAACCTTTTCGAACGGAACTCCAGCTTCCACATACATGGATTTGAACTCAGTTAATACTTTATCAAGAAATTTATAAACAGAAGGCAATGCCGGATTTAAGACATTATCACCAAAGTTTTGAGCTGTATTATATTCAGATGCGTCGTCTAAATCATGGAGCAAATATTCCTCTGCAGCTTGCTTATTGCCCGCTTGCATATATTTATGATAGCGATATTCCATTGCCTTAATAGAAGCACGTGCGTGCCCTGGCGTCTCAATTTCAGGAACAACCCGAATATGTCTTTCCTTTGCATATTTTAAAATTTCAATAAAGTCTTCACGAGTTAGATATTGTTTCGCTTCATTCACTCCAGAACCATAGGCTGGTTTTAAAGCATTTCCAAAATGATGTAATGGTGAACGCCACGATCCTACTTCTGTCAACTCAGGCAATCCAAGTATTTCTATACGCCACGCTTCATCTTCTATGAAATGAAAATGAAAAACATTGAGTTTGTTTTCAGCCATCAAATCTAGATACTTCAAAATAACAGATTTGTCTCTAAAGTTTCTAGCAATATCCAACATAAATCCGCGATAAGTATATCTTGGTTCATCTTTTACTTCCATGCATGGAAAATGGCTCTTATCTATTAATCCCTTATGCAATGATTTAATACTTTGCAATGCATAAAATAAACCTGACATTGTTGAATATTCAAGAGTAATAGATTCTTTCGAAATGAGCATATTATAAGCTTCTTTCGATAGCGATTCTTTATGAATCAATCTTATGTCAGCATTTGAAGAATTAGCTCTCTCAAACACTAATATTCTATTAAGCTCGTGCTCGAATAATGAAACTTCTTTATCATCACCACTTACTTTTAAAATTCTATTGATCGAAAATTGACCCGATAATTCCTTCAGATACTTAGGTGATGGAAAAATATGAATTTGTGGCGCAGACTTTTTAAACGATTCATTTTTAGCATACAATTTTTCTAAAAATGTCTTATTGTCTGCATGAGTAATTTTTAAAGGCTCATAAGTAACATCTTCGATCCCGACAAAAGTTTTTTGATCCGATTTATTCAATAAATAGAACCCATTAGGAACTGTAGAAATTCCTGATATTGCATATTTTGTAGTGTAGGTGATTTCAATCGAATCATTTGGCATCAAATTTTGGTTAAAAAATTCAATTTTGAAATGATTCCCTCGCAGATCTACCAGCTTATATGAATCATTTGAAAGCTCTACTGCTGGATACATAGAATTAAAAAACAAATTCCATTCATCCAAATGGATATTTACGTTACTTTTATTTTTAAGAGTTAAAATCAATTCTAAGTTTTCTTTTCCATCATAAGAAGATGATGGTTTCCAATGCAAAGCTAAATCCACACTTTTATTTTGACTATAGCTTACCCCAGAAAATAGTGATATCATAAATATTAATATAAACAGATGTATACTTTGGCGTTTAATCATAACTAGAAATGTTTGTTCTATACATAAATACTAATTTTTTTTCACTTTTTTTTGTTCAACAAAAAATTAAAACTATATTTGCACACCGAAACAGATAACGGCCCGTTCGTCTAGGGGTTAGGACGCCAGATTTTCATTCTGGAAACAGGGGTTCGATTCCCCTACGGGCTACAGATCTTGAGATCAAAACATTCAAAAGCTTGCAAATCAAATGATTGCAAGCTTTTTTGTTTTTCAGTATCTACAATAACTTTCGATTATTCCCAATAAAAAAGTGAGTCATTCGGTGAGTCGCTTTTTCAAAATACATGACTCACTGGAAAGGGGTTAATTTTTTGATTGACAACTTGTTCAGATATTGAACATCTTGATTTCGTTAAGCTGCAAGGCTAAGTTTGTTACACTTAAATGGTTAAAATCATGAGTACGAATTATTCCTTACTCTTCTATCTGAAGAAACCAAAACGAGTTTATAGACTTTCAAAAGGAAATGGTTGTCGTCACTGCCTCTTTTCAGACCGGTCAATACCCCCAGATCATAAGGATGTACCTTAAGTTGGAATGCTGTGCGGTATTTAAAGTATTTTGACGACATAGACCAAATTTACTAAAAAGATACAGAACAGACGTCGTTAAAAACATGGTATATACATCTATATGTATATCGGCATCATGACATATCGGCATCATGACATATCGGTATATCTGGGAATGTCTGTCCGGTATACCCAAGAGTATACCGAAACCGACCTCTACCATGCCGTTAGGCCATAAGGGTATCAACGGAGGATACCCAAAACCCCGTTTGCAGCGGATACGGCAAGCAAAGTAGGGCTCTGCCCAACTTCCGCTTGCTCTGAAACGTTTACAAAGCAAACCTCCCTCGACACTTCTTTTTTCGAGATTAAAAAAATCGACTATCTTTGTTTGAATAGAATTTCGATATTTATGACCAATACGACCGCTCGCACTTATGATGAATATGAGAATACCATGCTTATGGAATTCCTAAAGGGAAGTAACGAGGCTTTTTCATACTTTTATACCGTTTTTATAAATGATCTGTATGCATACGGGATAAGTCTTGGCGGTGATAAGGATGTCGTGAGAGATGCTGTCCAGGATGTATTTGTCAATATTCATGCTGGTGCAAAGAATTTTTCTTCTATTGATCATTTAAAATTTTTTCTGCTCAAATCCCTTAAAAATAAACTATACAATATCTACGCCTCCAAAAGAGTTAGTACCGCAGCACCATTCACTGCCGACGTCTTAAATTTTTCTATTTCGACGACCGTCTTGGATTCGATTATTAATGAAGAAGATCGCATTATCATACAGCAAAAGATAGATAACCTTCTTACTAAATTGACCGCTCGCCAAAAGGAAGCGATCTATCTACGTTTCATACAAGAACTGGAGTATGCAGAAATTGCAGATATATTGGGGACAACACAGCATGGTGCACGAAAACTAATTTCGCGGTCATTAAAAAGATTGAGGAGCGAGGAGCAATTGCTGTTGATATACCTATTGAAACATTTCTGTTCTTGATGTATCAAACATACACATCCCTTAGGGATGTCATGTTTATAGCTAAAAAAATATTTTTCCCAAAAAGTGGGTATAAAAGAATAACTCGTTTGTATATACGGAAAGCAAACAAGATAAATGCGCGATAACCAATTTCGAGGATATACAGTTATAGACCTTCTTAAGGACGAAGATTTTCTGCGTTGGCAGCTTCTAAAGAGCGAAGAGGATGCCCTTTTCTGGAAGAATGTTATCAATCGGCATCCGGATCTAGCGCCTATCATAGAGGAAGCCATCTCGCTATATAAAACCAGTGTTCGATTTAACAAATTTAGCATGACACCGGCTGAAATTTCTGAAGGTAGAGAACAGCTACAGTATGTGATTGGCCAAAAGAAAAAGAAAAATGCAAGGTATATCATGTTGCGAGCGATTGCCGTTGCTGCTTGTATTATGGTGGCTATATTGCCTTTTTTGTGGAAAAAAAGTGAAGATGTTCAGCAGAGGGATATTACAACGTATGCACAAGCATTACCGGAAGTGGATTTTAATGCTGTAGATACACGGCTTGTTCTAGGAGAGGATCAGGTTGTTACATTGCACAATACAGAATCGTCTGTTCAATATGGAGTCGATGATATCGTGGCGGATGATAATATCATTCTTCAAGAGAAAGTGATGACTTCTTATAATCAATTAATCACACCCCATGGCAAGCGTTCGACTATTATCTTCTCGGATGGTACAAAAGCATGGGTCAATGCGGGCACTAAGCTAGTCTACCCGAACCAATTCAGTAAAGAAAACCGGGAGATTTATGTCAATGGTGAAATTTATATTGAAGTTGCTGAAGATAAGAACCGTCCATTTATTGTCAAAACGAAGCGGATGGATATATCGGTGTTAGGGACAAAGTTTAATGTTTCTGCATACGAAGTCGATCACATAAACAATGTCGCACTACTATCGGGTTCCGTTAATATTGCTTCTGCCACACATAAGAAGGATGTCGTATTGAAACCAAACCAATTGTATTCCAATACAGAAGGTACGCCGTCTATTAAGACGGTGGATGCGAGCATGTACGCATTATGGAAGCAAGGGCTATACCGTTTTGAAAGCGAAGCCCTAGGCGATATCATTAAACGGCTGGAACGTTATTATGGTGCGAAAATCGTATGTGATGATCAAGCTGCTCATCTAAAATGTTCTGGTAAACTGGATCTTAAAGACAATTTAGATATCTTGCTGACCGACTTGACCCGTGCGTTACCGATCAATTATCTGAAAAATGCGGATGGTGATTATACCATTTATTACTAAACCACTATGAACTGAAAGTCCATAGGTTTGCTTGATGAAAGAATGAAATTCTTTCTCTATGTATAAAAATGTAAATTTTAATATTTGGAGAATAGAGCACCTGATAACGAAGATCAAGATACAATTATTCTTGAGTGATATTTATAGAAACTGAAAGTCTTGCAATGAAAGTACATAGTTTTAACTAACGAATGAGACCAAATAAACGAAAAACCTAATTCAAAAAGAAGTGCCTATGAGATAAATGTAAACCTACAAAACAAGAAACCGGACAACAGGCCAATGTCATCCGGTTAAGAATTTAGTTATAGTTATAAACGTATAAACCATTACAAATGTATGATAATTTTGAGAAACTTAGCTCTTTTCGGCTAGGTATTAGAAGAACATGTCGAATTATGAAGTTGTTTGTTTTATGTTTTGCTTTGGGGATTGGTATATGCTATTCCAATGACAATTACTCTCAGACGGCAAGAGTATCCCTACATCTAAAGAACAAAACGGTACAGCAGGTCCTTTCGGAAATAGAGAAAAAAACGGAATATGTTTTTTTCTATCAGGACAATGTTCTTGATGGTAACCGAAAGGTAACGGTGAATACCGATAACCGGAAGGTGGCTGATGTTTTAGACGAAATCCTGACGCCTATAGGGAACACCTATTTTGTCTCCGATAGGCAGATTTATGTTGTGAAGCGGAGTGAATCTAGTGTTGCGGCAGAAATTAAGAAGCAACTGCGACAAGTCAAGGGAAAAGTGACAGATGAAAGCGGAGAGGCCATCGCCGGTGCAAGCGTTGTGGAAAAAGGGACAACAAATGGTACAACCACGGATGAACAAGGATTATTCACGTTGGAGGATTGTGATAACCGCTCAGTTTTGCAGGTATCTTTTATCGGGTATAAAACTTGGGAGATAGCTGTCGGGAAACTAGACTTTATCGATATCAAACTTGAACCGGAAAGTACTTTGGACGAGGTTGTGGTGGTAGGGATGAACATCCGCCAGACCAAAAGATCGGTTACGGGAGCGATGTCACGTATAGAGACAAAGGAATTGAAGCAAAGCCCGGTAGCTAACCTCAACAATGCGCTTGCCGGTCGCTTGCCTGGACTGATCAGTGTGCAAAGTACCGGCGAACCGGGGGCCGATGCAGCGAACCTGTATATCCGAGGTATAGGGAGTTACAGTTCCAATACAGCACCGCTCATTGTGGTAGACGGTTTGCCGAGAGGGATGGGGAGTTTTAGCCAGATCGACCCTAACGAAGTCGAATCGGTAGCGATACTCAAAGACGCATCATCGTCTGCTTTGTATGGTATACAGGGCGCCAACGGTGTCATCGTTGTTACAACCAAACGTGGGGCGGCAAACCAAAAGAATGTGATTGACTTTACAGGCCAGGTTTCAGCAATGCAGCCTATTAGGCTTCCCGAAATGATAAACCTATACGATGCGGCGTTATTTTACAATGAGAATGATAAAAATATGGGGCTGACCCCACGGTTTACGGAAGCTGCGTTGCAGAGTATTCGTGATGGTTCTGAACCTTTTCTTTATCCCGATGTGAACTGGTTGGATGAAATATTGCGAGATCAAGCATATCAAAATCAGTATAATGTGAATATATCGGGATCGTCCAACAAGGTGCGATATTTTGCATCGGGAAGTTATCTGAAACAAAGTACGTTGTTGAATCATGGTGATGTATTTAAAGAAAATTACCGGCAGACACCTAAATTTGATCGTTATAATTTCCGTTCCAATATTGATATCGATGCTACAAAAAGGCTAGCCGTGCAAATTGACCTTGCTGGACGGCTCGAAGAACGTGTAGGACCAGCCCAAGGTTTTGCCAATACCTTTGGCACCATATCAACGCTGCCACGTTTTGCCATGCCTATATATAATCCGGATGGAAGTTTTGGGAATGGTAGCGAAGTGCTACACCCATATACGCCTAATCCATTGGGAATGATAACCCGAGCGGGTTATTACCAAGGGTTTACAAATGTATTGTATGGTACGTTGTCGGCGAAGCATGATCTCGATTTCATCACAGATGGGCTTACCATCCAATCGTATTTTAGCTTTGAGAATAATAACTACAAGCATACCGGGCGGACGCAGAACTTCGATTCCTATTGGTACCGTGGGTTGGATATACATAAAAATCCCCTTTATCAGCAATATCAAGTATATTCCAGGTTGTCCACGTGGGGCTCGAGCAGCATAGAGCGATCCAATTACTTTGATGTAAGGCTGAACTACGATAAACAAGTAGGCAGAAATGCCATTACGGCACAGTTGTTGGCTAATCGAACCCTCCGTGTATTGAATGATGAATTGCCTTATGCGTATCAAGGAGTGAGCGGTCGGTTTGTATATGGATATAACCAGAAACTGTTTCTCGAAACTAACCTTGGATTTAACGGGTCCGAAAATTTTATGCCCGATAAGCGCTACGGTTTTTTCCCTAGTTTTTCGTTAGCTTGGCTCATGAGTAACGAGCGTTTCATGGCAGGCCAGGATGTGGTGAAATACCTAAAATGGCGCGGATCGTACGGTGTAGTAGGAAATGATAATATTGGCGGTCAGCGCTGGTTGTATATTTCAGATTTTGGCCCAAGCGACGGCTACCCGTTCGGCAATGCATTCCGCTGGGCACCGGGATACCATGAAAACAGGGTTGGCAATAGCTACATTACCTGGGAACGAGCGAAAAAATCGAACATCGGTTTTGAAGCAGGACTGTTTGATGGAGAGACATTATTCCTATCGTTGGATGTTTTCCACGAACGGCGTACCAATATCCTCACAACACCGGGGACTGTACCGGATTATATTGGTATAGTGAATTTAGCACCGCGGAACAGTGGGGAAGTGGTGAATAGAGGAATAGACGGTGAAATACGCTTAAAGCAGCAATGGGGCGATGTGGGCTTTTTTACAAACTTAAACCTCACGTACACCAAGAATAAGATCATCCGAAACGATCAGCCCACTCCGATGTTCCCCTATCAGGGTTTGAGAGGATACCCGATCGGGTATGAGCTGGGATACGAGGCTATAGGCTTTTTTTCAAGCGAGGAGGACATCGCCAATAGTCCTGTGCAGCGTTTTTCGTCCACTGTATTGCCGGGTTATCTGAAATATGCTGACACAAACGGCGATGGGGAAGTTAATACCTATGATCGGGTGCCCATCCGCGTTTTTAATATCCCGAACCTAATGGGGGGAATCTCCTTAGGAATGAATTATAAAAATTTGGATATCAGTATGTTGTTTAACGGTGCCGCAGGTGGTACAATTTTTAGGCAACCGAGGGATCTCGACCCGATACAATTGAAACGCTGGACAGACGAAAATCGAGAGAATGCCGAAGCCGTTGTGGCATCGAATGCAGAAAACAACAAAGTAAGCTCCACATTCTACTTGGAAAACACGGATTACCTGAAACTGCGAAACATGGAAATCGGTTTTACGATCCCCAACAGATGGACAGCGCTTGCCAACCTTACATCCGGACGATTATTCTTGAACGGGCAAAACTTGCTGGTTTTCGATCGTTTGAAGATTAAAGACCGGGATCCTGAAACATGGGGCGGCACGGCTATACCCTACCCGATACAAAGGGTATTCAATATCGGATTGAATGTAAAATTTTAAGCTAGTAACCATGATACGAAATACAATAATATATTTGCCCATATGGATGCTTTTCCTTTTTACCTCGTGCAGCAAGGATTTCTTAGAGCGGGCTCCAAGTGATTTTATCGGAAAAGAAGAAGTTTTCAGCAGTCTTGCAAATGCGGAAGCCTTCTTAACCAATGCTTACCGTGATGTCCCGTCAATTTATATCGAATCTCCAGGTAACACTTTATTCAATCTGGGTGCAGGTACAGACGAAGGTGTGAGCATGCTCTATGAGGCAGTGTTGGGAACAACAAAGTTTAATTATAACGACTGGAACCCGTCGGCATTCCCAATGCAATCACGCTGGGCGCAGTACTATCGTTCCATCCGCCGAATCAATATGTTTATTGAAAATAATCACCTGATTCCAAACGAAGCGCAGGAAGGGAGCACCACCGTGCGTATAAAAGAACGGCTCCTGGGCGAGGCGTATGCGCTCCGTGCTCTTTTTTATTTCCAGCTCTTCAAGATGTGGGGGGAGGTACCTATCATCACCCATGTAATAGATCCTGGTGGGGAAGAGACTTTTTATCCACGGGAACCTATTGGGAACGTTATTGATCTCATTAAAGAAGATTTGGCTAAAGCAGTGGCAATTCTGCCTGCAAGGCTGGATGCAGCCAACAATGGACGGATGAATGCCACCTTCTGCCATGCGTTGCTGTCGCGTGTATTGCTTTACTATGCTTCGCCACTGTTCAACCCCAACAATGATGTTGCCCGTTGGCAGGCCGCGTTACAAGCTACAGAAACTGCCATGCAGTTCGCGGAAAACAATAATTTCACACTTTCCAGAGGTGAAAGCAATGGTTTGCAGGCTTACGAGCGTATCTTCTTGCAGTTGGATAATCCCGAAGTGATTATGCATAGTGTGGATTTTTCTTTCGAAGATAACTTCTGGGGCTGGGAACATTATACACATTCTCTGGGTTACGGAGGGTGGCACGTGGAGGCCCCTATCCAGGAGTTTGTAGATGCATATGAAACAGATAAGGGCGTATCGCCGGTTTTAGGATATGATGCAAATAATAAGCAGTTGGTGAATCCGGAATCGGACTATAACCCGCAAGAACCGTACGCCCATCGCGATCCCCGGTTTTATCAAACGATACTGTACCATGGTGCGCAATGGAAAGGAAGGGCAGTGGATATCAGACGTGGAGGAAGAGATTTTAATGAGGATAGACCCCGTATACTCTACTACTGGCGAAAGTACTGTACCGAATCCTATAACTTGACAACCAACTCTGGTTTTGTACCTAAAAAATTTGTGTTGTTCCGGTTGGGAGAATTGTATCTGAATTACGCAGAAGCACTTAATGAGTCGCTATCTGCACCGGATAACCGTGTGTATGATGCGGTAAACGAAATCCGTAGCCGTTCGGACATGCCGGGTTTGCCAACCGGATTGGACAAAAATCAGATGCGTGAGCGGATAAGGCATGAACGGCGGATAGAGTTTGCGGTGGAAAACCAACGTTTTTGGGACGTAAGACGGTGGAAGATTGCAGAAATTACGGACAATGGCCCGGTAAGGAAAGTGGAAGTATCAGCAAATGGTGAGTTTACCTACCCGATATATCACCAGCGGAGATTTGACCCTGCACGAAACTATTTATTCCCTATACCACAACTGGAAATTGACAAAACAGATGGTGTCTTGTCACAAAATCCAGGATGGAATTAATTCGAGGTCAAGAACCTAAAATTAACAGAAGATTAAAATATAATGAATAGATAACATGTCGACAAAGTTAGCCTATATATTTGTGATTATCCTTTTTCTGGGGTGTAAAAAGGAAAATGTGATGGGAAATAATTACGAAACTACCGAAGATTTTGTATCGGTGATTGAACATGGTGTGAAAAATGATGGTTCGCCTATCGGATCGGAACTAAATGCATTGGTGCGTAGATCGTACGGTAAAACATTATACTTTCCAGCGGGTGTGTATAACCTCACAGAGCCCATGGTTTTACCCTTGGATTACACCAAAAGTGTCAACCTGAAATTAGACCCTAGCGCTTATGTTAAAAGTGATGGGCAATTGGAAGCATTGTTGAAAATCGGATTTTCCGACGTATCAATCGTAGACCGCAGTCACCGGCGATTTTCGTATGTGGAAGGTGGCGTTTTTGATTGCTATAACTCAGATAATGGTATTGTCGTAAATGGACTGAAGCAGCTTGTTTCATTAAAAAATATGAGTTTGGTGAGAGGACGGGATACGCATCTGCGTATTTACGTAACCGATGATTTTTTGGGAACGGGTAGTTGTGATACAAAGATTGATAATATAACAATCCAGGGAATGTCTTCTAATGAGGATATCTACGGTATCTATATCGATGAATCGTGTGCAGATGTAAAAATTTCAAATACATTCATTTATTCTACAAAATGGGCTATTGTTACCAAATCGCCAGGTCATGTTATCAACAATGTACATATTCTTTCAAAAAATACGACGGGAGGTACGGATATAGGAGGAGACAATTACCGGCAAACAGAAGGGATACGTATCGATTGTGGTGGTTTCTTTGTATTTAACCAGATTTACTACGATACGGTCGATAAAGGTATTATGATCGTAGGTAATCATGGACCGACGTTGGTATTGGACCAGAATATCTATTATTCTTATTTGGATAATTTCGGTACTGCATTTATATACCGGGATAATGCTTTTACTACACCACTGCAGCTAAAAATATCAAATGCGATGATTACGGCGCGGAATACCGGATTTAAAGTGTTTGATATAAACACGGCGATAGTTGGATATGATGTGAGCAACTTTTATACATTTGTTAACAGTACGGTACACAATCCACATCTGGTAAGTCCTTATGATCTGTCTCTGCTGCAAAAAGTAAGAAATATGTCGTCTGATGCGTTGATTTTTACCAACTTTAACCATTTCGACACTGATTGGCATGTGGTTGGAGCGCTGGTCGTATCACCCTATAGAAGCAAGTTGCGGATCGATCTATCAGATAATGAGGCCATCGAATTGGATATGAAGTTTGAAGGAGGTGCGTTGAAGGTTATAGATCGCAAGCTCATCGGCTCTTTGAATAATGCCACGCTTGAAATGGGCTATGTAGTTAGGGGAGACTATTGTGTATTAGTATTCCGCCCGAAAACGGCTACTAATTATTATCCGGTTATCAATGATCTGTTGGGTAATGGATCATTTATGATAACACCATCCAAAGACCGCCATTACCGACTCGCTGATTATGGGATAACAACGGAACCAACCGTTTTCTTGGATTAATGGATCAACCTATATGGTGTAGCCCGATAAGGGTAGCACCATATAGTATAAAATAAAACAAATATTTTTAACAAAAACAAAACGAAGAGTATCATGGCGAAACAAATAATATCAGCAAGTAGCTTGTTATTGATTTTGGCGGTTTTGGTGCTTTCTTGCTCCACAGAGCAGAAGCCCCGCGATCGCTGGACGGAGAAGCAATCCAACGAATGGTATGACCAACAAGGCTGGTTGAGTGGTGCCAATTATATACCTAGCAATGCCATCAATCAGTTGGAGATGTGGCAAGCAGATACCTTTGACCCCGTCACCATAGATCGTGAATTAGGGTGGGCTGCAGCTATCGGTATGAATACCATGCGCGTCTTTTTACATCATGCATTATGGGAATCTGACAAAGATGGCTTTAAGAAACGTATCAATCAATATCTAGATATATCCCACAAGCACAAGATATCCTCCATGTTCGTATTCTTTGACGATTGTTGGAACCCGGATTTCAAAGTTGGTAAGCAACCCAGTCCTAAACCAGGAGTACACAATTCGGGTTGGTTAAGAGATCCTGGAGACCTGTACTACAAAGGCGATACCACCGCTGTTCTACCAAAATTAGAGGAATATGTAAAAGATATACTCATCACCTTCAAAAACGATGAAAGAATTCTAATGTGGGATCTGTACAATGAGCCAGGCGGATCAGGTCCTTATCGTTACAACGAGAAAAGTCTTTTTTTACTGCAAAAGATTTTTAGCTGGGCAAGATCCATAAATCCATCGCAGCCTATCACAGCAGGTATCTGGGATCTAAACCTACATGAATTGAACATTTTTCAATTAGAAAATTCAGATATCATCACCTATCATACTTATGAACCTTTAAACGAACACAAGAAATTGATTGATTCTCTCAAGCAATATGGACGGCCGCTAATATGTACAGAATATATGGCCAGAACACAGAAAAGTACATTTCAAGACATCATGCCTCTGCTTATGCAAGAAAATATAGGTGCTATAAATTGGGGACTCGTATCTGGTAAAACAAATACTATATTTGCGTGGGACACACCACTTCCTCATATGTCCGAACCTACATTATGGTTTCATGATATTTTCCGAAAAGATGGAACAGCCTATCAGGAAGCTGAATTGCAGGTTATTCGGTCGCTCACAAGATCCGCTAATCCGTAAAAATAAACTTGTTAAAACCCTGTCGGATTCGATGGGGTTTTAGATTTTCTTATACAGTGATTCACTTAGTAACTTCTATCACCAAATTCCATATTATTAAAAAATCCTGTTTTCTAGAAGTCGATTAATTTGCAGGGCCAATCTATTCGATTTATGTTATCTTTGCTCAATAAGCAATTGCAGCTAAAATGTATGTCAAACCAGTGAGTAATTCGGTGAGTTGGAAAAAGGCAAGTTTGTAAAAATCTGATAAAGAGATTAATGTTTAGTAGGTGTTATTCCCCTACGGGCTACGAAAAAGCGACTTCAAAAGAGTCGCTTTTATTTTTAAAATAAAAAAAGGTGGCAACATTTCTGCTACCACCTACTCCTCATATTTAAGCTATCTAAACTCATTTCTGTATAATACTAATGGCATAACCACCACCAGAAGCTACTTGTTGCTTGAATTTTGTCTTGCTAGTAATCTGTATCTTTTTGATTGTATATGCTTGCGGATTGGTTTTATAATGTTCATCAGGAGCATCTGCATATACAGTAGCTATATATTTTTTCCCAACGGGGAGAAAACTAAAATCTATTACTGAAATATGTCCATTCTCGCCGCTGACATTCCCTACAAACCACTTATTTTCTCCCTTAGCTTTACGCGCTATTGTAACATATTCTCCTGGGTTGGCTTCTAAATACTTGCTGTAATCCCAATCGAACGCTACATCCTTAATAAACTGAAAAGCATCCATAAAACGCTCATAATTCTCTGGCAAATCTGCAGCCATTTGCAATGGACTATATATCACTACATATAACCCTAACTGATTCGCAATAGTTGAATTTACATAAGAGCCATTTCCTGGATTTACTTTTCTAAGGTCCATCTCAAAAATGCCCGAAGTAAAATCCATGGGACCACCAATCATTCGAGTAAACGGCAAAATAGTTACATGTGGAGTTTTTGTTCCTCCAAAAGCTTGATATTCTGTCCCTCGAGCAGATTCATTCGCAATAAGATTAGGCCAAGTGCGACCAACACCTGTAGGTCTTACTGCCTCATGTGCATTGACCATTATTTTATGTTCTGCTGCCTTTTCAATAGCATATTGGTAATGGTTATTTACAAACTGACTATAATGGTAATTTCCAATGGGAACAATATCACCTACATAGCCACTTTTTACAGCCTCATACCCAAACTGATTCATAAAACGATAAGCTTGTGTCCAAATACCTCTCATAATTGCGTACAGAACCAGAAGTCTCATGATGCATGATCATCTTAACTCCTTTTGATTTAGCGTACTCTTGAACTCCAATTACATCAAAATCCGGGTAAGGTGTCACAAAATCATATACGTGGTCTTTTGCATTGCCAATCCAATCTTCCCATCCAATATTCCAACCTTCGACCAATACCGCATCAAATCCATGCTGCGATGCAAAATCAATGTAACGTTTTACATTTTCTGTTCTTGCACCATGTCTGCCGTGTGGTTTTAGTTTACTATAGTCTGTTTTTCCAATTTGAATAACAGGTAAATCATAGGTATAAGACCAATCACTTTTACCAGTAATCATCTCCCACCAAACTCCTACATATTTAGTTGGCTTAATCCACGAGATATCGTCTATTTTTGAAGGCTCATTCAAATTCAAAGTTATACGTGAAGCCAAAATATCTGTTGCCTTTTCTCCTACGATGATAGTACGCCAAGGCGTTGTGCAAGGTGCTTGTAGAGAACCCTTGGTTCCATTAGCCTCTGGTGTCAACCACGAATGTAGAACAAAGTTCTTATCATCCAAATCCAAATGCATACACGAATAATTAATTAATGCAGCCTCATGAATATTAATAAAAAGACCATCATCTGATTTCATCAGTAACGCCGTCTGTACACCTGTTGGGGAGAAAGGTGTTTGAGAGAGATTATTCGTTATCGCACCTTTCATCTTTCCACGTATTTCAGAGAGTTTTGACTGTGTATATTCATACTCCTGCGTATCATAGTCACCTGGAATCCACCACGCTTTATGATCCCCCGTTAGCGCAAATTCGGTCTTCTCTTCTTTGATGACCAAATATTTCATTTCAATTTGTAAGGGGAATTCATACCGAAAACCTAAACCATCATCAAACAGTCGGAATCTTATGTTTACCTTTCTATTTGAGCCATCTTGCTGCATAGGAATCAGCAGCTCATTATAATTATTAAGAATTTCACTTTCCTCGCCCCAAACAGTTTTCCATATTTCATTAAAACTGCTTCTTTCTTCGTTGATAACTTTAAAACCGTCATACAACGAGTGCGAAGCAAATTTTGCTGAAGCATAATCACCTTCATCCATCACATTCTTCTTCGGATGATTGGTCAATTCTAAACCTAATTTGCTGGACTTAATAACGACTTTATTCTTATAAGTCAATTGATATATTGGTGTGCCCTTTGGGTCTAAACTAAATTCGAGTTTGAATTTTTCAGAAGGAGATAATAATACTTGTGCATTTGAAATAACTGAAAGCAACAGTATGCTCACTAGGAGTGAGATTCTTTTCATGAGCTAAATAATTTAGTGAATTTTAAATAACATCCGAACAAAACAAGAAACAATAATAACTTTAAATTACAATTATTTCAAAATTTATAGAGCATAATTAAGTATTTAATAACGTCATATTTGGTTACTAAAAATATAACTAAGCGATATTAAAGTGTAGCCTAAACTTTCCAAACGAATAATTCAGTACATTAGCTATTGTATAAAGGTTAAGTATGAGTTTAAAAAGAGTTTTTATAGGATTTAGCATACTATTAATGACAGGCATTGTAGGACTAATTTACAAGCTATACAACCCAATGTTGTATAATTTTTTCCCTGCTTGTCCTATAAAACATGTCACAGGATTAGATTGTCCAACGTGTGGTACACAACGTGCAGCTCATCTGTTTTTGAATGGAGAATTCAAAGCAGCGTTTAATCAAAATCCATTAATATTTATATTCACTCCTTATATTTTGCTCTGGATATACCTCAGATTAATTAAAAATCCCTCAAAAACAGAATTGAATATATATAATAAGCTATATGGTAAGAATGCACTAATAATCGTAGTTAGCATCATATTGATTTTTACGATTTGGCGTAATATAAGTTACATTTTATAATATTCGACAGAATGATTCATAAGTGCATGATGTAACATTAAATTATCATCATCCGATGAAAACAACTTATTTCGCCAATACCGCTTTGGTGATTTTTTTTTGAGATGAAATACGTACAAATTACCCCCAGACCGGGTAAGACTTTTGATATGATCAATATCGCTAATAAGATATTTGTCTGATCTATCCGGAAAATGAATGAGCACCTCCTCATCTGATAGCTCCCAAATAGATTTATTTTTACTCCATTTGACGGACAAAAATAGTATAATAGGAATCGTAAATAATATTATAATAACCTTTGCCATTTCTGAAGTAGGTATCTGTGATGAAATAATCCCAGCTAATAGCAATAAAGAGAAAAAACTGAGCATATATTTCCCCCTATGAAGAGTATTTATTTCAAAAGATTGATTCATTTGCCAAAAATACAAAATTTACTCTTGTACAATTTCTCCTCTCGTATTAATTGTTATTGTTTGTTCTGATCCTTCTTGTAATACTGTTGCAAGTCCATTAGTAAATGCGGAGGCGTATTCATAAATTATAGGTATGATTACTTTTCCCGCTGAATTGATATAGCCATATTTTTCATCTTTCATTACCACAAAAAGATTTTCTGCATACGCGTTAGAAATATATGGGTAGGTTGCTCTCTTTTCGCCCTTAAATGAATAAAGTACACACACATCATCATTTTCAAAGGAAATAAAATAATCACCTACTACGTCCATTATGTAATCATACTTTAGCGGAACCACGATTTGATTCTTACTGTCAATTATTCCGTATGCATCCTCTTTACTTACAATTGCTCGTTCATTAACGATGAATGAGATATAATCGTATTCATTAGGAATAACAATTTGATTAGTCGAACTAATTATGCCATATTTAGCATCTTTTAAAAAAATAAATGTATCGTCCACACTATTGTAAGTAAGTGCATCGTACATAAGAGGAATTACAATTTTGCCTTTTAAGTCTATAGCACCATAATTATATCCATCATTCGACACTATTGCCAGTCCATTATCATATTGATAGATATCTAAAAACTGTGGATTTACAACAATATCACCATCATAAGTTTTGATACCATATTGATTGATTTCTTTATCCAAAAAAGCAACTAATGAATCATTTAGATAATATTCATCTAACTTTTCTGATTCATAATCCTCCGTGTTGAAAGAAAAATCTAATGCCAAAGGGCTATCGATTTGCACATAATTTGCAGGAATTTCGAAAATACTCGCATCTCCCTCAGTCACAACACTTGACGCTTGAATTCCAAGTCCAGATGTCGAAATCTCCAAAGCAGCACCAGGTATATTCTTTAGATATGCATATTCACCCCAAAAAGTAGAAGGAAGCATTTCTGTATACCAAACATTAATACTTGCAGAATTGTCATCAACCCCAACCACTTTTAATATAGCCAATTTACATGTGTAGCCTGCGATTGATTTTTCTTGACCCTCAATGTACGAGATTGGGAGCTCTGAAGCTAGCTGAAATGAATCTTCCAAATCTAACAACTTGTCCTGTAAAACACTGTTTATATAATACTGCTGACTTTCTGGATAAATAGCTATATGCCTATTATTTTCTTTATCATTAATCTCATAGCTATCACCATAGAGACTAGTTTTTGCACGCACAAATTTGTTGCTTGTCCAAACTTGAGCAATTGGTTTGTCTTCATCCTGAAATGCTAATGCTAAGGCTGCTGTTGCCATCAGTATTTTCTGTTCATCATCCAACTCATCTTCATCCATTTGTAACAGAGATTCGTCGACAATAAATTTATAGTCAATCTTAAATGTTGGATATTGTGAAAAAACAGGCAATATCAAAAATAACAATAAATTAAGCGTTAAAATACTTTTCATTTGAGTTTATGTTTACGACAAATATGTAGAAAATAAACCAAATCAAAAGGATAAAATTTTAACAAAAAAAAGGCAGCCATTGGGCTGCCTAATCTTATAATTCGAAATATTTTTCAGGATTAATCTTTTTGTTATCTTTTAAAATTTCATAGTGAAGATGTGGCCCTGTACTGCGTCCAGTATTTCCTAACAACCCTACAACAGTCCCCGCTTCCACACGTTGTCCCTTTTTCACCTGCGTACGTACCAAATGTGCATAGCGTGTTTCATAACCATGTTTATGCTTTACTTTTACGACATAACCATATTGACCTTCATATCCTGCAAAAGTAATTACACCATCTGCTGTAGCGCGAATAGGATCCCCCATTCTACCTTTGAAATCAATACCTGAATGCATTTCTCTACCTCTACGCGTAAAAGGATTGACTCTATAACCGAATCTAGAAGTGATAGATCCATTATGAGGTTTACCAAGCGGAATACTAGACATTTTTTTCTCTACATTCGCCAATAGATTTTCATAATATTCGCTTAACATTACAATATTCTCTTCATCAATTTCTACAGGACCTCCAGTATTAGCAATTGCCAATTTGGTATTAATACCACGCTTTTTCATCTTCCCATTTATACTTTGAATGGTAGAATCAATTTTCATGAAAGATTTCTTGGCTTCTAATATATCTTGCTGAGTTTCTAACTGTGTAGAATTAAGTTTTTCATTTTTTTGATTAATCTTGTCTAGTGCAGCTTGATATTTAGCACTGACATCTTCCGCTTTTTTAATAGCCGCAAAATAAGCAATAGAACCTATTAGGGTGATTACTAATGCCACAGCAGAAATAGAAATTTGCTTCCAATACTTTAATAGTACTGTAGGTATTTCTAAACTCTTGTCATGATTTCCTTCTATACGAATTTGTATAGCAGATTTTTTCTTAAACATACTCCTCCCTTTGTAGTTTAGTTGTTTTCGTTTTTCGATAGGATGCTTGCAAAGTTACAATTTATTTGACTAACAGTCAACTTGTTGTTATTGACTATCAGCATGTTGTTGTTAAAAACTGTTAAATTATCTTCATATTTGTGTTATGATTATAGCAGATGAGCTAATTAGCTGGTATAAAAAAAACGGTCGAGACCTACCTTGGCGACACACCAAAGACCCGTATATCATTTGGTTGTCGGAGATCATATTACAGCAAACTCGTGTAGAACAAGGCCTGCCATATTTTTACAGATTTGCAGAAAACTACCCTACTGTTAAGGATTTTGCGAACGCTGACGAAGACGATCTTCTGCGCCTTTGGCAAGGATTAGGTTATTATTCCAGAGTACGTAATATGCATAGAGCTGCCAAAATTGTAATGGCTGACTACGATGGGATTTTCCCCAATACCTATGATGATGTTATTAAATTATCGGGTGTCGGTGAGTATACCGCAGCAGCAATTGCTTCATTTTCTAAAAATGAGAAAAAAGCTGTATTAGATGGAAATGTATTCCGGGTATTATCACGCTATTTTGGTATTGACACTCCCATCAATTCCTCAGTTGGTAAAAAACAATTTCAAGCATTGGCAAATGAGGTAGTGTCAGACACTCAGCCCGGATTATTTAATCAAGCTATAATGGATTTTGGAGCAACAATTTGTAAACCTAAAAATCCAGCCTGTGAAAATTGTATTTTAAGATTAGGATGTACAGCCTCAAAAAATGGATTGGTCAATTTGCTCCCAGTCAAAACAAAAGGTAAAGCCAGCAGAAATCGTTATTTTAACTATTTTATAATAGAGAAAAATGATGCATATGTCTTTACAAAAAGAGGTGTTAATGATGTGTGGGCAAATATGTATGAATTTCCACTTATAGAGACAGAATCTGATCTTAGTACCGAGGAGTTACAACTGCATGGGAAGTTCAAACAAGAATTTGAAGATGTCAAAATATTATCTATTGGAGAACCTATAAAGCATATTCTGAGTCATCAAAATATCTATGCAAAATTTTATCGTGTTGTAGATGAGCAAAATAATATCAAAAAAAAACCATCATGGAATTATTATAATTCAGATAATTTAGATAAATTAGCTAAGCACAAGCTTATTTTTTCTTTCATTAATAAGTATTTGGTGTAACTAATCAATTAAAACTCTAAATTATTATGTCGAGCGTTAACAAAGTTATTTTAGTGGGTCACTTGGGAAAAGATCCAGAATTACGTTATTTAGAAGGGAATGTAAGCGTTGCCAGTTTTCCGTTAGCTACTTCAGAAACATTTAACAAAGATGGAAGGAAAGTCGAACAAACCGAATGGCACAATATTGTCATGTGGAGAGGTTTGGCAGATGTTGCAGCCAAATATTTGACTAAAGGAAGACTAGTGTATATTGAAGGGAAACTTCGTACACGATCATACGAAGACAAAGAAGGTGTAAGACGATATACAACGGAGATCGTAGCAGAAAGCTTTAATATTTTAGGGCGTAAATCAGATTTTGAAAACACCTCTAATAGTAATAACTCAACTAGCAACGCAAATTCTGCTACTGCGACGAATAATGCGACACAAGAGCAAAGTGTAGATTTTACAGAAAATGAAACTGACGACGGTTTACCGTTCTAAATAGCAAGAATATTTTTGAGTAACCATTCACTAAAAGTTTAATTTTTGCCGTATCTTTGGCAATTATGTTGCAAGATAAAATAGCGCAGTATACCAAAGAGATTGAGCAATTTACGCCGGCATCTGCTGCGGATGTAGAGAATTTTAGATTAAAATTTTTAGTTTCTAAAGGAATCGTTAAAGAATTGTTTGAAGAATTCAAAACCGTTTCAGCAGATGAAAAACGTGTTTTGGGTAAAGTATTGAATGAGTTCAAACAATTAGCGGAGACTAAATTTCAAGATTCTCAAGCTCAGTTTGCGAATACTGCTAAAAGTCATAAACGCGAAGAAGAAGATTTAACTCTACCAGGTGAAGGTTTTCAATTAGGATCTCGTCATCCTCTATCGCTCGTGCGCAAAGAGATTGTGGAGATTTTCAAAAAATTAGGATTTATCGTTGCAGAAGGTCCAGAGATTGAAGATGATTGGCATAATTTTTCAGCCTTAAACTTCCCTCCTGAACATCCTGCTCGTGATATGCAAGATACTTTCTTCATCAAGAAACAAGAAGGAAATGATATTGCTTTGCGTACACACACATCGTCTGTACAAGTTCGTTTGATGGAGGCTGGAAAGCCGCCATTTAGAGCGATTATGCCAGGGCGCGTATACCGCAATGAGGCAATTTCGGCTAGAGCGCACTGTTTCTTCCATCAAGTAGAAGGCTTGTATGTTGATGAAAATGTTTCTTTTGCAGATTTAAAACAAACTCTTTTTCACTTCGTGCAAGAATTGTATGGGGAAGGTACAAAAGTTCGCTTCCGCCCATCATATTTCCCATTTACGGAGCCTTCGGCAGAAATGGATATTTCGTGTACAATCTGTAAAGGTGCTGGATGCAACTTATGTAAAGGTTCGGGTTGGGTGGAAATCTTAGGATGCGGGATGGTCGATCCGAATGTATTAGAAAACTGTGGTATTGACAGCAAGAAATATTCAGGTTTCGCGTTCGGTATGGGTATTGAACGTATCACAAACTTAAAATATGAGATCAAAGATTTACGTTTGTTCTCAGAAAACGACACTCGTTTCTTATCTCAATTTGAAACTGAAATCATCTAGATGATTAAATATATAAATGGTATTGCATTCTTATTCTTCACTCTCCTAGCGAGCAGTTGCAAAGATGGAGGATGCAATATTGTTTTAAATAGTGTTAGTTTTAAAACCACACTAAACCCTGATCAAGCCACACCTGTTAGGGTAACGAATGGCTGGTCTTATGCTGATGGGGGAAAGTGTGGTATAATAGTTTATAACACAGGAAAGCAGTTAGTTGCCTATGATCGTTGCGTTCCAATATCCAACACCAAACTTTTAGTAGAAGGTTTCGAGATTGTCGACAAAGAATCAGGAGCAAAGTGGCTATTAATGGATGGAACCCCCACCCAATCTTCAGAATGTTCACTTAAAAAATATGGTGTACAGACCTCTGGAGAATTAATCATTATAAGCAATTGATATGAGTCAGGAAGATATTGTTCATGTGATAAAAAAAGCTGCCCGTGATTTGTTTCGCAAATACGGCTACAATAAAACTAGTGTCAATGAATTGGCTAAACAATCTCAAATTTCAAAAGCAACTTTTTACAAAATATTTCCCTCCAAAGAATTAATTCTACATGAAGTTTTAATGGATTATATCCGCGAAAATCTAGAAGGTATATTGTCATCTGACTTTCGTGATCAAGAATTAGAAAATTACTTATTTAAGACTATTGCAAAGGTGAGCCGTGTCACATATACCGTGTGCAATGAATTCATCGGTTGGGAATTTATTCGCGAATCAACCAATGCGCAGGAATATTTAAAAACGCTTTCTGATGATTTAGAGTTTTTATTATTGAGTTCATTTATCAAAAATGAATTGATAGGTGCTACTATACCTGAAGAAAAACTTACATTTCTGATAAAATCAAGCAAAAATATTGTTTTCTCCTTTGCTTTTACGGCAGTAACAGAAGCTGATGTTCGCAAAAATTTTATTTCTTTTCAAAAAGAAATTCTTCCCTATTTAGTTCAGGCAACTATAGCTTAAACAGACTATTTCTTGCATTCCAAAATGCAATTAAAAAGTGTATTTTTGTATCCTATGGGCAGAAGAATACCGCAAGACAAAAAACAATTACAAAATATTGAGATTTTCGACATCGCTGAAGAAGGAAAAGGTGTAGGAAGACATGAGGATATGGTGCTTTTTATTGAAAAGGCTATTCCTGGGGATGTGGTGGATGTAGAGTTGCAACGTAAGAAAAAAAACTTTGCAGAAGGACGTGTTACCAAACTTAATGAAGCATCACCTTATCGTATCGAACCATTCTGTCCGCATTTTGGCGTTTGTGGTGGTTGCAAGTGGCAACACATGAGTTATGATGCGCAATTGAAATTTAAACAGCAATCAGTAGATAATGCATTGACACGCATCGGAAAAGTAGATACTTCTACGATGGAAGAAATCTTAGGTTCTGCTGAAACGACTTACTACCGTAATAAATTAGAATATACTTTTTCGAATAAAAGGTGGTTGACTAATCGTGATGAAGTAGTGGAGCCAGACAATTTGAACGCTTTAGGTTTTCATGTTCCTGGTCGCTTTGACAAGATTTTGGATATTGACCATTGTTATTTACAACAAGATCCATCAAATAGCTTACGTAATTCTATTCGTGATTTTGCTATTGAGCAAGGTATTACCTTTTATGATTTACGTGAGCATGAAGGGGCTTTACGTAATTTAATCATCCGTACGTCTTCTACAGGTGAAGTGATGGTTGTTGTCGTATTTGCTTATCCAGAAGAAGGTCAAGTGGATTTGGTGATGAATTTTGTGAATGAAAAATTCCCTGATATCACATCACTTCTTTATATCATTAATCAAAAACGTAACGATACGATTTTCGATCAAGAAATAATTACTTTCAAAGGTCGTGATTACATCTATGAAGAGATGGAAGGGCTTAAATTCAAAGTAGGTCCAAAGTCTTTTTACCAAACAAACTCTGCACAAGCGTATGAATTGTACAAAATCACACGTGATTTTGCAGAACTAAAAGGGGACGAGTTGGTTTATGACTTGTATACAGGTGCAGGTACCATTGCTAATTTTGTTGCTCGCCAAGCCAAAGAAGTCGTGGGTGTAGAGTATGTTCCGACAGCGATTGAAGATGCCAAAATCAATTCACAAATCAATGGCATTAATAACACCAAGTTTTACGCGGGTGATATGAAAGATGTGTTGACAGCTCAGTTTGTAGCTGAACACGGAAAACCAGATGTTGTAATTACCGACCCTCCTCGTGCAGGAATGCATGCAGATGTGGTGAACAGAATTCTTGAAATGGAATCGCCAAAAGTTGTATATGTTAGTTGTAATGCCGCTACACAAGCTAGAGATTTAGAAATGTTAGCTGCAAAATATGACGTAGTACGTATTAAACCAGTGGATATGTTTCCGCAAACGCAGCACGTAGAAAATGTGGTTTTACTAAAATTAAAGTAATATGGATTTTTCAGATTTATTAGCAGGCACATCCGCGGGTGGTGAGTCTCCAGGTAAGGAGCAGAAAAAATCAAGTCCATTACAAAGTTTGAAAGTTGATTTGGACTTCTATAGTGAGTCTATCAAGGAAATTTCAACAGAGATGGTTACAGAAGGGTATACGTTATATCCTATATTTGTGGCTACACAACACGAGGTTTCTTTGGGTGAAATCATATTAGACAAAACAGAATTAGGGACTAATTGGTCAGTATATGCATCGTCTTTAGAAGAATTTGTCGAAAGAGGTGTAGTGCAAGAGTCCAAAAAGGCAAATTTTGAAAAGGCATATAAAAAGTCTGAAGACTATATGTGCTTATTTGTAGTGGTGCCTGAGGGCGCAAATTTTGTTTTTTATCCTTATAAATAAATATTACGTACTCTTAAAACTTTTTAACAAAACCTAGTCCAATATTTGTTTACTTTAGATGCCTATGACTATAATATTTAAAAATATAGCCTTAATGATACCTTTGTTGCTTCTAATACAATTTGCAGAAGCGCAGGTGTCAGATATGCCTAAAGTATCGGGTATAGTATTGGAAAAAGGCAATGGGAAGCGATTATCAGATGTAAATGTGATAAATATTCGTACGAAAAGAACAGTTACTACCAATAATTTTGGCGTATTCTACATTGAGGCAGCAATTGGAGATAGTTTATCTTTTACAAAAGTTGGATATGGCCCGTTAAAAACTGTGTTATACACAATGGAAGACATTGTTCTTGAAATGCAGCCTGGTCTATCTATTGAAGAAGTAGTAGTCGCACGTCGTACGCGACAACAAGAAATGGAAGATATTCTAAACGATTATTCTAAAAAAGGGATTTACAATGGAGGCAAAAATTCAGTAGGCACTTATTTAGGAAGTCCAGCTACTGCATTATACAATCTATTTGGCCGCGAAGCTAAAAACATGAAGCGATTCGAAAAATTTATGGATAGAGAGTTAGATGCCATTGCTGTAGATCGAATTTTTAATAAATCAGTAGTTTCTAATACTACAGGTTTGGAAGGACAAGATTTAGAACATTTTATGGAAATATACAGACCCTCTCATGCAGTAGTCACCAAATGGGGTCAGTATGATTTGTTAAATTATATTACAAAGTCATTCAAAGAATGGGATTCAAAAGGTCGTCCTGTTCCAGAAAAATTACCTAAATTAGATATACCGCCACAAAATTAGCTTTTAAATCAACTTTATGTGGTAGTCATAAAATTTGGCATTAGCTTTGATTACCTCTTAACTAAATACAATATTGAAGAATATAATATATGATTATGAAAGTGAATAAAAAGTTAGCAGTATATGGTCTATCGTTGGCTACATCTGCAATGTTATTAGCTAGTTGTGAAACTATCCAAAATACAAATAGTACAACTAAAGGTGCTGTAATCGGTACTTCAGCTGGTGCTGGTATTGGTGCATTGATTGGTAACAAAGCTGGGAATACAGCTATTGGTGCTATTGCTGGTGCTGTTATTGGTGGTGCTGCTGGTACATTAATCGGTAAAAAAATGGATAAACAAGCTAAAGAGATTGAAAACTCTGTAGCGGGTGCACAAGTTGAGCAAGTAGGTGAAGGTATCTTAGTAAAATTTGATTCAGGTATTTTGTTTGATTTTAATAGCTCTGCTCTTAAAGGTGATGCAAAATCTAACATTGCTAAATTGGTAGAAACATTAAATAAAGAGCCAGATACTGAAATTTTAGTTTTAGGTCACACGGACAATGTAGGTACATTAGCTGCAAATCAAAAAGTTTCTGAAGCTCGCGCTAAAGCAGTAAGAGATTACGCAGTATCTCAAGGATTAGCTGGTGCTCGTGTAAAAACTGAAGGTAAAAACTTCGCAGAACCAATCGCTTCAAATGATACTGACGCAGGTCGTGCAGAAAATCGTCGTGTTGAGGTAGTAATCGTTGCAAGTAAAAAAATGCAAGAGGCAGCTAAAGCTCAAGCAGGTCAATAATTAAAATTATTGAACTAAAAATATAGAATGCGTTGGATGAATAATCCAACGCTTTTTTCGTTAAGATATAAGACTGTTAAGGACTCCATATTTTAAGTCATATGTCGTCATTCTCAATTCTTGAATGTTAAGATTTTGGATGATAAAATCTGTGAGTACACTAGCCATTACAATCATATCCACACGTAGTGGTATTAGATTTGGCATTTGTGCACGTTGGTTATGAGTGGATTGAACTAATGTGTCGCTAAGAGTACGATATTGGTTAATATCAAGAGGGGCGCTTTTTAAATTATCTAAATTTGTTGCGGGATTAATCATTTCAATAAATGTTTCAAACGCGCCAGCAGAACCAATAAGACAAGTAGCTCCAAAACTTTGATTAAACGTTATCAGCTCCAACAAAGTATCTTCTAGATAATTGTTTATTTCTTTTATTTCATTATTTGAAATGGGGTCATTCATCCAAAATTTCTGCATTAATCTTGCTGCGCCAATATCAAAACTTTTTTTCCAGTAGGATTTATTCTCATCACAGAAGATAAATTCAGTGCTTCCTCCACCAATATCCATGATGAGTGATTTTCCTTGTATAGCTCCACTCGCTTTGACGCTTTCATATATAAGTGAGGCTTCTTCTTCGCCAGAAATTATTTGGATATCTATACCTGTTAAATCTCGAGCGGTAACTATGAAATCTTGGCCATTCTGTGCGCTACGAATAGCAGAAGTAGCTACCGCTTTCACTTTAACAACATTATAGTCGTTTAGAATGTCCTTGTACTCTTTCAAACAGTTAATTCCTCTTTCAAATGCGACTGGAATAATTTCATTACTTTTAGTAATATCTTCACTTAATTTAATTGGTCTATTTGTTTTATATATTACCTTCAAATCATGTGAATTACTATCAGCGATTATTAAATGAAAAGTATTCGAACCTAAGTCAATTGCAGCTAATCTCATATTCTTCGTTATTCGTAAGCTAAGGTAAATGGTTTTCTTTACAACTTCACTAATTTTACAGATAAGTGTGATTCTAGGTGACAAACTGTCATCCATTCTGAAATATTATTTATAACTTTGTAGTCTTTTATATTAAGCTATGTTAGATTTATTGCATACTACTAAAACGCATGATGAGGCTCGCCAAGGTGAGGCGGTGGAGTTGGCTCCAACTGGGAAAGCTGATGGTAGAAAATTATATATTGAGAGCTATGGTTGTCAGATGAATTTCTCTGATAGTGAGATTGTAGCCTCTATTTTGATAGACCAAGGATTCGAAACGACTAAAGATTACAAAGAAGCGGATGTTGTATTCATCAACACATGTTCTATCCGTGAAAACGCAGAACAACGTGTACGTAATCGTCTGAAAGAATTCGAAGCTGCCAAAGCAAAAAATCCAGGATTAGTTGTGGGTGTTTTAGGCTGTATGGCTGAGCGTTTGAAATCTAAATTTTTGGAAGAAGAAAAATTGGTGGATGTGGTTGTAGGACCAGATGCTTACCGTGACCTTCCAAACTTAATTAATAAAGTCGAAGATGGTAATAAAGCAGTAAATGTATTATTATCAAGAGAAGAAACTTACGCAGATATTAGCCCAATTCGTTTGAATTCAAACGGCGTATCGGCATTTATATCTATTATGCGTGGCTGTGACAATATGTGTTCATTCTGTGTTGTGCCTTTTACACGTGGTCGTGAACGTAGTCGTGATGCGGTTTCTATTGTTAAAGAAGCACAAGATTTATTTAATGCTGGATATAGAGAAGTAACTTTATTGGGTCAAAATGTTGACTCGTATAAATACACACCAAAAGTAGAAGAAGGTCAAGAGCCGGAAGCTACTATCAATTTTGCCAACTTATTGGAACTAGTAGCTCAAGTAAGTCCAGAGTTACGTATTCGTTTTTCAACTTCGCATCCAAAAGATATTACGGATGAAGTGTTGTATACGATGGCTAAATACGAAAATATTTGTAAATACATTCACTTACCAGTTCAGTCGGGCAACTCGCGTGTATTGGAATTGATGAATCGTACTTATGATAGAGAGTGGTACATGGAGCGTGTGGACGCTATTCGTCGCATCATGCCAGATTGTGCTATTTCTACAGATGTCATTACTGGTTTCTGTACAGAGACAGAGGAAGAACATGCTGAGACATTGTCTATGATGGATTATGTGAAATATGATTTCGCATATATGTTTGCATACTCGGAGCGTCCGGGAACTTTAGCGGCTAAACGTTATGAAGATGATATTCCGGAAGATGTGAAAAAACGTCGTCTTACTGAAGTTGTTAATAAACAACAGATTCACAGTTTAGAGCGCATTTCGCAATATGTTGGAAAAGTACACAAAGTTTTGATTGAAGGTTTTTCAAAGCGTTCGGATCAGGATTATTGTGGCCGTAATGACCAAAATACCATGGTTGTTTTCCCTGTAGACCCACGTTACAAAGTTGGTGACTACGTAAATGTATTGGGCGAGAGCTGTACATCAGCAACATTAATTGGTAAAATCGTTGACTAACTATAAAAGTTAAAGTAACTGTGGATATTCAAGACATCAAAAATAGATTTGGTATTATTGGTAACTCACCGTTGCTGAATCGTGCCATCGATATTGCTCGACAAGTAGCCCCTACAGATATTTCTGTATTAATTCAAGGTGAAAGTGGTGCAGGTAAAGAGGTTTTTTCACATATCATTCATCAACTGAGTGCGCGTAAACATGGGCCATTCATTGCGGTGAACTGTGGAGCTATTCCTGAAGGAACCATTGATTCTGAGCTTTTTGGTCACGAAAAAGGTTCGTTTACAGGAGCGCATGAGGCACGTAAAGGATATTTTGAAGTCGTAGATGGCGGAACTATCTTTTTGGATGAAGTAGGTGAAATGCCATTGAATACACAAGCACGTTTGTTGCGTATTTTGGAATCTGGCGAATATATTCGTGTTGGTTCTTCAAAGGTGCAAAAAACAAATGTTCGTGTAGTCGCTGCTACGAATGTAGATGTTTTCAATGCCGTACAAAAAGGGAAATTCAGAGAGGATTTGTATTATCGTCTGAATACTGTTCCGTTGCGTATTCCATCATTGCGTGAGCGCAAAGAAGATATTTTCTTGTTGTTTCGCAAGTTCGTGGTGGATTTCGCTGACAAATATAGAACACCTGGGGTTCAGCTAACTCCAGATGCTCAAGAGCTTTTGGCAAATTATTCATGGCCGGGAAATGTTCGTCAATTGAAAAATGTTGCCGAGCAAATTGCTATTTTGGAGAAAGAAAGAACGATTGACGCTGCAATATTAAGCAGATATATTCCTACTGAAGCCACAAAATCGTCTTTGCCTGTTTTTGTCAAAGATCAGTCGAAAGAAGATTTTTCTGAAAGAGATATCCTATATAAAGTCCTTTTTGATATGAAAAAGGATATGGTGGATTTAAAAAAGTTGGTAGTTGAGTTAATACAAAATGGTGTGAATCCTTCATCATTTGACGAAAACTCACAGTATATCAACCAACTGTATAATGAAGTAAAACCAGTGGCTACACAATTATATTCCCATGAGGAAATAGGTGTTACCCCTACAATAATTCATAATCCATCCTCAAATAATACTTCAAGTGGGTCGAATTACGTTTCTTTAGATACACAAGATGTAGAAGAAGTAGAAGAATCCTTATCTTTAGTGGATAAAGAATCTGATCTTATAAAAAAGGCACTAAAAAAACACAAAGGTAAGCGTAAAGCTGCAGCACAAGAATTGGGCATTTCTGAGCGAACTTTGTACAGAAAAATTAAAGACTTAAACTTAGAATAGAACTATCATTTATGTATCGTATTCGATTAAAATTGCAAGTAGCAATATGTGCGTTTTTGAGTCTATTGACAGTGAGCTGTGGTGTAAAATACAGTTTTACAGGAGGTTCAATTCCTAAGGATATGAAGACATACAGTGTGTTGTATTTTGAAAATCTTGCTCCATTAGTATATACTACATTAAGTCAAAATTTTACGGAAGGTTTAAAAGAACGAATTCGTACACAATCAACCTTGAGTCAAGTTAATGCCGATGGAGATGCTATTTTTGAAGGCGTCATTACCGGATATAATATTACGCCTGCATCAGTCGGTGCAGGAAATAATGATCGAGCGCAGAACAGTAGGTTGACTATAACTGTTAAAGTAAAATACACAAACAAGCTTGATCAAACTGGAGAAAGTGATTTTGAAGAAAGTTTTACACAATTCAAAGAGTTTCCGGGTTCTGACGTCACATCTTATGAGGCTAGATTGAACGAAGAAATCATAAAAATGTTAACAGAGGATATTTACAATCGCGCATTTGCTAATTGGTAATCATGGATACACTTTCTACCTTGAATAAGACTTATCACACGCAATTCAAGCAAGCTCTACAAGATCCTACACGCTTAAGTGAAGAAGAATTGTTAGAGCTGCTCCTCAAATATCCATATTCTCAGCCCTTGGTTTTTGCATATGAACGTCGTAAAAATCTACTCAATCAGCAATCTCCAAACAAGGAATTGGCATTATTATATGCGCATAGTGAGAGTTGGCTGATGAATTATGTGAATAAACCAGTACGTCAAGATGCTCAGCCTGCTGAAAGGTACTTTGTTGAAAAAGACTCTCCTAACATTCAGCATGGGGAAGCCCATTCATTTGAGAATAATATACCGCAAGAGGAAATTACAGAAGAGAAAGCTCAGCCAATTGTGCAAGAGAGAACACTCACTAGTGAAATTGTAAATTTAGACTGTCCTATTGAATCATCAGATGAATCTTCAAATAATACATACGTAGACGAAGATTTTGAAAACTATCAAGAATTAATAGAGAAGGATAGTCATCTCGTAGAAGAGGAAACAAGAACTGAAGAAGAAACTTCTACTCCCGATCTTGAAGAAGATTCAAAAGAAAATGAAGACCTAGAACTTGACCGATTGGTTCATGAAGGTAGTGTAATGGGCAATTACTTCGTTTTTGATTCTTTTGAAAACAAAGACATTCAAGAAATAGTTGATGCAAAAGAAGAATCACCTGCAATTACAGCTTTAGAAGAAAAAGATGATGTCAGTCTTTATAATGACGATTTGATGCCATATAGTTTCCGTTGGTGGCTGCACAAGACTCGTTTGGAATATGCGGACACTTATCAACCTTATGCTGTTTCCAACTTGGGAATTGTAACCGCAAAACCAACTATCGATGTAACAAAAATTGAAGACTCTATTTTAGATCAACAGATTAAGGAAAATATTATTCATTTTCAGGATCCCGAAGAAAAGTTAAGCGAGGAAGTTAAAAAAAAACCTATAGTGCCAGTTCCTCCGAAGAAAGGTTCTGATATTATTGAAAAGTTTATACAAAAAGACCCTATTATTCAGCCTCCTTCCCCAGAAAACATTAACAATGAAAATATGGCAAGACAGAGTGCTGAGGACAATTATTTGTTAGTGACTGAAACTCTAGCAAACATTTATATAGATCAGGGGCTAAATCAAAAAGCCATTGAGGTATTCAGAAAATTAATTTTGAAATATCCAGAAAAAAAATCGTATTTTGCGACCCGAATTGAAGAATTAGAAAAGAACATATAATTAAAAGCATATAAAGAAATGACTACATTATTCATCGTCTTAATTATTATCGTTAGTATTTTGCTTTCACTAATCGTGTTAATCCAAAATCCAAAAGGTGGAGGTTTATCATCAGGTTTTGCAGGTGGCAGCAATTTAATGGGGGTACAACGTACAGGCGATTTTTTAGAAAAAGGAACATGGACATTAGTAATTTTATTAATGGTATTTAGTTTAGCTATTAATATTCTAGGTCCTTCAGGCAGTGCATCAAGAGGTAGCTTATCAGATCAAATCGAAGCTCCTGCTACTGCTCCAAGATTAAATTTAAATTCAGCTCCAGTTCAAGAATCGTCACCTGCTACATCAGCACCTGACTCAAGTAAATAATAATTGGACAAAAAGTATATTAAGCTTCGCAAACCGCGAGGCTTTTTTGTTTTACAATATACTGTCATCGTGACACCGTGTCAGTGGGTTCATCTGTCAATTTATAGCTTCAAAATGAAAAAATGACAAGGAATATGAACAAAATTGATTTGGCATAGTTGATGTTGTACTATAAGCAAACAAATAATAAAACTAAAAAACTATATAAGATTATGGCGTTAAATATTAAACCTATCGGAGACAGAGTAGTAGTAGAAGCTGCTCCTGCAGAAGAAAAAACGGCTTCTGGATTATACATTCCAGATACAGCTAAAGAAAAACCATCTCAAGGAACTGTAGTAGCTGTTGGTTCAGGTAAACCTGATGAACCTTTGACTGTAGCAGTAGGTGACAAAGTGTTGTACGGTAAATATGCTGGTACAGAAATCACTTACGAAGGAAAAGAATATTTAATTATGCGTGAATCTGATATCTACGCAGTTCTTTAATCAATTAATCAATCTACTTTAAAAAGGATGAGATCGTAATTTTTATTATCAAATTCTTAAAAAACAATTAATCAAAAATGGCAAAACAAGTAAAATATAATGTAGAGGCTCGTGAAGCACTTAAAAAAGGTGTAGACACATTAGCTAATGCGGTAAAAGTAACTTTAGGTCCTAAAGGTCGTAACGTAATTATCGAGAAAAAATTTGGTTCACCTGCTATCACTAAAGATGGTGTATCTGTTGCTAAAGAAATCGAATTAAAAGATGCTTTAGAAAACATGGGTGCTCAAATGGTAAAAGAAGTTGCATCTAAAACTGCTGACCAAGCAGGTGATGGTACTACTACAGCTACTGTATTAGCGCAAGCAATCGTTGCTCCAGGTATCAAATCTGTAGCTGCTGGAGCTAACCCTATGGACTTAAAACGTGGTATTGACAAAGCTGTTGCTGCGGTTGTAGCTAACTTGAAAGCTCAATCTCAAACTGTAGGTCAAGACAACAATAAAATCAAACAAGTAGCTTCAATATCTGCTAATAATGACGAAGTAATCGGTTCATTGATCGCTGAAGCTATGGAAAAAGTAGGTAACGATGGTGTTATCACTGTAGAAGAAGCAAAAGGTACGGAGACAGAAGTAAAAACTGTAGAAGGTATGCAATTCGACCGTGGTTATTTATCTCCATATTTCGTTACAAACTCAGACAAAATGGAAGCGGAATTAGAAAGTCCTTACATTTTGATCTACGATAAGAAAATCAGTAACATGAAAGAATTGTTACCGATTTTAGAAAAACAAGTTCAAACTGGTAAACCATTGTTGATCATCGCTGAAGACTTAGACGGCGAAGCGTTAGCTACATTAGTAGTAAACAAAATCCGTGGTTCATTGAAAGTTGCTGCTGTAAAAGCTCCAGGTTTCGGTGACCGTCGTAAAGCTATGTTAGAAGATATCGCAATCTTAACTGGTGGTACTGTTATCTCTGAAGAAAGAGGTTACAAATTAGAAAACGCAACTTTAGAAGACTTAGGTCAAGCTGAAAAAGTAGTTGTAGACAAAGATAACACAACAGTAATCAACGGTTCTGGTAATGCTGAAGACATCAAAGCTCGTGTTGCGCAAATCCGTTCTCAAATCGAAACTACTACTTCTGATTATGATCGTGAGAAATTGCAAGAACGTTTAGCAAAATTATCAGGTGGTGTTGCTGTTCTTTATGTAGGTGCTACTACTGAGGTAGAGATGAAAGAGAAAAAAGACCGTGTTGATGATGCCTTACACGCTACTCGTGCAGCAGTTGAAGAAGGTATTGTAGCTGGTGGTGGTGTTGCTTTCATCCGTGCTACTGAAGCATTGAAAGACTTACGTGGCGATAACGAAGATGAAAACATCGGTATCGACATCATCAAACGCGCTATCGAAGAACCTTTACGTCAAATCTGTTTCAATGCAGGTATTGAAGGTGCAGTAATCGTTCAAAAAGTAAAAGAAGGTACTGCTGACTTTGGTTACAACGCTCGTACTGACGTATTCGAAAACTTAATTGGTGCTGGTGTTATCGACCCAACTAAAGTTTCTCGTGTAGCGTTAGAAAATGCAGCTTCTGTAGCTTCAATGTTATTAACTACAGAATGTGTATTAGCTGACGAACCAGAAGAAAATGCTGGTGCTGGTGCTCCTCCAATGGGTGGTGGCATGGGCGGAATGATGTAATATTATTCTAATCCTATATATAAACGGGCTTCAATTAATTAAATTGAAGCCCGTTTTAGTTTAAGGGATATTGTTAAATCGAATAACGTATCCATTTAAAGTTACCAAATAAAAAATAAGGTAATAATCCCTCATTTTTTTATTTTAATCACTGAAAATCTGTATCGTATTTTCAGGACTAGTCATCTATTTCTTAAAAGTCCATTGGACATAGTTGATATTTTTATCTACAGCCAAATATTTCCGCTCGTAATAAGTCTTAATAGAAAGCACATTATCCACCAAATCTGATTTATATAAATCTGTAGTCTCTTTGAATTTCGTCAGATCCATTGCCTCTATCTGCTCCAAAGTGTATGCATAGAAACCATCATTATCAGTTTTCAGATGCATAATACCATTATCTTTCAAAATAAATTTATAACGCTCTAAGAAGTTAGGATTTGTCAAACGCTTCTTCTCACGACTATCCTGTGGTTGCGGATCAGGGAAAGTAATCCAAATCTCCGTAACTTCATTCTCGTCAAAATGTTCTAGAATTGTTTCAATCTGAATACGTAAGAAACCAACATTTTTGATTCCTTCTTCTAAGGCAGTTTTAGCACCACGCCAGATTCGATTACCCTTATAATCAACCCCAATGAAATTATACTCAGGAAACATCTTCGCAAGATTCACCGTATATTCCCCTTTTCCACATGCTAATTCCAAGATAATTGGTTTATCATTATCAAAGAACTTGGAAGCCCATTTTCCCTTATATTCAAATCCTGCATCGAGTTGCACCACATTTTGAAATGTCGCTACCTCAGCAAACTTTCTTAATTTATCCTTACCCATAACATATATTAAGTCGCAAAAATAACCTTATGTTGGCAGTTATTCAACTATTTACTACGGAAATTGAAAAGAGTTAATGCTATATCTAAAATAAAAAATCTCTTTAACAGAGATTCAGTATTTATGGTTCATATTTTAAAATGCAAGAACTAATATGTCTCACTATCGGGAGGAATACCAAAGTTTAAATTATCCTGCTCTTCAATGGGTTTTATATTTTTATGTTTCTTCTTTGATTTTTTTGGACGAATATAGTCCGCAATTTTTCCAACAAAAGAATTTACTTTATCCTTGTTAAGTTGCCCTACAGCGCCTTCCGATGCCAATAAAACTAAAGATTTTTTGAGCCATCCGCTATTCTTCAAAAGTGTTCTATTTAACACTAAAGGAAGTGCAAGCTGTGTTATTTTAGTCAACCAATCAGATTTACCATCCGAAAAATCTGAATGACCCTTGTCCTTTCCAAAAGATGAGAACAATCCTTTTATTAAACTCACACCAGGAAGATTAGAAGCTACGGCACCTACAATTCGTGATGGGGTTTGAACCTTGTTTTTGAGAAGTTTGTATTGATCACCCAAATATAGTTCCTGTTCTAGGCGCAATCGACTAAGACGTACAAGCTCATTTTTGAGCTCTTCAGAATTATTAATATTTACTTTCATGATCAATCTCTTTTTCAAAAATATCCTTTACAGTAGTACTAGCACCTTCAGGAGCCTTGTATTCTTGTTTTCTTTGCGATTCTTCACGTTCCATTTCTGCAATAAAATCTTCTTCTTCGTTCCATTTGCCAAGAATCTTCTTTATAGTTAAATCCATAAATTTAGCTTCTAACTTTGGCTCAATTGCTCTGACAATTAATAGAATTATCAAAAATATCCCGCCTGTTGCTAAAAAGCCTAGTGAATAACTACCTAACAACTCCCCCAACCAAAATCCTAATGCCAAAGACCAAAAGAAAATAATTGCTAAGGCAAGCATTAGTTTTGAAACATCAAGCACTATCGCTCCTATGATACGTGAAGATTTCGAAATCGCTTTTAACTTCAAAATCTCCAACTGTGTATCTACATACTCTTTGGTCTTCTGAAAACTACCCGAAAAGGAAAATTTTTGTTCTTCCATTCATTAATTTTTTAAAAGCTAGAAGCCAGTTATTACTTCCAGCTTGTATAATTACCATTACAGAATTGCTAGTTACGCGTGTTCTACGATCTCATCGTCAATAATTTCTTCTGCCTTTGCTGCTTTATTTTTAACAGAAGCCATTACTTTATCTTTTAAATCATTCAATGAATCGATTTGCTGCTCCGCACGTTCTTTGATTGCATCTGCCAAATCTGCTAATGAATCATTAATTTTATCACGTGTCTCTGAACCTTTCTCTGGTGCAAATAATAATCCCAAAACTGCACCTGCCGCCAAACCAGCTAATAATGCTGTAACTACTTTTCCGCTGTCTTTCATTATTTCGTTGTATTAATTTTTTAAATAAATCACTTACTATATAAACACTAAAACTTCCAAAACGTTTAAAAATAAAAATATTTTTTCTGCTCTATGTCAAAATAAGGTTTTTATTACAAATCATCAAAAACAAGACCAAAACCATTTTGAAATATCATTTCAATGCAAATAATTTTCCTTAAATTTAACAAACCAATTAATCACACTATGCTTGTAAAGACTTTTGGAAGTGCCGTATATGGTATTGAAGCAACAACAATAACTGTTGAAGTAAATGTGTCCACTGGAACAAAGTACTATATTGTAGGATTGCCAGATAATGCTGTCAAAGAAAGTTTACAACGCATTGAAAGTGCCATTATGTCTATAGGTTACCGTATGCCAAGGCAAAAAATAGTTGTTAATCTTGCTCCAGCGGATATTCGCAAGGAAGGATCCTCTTACGATTTGTCTATCGCGATTGGGATTTTAGCCGCTTCTAATCAGATCAATGCAGAAGAAATAGAAAAGTATATCATATTAGGTGAATTATCCTTAGATGGAGCTATTCAGCCCATAAAAGGAGCTTTACCTATCGCTGTACAAGCAAAGAAAGATGGATTTAGCGGTATTATTCTCCCATCGGTGAATGCTAAATAAGCAGCAATCGTAGCGGATTTAAATATTTATGGCATTGACAATCTATACGATGTAGTCGATTTTTTTGAAAATAAAATTACTGTTGAGCCAACCTTGGTCAATATCAACGAAGAATTTGAACGGAATATCAATAGTTATGAAGTAGATTTTGCGGATGTAAAAGGGCAAGAAAATATCAAAAGAGCATTGGAAATTGCTGCCGCAGGTGGTCACAATGTAATTCTAATCGGTCCACCAGGTGCAGGTAAGACAATGCTAGCTAAAAGGTTGCCGACAATTCTTCCACCGTTGACCATAGATGAATCATTAGAAACGACTAAAATTCATTCTGTTGCCGGCACCTTGCCTACGGCAGAATCTCTAATGACTACACGTCCTTTCCGCAACCCACACCACACCATTTCGGACGTCGCTCTAGTCGGTGGCGGAACTCATCCACAGCCTGGTGAAATATCCCTAGCACATAATGGCGTACTGTTTTTGGATGAATTACCTGAATTCAAAAGAACAGTATTAGAAGTTATGCGGCAACCTTTAGAATCCAGAAACATTACTATTTCAAGATCAAAGTTTACTGTAGATTATCCAGCGAGCTTTATGCTCATAGCAGCTATGAATCCTTGCCCTTGCGGATATTATAATCATCCTGAGAAAGAATGTATTTGCGGAATGGCTTTAGTCCAACGTTATCTCAGCAAAATTTCGGGTCCTCTACTTGATAGAATAGATCTACATGTAGAAGTAACTCCAATAGAATTTAATGAATTAGCTTCGACGAGAAAGAGTGAAAACAGTAAACATATACGCGAGCGCGTAATACAAGCAAGATTAATTCAAGCGAGACGGTTTGAAAATAATCCGAATGTGCATTGCAATGCACAAATGAGTTCTAAAGCAGTACGTGAAGTTTGTATAATTTCGGATGCTGGTCAGCAACTTTTAAAAAATGCCATGGAAAGATTGAATCTTTCGGCTAGAGCTTATGATAGAATTTTGAAAGTCGCACATACAATCGCTGACATGGAAAATTCTGAACCTATCGAAAATCAACATCTAGCTGAAGCTATTCAATTCAGAAGTTTGGATCGCGAAAGTTGGGCTGGATAATCTCTTAGAACTGATCAATAAAATGCCTGATAATCCAAGGATGAATAAGTATAGTGATTAATAATCCAGCCAAAGCTCCAAATAAGTGAGCGTCGTGATTAATACGATCGTTTGAATTTTTGGAAGCCCACATGCAGTAGCCAATGTACAATACAGCGAATAGATAAGCTGGCATAGGGATAATCAAAAATATACCCAACATCGCTTTGGGCTCAAATAAAATAAATCCAAATAGCACTGCAGATATAGCCCCCGAAGCGCCTAAACTAAAATAGCCTGGATTATTTTTTTGCTGTATAATAGTCGGAATATCACTCAGTACCAGACTTACAATATACAATAACGCGAAGTACAGATGACCAATTTCTCCATTTACGGCTACAAAATACTTTTCCAAAGAAAATCCAAAGAAATAGAAAGTAATCATATTGAACAATAAATGCCCCCAATCTGCATGCACAAGACCACTAGTAAACACCGTGTATGATTTGCTTTTGTCACGATGAATACTATATGGATGTAGCATCATTCTCCCTAATATTTCAGGATTGGAAAAAGCATAAATACTAGATGCCACTGTAATAGCAAATATAAAACTCGCTACTGGAGTTTGTAGAATATAATCTTGAATCATAAAAAATTAGAATCGATCTTCAATCAGAAATACGTATAAATCTTTTGGGCCATGTGCACCAAGTACCAACATCTTTTCGATATCAGCAGTACGACTCGGTCCTGTAATTGTAGTAAGCATGGAAGGCATATTGTTACCATATTTTTCTTTAACCAAAGAAAGCCCATGGCGAATATCCATCACAAGTTGAGAAGCTTTCGCAAATACAATATGCACTGGTGGATATATACTCAAGCGACGCCCTCCTGCATTCGCATTTGAAATCATTATACTACCATTACGTGCTATAAGTGCTTCACAAGTTGTAATACCAACCTCTGCTGCTTGAAAATCAGTATCTGTACGTAAAAAAGGGAAACCGTAAGTATTTAAAAGCTCTTGAACTGAAGGCTCCCAAGCAAAAATTTTACTTACACCAAGCTCTTCTACCAATGCAATTAAATTTTCAATAACCGCAATTTCGCCATCGCAATAAACAAATTTGCCTGATACATTGGTGAATTCACGCGCAAAAGTGATATCCAACCCATCCTCTTCATCATTATACAAAGGAGAGTCTTCGAAATCTGGATTAGGATTATCACGCTTATCCAACAGCGCTTGTCTGATGCCTTTAAGCATGCGTTCTTTTGCAGTAGTATTACGGATATTCATTTCAACAATAAAATAGGTGTGCCATAGACACACCTTATTAATTACTTTTCTTCGTCGCTTAATGTTGACGAATTAACTTCTGGCTGTGTGGTTTGCTCTGGTAATGGAGGTAAGGGCAATTCCGTTTGAGGAACACCACCGCCGTCCGCACCACCATTCACAAACTCATCGTAAGTGGTTCTATTCGCAAAAGGACGCTTGCCAAGAATTTCTTCTAAATCTGCTTGAAATAGGATTTCCTTTTCCAAAAGCTTCTCCGCAATCTTAATAAGTCCATCTTGATTTTCCAACAACAATTCTTTTGTACGATCGTACACTGCTGTGATTAAATTGCGAACTTCTTCGTCAATCAATTGCGCAGTTTGATCAGAATATGGCTTTTGGAATTGAGACTCACCCGAACTATCATTGAATGAAACATTACCAACTTTATCGTTCATACCGTAGACCGCAGTCATAGCATAAGCTAATTTAGTAATACGCTCTAAGTCATTTTGAGCACCCGTACTGATACGACCAAATGTAATATCTTCCGCTACACGTCCACCCATCGTCATACACATGCTATCAATCAACTGCTCGGTAGTATACAAAAACTGCTCTTTGGGCAAATATTGCGCATATCCTAATGCAGCAACACCACGTGGAACAATAGAAACTTTTACCAAAGGATCTGCATGCTCCAAGAACCAACCTGCAATAGCATGCCCTGCCTCATGATAAGCTACAATCTTTTTCTCTTCTGGTGAGATAATTTTATTTTTCTTCTCGAGACCTCCAATTACTCTATCAATGGCATCTTGAAAATCTTGCATTTCTACAGCTGGCTTTCCTTTTCGAGCAGCGATTAAAGCCGCTTCATTACATACATTGGCAATCTCGGCTCCCGCAAATCCAGGTGTTTGTGCAGAAAGCTTCTTCGCGTCAACTTCTTCTGCCAACTTAATAGGTTTCAAATGCACATTAAATATATGCTCACGACCAATCAAATCAGGTTTATCAATAGAAATTTGTCTATCAAAACGACCTGGACGCAATAACGCTTGATCCAATACATCAAGTCGGTTGGTAGCAGCCAAGATGATAACACCAAGATTAGTTCCGAAACCATCCATTTCTACCAATAATTGGTTTAATGTATTTTCACGTTCGTCATTTCCTCCCATTACAGAGTTTTTGCCGCGTGCTCTTCCTATTGCATCAATCTCATCAATAAAGATAATACATGGTGCCTTCTCTTTTGCTTGTTTAAATAAGTCACGTACACGAGATGCACCTACCCCCACAAACATTTCTACGAAATCAGAACCTGATAAAGAGAAAAATGGAACTTGCGCTTCTCCTGCTACGGCCTTAGCCAATAAGGTTTTACCTGTTCCTGGAGGACCTACTAACAATGCCCCTTTCGGAATTTTACCGCCTAAATCTGTATACTTTTTAGGATTTTTCAAAAAATCCACGATCTCCATCACCTCTGTCTTTGCTTCTTCAAGCCCAGCCACATCGTTGAAAGTAATGTTGATTTGCGATTCTTTATCAAATAACTGTGCTTTCGATTTGCCAATATTGAAGATCTGGCCGCCACCACCTGCACCACCGCCGCCCATGCGACGCATCAAAAACATCCAGATAGCAATAATAATTATTAATGGAAGAATAAATGAAATTATACTTCCCCATGGATTAGTCTTTTCACCCCATTCAATCGAAACTTTTGAAGCCCCCTCAGGTAATAATTTTTGAGATTCACTTAATTTTTGACTCAAAATATCAGCAGACCCTTCTGTAAAATAGTACTGTGGGGCTGTAGAGGTACTCAAAGCAATTTTATTTTCATCTGGAGCGACATCTTTATACTTTGGATCATCTTTTAACTTATCTGGTTTTATATAAACCTCAACCTCATAGATACTACCATTTTTTAAAGCAACTATTTTCTGAACATCGCCCGTAAGCAACATTTCCTTTTCAAATTTTTCATAGTTAATTTTCTTTGTAGCACTTGAACTATAAATATAATTCAAGGCAAAGAAACCCGCTATAATAGCGACATAAACCCAAATCATATTAAACTTGGGTGGTGTGGGAGTTACCTTTTTACTCGGAATTTTTTTCATTATATATTAAACGTCTCTAATCTAAAAATAATATATTAAGCACTCTTAAAACTTTCTACTTTGGCATCACCCCAAAGGTCTTCAATACGATAACGATCGCGTGTCTCTGTCTTGAAAATATGAACAACTACGTCTACAAAATCTAACAATATCCACTCACCATTTCCCTGTCCTTCTTTATGCCATGGATCTTGTCCTAATGCTTTGTAAACTTCATCTTCAACACTTTTAGCAATTGCATTTACTTGTACATTACTATCTGCATTGCATATAACGAAATAATCAGAAAGAGTCGAATTCACTTCTCGCATATCCATTTTCACTATATCCAAAGCTTTTTTCTCCTGCATCCCGTGCACCACGATATCTGCCAATTTGTTAGACAATTCTGAATTTTTCTTTTTACTCATTAAGAAATATTATAGTTTTACTGCGTATTTTTAATCTTTATCCTTTGCAAAATAACACATTTTTTGAAGATTCTGACCCAAATAGCATAATTGTTTTTGAGGAATTACCGTCTACGAATGATTATTTAAAAGAACTATTGTCAAAATTCAAGCCACTAGAACAATTCACTGTCATAATGGCAAAAAACCAGACAGCAGGCAAAGGACAACGCGGAAATACTTGGAATAGCGAACCAGACTCAAATCTTACCGCTAGCTTTCTAATTTCCCCTGAAAAGTTAGAAATTTCAAACCAATTTTCATTAACCGTCCTAGCAAGTCTTGCTGTTTATGACACTTTAAAGACCTTGGGTTTCCAAAAACTGTCGATTAAGTGGCCTAACGATATCATGATTGAAAACAAAAAGGTAGCTGGCATATTGATAGAAAACAAAATTGCAGGTACTTACATCAATCACAGCATCATAGGTATAGGTATAAATGTATATCAAAAACAATTTCCAAAAGATATTTCCGCTAAAACCTCGTCTTTGATTCTAGAAAAACAAGATTTCAATATAGAAATATTACAAATCGTAAAAATAATTCAAAAAAAATTAGCTGAATATTCCGCATTTTACCTCCAGAATATCGAGGAATCCCTTATAAGATATAACCGAAAATTATTCAGAAAAGATGAATCACACACTTATCTTTTTGAAGGAAATATGGTAGAGGCTACAATATTAGGTGTAGAAGGCGATGGATTGTTGAAAATAGAAATCGATAAAAATCCTTATAAGATTGATTTAAAAGGCATATCTTATATATTATAACAAATAATTTACTTGTAAAGTGTTTTTTATTAACCGTAAATTCGCATTAAACTTTTTGAGAAAAGAGAAGTCTTAAAATTAAATAGTAACTTAGAATTAGTATTTATATGAAAAAATTAGGTTTATTAATCGTTGCCCTAGTAATTACAATGACTGCAGCATTTGCTCAGGTTCAAACTCCAGTTAAATGGCAAGTTGCGTCAAAAAAAATTAACAGTAAAGAAGCCGTTGTATTAATTAAAGCAACTATCCAGAATGGATGGCACATATATGGACAAAATGTTCAAGACGGAGGTCCACTTCCGACGACTTTTGCCTTCAAAAATTCTAAAGACTTCACATTGAACGGAAAGCCTGTCGAAAATGTAAAGGCAAAAACTAAATATGAGGAAGTATTTAAAATGAATGTTCCTTACTTCACAAATGAAGTTGTTTTTCAACAAAAAGTAAAGCTTAATGGAAAACAAGCTTCAGTAAGCGGAACAGTTGAATTTATGGCTTGTGACAAAAACCAATGTTTGCCACCAGATGAATACAACTTCACTGTTGCTATAAAGTAAAATTTAAGACATATCAACTATAAAAGGCAGTTAATAACTGCCTTTTTTTTATTTTTACAACTTATCAAAGTTTATCATTTAAGATGAAAACCTATTTGTTTTCTTTAATCCTCCTAATTTTCATTAGTTTTCAGAATCAAACTATTGCTCAGGACACATTAGTCAATTTTGATGATGTCGAATTCTCCGATGGTAATTCAGCTGATACTAGTTTTGTTGATCTTAACGATGTTGAATTCTCTGACGGTAATGAGGAAGTCGCTTTAGGGCAGGATAGCGCTTCTCAAGATTCAACGCAGAACACGGCATCAACTGACTTGACTACAGATGCTTCCCAAAATGACACCTCCTTATGGGGAATCTTCATTGCGGGACTGTTAGGTGGTTTTGCAGCATTCTTTATGCCTTGTATTTTCCCGATGGTACCTTTGACAGTCAGTTTCTTTACCAAAAAAGCTGGTTCTCGCTCTAAAGCCGTATCACAAGCCTTTATGTATGGTTTGTTTATAATCGTTATTTATGTGGCTTTAGGGATGTTGATTACTATTGCATTTGGACCTGAAGCGCTGAATGAACTTTCTACCAACGGTATTTTCAATTTCTTCTTCTTCTTAATGTTAGTGGTATTTGCGACTTCATTTCTGGGAGCTTTTGAAATTACTTTGCCAAGTTCTTTTGTCAATAAAATAGATGCTAACTCGGACAAAAGTGGTCTTTTAGGTTTATTCTTTATGTCGGCTAGTTTAGCTGTAGTTTCTTTCTCTTGTACGGGACCTATTATCGGAACGCTATTGGTAGAAGCTGCAACACGTGGTGAAAGATTGGGCCCTGCTATCGGTATGTTAGGATTTTCATTAGCATTGGCTGTTCCATTTGTGCTATTCGCGATGTTCCCATCTATGCTGAAATCACTTCCAAAATCTGGAGGTTGGTTGAATAGTGTGAAGGTAGTTTTGGGTTTCTTAGAATTGGCTT
>NZ_WUQZ01000010.1 GCF_009829075.1 Sphingobacterium composti | reverse complement strand
GGCTATAAGCTCAAAAATCAATTTAACCGACTTCGTGAACATTGAAAATAAATTAGCGAAACAAGGTAAAATCATGAATAATGCTGTTTCTTCTTTCATATATATGAGAAACTAGCCAAAGTCAAGAAAGGAGATAACCATGGGTTATCTCCTTTATATTTTGAGTGAATAAATAATTATTCAGCTACAACTTCGAAAGGAACTTGAACTTTCACTTCTTTGTGTAAGTTTAAGTTTGCGATGTATTCACCTACAGATTTAGGCTCTACTTCGAAAGTGATACGGCGACGGTCAACGTCATAACCTTGAGCTTTCAATGCATCAGCAATTTGGATGCTATTTACTTTACCAAAGATTTTACCAGACTCACCAGCTTTAGCACCGATAGATAACTTAACGTTTTCTAATTTAGCAGCTAATTCAGTAGCATCTTTCTTGATTTTCTCTTGTTTGAACTGAGCTTGTTTGATGTTCTCAGCCAACACTTTTTTAGCAGATGAAGTTGCTAATGTAGCAAATCCTTGAGGAATTAAGTAGTTACGACCGTAACCTGGTTTTACTACTACGATATCGTCTTTCTCACCAAGGTGCTTAACATCTTGTTTTAATATAATTTCCATTTATCGTATCCTCCTTATTTTAATGAATCAGCTACGTAAGGTAATAAGCCTACGATACGCGCACGTTTCACAGCTTGAGCAACTTTACGTTGGAATTTCAATGATGTACCAGTAAGACGACGAGGTAAGATTTTACCTTGATCGTTAACGAATTTCATTAAGAAGTTAGCATCTTTATAATCGATATATTTGATACCATTCTTTTTGAAACGACAGTATTTTTTACGGTTGTCCTCTACTTTAGGAGCAGTCACGTATTGGATGTTTTCCTTTGACATTATTTTGCTACCTCCTCAGTTTTAGTTTCAGCTTTCTTGTTGAATGCACCGCTACGTTTTTTCTCGCTGTAAGCAATTGCATGCTTATCTAAAGCGATAGTCATAAAACGCATAACACGCTCATCACGCTTGTATTCAAGCTCTAATTTTTTAATTAATTCACCTGGAGCCTTGAATTCAGTTAAGTGATAAAATCCAGTAGATTTTTTCTGGATTGGATACGCTAATTTTTTCAAACCCCAATTATCTTCAGCGATAATTTCGGCTCCGCCTTCTGTTAAGATGTTTTTGAATTTAGCAATTGCCTCTTTCGCAGCATCTTCTGAAAGCAACGGGGTAAGAATGATTACAGATTCGTACTGTTGCATTGTTTAAATAATTATGTTAATTTAAATTTTCCGTACATACGGAAGTGCAAAAGTAGATAAAAAATATTATTTATCAAATAGTTTTTGTAATACTTAAGCCAAATATTTCAATGATGCTAAATATCTAGACGACAAATTATACCAAATATTTAGTTAATTATGTCCCTTTTATCAATTTACCACTTGAAGAAGTTTTATTTTGAAGTATTTCTGCTGGCTCTTTTTCGTAAGTAATGTTTGCCGAAGAAGAAAGAATACTACTCAATGTTTGGGCTGTCATAATGTTTAATTTAGCAGAAGAACTGCCTTCACACACTAAGTTACGAACTGATGCTTGCGTTAAATCAAGTTTAGCTGAAGAACTCATTTTTATATTAGAATCTTCAATTTTTCCAGCTAAGAATATTTTTGCTGAACTAGAAGCAGTGATCATAAGTTTTGATACATCTATATGGGCATCGAAGTTTGCAGAAGAACTAATTTGAATGTCTAAGTCTTTTGCTTTAATATGACGGGCGTTAATTTTTCCTGAAGAGGTCGATACGATTGATACGGATTCTGATGATATAGGAGAATCAACTGCTAGTCTTGCGCTTGAAGAGGCTTTTAAATATTTTAGTTTAGAATTGGAATAAACGGTTATTTTATTCTGTTTTAGACTGTTTATCTTGGTATTAGGTTTGTATTGAATAGTCAAAACTCCATTTTCGACTTCGGTCATTATTAATGCAATATGATTTTTGTTTGCACAATCAATTACAATTTCATTTTTGTTGGATTCAATATACGATACATTCAAGTTTGTGGCTACTGAAATGCCTTGATGTGCACCTATTTGGCGAGTTTCGGTATGTTGGGCTTGAAAGGAAGAGAATAAAAGGAAGGCTAAAATACTTGCGAATACAGTTTTCATAATTTAAAATTTACATGTAAGTTAATACAATTATTTGATTTCGTCAATTTCTTGAGCTAGAGTCATTAGCTTCTGTTTGAGTAAATAAATCTGTGATTCCAATTGGTCGTACATATCTGCGCGATTTTCCAAATCATCGACTGTGTATTTTCCACCTTTACCAAAATATAGGTCAGCTATGTCTTTTGAATTTTCATCAATTTGTCCAAATTGGGACCATTTGTCAATAATATCTTTTCGTAAAGAGTTTTTATTAATGTCTTCCGAATTGAGATAATACCATATAAAAGATGGAAAAAGCTTGGAAACGGCTGGTCCTTCCCAGATGTCTTGAAGAATATTTCGTTCATGATAAAAGTCAATTTTTCGTTTATTGAACAACATCGTCAGACCTAATCCTGCCTCAGCTATACCCGTACTAATCCCTACAGCATTGCTTGCTTTATCATTCTTAATGACACCTCCTGTCAAAATCGCTCCAGTAGCACCTAACACAATAGCGCCTATCGTTAATTTTGATTCTTGAGTCCCTTGTTTTTCGGATATATAATGTGCAATTTGACTTACGCGCTCTTCCTCGCAATCCAATTCAGAAGACACAGCAGATATTACTAATGAGGCATTATTTATTTGATGGTCTATAGCCTGTTTGAGTTCAAGTATTTTTAGTCGATTTTCAATGTTTTCTTCCGAGCTTTGGGAGGTTTTTAATTCTGCATACGCATTCAAATAGTCTATTATCCCGATAGTATTCGCAATATGCAAGCTAGGTGCTGATATTGAATTTTGTATTTTGGTATGTATATACAATTCATTTAAAGGCTTTGGAAAGTCTGCTGTGCTGTAACTATATAGATTCTGCTGATTACATTTGCTTGCTGCCAATTGTTTGCTTATTTCAACATCTTTAATGGAAGCACATGAAGCACAAAATAATATTAAACAATAGATTAGTGTTGTTAATTTCATAAAGCTAGTGTTTTCTTTACAGTAAATGTAATATTATATCTTTCAATTTCTTTACTTCTCTTTTGATTTATATATTTGTTTATGACTTTAATCGAGCATTTCAAAAATCTGTACAATATTGATGAAGATTTGGAAATTTTCTTTGATTCTATCAGCGAAACAAAGGAATATGCAAAGGGAGAATTGATTTTTGAGCCGAATAGTTACTTAAAGCATATTTATTTTATAGAATCTGGATTCACACGCGTTTTTTATTACAAAAATCGGAAAGACATAACGCACTATTTTTTTGGCGAAAACACATTTAGCACAGGTATTGAGAGTGTTTTTTACCAAAAGCCGAGTTTGTTTGGTTTTCAAGCATTAGCTCCATGCAGAATAACACTGTTGCCTTTTACGCCTATCCGAGAGCTAGCTAATAAAAGCATTACGATGAATCATATTATCGAAAAAATCCTTTTGGATAATCTAATCTCATTTTCTAAACGATTCTACAATAGCCAATTTGAGACAGCGCATGAGCGCTATGAGTCCTTACTTAAAGAGAATCCTTCATTGCTTCAAAATGCTACATTGGGACATATTGCGTCCTATCTGGGAGTATCTCAGCAGACACTTTCTGTAATACGATGTATGAAGTAATTTCATTTTTTAAGATATCTGAAAAGTTTAAAGGTAAGGAAGATCTAGTTTTGCACTGTCAATAGAGATAATTTAACTTTGAAATGAAAAGAAATTACCTTACTTACGGTTTTATAATGTTATCAAATATGTTGTTTTTCAACGAATTGATGGCGCAAGACCAATTAAAACTATTTACTAAAACGGTAGAATCTGCTGTCAGCTACAACAAAAGTTTCCAAAATGCGGTTTTGGAAAACAAGAAAGTGGCTTTAGATAGGGAAGAGGTGCAAGGTAAATTATTGCCAAAAGTTTCCTTGAATGCGCTTTATGGTTATGTAAATAGCGGCATGGACTTGGATTTGCCTACCCAACAATTGCCTATTACGGCTATCAACCTTTTTGAAGGTTCGACCAAAGCTAATATTTCTACCCAATTATTTGCAACGGGAGTGACTGCTACGCAGGTAATCTTCAGTGGATTGCAAATTACGAATGGACAAAAGGCTTTAGAGCAAAAATATAATGCACAAAAGTTGATGACTGAAGCCAGTTACGACCAATTGGCACAAGAAATTGTGACTTCTTTTGACCAATTAATGTTGCTTAAGGAAGTAAATTTGCTAATCAATGATTCGGAAAAACGTTTGAATAAAGAACACTTGAAAGTGATTAAAGCTATCGAAAACGGTGTTGCCATTCCTTACGACCGTGATAAGATTAAGTTGGCGATGTTAGAATTGGAAAGCAAACGTGCTGAGGTGCAAAGCAATCGTGAACTGTTATACTACAAATTGGAAGAACTGACTGGTTTGCCAATGGACGAGTTGCAAGCGATTTCATATTCTTTGCAAGAAATTGTGCTTGATGATAGCGCTACTCAGATGAATCGTAAAGAATTACAAGCTTTGGAAGCTTCGCAAAAGGCATATGAATTTGTCTTGAAAAAGGAAAAAGGGGCTCAATTGCCGATGCTATTTGCTTTTGGTAATGCTTCTTACCTGAATGCTTTCAATTCGAATGCGACGATTAAAGATGTGCCACAATTGGGGGATTTGAAATTAAAATCCAATCATTTGCAATTGGCTCCAGCTTTTGCGGTTGGTGTAGGAATGAAATGGAATATTTTTGAAGGAAAATCGCATAAAGCTGCAGTCGAAAAAGCAAAATTGGATTTACAAATCAACGATAACAAGTTGGCTGATACCAAAGAAAAATTAAGCTTATTGCAACGCAAAACAAAATCTGATTATGATTTAGCGATGAAAAAAGTTTCTGTAAATCAACAACAAATGATTATCGCTAAGAATAATCTAAACTTAGCTTCTCGTCAATTTGAAGAAGGATTGCAAGATGTGACTGAAAGATTAGAAGCTGAAAATGAGTATTACAAACAATCATTAAGTTACTACAATCAAATATTAAGTCAGCGTACTGCTGCAACAGAAGTATTAAAAGCAAACGGAAATTTATATCAAACCATCGTTAGATAATTATGAAAAATATAGCATATATAATAGGTTTAGCTTTTTTGGTGCAAAGTTGTTCATCAGATAAAGTTGAAAAAGGTATAGAAGGTAAAGTAGAAAGAGAGCAATTGTCGGTAACGACTAAAATACCGGGTAAAATCCAAAAAATATTGGTTGAAGAAGGACAGTTGGTACACAAAGGGGATACCTTGATTATATTGGAATTGCCAGAAGTGGATGCGAAAGCTATACAAGCGCAAGGTGCTTTAGAAGCTGCGCAAGCGCAATATGATATGGCTGTTCGTGGTGCTACTGATGGTCAAATGAAACAATTGCTTGCCAAAGTGGATGGTTTGAAAGAACAATTTGATTTTGCACAAAAATCTTTAGATAGAATGCGCAACTTATTGCAAGATTCATTGGTGTCACAACAAAAATATGATGAAGTCTATGCAAAATATCAAGGTGCAAAAAACCAATATTTAGCTGCGCAAGCTGAAATTGCAGATATTCAGCATGGTGCACGTATCGAGCAACAAAAAATGGCTTTGGGGCAAAAAGAACGAGCAATAGGCGCTGTAACAGAAGTGAATGTAGCGGCTAAAGAACGTTATATCATCGCGCCACAAGATATGTCTATCGAAACGATAAACTTGAAAGTTGGGGAATTGGCATTGGCTGGTTATAGCTTGGCTTCAGGGTATATTACTGAAGGAACTTATTTCCGTGTAACAGTTCCAGAAAGCAAAGTGAAAGAGTTTCAAAAAGGAGCTGTAAAAACGTTGCGTGTGCCTTATTTGGACAACAAACAATTACAAGCGAAAGTAGAAACTATCCGTACATTGACTTCTTATGCGAATATTAATACGGCTTATCCTGATTTCGAACAACAAGAAGCGATGTTTGAAGTGCGTTTGAAACCTGTTAATCCTGCTGAAAGCAACGATTTATTGACTAAATCTACTTTTGTAGTAGAACAATCTAAATAAGGAGATTATGAAGAATTTTTTGAGTTTAGTCAAAAGAGAGTTTCAATTATTCTTTCAGAATAAGGTATTGGTCATGCTTTTTCTGGGAGCTCCTATACTGTATGGTGTTCTCGTAGGCTCGGTGTACGAAAAAGGAACTGTGACGCATATTCCGATTGTGGTTGTCGATGAAGACCAAACACCACTTTCTAGACAGCTAATCGATATGTTTAATGAGAATGAGGTTATTTATGTAGCTTCAATTTTGCATGATAATTTCAAATCTCGTGAAGAGGCTTTGCGCAAGCAAGCAACTGTAGTGGTAAATATTCCAAAGAATTTTTCGTCAGATATCAACTATAATCGCACGACAGAAGTGACCATGTTTGTGAATACATCCAATACCGTGACGTCGAATTATGCAATGATGGCGGTAAATGTCTGTGCTGGTACATTGAAAGCGGGTATTCAGATTAAAGCTTTAGAGAAAAAAGGCGTACCATCTTATGTAGCATCTCAACAATATGAGCCTTTCAAAACGACGATTATTAAGGAAAACTTCCGTTCAGGAAACTATCTTTATTTCATGCTTCCTGGTGTATTATTGACGGTTTTCCAACAAGTGATGATGTTAGGATTGGCATTGAGCTTTGCTTCAGAATTTGAAAAAGGTACGTTTAATGAGCTTATTGCTAAGTCATCCAATGTATTGGAATTATTGCTTGTGAAAATCACACCGTATCTATTGATGTCGGTATTAATTTATGCTTTATACTATGGTTATTCTTTATGGTACAGGATGCCGTTACATATTGAAGGTTTTGCTTTCTGGGGAAGTTCGTTATTGTTTTTGTTGGCGGTAGGATTTTTGGGTATATTATTCAGTATCGCGATTCCAAATCAATTGAAAGCAACTGAAATCTTAATGGTGGTAGCAACTCCTTCATTTATCTTGAGTGGTTTTACTTGGCCATTGAGTCAAATGCCAGCTTGGGTGGTAAGCATTGCGAATTGTATTCCACTGACTCATTATTTGCAGATATTCAGAACACTCGTTATCGAGCGCGGAACAGCAGATATGGTTTCGCATTCAATTTGGGGATTGGCTATTATTGCTATTGTGACGTTTATAGCTTCCGTCGGCTTGCTACAATGGAAGATTAGTAAAGAGAAGAAAGAAAGTCTTGCGAAATAAAATAGAAGAGGATTAAGCAATAGCTTAATCCTTTTTTATAAACAGTATAGTATTATGCTTTTTGGAAAATTTTATTCATAAGGGTGTAAAAATATTCTATTTCTCTGGTTATTTAACAATTACGATAATAATATCAAATAGTATTTTAAAATTAAATATTATTTTTTACCTTTAAGGTTATAAAAACCTGTCCTTACCTATGAAATTGTTAAAAACGCTTTTAGGAACGTTTTTCGTTTTTTTTGTATTTGTTAATTTCAACTTTGCTCATCCTATTTCTAAAGAATTAGCTCAATTTAATGATTCATTGAATCTCTTAATCGACAAAGAAAAAGATTACAAAAAGTTACGAATCTACATTACAGATTTACTTAATAAAAATTATTTAACAAATAGGGCTTTTGTAATAGAGTATATAGAGAATCACGTATTAGAAAACCCGAACTATATGCGGGATACTGTATTCTATGCGAATACAATCAATACATACGCTATTTGTTTTTTAGATAGTGATTTAGATAAAGCCATTGAATTTGCAAAAAGAGGCATTAATTATATCGGTGAGAGTAATAATCCCGAAATATTAGAGAAAGTTGCTTTACTAAGTAGTAATCTTGCAAATGCATATGCAGCACTCGGGCATCACAACAGTAGACTTAAAGTGTATGCTGATATACACCCTATAATTCTCAAAACTAAAAATGCACAAATAATTCGTCATCACAATTTTAAATTAGGTGGTGTTTATTACCAGTTTAATGAATTGGACAAAGCATTATCACACTTGCGTAAAGGTATTTTTGTAGAAGAAGATTTTAATTGGCATCCGAATTTTGCAGGGATGGGCGAAACTTTAATAGCCTCTGTGTATTTTAAGAAAAATGAAATTGATAGCGTAAAAAAATATATCTACATAGCAGATCGAATAAAGCGAAGTGAGCTACCAGTAGCTTACAAGTCTAGAATTAATAGTTTAATAGGTTTGACCGCTGCTTCTGAAGGTGACTTTACAGAAGCATTTAAACGCATAGAAGAGTCATATAAAATTGCTTTGGTTGGTAAGGATACTTCTGAGCTTATGTTTAGCGAATACATTAAAGGGAGGGCATTTGCATATAAAAATGATTATAGTTCTGCTATTAAAATATATAATGATGTGTTGGACCGATATGTACATCCAGATTTGGATCATTACAAAAATTATATTTTAATGAGTTTGATTGCTGCTTATAAAGCTACAAATCAACAGTTGAAAGCCTATGAAACATATGATAGGTTGTTGCGGTTTTTTGATCATCAAAAGTTAAGTAATCAGCAGTTATATGCAGTTGAACTTAGCTATAATATGAAATTCAATGAGAAATTGGCAGAAATTGATCGATTAAAGGTTAGCAATGAAAAGGCGGAAATTACGAAACAGCGTAATCAAGTATTTATTGGTGGATTGTGCATGTTACTGTTGTTTGTTTTGGTTGTGTTATTTTTAATACTAAAAGCACAGAAGCGTAACAAAATTTTGGCTAAGCAGGAACTTGATCTTTTGGAAGTTAAGTTGGAAGAAGAAAAGAATAATCGTGTCATCGATGAAATGACACTTCTTAAACAAGTAGAAGATAGAGAGCGCAATAGAATTGCTACGGATTTACATGATAGCATTGGTGGACTATTATCTTCTATCAAAATCGCTTTATTTAGTTATCAAGAATCTGCAAAATTGAATGCTAACGAAACGCAACATACAAATCGTATTTTGGATTATATCGATGATACAAAACAAGAATTAAACCGTATAGTATATAACCTTACGCCTTTAATCGTCGAAAAGTTTGGATTACTAGAAGCGATAAAGCAGTATACTAAGAAAATTCAAACTGATCAGCTAAATATTAATCTTCAATTGATTAGTATTCCGACGAATATTATTATGGAGGACGAAATTACTCTTTATCGAATAATTCAAGAAGTGTTGCACAATATCGTGAAGCATGCAATTGCCAAAAATATATTATTACAAATTCAAACAGATTATACTTCGGGTATGGTTATTATATCTATTGAGGATGATGGTCAAGGAATGAATGTTCATGAAGCCATGACGAAAGGCGGGTTGGGTATGAAGAGTATGTATTCTCGGGTTCAAAATTTAAAAGGATCTATCACTATTGAATCCAATAAAGATGTAGGAACGACAGTTTATATTAATTGTTTTCCTAAATCTATTAAGGAAAATGTGTTGATTTCTTAAAAGCACTTAAATTTGACGGTTGCCAATTAAAAATGGCTCAATTATTAATTGAGCCATTTTTAATTGAATATACCTCTAATTCAAAATTATAATTTCAACGCGTCTATTCTTTTGACGACCTTCTGCTGTTTTATTGTCAGCAATAGGATTATTTGGGCCTAAACCTTTTGTCGTAATTCTAGAGGCTGTAATACCTGCGTCTTCCAAAAATTTTTTAACAGAAGCTGCGCGCTTCTCCGATAACCACACATTATAATTTACTTCTCCTGTAGCATCAGTATGTCCGTCTACTCGGATTTTTTTATCTGACTGTGTACGCAATATTCTGGTAAGTTTATCTAATTCAGCTTTAGCTTTATCAGTCAAATAAGAAGAGTTAGAAGGAAAAAGCACATCTGAAGATAGTGAGAATTTAATACCTTCATCCGTACGAGTAGCATCGTTAAAGTCTCCTTTGACATTCTTCAATCCATCATCAGTTCCGTCTTTACTCACTACAGCTCCAGGAAGAACCGTCAATTGTTGTTGTTTACAAGAATTTAATGACATCAAACCCGCTAATACGGAGAATACTAGTATTTTTTTCATATAAATGTAACTTAAGTATATTGCTAATATAAAGATTTTAAATTATTATTTTTTATTTCCGAATAAGGCTTCTCTTTTAGATTTTAGTTCAGGAATCTTATCATACAAATCCCAAATCAGCCCTGTTTTAGCATTTTCAATCATTACTGCTATAGCTGCTTGATTTGCTGAGTTATATTCATCTGAAACATCGTCATTCTGCAAATCCAACCATGACCTGAAACCATATTCTGTAAATAGAATATTGCCATATTGTTTATATAAGCTTATAATAGATTTTGTACCTATTGATTTATCGATGCTAATAGACGAAGGACCAATAGCAGGATTAATTCTATACCCAGATACGCTATCATTACTTTTGTAAAAACCCCAAATATCGCTATTACTTGCGCCTAAACCTATTTCATTGTCTCGACGTTTTACATAATGTAAATAATTTTGTAATGCTTTACCCCAGTTTGTTAATGAATCGTTTATGCTTTCGGGACGAATAGTCAAAAATGGTTCATATAAATCTAATAAACTGCGATTCAATTTACCAAAAGGTAAATCTAAACCATATGCAACATGAGAATTTAAAACGGAAATCTGAACAGTAGTATCTACTTTATGAGTTGTTTTTAAAGCATGGAATTCATCTTCCGTAATTGTTTCATTATAAAAATACGGGTTTATAGATTGCGTAGTATCTTGCTTTATAGTTTCAAATTTGCTGTACACGGCATTAAAATATGTCGAACTTGTAATAGCAAATTTTGATTCACCAATAGCTAACAAATATGTGTTAATTGCATTTTCCAAACCACTTAAAGGCAAATTTTTGCTGTCGTTTTCTTCTAATAATGCCAATTTTGATTTCAAAAGATCATTATTGTCAAGTAACGATGACCAATCTACTTGTTGATAAATCTGCGTAATGCGTTTACGTAAATCGTTCTCTGTCTCATTATTTTCATTAAAGAACTCTCTGGCGATAAGTAGGGCTTCGATAATAGAGCCAGTAGCTTGTACATCATAAATCGCTTTATCACTTCTGTATTCTGGTACACCTTTTCTTGCATCATAATAAGCTGGAAAAATTCCATTTTTGGTTTGTGATTTTAGCAAGAAAAAGGCAATTTTCGAAATTCTATTTAATGCTGTTTGACGTTTTACAAAATCATTTTTAACACCTACAACTAATGATAATATAGCTCCTGCAGTTTCTTTTGTTGACACAATAACTTTATTTTTTGACCTAAATGGCATATACATACCGCTATTGATATCAAAATTTTCAACAAAATAGTTCACATTAGCCAATTGTACCAATCGAATAATTTCTTCATCTTTCATTGGTTTAGTTTCGACTTCTTTGACCGTAGAAGCAGGTGATTCTTTGTAATTGAAATCCATCCACGTCACTTTGTAATAATACTTTTGCCCGATCAAAGGAACTATATCCAAGCATGATTGCATATGAATTGGCCTTATGCTGACAGGTTGAAACTCCTTTCCGTCTTCTGATCTATAAATTTTTATATAACGTATACTTGGTGTTAAGGGCAATTGCCAACTCAAATGGACAGCTTTATCATACCCCTTGGCTTCGCTTAATATTGCAGCAGATTGCAAAGGGATTTCAGAATATTTAATTGGTAAAAACTCTATCTGATCAATAAAAATATGATGATAATGAGTTGAAGCTGTATGTTGTGCAAATCCAATACCCAAAATAGGAGCTTGTTTATTTGTTATTCTAAAATTTTTTACTGGAATTTTCAGATGAATCCACTTATTATATTCTATTGCTGTAATAAATTTTTCCAACGAAAGAGTGTCAGAAGCATAGTGTTGATGTCTAATAAACAATTTGGGCAAATCTTTCAAGGTTGTATTGGTTGATTTGATGTTAATTCTAATACTCAATACATCCGAATCATCGACAGTATAATTATACTTTTGTCTGCTATAATTGACGGAAGTTTCCCAAAATCCACCTTTTGATGAAAGATATTTTAAAGACAATGAATTCCCTGGCGTGAAAAATAGAGTATCAGACACCAAAAGATGTTTATTAACGTTTTCTACCCAGCTATCACCCGTATACAAAACTTTACTTTTTGCATACGCTCCTCGAACTATACTATTGTCAAAAATAACCTCTGGATAGGTGTCAGCAAGTAAAATAGCGGGTAATAAGGATATGAAGAAAAATAGTTTTTTTACAAAATTCATATTCAATTGGATAATACTGATGAACAAAAATATATAAATCAAATGTATTTGATTGTAAAGACCTTGTTAAGTTTAAATAATATAATGTTTTTCAATAAAGAAATCCGTGTAACAATTGTGCCAATTCTTCATATTATACATTTTATTGTCTTGCTAATACATTATTTATCGATGATTGAAGTAATTAAAAATTTCTAACTTTGCGATTATGTCAATGAGCACATCCAATTCACAAGATACTATCATAGCATTAGCTACTTCTCAAGGAGCGCAAGGTGCTATAGCAGTCATTCGTATATCAGGAACAGAAGCGATTACAATAGTTAATTCGGTATTTAAAGGTAAGGATTTAACAAAACAGTCTTCACATACTATTCATTTTGGAACTATACGAGAAGGAGAAGAAATTATAGATGAGGTTTTAGTATCGCTGTTTATTGGACCAAATTCATATACCAAAGAAAATTCGGTGGAAATCTCTACTCATAATTCCAAATATATAATAGAGCGAGTAATCAATCTATTAATTCGAAAAGGAGCGCGTGGAGCGAGACCTGGTGAATTTACATTGCGTGCATTTTTGAATGGTGGTCTTGATCTTTCACAGGCAGAAGCAGTAGCTGACTTGATCGCGTCAAATTCAGCAGCGTCACATCAAATTGCTATGCAGCAGATGCGTGGTGGTTTCTCCAATCAATTGAAGAAACTACGTGAAGATTTAGTTCATTTCGCTTCTCTAATAGAATTAGAATTAGACTTTGCTGAAGAAGATGTAGAGTTTGCTAATCGTGATCAACTGAAGAGTCTTATTAAGCAGATTTACAATGTTATACAGCGTTTGATTCAGTCTTTTGAACAAGGAAATGTGCTTAAAAATGGTGTTCCGGTAGTAATCGCTGGAAAGCCAAATGTTGGTAAATCAACTTTATTGAATGCCTTATTAAACGAAGAACGTGCAATAGTATCCGACATCGCAGGTACCACTCGTGATACTATAGAGGATGAAATCAATATTAAAGGTGTAACATTTCGATTTATTGATACTGCTGGTATTCGCCAGACTGAAGATGTAATCGAAGCAAAAGGAGTGGAACGTACCCTTGAGAAGATGAAGCAAGCTCGTTTGATTGTGTATCTTTTCGATCCGACTCAAGATTCTATAGCTGATGTTCAGTCTCAAATTGAAGAAGTAAAAGAATTGAATATTCCTTTTGTGACGATAATCAATAAGTCTGATCTAATTAGTGAAGAGCAACGTGCATCTTATGCTGTCCTAAATCCTTTGTATATATCCGCAAAAGAACAAATCGGAATAGAAGAGCTGAAAGATGAATTATTAAATCAAGTGAATCTATCGAATATCAATACGGACGACGTAATGGTCACAAACATACGTCACGTTGAAGCACTTCAACATACACAAACTGCTTTGGAAAAGGTGCTATACGGAATAGACAATCCCGTAACTTCAGATTTCCTAGCCATGGACATCCGCCAAGCTTTACATCACCTTGGCGAAATTACAGGGACAGTTACAACAGATGATTTATTGGAGAATATATTCTCTAAGTTTTGTATCGGAAAGTAACCTATAAAAACAACTAAACAACAAAATGTATTAAAACACTCATAAGCTCCTAATTAGGGGCTTTTTTAGATTGAAGAATCTATTTCTAACGGGATATCTCATGATTCATATTCCCTTATTAGCAATCTTAGTGGCTTACTTGGTAGTGTTAGCGCTGAACAAATAGATGAAGAGGAAAGAAGAAAAAGAAGAAGGACGAGGCGTTAAATTATTATATAATTATATATTCAATAGTTATATAAATATATATTAGAAACTTATATAATTATATATTTTGAGGTTATATAAATATATACAAATAGCATTATATAAATATATAATGCTGTTTGTGTTTAATTGTTTAGTTTTCAATTAGTTCTTTTGTGTTTGTGACATCTAGAATCAATGATTTAGCGGCATAATTATTTGGTTCAAAGACAAGTGTTTTAGTCGTTGTCTTTTTGCCGTCAACATAAAATTCATACGTCACTGTTAGCGGATTAGCATTTTCTTTCAAATTGGTAAACACCGATGAAATAGTGAAGGTACTTACAGCAGCTGAAGTTTTGATACTTGATGTAGCGTTAGGGATCGGGGATAGGTTGGCTTGATGAATTATGCTTGCTTCATGAAATATCGATAAAGTAGAATTTATGCCTACAAACTTGAAGTCACTTTTCAAGTCAGCGTCCACACTCGCTACCTGTAAGCCTAGATTAGCAGAATAATCAGGATAGTTCGAGCCGCAACTAATTTTTAATTCTACGACCTTTTTAGATGATTTGTTCGGGCTTGGTTTATCATTATCGTTCTTGCTGCAAGAAAAGCTGATAAGCGCGACCAGAAGGAATGAAATTTTGATAATTGTTCTCATGATTTAATAGTTTTATGTGATTAAAATTTGTGTCTAATGTCAGCCAAGTTGTAATAGAAATACTCTTGATTACTTCGCAAAATGTAGCGTTTGATATAATGCGTGAAGTAGGATTCTGATAATTCTACAGGATTGAAGTCTTTTAAATTTGGCTTATGTTCTGGAAGGTTGTACTTCTCAATATTTGATAGCATCAAGTTTCGCAGATAGCTATTTGCACTTTTGATCGTTGTACTATATTTTGCTTTATGCGTTAATGTTCGTTGTATGCCATAATAGATTAATCTGTAGGATTTTGATAAGCTGTAGTGATTAAATAGTTCATCTGCAATTAATTCTAAATTTTGTTTAATAAGATCAAAATTTGCATAGTTTCTGGTGCTATATTCAAAGTAGTTGATTATACTTTCTTGATAGCATTCTTTCCACAATATCTCACGTTGAGCAGCTGTGTAATCTTTTTTGACAAGATAATTGAAGATTTCTCCTACAGTCAAAGTAGTACCATCTTTCGCTAAATTGAGTGTCCATTGGCAATTAGCCAAAGTTAGTTGAGGTTGAAAAAGACCTAAGTCACCATAATGGTCGAGAGAGGTTGAATATTCGACTTCTTTTTCTGGTATAAGGATCTTTTTATCAATAAATGCTTTAGTGAATTTAAAGATCTCCGTAGGAAGTTGGCGTACACCGAAATTTACTTCAATTAGCCGAGCATTTATGAAATTGAAGGATTTTGATTCTTTATTAAAGTATTCGTGAATTAGTATAACTAGTTGAACCTCTTCATAAATACTTAGATTACTTAATTCAATATCTGAGTTATAAGTATTGTCATAATAACTATCCCAAGTTTTATAAAAATGCATTTTTCTAGCCTCAAGCTCATTTTTTCTTTTTAAAATGCAAGTTTTACATAAACAATCAGGTGTTTCATCATGTCTACAAGCTGGACAATAAATGAGTTCTGCAGCGAATGATGTTCTGCCTTTTGTTTTTCTGTACAAAGGTTTACCACAGTCACAAATATCATCGGTGATCACATAAGGCAGAAACATATAAAGGTTGTTGTTAATCTTAATATCTGGGAATGTTTCTTTAATCAAGCCAACCGAAGTTCCATCTTCATACATCGTTAAAATCTGATTTACTATGGACTCATCAGCTGAAATTAAGGGGGAACTTTTAGAACTGTAATAAAATCTTTCTTGTGCCATTTTAAGTTTATTTTGAGAAATAAAGAAAGGCGTGAAACTAAGATCAATCCAAGACTGAGGCTTGCGACGGCCTGACAACCAGAAAGACTTAGCCCACGCCCAATATCAGGCACGGGCGTAAGTCTATCGAAAGTTGGTTGTCAAATGAAGGTCGCAATTTCAGTCTAACCAATACGATAGCTTACGCTGTTTCGTTTAATAAATTATTAGTGTAAAGATAAGGAAAATTGAAGGATATTATAGTTAAAATTCGCTGTTTTATTACCTTAAATATGGTTAATTACAATTTCTAAAGACACTTATTTCCTCATATCTTTTTTTGTAGCGCTTATAACATATCGTCTTCCATCTTTTGCACCACTCCAGATATTAGTAACGCTATTGATGTTGATAGGAGGTTCTTTCTCCACTTTAATTAATCTTTTACATACTTTTCTAAATTTTCGATTCCATAGTCGTTTATCTTGTTTCTCCGATATAGCTGTGGCAACTCCGAATATTTTGGTTTTACGTATTGATCTTGACATTGAGGTATGTGTTTTATGGTTTGAATATAGCAACTTTGATGAATAACAAGTATATTGTTTCATAAATTGTTCTTATGAAAATACAGTATTGTTCGGATTTGCATTTAGAATTTCCAGAGAATAAAAGATTTCTTGAAGAGAATCCTTTACTTCCAGTTGGTGATATTTTGATATTAGCTGGTGATATAGTTCCGTTTAAAAATATGGATCTTGCTAAGAACTTTTTGAAATTTTGTTCTGAAAATTTTCAAGAAACATATTGGATAGCAGGAAACCATGAATATTATCACGGTACTTTGGAAGGTAGAACTTCAGCGTTTAAAGAAAAAATAATGGAAAATGTTTTTTTGGTAAACAATTATACTCTTGAAAGGGAAGGTGTGCGAATTATTTTTTCTACATTATGGACGAATATTTCACCAGAAATGTCTTTTTTTATTAAGAATGGATTGTATGATTACAAGGTAATAAGAGATGGTAGTCAGTTATTCTCTGTAGATCGTTGTAATAAACTTTTTGAAGAAAATCTTAATTACATTAAAAAAACAGTTTCATCTGATGATCAAAAGCAAAATATAGTCGTTACGCATCATGTTCCGACCTATCTTAATTATCCGCAAGAGTATTTAAACAGTAATATAAGTGAAGCTTTTGCTACGGATTTAGATGATTATATTGAATCATCGAAGATTCATAGTTGGATTTATGGACATCATCATCGTAATGTTTCTGAATTTAAAGTAGGAGAAACAAATATGTTGACCAATCAACTGGGATATGTAAAATATGGAGAGAATAAGAGGTTTAGATGGGATGCTTTGGTTGAAATATGAGTAAAGAGTTTGGTTATTGGGAATTGTCTTTTATTAAGGCTAATATTGTTTTTGCTTTTGAATTTAATTTGTTGGTAATCTATTGTGCACAAATTTTAAAATGTAATCAAATTTGATTACATTTGATTATGGAAAAGAGATTAGAACGTTTTAAAGGTATACATCCAGGTCTGATACTAGAACGAGAACTTAATAAGCGTTCGATTAAGCCAAGTCCCTTTGCATTGTCTGTTGATACTCATAGACAGATTTTTAACGCCATTCTTAAAGGGAAACGAGGTATTCCAATTCCTTTGTCTTTAAAAGTTGATCAAGCTTTAGGATTAGAAGAGGGGACTTTTGCGATGTTACAAACTTTTTATGATATCCAAAAGGTTAAAGAAAACGAGCTGAGTAAAATTCATCCTGATTTGGGTATTATTCGAAAAATACTTTTTTGGGATACGGATATTCATAAAATTGATTGGAAAAAGCAGGATAAAGCTGTTATTCAGCGTGTTTTTGAAAGAGGTAATGACGAAGAAAAGAAAGAGATAGAACGTTTTTACGGTTTGGATAGAATTCAAGAGGTTTTAGCTTCAAATAAAACTGAACCAATGTCACTGCATTAACAATAAGATATTTATATGCTTTATTACAACACAGTTAATGAACTGCTTAAGAGTACACTTATTAGATTAATGCAATCAGATGTTTTTTCCTCTTTTCGATTAGTCGGAGGGACAGCCTTAAGTTTGCATTTAGGTCATCGTGAGTCTATAGATATTGATCTTTTTTCGGATGTAGACTATGGAACTTTAGATTTTGAGACTATTGATATTTATTTAAAAAATTCTTTTTCTTATGTAGATTACCTGTCAAATGTAGCTCCAGCTATGGGGAAATCTTATACGATTGGGACAGATGCTGAAAATACAGTAAAACTAGATGTATTCTATACGGATTCTTTTATTAAAGATATGGTTGTAGAAGATGAAATTCGCTTAGCATCTATTGAAGAAATTATAGCAATGAAAATTGATGTGGTACAGCGCGGTGGGCGTAAAAAGGACTTTTGGGACTTGCACGAATTGTTAGGAAAGTATTCTATAATGCATATGCTGGAATTACATGAACATCGCTACCCTTACACGCATGATCGTAATTTAATTATATCAAATCTTGTCAATTTTGAAATTGCGGATAATGATTTTGACCCAATATGTTTTAAAGGCAAATACTGGGAATTTATCAAAGCTGATTTTGAAGATATTATAGCTAGTTTATAGTTATGAAAATACAGGATGGCTTGAATTATAAATTTTAAAACGCCATTTAGTAATTCTACAGCTTGGCAAACTGCAAACTAATAAAAAATCATTTTTGCATATTCAATATTAAAAATATTCCTGTAATTTTAACGGTTTGATTATTAATAGATAAAGACAAGTATTATTGATTAATGATCGATATCTGCGGATTCCCGTAATTCTTATTTATTGGTTTGTTTTACTTTTATTCATTAATATTTAGTAATATTTATTAATTACAGATATCTTTAAGGAGTATAAAGCCATACACCTATTAATGAAATTTAACGAAGATTCTAGAGTCAAAATACCAGCCTTATTGCATTTATTGCGATTAGGTTATCGATATATTCATATTTCCAAACAGGATCGTATAGAAGAGAATAATATATTCCCTGCTATTTTTATTCCAAAAATTGCTGCCTTAAATAACATTACAGAGCAAGAAGCCAAGCGTGTATTGGATGAAATAAACCTAGAGCTTGATTATGAGGATTTAGGAAAGAAATTTTATGAACGTCTGACAGCTACTTCAGGTGTTAAACTCATCGATTTTGATCATTTTGATAAGAATGATTTTCATGTTACAACAGAATTGAGCTGTATAGCTGGAGATGAAGAATTTCGTCCTGATATTACTGTATTGATTAATGGTATGCCTTTGGCTTTTATTGAAGTTAAGAAACCACACAATAAGGAAGGTGTTTTGGCTGAGCGTAATCGTATCAATACACGTTTTAAGAATAAGCACTTTCGTCGATTTGTAAATATTACGCAATTACTGGTATTCTCCAATAATATGGAATACGAGGATGGTGTAGTAGATCCTATCTTTGGGGCTTTCTACGGTACGCCAGCGTATGGTGAGGTATTATTTAATTATTTCAGAGAAGATGCTGATTATCCAGTAAAACAAGCCTTAATAAATGTCTCGGATGAGACTGAGAATTTGCTATTAAAAGATAATAACCTAACCGTTATCAAGCATAGCCCAGAGTTTATTACAAATAAAGATGAACGTAAACCGACCAATAGAATCCTTACTTCTTTATTTAGCAAAGAGCGATTAGCGTTTATATTGCAGTTTGCAATTGCTTATGTGGAAGATGAGACGGACGGGAAGATTTCTAGACAAAAGCATATTATGCGTTATCCGCAGATCTTTGCTACGAAAGCGATCGAAGCTAAACTAGAAGCAGGACAGGATAAAGGTATTATTTGGCATACACAGGGTTCGGGTAAGACAGCATTAGCTTATTACAATGTCAAGCATTTGACGCATTACTATGCGAAAAAGCATATTATACCCAAATTTTACTTTATTGTAGATCGTTTAGATTTATTGATTCAATCGGCTACTGAATTTGCCAATAGAGGATTGAAGGTAAATTTAGTCAATTCCAAAGCAGAATTTATACAAGATCTACAAATTGTAGGTGCCATTCATAATGATAGTGGTGTGCCTGAAATTACTGTTGTGAATATCCAAAAATTCTCTGAAGATGCGACGGTAGTGAAAGATATCAGCTACGATATTCATGTGCAACGTGTATTTTTCTTAGATGAGGCGCATCGCTCGTATAATCCTAAAGGTAATTTCTTAGCAAACTTGATTAATTCGGATCGCAAGGCGATTAAGATAGCGCTGACAGGTACTCCATTATTGCGTGAAGTAGCTAAGGAATACGATTCCAAATTGCTATTTGGTAATTATATCCATAAGTATTACTACAATATGTCTATTGCGGACGGGTACACGCTTCGGTTGATACGTGAAGAAATCGAAGGTGGCTTCAAGATGCAGATGCAGGATGTGATGGATCAGATCAAGGTCTTAAAAGGGGAGATATCAACCAAAGAAATATACAAGCATACCAAATTTGCTGAACCTTTGTTGGATTATATCTGTAAAGACCTGATTCAATTCAGAAAAACGCAAGGTGATGCTACATTAGGCGGGATGGTGGTCTGTGACTCTGCCGATCAAGCTAAGGAATTGTTCCGATTGTTTGAAGAGCGTTATGGTAAACAAGAAACGGATGCAAGTATTGTGATGGCGGCTGAACCTGCTGTACGATATGGTATGAACACTGAACCAGAATTGAATGCAGCGCTTATTTTGCATGATGAAAATGATAAGCAAATCCGAAAAGATTTAATCAAAGCCTACAAAAAGGGTCATATTGATTTGCTTTTTGTATACAATATGTTATTGACTGGGTTTGATGCAAAACGTTTGAAAAAACTCTATTTAGCGCGTGTGATTCAAGATCACAATTTATTACAGACCTTGACACGTGTTAATCGTCCGTACAAAAATTATAAGTATGGCTATGTGGTAGATTTTGCGGATATATCCAAAGCATTTGATCGTACCAATCGCTTGTATTTTGATGAATTGCAAAATCAATTGGGCGACGAGATGGAAATGTATGCCAATCTCTTCAAATCAGAGGCAGAAATCAAGGCAGAAATCGAAGAAATTAAGGATGTATTATTTCATTATGATACGTCAAATATGGAGCATTTCTCTAGACAAATTGCCGAATTGCAAGATAAAGCCGAATTGCTAAAATTGGTAAAAGCACTACGTACTGCTAAAGAGTTAAAAAACATCATTGCATTGAATGGTTATGAAGCTTTAGGAGGCGTGGCTGATTTCGAGGTATGGAATCGCTTATTGATCGAGTCGCAAAATAGATTAGATAACCTCAATTTGCTGGAAAGTATTGGCAAACAAGGAGAAAGTCAAAATTTATTAAATACCGCACTGGAAGATATTATTTTTCAGTTTGTGAAGGTAGACGAGAGTGAATTGGTTCTGGCTGACGAGTTTAAAGATATACTACGTAAAACACGTGAATCTTTGCAAGTAAATTTCGATCCAAGCGACCCTGAATTTGTATCTTTGCGCGAAGAATTGGAACGTATATTCAAAAAGAAAAATCTTTCTGAGGTAGGACAAGAGGAGTTATTGGAAAATAAAGCCTTGCTCGAAAAGATATACGATAAGGCAAAAGAACTCAATCGTAAAAACAACTTGCTACAAGCTAAATACGAACAAGACAGTAAATATGCGCGTATTCATAAGCGATTGGTAGAGAAAGGTACACTCAATGCTAAAGAAGCCCAATTGCATCGTGCGCTGATGCAGGTGAAGGGATTGGTGGATGAGACGATCAACAATCAAAAGAACATTATTGACAATGAAGCTTTCTTTCAACAATATTTGATGAAAGTGGTTATTGATGAATTTAAAGCAAAAGAACAAATACCGCTAGATTTTGCGACTACACAGTCTATCAATCAATTGATTGTAAAAGAATATGTACAGCAATATCAACAACGATAACACATGACACAAGACATTAAATTTATAACGCATACCAAAGACTTGATCGACAATCTGAAGTCGGTATGTGCACAATATGGATTAGGAAATGACGGCAATGAGTTCAAAATTATTACCCAAGTATTTTTATACAAGTTTCTTAATGATAAGTTCCGCTATGCAGTAAAGCAACAGAAACCCGAATTGGCAGCAGCCGAAAACTTCTCTGATGCGCTGAAGGCTTTGTCCGAAGACGAATATTTGTTCCTGGTGCATAGTTTGGATGCCAATATTCCACGCTTGAAACCCGAGCATCTTATCTCACATTTGTTTGCGGTGCAAAACAACAGCGACTTTGCCAAAACTTTTGATGATACGCTACGTCAGATATCCATAGAAAATGCCGATGTATTCTCTGTAAAATCTTTCTCTGGTGCAAAAGATACGTTATTTGATGAATTAACACAATTTATTTCTGATTCATCCCAACGTGATGCTTTTGCGAAAGCGTTGATTAATAAATTGTTTGAATTCTCATTTGAGGAGATGTTTGCGCAGAAATACGATTTCTTTGCGACTATATTTGAATATTTAATCAAAGATTACAACACCGATTCGGGCGGTAAATATGCCGAGTACTATACGCCGCATGCCGTAGCACGTATCATGGCGCAAATTTTGGTTCCAGAGCCTGTAAAAGGGGTGAAATGTTATGATCCAAGTGCGGGATCGGGTACCTTGTTGATGTCATTAGCGCATCAAATTGGCGAAACCAATTGTACGATTTACTCGGAAGATATCTCCCAAAAGTCGAGCAATATGCTACGACTGAACTTGATATTGAATAGCTTGACGCATTCTATTCCGAATGTGATCAAGACCAATACTATCGCACAACCGACCTATTTGGACACGAAGTTTGACTATATCGTATCTAACCCACCTTTTAAGCTGGATTTCTCCGACTTTAGAGATGATTTGGAGAAGGACGCTTTTAAAAAGCGTTTCTTTGCTGGGATACCCAATGTGCCTAAAAGCAAAAAGGAATCGATGGCGATTTACTTGCTCTTTATTCAGCACATCATGTACAGCTTGAGTGATAAAGGTCAAGCGGCTATCGTGGTGCCTACGGGATTTATCACGGCACAAAGCGGTATTGAGAAAAAGATACGCGAGCGATTGATCGAGAACGGTTGGCTGCGTGGTGTAGTATCTATGCCGTCGAATATCTTTGCGAGCACAGGTACCAATGTATCGGTATTGTTCTTGGACAAACAAGCCGATAACGAACATATTGTGTTGATGGATGCCAGCAAATTGGGCGAAACCGTGAAAGAAGGTAAAAACCAACGTACGGTTCTCACGCCTGAAGAAGAAGCGAAGATCATTAACACCTTTAACCAAAAAGAAGCTGTAGAAGACCTATCGGTAGTGGTCAATAAAGACGATATTGCTGCTAAAAATTATTCATTTTCTGCAGGGCAATACTTTGAAGTGAAGATAGAATATGTGGATATCACCGCAGAAGAATTTGCTGAGAAAATGCAAGGCTTCGAAACTCGCTTAGCTTCTTTATTTGACGAAGGCAATACCTTAGACCAAGAAATTCAGAAACAATTAAAAGGATTGAAGTATGAATAGATTTATTAGTTTAAATAGTTTTATTTCTAAACAAAAATCAGGTGATTGGGGAAGGGATAGTTATGATGAAAAATATAATTTTAAAGTTCATTGTGTTAGAGGAGCAGATATAAATGCGGTTAATGAAGGTAAATATGATTGTTTACCTTTAAGATATATCGAATCAAAAAATAAGGCAAAATTACTGGAGGAAGGCAATATAATTATTGAAATTTCTGGAGGTAGTCCATCTCAATCTACTGGGAGGGTATCTTATGTAGGAGGTGTATATAAAAATATTATATGTTCTAATTTTTGTCGCGCATATGAAATACAAAGTGAATATTCTGCCAAATACTTTTATTATTTAATAAAGAATATATATAACTCTAATGTGTTTTTTAATTTTGAAAGTAAAACTACAGGGATTAAAAATTTATTAATTGAATCAGCATTTAATAATATAAAAGTTCCTGAATTTGACCTTCCTACCCAACAAAAAATAGCGGCTGTATTATCTGCCTTAGATGACAAGATCGAGCTCAACAATAAAATCAATGCAGAGTTGGAAGCTATGGCGAAGACTTTGTATGATTATTGGTTTGTACAGTTTGAGTTTCCCTACGACTTCGCTCAGGACAGGCCCAATGCGGAGGGCAAGCCTTACAAATCTTCTGGTGGTAAAATGCTGTACAACCCAACCCTAAAAAGAGAAATTCCTGAGGGTTGGGAGGTGTCTGTATTTAATGATTGGATAAAACAAACCAAGACTGGTGATTGGGGCAAAGAAAAAATAGAAGGAAATTACACAGAACGTGTATTTTGTGTACGTGGAGCAGATATAAATGGATTGAACGGTAAAGGTGAAGTTAAAGCTCCTGAACGTTACATCTTAAAAAACAATCTCTCTAAGAAATTAGAAGATAATGATTTCATTATTGAGATATCTGGTGGTAGTCCTACACAGTCCACAGCTCGTATAGCTTTATTAACAAAAGAAACTTTAGAGCGATTTGATACGAATGTGGTTTGCTCGAATTTTTGTAAAGCAGTCACGTTAAAAGAAACGGTTTATGCTTTTAATTTTCAGCAAGAATGGCAACGCCTGTACGATGCAGGCGTGTTTTTCGGATTTGAAGGTAAAACAAGTGGGATAAAAAACTTCTTGTTTGATTCATTTATGGATTCATACCATATCGTTAAACCACCAAAGGAATTAGCTCAAAAATATAATTCTTTTGCTAAAGAATTAGAAAAGAAGAAGCAATTAAACCTCAAACAGAACCAAGAGCTTGCTCAATTAAGAGATTGGTTGTTACCAATGTTGATGAATGGGCAAGTGAAGGTGGAAGATACATATAGCTCTAGTGAGCAACAAACTAATATCGCTGCTGAAGCAGCTATAGCATACCAAAACTAGCGCTTGCTAGTTTTGGATGTTTTTTATAGACTAACTGATTATTTATTTTATGATTTTTCCTGTTGTATTAGGATGGACACTTGTTACTATCGTTATTATTTCGATAGCGTTTGGATTATTTTGCTGGTTTAGTAAAAAGTTTTTTTTTCATAATAAATTAGATGATATAGATATTAATAAACCAAATCTATGGATAGGGCTATTGTTAATTTTAGCTATTTTACTAGTCTTTTTTGCATTTACAGCACCCGTGTTATTTACAAATTCTTCTAGTTATGGGGATTTTAATGCATCTACAGGTGCAGTTGGAGATACTATTGGTGGTATAATGAATCCTTTTATTGCATTAGCTGCTGTTATAGTTACGGGTTTAGCTTTTTATATGCAGTTTCAAGCTAATAAACAGGTGCAGGATCAGTTTAAGTTGCAACAATTTGATTATCAGTTTTATGAAATGCTCCGATTGCATAAAGAGAATGTGAATGAGATGGAAATTGAGGGGTATGAATATGATAGTTCAAACAATAAAAAAGAATTTAAGGTAACAAAAGGAAGAAAAGTTTTTGTTACAATGATTAGGGAATTGGAATGTATTTATTTAATTATAAAAAAATGTTACAAGTTAAAAATTGATGATTTAAAAGAACACTCAATAACTCACTACGATATTAAAAGTGAAATAAATAATAAGATATTTTCTAAAAAAACATACTATTCCTTTCCTGATAATGAAAAATATTTTTATTTAGCGTATGAAATTTTCTTTCATGGATTGGATAAGTTTGAAGAGGCGTACTATGATAACATATATCACGATTATAATAATATTTTTATACTTGAACTGATTAATGAACTTAAAAGGTGTAGAAAATCCCATAGTTTAGGAGGTAAAAAACAAAGTAATTACTTAAATATTAAAGGAAGTCCTTTTATAGAAAAAGAATTATTTAAAGAATATATAGATAAAAAGTTCCCATCCCTTAAAATGTACTTTAATTATAAACCATTTTCAGGTCATCAAAGAAGACTTGGGCATTATTATCGACATTTAATTTCTATTACTGGTTTTGTAGTTAAAAGTGATCTTTTAGTATATGAACAGAAACGTGAATATTTAAAACTATTAAGAGGTCAGCTGTCAAATCATGAATTCGTTCTACTTTATTATAATTTTTTATCTGGTTATGGTAGTAAATGGGAGAATCAAATAAATAGCTATTTAATTGATTATAGAATGCTTCATAATATTCAGAGGGAATTAGTTTTACCTGAATTCAATCCTTATGATAAAATGTTATCAATAAAGTATTCATTTTTATATAAGAATGATGACGTCAATGATGATTCTCTTTTTGAGCTATACAAAACAGCGAGTAAATTAAGTATTGAAGATAATAGAAAGTTAAAAAATAAATGAATAGACTAATACTCATAGGTAACGGCTTTGATTTAGCGCATGGATTGAAGTCTAGATATAAGGATTTTATATTTTGGTATTTGGCAGATTGTTTAAGTCGAGCAGGGGGCTATCCTCATATATATTCAGATGAGTTTATTGATGTTTACCCACCATCCATTTCTTACGTAAAAGTTGCTTTAAATATTTTTTCCGATCCAATAGTTGGAAATACTACATATGAGGAATTTATTCGGCAACATTACGATAGAAGATCCCTTATTGATTTTCTTAATATTTTACCAGATAATAATTATTTATCCATACCTATAAATAAAAATGATGAGTATAACATATATAATTTCAGAATAGAAATCAAAAGTACATTTTTCGGTTACCTAATTTATAATTGTACAGAATGTGGTTGGGTTGATATAGAGCAAGAATATTTTAAGGCATTAAAGAAATATAATGATAAAGATAATGCTCATGATCTAGATTATATTAGAATGATAAATAAACATTTTGACTTCTTAAAGAAAAAACTAGAAGAATATTTGACTATTCAGGATGAAAATTATGATGGAATATTTAATCCTAATTTGGGTAAAATTTTAGGGCAAGAGTTTCAAGAAGATGATTTTGACCCAAGTATAGGCGATGATGAACTAAGAATAATGTTAGGAAAAGATTATTCTGTAGAGAATAATAAAACCCAGCGGAAAGTCTATGTCTTGAATTTTAATTACACCAATACATTTTATAATTATTTAAGAGAGATTAAAGGTAATTATTTTACGCAAGTTGAAATTAACCACATCCATGGCCAATTAAATAACAAGGACAATCCGATTATATTTGGTTTTGGTGACGAACACGATAAAGATTATGCTTTATTCGAAGAACAGTCCAATAATGATCTGTTCGAGCATGTGAAATCTTACCATTACTTGAAAACTCCTAATTATAGGCATCTTATGCGATTCTTAAATGAAGATCATTTCCAAGTGTTTGTATTAGGGCATTCTTGTGGTTTGTCAGACCGTACAATGTTTAAAGAAATATTCGATCACGAAAATTGTAAGTCTGTCAAGATTCTGCATCATAAGCGAGATGATGGCACAACTGACTTTTTTGATAAAACCATCAACTTAGGTAGACATTTTAGCGACAAAGGACGGATGCGTAAACTCGTTGTGAATTTTAATGAAGTGGATGCAATTCCGCAGATGAAGAAAGAAATATAAAATATGTTGAAATATAAAGATTACGAAAGAGAAATTTTTGATTGGTTAATTGAAAAAAACAAAAGTTCTGGATTCACTTTTGGACTTCGAAGAGTTGCAACTAAGGGCGCTGAAACAGATTATTTTATAGGAAAAGAAGCTTCAAACTATTTTGGTACTACTTTTTGGAATATTCCTGTTTCTTTCCCAGGTTCTTCAGGAGATCTTATTCAATTGATTTTTCAATATACAAGTAACAAAAGAGAATTTGTTTATTTCTTTGAATGTAATCAAACTAAGCAACCTAATAATCCTCAAAATCAATATGCTTTAGAGTTAATCCAAAGCCTAAAAGACCCAATTGAAAAGAAATTTGGTTTAAAAAGACCTTTTAATCCGAATGCTAAGATGTATAATTTTCAGGTTAAACCGATAGAACCATCATATGGCATTTTAAGCTTTATGATTAATGATATTGAAAGCCAGATGTATGATTTTATTGCATTAGTTAATGAGCATATTGGTATATTGAAAAATAAGTACCCTGATTTTCAAGCAGATCAAATAAGTAATGTTGATTTTAATATCAATCTTGATAAAACATATAAAAGAATTGAAAAACATTTGAATGTAAATCAACCAATTAAAAGTGGAGATGGTGATTTGTTGAATCCGATTGTTTCAAGGGAGTTGAATGATATTGTTCATCTTAACTTGGAACAATCTAAGTACTACTTTTCGGTTTTGGATAAGATTATAGATAAGGTTGACCTCAAGCAGGATGATCAACGCGTATATTATAATTATAGAAAAGGTCGTTTGATTTTTGGAGTTGGTCAACGTTATGTTTGGTGTATAAATAATAAGAAAAATTATTTGCGTTATATATCTAAAAAGCCAAATGAAGTATCATCAGAGAAATTTGAGGGCGGTAAAGAAGCCTATTTAAATTACAGTCAAGATTTTTCAAGAAAAGATATTTCAGATTTAACCATTTTACCAATTGAGGAGACATTAGCAGTTACATCTTTGTCAGGGTTTTTACGCTATAATAAGCTAGATTTTGAAAAAATGGTGTTCGATAAAAATTTTCGTGAATCTGTGTTTGATGGTAAGATTGAATTTAAAGAACAACAAAACAATAACGAAGCTAATATGTCTAACTCACCAAATCAAATCTTATATGGTCCTCCAGGGACAGGTAAGACCTACAATACAATAAATAAAGCTGTAACTATAGCAAATCCATTTTTTGATTTGAGTCAGGATCGTACGATTATCAAGGCGGAATATCATCGACTAGTTGAATCAGGGCAGATTGTTTTTACGACATTTCATCAATCCATGAGTTATGAGGATTTTGTTGAAGGAATTAAACCCTTGGTAGAGGAGGATGAAGATGGGAATAAGCAAGTTGTGTATGAGGTGAAAAATGGGATTTTTAAAGAAATTGTGAATCGCTCTCGCGAAATAAAACTTATTGATGATAAAGATTATACGTATGCCTTCGATGATGCTTGGAATGAGTTGGTAGAATTAACCAACAATAGTATTGAAAAAGGAGAAAAGATGTTTTTACCAATACAAACAAAGAATTTAGGTTTAAATGTTATTGGAATTTCAGCAAAGGGTAATTTAATCCTTAAACCAGCTTATTCACATAATTCTAAAGAATATATCGTTTCATATTCTCGAGCAAAGCGACTACAAGAAGTATATAGTGACTTGAGTGTTGTAAAAAATATTGATAAGGAATTTAGAGCAATAATCGGTGGCTCAAATTCAACTGCTTATTGGTCAGTTTTAAATTTTATCAATACCAAGATAGAAGATAATAATAATTTTGATCAGCACATTGTTGAAGACAATAAAAATTATGTATTAATAATCGACGAAATCAACAGAGGTAATGTATCTGCAATTTTTGGTGAACTAATTACTTTAATAGAAGAGTCTAAACGCGCTGGTGCTGAAGAAGCTCTTGAGGTAATCCTGCCTTATAGTAAAGAAAAATTTTCTGTACCATCTAACTTGTATATCATTGGTACGATGAATACAGCGGATCGCTCTGTTGAAGCTTTGGATACAGCTTTGCGTAGACGTTTTGTTTTTGAAGAGATGTTGCCTAATCCTGATTTGGAGGAGTTGGACTACGAGATGTACGGCTATAAAGCTTCTGCTATTTTAAAGCGTATCAATCTACGCATAGAGAAATTGATAGATCGCGATCACTGTATAGGACATGCTTATTTTATAGGTAAGAATGAGGAGACTATTATTGATTCCTTTTATAAAAATATTATTCCATTACTACAAGAATATTTTTTTGGTGATTACGGTAAAATAGGTTTGGTATTGGGTTCAGGTTTTGTACAACGTATAGATGCAAGTGATGATATTTTTGCTCCTTTTGATTATGATTATAGAGATGATTTAGCGAGTCGAATGATTTATCAAATCATTGATTATCGCAAATATGAAGATGATGAAGAGGCGTTTAAGACTGCACTTGATTTATTGATGAATTAATGCCGATTGAGGATTTAAAACATATCATCTGCTTTGAACACGAAAAGCTCCTTTTTGATATACATATCGAGGAGGAGCGAAAGTTGTATGCGGTATTAGAGGCTTATCACGGGGATTATACGCCATTCTTTAAACTTATTAGAAATGGTGTTCAGTTTTGTGAATATGTAGGTGTACTGCAGGTTGGAAATAGTATTATAGAGGTGCTTCCTAAGGCTGATAAATCGAGAAATGCCGTTGTTTGGCAAAATATCTTGATTAATATGATTCGTTCAGTATGGGGATTTTCGGTTCAAAATTCTGGATCGTCTGATTTGAAGCTGAAGCATAATTCTGTATTAGATCTATATTTTGAGCTTTTTGTGAAGGAATTAGTGTCCTTGCTACATCAAGGTCTAATCAAGAAATATATTCGACAAGAGCAGCAAGCGAAAGCTTTGAAAGGTAAATTGCTTTTTTCGAAACAGCTGCAGTATAATCTGATTCATAAAGAACGATTTTTAATAGAAAGTACTGTTTATACGGTACAGCATCAGTTACATCAAATTATCTATGCGGCTTTATTACTGGTTCAGAAACTGAACAAGAACGTGCTATTGGCTTCACGAATTGGCAATTTACTGCTGAATTTTCCAGAACAAGAGAAGATCAAAGTGAATCGTAAGACATTTGATTGCCTTAGATACGATCGTAAATCGCAGGTTTATAAGGGTATAATGGATATTGCGGAGTTGATCTTGTTAAATTATCATCCTGATATCACCAGGGGACGTAGGCATATTTTAGCTTTAATGTTTGATATGAACGCCTTATGGGAGCAATTCGTGCTGGGCTTATTAAGAAAATCTTTGCGTGATTATAAAGTGTCTGGTCAAGTGACCAGGCGTTTTTGGAAAGCGGAATCTTTGAGTTCGACCATGCGACCAGATATTGTCATTTACAGCAAAGATTCCACTGTAGTAATGGATACCAAATGGAAAAACTTAAATGGTAAAAGTCCATCACCAGATGATTTGCGTCAAATGTTTGTTTACCACGAATATTTTGAAGCGAATAAAGTGGTGTTGCTTTATCCTGGGGAAGGTGATATATTAAAGGGGCAATATTATTTAAAAGATCAAAGCGATTTTGATGAAAAACATTGCCATATACTACAGATTCCAGCCGTCAAAGACTTTGTTGTTTGGAAGAGCAAGATAGTGGAGAGTGTTATTAAATCTATTCTTTAAATATATTTTTGATTGTTATTTCAATCAAAAATGATATATTTGATTGAAATAACAATCATTGTGGAATGAAGAAGCAAGTCGTATTACCAAAATTTAGAAATGTACTCGAGCAAATGGGAGAGAATATTAAGCTCGCTCGTAAAAGACGTAAGCTTACTACCGTACAAGTAGCAGAGCGTGCTGGCGTTGTTCGTTCAACTTTATATTTAATTGAAAAAGGAGATCCTAGTGTTGCAATGGGTGCATATTTTAATGTTTTACGTGTGCTAGGATTACAAGATGATTTTCTGAAATTAGCAGCTGATGATGCTTTTGGCCGTAAACTTCAGGATTTAGATTTATTGTAATATGGCTAATAATAAAACAGATATCTATGTTTATGCAGATTGGATTGGTTTATCAGCACCAACTTTAATTGGTGTTTTGTCTGCTCATCAAGCAAAAGGCCGTAAAGCATTTAGCTTTGAATATGATAAACAATGGTTAAAGACAGGTGCTCAGCGTCTAATTGATCCTGATATTCAATTCTACTCGGGACAACAATTTCCAAATGATAAAGAAAATTTCGGTGTTTTTTTAGATAGTATGCCTGATACATGGGGAAGAACACTAATGAAGCGCCGAGAAGCTCAATTAGCTAAGATTAATGGTTCTAAAGCAAGAACATTGTATGATATAGATTTTTTATTAGGCGTCTATGATGAAACACGTATGGGCGCTTTTCGTTTTAAATTAGATCCAAATGCTGATTTTTTAGATAATGATACCGAAAAATCTACTCCACCTTGGTCAACTATACGAGAGTTACAACAGGCTGTTGTGCATTATGAAAATGATACAGAGAATGAAGCTATTAATAAATGGCTAAAACTATTAATTGCCCCAGGATCATCACTTGGAGGAGCTAGACCAAAGGCAAATCTGCTAGATGAGGATGGAAATATTTGGATTGCTAAGTTTCCTTCAAAACATGATACAATTGATAAGGCAGCTTGGGAGTTTCTGGTTTATAAATTAGCCATCGATTCAGGAATTCAAATGGCAGAATGTCGTTTAGAGAAAATAAGTGATTCTTATCATACTTTTTTCACTAAACGTTTTGATAGAATAGGAGCAGGTCGAATTCACTTTTCATCAGCGATGACTATGACTGGAAATAGCGAAGAAACAATTAAAGATAATCCAGCTAGTTATTTAGATATTGTAGAGTTTATACAGGATTATGGTTGTAATGTGGATTTGAACTTAGCTCAATTGTGGAGAAGAATAATATTTAATATAGCAGTATCTAATACAGATGATCATCTTCGTAATCATGGCTTTCTATTAAGTGATCAAGGTTGGCAATTATCTCCAGCTTATGATATTAATCCATCAATAGATAAAGATGGTCTTGCCTTAAATATCGATATGGATAATAATGATTTGGATTTTGATTTGGCAAAGAGTGTAGGAGAGTATTTTAGATTGAATGAACAGCAAATGAATACTATTATAGATGAAGTGTTAGCATCTGTAAAAAAATGGGAAATTGTTGCAAAAGAAATAGGTATATCGAGATCTGAACTAGAGTTGATGAAGTCAGCATTCCGAATTGAATATTAGATATGATGATCAGACGACTTCTCCGATAATAAAATGTTACAAAATTGAATTTTATTTGTATTTATTTTTAAATAAATATCTGATAATCAGTTTTAAATATTTTTTGTATCGAATTATTAAATTTTGCCAAAGTCAATTTTTTTTTCTTTTTAAAATTTTAAGCAAATTCATTAACAAACACTTAATTAATTATTGATTATAATTAATTTCTTATTCCTTATAAAGAATTAATTCTTCTAAAGTTAATTCTAGCCCTTTACATATTTTCAAAAGAGTTACGAATTGAAAATCTTCTTTTGCGCCTTCGATATCGCTGATTTTGGCATGGTCAATTTTACCATTAATTTTATCAGCTAATTTTGCTTGGGTTAAACCCATTTTTTTTCTTCTCTTACGAATGTTTTCTCCAATTAATTTATAATCATCAAAAAAATCTTTATCTACCATAAAATTAAATTTGGTTTTATTGCCAAATACAAAAAGTATTATTATCTTTGAATCAGTTACATAAGCGATTAATAGAGTAGGGTTTAAATATTCTACTTTTACGATGTCACTCATATTAGGAAGCCGCTAATTTCCCGATGAGTCGATCGTGGGTTCGCCATTTCTATTAGATTTTTATATCTTCGTGATACTGTCTAATAGGGCGACTCCCATGTAAGTCTTCGGGGATACATGATTTTGGTCATGGAGGTACTTAGCGGCACCACTAACGAAGCATTGGGATTCGCTCTATTGGTTTTTTACCTACCAATACAGCCTTAGTCATTTGCTCTTTGAGTGTCATCGTTATCATAAAACATTTATAAACAAACTATGAGAACGAAACCAACTACCTCCAAGTCCCAAATGTTGATCCAGGATCAACAACGGATATCCTTAAATCTTATCTATAAGAACATCAAACGATCACCAGAATAGTTGATGATTTAAAATATACAGCGCATAAAGAAAAAGGGCGCCTATTCTGATTTATGGAATACGCCTATTTACCTTATGAATACTGTAGCCGACTTCTGTACTAGATATAGATATACATAGTAAGATTTAATAATCGATATCATATTTTATTGTTCGCACTCTAAATATACTACTCCTTATGCAATCTTACAAGTGGTTTGAACCACATATTGTCTTTCAAATATACTTTTGGGAAGTCGGCATTTTATAATTCCATCTTAATTTTTGTTAGTAATGGCTGGAGTTATGTAGGATATTAAATTGAATTGATTTTATTCCTTTTGAAAAATCCTACATCAGCATTTTACGATTAACCAAATATATTACACTTGAAAATGAAGAATTTTTATCAAGAGGGAAGAAGTATGCCTTTATTAGAGTACATATCTTCCGCTAAATCACCCGCGATTTTTAAAATATTTAAGGCAAAGAGGCAACATATGGATGAAGAAATTTGTGCAGAAGATTTAGAAGGGTATACTTCATATCTGGCTTCACAAATTTATGAGTATCAATTACGATTGAAGTATTCAAAAGACGCGGAAGGAAAAATGTATTCACAGAAAGAGGGGGCTTCTGATGAAGTTAAAGACTTAGATTTCGTTAAAAATGTTATAAAATATTTTAATAATATTATCCCTACGCACAACATGAATATGTTGACCATCATTTTTCTATTGATCTTTAGTAGTAATGCAGTTTTTGCTGCCGTACGACAGGACACTACATCATTTAAAATTCCATTTACATATTTCCTTTCAGAAAGAATTGACACTGGATTAGAAAATAAGCTTCGTCAGCAGCATTCAGACATTGATTTCAATAAATATCCTGTAAAATCGTATAAGGCGAAAGCAAACTTAATTCAAAGTCTCCCAGTAGAGTCTAAAATTGATGATTATGTTTTAGATATGCGTATTAGGGTTTTTAATGATTCACTGGATCGTGAATTTGTAACACTTCGTGAGTTAAGTGAGAATCGCATAGTTGTATTAGATTTTTGGGCTTATTGGTGTAAACCTTGCTTAGCTTCTGTAGTGCATTGGGAAACAAATCACAAATCACTAAAAGATAATATCAGCGTATTAGCTGTAAATGTGGAATTTGATTTTTGGGCCATACGATATGCTAAAGATCGGAATTGGAAAAATACACAGGTCATCGGTCCGGCATCTTATTTTCTAGCAAATTATTTTCTAAAACAAACACTTGTTGGTCCTAATGTGTGGATTAAAGACGGATATTATTTGGGAGCTTCAAACCCGATACAGGAATCATATGAATTTGTTAATCAATTAAAAGATGGTCACATCAACTACATACCAAAAGAAAATCGTTATGAACCAATATATACTTCACCTTTTCAAGACTAACCTAATAATATGATGAAATTAAAATGTTATTTTTTTTTATTGTTCCTAAGCATATTAGCAACAGGAATTAAGGGGCAATCAATAAGAGATGTATCTGGAATTATTCGCTCAGAAGGCACCAATGAGCCTATTGCTGGAGTAACGCTTCAAATACACGGGCGTACAATTTTTTACGTTACTGGTGAACAAGGAAGATTTACGATTCCACAGGTAAGGGACTCAATGATGCTCCATATAAGTCATGTTCAATACAAATCCAAAACTATTATAATCAATAATAAATTGGACGAATTAATTATTCATTTGGAAAGGAATGAAGGAGAAATCCAAGAGGTAGCTGTATACGCTACGGGATATACTTTGATACCTAAGGAACGTGCGGCAGGATCTTTTGAGATTTTTGATAAAAAAAAGTTAAATCAATCACTCTCATCGAATATTCTAGATAGATTGGATGGACTTTCTGGATCACTTGCTTTGGATCGGAGAGCAGCAATGCAAACAGAAGGAGGGAAAACGGATGTTTCACTGCGGTTAAGAGGTATGAGTACGTTAATGAGTGATGCTCGACCATTAATTATTGTTAACAATTTTCCCTTTGAAGGCAAATTATCTGACATTAATCCCAATGACATTGAATCGATATCTTTTTTAAAAGATGCTTCCGCATCTGCAATTTGGGGGGCTAAGTCCGCAAATGGTGTTATCGTAATTCAGCTCAAACAATCTAAAATAGGAGAAAGTAAATCAATAAATGCATTATTTACAACTCGTATCAGTAATAAACCTAATTTATATGCTAACAATAGATTTATATCTGCTCCTGAATATATGGGTTTCGAGGAAATTATGTTTAATCGAAATTATTATCGTGATGAAAAAACAATATTGTTATCTCCATATGTACATCTATTGTCCAAAAAGCATAAGGGCCTAATTGATGAAAACGAATTTCAATTTGAAAAATCAAAATTTATGGAACAGGATATAAGAAAGCAAGCAGATCAATACTTATATCAAAATGCCATAGATAAAATAATGAATATTAATATGAGTGGAGGCTCATCCTTACATAGCTACCTGTTCTCTATTGGTTATGATGATGTTAAACCTGTTTTGGTAGGGAATTCTAATTCAAGACTATCACTAAGGGTAGATAATAAGATAAGGATCACATCTAAATTTGAAGCACAGTTTTCGATAGATTATATCCATAGAATGGAACGAAATAATAGTGTATCGTTATTTGATCAGTCAGGAATAGTTCCAGCAGATAAGAATATGATATACCCTTATGCATCTCTGATTGATATTAATGGAGAACCAACTAGAAGCGCAATTGCATTTAACCCATTCTTTTTAGATTCATTTAATCAATCTCATAATAGAGATTGGTTATTTAGTCCCTTGGAAGAACTAGATATTAGAGATAATACTTATAAAAATAATTCCATTCGAATGTTTAGCAATTTAAATTATAAGTTATCAAAAGATTTAACGATCTCAGCTAATTATATATTTAATAGCACAAATGGGGACAGAATTAATCATTTTACTGCAGATTCGTATTATACAAGAAACTTAGTCAACAGATTTATGCAAGGTCCTGGTTCATTCATTATTCCAAATGGTGCTATAAGACATAAAACTGTTGATTCTTCGCGTAAGTATGGTGGGCGTATGCAACTGGATTTTAATAAAAATATATTTAATAAACTTTCGATAAATTCTTTAGTTGGAGGTGAAATTAGCTCATATATTTCCATATTTGATCCTTTACAGATATTGTATAATTTCAGTAAGGATAATTATATAGGGCAAAATATATTTGATTATACCAAATACTATACAGTGAATCCTGATGGAGCTCAACGAATCCCTTCATCAAATAGTCAAATCTATGAGCTTACAGATAGGTTTATTTCTTATTATGGCTTAGGAACGCTGATGTGGGATAACAGATATTTATTAACAACTAGTTTGCGCTGGGATGGTTCTAATTTATTTGGCGTAAAAACCAATCAGAAAGGAGTTCCATTATGGTCTTTAGCTTCTGGCTGGCTTTTACACAATGAAAAATTCATGAATAATTCAAAGTTGTCAGAATTAAAATTAAGAGCTACAATAGGGGAGAATGGTAATATCAACAAGAATGCGACAGCTTATCCAACAGCAGTATTTACAACTAATAGTAGTACTGGATTAAGAGAGGCACTTTTAAAAACCGCAGGAAATCCACAACTTAAATGGGAACGTGTACTTTCCTGGAATATTGGTGTAGATTGGGCACTACTAAAACGTTCATTAGGTGGAAGTATAGATTTTTTCAAGAAGGATGCATACGATCTTATGGGCTTAAAAGAAGCAGATCCTACTACAGGAATCAATCCAATTTTATCGGGAGTTAAACAAATGATCAATTATGGCAAATTTGAAAGTTCAGGTTTTGATGTAAGATTGTTTAGCAAAAATAACATAGGGAATAACCTCATAATTGATACTGATTTTAGTATTAGTAAAAATTGGAATAAAGTAGTCGATTATAACGTTGTACCATTGGGTATACAAGACTATTTTCAATATATCGTTCCTGCCGTTGCAGGCAAGTCACGTGATATATTTTATGCATTTCCTTGGTATGGGCTTGATAGCCAAACTGGAGCCCCATTAATTATGGAAGAAGGTAATCTGACTACTAATTATACTAATGTTCCCAAGTTTCTTCCTGAAAACCTTATTAATATAGGAAGCAGTTTTCCAATATGGAATGGTTCATTTCGAGCTGTATTGAGTTACAAACAGCTATCCTTAAGTGCATTGATTCTTTGGAAAGGTAAGTACAATTTTAGGAGAAGCTCTATAAATTACCAAGAACTTTTAGATAGTTGGAATATGCATAACGATTATTATTTACGTTGGCAGCAACCAGGGGATGAAGATAAAACATATATACCTGCAATTCCTACTACAGTTGATCGTAATAGAGAACTATATTATATGAATTCTGATGTATTAGTTGAGAGAGGAGATTATATTAGGTTACAAAGTATTCAGATAAATTATAGTTTGCCCTTAAAGAATAACTTATTTAAGTTAGATGTAATAGGGGTAATGGAAAATCTTGGTTTGATTTGGACAAAAAATAAACAAGGTTTAGATCCAGAATATCATCTTTACTACTATAATCCTCCCAAACAGTTTTCATTAGGATTAAGAGCTAACTTTTAAATTATATGATTATGATTAAGAAAATATTATATATGTTCATAACTAGTATTTTGACCCTAAGTTGCTCACAAGGTTTCTTAGATATAAAACCTGCTAAAAATCTGGTTGTATTATCAACTATAGAAGATTTTGAAGCTTTACTTGATCGTGTAGCGATATTTAATGAGAAGGGTTCACAGTCTCTCTCACTAATTTCAAGTGATGATTATTTTTTAACCAAAAGCTCGTGGGAAACGATTGTTACACCCTTTCAACGTAATGTATATATATGGGATAAGGAGATTTTCGAAGGAACTCAATCAGCAGATTGGGATAATGGGTATGAGCGGATATTTTATTCTAACATTGCGATTGAAGGTTTGAATAAGATTGTGCCATCAGAAAATGATCAAAAGAAATGGAACGATGTGATGGCAAGAGCGTTATTTCATCGTGCATGGAACCACTTTAATATTTTAGTTTTGTTTGGTGAGTATGGTTCCGAATCACAGGATTTAAGTAACAAAATTGGAATACCTCTAAGAAAAGAATCAGATATTACTATACCAGTAACACGTGAAAACGTAAAAGCAGCTTATGATTTTATAATTGAAGATTTAAATAATGCTCAAACTTTATTTGATGACTCTAAATATAATATTGAAAGACCATCAAAACAAAGTGTATTGGCACTTTTGGCAAGAGTATATTTGTATTTTCAAGATTATGAGAAAGCTTTTCATAATGCAGATCTTTGCTTAAAAATGAATGCTGAATTAATTGATTATAATGAATTAGATGCATCTAGATCTTATCCATTTCCTGCATATGGTTTAAATAATAAAGAAATTCTATTTAATTCATGGCAACCATCTATCTCAGCATTAGCTCAAAGTAGATTATGTATTGATACAAATTTATTAGTAACATACTCTAATGATGATCTTAGATTGGGAATGTTTTTTAGAGATAATGGACTCGGAAATAAGACTTTCAAAGGTAGTTATGTAGGTAATTTGTTTATGTTCTCTGGAATATCACTTAATGAAGTTTATGTAATTGGAATGGAAGCAGCCGCAAGAATTGATAAATTAGATGTAGCATTATCATTGTATAATAATCTGAAAATTAAACGAATAAATAAATTAAGTTATGTTCCTCAATATGAAGTTTCTAAAGATCAATTGATAGAATTGATATTGAAAGAAAAGCGTAAAGAAATGGTCTTGCGATCAAATAGATGGGAAGACTTGAAAAGATTTAATAACACCTCTGGTGCAAAAATGATATTAACAAGGAAATTAGATAATCAAATTTATACACTTCCTCCATTTGATAATAGGTATACTATGCCAATTCCTGAATATGTCATTAAATTTTCTGGAGTGCAACAAAATATAAGATAATTAAAGGAAGAGCTCCAAATTTTATTGGAGCTCTCTTTTAATTTTTACTCAACTAATCGGCTATATGCTTCATCGGTTACATTATGATCGGTTTGAGCTTGAGTAACAGATGTTGGGAAGGGATTTGCTGGGTTCAATTCAATTTCTATCGCGCACATATCGGTGTTTTTAGCAGTACTACATGGATCATCAGGGCTATTACTTGGCGGGGAAGATAGTGGAGTTGATGAAATGATACCAGAAGTATTCACAGGATACCAGTTCGAAGATTGTTCCTTTTTAACAAATGACATAAGCGTCAGACTTGTAGCAGCAATGACTAAGGCTACCAAAGCCATTGCATAGTTTTTAATGTTTTTCATAGTGTTTGATTTACATTGTTAGTAAAATTTTATTTGCTTATTTGGGCTATCTAATAGGATAGTCCATTTTTGTTATCCAACAACTCTCATTTTTTGTTCGATGCCTGAAAGTTCACATTTGGATATTCTGAAAACCATTTGGCTGGCGATGCCCTTTACCTAAATTAACCTAGAATCTAGATTCCGAAGTTTTATTTTCATTGATGATATTTTATAATTTAATTGAAGATGTTTTTTGAAGTGAGAACTGTATATACCAAGCTGTCACACTCAGGATTAAAAAGATTGAGTTGAATAATAGATGTTCATCCCAGTTCATTCCAGAAATTATAAGGCCACAGCCACATGGTAATTTATCCCAAACATTTAGCAGCGCTGCAGCAATATATAATGTAAACACGCTCATTAATAAAGTCGATAATATGAATCCCCACAACCTATATTTTGGAACGACAATAAATATTACTGTAGTAATTTCTAATAATGGAATACTGTAAATAATAAATTTAGCTACGTATTTGTTAAATGGCTGATTATAAATATTGTTCTTGAAAGTTTCAAAATCAGCAATCTTGTTTAAACTAACTGGAACCCATAGTATTAGTAAAAGAAACGTAATAGCTACAAGTATATATGTCTGTTTTTTCATAGTTTCTAATTTTATAAAATAGGAGATAGGACCTATAATTCAAATTTCGAAACTGTATCATATGAAAAAACTACTCACTAATGGGATTAATTTAGAGTACTTTATCTATTTCTCCATTTAATTAATGCCCGGTAAATTGAGTTTATTGATATTCCTAATAGCTGTGCCGCTTCTTTATGGGTTAATGAAGCTTTTAGATTTTTCATGTTTTCAGCAAAATATAAGTATCTGTCGATTGTGCTGCTGATGCTACTCAAAATACGTAGTTGAGCCAGTTGTTTTTTCTTTTTGTTATTCAGTATGCTGACTAATGTATTGACTTCTGGAATATCCTGCTGTACATGTTTTAGTGCTTTATATGGAATTTTAATAATTCTAGTATTTGCATGTAGTGCAATGATATTACCTACGGAAGGAGTGGAACTAAATAAATGTACAGTACTCATTAAAGCCATTTCAGGCAGTGCTATACTTAGTATATGTATTCTGTAATTCGAATCATATATAATTCTTGCAATTGCGCCATGGGATACGAAATAGACATATTTTTGCTTTTGACCCTGTAAGTAGATAATATCTCCCTTAGAAAGTGGTTTTATTATTTCTATATTTTCCTTTATCCAATTTATGTGATGCATTTCAATAGTACTATGCTTTTTCCAAAAAGCTAAAAGTGCTCGAAATGTAAGATTGTTATTTCTTATAACTACCATTTTTGATGGTTTTTATTTGGTTCTATTTTTTAGTTTTTATCTTTTAAGTAATTAAAGATTGATGCTCGATCTGATAGCTCAGCGCTTAATTAAGAAATGCTTAAAAAAAGTATGTTGTGAATTTTATTTATTTAATTTCGAAAATTTTAAGTTCTTCTTTCCCTAAAGAAAATCACTGCTTTAATAGATGACTCGTTTTCATTGACATGATTATTGAAAAATCTATTAATAATTAATTAGTATTATTTCTAGTAATTATTATACAACACTTTTAAGTAAATATAATTTACCCTTAATCACCTATTAAAAAATGACATTGTCACAGATCTTCACCAAATAATAGCTGCAACTTTTTAATAAAACCAAGATATTTTAGGCTCTAGTGGACAGTATAAAAGTAATCAATTCTCTTGCTGCTTTGTATTAAGTGTTCCTCAGTAAGAATTTTAGCTGGGAGATATTAAATCAATCTCCCAGCTAAAATTTGTTGTTTACTTGGTATCCTCTTCTTTAGCGTAACTAATATCAATTTCAAGTATGTCTTGATTTACTAATCCAATAACACTATTATAATTATTAGCTGTAGTACTTTTAAGTCCAATTAGCTTTCCCCTTCCTTCTTTAGGAGGTTCTGGATCAGATGGATTCGACATTGGAACAGCTTTGGTAAAAATAATAGGTGAGCGTAGAGTCATACTATTAGCTACTTGTACCTGAATGCAAGTTTTTACTTCAACAGGAAGCTGCGAGAGATAATTTTGCTGATGAATATTTAGCTCAATATGATTTAATATCCAGCTGTCAAAATCTAATAGAATTGAATCAATTTCTACTTGCAATTGAGCGTCATTTAAAGCGTAAAGTTCAGCTATTAGCTGAGCAATTCCGAGATTTGTTAATGGGTGTTTTTCCATAATGTAGTTGTTTTGAAATGAAATTATTAGGATAAAATTAGCACTCATGGCCCCCAATAATCTATTCTGCATCTTGGATTATAGCCTCAAATGCATTATTTTATCCCCAACTGCATGTTATCAATGATAGGATGAAAATTTCAAATATTTTTGGAAATAGAATTCTACTCAAATACAATTTTGGAGCTTACTTTAGTTAAATACTGATTAGGTTTTATTGGGAAAAATTTGTTAAAAGTATATTATTTAATTATATTTTAATACTTCTAACCTATGGCAGCATATTTTATGTGTAGAAAAATTCATATTAACATTATACTTTTGCTATTATCTACAATTTTGTCGTTTTATATCCTAGTTGCGCGTCAATCAATTCCTATATTAAAAGCAATGCAGAGTTTTCAATTCTGGTATATGTTCCTAATTGGTGTTGGCTTATTGTATTACTACTTTAAACTCTCCTTAAGGTTTCACCATAATATTCATCATTCTGAAAATCAACACATATTACTATTTATTGTATCAAGGTTAGCTGTAGGGATATTATTTCCCCTTTTTGTCTTTACAGCATTGATGGAAATTATTTTTTCCTTATTAAATCTAGATTTTAATCGTAGTGGCTACATGCAAACTGAATATTACATGGTAATTAATATTTTATGTATTACCACACTAGGGCTCTTGGTATACTATTTTTACGATCAAAATAGAATCTTAAAAACTAGTAAAACAAGTTCAAAAATAGGTAGCCATGATCAGATCGAGTTAAATAATACTAATGAAGAAACTCTAAAGTCTCAAAATAATGAAAAAATAGAGATCAAAAATGATTTGTGGTCTTCAAATGATTTTAAAAGAGAATTTGCTGAGCTTGAATTAAATCTTGCGGTTTTAAAGGTAAATAAAGAATCCACAATAATATTTAAACATGATGGCACCTGGGAGTCTTATGAAAATAGGGATATTATTAATGAGCTGAAAAACAGTGATTTTATGCTGCAATGCAACAGGTGGATTTGGATAAATAAATTTTTTATTAAAGGAATAGTAAAGAAAGGAAATCAAGAGTATATAACACTTAAAGATGACCTGGAAGAAAAGTATAAGCATATAAAATCTTTTAATGAGGGATATAATTCTAGTAAGGACAAAAGACAGTCATACCTTTTTATAAGCCGAAATTTTAAAGATAGCGTACATCAAGAATTAAAAAATTATAAATAAGTCCATTCTTAAATTGGATAATATTTTTATAAAATTTAAGGTGATTTAGATCCTTTCTAATTCAAATTAAAGAACCATCTATTTTGAATTTTAAAAATGTAAGTATTTATGTCTTAAGATCAGTCTTAGGAATTTTTAGGTTATATTAAATGAGTAATCCTGAGTTATGGTATTGGATGACAATAAGGGTATACGAAGTTTTTATAAGGTTCTTTATAATTCCAGTAAGTATATTTTGTTAGGAAGAATATTAATGATTAGCGTGCTATTGTTTTATTAGTAGTTACTATTATACGTACAGAGTTCAACCGCCATAAAATTTGATTGTTCTATAGTAAAATTCTATATTATGGCAATAATTGGTGAGATTATAAAACGAGCAATTGGCGTTTCTGGTATAATTAGTTCAGATCCTAATCCAATAAAAGCGCAACAAGAAGTTTTGCTTTCTTTGCTCAACAGAGCAAAAGAAACAGCATTTGGAAGAAAATACAATTTTTCAAATATTCTTTTGGAAACAGACCCAATCAAGGCCTTTCAATCAGAAGTTCCCATTTATGATTACGACAAAATTCATGAGCAGTGGTGGCATTATCTTCATCAGGGGCATGAAAATATTACTTGGCCAGGAGGGCAGAGGTATTTTGCTTTGAGTAGTGGCACAACTAGTAATAGTAAGGCTATTCCCGTAACCGATGACATGATTGATGCAATTAAAAAATCTGGGATTCAACAAATTCTTAGTCTTAAAAACTTTGATTTACCCGCTGATTTCTTCGAAAAGGATATTATGATGCTTGGTAGTAGCACACAATTGAAGGATAACAATGGATTTTTAGAAGGTGAAATTAGCGGTATATCAGCTGCCAATATTCCTTTATGGTTTCGAAAATTTTATAAGCCTGGGCGTCACATTGCAGCTAGTAAGGAATGGGATGAACGTCTTGGTAAAATAATTAAAGCAGCTAAAAATTGGGATATTGGCAGTATGTCAGGTATTCCATCGTGGTCTGAAATTTTATTGAAGGAGATAATTCGTTACAATAACGTTGAAACAATTCATGACATTTGGCCAAATTTGCGTGTATATACGACTGGGGGGGTAGCGTTTGGTCCTTATCGCAAAAGTTTTGAAAAACTATTCGCGCATCCCATGATTTATATTGATACTTATCTGGCATCTGAAGGATACCTAGCAACTCAAAAAAGGCCAAATACTAATGGTATGGCACTTATAGTTGATAATGGCGTATTTTTTGAATTTGTACCATTTGTTGACGAAAATATGGATGAAGACGGCTCTGTTAAATCATCCGCGCAAGTGCTGACCATAGATCAAGTAGAAGAAGATGTGGAATACGTGCTTTTAATCTCTACTGTATCGGGGGCTTGGCGATATATGATTGGTGATACAGTAATGTTTACAGACAAAGAACGTGCTGAAATTATTATCAGTGGACGCACCAAGCATTTTTTAAATGTAGTAGGTGAACAGCTTTCAGTTCATCAAATGAATAATGCCATTCAGAAATTGGAAGAAAAATTTAATCTTCACATTAGTGAATTTACGGTTGCTTCGATAAAAGATGGCGATAAAAACATTAATCGTTGGTATTTGGGTGCAGATAAGATCTTAGTGTCTTCGGAAATTAAAGAAACTTTAGATCAAGAATTGAAAGATTCCAATAAAAATTACAAAGTTGCAAGAAATCAAGCGTTAGATGAAATTCAGGTAAATGTAATACCAGTCACGCATTTCTACGCTTGGAGTGAAAAATTTAAAAAGTTGGGAGGACAAACAAAAATTCCTCGTGTCATGAAAGAAGAAGATTTCCAGGAATTTGAAAATTATATTAAGACTTTATAATTAGTAGTAAACTGATATTGTATAAGAAATTTTATGATTTAATTTCTTTCACAATATCGGTTTCTTCTTTTATTAGCTCTTCTCGATTTGCATTTGATTTTTTCTTTTCCATCTTAGCTACCAATTCTACAATATCATCGGGTGATAAATATAACTTTGCTATTTTATCTTTGTATTTCTGAGGTAATTCACTGTTGCTCAAAATATAATCTTTTGTTGCCAGAATATAGGATCCCATTCCTCGATTAACAGCAAAAGTATCAGCCACACGTTCAGCTTTACGGATATAAGGTCTAGAAATCAAATATAATAAACCAAATTTTGCTACACTGAATGTAGAACGCTGTTCATAATCCATAATATGTCCTAGCTCATGGCCTATCCATCCAATCAAGACTTCATCGGATATACGGTGAATTGGTTGTATGGTATGCGTCAATTTAAATACGGGTTTAATCAGGATTTCATATGCTCTTTTACCCCTGGGGCCAAGTAAGGTATGAACAACAGGCCTAGCTGCCATAATAGATGACTTCAATTTTCGGGTAAAAACAAATCGTATATTGGTACGCTTTAACTCTGGATAATGAGATAAAGCCTTTAGAATTTGATTTTCAAGAATTTTTGGAATTCGCTTATTTCTTGATAGGTTTTTTTTTGTTGAGTTTAAAGTATTATTTGTATTTCCATTTATTCCCATTCTCAATCCTTTCTGTTTATTAATGTCGAACAACCTTAGCCTTAAAAAGTTCTCTAAAAAAAAACCAGATTACTGGACTTAGCCTGTAACCTGGTTAACATTTCAACGGATCAAAATGTTTTTGGACACTATTACTTGACGAGTTCTGCTAATACTTTATGCAGATTTTCTTCTTTTAGATTTATAGCAACGATCTTACCAGATGGGTCTATTAAGTAATTTTGTGGTACGCCTCGAACACCATATAGGACCGCGGCCTCATTTCGCCAACCCTTTAAGTCTGCAGCATGTATCCAAGGTAAATCGTCATCTTTAATAGCTTTTAGCCAAGCTTCTCGACCGTTGTTTTCATCTATTGATACGGCAAAAACCTCTAATCCTTTTGGTTTAAAATTAATATAAGCCTTCTTTAAATTGGGGTTTTCAGCTCTACAAGGCGCACACCAACTCGCCCAAAAGTCAAGGAGTACAAATTTACCTTTGAAGTCTGCCAACTGAATCATTTTTCCATCTTTGTCTGGCTGCGAAAAATTTGGGGCCATACTACCCACAACAATATTTTTGTCTGCTAGGATACGAGATTCTAATTCTTTTCCTTTTATAGAAGTTCTGACTGCACGATTCAGTTCAAGGAAAGTAGGCTCTATAGCTTGAGTACCTTTTTTATTTGCTACTTCTGTTAATGCTTCTGCAGCAAAAAATGAATCGGTATTAATCTTCGCAAACTCCAATTGTTTATCTGTTCTATCATCAAATATTTTATCAAATTTTGATTTGATGGCTGCATACTGTTCATTTTTATCGGCTGCATCTTGTGGTACAGCATTAAACGTAGCATTTGCTTTATTAATAATATTCATAAAATCACCGCCAATAAAATCCAAGTATTCCTGAAATGCTTGATGTAAGGCAGAACCTGTAATTGCTGCAGTTTTTATCGAATCAGTTACCGAAAATTTATACTTTTCATTTCCGATATAAAAGTAAAGACGATCACCGTTGTATTGCGTTTTCATTTTGCCAAGACCTTCCTTGTCTAGTATCATACGGGCATAATTAGGTTCTTCTACTTGACCCTTGAAAGCGAATTTACCATTTTTGATTATGGCTGAGTCCGCAACAGAATAGCCGTTGTTGACATAGTCTAAGTATATTTTTTTACCATCCAAACTTTTAGGTGCTTTTCCGTCGATTTGGAAATTGTTGTCTTGTGCCAGCGACAGATTACTAACCAAAAGTGCTGCAAGTAATGTATATAATGATTTCATAGTATGTATTTTTTAAATAGTGTTTATCGCCAAGTTATATCAACTGCTGTACCTGGAATACCTTCAATTTTTTTCAGGAGTATTCCATTATTTCCTGTCGAAATGTTTGTGTAGAAAAGTGTAGAACCTGATCCCATGATTAATGTTTGTTCATCATCCGAAAGTTTAAGCATCGTTACGTTGTCTCGAAATTTAGTGTCTATCTCAAGTATATTACCGTTAAGCGGTGTGTAGCGAAATACTTTATTACCGCTGGCAATAAAAATATATCCAATACGCGTCGCAATGATTTTACTGTTAGGGGTAATGATCTGCTGATTGGAAAATGTCTTCTTATGGACCGGTGTAAATGTAAAGGGTCCATTAAAATTCACATTAAACTTCAATTCATAAACCACACCCGCTTGGTCTTTTGCGTAGGCATAGGTGTCCGTATTATTTATTTGAACCATATGTAATAAATCTAGGCCTAGATTCATTGGATCAAAAATATCAGCTACCATTACCGAATATTGTGTTCCAAAATACATCGGCGAGCCATAATTGTTTAATCGAAGAAACTGCTTTTTGTTCTTCTCAAAAGCAATCATACTAAGGTTGTCATTCACATTCGTCAAAATAAAATTGTTGTGAAGTTCATAGTCGCCATCCGCATAGGAGCCAAACATACCGTAGGTATTAGCTTGATCCCATGTATTGGTGGTACCTCCATAGAATTTGCCATTTATCACACCCATAAGTACGCCGTTGGGTGTCATTTGCAAACTACCTACTTCTAATGGACTAGGAGCCAGGAAGAAGTTATCTTCCAACGTTCCAGGCTTTAATTCTTCTTGTACAAGGTTATTCACATTCAATCGTACGCCTCCATTTTTGCTTATGATCCAATAGCCTAATGGGGTATTACCTGTAAATTTATTTGTCATGTAATGAATTGACAAAGGATTATCAGGAAGTGGCTTTAGGTTAATGGACTCGTAAATGCGCGCCTGGACGTCTCCATTTGGTTTGATAAAAGAAAGTTGAGACTTTCCATTTTCTAAACTCAAAACCAAAGTTCCTTTAGAAAATTCGGTATTCCCTTGAATTTTGAAGTCGTAGAAATATTTAATTCCATTTGATTTATTGGTTAGTGTAAGTCGCGCATTGTATAGTTTAGCTTGCAAGCCAAAAATCGTGCGCAGTGAATTTCCCGTATACTTGTATTGATCGTAGTTTACCGCTTCAGGTACCGCTATTTCCCAATTTGCTTCAATGTCTTCAGGCGCTATATCTTTATAAATAGGACTAATAATAAGGCTGTCACCTACATTTGCATAATACAAGGTGTCGAGTCCCTCTACTTTGGGAATAACAGGCATATCGTATTCGTAATTACCTTTGTCTTTATAGCATGCCGTGAGTGTGATAAATACGCTCAAACATACCGCAGCAATTAGTTTTAGTTTATAGTTTACATGTATTATCATTATCTAACCTCCCTTCCTAATTCGTCAATAAATTGATATTGTCCAGATCCAACATTTTTCTTCAAGGTAATCGTACGACTTGGGTTATCCTTATGGTAAAAGTCATAGGTAGCACCATTATCTTTTGTAGATAATTCATATCCTTTTTGCGGATTTCTATCCACCCATTGAAAAGGATTGTTCAGCATCGCACGTAACATGTCGGCAAAATATAGGTTCTTCGGTGCGTCAAGACCTTCTGTGGTCAAGGTTGTTTGATCAGTAGCAATTATAAATAATTGATGTTTAGTTCTGGAATATTCTTGCAGCCACATGCTCCACCAAATAGGTTGTTCCAAGCGGGCTGAAAAAACAACTTTAGCTTTAATGATTTTAGGATTCTCAATATTAAAATCAGCTGATTCCTTTAATTTGATGATTAACGAAACGGAATTTTCTTCCAAATCAGGGACATTGTAAATCACCAAGGGTAAGAATGTTTTACCCGCTCCAACATCTAATTTGTACTGTAGAGCTAGCTTTTCAAAATGCACATCTTCCACAGCTGTAGAGGAGTCTTGCTCCACATATGCCGAATAAAATCGCTCTTTTGGTTCACGAATTCCAGATAGGCTTACTGGTATGTAAATCGTATCAGAAGCCTTATTCATATTATATGCGAATGTGTAGACTATACTGTCTTTCTGTGCCGAAGGCAAATCAAAATAAATATTCGCATCACGGTCGTATAGTAAAGGTTCGGCTTGTTTGCAAGCGGAAAAAGTAAGTATGCTTAAAGCTATACTTATCAATATGTAGGTAGTTATAGTTTCAATTTTCATACTCTATTTTTTTTGGTTACCATATATGATCTCGTCATCAGGCAGCGGTAATACAAAGAATTTGTTGTCTGGCTGTATTAAAGTTCCTTTTAGACCATTTATTGCACGATGCAATCTTTTATAAGCATAGAAAAGTTGACCTTCACCGTAATTGTCTTTTCGAATTTCTTTCAAAATTTCAGTAATAAAGGCATCCTTTGTTGTAATGGTCGTAGGTTGTTCAATTCCGCGATTGATACGCAGTTCATCCAAATATTGACGCGCTTGGGTAGGGTTAGTATCAAAACTGCTTTCTGCCGCTATCAAATACACCTCACTCAATTTGATAGCTGGGGCCATCAAGAAATGTAAGTTGGCAGCAGCACCATCCGAAAGAGAATTTCTACGGTATTTAACCACTTCAGATACATAGTCGGTTCCACTACTTACTGTCAAAAACCACTGCGTATAACGCATATCTGTAGCACCAACAGTAGAAATTTCATAGATTGTGCGTGTATCATTCTGATCCAGGTGCATTCCACTTGTTCCATTGGAAAACCAATAGGTGTTAAGGTCGTCATTCAATGTCGGAATATACCAGCCAAATAGAAGTTCTTTGTATTGAATTTTATCCTTATTTTTTTCTTCAACAGCAATAAAGTCGGTGGCATTTGTCCACGGAAATTTCTTGCTATCAATGATGATTTTTGCATTTAAAAGCGCCTTGGTATAATCTCCTTTATACAAATATACGCGAGCCAAAGAAGCACATACGGCATAATAATTCAAGCGGTGCCTGCGATTCTGTAGGAACAAATCCGGATTGGTCATTTCTGAATTGGCCAATGTATCGGTTTCATTGGGATACCCGATAACGTAAAGCTTCGATATGATTGGGTCTTTCTCTAGTAATACCTTAGCTTTCTCTAAGTCATTTACTACCGAATCAATAACCGTTGTTACAGTAGCGAACTGAGTAGATAGATTCGAGTATGAAGTTACGTAGGGAATAGCTTCCGCAGTAGCGCTTTGCTTGAAGCTAGGTGCAAACAGACGTAACAAATCAAAATGCATATACGCACGTAATGCATAGGCCTCACCTTTGATAAGGTTGTAATTGTCTCCTCTAAATAGGTTACGTTTTTGATCTATGTTCTCTAATATCAAATTGGCATTGACAATACCATGGTATAAGCCTTTCCAAATGTTATCTTTTCTGCCCACGAAATATTGATCATCGTATTTGAATTCTGCTGTCGCTTTGTAGCGATACGGATCAAATGAAGAGATGGTATAGTTTTGTGCTAGGACTTCTGGCGTACCTACAGTCAATTCTTTGCCATAGAGATCGGTTTTACTCCCTCGGATATAAACACCCAGCAGGGCTTCTTTAAACCCATCTTCTGTTGTGAATAGTGCCGATTTGTCGATCTCTGTTTCGGGTTGTATATCTAACCATTTTGCACATGATGTGCTTAGTAAAAGCGTGAGCAGAATATATATTGGTAGTGATTTTCTCATTTTCAAACAATTTAAGTGGTTAAAAAGCGGCTTGTAATGCGAAGCTAACGCTACGTGCAAATGGATAACTTATTCCGCGTTCTTGTTGAATAGAAGACCATCGCATTAAATCATTCGTTGTCGCACTGATTCTTAAGTTTGATAACCTTAGTTTCTGTGCAAACTCTGGATTCGCTTCATAAGATATAAACAGGGACTGTAGATTGAGTAAATTATCATCCATGATGAAGCGAGAGGATACACGTGTCTGTCCGAGATCACTGATACTTTTGTAGAATGTATGATCTCCAGGTTGCTTCCATTTTTCTGCCAATACTCTATCGTCAACATTGTAGCGTGGGTCAGCATTTTCCACACGATCCACTATTGTTTGGTTGTACGATTTACCACCAACACGTAATTGAAGGTACGTCACTGCTGTAAACTGCTTGTAGCGCAATGTAGCTCCGAAGAAGCCTTCTGCCTTTGGAGTAGCTACTGCTACTACAGTGATATCTTTAGCATCCCAATCGTAGGAAAGTGTACCGTTTTTTGTTAAGAAGATTTCTTTACCATTTTCAGGATCTATACCCAATGAAGGTACAGCATAAATTGCATCTACTGATTGACCTTCGTTATAACGTAATAGGGGAACACCCATCAATGAATTGTCTCCTTGGGCATCATCAACGCGGTCATTATAACTTTTCAGTGCATTAGATATTTTTACAATCTTATTTTCATTGCGTACAAAGTTGGCCATAAAACTCAACGTCCAATCTTGTTTTTTAAGCGCGAATGCATTGAAGTTTAATTCATAGCCTTTATTCTGCATATCACCTAAGTTTTCTTTGTAGGATACGAAGCCTGTAGATGGTGCGATGTTTATATCCGCTAAGATATCCTTGGTAAGCTTGTAGTAATAGCGGGGTGAAATAGTAATTCTGTCATTGAATAAGGCTAAATCGATACCCAAATCCGTAGATCTTGTTTTTTGCCAGCTAAGGTTGTCATTACCATAATTATTCACAATAGCACCAATACCCGAAGAGTACCAATTGTCTTGTTGGTAGGCGTAAGTCGTACGGGACATATACGGTGAAAACTGAACAGCTCCTGTCACACCAGTAGTCGCACGAAAGCGTAATTGAGATATCGAAGCCACATCAAACCACGATTCATTGTGAACATTCCAACCTATACCTGTTGACCAGAATGGCGCAACTCTATTATTGGAACCAAACTTAGACGAACCATCGGCGCGAACTGTTGCATCAAATAAATACGTGTTTGCAAAGGAATAGTTTGCGCTCAAGAATGCACCTAGTAGACGAGATTGATTAAGACTACTGTAGGGCTTTGCATTTTCAAGGTATCCTTTACTAAATCCAATACTTGTGAATCTATCGTTAGCAAATCCATGTGCTGTGAATGAACGGTAATCCGAAAAATCACTGCGGATATTTGATCCAGCTACAATGTTAATATTGTTTTGTCCGATGTTTTTCACCCAGTTCAGTCTGATGTTTCCATCCCAATAGATTTCATCGTTATTGCCACTTGTATAACTTCCTTTTTGATCTGTTTGGCTAGTAGGGTAGTGAAAGAATTCGTTTGATTTAGGCGAAAGGAAGCTGTCGTAAAGACTCATACGCTTTAATAAACTTAACTGACCACGTAGACGAAGACCTTGTGTGATTTCGTAGTCTACCGCCAAATTATTCATCACCTCTGTGTATTTAGATTGATCAAAATTACTTAGTGTTGCATTATACAGTGGGTTTAAAACATTTTCACCGTAGGAAGAGCCATTGCTGTAATAGCGGTTCCACTCGTCCACCTGTTGCAGTATATTTCCATTATCATCAGTCATTCGGTAGTATGGATTCATACGTGCGTAATTGGCAAAATTGCCATATGGTGACTCTATGCCTTGTACTGCTGCTATCGTGAGTTCATTTTGAAACTTGATTTTATTATTCAGGTTATAACTTAAGTTTACACCGCCCGAATACTGATTTCTGGCAGAACCTTTCATTACGCCAGGACGTGTCTGGTGGCGTAAATCAATACCATACCTGAATGTCGATGCGCCACCTTCAAGGTATAGCGCATGCTTTTGTCCTACTGCAGTACGTACAGGTTGAGCGATCCAATCCGTATTGATACCTCCAACCACATTCGCTAACTTATTGTTGTAGACTTTATCCAATTCGATCTGAGCGATGTTTTGATTAACGTTACTGTATAGTCCAGCTAATCTTTCGTATTCCAATTTGTCACTTGCATTTAACAAATTGTAGTCTGATAAATCCGGCGCATTCACATTGGTCTCGTGCGAATAGCTTACGCGTAATTTTCCTTCTTGTGGAACCTTTGTTGTAATCACTACTACGCCATTTGCTGCTCTTGAACCATATATTGCTGTAGCAGCTGCATCTTTTAGAATCGTTACGGACTCAATACGCGTCATATCCAAGTCGAGTACTTTGCTTACCCCAACTTCATAGCCATCTAAAATAAAAGCCGGCATATTGGTGTTGGTAATTATATTATCACGACGCAAGATTTCATTGTTGCCCGTAGGAAGTGCAGAGGTACCACGTACCGTGATGTTAGGCATTGCATTGGGATTCGATCCCAAAAGATTGTTGTCCAATAATTTGAATGAAGGATCAAATACTTGCATGGCCTGCAAGACGTTTTGTGGATTTACTTGTCTAAGCTCTTCCCCGGATTTTGTGATTGCAGTTCCTGTAAAGGAGTTTTTGTTAATCGTTTGGTAGCCAGTAATGATAACCTCACTCACTTCACTTAAATCTTCTTGTAATGCAATCTGCAATGTTTGCTGATTATCATTTAGTTTATAACTTAAACTCTCGAAACCAAGCATCTTGATGATGACAATTCCATCTTGTGGGCGTTCGTTTAATTTGAATACCCCTTTATTGTCAGTCTTACCCAAGTCAGCTTGCGTGGATGACACAGTGGCACCTGCGATAGGCGCTTTTTTTTGATCTGTCACCGTGATTGTAATTCCCTGTTGGATTTCTTCTTCTTTGGGAAGGGAGATAGATATAGGGGAGCTATTTTTGTTTTTGGTCAATACGATGGTGCGATCAACGATTTTGTAACCTACAGGTTGCTTATCAAATATTTGTTTTAAAAAGGCATCCAAAGGCATATTTCTTGCCGCTATGGATACAGTTTTACTTCCTTCCAGCATAGCCTTCGTTCCCAGAACTTCATATTGTGTCTGTCTCTTGATGACTTGTAGTATATTTTCCAAGGACTCCCTATTAGAGGTATAGGTAATAGTTTGGGAGTAGGATGCATAACTAAGCTGAAGGAATGCGATAAAATACAGAAATGCGGTTAATTTGATCACTCGTAATAAGTAATTTAAATTCATTAAATTTGTTAAGGTTTAGTTTTGAGTTCTGTTACTTACACATGTAGATAGCTCAATAACTTACTGAACTAACTTTTAAACAGGGAGGTGTTGCAGCACTTCTCTGTTTTTCCATTTTTTAGATTATTCTTTTCTTATTTGTTGCTTCATATTATTTCGGTTTGACTTTGGTGATTAGTAATTTTTTATCGTTAGTTAGTTTATAGGCAATTTCATTTTGTTCCAATAGCGATAGTATAGTCGATAGGTTGTTGTCTCGGTAGATACCACCAAAAAACTCGACTTCAGGCACATCTGCATCGATGTCTACATCAATGTCATACCACAGCGATAGTTCGTGCATCACTTCTCGTAAACGTTTACCATCAAAATTAAACTTTCCATGAATCCAAGCTGTTGCTTGCTCGGGGTCTATGTTTTTCACTTGGATACGATTAGGCTTCACAATACTCTGTTGTCCAGGGGTAAGTACTATTGGTTTTAGTGTTGGAGAAGCGATTTGTACTTTTCCTTCTATTAATGAAGTTTTAACTGTCTTCGCTTCAGCATACGAATTGACATTGAATTTAGTTCCTAATACTTTTAACACCTGCTCTTCTGTATGTACCACAAAAGGCTTCGCTTTATCAGGCGTAACTTCAAAATAAAGTTCACCTGTCGCCCATACCTCGCGCGTATTACCCGTAAATGTAAGAGGATAAGTAAGGGAGCTACCTGCATTTAATTGTACTTTGGTACCATCAGGTAGTACAACGCGGTAATATCCACCTCTAGGTGTAGAAATAATAGCAGAAGAGATGTCATCCGTATTAACAAGCTCTTTGCCATCGCTGTATTTGATACTGTTTCCAGCAATAGCTACCTCTTCGTGCTGCGTGTCTAATGTTAATGTCGTACCGTCAGATAATTTTAATATGGCTTTATTCTCTGCAGGGGAATAATCCACAGTTGCTAGATCTGTTTCTTCCGTAATGCTATTTTTAGTTAAGTAGGGTAGTGCTACAAAAAGCCCAATAATGAGCACACAAGCTGCAGCTACATAGCGTATCAAGTTGCGCGTAAGAATAGCCTTACTTTTAGTTTCTTTAGCTTCAATAGCAGGAAGAATGTCTTTCCAAGCACTTTTTGTATCTACATGAGTAAAGTAGCGATAAGATTCTTGTTGCACAGACTTATCCAAACAACGGGCATATAGCGCTGCATGTTCAGGTTTCTCATCCAGCCACTCTACTAACTCCTGTTCTTCAGCAGCAGATAGACTGTTGTTGATTTTTTTCTGGATGAGTATACTGATACGTAATGGATCTTCATTTAGGTGCATACGCGGTAGTTGTTTGTAGTATATTACCGCGCCAATACGAAATAGTACCTAGTCCGATGTGATTTTTTCGAAAATAAAATATGCGGATAGCAATAGCTGAAAAGTGTCCGGTGCTAAATGCTGCCGCAATTGCTTCAGCGCGCGCATTTTATAATTTTTAACAGTCTGCAAAGAGATGTTCATTTCCTCTGCTACTTCTTGATTTGATTTGCCTTCCAAGTAGGTAGAGACGATGACAGCCTTTGCTTGCTCCGGTAGTTTATTTATCGCTTCATACAGTTCGCCCATTACCTCCGACTGAATCATATGTTGCAAATGATGATCTTCATAGGGTTGCTGTATGCTGTAATACTTTTCTTCACGTTGCAGCGTGCGCTGATGCGCAACTTGGTGATTAATGCCTATTTGTTTGGTGCTCAGGTAGAGCGTGTTTTTAAGATGCTCTATGGATTTAAATCTTTTGTCGCTGTTCCAAATGCGTATAAAAGCTTCTTTGGCAATGTCTTCTGCTTGTTTATCTTCGGTAGCAAAGGGAGCAGCATACAGGCAAATACGGGGATAATAGGTGTTGAAAATATATTCAAAAGCAGTCTGATTGCCATTTGCTAAATGTTCGAGCAAAAGATCAACTTCTTCATAAATATTTGGACTATCGGTATTCACTTTTTCTAAGACAGAATAGGTTAGATTTGGATCATGCAGTTTTAGCTATAACAACCTTTCATTGCATGACTCGGTAAAGATATGCAAAGCTAAATTAATTCAGCGAATTAAAATTCTCAGAATCTAAATCTCCATTGTCTTAAGTGTACAGAAATTCAGCTCTTTATCTTTAGGTATGTGCGCCATTTTAGTATTCCGCTGTACACTGTGACTGGTGCTGCACAGGGAAATTGCAAGAGTTAGCGATAAAACATAATTTATTAGCTTTCGCATGTAGGGAATTTGCTAGCTCAATGGTAGCACTATCTTGTATAACCACTTTGGGAGCTAATATCACTTCTATAATTTTGCCCGATCCATCTGGATAAGTTTCAAGGATAGCTTGTGCATGATCGGTATAGGATATGATTTCAATCTGATGTTGGGCGCAGACATAGAGATAAGACATCATATGACAGGATACCAAACTGCTCAAGAGTAGATCTTCGGGATTGTACATGGATGGATCACCTTTGAAGGCTTTAGCGGCAGATACTGCCAGATCAGCTTTCCCTTGGATATGAACAGTATGGCTTTTTGTTGAAATTGCAACCGCATCAGCTGCTGTCTGCTGTATTTTCTCCCAAGTGAGTGTCGCTTCAAATGTATGCTTATTTTTCATTGCAATTACAAAGTAACAAACTTCTTAAAAATAAAAGCCATTTCAATTAAGAAACAGCTTTTACCAATATATTTAGATAATGAATATTTTCATTATTAGGCGTGTTGACCCTTATGAATACCCTCTGCAAATTCTTCTACGATCTTCTTGTTGAATGCAGGTAAGTCATCCGGGGTACGACTCGTTACCAAGCCTTGATCTGTGACCACCTCACTGTCTTCCCAAAGTGCTTTTGCATTAATTAAATCCTTTTTGATAGCGCCTACGGAAGTGATTTTACGTCCTTCTACAACTTCTGCATCTATGAGTACCTGTGGCCCATGGCAAATAGCTGCAACAGGTTTTCCTGCACTAAAGAATGCTTTTACAAAAGATAAAGCGTCTTGATTCACACGTAGTTTGTCGGGGTTAATCACACCACCTGGGATTAGTAACCCGTCGTAATCGTCTACATTGGCACTTGCTAAAGGAAAATCTACTTTGAAGTCCTCATCCCAATCATCACCTTTTTTAGACCGCACTTTTTCTTCTTGCGGAGATATGATATCAACTTGAGCACCCGCCTCTACTAGAGCCTCTTTTGGACTTGTCAACTCCATTTGTTCAAATCCATCTTCTGTCAAAATTGCGATTCGTCTTCCATCTAATTTTCTCATAATATACCTTTTTTTAGTTCTCTTATTTTGAACAATAGAGTCCTCTTTTAGTTCGGAATCAATTGACAAAAGTTAAAATCATTATATATTTTATTCGTACTTTAGAAATTCTATATTGTAATAATTATAACACTGTACCTATGAAAATCTATATTATCGCTTTAATATCTCTTGTCTTTAGCTTTGTGTCTCATACCTCTTTTATTTATGCGCAGGAGACCACGTATACCCATCAAAAAGATATTAGTTATACCCCCAATACGGACGCTTACAGTAAGGCGCAATGTAAATTGGATGTATATTTCCCTGCTAACAAAAAGGATTTTGTCACGGTACTGTGGTTTCATGGTGGAGGTTTGACCGGAGGAAACAAAGAGATTCCTTCTTATTTGAAAAATAACGATATGCTGTTGTAGCGGTAGGTTATCGTTTATCTCCAAAAGCGAAAGTAGCCGATATTATTGAGGATGCTGCCGATGCGGTGAAATGGACATTTGATAATATTGAACAATTGGGTGGTAGCAAACAAAAAATAATTATAGGCGGATATTCGGCAGGAGCATACCTCTCATTAATGCTGACTTTAAATCAAGACTACCTCCGCAAACGAGGACTTGATGCCAATCAATTATTTGGAGTAATATCATTTAGAGCACAAACTATCACACACTTCACTGCACGTAAAGAATTAGGGATGCCTGAATTGCAACCTAAGATTGATGAACTCTCGCCACTGTATTGGGTGAGGAAGGATATGCCACGTACGCTATTGTTGACTGGCGATAGGGAATTGGAAATGATGGGACGCTATGAGGAGAATGCTTACCTACTACGTATGCTGAAGTTGCACGGCAATACCAATGTCGAACTCTATGAATTGGATGGATATGGCCACGATATGGATTATCCGGCTTACCCTTTATTGCTACGGGCTATTAAGAAATGGAATAAGTAGTGTTTTATTTCTGAAAACCTCAGCAACAGTGTCCTATTGAACGGAGTGAGAAATTGCAAAATATTCTGCAATATCGCAAATCATGATATCGTCGGTACTATGCTTACCAAACCTAAACTTGCAGAACGTTTATCTAAAATTGAACGTATTACAAATTGTATTTTATGATTCGTCCATACCATGGTGAGTGGCTTTGAAGGTAGGGTGTAAAAGTGATTATTTAATGTATGGGATATATGAATTTGATTCAGAAGCGTCCTAAATAAGGAGAAAAATGGCGGTGGATTTATATAGCAAGGATTGCTATATTTAATTCTCTAAAATAATAATTTTTATAAACAAAAAATATATAGCCTGCACCAAAAGTGTAAGCTATATATTTATAACACTAAACTAAAATAATACTCTTCTTGTTCTTTGCATAATACATAGAACAATTATGACAAGAGAAGAAATTCAAGAATTGATCAATAGCGATTTTCATGTTTTGAAAGAAGGTGTTGCTATTAAAGTAGATGGCGAGATAGTAGATTATATTGAGCAACTGGATGAGAAGGGAAGCCCCGTATATGTTTTGCAGGATTTATTGAATTGGACAGACGATGAGCTACAAGAATTATAAGCCCCAGAACTTTAAAGTTACTGATTGGTTATTTTAATTAGTAGAAATGTTATTGACTATTGTATTAGCATGGGCAATGCATGTGGGATGGATTTATAAATGTTAATGTTTTAGTTTCGGGCATAGCGGACATAGGAAAAGAAATAAGAATATAATAACATACATCAATTCTGTTTAGATTCTTCCTGTCGTCAGAATGACAAAAGGCAAAAGATTTTAAATTTTTTAATCTCGCTCAAGCAGCGAGTGGCTCATTATTTTTTCCTTGAGGACAAAAGTATGCAAACCGAAGGCTTAAAGCCGAGCTAATGGATACCAAAAGTAAACACATATCCATAACAGTCAAGGCTTGGATATTTTAGCTAAAATCTTCTCTTTACCGCTAAACATATTTGAGCCGTTTCTTTTAGCAGGTGCTTATAATGTATTTAATGTAGAGATTCGTCCTTTTGTCGGAATGTCAGAGTAAATTTTAAATTCAAGTATAATCCTTAAAAACACTTAAATATCGTCTTAACGGATCGACAATAGCAGGAAAAGTGAGCCATTGTGCCGAAACGGTACAGCGTATGAGTTTTGAATACTTTAGTAGTCAAAATTGCAAAGCAATCTTCGAAGGAAACTATGATGCCTGTCCGGCCTTAGAGGACAATACAAGGTGTTTTTAGATTTATCCTATTGTCGAAATTAACTTTAATCTATGGTTAATTTTGATTGGGGAGAGATTCCTTCTTTGGTCAGAATGACAGTTTAAATTTTAAATACGAGTACATCTTTGTAAGTTTTAAGCCTTTTCCAATTTTTAATCTGCTTTATGCTATTATGACGTTGATTTCTTTACGCCAAACCGAATCTATTAGCTCAACGAAGCTAAATATCCGAGGGCTTTTCTTGTGCTATGGTTAATGTTAAGTTCTGACATTGAGGATAATAGTAAATGAAAGTTTTTGGTATAGCTTTGTCATAGCATAAGCTATTGCTATTATTTTGAGGTATTTTTTATTTATCTATAGAAATTAATTACTTTTGAATCAACTAGCTTAACTACAATTAAAACCCTTAATAACAGTTGAAAATACTACTTGATATAAAACCGCACTTTTTTAAATTAATTACATCCTTTCTCTTTCTTACTTTATTTTTCAATTGTACAAAAAAAGAAATAGTCGAAAGGGGCGATGAGTATAAAGAGGAAACTGAACAATTGCAAAACTCTACTATCCAAATTAATAGTGCAGGGATGGATTTTATTGAATTTGAATGGACTCCTGTTATAAGTTCTGCCTTTAAAAAGATAGAATACGATTTGTACTTGAATAATCGTCTGATGGTGAGTGGGGTGACTTCGCATAAATATACATTTATCCATCTAGAAGAGGGAACTGACTATGAGATAAAGGTGGTCGCTAAATCACAAACAGACAAGAAAATTCAAATCATCACAAATACCAAAACATTACCACAGGAAACAGTCACTTCAGATACATTCTATAAAGAATTTCAGATATTCGAAAATACATCTTTAACAGGATTTTCCCCAGTCAGCAAACTAAAAGATGAAGGACATATCATCATTCGATTATTACAGCATCCCAGTCGGTATGCTTATGAATCATTTAAGTTCATTGCATTTCGTTTAGATAGATTGGGAAATGTACTGTGGTACAGATTACTTTCAACTAATAATTATCCAGTGGATTTTTCTAGTGCAGCTCTCGCCGTTAACGAGACTTTGAATCAAGCAGTAATCGTAAGTGGCAAGGTTCTATGGAAGATCAACATTAATAATGGTCAACATGTTGAGATTAAAGATTTGGTATCCGTGTTTGATGAGCACGAAAACATTTCTTCTGTCAAGTATACTAGTTCTACTAATGAGTTGATTATAGGTACTAGCAATTATAAATTATTGAAAGTAGACTTCCAATCCCTTGGTCTCTTGTGGAAAAGAGATACCCGAGAGTTCAATGGTGTAATAAAGTCAATTGTAACAGATAGTAAAGGTAATATGTATTACATTTTTGCGAATGAGTCAAATACAATTACTGTGCATAAAGCAGACCCAGAAGGAAAGTTTATAAAAGAGTTTAAATTTGATGGATCGCTAAATGGTGAATATGAACACTTTGGTTACGGCATGAATTTTATTTTGATCGATAAGGAAGATAATTTATACTTATTTGGTAAAAACTACTACAGTTATTCTTTACGGTATTTTAAATTTTCGACAGAAGGTCAATTGCATTTAAAGAATGAAAGTTACTCGGAGTTTCAGCCTACCTCTGGCTTCTTTGATAAAAATGGAAATATTATACTATATGGTATAATCCAAGGCTTTAAAATCAACTTTACTTCCTATATCAATACCTATGATAAAAATATGAATAGGATTAACCTGCTAACATATGATAAACTACCAATGTATGCTATTAGTGCATTGACTCAAAATAGTAATGGATCGTTTAATGTGTTTTTACATTACGCCACTACGTATACCTACGAAAATAACAATTTTGTCTACATAAGAACACGAGAGAATGGTACATTGTAGAGGATTATATATCGTTAGTTTGTTTATTACGTTATTATTGGTCGGTTGTAAAACAGAACTTGTAAAACTAATTCCTGAGATACAAGATGAAGAGATACAGCTTGTGCGTGATAATAGAATAGGATTAGATTATAAACTATCTAATTATGGCTACACAGAAACGGGTGTCAAGTATTATGAAAAAAATAAACCCAATCAATCACATTCTGTAAAAGCTATTCGTCAGGATGGTAAATTCTATGTAGAATTAAATAACTTAGTACCATCCACGATTTATATAATTCAGGCTTACTATGTAATGGATGGAGTCGTTTATCTATCCAATAATATTTTGGAAGCTACTACTACGACAGAATTTCCTAAAGGATTCTCAATTGACTGGAATACAGAGCAAGTCAAATATGGAGACATGGGTGAATTTCAAGTAAGTTTTGAAGGTGAGCATTTGCAGAATGTAAACTTGAAAGATTTGCAAATATATTTAAATAGCGTAGAACTTCACAAATCATATCCTGTTAGACAGAGTACTGGTAAATTTAAAATAACGGTGTCAGGGAGGTATACCATTGGCTATGATAGTAAACAAACCATAATTATCGGATTTGAAAACCAGGAATTATTAAGAAAAATTGTAGATTTTCGTTATGAGGGAATAAAGAGGGAGATACACGCAAAGAAAACAAATATAATAAGTCGGTATTTTGTGTCCGTAAATAATCAGTTTTACAATTTTGATGGTAATTATGTTTCTACCTTCAATGAGAATAATAACAGTTTTGAACGAATGGTAGAAATCCCTTATTATATTGGTACATTAGCTGATCAGAGTAAGGTAATGGGTGACAAGATATTTTTTCAGAACCTTCCTTATAGTCATATTTTACCAAATCAACATAATGATGGGAATGAGATCTACTCTCAATCATTTGATTTAAAGAAAAAAGAATTTAAAGTATATTATTACGGAAAACATAAGTGGCCTACAGCACATGATTATGAGCATGGTACTATGTTTATCCATAATAGTACAGTTTATCAAGCGTATACAATTAGTGATTTCGTGAATGGGCAGCCTACTATGCCTATACCTAGGGTAGAAAACTATATTGCTCGTTATAATCCGGCAACCGATGCGTTTGAAGATTTGACAACATTCTCAAAAGCACTGTCAAGTTACAAATTTATTTCAGTAAAAGGGGAGCTATATGCATTTGCATTAAAAGATTTAGTGGTGCAAGGTTATGTGATAGGTAAGACTTTAGCGTATTATAAAGTTAATTCCTCAAACTTTGAATTTGAAGAAGTGCTGATGGTGGGGGATGAGTATTCACCATTCTCTTATATGCCAAAACATATCATGGAATACGATAATAAGTTACTTTTATCTTTTGATCTTAATTATCATGTGTTTTTTGATGTGAACACGTATTCGTTTGAGCAAGTATTTATGCGCACACCCCTTTCAAATTATTCTTTAAATGATATAGTAAAACATAAAGGAAAATATTATTTATTCGCTGATCGCAATTCAACATCTGGAGGGGTATATGAAATTACATTCAATTAAGTTTCTTGAACCATCAAAATATATCATAGTTTTTCTGCTGCTCTTCTTATCATGCAAGCCAGAGAAAATTGTACGTGAGGTAGATGCTTTTGTAAATCTGAGTAATCGCATTGAATATCAAGATGGACAGTATATTATTAATTTCAAATTGGCAGCATTCGAGTACAAAAAAGTAACCGTTCGATTAAGCAACAGTCTAAATTCTTTTAATAGAATTACACAGAACGGGCAAATCTATACAGCGGTATTAGATCAAAATTATGGTTGTAAAGTTTTTTTGAATCCATTATCAGCAAAACAAAAATACTACTACCAAATAACGGTTGAAGATATGGTAAATAGAATCGTGGTTTCAGATGTTTATAATTTCACAACACAATAAGTCCCATGCCTAGAAGATTCTATTATTTGCTATTAGCTATTGTTTCGTTGTGTATTGTAATTTCATGTAAAAAGACTGAATATGAGGATATTTTAAAAAAGGATTACAACACCTCCGTTCATGCGCCAGAGATAGTGAGTGATTTTACTATCCAACTCCAAGCACGAGCGCTGCAGCCCAACGAATCTGGAACGTGGAAGATAATCAGCGGAGAGGTAATGGAAGAGTATGTATATTTTGAAGATGTAACAAATCCATTCAGCAAATTTGTGGGTATTCCTGGAGAGAGCTACCGTCTAGAATGGACCGTCAAGGGAGGTGGAGGATCTAATAATTCGACTACTATAGATGTTAAAATACCAACATTGTCTCTGGAGATAGTGGAGACAACTCCTTCACATTTTCAGACAATCAGACATTTTCAGGTAGATCCCAAATACAGGGGGAAATGGTCATTTGATAAACCCTATGGATATATTTGGAGTCGATATCATGATGGTGTGTCTGAGCCTGATGAAAATAAGCCAAGTATTCAACTTCATGGATTTTCGCACACTACTTACATAGCAACATACACTGTAAGATATGCGGGTAAAGATTTTGTCTTTACAAAACAAGTTACTACAGGTGAATATCAGGAGGATGAGGCATTAGAAGAATTGCAAACGCGTCGTGGCAATTCCCGTGTGGTAGAAGATAACCAAGGGCGCGTAGTAGAATTGAATCTTCAGGCTAGTGGTACTGCATGGATATTAGAGCATGAAAATCAATTTCCATCAATAAGAGCACTAAAACACTTACGTAAACTTATATTAGGAGGGTCGTCTGTAGGTCAAATACCTAAGGTTTTGGGAGATCACTATCATAATCTTGAGTATTTAGACATGGATCATAACGGTGAATTTTTAGTCATGCCTGATAACATTGGTAACTTAAAGAAATTAAAAACACTTATTATAAGCCCTGCGCGTGTACTCGAAAACTATACATTCAAACTACCAAGCTCTTTTGCAAAACTGGAGTCATTAGAAAATTGTAGCATTCGCTATGTAGGTATGGTTGACTTCAACGGAACACTAGGTGGTTTAAAAAACCTTAAACATCTAAGTAGTATGGTTACAGATATTCCAGATAATATTGGTAACCTTAAAAATTTAGAGTTTTTAGAATTAATCGTTAAAAAATCATATATACCCGAAACATTATCTGCTTGTAGTAATATTAACTTCCTTAGATTAATATTTCAAGATCAAGATATCCGACGTATTGATTTACCTTCGAAAATTGGTAATCTTAAAAAATTAAATCATTTTGAAATTACTACGAATCACTTATACAATTTGCCAGAAAGTATTGGGGGATTGCCTTCATTAAATTTCTTGACAATTTCAAGTGGTACATTGCAAAGTATTCCTGCCTCATTTGGTAATCTTAGTCAACTTGAATCTTTGACATTAGGAGGTACTTACACAGCTCTTCCAGAGGAAATATCAAATTTAAAGAAACTTAGGTTTTTAAGCGTATCCCCATCGCTAACAAAATTGCCTGAAAGCATTGGAGGTCTGTCGGCGCTTGAATATATTGATTTGAGTAGTTCCGCCATCACTATTCTACCTGCGTCATTTGGTAATTTAAAAAACTTGAAAGAGGTTAGGGCTACGTTTTCAAAATTAAATACATTACCCGTATCATTCGCTAACTTAGATAAACTAGAGAAAATAGATTTTGGATATACACAATTCACCACATTTCCTGAACCACTAATAGGGTTGAAAAGTATCAACAGAATCATATTAAATGGTACTAAATTCAAGAGAATCCCATCTAGTATATATGGCATGAGAGAGGGAGTACTTATGGATTTATATTTAAGCAGTATCGATATTGATCATCTAAGAGAGGTGGTCAAAAGAAAGATAGGAATTACTTTTCAAACTGATGTGGGATGGATTTACTATGTCCAAGAATAATACGGCATATTGATTAATACCTAGCATTATAATTATAGATTGCCAGTCGCGTCTCTACACAATGACGGGGTATTGATTAGAGGATTTACAGCTCTTGATGAACGTAGGAATAGTCTATTTTTAGATTTCTCCTAGTGTTCGATAAGACATTATAATCGATGATTAATGTATATTAGGGAGAGATTCCTCCTTTGTTCGGAATGAAAGTGTAGTCTCGCTAAAGCGCAAGTAGCTCTTCGTCCCAGATTTTAAAGGTCTTTTAATTTCAAACACGGATTATTCGATTATATGAGAATTATTCCATCGAGGAGCTCCTAAATTAAATCTCGTTGTCTTTTTGTGAACCTAAATATTATTAAGGCTGTTCATTAGCATACAATCTATAGGAGGGAAAATCACTGTGCGAACTGATTACTTATTTATTACATATTATGCGATTCGAAAAACTAAACCATAAGAATCTGAGATACCTGAAATCAAAGGGATATAATTTATTGACTTCGAACAATAAATTGTCGAACGAAAATGTGGAATGGTTTCCAGAGCGTATAGATAATTTGTGTGCGCATCTTAGTGAGTTTGATTAGTTGGATCCCACCCTGGATATGGAGCCATCAATGTTGTTGATACAATTTGCTATAGATTATTTGAGTGAAGATGACTTGGTAGGTGAGGTGTTTAATATTGCAGATTAAGTATGGGGATTACTGCATGACAGAGATCATAACTGAACTAAAGAATTCATGCTTTTAGCAAAGTGATTAAAAACAAGAAGCCCAAATGCAGAATTTCTGTTTTGGGCTAGACATTTCATTTATATTAATCAACCTCAATTAAATCATACACACGTACGTAGTCGACTTCGAATGATGCAGGAAATATCTTTTCATCAATTCCTTTAAGCCCACCCCAAAAACCGCCAACCGCGAGATTGATAAGCCAGTGAAACTTTTGGTCAAAAGGCCATTCGAGGTAAGATTTCATTTCATTTTCGAAATGAAAAATTTCTACGTCATCGACAAAGCCTTTGATGTAGTCAGGAGTCCAGTCAATGCGATACAAGTGGAATTGCTCGGAAGCGTTTTGTATTTTCTTGGTTGATGTTTTTTGTGTTTGTATTGAATGGTGATACGCTTTGGTATGCACAGAGATATGAACGACGTCCATATCATAGCCGACATGTTCTAGGATATCAATCTCTCCAGAATTAGGCCAACCACCGTATTTTGATTCTGTAGGCAGCATCCATATAGCGGGCCAAGTGCCTCTACCTTTAGGGACTTTAGCTCTTGCTTCAAATCGTCCATATACAAAATCACCTTTAGATTTACTTACCAAACGTGTAGAGGTATATTCTAGACCATCTTTTTTTTGCTTTAGCGCTGTAATTTTTAGTTTACCGTCTTTTACAAATACATTTTTAGGATTTGCTTGGGTATAGTATTGCAGTTCATTATTGCCCCAACCGTTATACAAGGAGCCTACATCATAAGACCATTTGGTGGGATCGGGTAATCCGGTATAATTAAATTCATCCGCCCAAGAAGGGGTAGTTTCAAATGTGTATTTTACTGAAGAAGATACTGGAATTGCATTGGTTGATGCCGTAACGTAAAACGGAATATTGGCTGTAGCTACGTGATTATTGCCGTCGGTGACATAAACAAAAATGCGATAAGCTCCAGCTTTTGTTGGTGCTATGATGGTCGCCTTACCAAAGGAAACTTCTGTCAAGATGCCGTCTACACGATCAGGTCTGCTTTCACGATCACCGCCTTCTTTCAGATCTGTACTTTCGTGAAGAATTTCCCAGCGTACATTCATTTTGTCGTTGTCGGGATCTTCAACAAATACCTGTGTAGTATACTTTTCTCCCGATCTAAGATAGATATAGTCAGTTGCTTGCTTGCCGTCTAAACGTAAAGAATCCAATCGTGGTGCTCTGTTGCTTGGCCAATTGCCTGTCCACAAATATTGCATCACATCTACAACTTCGTTTTCTAAGCCATCTTCGGTAAACAAACCATACCAGGTAGGTGTACGCTCTTGCTTTTGGCCCCATAAAAAGACGTATGACCCCAAGCAGCTTTTGTCTGACGCGATAGATGCTTGGTAACGACTTTTGTAAACCGCAGCTTTTTCTTTACTAGTTTCCTCAATGCTGGCTTTCCATGGTGTCTGTGGACCTTCCCAATGGCCTGTAGGTCCCCATTCCGTCACTATATATGCTTTATCCCAACCAACCTTGCGTATCTGCTCTGGTACACCTGCCAATCCTCCATACACTTGCACAGCTATCAAATCAAGTGAAGGGCATTTAGACTTTATCAGATCAATTTCTTTTTGATTTATACCAGCTAACATAGTTGTGACTAAATGATTCTTGTCTTCGGACTTTATCATCTTGGCAATATCTTCTACCGCATCCCATACTTTTGTATTGCTGTAATGTAGATTCAATTCATTGCCAATTCCCCATGCCAGTAACGCAGGGTGGTCTTTATATTTTATAACCTCTTCACGCAATCTTTCCAATTGGCTTTTGACTGCGTCGGCATCGTCATAATTAAAACCATGTCTTTCTGTAGCGGTACTGAGTCCAAGCGTGACGGTAAGTCCCAAGCGATGCGCTTCATCAAGGATTGCTTGAGCATTCGTGCTGCTCCACGTGCGGATTGAATTGCCACCATATTCTTTTAGTTTCTCGATGTAGCTTGTACCACCAGCACCTTTTATGAAATAAGGTTCACCATTTCGTATTAATTGAAAACCATCTTTAGTTTTTTCAATTTTGACAGGAATAGGTTTCTGTGCAAATACCTGTGTGACAAATACTAAAATAGTAAAAATGAGAAGATGTATTTTGTTTACAGTCATGAGAAACAATTTAGATACGTATGTAATTGGATTATAAATTTAAGCATTAGTGTGATACTTTACGCTGTGGAAGGAAGGGATTGCTAAACTAATTATATGTATAGCAATCCCTATAAATTAATAGTATTGTTTGTGTTAGAGAATACGCTTATTTGAAATTAGAGTTGGCGTCAATTTGTGTTTGCGGAATAGGCACGAATTCGCTTTTTCCTGGTGTAAATTTAGAACCAAACACTTGCTGTGCACGGCCTGTACGTACCAAGTCATTAAAACGCTCTCCCCACCATTCACATGCAAACTCTGCTCGGCGTTCATCCAATATTTGATCCAAGGTGACACCAGTGATAGTAGACATATTAGCTCTTGTGCGTACGAGATTAAACGGTGTGTCACCATTTTGACCTTTGCGTACACGTGCTTCAGCATTCAACAAAAGGGCATCAGCATAACGCAATATGCGTACATTGTTATTTGCTCCATATTCTAATCTTCCTTCTGTCATTTGATTGGCGGGCATATAAGCCTTACCATTGAAGTATTTTATTCCGAAAGGATTGCCGTAGATTTTGTCGCCATCTGGAGTCTCCACAAAGGTGTCTTCTGTCGCGCCATATGTTAAGATGGTCGTTTTTAATCGCAATGCATCACCTCTGGTCGTCAAGAAATCTACGATATTCTGTGAAGGAGGAATCCAGCCTGCGCCGGATATCGCGCTACCACGTTGATTACCCGATGGTCCTTGCCACCTGAAGAAAGTCCCCCAGTCAACACCTGGGCGCACGATATCTCCTGTACCTACACCAAAATCAGAATATTGTAACTCGAATAAGGATTCATTGCTTAATTTTCCTGGCTTTTTGAATAAGTTGTATAAATCCGTATAAAGCGAAAACTTTCCACTTTGAATTATCTGATCGGTAGCCTCTAACACTTGATCCCAATACGGACTTGCATTGTCATTTTTCGCTAAATCTGTTGCAGCCTTTGCTTTCAACAATAAAGCAGAATATTTTGTCACAGCACCGGTATGTTTGGACTGGTTTGGACGTACATCTTCTAAATCAGCAATACAATCATTCATCTCATTGATGATAAATTCACGGACTTCAGCCATTGTACTCTTGCCTATGGTCGTCAGTCGTGCAATATCTCCACTGTCGGATAGAATAGGGACGTCACCAAAAATGCGTGATGCTAAAAGGTGTGCATAAGCGCGTAAGAAACGTACTTCAGCTTTGTACTGTTTGTTGAGTTTTAATTGTTCTGCATTACCTGACGGAATATTCTTTTCAAACTCATCCAATTCCATCAAAGCATTATTCGCTGCAATAGCTAAGCTGTAATAACTGATCCAGGATTGATTAAGTCCCCAATACGATTGAATGGTCACATCACTTTGAAAGTTTTTGATTCCCATCAATTCGGGGTTATCGTTTGGATTAGGCGCACCTTGTTGGTAATCATCATCACGCATAGCACGTATAGAAAGGTCAATCCAATGTACAAGATTGTCATCTGCTGCAGACCTGTACACACCAGATACAGGTGCGTACATGTATGCTAGATTGGTATAGTCAATTTCTTCGGAACGCTGTTGATTTTCCAACGGTTTATCTAAAAACTTTTCGCAACTCGTATGTAGACTTACTAGTCCTATGCAGCTGCTGAGTAGTATATATTTTAAAGCTTTCATAAATTTCTTCTTAATTATTTCTTAAAATAGCCTAGAATGTCACGTTAAAACCGAAACTGTAGGTGGATGCAATAGGGTATACATTCGTATCAAAGCCCATTCCTGACACTTCTGGTGTAAATCCATTATAGCGTGTGAATATCGCAGGACGATCCGCAGTAGCGAATACACGAACAGGAATAGTATTCAAATTAAAGTTGTAACCTAACTGTATATTTTGAATACGTAAATATGCGCCGCTTTCTACAAAGAAAGAACTTGCTTGTAGATTCCAAGATGCTACAGAACCTTGCGCCGATGGATATTCGTTTGTAGAACCTTCTGCCGTCCACAGGTTATCCATAAAAGCTGCATCCGCATTCATTTGTGGATATTTTCTACGCATAGCACGGTTTAGGTTGTGGATTTTATTTCCAGCAACACCTTGTAAGGCAACACTCAAATCAAATTTTTGATACGACATTCCAATGTTGAAGCCATACGTTAATTTAGGTAGGTAGTTTCCGAGGTTAATACGGTCTGCTTCATCCAATTCGCCATTGCTATTCTGATCTTTGTAGCGCAAATAACCGGGTTGAATTGGCGCACCAGGGTTCGCTTCATTGTATGCGCTTGCGATTGGGTCTGCTGCTATTTCAGCTTGATTTTGATAAACCCCTGCAACTTCATAACCGTAGTAATAATTTATTGGTTCATTTGGCACTATACGTGTTGGAAATTCAGCACTCCATTCAGGGAATCCATTTTGAATATTAGCTAATGCACCAATATCAAGTACTTTATTGTTTAATGTAGTCGCATTTGCTCCTAATTTATAGGCGAACTGTCCAACTTGATCTTTCCAATTTAACGAAACTTCCCAGCCGCTGTTTGCAACAGATCCCCAGTTTCCATAGACGCGATCCCACATAAATGGAATAGGGCGGCTGAAAGCAAGGTCATTGGTCTGGCGGTAGTAGTAATCTACAGTACCTTCAAGACGATTATTTAATAAGGCAAAGTCAAGACCTGCATCCCATTCTTCCACGACTTCCCAACGTACTTGTGTGAAGAATCTACCTACACGATAACCTGGTTCACGGACACCGTTTGCTGATCCCGTACTACCAAATATACCGGAGAAATTATTACCTGAATTCACGATACCATAGCCAGCATTGGGTTGAATACCATCATTACCCAACAGCCCCCAGCTTCCTCTTATTTTCAATAGATCAAATAGGGATTGATCTTCCATGAACTTCTCACGGTTTATTACCCAACCTAGACCTACGGAAGGAAAATAGCCCCACTTAGTTTGGTATTTGGAACTACCATCTGCACGGAATGTAGCTGTCAATAAATATTTATTGTCGTAATCATAAGTCCCTCTTGTGAAGAAAGATACGCCAGCATTACGAAGTCCTCCTTCACCATACCCAGTTGCCGATCCAATACCTTGCGCACCTTGTCCTACATACCAAAATTCTTCAGCCTGCGGAACATCATTCGCCGATACCCAGGTATCGCGCCAACGCTCTTCACGTGTAGATTGACCTAGCAAGATAGTCCAATGATGTTTGTCCGCGCCATCTTTGTAAGTCAACAAATTATCTACTATATAATTGCTATTTCTACCTTGTCCAGAACGTAAATAAGACCGTTGGTTACGCTGATCATTATCGATATAGTATACCGGGCTGTATTGAATATTATGTGTGGACTGGTAGCGTTGACTTAATTGCGACCTAAAAGTTAGTTTGTTTTCTAAAAATTGAGCTTCTATGTACGCGCTTGGCAATATTTGTATGCCTTTAGTCGCATTATGGTTGTAATATGCCGTAGCCAATGGGTTATTAAACCAAAAGCCAGACGTCATTCCTAGACTAGTGCTAGAACCAAACTTTACTGGATCTGCTAATTCTAAATTTGGATCATGGGACGGGTAAAGTGGCGAAGCAAAGTAAGCCTGTCTGAAAGCCGTACTATTTGGGGAGAAAGCATTGAAATTATTTAAATGTGCAGTGAATCCAATCTTCAACCACGATGCTACTCGTGCTTCTGTTTGGGTACGGATATTATATTTTCTATCGTAATTCTTCGCATCCATGATTCCATCTTGATCCACATAATTCATACCGAAGGAATATGTAATCTTATCACTACCGCCTTGGACTTCGATATTGTGGTTTTGAATTAATGCGTTTGAACGTAATAACTCGTTGTACCAATCGGTATTGGTGGTTGGAACGCCATTCTGCCCGCCAAATTTTGTGATGGAGTTGTCTACTATAGCTTGATTACCCACAGCAGTCGCGTATTTTGCATACTGTTCTCCATTTGCCATTTTGAGTAAGTTGGTGGCTGATTGAAAACCTGCATAGCCCGTGTAGCTAACTTTTGTTTTCATATTCAACGTACCTTTCTTAGTTGTGACGATAATCACACCATTTGCAGCACGCACACCATAAATAGCTGCACCCGAAGCATCTTTTAATACGGATATATCAGCGATGTCATTGGGATTAAGGAAATTAATATTATCCATAAACATTCCATCAACGACATAAAGCGGGCTTTCGTTATTAAAAGATCCTACACCACGAATACGAACCGTAGGTGTAGATCCGGGAGCGCCTGCACTCACAATTTGTAATCCTGTTACACTTCCTTGCAATGCATCCATAGGAGAGGACACTGTTCTTTTCAATACTTCCTGCATATCGACGGTTGCAATAGGCGCAGTCAGATCTCCTTTACGCTGCGTACCATACCCAACGACAATGACTTCATCTAAATTTTGAGCACTGCTCACGAGTAATTGTATATCAATCACATTGCCACGGATAGCGACAGTATTGGTTGAATAGCCTATTGCAGAAACAATTAATGAATCTGCTGATTCTGAAACTTGGAGGGTGTAGGTTCCGTTATCTGTACTACTTGTTCCACTAGTGTTTGTGTTTTTAACACGTATGGTCGCTGCTGCAATGGCGGCTCCCTGTTCATTGTAAATCTTGCCCGTTATAGTCTTTGTTTGTGCTAGAATGATTCCAGGTATAAAAGACATTGTAATAACTAAGGCATAGCTCAGTAATTTGTTTTTCATGCACGCTAAAATTAAAAGTGTAGAAAATTGGTTTATAATTCAGTTGCTCAAAATTAGGTGCAATGGTAAGTTAAAACCTAGTCTTATACTACATCATTTATACATCATGTACGCTTGTTTGCATTAAATTAGCTATATTTAGCCTACTTCAACAATACATCATTAGCCTATTGCTTACATCATGAATCGATTAAACCTACTTGTATTCTGTTTATTTTTTCTAGGTTTTGGTACTGTTATGGCTCAAAATCCATTAGGTGCTCCGCTTGTAAATAATTATGGAAAGTCTGTTTTTCAGGGTGGGAGTCGCACTTATGATATCCGTCAAGATAGCAAAGGAATAATGTATTTTGGTAATAATGAAGGTCTGTTGACTTTTGATGGAAAATATTGGAAACAATACAAATTACCCAATCAGACAATAGTTCGCTCAATATACATTGCTGACAAAGATCGAATCTATGTCGGTGGTCAAGGAGAATTTGGGTATTTTGAACAAACCAAACAGACTGGACTCCAATATACATCACTTTATTCGCTAATTCCTGAAGCCTATCGACAGTTTGCGGATGTCTGGTATACGGTAGAATATGAAAATGGCATTTACTTTATGTCATCCAATTATATTTTCTGTTTCCAGTCCAATAAAATAAAAGTGTATCCTGCATCAGTGGAGTGGGAATATATGGACCATGTATCAGGCAAATTGTATGCACAAGAACGAGAAAACGGTTTATTGTCTTTTGAGAATAACCAATGGATTAATGTGGCCAAAGCAACACATTTTCAAAAGGCCAAAATCGCTGGAATATTGGATATTACAAAAGATAGTACGCTAGTATTTTTGCAGAACAACAAATCATTTTTACTACACAACAAGAATCTGACACCGCATTCGGCTTCACCAAGTCATACCTTATACACCCCTTCATTTGCGAAGATTGATGACTATACATATGTATTCGCTACTGCTACGGATGGGTGTATGATTCGAACCTTACGTGAAGGTAAATTCTTAGAACAAATCGGTGTTACTGAAGGCTTATCAAATAAAAATGTTTCGACTGTATTTGTTGACAATCAACAAAATATTTGGGCCGCTATAGATAACGCTATCGCAGTAATAAGTTATGGAGCTGGTATACGCTACCTTCGTCCAAACATTGAATACGATGTCACTGGGTATTCAACTCGTGTATTTGATAATAGTCTTTATTTGTCTTCATCCAATGGTGTGTATAGGGCGATGTTAAATAAGAATATTACTGATCAAAGTCAATCACCTGGAAAATTTCAATTGGTAAACGGTAGCGATGGTGGAGAGGCATGGCGCTTAAATGAATTGAATGGACATTTGTTGTTAACCCATAATACAGGCATACTAGAAATCAATGAAGATAAAATAAATCCAATAATTAACGGTGTAGGCTCTTGGCTTACATTGCCATTATCTGCGGTTTATCCCATCAAATATAGTTTGGTGGGTACATATCATGGACTTGATTTGCTTGGGTATGATGGAAATAAATTCAGTTTGATTCGGAAATTGAAAGGAACATTTGACTCATTTCGTTTCTTAGAATTGGATGATAAATATATTTGGGCTTCTCATCCTTACCGTGGAATATACCAGATTAAAGTAAACGAGGCTCAAACCAATTACGACACCAAGCTTTTTACACAAAAGGAAGGATTACCGTCTAGCTATCAAAATTATGTATATAAAATTGGGCAAGGAATTGTATTCGCTACCCAAAATGGTCTTTATGAATATGATGATGCACAAGGTAGGTTTTATGCATCCTCGCGTCTAGATGTTTTCAATAATATTCCAGTAAAATACCTGATGGAAGACCGAAAAGGGAACATTTGGTTTTGTAGTGAGAAAAAAGTTGGTGTAGCTAAACTGGATTATGATACAAAGAAATATGAAATAATCTATTTCCCAGAAATAGAAGGTATGCATACCTCTGGATTTGAAAATATATATGCTTACGATGATCAAAATGTGTACATCGGATCTGAAAAAGGTATTTTGCATGTAAATTTTCAAAAGTATATGAAGGAAAGATCGCGTCCTAAAGCGTTAATTTCTTCTATAGTTGCCATAGGAAATCAAGATAGCGTACTACATGGAGGGACTACAGAGAAGGACCTTATTGTATTGAATTCCATGTACAACTCATTTCATTTTGAGTTTTCGTCGCCCAATTTTGGAATTTATGAACATGTGTCCTATAGTTTTTGGTTGGAAGGTTACGACAAGACATGGTCTCCTTGGTCTAGTAATACAGAAAAGGATTATACAAATCTTCCGAGTGGGATATATAACTTCAAGATAAAAGTTAAAAATAACCTCAATCAAGAATCAGAAATTAGCTCCTTTCATTTTCGCATATTGCCACCTTGGTATAAGTCCATTTGGGCTTATCTGTTCTATTTTTTACTGCTTATACTAGTCATTTATTACGCGTATAACATGCAAAAAAGAGCGTGGGAAAATCAGCAACTCAAGTATGAAAAAGAAATGGAACAACTTCGATATATTCATCAATTAGAGGTGGATAAAAATGAAAAAGAAATTGTAAAGCTACAGAATGAGAAATTGGAACATGAAGTATTGGCTAAAACCAAAGAACTTGCAAGCACAAGTATGCAGCTTATGGAAAATTCTGGTGCGCTTACAAAATTACGTGTGGAGCTTTCGAAATTTGCCCATATCGATCAGGATACCGATTTAAGTCGTATCACATCTCTACTTAAGGATGTAGAAAACAATACTACCCATTGGGATCAGTTTGCATCGCATTTTGATGAACTAAATGATGGTTTCTTCAGTAGGTTAAAACAAAAGCATCCTGAACTCTCTCGTAATGACTTGAAAGTTTGTGCTTATTTAAGGCTCAATTTTTCGACTAAACAAATTGCTCAATTACAAAGTATCTCTGTAAGAGGTGTTGAAATACACCGTTATCGTCTTAGAAAAAAATTAAACATACCTACTAAGATAAGCTTAGGTGAATACCTCTCTACTTTATAATCCTACAGCTTAATTACGGTTTTTAGTTATACTTCTACAATAATATAATGTTGCTCCTTATTTATTTTCCTTAATACTGGTAGCGCAACATTGTATATAGGAATTTTACTAGTTGTTTGTCCCTTGTGCGTGCCGGCATGTGCATGGCCATGAAAAGCGAGTGATACCTGCCTACGGGTTAATGGTTCAGCTAAATGTGATGATCCTAAAAATGGGAAAAGCTGTTCTGGTTCGCCGATGATGGTATCTTTTATAGGTGCATAATGCATTAACACCACTTTGGGCAAATCGGGACATTCCTGTTCTAATCGCGTAAGGGCTCGATCCAATTGCAAAGATTCATTAACTGCCTCGTGAACAAATTGTTTCATCATATCTTCTCCGAATAAAGACAACATATAATGTTCAAAGCCTCCACCAAATCCTTTTACTCCAGCAAAGGCTACATCCTGTACGACAATAGATTCACCATCTAATATTGTCATCTTATGTTCTGATAGTATTTGCTTAATTACTTTTTGCCGTCCTTTTTCGTAATCGTGATTTCCCAGAACACCAATCACAGGAATACGCAGCACTTCGAGTCCTTCGCCCAATATTTGCGCTTCTTCTTCATCCCCAGTATCGGTTAAGTCACCACATATGACAAGCACATCTGCATTTTCATTTATTTCTTCGAAGGCATTTCTCAATATTCCTTTATCCGTGATTTTTGTATGTATATCAGCCATTGCTGCAATTTTAGTTTTCTTTCTATTAGCCATATTAGACAGTGGTTATAGTGTAGCTTTTATAATTCCATTCTTTTACATCCACCTGATATTGTGTTTGGTCGATTAGCGGCCCCCTACATACACGCTCAATAGGGGCAGGCAATTCATACTGTTCATTAGCTCGCCGAATCAATTCATCAAAAAGCCATTTAGGAATGATATCTCTATACTCGGAGGGATATACAAATTGAAATATGAGAAGTTGTGCGAGTAGGAGATGCCAATGCGTGTCTAGGCGCTGAAAAAGGATTTTCCAATCCACATTTGCGCCATATTTCAGCAGAATATGATTAACATCTGCATTGTCGTTTCTTTCTCGGTTTTGTACATAGATTTTACACCAAATAAGCTCTTCCACTGGTATAAACTTAACAGGTACAGCGGCGAATTCTCCAATGGTGGCTCGTTCATACCATGAATCATCGACCGTACAGATGTTGTTTACGGTATCAAATATGATGTCAATAAAATAATCTCCATGAAATACTTTAGCTAACCACCTCGCATCCGTTACTTCGGTGCGATAACCTTTTTCAGCAAAATATTTGAGTATACGCGGGTATTCGCTGCTTTTACAAAATATATCTAAATCCTTTGTGTCACGAAAAATGCCCGTGTACCGAAACATAGCAAAGGCACCACCTAGCATAAATTGACATTCACTGGAGTTCAGCATTTCTAATGCTTTCTTGTAAAATGCGGTTGACTCTTGCTTTTCCTTATCTGTAGTTAACATATCTGTGTCTATTAAGTAATTTTGGATGCGTCTGCTTGTAAAATGAACCATTGACTATTGAGATAGTTTATATTCACGTGTTTTTTTGTTCGGTGTTCATATCCTAATATAGGACTGTTTGACTCTATAAATATCAAATTATAGTGTGGGATTACTACTGTGATAAGAATTGACGGAATTACGAGACAAAGTGATGGTTTATTTTAAAATATTACTATTTTATTTGTTATTCATAAATCTTTATAGATTGTTGATAGACGAACAGCTATAAGAATTTGAAAAACTAACGAATTATAGACTAAAATTTTTATTTCCGTATGAATATTTTTTTTGCTAGGCAGATTGCGCTGATCCCTACACTAACTACCTTTTACATCTACATCATTGCTGGGTTCATTTTGTTCTTCAATTTTATCCAAGTTAATGCACAAGAACGAATTGCGCCCGCTTATCCATTAATTACGCATAACCCTAATTTTAGTATTTGGTCAATGACTGATGAATTACATGCTTCTGTGACTAAACATTGGACAGATGCGGATAATTCTTTATTGGGAGTAGTGGAGGTCGATGGACAATTGTATCGATTTATGGGTAAAGAGCCTGCTTATTATACTCCTCTTCTTCATACGGCTGAAGAAAAAGCGTTTACAGTTGACTATACGCTACAAGAGCCAAAAGGTGACTGGAAATCCTTGAGATATGATGCTAGTAATTGGAAAAATGGTGCAGCACCGATTGGAGATAATGGTGATTACAAGACAAGATGGAATTCTGATCAAATCTGGGTACGTCGTACTTTTGACATTTCGGATGTAAGTACTATAAATGAATTATTCTTGAAATTAAATCACGATGATAATGTAGAGGTATATTTAAATGGTAAATCTGTGTACAGTAAAATTGGCTGGACAAGCACATTCACACATATTCCACTTCAAAAATCTGACCTAAAGAAAGGAAACAATATCATTGCTATTCACTTAAAGAATTCAGCAGGAGGACGTTATTTGGATTTTGGGTTAGTAAATAAACCAAAAGAGACCGGACCAAAAATGCAAGTCGCAAAGCAGACAGGAGTAGAGTTTACGGCGACAAGTACAATTTACAATTTCAAAGCAGGGGCGGTTGATTTAAAAGTTATGTTTACTTCTCCACTTTTAATGGATGATTTGGATGTATTGGCAAGACCTGTTTCTTATATCACTTATAGTCTGAAATCCAACGATAATAAAACACATACAGCAAAAGTTCTCTTATCCGCATCTTCAAATATCGCGGTGTACAGACCTAGCCAAGAAGTAGAGGCGAAGCAATATATAGCAAAAAACCTTAACATCTTAAAAGTGGGTACTGTAGAGCAACCATTTCTACAGAAAGCTGCAGATGATATGCGAATAGACTGGGGATATTTTTATGTTGTGACACAAAATAAAGATAAAGCAGTTCAATATCTAACAGAAGGTTCAAAGGCATTAGCAGATTTTCGCAGTGGAAAGACATCGACACGTGCTTTAAAAGGTAAAAACTTAGCACTAAATACAGTATTAGCTTTTGACCAAGTAACTAAAAATGAAACAAGTAAATTTATTCAATTGGGCTATGATGAGGTATTGGCAATACAATATTTTAAACAGAATTTACGCCCATATTGGAATCGCACTGGCAATGCTGTGTTTGAAGATCAATTAGCGCAAGCCGCATTAGATTATAATAAGATACTGGCAAAATGTAGAGCTTTTGATAAACAGATGCAAGCTGAAGCTGTAAAAGCTGGTGGAGTCAAATATGCACACTTAAATGTATTAGCTTACCGACAAAGTATTGCAGCACATACCTTGGTTGAAAGTCCTGAGAAAGAATTACTATGGTTGTCCAAGGAGAATAATAGTGGGGGATTCATCAATACAGTAGATGTAACATATCCATCAGCACCATTGTATTTGTTATATAATCCAGAGTTGTTGAAAGGTATGCTTACAGGAATATTTTATTTCACTGAAAGTGGAAAATATCCTTACGAGTGGGCGGCACATGACTTAGGAACTTATCCATTGGCTAATGGTCAGACTTATGGAGAACCCATGCCAGTAGAAGAATCGGGCAATATGGTTATCCTTACTGCAGCAATTGCTCATGTACAGAAAGATATGAGCTATGCAAAAAAGCATTGGAAGACGCTCACGATGTGGACAGACTATTTGGTAAAAGAAGGTTTTGATCCGAAAACACAATTATGTACAGATGATTTTGCAGGACATTTAGCACGTAATGTAAATTTATCTGTAAAAGCTATAGTTGGAATTGCTTGTTATGCGCAAATGGCTGAAGCTATTGGTGAAAATCAAACTGCACAAAAGTATAGAGCTATTGCAGATGAAATGGTAAAAAATTGGATGAAAATGGCTGATGCAGGCGACCATTATGCTTTGACATTTGATAATAAGAATACTTGGAGTCTTAAATATAATTTAGTGTGGGACAAAGTATTGAAGCTAAATCTCTTTCCACAAGAAGTTTATGATAAGGAAATCAACTACTATTTGACCAAACAAATGAAATATGGCGTACCACTTGACAACAGAAGTGCTTTTACTAAGAACGATTGGATTATGTGGACAGCGACATTTGCACCTAACAAATCTCAATTTGATGCTTTAGTAGATCGTGTATATTTCCATGCCTTGAATGCAGAAACTAGAGTTCCACTGAATGATTTTTATAATGGACAAACTGGTATTCGCGAGAATTTCAAAGCGAGAAGTGTAGTAGGAGGATTTTTCATGAAGACGTTGGCAGAACGTTACAAATAATCAAATTGAATAATCATTATTAGTATATATAAGTAAATCAGTGTTTGTAGAGCTTGATGGGATATCAAGCTCTTTTATTTTTTTTAAAGATTGGAATCCAATTGTTTTATATCAAAAATAAATTCGTCTACAACATTTAAAGGTGTAGCCCATGAAGTGATTATACGTACTGAGTCATGATTATCATCAATTGATTTCCAATTATAGAAATCATAGTTTATACGTAATTGACTTATAAATTTATGAGGTAAAATAGGAAAGATTTGATTTGTAGGTGATCGTGTCAGGAAGCTATATCCGCAATCTTCAAATGCATTTGCTATCTTTTGCGCCAATTGATTCGCATGGCTTGCTAATTCAAAATAAAGGTCATTATGAAATAATTCATAAAATTGAATGCCTAACGTTCTGCCTTTGGCTAATAGAGCTCCCTTTTGTTTTAGAATAAAATCAAAATCTTCAGCTAAAATAGGATTGTTAAACACTACAGCTTCACCAAATAGAGCACCATTTTTGGTGCCTCCAATATAGAAAACATCCGTAAAGTTAGCTATATCAGAAATCTTCAAATCGTTATTACATGCCATCAAAGCATGACCTAACCTTGCCCCATCTAAATATAATAGCAAACTGTTAGCCTTGCAATAAGTGGACAGTTCTTCTAATTCGGACTTAGAATATATTGTTCCAATCTCAGTAGAATTTGAAATATAGACCATTCTTGGTTTTACCACATGTGGTCGTAAGGTATATTCTACCAAAACTTTTTCAATTTGAGCGGGATTTAGTTTGCCATTGTCTGTCTCAATGGTGATAATTCGATGTCCTGTAGCCTCAATTGCTCCTGTTTCATTTGCGTAGATATGTCCAGTTTTAGCGCTTATTACGGCTTCATGAATACGTAATAATGAGGCAATTACTATTAAATTACTCTGTGTACCTGCAGAAAGAAAAAAGATTGATGCATCGGGCTTATTTAATTTCTGACAAAGTAAATCTTTAGCTTGTATGGAATAGTCGTCCTCACCATAGCCATGCTGTTGAATTAAGTTTGTATCAATTAATTTCTGAAGAATATTGATATGTGCACCTTCAGAATAATCATTTTTAAAGCTAAACATCTTGTCTTACATCTTTTGATCTACAAAATTACATTTTCAGAATGGCTTTGAAAAAACAACTTCTTCTGAATGTCAAGTATTGTGATGCATTGAAGTACTAATAAACTATATTATTCTTCAAAAGCACTACATTTAGGATGATGAATAACAGGGAAATTACATGAATTGGCGATGAAACAAAGTTTATTCGCTTGTTGATGTAAGGTAATAGCTAAATTTACGTGAATATTATCTCGTATTATCACAATTGGATTTAAAATAACTTCGATAATTTTTCCCGAACCATCAGAATAAATTTCTAAAGCTGCCGTTGCATTATCTTGATAGGATATTACATCAATACTATGTAGTTGGCAAACATATAAATAGGACATCATATGACAAGACATAAGACTCGTAAGTAACAAATCTTCGGGGTTATAATTACTCGGATCTCCTTTAAAGCTTTTAGCAGCGGAAACAGCTAGATCAGGTTTTCCTTCAATCTCGACAATATGATTCTTTGTATAAACCTTTTTCGAATTATCATTTGTTGCCTCAGTTTTATTCCATTTTAAATTTGCGGTAAAAGTATGCTGATGATTCATATGGTTAAAAGTAAATAATGTTCGGTATAAAAAGAAAGCTGCCTTTCATTAAAAGCAGCTTTAAGTTTAGGACTCTACGTTGGAGGCTATTCGTGCTGTCCAGCATGTATACCTTCTGCAAATTCCTCGACAATTTTTTTATTAAAAGCTGGTAAATCGTCAGGTGTTCGGCTAGTAACTAATCCTTGATCTGTGACTACCTCTCTATCTTCCCATAAAGCCTTAGCATTAATCAAATCCCTTTTGATAGCTTCAACTGAAGTTAACTTTCTACCTTCAACGACTTCTGCGTCAATTAACACTTGTGGTCCATGACATATAGCTGCCACTGGTTTTCCTGCACTGAAAAAAGCTTTAACAAAACGTAATGCCTCCTCGTTTACCCGCAATTTATCAGGATTGATTACTCCGCCAGGAATTAATAAGCCATCGTAATTAGAGACATCGGCGTCTTTTAAAGGTATATCAACTTTAAAATCTTCATCCCAAGCATCTCCTTGTTTTGAACGAACTATATCTTCTTTCGGAGATATGATGTCAACTTGAGCACCAGCATCTGCTAATGCATCTTTAGGACTAGTTAGTTCAATTTTTTCAAAACCATCTTCTGTTAATATTGCAATTCTTTTTCCATCTAGTTTTGCCATAATTATTCAGTTTAATGTTATACTTCTGTTATATAAAATGAACAAAGGCTATTGTAAATAGTTCTTTATTGAGTCAATTATTTATAGAAACTAATCAAAATGGATCCATTGATTTGGACTTTGATAATTTTTATTTAAAAATTAGATAGAAGGTTGTTTATTCACAAATATCAAGAGAATCAGTAATGGAAAAGCATTTAGAGTTAAAAAATGAAATGGAGCTAGAAATTTCTATAAAAATTGAATGCAATTATTAGGTTATCGTTACAAACACCGCCCCCCCCTATAGAGCCCTCTAGTAAAAATAAAAGCCTGTAAGTTGCTAACTTACAGGCTTTCTTAGTGCTCTGGTACTTTTGATTTTTGAAGATAGGTCTCATAATCGGCTTCTATACTCTTTACCGATTCAGATTTTTTTGTTTTTCTATACTGTTGCAGAATAGTCAAAGCAAAAACTAAAAGAGGATTCTCCTCGACAATTTTTACTATTTCTTTTTTTTCCGAATTATTTAATCCTTCTAAATAGAACTTAATACACTCTCTGAGATAGTCATTGTCAACTAGAATATCTTGGTCTTTAAATTCCTTATGGTATTTGACATAATTTGGATGAATAGCTATTTTTTCAGATGTAATAAATTCATCATCCTTATTTGTCGAGCCAAATAATGTTAGATTCAGCATATTCTTAATATGCATATAGTGTTGAGGTAATTCCATAATATTATCGTTTACGAGGTTTATTTATAATAAAGAATAGTATCCAAATGATAGCGATATACAAAAGAGACCGGCCTTCATGCTTAGTAAAGATTCCAGCCATTGAGATATATGTACTCAACAGAATAGCTATGAAACCTGTAATACAACCTTTCATAATATTGAAATTTTTGTAGGATTTTTAAAGCCTGATGGAGAATAGAATTTGCTTTGTGCCATAATATTTAAGTTTATTTTGAGTAATAAAAAAGGCGTGAAACTAAAATCATGTCCTTAACTGAGGTACTAGGATACCCAAAAGACCAGACAGACTTAGCCCAATGGATCATTTACGTGAGGACTATTTTCATCTAACCCAATTCCCCAAATTCTGTCATATGGACTAGCTTCAACAAGAATGCTATCATTTGTACTTAGTAAATAATCTTTTAAAGGCTTATTCTGAGAAAACTTCAATAAATTACCTTTAACTACAATGTCAAACTTATGTTCGTTCCATATCGCTTCATCAAATTTTTTGACTTGCCTGCCTAATGATTTTGCTTCACTAGGTGTATTAGCATTAACTATTTTAATAAATGTTTCTTTGTCACGGAATAGAAGTGCTTTCCTTGCCATCATGTAATGTTCGGTGGTATTGAAAGTAAATTCATTTGATGTGAATGGTGCATGATACCATTGACTTAAGCAAGATTTTGTTATTTCTGTATTAGGGAATTCTCTCCAGAAAAATATATTGTTAGTATTACGACCTTGGTTCACTTGGTCTTTTAACCACTCTAGGTTGTATTTCATAATAAGCTAAAGTTAAAAAAAAGAATGGATTCTAAAATTCCGAAAGGTTATAAGCGTTAATTTTGAAGTCCAATTTTGTAAATATTCTGAAAGCTAGTTAGGAATTAGAAATTGAGATGTGCGAACTTTTGATTGTAAGCGATGAAGGATTTTTATTATATTGGTTGAAAATTAATATAATTATGAAATATTTACTAACATCAATTTTAATCGTTTGTTTTTCTATCGCTAGTTCAATGGCACAAACTAAATCATCTAAATCTCGTAACTCTAAACAATATCGAAGTGCCGAAACTGGAAGGTATGTGACTAAAACCACTGCTACAAAAAATCCATCTACGACTTACAGTACCTCAAGAAAGTCTAAGAAATAGAATACTGTTAATGGTCTGGTTTAGATCATTAACTTTTGATATAACTAAAAATACTAACGATATAAACCAGGACTTTATAACGTTAGTATTTTTTTGTATTTATACTTATTGTAAATAGGAGATATTAAACACTTCCAACAGAATCCTCACAAAAAAATCGCACCTTTCGCTTATGTAAGATAGCCTAAAAGAAATTCATAACAGGTAATACATTTACCTCTAGAATAAATTTGGGTTAAATTTGTTTCCAGATAATTTAATCATATGAAGAATAGCTCTCTCAAATTTTAAAGCCCTATCATAGTCGTAAATTGCTATGGAAATTTCATCTTTATAATTATCAAGTATAGTGCCATCTTCACATGATATGTCTACTTTATTGCTTTTACTCTTAAATGTAATTTTTAGCATATTAGTTCTGTTACTTTTTTTTGTATCTAAATTAACTTTGTATAAAGCATTATCATATAAAAAAACTGACTTAATATTATCTAAATTTAAAGTTTCTACATATTTACATTTTACCAATGGATTAAAATGAATGACAGTTATAGTATTATTCCTTTTATCGTAAGATTTAACCTCAATATCATAAAGAGGCCAAGAATCATTACCATAATAAGAGAAATCATTTATCTCATGAAGAATATACTCGAAAGTGTCTCCTTTCGATGGTTCAGCTTTAATTTGAGCACTTAAATGATTAACGATTCCTAATAATAAAATCACGACAAGATTTGCCGAAATTATTTTTTTTGAAATTATCATATACAGAACATATTTATTTAAAGGATTGATACCAAATTAACTAACAATGGAAATAAGGCATTCCGTTTCGGAATTCCCGACATGAATATACGCCAAACTTCATAAATTAAAAATAGTGATACTCACAATTTCTAATTTATTGTTTCACTGTTTGTCATAATTCATGCTTTGGTAATCCCTACACTTCATAAAAGCTCTTTTGTCTTTTGACAAAGTATTAGCATACCTGGTCAAAATCCAATTGCTTTTAGACTTTGGCTCGCCTGCGAATCGCTCAGGCTTCGATGTTGTCACGATTTTTGAAACAAAAATATCGCCAACAGTCTTCGTCTATTTCATAGATATCGTTGAATCATGCTTGCGCATTTCTCTTCAACGACCTTCGCTCAACTCGCAGGACGGCGAGCTGTATTAAGATGATTGTGCTATTTGTAAATTGTTGCAGAAAATTAAGACCCCTTAGGGGGATGAAAAAGTGTGCAATTTGATTTTAGGTATTTAGACACTAAATTATATGGTATTATTTATGTAAAAGAATGACGTGCAAAGTTATTAGATGAAAATCAGATTTTTATCTATTTTTGAATTAAGTGTTATTAATAAGATTAATTAACTGTTTAATTTTAGATTTTTAGCTTAAATAATTCTGATGTGGCTATAAACAAAAACTTCTCATTTCTAAGAAGATTTTGTTTGTGATCCCGCAGGCACGAAACTAGAACCTTTTGTTGGAGGATTTGAAGCGATTAAGTCAGTTGAAAGATAGCACTGTTCAATATGATATTAATACAAAAGAAACCAATAAACCGAAGAACGATTGTACAAAAAAGCAAAAGAACATACGCAAATTGGGAAAGTAAAATTCTTACGGTTTATTAATCAGTTTTGAATTATACTCCATTATTACTTAATTGGTATCTTAGTATAAGATATATTTATTAACTGATAATCACCAAAGAAACCGAAATCATTGAAGCAGACAATTCGTTTGAAGAAGCTAGCAAATCCCAATGATAATGTTGACCCGTCAGGCTTACCATTTTTCCTAAGGGCTAGAAATGGAATTGAGCAGTTAATTGATTGGGCAAACAGACCATACGAAGAATAACATTAATAAACTATGGATTTACCTTTAAATCATTCGATACAGAATATTTTTATTCAAGTTGGTCAGTTTGATCGCTATGCCATATTTGATTTTTATTATGGCTCGGAAGCTTATCAAAAGTATGGTAATACTGTATATGGTTATATTATTTATACACCGTCAGAGCGTGCAAAATTAAAACTTGAGATGAATTCCAATAATATAGGTAATGACGATGGTTTAGTATTACTCGATGGCGCTTTGCAGGATGTCGAAAAAAATGAGTTGCTCAAAACAGAAGGATTTATGGCAAGGGATATCAGACGGCTAAGTATGCTAGATATAGGCCCCATCAAAAATCAATATGACAATGAGGGAATTAAAGATATTCCGAATACAATCAATGTTGAGTTTAGCCCTGATTTGTTTGATGGGGAAAGGATGCAATTATTGATTTTTAGAAAAAGAATAGAAGAGGGTATTCCATTAATTCCATCTGAAAAACAAAAATATTATAGCCTACTGCTCCTATTAGAACCCGAGAAACTTTCAGACGATGATAAAAAAGCTTTTTTAATAAATCCTGAAACGGGAAAGTTTTATGATGATGTGCTGATTACCTCTTTGACAACAATGGTATATGCAGATCGAAAGAATAGCCCTTTTAAGGCCGCACTGAACACCGCACTTGGCAACCGTAGGAAAGAACGGATCGCTTTTATATGTCGTCATTTGGGTATTGCACCCAAACATATAAATAAACTTGAAACAAAAAACAAAGAAGCTTGGATGGAATTGATGAAGTTGGTCTACGGGTTTGAAGCGGAAACTTTAACGCTCTGGGGATGGACACAACATGTTTATTGGGATTTTGAGCGTTTCATACACATCTATTTGAGACACTATAAGAAATTCCTGATCAACGAATCTTCAAAAGGTCAGGGTACAGGTTTCCAATATGCCTTAAAAGATATAAGGAGAATTATCAATATTGTATTAGAGGCAAATAAAGATGCTATTGAAAGTCGTCTGAGAGATGGTAAAGGATTTCACATTCAAAATGACAAAGGCTATTATTACAATGGAAATTATTATTCAGTAAAAATTGACCCTAAAGGTAGGTTGATGCAATTCCATCCGCAGGAAAACCTTTAAAATACCGTTTCTAAAATGTTAGTCAGTAATTAAATTGATAAATTTTCCACAGTTCATAAATTGTAAAGAAAGTGCTCGCTATAATTTTTACACATAACATTCGATGTCAATTAGAACAAACAAATGCTAAGTCTTAGACTCTGGTTTTTCTAATGTCATTGCCCGCTATGGGAATGATTTGATGACATTATATACATCTTATGCCATGATAAACATTTCGGATTAAAAAATTAAATTTACATTCTTCAACGACCTTCACTCAACTCGCAGGACAACGAGCTGTATTAAGATGATTGTTCTATTTGTATATTGTTGCACACTTTTTAAGACGCCTTAGGGGTATTAAAAAGTGTGCAACAATATATACCTTCTAAATTTTTTTATTATAAGATTTCTAAAATAGGGGATTAGCGCTTGATTTTTTGCGAGACATGAGCGAGACAAAACGCATATAAATTCGCTATTTTTACAGTATATTTGTTATATATATTAAATAATAGATTTTTTAACCACTCGTTAGGCGAAAGAATTAAAAACGACGTTAAAACAGCATTAGCATAGGTTTATATACAAAAAATCCCCACATTTCTGTGAGGATTTCAGTGCTCCCAACTGTTCTAATTTGATTTTTTAGTTTATTTTAATATACTTTAGTGTATTGAAATACAGTTTGTTATGAATTTGTTTTCAGAGTCTTTAATCCATTTTAATAGGCTTTAATAAAAATTCTGCCCCCTGTATTGCCCCCTACATTAAAGTTTGTTACAATGAGGTATAATTTTGAAATTAGAAAAGACAAAGTGTCAAAAATTGGACTAGCACCAATTAGATTGGTAGTGAAACATGAGAAAATTAGAATTCGTAAGAATTTAGAAGTTAAGTCTGCATTAGATGATTGGGATTCTGAAACGGAAACAATCGTTTATTCTAAAAATCATCCATTTGCTAAGGAGTATAAGGAATGGAATAAAGCCTTGTTTTAGATTAAAGATAAGGTTGATAATATATTTGAGTTCTTCAAGTATAATAACATAGAGTTTTCCGAAAAAGAGTTTTTAGATCGGTTCGAGTCTAATAATAAATCTGTAGCTATTGATTTCTTTCAAGCTTTTGATGAGTACATTTACGTATGTAAAAATACTAAAGCAAAAAGTACAATAAAGAAAATAACTACTTGTAAACACAAAATTTTCCAATTCAAGGATTTTACTAAATTCCCAGTTCGTTTTGATACTATAGATTATAGGTTTGAAGAGGCTTTTATGGATTATTGCTTTAACGAAAAAAGGTATTTAAATAATTATTATAGCAGAATTATCGCTGTATTAAAAACATTTATGACATGGGGACTTAAAAGAAATTATCATAATAACCTTTATTATAAAGAGCTCAAAAGGATTGAGAATGAAATAGAAGTCATTCGTTTAACTTATGATGAGTTAATGATTTTGTTTAATTATGAATTTGAAAATGGAGCTTTAAATAGATCGCGTGACATGTTTTGTTTTGGAGCATTTACTGGATTAAGACATTGTGATGTTTATGCTGTCAGTGACGCTATATTAGAAGATGATTTGATAAATATTACAATTCAAAAAACAAAAACATTTAATCACTTAGTCCCAATTAGTGATCATTTAAAGCAATTAATTGAAAGGTATAAAGGAACAATCTATGAACCTATTCCCAAAATAACGAGTACTAAGCTTAATATAAATCTGAAAAAATGTTGTGAATTACTTGGATGGGATAAGAAAATTGTTTTAACACGATTTCGTGGAGCTATTGCTGAAAAACGTGAGTTTTATAAGTTTGAGTTGATAACAAGCCATGTAATGAGGAAAACTTTCATTTCGGTTTCTCTTGAATTGGGGATTCCAGAGCGTGTCGTTAAGACAATTAGTAATCATAAAGATGAAAGAAGCTTTAGACGGTACGTTAAGCTAGAAGGAAAATATCTAGTAGATGAAATGAGTAAATGGAATAAGGGAGCTCTTTTAAAGATTAAAGGTAGATTTCGTAATAAAATTGAATTAGAACTTTTAAATGTTATTTCTGAAATAATGGATTCCTATAATTTGGAAGAGTTTCATTTTACGAATAAGGATGCAATAGAATTGCTGCGGAGTAATAACATAAAACTCACAAGAGGTGATGTAAAACGGATCATAGATAATTGGAAGATTCCATTGTCAGATAACACTTTTAATTACACAACTTATAAGTATGATACCTCAGGAATAATTTATGAAGCTCATCTGAAAGGTAGGTATTATACATTAAAAGGTTACGAGTTGCGTAAAATATTGATGATTTGATGATTGTTATGTTTAATATATTGATTGTTAGTTATTTAAATAATCATCAAACAATCATCAAAGTATCATCAATCATCAAACTATTTTAGAATTACCGTCATCAATCATCAAGTGTCATCAAAAAATGATGGTTTGATGACGGTTTGATGACATCTTAATTTATTGTTGTTCAGTTTATTGCATCTGATTGTCATCAAATCATCAAACTTTTTAGAAAATACGACCCTAAATATAGGTATTAGACTTAAAACTCATGAATTGCTCAATTGCTAATACAAGAATATCACTACTCTCAATACTCCACAAACAAGGGTATAAAGAGTCGTATTCGAGAAATAATAAAGGCAAAAAATGCCATTGGTTCATTAGTCCGTTTAGAGAAGAACGGACAGCAAGTTTTGTCGTGAATGAGGATGACAACACATACAAGGATTGGGGGACAGGAGAGGCAGGTAATGTTGTAGATTACATGGTTCGATATTATCGCTGTTCAGTTCAACATGCTTTGTCATTACTGGATTCCTTTGATCTAACTTCTTCTTTTATTAAGCAAAAAAAAGAACGTAATCAGCTTTCTAAAAAAGAAGACAAAGATCGTTATGAAATCCTAGCTATTAAAAAAATCCAAAACCCTAATCTCATAAAATATCTGAATCGAAGAAGGATCCATCAGCAATATTGGAGGTATCTCTGTGAAGTTCATTTTAAGATAAATAATAAGGTTTACTATGCTGTCGGTTTTGAAAATGACAGTCAAGGCTACGAGTTGAGTTGGGAATACTGGAATAAGGCTAAACAAGACTTTGTACGGCACAAAATGTGTCTTGTAGCCAAAGATATCACTCATATAAAGAATGGCTCTTCTAGCGTAGTGATTTTGGAAAGCTGGAGCGATTTTGTGTCTTTATTAAGCCTTTACCCAAAGTTATGCCTTAATAAGAAAATGGAGCTGAAGAATGACTTTATCATCATGAACTCGGTCTCTACCAAGTTGAAGGTGTTTGAGGTATTGTCAGAGTATTCAGCTACATACGACACTTTATACGCTAGCACAGACAATGATCCTGCAGGAATGGAAATTTTGAATGCATTAATGAATAAATATCCTGATAAAGTAATCCCTCTAAATGGATTTTACAAAGACTATAAGGATGTAGGGGATTACTTACTAAATAAGAAATAGCTTGAAAGTGAGCAAGCCATGTTGAGAGTCCCTCTTCAACGCTTGCTCAAAAAATTGCACTTCGTTTAATTATGAAAAGAAAACTGCTAAGTAAAGAAGAAAAACGAATTTTCGAGGTAAAAGTTCGTTTAAATATAAAAGAGAAAAGGAAGCTCGATGCAATAGTTTTTGCTACTAAGAATAATAGCCCAGAAGTAATACGTTCACTACTGATGAAGGCTAAAACTCCTGAGTCTATTCAACCTATTCTAGATGTCCAAACCTACCAACAGCTAAGAAAAATTGGAGTAAACTTTAATCAATATGTAAAAGCTATTAATCAAAGTCGAATTTCAGAAATTGATAATTCCATAATGACTGAATTGTACGCAATTCTCCAAATGATAAAATCTAAAATATACAGTTTATGATAGCAATGCAAAAAGTACACAGTTTTGCTGCAGCATTAGATTATAATGATAACAAGCTTAAACTTAAAGATAAATCTCATCGTGCAGAAGTCTTGGGTCATAATTTTCTGGAATATAATAAGGCAGAAATTATGAAAGAAATTGGAATGCTGAATAAACTAAATTCCAAGTTGACAAATGATGGATATCATGTTGCATTAAGTTTTTCTGAGAAGGATACACATTTAAGAAATGCTGATTTAATAGCTATAGCTGAAGCTTATAAAAAAGGAATGGGTTTTACGGATGATAATTTATTTGTCTTGTACAAACATAACGATGGAGAAGATCATAATCATATACATATCCATCTTTTATTACATCGTTTATCGATTAATGAGCAAGGTAAAGTACATGTAGTTTCTGATTCCAATAATTACAGAAGGAGCGAAGCGGTCTGTAGAGAACTTGAGATACGCTTTAACTTAGAAAAGGTTAGATCGTCTCATGAAGCACTAGATCGAGCACCAACAAAAGATGAGCTAGAAATGATTCAACGCACTGGACATCCCTCAGAAAGAATTTTAATGCAAGAAAAAGTTAAGTCAGCATTAGGTGTTTCTGTAGATATACAGTCGTTTATAGAGAATTGTAAGTTGAATGGAATTTACCTCTTGTTTAATCAATCCAGCAGCACAGGAAGAGTTTCTGGTATAACTTATATCAGTCAAAATGGATTTATAGCTAAAGGTCAAAAGCTTGGAAATCAATTTAAATGGAATAATTTATCTCAAAATCTAAATTATGGCAAACAAAGCAGAGATGGCGAAACAGTTCGTCAAACAAACATTGATACAAGATCAAGATTTGAAACTGAGCTTAACAAAGCAAATAGAGGAAGTGAAATTGGCGATGATCGAACTATCGGAATATCAAGTAAAAGTTATAAAGAATCAAAATATACTGTATCAGAAAATGAATTCAATGACAGAAAAGGAGGTGATTCAAGATTTACAGCCCATTCTCACGGAGATCGCACAGATGAAGAAACAGAGTCAGAGATTGAAGAATCTATTTCTAACGGGCTATCTCATGATTCAAATTCCCTTATTAGCAATCTTAGTGGCTTACTTGGTAGTGTTAGCGCTGAACAAATAGATGAAGAGGAAAGAAGAAAAAGAAGAAGGATGAGGCGTTAAATTATTATATAATTATATATTCAAGAGTTATATAAATATATACAAACAGCATTATATAAATATATAATGCTGTTTGTTTTTAAATGTTTAGTTTTCAATTAGTTCTTTTGGATTTGTAACATCCAGAATCAATGATTTAGCGGCATAATCATTTTGCTCAAAGACAAGTGTTTTAGTTGTTGTCTTTTTGCTGTCTACATAAAATTCATACGTCACTGTTAGCGGTTTAGCATTTTCTTTCAAATTGGTAAAGACTGATGAAATAGTGAAGGTACTAACAGTAGCGGAAGTTTTGATACTTGATGTAGCGCTAGGGATCGGGGATACGTTGGCTTGATGTATTATGCTTGCTTCATGAAATATCGATAAAGTAGAATTTATGCCTACAAACTTGAAATCACTTTTCAAGTCAGCGTCCACACTAGCTACTTGTAAACCTAGATTAGCTGCATAATCAGCATAGTTCGATCCGTAACTAATTTTTACTTCTACGACCTTTTTAGTTGATTGATTCGGACTTGGGTTATCATTATTGTTCTTGCTGCAAGAAAAGCTGATAAGCGCGACCAGAAGGAATGAAATTTTGATAATTGTTCTCATGATTTAATAGTTTTATGTGATTAAAATTTGTGTCTAATGTCAGCCAAGTTGTAATAGAAATACTCTTGACTACTTCGCAAAATGTAGCGTTTGATATAATGCGTGAAGTAGGATTCTGATAATTCTACAAGATTGAAGTCTTTTAAATTTGGCTTATGTTCTGGAAGGTTGTACTTCTCAATATTCGATAGCATCAAGTTTCGCAGATAGCTATTTGCACTTTTGATAGTTGTACTATATTTTGCTTTATGGGTTAATGTTCGTTGTATACCATAATAGATTAATCTGTAGGCTTTTGATAAACTGTAGTGATTAAATAGTTCATCTGCGATTAATTCTAAATTTTGTTTAATAAGATCAAAATTCGCATAGTTTCTGGTGCTATATTCAAAGTAGTTGATTATACTTTCTTGATAGCATTCTTTCCAAAATATCTCACGTTGAGCAGCTGTGTAATCTTTTTTGATAAGATAATTGAAGATTTCTCCTACAGTCAAAGTGTTACCATCTTTCGCTAAATTGAGTGTCCATTGGCAATTAGCCAAACTTAGTTGAGGTTGAAAAAGACCTAAATCACCGTAATGATCGAGCGAGGTTGAATATTCGACTTCTTTTTCTGGAATTAGGATCTTTTTATCAATAAATGCTTTAGTGAATTTAAAGATTTCCGTAGGAAGTTGGCGTATACCGAAATTTACTTCCATTAGACGAGCATGTATGAAATCGAAGGATTTTGATTCTTTATTAAAGTATTCGTGAATGAGTATAACTAATTGAACTTCTTCATAAGTACTTAGATTACTTAATTCAATAGCTGAGTTATAAGTTTTATCATAATAACTATCCCAAGTTTTATAAAATTGTACTTTTCTAGCCTCAAGCTCATTTTTTCTTTTTAAAACGCAAGTTTTACATAAACATTCGGGGGTTCCATCATGCTTGCAAGCAGGGCAATAGGTAAGTTCTTCAGCGAATGATGTTCTCCCTTTTGTTTTTCTGTACAAAGGTTTACCACAGTCACAAATATCATCGGTGATTATATAAGGCAGAAACATATAAAGGTTTTTGTTAATCTTAACATCTGGGAATGTTTCCTTAATCAAGCCAACCGAAGTTCCATCTTCATACATTGTCAAAATCTGAATTATTATGGACTCATCAACTGAAAGTAAAGGGGAGCTTTTGGAAGTGTAATAAAATCTTTCTTGTGCCATTTTAAGTTTATTTTGAGAAATAAAGAAAGGCGTGAAACTAAGATCATGTCCTTAACTGTGGTCTGCGACAACCAAACAACCAGACAGACTTAGCCCACGCCCAATATCAGGCACGGGCGTAAGTCTATCCTTACAGTGGTTGTTTAATTGAAGGTCGCAGTTTCAGTTAAACCACAAGGATAGCTTACGCTACTTTGTTTAATAAATTATTATTGTAAAGATAAGGAATTACTATATCTCAGATAGAATTTTTATATAAATATGTTCTTTATCCATCATACAAAAGCTTTCGGTTGATAATATTTTTATTTTAAAATCAGTTCGTTTGACTAAGTCATGAATTGCAGTGCTTACTCTATGATCGTTATCTAAGAAAAATAAAATTTTGTAAAAATCTTTTGTATTATCGATTATACTATCTCCACTTCGTTTTTTCTTTCCATTATTAAGTTTTTGAAAGTCAGATATTATAGAGTTTTTTTGAGCTGATCCAAACTTATGACCTAGGTTGATGGGATTAATACATTTGACTTCTGCTACAACTTTCAAATTTTTATTAATAATATTGATATCAAATCCATTGCTATTCGGTTTTGTAGTTTTAATTAGTTCCAGTAACTTTTTACTATAAACTTTATCTAGTTGAAAAAAATCTATCAACCACTCAGCTGCATACATTGTTGTTTTGTAAGTAAGCATATTATTAATGTCGGCCAATACTGTTTTAAGCTCAAAAATATCACTTATTGAAAGGTCTTGGTAATAGTCCTTTTCGATACCTGTAATTCGACTTAGATGCGTGTTGATACGAGTTTGTAGTGCTAAATCTCTATCGTATTTCATTGAAAATGTTATTCTGATGAATTCTGGAAAATTGAATTATTATCCATAAAATGTTTTACTATGTCTTGAAAAATCACGTTGTCCGCTATAGAAAATAATAACATTTCTGTATAGAACAATTTTTGTGTCTTTTCTAAATCTCCATCCCATAATTTTACGCTTATCTCTTTGATGAGTCTATTTAGACGTTTGTATGCATCCTTTTTATCGAAGTAGATAATCTGATCTCTTTTACTGATAAATTTATTTTTACCCAATAATTCTTGGTGGTCATTTGTAAAGAAATTATTAGCATGTTTGATATGAATTAACGTATTCATATCAAATGAAGTCATTTTTGAGTTTCTACCTTCAGGAATAGGGAAGTATTTATTACCAGCATTGGTTTTAAGAATTATCCAATTTAATGAATAGGCAATTCTTGAATCATATATGATAAATTCTTCTGGAAACATAAAAGAAGCTACTTTTGAAATACTTGCTATTTTATTGAAACCCCAGTCTTTTTTATTTATAAATTGATTAACCAAAGGTTTTACTACCTCTTTATTAAGATTTATGCCTCCCCAATCTTTTATTATCCATAAACATAATTCATCAAATTTACTATCGACGGAATTTACTGAGTTTGCATCATTCAAATGTTGATTTAGAGTGTGTTTTATTTTTAATTCTTTTTCAAAGTTAGATAGACTGTTCCAAGAAATCAGTTGCGCATTATCGATAATTTGAAGTTCCACTAATCTGTCAATTTTAGCATTCCAATTATAAAGTCGGTGAAGTTTCTCTTTAAGAGGCAATAGGTATCCTACAATTTTGTCTATATCTAATAAAGTATTCATAATTTAAGATTTGTTGAGTTTTAATATTTCGAAAGATAAATCATTCCTTTCACTTATTTTAACTAATTTTAAAACAATTTAAACCATATTCATTCGCTTAAATAAATGGATTTTTCAGTACAGCAATACATTGAGAATATAAATCGACTTTATGCTACAGGGAATGCGCGTGAGCATTCATACAGAGGAGATTTGCAACGATTATTAGCATCAATATTACCCCAAGATATATTAGTAACTAATGAGCCAGCTCGTGTTGAGTGTGGAGCTCCAGATTATGTGTTGACCAAAGGTAAAGCCAATATCCCTATCGGCTACATTGAAGCAAAGGATATTAATGTCGACTTAAAGAGCAAGACTTTAAAAGAGCAATTTGATCGTTACCGATTAGGATTGTCCAATCTAATTATTACAGATTACCTGCATTTTGTGTTTTATAAAGATGGTGAGTTTGTGGTAGAGATTCGCATCGCTCAAATCGAGAATGGAAATATTATCGGCTTAAATGCTAATTTTGAGCAGTTCGAGACTTTAATCAAAAATTTTGCTGAAACCATCACGCAGACTATCAAGTCACCGACAAAGCTAGCGCAACTGATGGCTGGTAAAGCTCGATTGATGGCTAATGTGATCGAACAGTCCTTAGATTATGATGATGCTCAAGAGCAAAATTCTTCGCTAAAGGGGCAAATGCTTTCGTTTAAGCAGATGCTTATACACGATATTACCAATCGTTCATTTGCAGATATATACGCACAGACGATAGCTTATGGTATGTTTGCAGCACGATATCATGATCCATCTTTGCCGACATTCTCACGTATGGAAGCTGCGGAGCTGATTCCTAAATCTAATCCTTTTTTGCGTAAGTTATTTCAAGATATTGCGGGATTTGATGTAGATAGCCGTATTGTCTGGATAGTGGACGAATTGGTGACAATATTCTTAGCTACAGATGTGGCCAAGATCATGAAGACTTTTGGACGCTCGACCAAGATGGAGGATCCAATTATTCATTTCTATGAGACATTCTTAGCCGAATATGATAAATCCTTACGCAAAGCGAGGGGAGTGTGGTACACACCACAGCCTGTAGTTAATTTCATTGTACGTGCAGTAGATGATATATTGAAAGATGAGTTTGGACTTTTAAAAGGATTGGCCGATAATTCAAAAACGAAAATCAAAGTCAAGGTACAATCTGCCGATAAGCGTCACAAAGGCGGTGTAACCGATTACGAACGTGAAGTGCATCGTGTACAGGTACTCGATCCAGCTACGGGTACAGGAACTTTCTTAGCGGAGACCATTAAGCATATACACAGCAAATTCAAAGGCATGGAAGGCATGTGGCAGAAGTATGTCAAAGAAGACCTAATACCACGTATGAATGGATTTGAGCTCTTGATGGCTTCCTATGCGATGGCTCATCTTAAGATGGATATGCTCTTGTCGGAGACTGGTTATGTAGCCGAAGACAATCAACGTTTCCGTATCTTCTTGACCAATTCGCTCGAAGAGGCCCATCCTGATTCGAATACCTTATTTAGCTCTTGGCTATCTGACGAATCCAATCAAGCCAATGAAGTAAAGAAAGATACTCCAGTGATGGTTATAATAGGTAATCCACCATATAGTGGAGAGTCTGCTAATAAGGGTAAGTGGATAATGGATTTGATGGAGGATTATAAGAAGGAGCCAGGAGGAAAAGAAAAACTTAAAGAGCAAAATTCGAAATTTATAAATGATGATTATGTGAAATTCATTCGTTTTGGACAACATTTCATCGAGAAGAATGGTTCGGGTATTTTGGCTTTTATCAATCCACATGGCTTTTTGGATAATCCAACTTTTAGAGGAATGCGATGGAATTTGCTCAAAACTTATGATAAAATCTATACCATAGATTTGCATGGTAATGCGAAAAAGAAAGAAACTGCTCACGATGGAGGTATAGACCAGAATGTATTTGATATAATGCAAGGGGTTTCCATTAATCTATTCGTCAAAACCGGGAAAAAAGCTAAAGATGAATTAGGTCAAGTATATCACTATGATTTGTTTGGTAAGCGAGAGAGGAAATATGAATTTCTGATTGAAAATGATATTAAAGCAATTTCTTTTTCAAAATTAGAAAGTAATCCTCCGAATTATTTTATGGTTACTAAGGACATGTCCTTACAAAATATTTATATGCAAAATATTGCATTAAATGAATTGTTTGTAATTAATTCATTAGGTTTACTTACAAAAAAAGATAAGTTTATAACTGATTTTGAAATTGATAGTGTAAGAAATAGATTGCTGGATTTTTTAAATCCAGAATTATCTGATGATGTTTTAAGTGAAAAATACAATTTAAAACTAAAAGATAATGACAAATGGAATCTATTTTTGGCGAGGGAACATCTAAAAAAAGAAGGAATAAATGATTTTAAATTTAGAATTCAAAATTATAGATGCTTTGATACGAGATACGTTTATTATGATGATAAGTTTGTAGCTCGTTTAAATACAAAAGTACTAGGGAATTTCAAAGAAAAATCAAAAAATTATTCGTTAATAAGTGTTAGGCAATTAGCTAGTAATGATTTTTACCATATTTTTATATCTGACAAAATATCAGATCAATGTTTTATTTCAAATAAAACTAAAGAAGGCTGTCAAGTATTCCCTCTTTATTTATATCCCGAAACCAATGGACAATTAAGTACAGACGAACAACAAGAACGTATTCCAAATCTAAACAAAGAAATTGTAGCTGAAATAGCAAAAGGATTGGGGCTAACGTTTACCAACGAGAAAGAAGATACAGAAAATACATTTGCACCAATAGATCTTTTAGACTATATCTATGCGGTATTACATTCGCCAGCTTATCGCGAGAAATACAAGGAATTCTTGAAGATAGATTTTCCGAGAGTGCCTTATCCTGCGGATGCGACAGCATTTTGGCAATTGGTTGAGCTTGGTGGACAAATACGAGAGCTACATCTTTTAGAAAACAAAAAAGTAGAAGATTTGATTACTTCTTATCCAGTAGGAGGTAGCAATATCGTAGGCAAGCCAGTATTCAAAGATGGCAAAGTCTATATCAACGAAGCACAGTATTTCGATAAGGTGTCCGAACTTGCTTGGAACTTCTATATAGGAGGCTACCAACCTGCTCAAAAATGGCTCAAAGACCGTAAAGACCGCGAACTGGACTTTGATGATGTCTTGCATTACCAAAAAATGATCGTCGCTCTAACAGAAACAGATCGACTAATGAAGGAAATTGATAAAGTATTGGAGGTGTAGATATGATAAATTTCCTTGATAAAGCTTTGGAATCATTAAATTTTAAAAGACTATTTCGACCAATGTGGCAATATGAATTTGATGAAAAAAAATATTTAAAAGAATTCAAATTATCAAAAGCAATTTTGTGCTTTTTATTTGCTATGACATTGGTTGGTTTTGATGATTATATTTTAAATAGTCATGTTAAAAGTTTACTAGTGTTTTTAAAATCAAATTTCAAAATCAATGAAAACTTACTTATTGTAGTAATCTATATTTTTGTTTTAAATATTGCAAGAGTAATATTTAATAGACTGAGACATGGTTATTTAATAACAATAAATTCTCTATGGTATTCAATTGTCATAATTTATGTATTCAATGTATTTATTTCTAATAGTGTATTTTGGGAAGTTGAACTTTCGGATCATGTTGAACTATTAGCCTTTGGTATGTTAATTACATTAATTATTTATACTAGTAAGTGGTCATTATATTATGTTAGAAAAGATACTGAAAATAAAGATTACCAGTTCGTATTAGATAATAGTAGTGCATCAGATCTTTTAAATTTTTCAGGATTAAGTAGTGAGCTTATTAAATTTATACATAACACAGAAACTGAACAAGCTTTTAATGTCGGTGTTGTTGGTAATTGGGGGGATGGTAAGACATTTTTTTCAAATTTAATTAAAAGGGATTTGGAAGTTTATCGTGATGATTACATTATTATTGAATTCAATCCTTGGCAGTATGATTCAAGTAATTTGATAGATGCCTTTTTTTCTGAGTTTATATCATCGACCAAATTCTTGAATAAAGAATTAACTACCGACATAGAAAATTATGTTAGTCAAATATCTGATAGTTATGAAAATGATAAATTAAATCTTTCTCTTAAACTCGTTAAACTAATGGGGGGAAGTAAGTCTTTATTTGATCTTAAGAAAGAGATTTCCTGTCAATTACAACTTTCTCGTAAAAAAATAATCATAATAGTTGATGATACGGATAGGCTTGATAGCCAAGAGTTAATGAGTGTACTAAAGTTGATTAGAAATTCAGCAAATTTTGCTAATACATTTTTTATAGCAGGGATTGATATAGATTATGTAAACTCTAAAATTGATAATGCAAAGTATATAGAAAAAATTTTCAATGTATTAATATCACTCCCTATCTTAAGTAATGATTTATATGAAAAAACCATTTTAGATAAATTTAAGAGTGAATTTAACGATTCAAAATTAATTGATTCATTAAGTGATTTATTAAGAAATGAATCTTTTGCAGCAATGATTAGAAATTTAAGACAAGTAAATCGATTAATTAATTCTTTTAAAATTGCTTATAATAAATTGAGAGGTAATATTGATTATACAGATTTATTGATTCTGGAAGCTATTAAATCTAGTAACACTATTGTATATAATCGAATACTTAATAATGTAGATTTTATAAATTCTTTCATACAAGAAGATGAATCTAATCATGATCCTTGTCAAAAAGAATTGAATATTGATAAAATTTCGAAATGTCAAATTTTGCATATTAAAAATTTATTAGAGCTTTTAGGGTCAAATAAAAATAATATAAAAGGTTACTCTAGAGAAAATAGATTATTGTACTTTAATTATGCAAATTATGGCTTAAGTATAGTCGAATTTTTTGATACAATTGAAAAGTCAAATTTTGAGATTGCAGATAAATTCAACGAGTGGCTGTCAGAAGATGAAATGATTAAAAAAGATCTTTTTAGCATACTTTTAATCTATTTAAGTGATAATAAAGATAAAAACTTAATGCCTGCTTTACTAAATTTAAAAGATCCGAAATTCTCACGTGATGTAATTATCTCAGGATTTCTCAATAAAATCCCTTTACCCGATGAATTATATGGATTATTAAGAGATGTGCTAGAATCTTATAAAGAAGATAGAAATGGTAAAAATAAAACCGTCTACTTAGAAGTGGTTTCTGATATTGTATTAAGAATTTTACGATTAGATGCTGAAGATAACAAGGTTTTAAACAGTGAATTTAAAGAGGTGATTTTAGAATTATATATAAATACACTAAAAAATTTAATCATTAGAAATGAAGACGTAAAAAAGGTTTTTGAATTATTTAAATTATCAACCGTAGAGATTATGAATGATCATTATGTGTATGATGATAGAATTGTAAATATTGTCAAAGATTATGTTTCTAGGGATAATAATTTCATTAAATTAATTGAAGAAACACTAATTGGTAAAAAATGGTCTGGAAATTATGATGATTATACAAGAGAAATTATAATATCCAATTATATCAAAATTCTTTTTTCAGAATCTGAAACAAATAAACTAATTAATAAAAGCTATACTGCTCCAAATATCCCTCATCTTGAATTTCTAAAACATTATATTGATGAGTTTTATTTATATAATAAGTCAACAACTTTTGCAAAGTATGTAGATGATGAACAATTACATAATAAATTTTTGAAATACTATAACAAATAGTTTTTTAATATTTTAAAATTAAAGTTGTTACAATCACTGCCCCCTAAATAGCCCCCTGATAAAAAATAAAAGCCTGTAAGTTAGTAACTTACAGGCTTTTTCAGTGCTCCCAACTGGGCTCGAACCAGTGACCAAAAGATTATGAGAGGATATGCATCTCAGTCTTAAATCTTTATCATTCAGTTCTTTGATACCTAATATTCAGAAGTGAACCATATTTTGAACCAAAATGATTTATTTTGAAACTAAGGTGGTTACTGAATATTCCGGACCATACTACACCACCATTCCACAGCAAAGTACACCAGTCATTCCGCTCCAAAGTACACCACTAATTAATAGCGTTGTACAGGTTTGATTCATCAGTTAGAATAATCTTATGTAT
>NZ_WUQZ01000001.1 GCF_009829075.1 Sphingobacterium composti | reverse complement strand
CTCCGAAGAACCGTTCCTCCCTTGCGGAGTGGTGCAAAGATAGGGAAGATTTGTAATACAAAACAAGCATCCCGGGAAAATAAAAACGAAACAAACCGTAACTTATTGTGAGCGTGTGGAATATTTTTTTTATAATAAAGCAGAATCGATATTAAAAATGGAGAAAGCCTTTCATAAAGAAAGCATTTCTAGAAAAGCAATATTTTTGAACTCACTTCTTAAACACCCAATATTTCTGAAGGGTAAAGTTAAATCCGAGGGAAACGATGATTTCCACTAACAACTTGGAAAGCAAAAAATGCCATTTCCATACATCTACAAAGTAGTGAATACCGATAGACTTCAGCATGATACTACCAATTACAACAATTACAAATTTCCAAAGTTGGGAACCTATTGAATTTTTTGTATTACCAAACGACCAATACCTATTGATTACGAAATTGACAATTGCCCCTAGGGAACCGCTTATAGCATTTGAAAAAGGTGCTGAAAAATTCAACACCTTAAAACAAAAAGAATAAATTGCAAGGTCAGTCATCCCACCTAAAAATGCAGACAACTGTGCTTTTAAAAATTCTTTTAGTTTAAAACTCATTATTTATTATGATTTTGCTGCTTAGCTAATTTTTCCGCATTATCACGCTCATCACCCATATCCAACAATTTCTTTGTATCACCCATATTAATAAAAAACAGCACAATACAGATTACAATAACCGAATAGTGAATCGAACCAACAAGTAAGGCTTCTAATAAAAAGACTAACGATATTATAACACGAATCTCTGTAGGGCCAACCAAACCTGCATCAATGGTATATTTATCTGTAATTTTATAACGCAATTGCGAAATAATCATCGCCCAGCCGTAAAGCGCAACCAATGCGAATCCAGCATATTTAAAATCTCCCTGCGCATAAAACACATATCCAAGGCCAATGAAAACAACACTAATCCAATCCATAATTATATCGAGCGCAAAACCATACCATTTACGCGATTTATTACGGTAAAAAGCAATACGTCCATCCAAAGAATCACCAAACCACTGCACAAAAAAACCAAGAATACCTACCAAAATCAAACTTCTGTCTACATATTCGGCCAATAAGAAACTCCCCATAATCATCAAAGACCCCAAAAAACCTATAGCAGTCAATCCGTCCGAAGACAACCAATTGGGGATTTTTGGCAACAGATAAGTTATAAATTGTTGTTCTGGCTCGCTTAATATATTCGTGCGCTTTCTATCCGCAAACAATTTTTTGTCAATTTTTCCTTCACTCATTTGCTTTATTTTTATAGCCAATTATTCTTTTTGTACCACATTAACGTCTCTGTCAAACCCCTTTCCAAATTATATTGAGGGTTAAAACCTAACTTTTGCTTTGCTTTACTAATATCACAACTCCAATTTTCGGCAGTCAATTCTCCTAAACGTTCGGGATATATGACTGGAGTTTTACTGGAATTTTTATACAACATCTGCGAAATTCGAGCGACTAAAGCCACAATACGATAAGGTATATGCAAACGCAATGCTTTTTTCTTAAATGTATTTCTAAAGATGTCTGCCATCGCGTACTTGGAATACACTTGACCGTCCGATATATTATAAAATTCTAATCCTTCTTGTGATGCTTCACATCCTTTCAGCAAAATATCCACCAAATCTTTGACATAGATGAAACTCAACTTCTGCGGATTAGCACCGATATAAGGATCAAGCCCCTTGTTCAATGTATCAAATAAAATAAACAAATCTTTTTCACGTGGACCATACACTGCTGTCGGACGAAATACCGAAATTGCTTTGTCGGCAAATCGTTTCTTGATATTTAATTCAGAAGTCTTCTTACTACGTCCATACACCGTAAGTGGACGATATTCCGTTTCTTCTTGGATATCCTGTTTACTATTGTAAGCTATTGGCCCGATTGCCGCTAAGCTACTGACATAAATAAAACGTTTCAACTCCACTCCTTCAACGAACGCAGCTTGCATCAGATTTTGCGTCATACCCACATTGACACGTAACATTTCTTCTTCAGACTTTGACTTTGTCAATGCTGCGGCATGAATGATGTAATTGTATTGTTCTTGAAGAAAAAGATGTTGCAATTCTTCTACATTCCCAAAATCAGGATGAATAAATTTGTCAACAAAAGCTTTAATATCATCCGTCTTACTAGATGAACGGACAGCTGCATGTACTTCCCAGCCTCTCTGTTTTGCTGCCTCAACTAAATGCGAACCGACAAAACCACTTGCTCCTGTTATGAAAACTTTAGTTCTCATATTTCTTTCTCGTAGATACGGTAACGTTTGTACAATTCACCATTGATTTGTTCAATCGCATGATTCATCATATAATTATGTTCCAGCATCCAAGAACATTCACCACGCTCAATGCCATAGATTTTGGCATTTTTGATAATGCGACCGTATAAACAAGCCTCAATACCCATCTTGCGATACTCCTCCAACACACCCAACATCATCACACGAAGAGATTTGATTTTTTTGCGACCGAATAACAATTTAAAAATACCCGTTGGCAATAATCGCCCTCTTTTGATTTTAATCAAAATCTCGTTAATATTTGAGATTCCTACCGCAAAGCCAATTATTTGATTGTCCTTCTCTGCAATTATACAGAAGTTCGGATTTACAATCATTTTCAAATCTTTGGCAACATACGCAAACTCCTCGTCTGTCATCGGAACGAAACCAAGATTTTTATCCCATGCTTTGTTGTAAACCTGCTTAATTTTCTCAGCTTCGGACTTGAAATTTTTAAGATCAATAAGACGTAAGGTGACTCCAGAACGCTTTAAACGTTCCTCCAACTTGTCCATCACTAGGACTGAACGATCACTTGCTTTAGCTGTCGGGATATCATACGCAAATAAATCTACTTGCTTTTCAAAGCCTAAATTGCTTATTAAATCAATATAGTAAGGATAATTGTAAGTCATCATGGCTACTGGAGGACGATCAAATCCCTCAATCAATAAACCACAAGTTTCATTCGTAGATAAATTTATAGGACCAACGATTTTCTCACCACCCTTTTCCTTCACCCAAGCCTGAGCTGCCTCAAACAATGCATTAGCAACATTTTGATCATTGATACAATCAAAAAAACCAAACTGTCCTTCTCTCACATTGTTAAAAGAATTATGCTGTGTATTCCAGATAGCGGCTATTCGTCCAACTATTTTATCACCATCGTAGGCTAGAAAAAGTTGCGCAGAAGAATGCTTATAAAATGGATGTTTCTCGGGGTTTAATAAATCATCTTGTGCCACGAAAAGCTCAGGCACGTAATTCGAATCCCCTATATACAAATCATGCGGAAAATCTATAAATTCCGCACGTTGTTTTTTGTTCGTTACAGGTATGATATTAATCATGTCCTTTATATTTTAAGAGTATACTTAACCTACAAATGTTTCCACTTCAGCAGTTTTGAATACTTTAGCCATCTTCTCAATAGCTTCGTCTATCTGATCGAAAGTATGCGTAGCCATCAAAGAGAATCTTATCAACGACTCTTCAGCAGGAACTGCAGGAGCAACTACAGGATTCACAAATACACCATTATCTTGAAGAGTTTTTGTCACGTAATAAGTCTTTTCATTATTACGTACAAATATCGGCAAAATAGGGCTTTCAGTTTCACCCAAGTCAAATCCACTATCTAATAATAATTTTTTTGCGTAATGTGTATTTGCCCACAATTTCTCAATATGCTCTGGCTCTGATTGAATGATTTCCAATGCTTTTAATGTCGAAGCCACAGAAGCTGGAGTCATACTCGCAGAGAACATCAATGAACGAGCTTTGTGTTTCAAATATTCGATAGTATCTTTGTCAGCAGCAACAAAACCTCCCAACGAAGCTAAGGATTTACTGAAAGTACCCATAATCATATCTACTTTCCCTTCCAAACCAAAGTGACTTTCGGTTCCAGCACCTTTGTGACCAATAACACCCAAACTGTGCGCATCATCACACATTACAGCTGCATCAAATTCATCCGCAACCTTTACTAATTCTGGAAGATTCACGATATCACCTTCCATACTGAAGATACCGTCAGTAGCAATTAATTTGAAACTATCTTCTGGAAGACGCGACAACTTTGCACGCAAATCCTCCATATCATTATGTGCATATTTAATCACTTTTGAAAAAGACAATCTACTTCCATCAATAATAGATGCGTGATTGCGCTCATCCAAAAGGATATAATCATTACGTCCAGTGATACACGATAAAGGGCCTAAATTAGATTGAAAACCTGTACTGAATAAAACTGCAGCTTCTTTTCCTACATAATCAGCCAATTTCTCTTCTAATTCAACGTGAATATCTAATGTACCATTCAAGAATCTAGATCCCGCGCATCCCGTACCGTATTTTTCTAAAGCATCTTGTGAGGCTTTGATAATACGTTGGTCGGTAGTCAACCCTAAATACGAATTCGAACCAAACATTAATACACGCTTACCATCAATCATTACCTCAGTATCCTGTTTGGACTGAATTGGTCTAAAATATGCGTATAAGTCGGCTGCTTTTATAGGCTCTAGTTGTTCTTGAAGAAACTTCGATGTTCTTTCACTTAACTTTCCCTTACTCATGCTATAGATATTTCTATTTAATGCGATTTTAATTTTACTTTTTGACTAAAATCAAATAATCGTCAAAACTACGGATTATATACTGAAGATGTTAAATTACGTTAAAACTATGACTTTAATCTAACACAATTGGAAACCACCCTCAATTACCGTATTTTTCTCCAATCCTCAACTTTACCAAAACGTGCAAACTTACAAAACTTTGGTTGATTATCCGCAATATTATAAACTTATAAATATCATAAAGTTAAGTTATTGTTAATATACTCACAAGTATTAAGAATATTAAATTCAACATAATATTTTATTAAATTTGCAGCTAAGGAAATAACAAAATATGGCTATATCTTCACAAATCAACATAAAAAACAAGCGTGCATCTTTCGAATATCATTTATTAGATAAATATGTTGCTGGTTTGCAATTATTAGGTACAGAAATAAAATCCATTCGTGAAGGAAAAGCAAACATTAATGATAGCTTTTGTTCTTTTTTTGACGACGGTCTTTATATTCGCAATATGCATATTGCCGAATATTCCTTCGGATCATTCTATAATCACGAAGCAAAACGTGATAGAAAGCTTCTATTAACTAAAAAAGAATTAAAAAAACTGAAAGAAAAAGGTGAAGAAAAAGGTTTCACTATAGTGCCTCTTCGCATCTTCATCAATGAGCGTGGCTATGCTAAAATAGAAATCGCATTGGCACAAGGTAAGAAAGACTACGATAAGCGTGAGACTTTAAAAGAAAGAGACTCAAAACGCGAACTTGACCGCGTAATGAAATTTTAAGTCCTATCAGCTAAGGATATACGCTCCAGGTGTCACTCCTTCTCGATTTTTGAATAAACGAACAAAATAATTTACATCACTGAATCCTGACCCAAAGCAGGATTCTTTAACTGATTTTGTCATTTTAAGTAGTTCTTTCGCTCTATTTAGACGTTCTCTAATAACATATTCCATTGGGCTAATACCTAATTCTTTCTTGAAGAGTCGTGTCAAACTTGATTTACTCATGTTTGCAACTTTTTCCAACGATTCAATAGAGATTTTCTCGGTCAAATGTCTACGAACAAATTCTTTTAAATGCATTAATGCACCATTCGCGGAGCTTCCTATTTCTAAAGCTAATAGCGATTGTGATTGCATAAGACGAATGATCACTTCTTTAAAAGTTAAATCAGCATATACACTTTTCAATGAATTATTTCCCATCATAATGGAAAAGAACTTATTCAACAACTCTGTCAATTCGGGAGTATTATACAAATGAAATATTTCAGGATTAAAATTCCATTCACCAATCATTTGATGCTTAGGATTAAATTCATTCAAGTAATTCAAGATAGAATCAATCTTTTGTTTGCTAACCACAAGCGCTGTACATTGTGTGGGCTTATGTAATGTTGCATCAGGAAAATCGATATGCATTTTAGTATACGATGGAAGCAACAACATTTGTCCGGGCTTATAGTCGAATGCATCTATTTCACCAATATGCATCACCTTCTTGCCTTCCAACATATTGATAAAAACCATATCACCGAATTGTAAAGGAACCAAAGAACTGGCTTCATATGTTTCGAATACATGAAGCTCCATTTCATCTACAGCAAATGTGCGCTTGTTTTCTACAAGGGTAGTGATTTCATTTTCCTTTGTAAAAGGCAACGTATTTATAAAAGATTTGTTCATCATACATTTCAAACTTTTATAATTGGCTGGCAATCAAATATAACAAAATGCTGACAGACCAAGAAACTATAATCCTACACTTTGACACTTAAATGCTAAATCTTGGCTTTTAGGTTAGGTAAATTTGAATAAACACATAAACGTAATTAAATAATAAACATATGAGTACGATTCAAAGACCAACGTTTAAAGAGCGTTATGACAATTACATCGGAGGTAAATTTGTAGCTCCTGTGCAAGGAAAATATTTTGACAATATCTCTCCATTGGATGGAAAAGTGTTTACTCAAGCTGCGCATTCTACAAAAGAAGATTTAGAATTGGCTGTAAATGCTGCCGAAAAAGCATTTCAAACTTGGAGCAAAACTTCAGCGACAGAAAGAAGCATTATTTTAAATAAAATAGCAGACCGTATAGAACAAAATTTGGAATATATCGCTGCTGTAGAAACAATTGACAATGGAAAGGCAGTTCGTGAAACCTTAAATGCTGACATCCCATTGGCAATAGACCACTTCCGCTATTTTGCAGGTGTCATTCGTGCAGAAGAAGGTTCATTAAGTGAGTTAGATGCTAATACTGTTTCATTAATTGTACACGAGCCAATAGGTGTAATCGCACAGATTATTCCTTGGAACTTTCCATTGTTAATGGCTGTTTGGAAATTAGCTCCAGCTTTGGCAGCAGGAAATACAGTAGTATTAAAACCAGCGGAAAGCACCCCCACATCTATCATGGTATTGATGGAAATCATTGGTGACTTAATTCCAGAAGGTGTTATCAACGTAGTAAATGGATTTGGTTCAGAATTAGGACGTGCATTAGTAACGAATCCAAAAGTAGCGAAAGCCGCATTCACGGGTTCTACAGCTACTGGCCGCATGGTCATGCAATATGCAACTGAAAATATTATTCCAGTAACCCTAGAATTAGGTGGTAAATCACCAAACGTATTCTTCGAATCGGTAATGGACCACGATGATGCTTTCTTGGACAAAGCTATTGAAGGCGCGGTATTGTTTGCTTTAAATCAAGGTGAAATATGTACTTGTCCTTCGCGATTATTAATCCAAGAATCCATATATGATAAGTTTATTGCTCGTGTAATTGAGCGCGTCAATGCGATTAAAGTTGGTGACCCATTGGATCCAACAGTGATGATGGGTGCACAAGCTTCGAAAATCCAGAAAGATAAAATCCTTTCTTATATCAAACTTGGTAAAGAAGAAGGAGCAGAAGTATTGACGGGTGGTGACGTAAACAACGTAGGAGAAGGATTTGAAGAAGGGTATTACATCCAACCTACGCTATTAAAAGGTCACAATAAGATGCGTGTGTTCCAAGAGGAAATTTTTGGACCAGTACTGGCAGTTACTACCTTCAAAGATGAGAAAGAAGCAATCGAAATTGCAAATGATACAATCTACGGATTAGGTGCAGGAGTCTGGACGCGTGACGCACATCAATTGTACACTGTTCCACGTGCCATCCAAGCTGGACGTGTTTGGGTGAATCAATATCACTCGTATCCTGCCGGGGCACCATTTGGGGGTTACAAACAATCAGGTATTGGTCGTGAAAATCACAAGATGATGTTAGACCATTACAGACAAACTAAAAATATGCTAATTTCTTATAACAAAGAAAAGTTAGGATTTTTTTAATTCACACTATCTACCATATATTGGGGTTTCTTAGTAAACCCCAATTTTTTCAAAAAAGTATTATGATGAAGAGACTAGATGTAACAGAAGAAGCCAAAAAAATTATTCAACAATTAGCAGCGCAGCACGGCGACCTGATGTTTTATCAAGCTGGCGGATGTTGTGAAGGTTCACAACCCCAATGTTTTCAAAAAGGCGGCTATTTCCCTCGCATGAATGACGCTATGATTGGCTTAGCCGAAGGTTACGAATTTTGGATAGACAGAGATCTATTCGAATACTGGAAATATTCGCACTTTACATTGGATGTTTTGGATGGATTTGGTCCTGGTGGATTTTCTTTAGAAACACCACTTGGCAAAACTTTTAAAATCCACTATAGATTATTTACCGAAGAAGAATTGAAAGATTTAGAACCTGTTATTAGGAGTGAGTAAATATTTATTCGTTTTACGTATAAAAATAGATTCTTTTAGCTTCTGGGTACCAGTAGAAACGAAGATTACTAAAGTCATAATCCCCTATCCAAGCAATTAATTCTTTACCTTCCTTTATATCACCTCTATGAATAAATGGATTTTCAAATTTATCCGTCAAAGGATTAAGAATTAACGATATAACAAGCTTACCTTGTGGCATCTCCTTAGGCTCTTCTTCAAACCTAACGATATCATCTTTAAACTGCCTGTCTAAATAGAAGACTTCATACTTCCATTGTATATCACTCCTTGCAATATTCTTAAAATCATAGTAGGATGGTCTAAAACTCATTATACTTTTCCTTGGCCTGCCATAATACAATGCTGGATTCCACTTTATCATTTTCGTACTGTCTAATAATTCTATTAATGGATTTTTTGACAAATAAGAAGCATTACCTTTACTATCAATTAAAACGTCAATCCCTTGAGTCCAATCATTAACTAACCATTTATAGCTATCAATACTATCCAATCTTCCTAATTCCCTCTCTAAATCTGATTTGAATGATTTTATATAATTTATTCTTCCACCAGCTGGTTCAGCATAATACAAATCATAATTAGGGAACCCTTGTTCCCCCTCTACCTCTGAAATTACAGAATAAACCTGGCTAGAATATAAATCCCAATAAACATTTGCTTTGTAAAAACCTACAGACAGATTTTCATTTGTAGAACGAATAATATCGAGCAATTCATTTTTCTTATTTAAATCTTCAAAATTAAAAACCTTAATATTTCCTAGTGAATCAATACTAAAAGAAAACCGAAGCCTATCCCCTCTAACTAATTCATTTCTTAAAGCATTATTCAATTCATCCGCTAGAATTGGATATTTATTATCTAAATTCTGCCCATAAAGAAATGAAGTAATAAAAATAAAAAACGCTAAATAAATCCCCTTCATATTACTAAGACGCAAAACCTTACTTATTTCCACAAAAAATCCCAACTTTATACAAGTCGGGAATTTATTTTCATGCACATTAACTAATTACGGATTTCTCTCCTGCAATGCTTTATCTACCACAAAAGGATCATTTACATCTATATTCTTATTCTTTAATGTTGCAAATATACTTCCAGGTATAATTACATAGCGGAATTGAACCGCACCGAATCCAATGGAGGCAGAATCATCATGTGTATATCTAGTAATGAAAATTCTACCTGGTTTTGGGAGAAAACTGATTGTACTTGCTTTTGATGGGCCACTACCTGCGCCAGCATCAGATGTATAAGGCAACTGAAATACAGTAGTTTGAAAACGCCAGTATACAATAATAAGTCCCCCATCAATTATGGATTGTGTTAATCGTGGTGCAGGGATATGATTGACTTTTAAATTTGTACCATCAATGATGGTATCTCTTTGCGATTGCAGAAAACTCATCCATCCACTGTATATTACATTGGCCGTACCAGTAGCTCCCGTTGCCCCTCTAAGACTAACTCCAGACCCCCAACCACCTGCCGTTTTAGGACCAAACAATAATGATTGATCCGTTTTGAGATAAAAATCACCTACAGCACCAACATCCAAGCCTGGTAAAGTTGTACCGCTCAAAATTTTAGTCCCAGCAGCTCCAGTTGATCCTGTAGCACCTCTCAAAGAAACTGGAGAACCCCAACCAGCGGCCGTTTTTGGGCCATAAAAAGTACTGTTTGATAATCTAAAATAGAAATCACCAGCTACTCCTAAAGTCCCTGACGGAACATCATTTCCACTATAAATCATCGATCCATTATCACCCTTGACCCCCGGTATCCCCTGTGAGCCTGCTGGTCCTGGAGGACCTTGTGGGCCCGTATCTCCCTTTTTGCATGCATAGACCCCTATACATACAAACATTAATAAAAACATTTTTTTTATCATAATTCAAGTTATATATTTTATTAATAGATGTATGCCGAAGGTAAACACGCGAATAATTAATCACCTGATAATTATACCCTAACATTTAATTATCACCTTAGGAATTTGTATAATTTGATTACAAAACGGCAACCACAAAATACCTCCAGCTAATTTTAACCTTTTAATTTTATAATTGTTGATGAAAACTAAAAATTTAATTCTTTCAATGCTTTATTTACCGCAAACGGATCTTGTAAATTGATATTTTTATTTTTTAATGTTGCCACTACTCCCCCAGGAATTATAACATATCGATATCTAATCTGAGATCCTAAAGCCAGAAGAGCACCACCGTCATAGACAAATCGATATATGACAATTTCATTAGTTTTTAATTTAAAATTAATCGTAGACATTCGGCCTCCCGACCTTGAAGTAAATGGTAAAGGAAACGTGCCACCTCCATAATCTAAATAAACTAAAACTGCTGCAGAACTTTGAACAGTGCTTGTAATTCTCGGTGCGTATAGGTGCGCAATACGCATATTTGTACCATCCATAATAGAATCTTTAACTCGAACCGCTGCTTGCCAGCCACTATATATTACATTAGCCGTACCAGTTGCCCCTGTTGCGCCACGAAGATTTACACCTGTTCCCCAGCCCGAAGCTGTTTTAGGACCAAAAAGTAATGATTGATCAGATTTGAAATAAAAATCACCAACACCTCCTAAATTTACGGCAGGCAAATCTGTGCCACTAAGTATTTTTGATCCTGCAGAACCAGCTGAACCACGCAATGAAATAGCTGTTCCCCAACCAGCTGCTGTTTTCGGCCCGTAAAAGGTACTATTTGACAAGCGGAAGTAGAAATCACCATTTACCCCAAGTGAAGCAGTAGGCATATCATTCCCACTATAAATCATAGTGCCGTTCTCTCCTTTAACACCTTGGACACCTTGAGCTCCCTGAGGACCAGCTGGTCCTTGAGAACCTGTGTCCCCCTTCTTACATGAATATATACATATACTCATTAGAACAATTAAATACAACATTTTCATAATTTTATCAGTTTATTTTTAATATATAAACAATGATCAATTTACAATTATTCAAAAACAATTATAATTTGCAATGAGTCAATGGAGCGGTATGGTTAGTGTACCAGTAAAGTGAATGAGGGAATAATTATTTAATAGTTTAGCTTTAAAAAAGCCCGACTAGAAATTCTAGTCGGGCCATGTAATGTTTTTTCACTAAAAGAATTAAGCTTGTGGAGCATCAGTAGCTGGTGCTGCCGGCTTTTCTTCTCTTTTTGGTTTGTCTTCACGTGGAGGACGTGGTAGTAAAGCTTTACGAGAAAGTTTCATTTTACCTTGTTTGTCGATATCCAACAATTTCACAGTTACGATATCACCTTCTTTGTAGATTCCGTCCATTGATTCAAGACGTTTCCAATCAATTTCAGAGATATGTAATAAACCATCTTTACCCGGCATAATCTCTACGAAAGCACCGAAAGCCATGATAGATTTCACTTTACCTTCGTATGTTTCACCAATTTCTGGTTTAGCAATGATATTTTTGATACGTGTAGTAGCCGCATCAATAGCATCTTTATTATCTGCAAAGATTTGAACGATACCTTTACCATCAACTTCTTCGATTGCGATAGTAGCGCCTGTTTCTCGTTGCATTTCTTGGATAATTTTACCACCTGGTCCGATAACAGCTCCGATAAATTCTTTATCGATAGTCAATTGAATGATTCGTGGAGCGTGTGGTTTGTAATCTTCGCGAGGCTCAGAAATAGTTTTCTTCATCTCACCCAAGATGTGAAGACGAGCTTCTTTTGCTTGGTCTAATGCTTGTGTTAATACCTCCCATTTTAAACCATTAATTTTTAAGTCCATTTGACAAGCAACGATACCATTTTCAGTACCTGTTACTTTAAAGTCCATATCACCTAAGTGGTCTTCATCACCTAAGATGTCTGAAAGGATAGCATATTTACCTGATTTTTCATCAGTGATTAAGCCCATTGCAATACCTGATACAGGAGCTTTCAATTTCACACCCGCGTCCAATAAAGCCAATGTACCCGCACAAACTGTTGCCATAGACGAAGAACCGTTAGATTCTAAGATATCCGAAACAACACGAATTGTGTAAGGATTTTCTGAATCAGCAGGTAACACTTTTTTCAATGAACGCATAGCTAAGTTACCGTGACCAATCTCACGACGACCAGCACCTCTATTTGGTCTTACTTCACCAGTAGAGAAACCTGGGAAGTTGTAGTGCAAAATGAATTTGTTGTATCCATTGATGAAAGCACCATCAATCATTTGCTCATCGTCTTTAGCACCTAAAGTAACTGAAGTCAATGATTGAGTCTCACCACGTGTAAATACCGCCGAACCGTGAGCCGCAGGCAAATAATCCACTTCAGACCAGATAGGACGAACAGTACGCACATCACGACCGTCCAAACGAATTCCCTCATCTAATACAAGATTACGAACCGCATCGTACTGTACATCGTGGAAATATTTCTTCGCTAAGAATTTAGTATCATCATCAGCATCTTCGCCTAATGATTCCATTACTTCTAGTGCTATAGCAGCAAATTTTTCAGAACGTTCATGTTTAGCAGATCTAGATTTTGCAATCTCGTAAACTCTATCGTACGTTGCACTGAAAATTTGCGCTCTCAATTCTTCATTTGAAGGCTCGTGGTTAAACTCACGTTTAGTTTCAGAACCTACCAATTTTGATAATTCTAATTGTGCCGCAACTTGTTTTTTGATAGCCTCGTGCGCAAAAGCAATTGCTTCTACCATTTCAGCTTCCGAAATTTCGTTTGCTTCACCTTCTACCATCACGATATCTTGCGCAGAACCAGCAACGATAAATTCTAATGTCGCTTTTTCTAATTCAGATAAACGTGGGTTGATAACCAACTGACCATCGATTTTCGCTACGCGAACTTCAGAAATAGGACCGTTGAAAGGAATATCTGATACAGCTAGTGCTGCAGAAGCTGCTAATCCAGCTAATGCATCTGGCATGATATCTTTATCCGCAGAGATTAAAGAAATCATTACCTGCGTATCTGCGTGATATGTTTCAGGGAATAATGGACGTAAAGCTCTATCTACCAAACGAGAAATCAACACTTCGTAGTCTGATAATCTTGCCTCACGACGTAAAAAACCTCCTGGGATACGACCTGTTGCCGCATATTTTTCTTGGTAATCTACAGATAATGGTAAGAAATCCACACCTGCTTTAGCTTCTTTAGAAGATACTACTGTTGCCAACAACATCGTATCACCTTGTTTTAACACTACAGAACCATCAGCTTGTTTAGCCAATTTACCTGTAGACAATTCGATCGGAGCTAAACCATTGCCCAGATCAATTGTTACTTTCTTTTCGTTATAACTCATTGTTTTTTAATAATGATGCATTTTCCTCTTTATTCTACTGATGCATCGATTTTTATGACCTTTAAAAATTCAGAACAAAGGTACTGAATATTTTCCTTAAAATAGTATTTTTATACAGCAAGAACCCCCTTTAAAATATGTTTAGATCTCATTATTTCAACACTTTAATTATACTCTTATTTTTCATAATTCTTTCATGTAATCAACAATCTGATAATGCAATTTCTAAACCTATGCTATTAACTACTGAAACTGTTATTCCAGGCAAGTATGGTGACCATGACACATTAGATTATCAATTAACTATTTTTGAAGACAGCATATATTCATTAAGTTATAAAAAGCATATACAAGACCCAGAAAATATTTATGGAGGAGAAATATATACTGATTACAAAAAAGGAAAAGCAAAAATTAAAAAGGACAGTATTTTTCTCACAAATGACACTCTTCTTCTTACAAATGGATATGTAGAATTTATAAAGAATGGAAAAATTGATTTTGTACGTAGGATTGATTCTACTACTCTTAAAATTAAAAGCACATATACCACTCAAAGGTTTCCGAAGTACCACATAATACAATATGAGACATGGACAACAGTGCACCTAAAAGGTAAAAAAGAATTCACAGAAATATTTAAGATTGATGATGAAGCATTATTTGAAATAGAGCGATTAATAAAAGACACCGTGGACAATATTATGCCTAAGACTAAAGTAATTGAGAATAATGAGCATGTACCATACTTGACTCCTAAGCCCAAAACGAAACTTTTAACTACACCTAAGGGAGAACCCTGTTGCTACTATGAATCTTATTATAAAAAAATGTTGCCCTATATAGACCAAAACGGACATAAAATCATAAAATTATTTTTATCACTTGAAGCCATCAATATTCTAGAAGCAGATTTCCCAACTCTCTCTGACGGAGGATATTATTTTTTGGATATACAATTAAATTTAACAGAGAAAAAAATAACTTGGATTGGACATTATGGTTATGCATAAAAAAAAGCCATCCAAAACTGGATGGCTTTAAAGCTTTTCACTGTATAAGCTTACTTGATGATATCACGTAAACCTAAACCTTTGATAATCGCACGGTAACGGTTGATATCTTTTTTGTACAAATAAGCTAATAATGAACGACGTTTACCTACTAATTTTTGTAGAGAACGTTGTGTATTAAAATCTTTTCTGTTTTTTTTCAAGTGCTCAGTTAAGTGAGCAATTCTTTTTGTGAATAAAGCAACTTGTCCTTCTGCAGAACCAGTGTTTTCAGCTGCACCAGCAAATTCTGCGAAGATACCAGCTTTGTATTCTTTACTTAAATACATTCTTGAATAATATTAAAGTGTTAAAAATTATTAATTGTCTGCAAAGGTAAGGATTAAATTGGAAAATGAAAATAATTTGGAGATTTGAAAATTATAGAATCTTTTTACAATCACCTCATTCACAAATTTTCAAATTAACTACACCTTTACGTAAATACCTTTTTTGTCCATGAAATAAACAATTACCCACATAATGGCTAAAAAAATCAACGAATACACAAACGAACCAACTTCTGGCGGCCCTGGCAATTGCGCACAAACATTATTATAGAACCATGCGAATGGAGTCGTGAATTTTTGTATACCAGCATCATTGAAACCATTAGGAATACGAATCAAAGCTGTAGCCTTTGGCAATAATCCACTTAATACAAATATGAATAGCGGATTTTTTCCAAATACGTCAAAGAATTTAGTTAACCAGTTTTTCACCCCTTGCACCTCAATGTACCAGACCATTCCAGCAATAGTCATTATTGCTAAACCGGTGGTATATAACACATACGAACTCGTCCAAATTTTCTTGTTAATTGGAAATCCTAATGACCAAATCCAGCCCAAGACTACCAATATAAATCCTGTAACCAGAAGTCCAGATAATAGCTTGAAGTGAGCCTCATTCGAAGCAGGAACTTTCTTCCACAACCAATCTACTTGACCTTGATTTTTGATAAACACACCTACCAAATACCCGAAAACCACCTGCACAATCGCAGGAAAAACACTCATCAATCCTTCCGGGTCAAAAGGAATACCTTCTCCCTTGTACATATGTGCTACACCTAAGATAGATTTATCTATCTCGGTACCAAACCAACCTGTCAAGCTATACGGATCATCGCTACCTAACCAAGAGCAAACAGCCCAATAGCCTAATAATATTGCAGCAGAAATATAAATAAGTGACTTCGGCTTAAAATAATAAGCTAATACCGAAGCAAAGAAATAAGCTATCGCAATACGCTGAAGTACACCTAAAATACGTACACCTTTGCTCGGGTCAATACTACTCACCCATTCTCTGAATTGTAATGTCCCGTCTATCCATTGCAAAAAAGGAAACCAATTCAACCCAAGGCCAATCAAAAATATTAAGATTGTACGCTTAATTACTTTTCTCCAAAAAATAGCGTCTCCAGCTTCTTGCAATCTTGGTATCACAAAAGACATGGCATTACCCACTGCAAACAAGAAAAATGGGAAAACTAAATCCGTAGGTGTGCAACCATGCCAAGGTGCATGCTTTAAAGGCGCGAACATAGAAGACCAAGTTCCGGGATTGTTCACCATAATCATCAGCGCTACTGTCGCTCCCCTAAACACATCCAGTGAATAATAACGTTGTTTCATTTGTTAGATAGAATTTAAAAAAATATGACGAAGATAAGAAATACTTAAGAAATCATATTGATATTAAAAATCACAAGAATCTCCAACAAACTTATTTTTTATTTTAAAAAGTATTTGGATTTAATTAAATAATAACACTAACTTTATACAAGATTTATATTAACCATGTTTGACCAATTACATACGCAAATACTAAAATCCATTTACTTCTCTGGATCACAATCCATTGCGGAAATAAGCAACGTTATTAGCAAAAGTGTCCCATTAGTTGCGAAGGCAATCCACCATTTAGTTGAACACAATCTTGTTCATTCTCAAGGATTGCGTGCATCAACTGGAGGCAGACGCGCAGCCTCGTACAGCATAAACAAAGAAAAACTCGGAAACATTATTACTGTTTGTATAAGCCGTTACTCAATTAGAATTGGATTATTCAATTTCCTTAACGAGCCCATAATGGATGAATTGGAAATTAATATTACCCAAATGGATGACGCCAAAATATACGATACGTTAGTAGAGCAGGTCAAAATTGTAATACGAGATAATAAGGCAAATCCTATCTATAAAATTGGTATTACAACACCAGGGTTCGTAGATTCCCAATACGGCGTTAATAATTCATATTCAAAAGATTCTCCTCTGCACGACCTCCCGTACAGATTCAAAAAAGAATTTTCTATAGATACTTATATTGAAAATGACTCCTCAGCAATAGCAATAGCGGAGAAGAATTTCGGCAAAGCAAAACAAACAAATCATTCCCTAGTAATTAACCTGACATGGGGAGTTGGGTTAGGCATCATCGTAGATCAACAATTGTTCAGAGGTTTTAATGGTTTTGCTGGTGAATTTAGTCACATTCCTCTAGCAGATGAAAGCAAACTTTGCTCATGTGGCAAAAAAGGATGTCTAGAGGTAGAAGCTTCACTTGAATCAGCAGTAGAATATATTAAAGAGTGTCTCAAACAAGGAGAAGTATCACTCCTTGCCCCACATGTACATAATGAAGATAGATCTCAATTTTTGATATCCCTTACTCAGGCCTATAAATTAGGTGACCAATTGAGTATACATGCCATCAAAAAAATGGGATTTATGTTAGGCAAAGGTATAGCCACATTAATACATATTCTAAATCCTGAAAAAGTAATAATAAGTGGAATAGGAGCTACTTTTGGAGCTATTTTGTTGCCCGAAATTCAATCATCTATACATATATTTTGTATCCCTAGACTTTCTCAAAAAACAACTATCGAAATATCAGACTTAGAAAATATTGAAACAATAGCAGCGGCTTGTATAGCTGTCATGCAAAGTAAGGAGTTAATAAAAAATTAAAAACGCAAATTATCACAAACAATTATGAACAATTATTACAAACATTGGAGCATTTCCATTTTGATGTTGATACTCAGCATCACAACGGTATTTGCGCAGCAATCTGTTACGGGGAGAGTAACAGATGCAAATGGAGGCTTGCCGGGAGTTACTATAACGGTGACTGGAACCAATAGAGCCACTCAATCAACCTCAAATGGTAACTTCACCATTCAAGCTAATAATGGAGAGAAACTTAAATTTTCTATTATTGGGTATTTGACACAAGAAATCACAGTATCAGGAACAAGCGTTAATGTTACATTAGAACAAGATGCAAGTGGCATCGACGAAGTGGTGGTAACTGCGATGGGGATTAAAAGAGAAAAAAAATCTCTTGGGTATTCTTTTCAAGATATTAAAGGTGAAGCATTAGTAGATGCTAGAGAAAACAACATTGCTAATGCCTTGACTGGTAAAGTTGCTGGTCTTCAAATTATAAAAGGTTCAGCAGGCCCTGCCTCATCTTCTAAAATAGTTTTAAGAGGTTTTACATCATTTACAGGTGACAACCAACCATTAATTGTTGTAGATGGTGTTCCAATGGAAAATTTCGCTGGCGCATCCAATAACGATTTTTGGAATCCGTCTGCAGATATGGGCAATGGTTTAGGAGACTTAAACCCTGAAGATATAGAAAGCATGTCGGTACTGAAAGGTGGTGCTGCATCTGCTCTATATGGCTCACGTGCATTAAATGGTGTAATCTTAATCACTACAAAATCAGGAAAAAGTAGTAGAGGTGCAGGAATTTCATACTCAGCTACAATGGGATTAGAAAACTTATTTGTTACTCCTGAACTTCAAAAAGATTTTTCTCAAGGATCCGATGGAGTATTTAATGCAACCTCAGGAAGTAATTGGGGTGAAAAAATCACAGGACAATCTGTTACTGGATGGGACGATAAATCACGCACATTACAAGTTTACGACAACTTAGGTAATTTTTTCAAAACTGGATTTAATACTACCCATAATCTTACTTTCCAACAATCCTTGAGTGAAGGGACTAACATATATACTTCAGCCACTTATTTGCATGACAATAGCAAAACGCCTGGTGTTAAATTAGATCGTCTAAATTTAATGTCAAAATTAACATCTACTTTCGGTAAAGAAAAAAGATGGACTACAGATATCAAAGTTCAGTATATGAATACAGTTGCTAATAACAGAGCTGTAGGCGGATCTAATGCAGGTAATTATTACTCAGTTGCATTATTAACCCCAAACACAATTGATATTACAGAATTTCAAAGTGGGATGGATCAATTAGCTGTAAATCAAACATGGTATAATAACAGTAACACAGTGAATCCTTATTGGGCTGTTAGCAATAAATTAAATAAAGATTCTAGAAATCGTTTCTTATTAAATGCTACCATTAAATATCGATTTAACGATTGGTTAGACGCTGACTTTAGAGCTGGATCTGATTTGTATAACACCAAATTTGATAGCAGAACATATACAGGATCTTCTTTACCTAATTCATATGGTGTTGGATCAGACAATTTCAATGAACGCAATTACATTGTGAGTTTGAATGCGCGTAAAGATAATTTATTTGGAAAATGGAATGGATCAGCATCACTTTTCGGTCAGATAATGAAACAAAATTCGAATTGGTTATCTTCATCTGCGGGATCGTTGACAGTTCCAAATTTATTTACTTTAGGTAATTCAGAAGGAAACCCAGGTTTTTCAGAAGGTATAAGCGAAAAACAAATCAACTCTCTATTTGGAACTGCTGAAATAAACTACGATAATTTCTGGTTTATCAATGTTACAGGCAGAAATGACTGGTCATCTACGTTAAGTAAAGCTAATAGATCTTATTTTTATCCATCGATCAGTACGTCCTTGGTTATTTCTGATATGATTGAAAAGACCGGAGGCAACAATCCTTCATGGCTAAATTTTGCTAAAGTCAGAGCATCATATGCTGAAACTGGTAGTAGCTTACCTCCATATAGCTTGTATAACACGTATTCGATAGGTAAAGACCCGAATGGTTATACAACAGCTTCTAAAAACGAAACACTTTACGATCCAAATCTAGTAAGCGAATTGTTAAAGTCATTTGAAGTAGGTTTTGATGTGAAATTATTCAATCGCTTATCATTAGATTTTGCATATTACAAAACTAATGCAACAAATCAATTGATTCGACTTTCAATGAACCCACTTTCTGGATACAAAAATTACATGGCTAATGCTGGTAATATTCAGAATAAAGGTATTGAAACTATGGTTGGGATTAATGTATTGAAAAATCCAGAAACGTTGATGTGGGATATTAATGTAAATTATTCAAAAAATCTTAATGAACTAATTGCATTAACAGATGAACTAAGACTTTATCCTTTAGGTGGATTTGACAATTTACAGGTTAATAGTACTGTTGGACAACGCTATGGAACTATATACGGAACTAAATACACAAGAGTAGAAGATGAAAATAGTCCTTATTATGGTCAAAAAATAATTAATGGAAACGGCCTTCCAACCGCAAGCGATGATAAATTCCTTTTAGGAGACCAAAGTGCCAGAGCGCTTATAGGCATAAACAACTCATTTGCTTATAAAAACATTGGTTTATCCTTTCTAATAGACGGACGTTTTGGAGGAAAATTCTTCTCAGGAACTAATTTAGCATTACAACGCGCTGGACTTGCAGCTGAAACAGTTGTTAACGGAGAGCGAGCACCATTCGTTGTAGAAGGAGTAGTAAGTGACGGAAGTGGTGGTTATACTGTAAATACGAAAGAAGTTACACACCAACAATATTGGAATCAAGTAACTAATACATCTGGAAATTTGGGTATCACAGAAGAAAACTTATATGATGCGACTAACATTCGTTTGAGAAATGTTCAATTAAGCTATCGCATTCCAGCTAGATTATTAAATACGTCTGTTGTAAAGAGTGCGAAATTCTCACTATCTGCAAACAATGTATGGATGATTAAAAGCCATGCAAATGGTGTAGATCCAGAATCTGTATATGCTATTAGCACTAATGCTGTGGGATTTGAGTATTTATCATTCCCAACATCACGCTCGTACTTTTTAAATATTTCTCTGGGCTTCTAAAATTTATTATAATGAAAACGAAATTCACAAAACTGACATTAGCAATTGCTTTAGCAGTGACATCATTTTCGAGCTGTTCGAAATTTGATGAAATAAACACCAACCCTACCCAAGCGAATGAAAATCAGGTTCAGGTAGAATATTTTATAAATAATTCAATCATCGGTGCACAACAAGATCCGCATATAGCAGAGAGAGCATTTGTATTATACTGGAAATCAGCAGGAAGACAACACCTTTCTGGTGGTCTTGCCACAGGAGGCTACAATGATGGCTGGACAAATGACTATTGGAATTATATATCAGGATGGTTAAATAATGCAAATACAGCAATTCAAATTGCTGATATGAAAGCTGAAAATGGAACCGCCCAACCTTATAATGGTAACCTAATTCAAGTAGCTAGAATTTGGAGAGTATACTTGATGAGTGAATTGTCTGACAATTTTGGCGCTATTCCTACTGAGGCATTTGCTGGTAAAAATCCAGAGTTTAAGTCGACTAAAGATGTATATTACTTTTTATTGGAGGAGTTAAAAGATGCTTCAAGTAAAATCGATGCTTCTATTGCACGTCCTGACAAACTCCAAAACCACGATCCTGCATACAAATATGATTGGGATAAATGGGTCAGTTATGCAAATTCTATGCGATTGAGATTAGCTATGCGTATAGCTGAAGTTGACCCAAATAAAGCGAAAACTGAATTTGAAAGTGCAGTAGCGACTAATAAATTAATCACAGCAACTGATCAAAATTTCAAAGTTGCAGAAAAACCAGGATGGGACGCATTAACAGGCGTCATGAGTAGAGAATGGAATGGGCAAGTTTTATCAACTACTTTAAATAACCTATATGTAGGTTTAGGAGGAGTAAAATCTGAAGAGCAATTAGAATCTAATTTGCATAGCGCCATCAAGCCAGAAAATTACATTGGCAAAAAAATGCTAGGGCATTATTCAACTAAAACTAATGATCCTACCGCTGGATATTTCTTTGATGGACTTCCTAATACAATTGACCCAAGAGCCTATAAAACATTTTTTATACCTGGGGATTTTAACAGTAATACATTCTCCAACTATCCATCATATGCGAGTGATGCTACAATTACAAAAGTTAGATTTCCTAAGGTGACTGGTTTTAATACAGATACATTAGATATAGATGTTAAAAACACTTGGAGTACAGCTGTTGCTGGTGATTTTGGCCCAATGGGTTCGGTCAATCCTATTCGCTCGTTGCAAATTGGTAAAATACCAGGTCTATCTAAGGCATATAGAACTAGTAATTCACACCGCATTTTCTTCGCAAATTGGGAAACTTACTTTTTACTTGCAGAGGCATCATTAAAAGGATGGAATACAGGCACGACCGCACAAGCTGCTTACGAAAATGGTATAAAAGCAAATTTCGAATACCATGGTGTGAGTGAATTTGTTACAGCGTATCTAAATTCTGAATCTTATAATAGAGTGGGAACATCAGTAAAATTCACACACACCACAGAGCCTGGAAACTCACGTACTATGAGTTATATAGATGGATATACTGGTACATCTGGAACAACAACTATACAATACCCAGTTAATACTATATATAAAAATGGTACTGTTCGTAATGATGCATTGACTAAAATTATTACGCAAAAATATATTGCCAATATGCCTTGGTTGCCACTTGAAGCATGGTCAGATCACCGTAGATTAGGTCTACCATTCTTTGAGAATCCTGCTGTCGAAAACCCATTACCTAATCTTCCAGCGTTAACAAGCAGTAACTTTATGACAAACCAGATTAAATTTTTCCCTCAACGTTTGAAATACCCTTCAAACCTAGAGAGTGCAGACAAAGCTGGTTATGATCAAGCTGTTAGTTTACTTGGAGGACCAGATGCGGTCTTAACGCCATTATGGTGGGCTAAACAAAACTAAAATTTACCTTTAAGAAAATGCGTTCTCATAAGGAACGCATTTTTTAGTATTATCTATTTTTTAGATTTTATATATTAACAATAATAAAAAATATATAATAACCATTTATGAAGAGACTCATTTATATTGCTACAACAATACTTCTATTTCTAAACACATTAACAAATGTAATTGCCCAATCTCCTAACCGTACTTCTTGGTTTGAAGAAGCGCGCTTTGGCATGTTTATACATTGGGGATTATATTCTGCTGCAGAAGGAATTTGGAAAGGTGAAAATTTAAGATATCTCAATAATTATGCGGAATGGATTCGCTACCGCAATCGTATATCAAAAGACGAATATGGCGAACTAGCTAAAAGATTTGTTTGGGACAAAATAAATCCTGAAGAATGGGTCATCCAAGCCAAAAAAGCTGGCATGAAGTACATCATTATGACTTCAAAACATCACGACGGTGTCGCTATTTGGGATACGAAAATTGGAAATTATTCCTTATCAAAGTTGGCTGGTGTAAATCGTGATGTCATCAAAGAGTTAGCTGACGCTTGTCGTAAACACAATATGAAGCTGGGGTTCTATTATTCTCATTGGATAGATTGGGAACATCCATACGCTTGGGATCACAATCTCGAACTGACTAAAAGTGTTTCTCAAGAACAATTTAACACCTATTGGCAGGAGAAAGCAATCCCACAATTGCGTGAATTGTTGACTAGTTATGGAGACATTGCGGTCATGTGGTTCGACATGTGGATTCCGTATGAGCAAACCATTTTCAAAAAAGAACAATTGCAACAAGCTGTGAATTTGATTCGAGAATTACAACCAAATTGTTTGATTAACTCTAGATTAGGCTTACCAACAGATGCGGAATTCGTAGACTTTCAAACGTTAGGCGACAATGTTTTCGCAAGCGAATATATCGATCATCCATGGGAAACTCCAGGCACGATTGCACATTCGTGGGGATACAGTTCATATGAGAAAGAATGGAAATCCACGAGTCAAATTTTTGAATCACTTATTTCCAATGTAAGTCTCAATGGTGGACTAACGTTGAACATTGGCCCGCGTGCTGACGGGCAGATACCACACGAAAGTCAGACTAGGCTAAATGATATCGGTAAATGGTTATCTAACTATGGAGAGGCTCTTTATGGCGCAAAAGGAACTCCTCTACGTGCCAAAAATTTTGATTGGGGGTATTTAACATTAAAAAAAGACAACAACAAATCTTCGATTTATGCGCATATTTTTAATTGGCCTTTGGATAAGAAGCTGCGATTAACGGGCATCAAATCTAATCCATCATCCATCTATTCGATGAATGGAGGTGAGTTGCAAAAATTAAACTTCGTCAAAAAAGGCTTGATACTACATATTGACTTACCTATTGATCCTACTGACAATTTTGTGTCTTTATTAAAACTTGAATTCAATCAAAATGTTGATTTTGACACAGATATAGTAGCGGAATCTTCCTTTGGCGGATTTGCCCTAAGCAGTAAAAATGTGTTTAATAAAAAGGATCATGAAATCTTACCTTACAATGGTAAAAAACCAAGTCATATTATATCTAAAGGTCAAGATCTAACTTGGCACATAGATATACCAGAAAGTGGTGAGTATTTTATCGATGTTTCGGCTCATAATTCCACTAAAACTACAATTCCGATTAAAATTATGATTGGAGACAAATCAATTGAAGGCTTAATAAAGCCAAATGGATTAATGGTTGTTGAACCAAACGAAAATAATTACACAGAAGAATTTGTGGATACTAGAATCGGCTCTCTTAAAATCACAAAACCAACTAAAATTAAAGTAGTTTTCCAGTCAGCAGCTGATCAAGCTTTATGGCTTAATAGAATTTGGATTAACAAATACTAAAAACATAAATAAAATGCGTTCTTATGTCGATCGCATTTTATTTATACTTGAAGCTGATTATCTATTTTAACACAAGTTTAAGTAAGATATATTCAACATCAATTACAATATATTAATTTCTAATTATTATATTTGCGATAAAAAACAACCAATTAAAATGAATTTAAACACAAATATCCTGAAAAATTTATTTTTCTTGGGTTCTACCTCTATTGGGGATCTAAGTACAGCTGTGGGAAAGAGTATTCCTATTACAACCAAAGGTATCAAAGATTTACTTAAAAAAGGATTCATACAAAACTTAGGGCTTACCGAATCAACAGGAGGCCGCAAAGCTTATCTTTATAAAGCAGATGAGACAAAGCTTGGAAATATTATAGCCATTTCTATCGAGCGTAAGCGTACACATATTGACATTTTCAATATTGATAAAAAGAAATTGATTAATACAATCAAACTTCCTATTAATATGGAGAATGAGGATGAATTAGTTACTTCACTAGTAAAAGAAGTACAGAAAATTAAAGATGAATTCACAAAGTCTGCCATATTAGGAATTGGGATCATTTGTCCTGGATTCGTAGATGCAGAAAAGCAAATCAACACATCACATGTGCCAGATTCCCCTATTTACAATGTAGCTAAAATAATAGAAGAAGAAAGCGGAATACCCACATATATTGAAAATGACTCAACTGCAATAGCTTTAATAGAAAAACATTTTGGTAAAGCTAAGAACGCATCTCATACTTTAGTAATCAATTTCACATGGGGTGTCGGATTAGGTATTCTTATTGACAACAAAATATTTAAAGGATATAAGGGATTTGCGGGTGAATTTAGTCATATTCCTTTGGCAGACAGCAATAGATTATGCCGATGTGGCAAAAAAGGTTGTTTGGAAGTCGAAGCGTCTTTACAATCCGCAATTGATTATATTAAAGAACGGTTGGCTGAAGGAGAAGAATCTATTCTTCAAGATGAATCACAAATTACATTTGATCAATTGGTACATGCCTACAATATTGGGGACCAATTAACAATTGAAGCACTCCGAAAAATTGGTCATATGCTAGGAAAAGGTATTGCGACCTTGATCCATATTCTTAATCCAGAACGAATTATACTAGCTGGTAAAGGCACTGTTTTCGGAGAAATTATATTGTCTGAAGTGCAATCTTCAATTCATCTGTATTGCATCCCGAGACTGTCTGACCAAACAACAATTGAAATATCGGAATTAGAGAATGTTTTGACATTAGCGGCAGCAAGCACAGTAATTCAGCAGATTCCTAAAATTAATCTTAATTAAGAAATAATAATCAACTCAGCAATCAATCAGTTGCAAAGTAAACTATTTACTACAGAACCTTATATAAATACATACTTAAATACTTATTATTCAAAGATAAAACTCCTATATTGCTTGCATAAATTATCGATAACTAAATAGAATCCCGATATTTTAATCTAAATATGTCGTTTTTGTATGAATAATGATTTTCTGAACAGTCATCGCACTGAGGGATTTTTGTGTTGCAATAGTAATGGAGCAGTATTTCATATTACTGACCAAGCACGAAAATTACTAGAATTAGATGATCTCAAATCGGACATTATTATACAGGATTTTATATTTTTGGACTCAAATACGCTTTTACCTATTCCTTTCGAAGAAACTGTAAAAGATGGTGCTAATTATATTATTGAAATACCTTCTGCAAAACATCAAAAATACATTTCTGCAACTTTCATTCAAGATGATAATGACAACTTAATAATATCACTCTATGACAATTCCATTCTAATTCGAAAACTAATTGAATTAAAAAAACAAGAATACAATCAACGCCTATTGGTGTCTTCCATCAACGATATTATATTCGAAGTAAACAAAGATGGAATATTTTTGAATTATTGGACCAATAAACCTAATCTTCTCATTCATCCACCAAGTTCATTTATTGGCAGACCTCTTACTGACATTCTTCCTCAAGAGATATCTTATAAAATTCTATCTCTTATTCGCTCCAGTATCAGAGAGAAGAAACAAAAAACATTCGAATATGCCTTACAATACCCCAAAGATGTTTTGAGATGGTATTCCCTAATTGTAAAAAATATTCCAGATCAAAGTGAAATTGTCGCACTAGTAATTACTGATATTACCAAGCAAAAAGAATATCAAGATAAATTGATTTTTTCGGAGCAAAGATTTTACCAAGCATTTCACTTTTCGGGAGTAGGCACAACCTTGACCTCTTTAGAAGGGTACCTTTTAGAAGGAAACAAAACTGTATCACAAATTTTAGGATACAGCAAGGAGGAGTTACAACAGATTCGATCCATAGATATAACACATTCAGAAGATAAGAATTATGATTTAACCGTCCGAAAAGAATTAATCGAAGGAAAGAAAAACTACCATACTTTTCTTAAAAGATATCTTCATAAAGACAATTATTATGTCTGGTGTTCAATTACAATATCATTAGTGCGCGACACCTCTGACCAACCGCAATATTTTATTGTTCAGCTGGTAGATATGACAGAGTTTATAAGAAATAATGAAGAATTAAAACTCAAAAAGAAGAAATTGGAAACAATCAAGGCACATTTGGAGTCTAAAATTGTTCAAAACGAAGAAGCTAATTATATTATCGCACACAACCTTTTGAGTCCAATTGCTAACATTAAAATGTTGGTGGACAATATAAAAGCATCCGAAGAAAATGGAATGAAGGATGCATTTTTAGATTTATTGAGCTCTAGTTGTAAAGAACTGGAAGAAACACTTGATGACTTAAAAGATATTGCATCTAAAATAAATAATTCGATTCAAAATGAAGAAAAAGAGACCTGCAACTTTAATGATATACTAAACAATATAATAGAGCTGAAGCAACCACTCATTACGAAAAAAAATGCGCGTATTAGAAGTAATTTTCAAGCAGTTGATATCAGAACACATAGATTAGCTCTGTTTACAATTATGGAAGAATTAATAGATAACGCTTTACAATTCTCAGAGCCTAGCCGTATACTAGATATTCAGTTGGATACTCATTATGATGAAGACAGTATTATTCTTACAGTCAAAGACAATGGTTTAGGCATGGATCTGAACAAAGTCAAGTCACAACTGTTTATGTTTAAGAAAATATTCCATCGTGGATTCAATACCAAAGGCTTAGGCTTGAATATTACAAAATATCAAGTAGACTCACTAGGTGGAAAAATAGACGTTGAAAGTATGCTTGGAGAAGGAACTACTTTTTACGTAAAATTCCCCAATACATAGTTTATGGCTACAAAATCAAAAAATGTTGTTCTCATTGACGATAATGCAATTTTCAGAATGGTGTTTGGAGCAATGTTAACACATAATGAAAATTTAGATCTTACAGTATGCAGCTATGAAAATGCACTCGACGCATTAGACGGTCTAAAATCAGATTATGATCAACAATTAGAATTGCCTGATTATCTTTTTGTAGATATTAACATGCCTTATATGACAGGATGGGAATTAATGGAGAAAATAAAAGAAAAAGAATACGCCTTTCTTCAAAATTGCAAAATATTTATTATCAGCTCTTCTCCGCTCGAATCTGATGTGCAAAGAATCCAGCAGTACCCATACATTAATGATTACATATTAAAACCTGTTAGTAAAGAAAAACTACTGCATTTATTAACCACTTTTTAATTTAGCATTAATCATTCTTGATTTTCGAGTTTTGATTTTAAGGCCAAAATCTCCATCCCAACAGCAGTGTCTCCCCCATCTGTAATAGCCGAAGAGTGAAAATATGTAGCTTTAGTTTGATTCAATATCCTTACAATATTAGTTGATCGTAAACCTCCACCAGGCATGATTTCAATTCTACTATTAGCCAATTGAACCAATTTAGTAAGATTATCTAATCCCAAATCCACATTACTTTCGCATCCAGAAGTAAGAATAGTTTTGAATCCACACGAGATCACTTCTTCAAGAGCTATCTGAAAATCAGCAACATCATCAAAAGCACGATGAAAAGTACATGGAAGTGGTGCCGCCAATTCAACTAATTCTTTATTTTGTGCTACATTAACGGAATTATCTGGGTTAAGAATTCCAAAAACTAAGCCATCCACGCCTAAGTTTTTTACGCGCAGTATAACGTGCTTCATTGACTCAAATTCCTCATTTGAATAAACAAAATTTCCACCGCGAGGTCGAATCATAACATTCAACTTTATGGTTAGTTTTTCGCGTAATTGGATAATATCATCATCCGATGGTGTTGTGCCTCCAACTTCCATTCCTGCACACAATTCTACACGATCTGCACCAAATTCCTGCGCAATAAGTGCTGAATTTATATTAAAACTTGCAATTTCTAGTTTAGCCATTATTTTTCAAATACGATTTTCCCTTAATCAATTCATTTCCCCTTGCATCATATTTAGCATAATTGAAACCACCGTGAATACAAAATGCACCATATTCTCCATGTTTATTGAGTGCAATAAAACCAACTTGAATATTGTCTAAGGATTTACTTCTATTTTGTGTGAATTTAATAATTCGTTTTACCGCTTCTTCACAAGCCTTTTGTGGCGCATGACCTTGACGCATAAGTTCAACAACCAAATGACTACCCACGGTACGAATAACTTCTTCACCATGACCAGTTGCTGTAGCTGCTCCAATTTCGTTATCGACATACAATCCTGCACCGATTATTGGCGAATCTCCTACTCGGCCATGCATCTTATACGCCATTCCGCTCGTAGTACATGCACCAGAAAGATTTCCATGTGCATCCAGCGCAATCATTCCAATCGTATCGTGGTTTTCAATATTAACAACAGGCTCATATTTGGCTGTTTTCAACCATTCTTTCCACTCCTTTTCTGATTCTACAGTCAGTAAATTCTCTTCTTTAAAACCATGTGATCTTGCAAATTGAAGCGCACCCTCTCCTACTAACATGACATGAGGAGTCTTTTCCATCACAGCTCTAGCCACCGAAATGGGGTGTATAATTTGTTGTAAAGCTGCTACAGAACCAATATTCGCATGCTCGTCCATGATACAAGCATCTAGCGTAACTTTACCATCTCGATCTGGACGTCCACCATAGCCGACACTTCGCTCCGAGGGATCAGCTTCCGTCAAACGCACACCTTGCTCGACAGCATCTAATGCACGACCTCCTTTCGATAAAATTTTCCAAGCTTCTTCATTGGCTTTCAAGCCAAAATCCCATGTTGATAACACGATGGGCTTATTCGATTTAGCTTTATGAACAAAAGATTCTGCCTTTAATAAAGATGAAGAAAGTCCTAATCCAATACTAGAAAGCCCAAGTTTTTGTATAAAATGTCTTCTTGATTTCATTACTTATATAAGCTCGAGAGATGTAAAATTACTTGTCTAAATATATCATTTTATAAGGTAAAAAGAATAGTAAAAATCCAAAGAATAACAAATAGTCCAATTTTAATTAGCATTTTTAGTTTAAATTTTTAATTCTTTATGAAAAGACTCTTATTCATATTCGTTGCATTTATTTTTACTACATGTTATGCACAAAATGACAGCACTAAAATACTTAACCTAATATCATATCTGGAGAGAGGAGAAACGTTATATTATTCCGTGACTAAAACAAGAATTGATTCGAGTAGTACCAAAGAACCCAAAACTACAGAAGCTGCCTTTAACTTCAAGATTACGGTAAAAGATTCTACAGATTCTAATTATGTCATCAGCTATTATCGAACTGCAGATGTATTTTCCAATCCAAAGTTGATTGAATTGCCAGAAGAAATGCAAAAAAAACTCATTGATCTTTCAACAATCAAATTCGATTATGAAACTGATGAAATGGGTACATTTAAAGGTATTTTAAATGAGCATATTTTAGCTGAAAAAATAGCCTCAGATTTTAAAGAACTGAAAGATATTTTTACAACTGAAAATTCTAATGAACAATTGAAGAATTTTATGGAAGAATTTGTTGGCTCTGTCGATCCCAACTCACTCATTGCCTTGTATGCACAAGATATACAAGCTTTACATTATGCACTTGGGGCTTCATTTAATCCTCAAGATACTATTCCTTTTGAAGAAGAAGTTATTGCACCTATATTTAATATTCCGCTAACCTTGAAAGGTATTTTATATTGTGAAGAATATGATGAGGAAAACGATTATTTTTCCCTAGTTGAAGAAAAAACAATGGAAGGCAACTTCGTAGATAAAATGCTTGAGTTCTTAAAAAAACATGAAAATAAAGAAAACCCTATCAAAGAAAATGAATTAAAAGATTTAAAAATGGATATTTATTTCCATAATACCTATCAATATAATTCTCATTATGGAGTTGCCACTTATATAGAACTTTATAAAGAAATTACAGTTGATGGAAAAGATGAAAATATGAAGAGAATAGATATTTATGAGATTTCTTTAGTGGAGGAATAAATCAATCAATTTTGAAGTGATGAAATTAGAAATTTAGTTTCCTACTTATTTCAGAAGGACGTGACATAATCGTCATATCGAACGCAGAGAGATATCTCACATTAAACAAAGAATAGCAATTACTTTAAGATTTCTCCTTTCGTCGAAATGACCGCAGGGAGCTTAGCAAAGCTAAATGACACATAAAACTAGAAAAAGCCGCTTTAAGCGGCTTTTTTAGTTTATTAATCTTGTATCATCCGAAGATTTCAACAAGTTTTGCTTTAGTTCATTTTCGGATTGTAGCAATTCTTGTTCTACGACTTTGCGCTTTTCACGACCATCACGTTGTATCTGTAATACCTGTTCGATCGTGCTGATAATATCGTTGTTTGCTTTTTTGATAGTTTCGATATCGACGATACCACGCTCTGTTTCACGTGCTACATTGATAGTCGATTCTTTGAGCATTTCAGAATTCTTACGTAACAATTCATTGGTTGCATCCGTTACCGCTTTCTGTGCCTCCAAAGCACGTTGTGCATGTGCAATACCCAATGTCAACACCATCTGATTTTTCCAAAGCGGCAATGTGTTCACAATACTGGATTGGATTTTTTCCATCAACGAAGAACTGTTACTTTGAATCATTCGAATCTGAGGTGCTGTTTGCAACACAACCATACGTGTCAATTTCAAATCATGCACTTTACGTTCAAAACGCACCACATGTTGCTCCATATCCTTGTACGCCTGAATCTTGTGCTGGTCGCCAGATTCTTCCGCCTCTTTTTTTAATTGTGGCAACGTAACGGAATGTACTTCTTGCAACTTCTCTTCTCCTGCTGCAATATGCAAAGAAAGCTCCTTGAAATAGTTCTGATTTTCTTGGAAAAGCCTATCAAAAATATTAACATCCTTTAGCAAATTTTTGTAGTGACCTTCTAACTTTAATTCAATTTGATGAATATTTTTCTCCACAGAAGCATATTCCGTACGCAAACGCTGAACTTTCTTCTTTAATGAATCAAAAAAAGGAATTAATGGCTTCTTGTTAATATTTTCATCAAAAGATTTAATATCAGAGCGTAAATTTAACAAAATCTCTTCCGCACCTCCCATATCTTTTGTACGAACCTGCTTTAAAATTTCATTCGAAAAATTACTCACTTTTGTCTGACTAGCTACACCATATTGTATGATATCAGTAGTAGATTGGAGATTGATATTATCTTTATATTGTTGGATTATAGCCTTTTCTTCGGGTGTAAAATTCACCTGCATCTCTTGACCCTTTTCCGGAGTATTATCGTCGTAAGTCGTTAAATCTATTGTACTCATACTTTAGTCTTTAAGTAGTTTTTTATTTTTAAGCGTTTGCAAATACACATCCGATTCTGCAGACACATCTAGCAAACGATATTTTATTAAATTAGTCACATCTTGCTCAATAGCCGACGATGCCTGTACCAACACTGATTCCAACTTGTTTTTGGATTCTAACGTAACAGCATTATTGAGTTTAGTTTGTTGCAAATCATAATATTCACGCAGCACATTGACCACTGTCCCATGTCTTACCAGAAATTTCTCAGCCTCCATAATATCGCGCTGCTCTAATAGATGAAACATACGAACAATCTTCTCAATATGTGCTTGCAGCGTTCTATTCTGTATAGCCTTCTGGAAGAACATCAATTTCGTCACAAAAGATTGCGGTGTTTCAACTTCAGCTTGCGCCAGTTCCAAACGACGTTGATGCGCAATAGTATTGACCCAAGTCAATTGTCTCACTTCTGATAATTCTAATCGTTGCAAATAGTCTTTGGATTGACCTAGAAGAAGTCCATTACCAACAATATAAGTTGTTATGTATCCAACTATTGTAGCCAACATACCCGAAGACATCGCACCCGCGAAATAATAAAATGAATAAAATAATCCAAGTTGAATAGCCAGTAATACCCACGCTAAAGCATACCAAGAACGAACTTTGCTCTTAGATGCTTGCGACAACATCACCAAAGGATGTATCGGCGGAACAAAAAATAAAATAGACAAAAATGTCCATTTTAATTGCCCAAATTCCCATCTTTTAGTTTTCTTCGTCGCAAAACCCATTCTTATAATTTATTATTATCACTTCTAATATAATCAATTTTCAAACTTTATCTGTTAATATACTATCACAGTTAGGATAATATCTTCAAATCCTATTCCAAGAATCAATATTTTACATAATAGCTACAATACAGCAAAAATTGTAATGATTTTCATGTCATTACGTCAGAAAACTAAAAAAGCTATCTCGGATGAGACAGCTTTTAAAAGTATTTAGTATACGGTTATTTTATTAGAATGGTAAATCGTCGTCATCAGCACCTGATGACGAAATATCTACTGGAGCTGGCATATCATTGTATGAAGGAGCAGCAGCAGCAGCTGTATTAGCTAATTTAGTTACTCTCCAAGCTACCAAAGAGTTGAAATAAGTCGTTACGCCTTGTGCATTTGTCCAAGGACGACCACGTAAATTGAAAGAAACTTCAACCTCTTCGCCAACAGCCAAATTATCAAAAATATTAACTCTATCTTGCGTCGCTTCAAAACGAATATATTCCACAAATTGTGGGTTTTCAGCGTATGCAACAATCATATCTCTCTTTTTAAAAGACTCAGTAACCTGTTGTACAGCACCTACTTCGTGAACTTTTCCTCTGATTTCCATATCATTAATTGTATTAAACCGTAAAATTACACATTTTTTCCATCCAAGATTAATTAACTTTGCACAAATATGAAAGAAGTTTTCAACACAGCAAGCAAAGTGATAATTACTTGTAACAAAAGATTATCACCATTCCTTCAAGAAGAAATTACAGAATTAGGTTTCGAAATAAAAAGAGCATTCAACACTGGTGTAGAGTTATTTGCTTCTATCAATGATTGTATTCGCTTGAACCTAAATTTGCGTACAGCGAGTCAAGTATTATATGAAATTGGTTCTTTTCGTGCGCATGATCCAAAAGAATTATATGACGCTTTAGTCAAAATCGAATGGGAAAATTACATTCCCTTTGATGGCTATTTCACGGTAACATCCAACGTACACAACGATACGATTACGACTCCTTTGTTCGCAAATGTAAAAGTAAAAGATGCAATTGTAGACAGAATAAAAGATAAAAAAGGTGTTCGTCCAGACTCGGGTCCTGACGCTCACAAAACAGTTATCCACCTGCATTGGATGGAAGACCGTGCTGAAATATTCTTGGATACTTCGGGTGAAACATTAGCAAAACACGGCTACCGCAAGCATCCGGGAAAAGCACCTATGCTAGAAGCCTTAGCGACATCAACTATTATGGCTACGAAATGGGATGGCAAATCACCATTTATAAACCCGATGTGTGGTTCGGGGACATTAGCCATCGAAGCTGCGCTTATTGCTCAAAAAAGAATGCCGGGATTGCAACGTATGAACTATGCCTTCATGCATATCATTGGTTATAATGAAGAAGTCTTTTTCGAAGAAAGAAGATTAATAAAAGAAAAGGCCAATAAACATAATATCCCTCAAATCATTGCTTCTGACCTTTCGGAGCAAGCTGTTGAAATTGCAAAAATGAATGCCCAAACAGCTGGTGTAGAGCATTTGATTCAATTTGAAGTTGGAGATTTTGCGGAGACAACCGTCCCCAAAGAACCTGGAGTCATCATGTTCAATCCTGAATATGGAGAGCGATTGGGTACACATACGAAATTGGAATTGACTTATAAGCGTATTGGTGATTTTATGAAGCAAGAGTGCAAAGGTTACCGTGGCTATGTATTTACAGGCAATCCAGACCTTGCCAAAAAAATTGGTTTAAAAGCTTCTAGGAGATTTGAGTTTTTTAATGGTAAATTAGACTGTAGATTATTACAATACGAACTTTACGACGGAACAAAAGAAAAATAACATGCAACAAACAATTGATCTTACCGTAGCATTTGTACAAGACAGACTCAAATTTGCCGAGGCAGGACATGATTGGTGGCACATTCAACGAGTGTGGAACAACACAAAATTGATTCTTCAAACTGAACAAGCCGATCATTTGGTTTGTGAATTGGCAGCATTATTACACGATATTGCAGATAGCAAATTTCATGATGGTGACGAAAGTATAGGTCCTCGTGTAGCTGGAGAATTTTTAGAATCCATAGGAATTAATGCTGACACCATAGATCATGTAAGACGAATTATTCATAATATGTCCTTCAAAGCATCATTAGGCGAGGTTAATTTCCATTCTAAAGAGTTAGAAATCGTACAAGATGCTGATCGATTGGATGCTATCGGGGCGATTGGAATCGCACGCGCTTTTAATTATGGGGGCTATAAAAATAGAGAGATGTATAATCCTAAAATTAAGCCAAAACTAAATATGACAAAAGAGGAATACAAAAACACTACCGCTCCGACTATAAACCACTTTTATGAAAAGTTGTTGTTATTGAAAGATAAGATGAATACGCCTACTGCCAAATCTCTAGCTGAGCAAAGACATCAGTATATGGAAGGTTTTTTGCAACAATTTTATGCAGAATGGGAAGGAAAGCGTTAATAATTACAGTTTATTAACATAAGATATTTAAATTAGGCAGTAATTATGAAAAACATTACTGCCTTTTTATTTACCTCACTTTTTCCAATACTTGTATTTTGTCAATCAGGTAGGGAGAAAGATTCTCTAGCCTTTGTTCAACAACAATGGAAAACGCAAAAAATTGCCAAAGGAATTGTTTGGAAAAGCGCATCTTCATCCACAATCTTCAACAGCAATCAAATTATTAATATCCTTGAAATCGACCTGAAGAAAAACCAAAAGAATTTAGGATTAAAAGCACTTTCAGACAGTCGAGAATTAACGTCCAAATTAGCGCAAGAAGCAAATGCTATTGTTGCCATAAATGGTGGTTTCTTTGACATGAAAAATGGTGGGGCTGTGGATTTTATAAAAGTTGAGAACCAAATCGTAAATCACACAATTGCTAAAAGCGCACGCGCTAATGCATATTTTGCCTTTGATAAAAAGTCTACAACTATTAGTTCCGATTCATCTTCGATTGCCAATTTGCCTAATATTATGCTAGCAGGACCTATGTTGTTAGCGGAGAGTAGCAGATCAGAACTCGCCAAAAATGCATTCAATGATAATCGTCATCCACGTACAGCTATTGGAACTAAGAACAATAAACTTATTTTAATTACGGTAGATGGTCGCAGAAGTGAGTCGCAAGGCATGAACCTGCATGAACTCACTCATATTCTCAAATGGTATGGTTGTGAAAATGCTATGAACCTAGACGGTGGTGGTAGCACTGCAATGTATATAAAAAGTGAACCAGAAAACGGCATTGTAAATTACCCCTCGGACAACAGTAAATTTGACCATCAAGGAGAAAGAAAAGTATCAAACATTATATATTTAACTAAATAACCCAACACCTTATTAATCATGAAAAAAATTGCATTACTCGTATTAATATTATCCGCATTGACTAGTTATACATATGCACAATCCACTAAAATAGTTGCTCATCGTGGGGTCTGGAAAAACACCAAAGTTCCTCAAAACTCAATAGCAGCATTAAAACATGCCATCGATCAAAAAGTATGGGGAACAGAATTTGATGTTGTTTTAACAAAGGATGATGTATTAGTGGTTAATCATGACAATGATTACCAAGGAACCGATGTTGCTACTAATGATTACGCAACATTAAGTCAAAAAAAACTAGCCAATGGAGAGAAATTACCAACTGCTGAAGAATATATGCGAGAAGGTTTGAAACAGAAAAAAACCCAAATGGTATTTGAGATTAAACCGAGTGCACTTGGAAAAGAACGTTCTGTTCGCGCAGCAGAGTTAGCTTACAATTTGGTAAAGAAACAGAAAGGTCTTAAACAAACAGTTTTTATTTCATTTAGTTATGATGCTTGTCTACATCTTAAAAAATTAGATAAAAAAGTACGTGTTCAATATCTTGGCAGTAACAAAAGTCCGATTGACCTATATAATGACGGGTTTAGTGAAATGGACTTTAACTATAATGTCTTTAAAAACAACCCAACATACATTCCTCAAGCAAAAGAACGTAAAATGAAAATCAATGTGTGGACAGTGAACAACGAAGCAGACATGAAATACTTTATTGATCAAAAGGTTGATTACATTACGACTGATGAACCAGAATTGTTGCAAAAACTTTTAAAGAAATAACCATGAAATCAATTATAACCTTAATTTTATTATTAACTACTTTCACATTATCCATTGCACAATCTTTTCATGCCGCTACATTCAACATTCGTCAGCGTAATCAAGTAGACACAGGTAATCTTTGGGTAGATCGAAAAGAGAAAGTCTGCAACTTAATCAAATACCACGACTTTGATGTCTTTGGCGTGCAAGAAGCATTTAAAGATCAAATGGATGATATGCAAAAATTGCTTCCAAAATATGCTTCTATTGGTGTAGGTCGTGATGATGGCAAAGAGAAAGGCGAATATTCAGCCATTTGGTACAAAAAAGAAAGATTTAAAATAATTAAAAGTGGAACTTTCTGGCTATCAGAAACAAATATCGAAACACCAAATAAAGGTTGGGATGCTGCATTACCACGCATTTGCACATGGGCAGTCTTAGAAGACAAAACTAATCAAAAGCAATTTATTCTTATGAATACACATTTTGATCATAGAGGAAAAATAGCTAGAAAAGAAAGTGCTAAATTGATGCTTGTTAAGGCTAAAGAACTAGCTTCTAATCTGCCTCTAGTTCTAATGGGAGATTTGAATGTTAATGAAAAAGACGAAGCATATTTCACTTTAGCAAATTCTCCATATATTCAGGATACGCACGAGTTAGCTTCGATTGTTTACGAGCCCAATTCCACATTTAATGGCTGGGGAAAAAACATCCAAGCAAAAGGAAGAATCGACCACATATTTGTTTCCAAACCATTTACAGTATTAAAATATGGTATATTGACCGATACTTATGAGGGTAAATATCCATCTGATCATTTTCCAGTAGCGGTTCATATGGAGTGGTAATAAGTTTTTGTATTTTTGCGTTTCAATACTTTCAAATATGAAATCAATAAAATATGTTGCTTTTGGTATTGCCGTTCTTCCTTTTTTGACAGGATGTGAGGCAATGAATCAAATAGCAAGCACTTTACCACAAAGTACACCAGGCTCAACGACTTCAACGAATGCTAATTCGGGTACGATTACCCAAGCAGAAGCTGCAACAGGAATCAAGCAAGCGTTGAATAATGGCTTACAAAATAGCATCAAAACATTGTCCGCAACTAATGGATTTTATGGTGATGCATTAGTAAAAGTAATGATGCCTCAAGAAGCACAAAAAATTGAACAAGTGTTACGTTCAGCAGGAATGGGCAAGCTAGTTGATAATTTTGTCATGAGCTTGAATAGAGCAGCAGAATCAGCTGTCAAAGAAGCTGCTCCTGTTTTTGTGAATTCACTTTCGCAAATGACCGTAACGGATGCTTTCAATATTTTATTGGGTTCACAACAAGATGCAGCAACAAGCTTTTTCAAAAGAACGACATCAGCTACATTGACTCAAAAGTTTAGCCCAATTGTAGAAACTGCATTAGGTAAAAACAATGTGAGTACATATTGGACGCAGTTAACTTCGGCGTATAATGCGCTTCCATTATCAAACAATAAAGTGCAAACTGATTTGAATGCATATGTTACTCAAAAAGCAATAGATGGGCTATTTGTAAAAATAGCAGGTGAGGAATTAAAAATTCGACAAAATATTGGGGGTTCTAGAAACTCAAGTGTTTTACAATCCGTATTTGGATGGGTTGACAAACAAAAATAAGATACTAGAGGGAAGTAAAAACTTCCCTCTTTTGTTTTATCATCTTGACAATAAACATACCCTAAAAAGTCCTTTCTTTAGTACATTTGTAATTCAAAAACGCAAAAATGGATAATTCATTTATAAATAATCTATCTAATCTTTCTGTTGCAGAACGCTTTATGCGTTATGTTCAGATTGATACACAATCCGATGCCGAATCGGTTACATTCCCTTCGACAGCTAAACAATTAAATTTGAGCAAACTGTTGGTTGAAGAATTGAAAGAAATTGGAGCTAAAGATGTAGAATTAGATGAAAACGGTTATGTCTACGCGACAATTCCTTCGAACACGACTAAGGAGGTCCCAACAATTTGTTTTTGTTCGCATGTAGATACATCACCTGATTGTTCGGGCACAGATGTAAAACCTATTGTGCACAGCAATTACCAAGGGCAAGATTTAGTTTTACCAGATGACAATTCTGTTGTTATTCGCTTTTCTGAACATAAAGATTTAGCTGAACAAATCGGTAATGATATTATCACGTCTTCGGGTACAACTTTATTGGGGGCTGATGATAAGGCTGGAGTAGCGGAGATTATGGAAGCAGCCAAATTATTAATTGCTCATCCAGAAATCAAGCACGGTGATATCAAAATCTTATTCACACCAGACGAGGAAATTGGTCGTGGTGTTGATTTTGTGAATTTAGAAAAAGTCGGCGCTCAATTTGCCTATACAATGGATGGCGAGAAAGCCGGAACTATTGAAGACGAAACGTTCTCAGCGGATATAGCGACCTTAACTATTCATGGCGTATCTGTACATCCAGGATTTGCAAAAGGCAAAATGCAATCGGCTATCAAGATTGCTTCAAAAATCATTGATTCTCTACCTACAGACCGTTTATCTCCTGAAAGTACTTCAGGAAAACAAGGTTTTGTTCACCCTACAAATATTTCAGGTACAGTAGAAAAAGCGACAATTGGTTTTATTGTACGCGACCACGATACAGCTAATTTGGCTAAACATGCACAAGAATTAGAAAGTATCGCTAAAGAAATCGTTGCTCAATATCCAGGTACAACATACACGCTAGAAACCAAAGAACAATACCGCAACATGAAAGAAGTACTAGACCAATATCCACAAATCATGGAAATTGGGCTAGAAGCTATCGAACGTGCAGGTATGAAAGCAGAACGTCGTAGCATTCGTGGTGGCACTGATGGTTCAAGATTGTCTTTTATGGGACTACCTTGTCCAAATGTATTTGCTGGAGGTCACGCATTCCATGGTAAAATGGAATGGGTAAGTAAACAAGATATGGAAAAAGCGGTAAAAACGATTCTTCATATCGCTGCACTTTGGGAAGAAAAAGCTTAACTCAATTAATAAAATATTATGTCAAACGAAGTTTTAAATGCAATTAAATACCGTAGAACGGTTAATCAAAATAGTTTTACGGAACAAGATATTTCGAAAGAAGATTTGTTAACTATCTTGGAAGCGGCAAATGCTGCTCCTACGCACAAACGCACACAACCTTGGCGTTTTGTGATTTTCCAAAAAGACGGTTTACAACGTTTAGGTTCTGAATTAGCACGTATTTACAAAAACATTACGCCTGCCGAGAAATACACAGAACTTACAGAACAAAACATGGCAAAAAAAGCTACGCAATCTAATGTAGCTATCGCAATTATTGTTAATTATACGGGCGACTTACCCGAATGGGAAGAATTAGCAGCAACAGCATGCGCTGTTCAAAACATTTGGTTGGCAGCACATTCACTAAACATTGGTGGATATTGGGCAACACCTGGAATGATTAATCATTTGGGTGAACTTTTACAATTAGAAGAAAACCAAAAATGTATTGGACTATTCTATTTAGGACACCACAAAGCGGAGCCTCGCGAACCAGTTCGCTCTCCAATAGAAGATAAAATCCGTTGGGAAGAATAAAACAAAAAAGGCTGTCAAATTTGGAGGACACTGAAAAAGTCCCTATATAAACAGGGATAAAAAGGAGTGGAAAATGATATTTTCTGCTCCTTTTTTCGTATCTTAAATTAGATTTTAACGGACCTCAGGATGCTTTCTACCCAACAAAAAATTCAGTTCAGTTCCTATTCAGGTTTGTACGACATCATTGTTCCAAAAGACAATTTACTTCGAAAAATCAATGATCTTATCGATTTCAGTTTTATCTATGAGGAGCTATGACTAAGTATTGCCATACTAATGGCCGCAACGCTGAAAGTCCAATCAAGATGTTCAAATACCTTCTTTTAAAAACGATCTACACCGTGTCGGATGTAGATGTCGTTGAGCGTTCCAGATATGATATGTCCTTTAAATACTTTCTTGAAATGGCTCCTGAGGAGGATGTGATCAATTCAAGTTCGCTTACTAAATTCCGTAAACTACGCTTAAAAGATATGGATCTATTGAACCTGTTAATCAATAAGACCGTATCGATTGCCCTTGAAAAGGGTATTATTAAGTCAAAGTCTATCATCGTAGATACGACCCATACTCATTCCAGATCTAACCCATATACAGCATTGGAAGTACTCAAGGAACGTTCCAAACTATTAAGAAAGGTGATATATCAGATCGATGAGCAATACAGGGAGAATCTGCCAGACCAGAATGAATCGGGCGACCTGGATCAAGAGCTTACCTATTGCAGGGAATTACAGAGAGTCCTTGACCAGGATCAATCTATCAGTGAAATACCGGCTGTTAAAGAGAAGTTGAACCTGTTAAAGGAAACTATTGACGACACAAAAGAATACTATCTGCTCTCTAAAGATGATGAAGCAAGGCTTGGATATAAATCTGTAGACAGTAGTTTCTTTGGTTATAAAACGCATCTTGCGATGAGCGAAGAACGCATTATCACAGCAGCAGTCGTTACTACAGGCGAAAAAGGTGATGGTCCGGAACTGCCGAGGTTATTGGCGATCAGCCAGCAGAATGGAATGGAAGTGGATACGATAATAGGTGATGCTGCATATTCTGGAAAAGACAACCTCCAACTGGCAAAAGAGCAGAACATTGATATCATTGCTAAATTGAATCCAGCAGTTAGCCAAGGATGTAGGAAACAGGGGGAACACTTCCACTACAATAAGGACGCAGGGATGTTTGTCTGTCCTGCAGGCCATCTAGCAATCAAAAAAGCTCGGGGAGGAAAAAAGAACGGAGTGAGTAATCAAGTTGACAGCTATTTCTTTGATGTAGAGAAATGTAAGGTTTGCCCTCTCAGGGAAGGATGTTACAAGGAAGGGGCTAGAACTAACTCCTATTCAATCTCCATAAAATCTGATCTTCACAAAGATCAGATGGCTTTTCAAGAATCAGATTATTATCGAAGAAAGTCTAAGGAAAGATATATAATAGAGGCAAACAACAGTGAGCTCAAGAATGTTCATGGTTATGGAAGAGCAGATTCCTATGGCATTGAAAATATGGAAATGCAGGGTGCAATGGCCATCTTCACTGTAAACTTGAAAAGAATCCTGAAATTGATCTAAAAAAGAGGATTATTAACTCAAAAACAGTCGAATTGGGATGCTAAGAAACCAAATAGCAAGTCCTAATCGGCTAAACCTTCAATAAGGCCATTAAAAAACAAATTTCCAGAAATCCATAAAACAAAAATGACCAAGTAAGGTAAAACCTCTACTCAGTCAATTTTTAAGACTCATAAAAAATGAGACTTTTTCAGTGCCCTCCAAATTTGACAGCCATTTTTGTTTTACTATAAATCTTCAATATAATGCAAAAGTGTAATTGGTCGATCTGATTGTATAACATGCGCTCCCTTTTTAATTAACCAACCCCAAGTTTCATCAGGTTGATTTTGCTCTACAGCTCTATCATCATCTCTCCCAGCACACAAAGAAGCCCAAAGAGAATTGTACCACAATAAATATCCTTTGTCACGGACTTGTTTTAAGTAGTCGAAAGCTTCTTCATTTTCTTGTTGAAAAACAGCTTGAAACATCGTGCTTTTACGTGAGAAATATGACTCAACTAGTTCTTTATAACCATCCTTATTAATATTGATAATTGGCATTAGTTTAATATCAACAGGGAATTTACCAAACTTTTGTTCTAAATCTTGCAAAGAATTACCTGCATCAATACTGATATATACTTCGTCTTGCATCTGCAATTTTTGAATCAACTGTACAACCAATTGTAAGTGCTGAAAACCTTTGTCAATATTCAAAAATATTCGTCCCTTACTGCTTCTCATAAATTCCTCTAAACTAGGTATCGTATGCGCAGTCACACGTCCCAATCCATTTCGCAAACGAAAAGTTTTAAGTTCTGCACATGTATAATCGCTAACTTTCCCTTTCATATTTGTTGTTCTATCGATCGTCTTATCATGCATAAGGTACAATACGGAGTCCTTAGACAGTTGCACATCCAATTCATAAATATGCGCTCCTATTGCTATAGCATTTTCTAAGCTTTGAATACTGTTTTCAGGAGCATTGCGCCAATCTCCGCGGTGTGCAGCTACTAAGGCTTGATCAGCAGACTTTGGGTTATTAAGGATTTGTTTAGTTTTCTGATAAACAGACGTTTGTGCTTCTGCGAGCTGTAGAGAACATAATAGAGTTAAGAAAATGAATATTATTTTAAAATTTCTCATGGGTAGTTAATTCGAAGGTTTAGAATATCTAAATATAGTGTAAAATTGAACAAAGTTTGCACCTCTACAAAAAAGTAGAAGCACAAACTTTTAAAAAAATATAATTGGTTTGGATTTGATTAATATTGATATCCTGGATTTTGATACATTTTTATTGGATCCAATTTGTATTCGTCAAAAGGTATTGGGAAATATCTGTCTTTGGTCGAAATATTCGACAACTTCGCATTTCCATAATTAGCCTGGTCCTTTTTCTTGAAATAACTGACCAATTCTTCAGCATTATAAACTCTTATCAAATCAAACCAACGATGGTTTTCAAATGCCAATTCTACGCGTCTTTCGTGCAAAATAGCATCTTTCAAAGTTGGATATTTGGTAGCGTATGCAGCATTATTTCTGGAATTTTGATATGATGGAAGACCTGCTCGTTCACGTACCTCATTAAGCAGAACAATCGCCTCACCATCTTTTCCTAAATTCATCTTTGCTTCTGCTAACATTAACATCACATCTGCATATCGAATCAATATCCAATCATTTCCGCCCCATCCTGCTGTTCCCGCTGCATCACTATTATCTCTAAATTTTGTGATAAACCAATCATTTACTCTAGCATCAGAAGCAAACTTCACTGAAAAATCTTTACGAATATCGCCTACTTCATATTCAAAGACCAAGTCCTTACTTGCTCGAGTGCCTGCGCCCGTAGATGGGAATTGAGAATTAATTGACTCTCCTCTTGCCTGATTATTTCTTGCTATACTCGAATGGTAGTTTTGATCACCTTGCAAGTATTGGATTTGAAATACCAATTCGTCACAATCCATTTTCTTATTCACATCGAAAACATCACTGTAAGGGATTTCAGTAAGTTTACCAAACTTTCTCATACCATATGCTGCACTCAAATGTTCTTCTGCCTTTCTAAAATTATCTGACTTAGCAGTTTCTAGCGTACTTCCCATTGTCAAATAAACCTGTCCAAGAACAGCATGTATGGCAGCTTTTGATGTTCTTCCAACAGCATAATCCTTTTGCTGATTAGGTAAATTACTATCCAAAGCTTCTGTTAAATCTTTAATGATCTGTGCATATACATCTGCTTCTTTAGCACGAAAAGCCAACTGATCGGCTTGCGATTTAGAAGTGACCTCTTCTGTCGATAAAGGAATATCTCCAAACTTGCGCACTAAATGAAAATATAATAGTGCACGAACAAACTTAGATTCTGCCAAATAGCGCTTTTTTAAATCATCAGCCGCAAAATTCATATTATCAATTCGGCTAATTACAGTATTCGCACGTGCGATACCATCGTACATCGATGACCAATGGGTACGTAAATAACTATTACTTGGTAAAATTGAAAAATCATTGAATTGAAATGGTTCTCCAGCATTAGACTGATTATCATCGCGGCCAGAGTTATCCGAACGTTCTTCGCTATATAAAGCACTTCCTTCGCCAATTGTATTACCTGATCTTAATACTTGATACAGCCCATTCACCGCCAATAAGGCATCATTTTCTGTTTGAAAGTAGCTTTCTACAGAGACTGCATTGGGATCTAATTGATTCAAAAAATCATCTTTACAAGAGCTCAGAACTAATACTAAAAATGGTAATATATATCTTTTTTTCATGTTGTTATTGTAGTGATTAAATTCCTGTTTAGGATAAATTAAAAAGTAACTTTGACACCAAAATTGAATGATCTCACCAATGGATAAAGACCGTAATCCACACCTGGTGTTAAGTTCCCACGTTGATTATAATCTGGCTCTGGATTATATCCTTTGTATTTAGAGAATGTCAACGGATTATCAACGGTAGCATATACACGTAGTCCTGCAAGTTTCCACTTTTCTACCAAATTATTCGGAATAGTATAACCTAACATAATATTTGTCATTCTCAAGAATGAGCCATCTTGCAAATAGAAGGTAGACAAACGGGTACTATTACTCTGCGTACCACCACGTGCTGCACGATATACTTTTCCATTTCCAGGCTTTATTGCCGAACGGTAACGTTGCGCTACATCAGCATATTGGTTACCACTTCCTTCCATGTTGTATAAGTAATAATCGTAGCCGTCCAAGACCATGTTTCCTTGTGAACCATTGAATGAAGTGCGCAAATCAAAATTCTTATATCTCAAATCCACAGCAAAACCATACGTAAAATTTGGGTGTGGATTTCCAATAACGCGCTTGTCGTCATCGTTTACTATACCATTACCATCGACATCTTCGAAATATAAATCACCAGGTTGTAATGCCGTCGTAGAAGCGGAAGATGGCGCTACTTTATCGAAATTCTCTTCCGTAGCAATACCTAATACTTTAAAGCCATAGAACATTCCAATTGGACTTCCTTCTTGTGTGATGTGCGTATGATAAGAACGTTCTGCGCCATTGGTAATAATGGTTGAACCTCCACCTAAATCAAGAACCTTATTTCTGTTTACATTGATGTTACCACTAAAACCTAAATCAAAATCCGCTGAACGTATTATACGTGTATCCAACTGAATATCAAAGCCTTTATTCTGTACTTTGCTATTAGGCAAGTTTGTTAAAATCGTAGTGGCCCCTGAAACAGCTGAAATAGGTTGGTCAAAAAGTAAATCCGTCGATCTACTTAAATACACGTTTGTAAGCAAGTTGATTCGGCCGTTCAAGAGACCTAAATCCAAGCCTGCATTATATTGTGAAGTAGTTTCCCAACCAATGTTTGCATCTTTCAAATCTAACGGGTAGTATGCAGTTTCTACGCGATCTCCTATGATCACCCCTGTCGGGCTACTGAAGTTGGTAATATTTGCATAATCTCCAATATTATTATTTCCACTTCTTCCCCAGCTAGCTCTTAATTTCATGGTAGAACCTTGACCTAACCAATTATTGTAAAACTCTTCATTCGAAATAGTCCATCCTGCTGATAACGATGGGAAAACACCCCACTTATTATTCACACCAAATCTCGAGGAAGCATCTGTACGGATGGATGCTGACAAGAAATATTTCGAATCAAAACTGTAATTAACACGTGAAAAATAAGACTGCAATGTTGTAGTACGTTTAAAAGCATCTTGTAGGACAAAATTTGAGGGGTCTGCACCTTTATCTGTAATTTGACCAATAGCATCATTTTGAAAGCCTCTAGCACGCACTGCTATATAATCTGTATCTGTACGCTGCGCAGAATAACCTGCTAAGGCACCAATTGTATGTTTTTCGTTGAAGGTTTTATTAAAGTTCAAAATTGCCTCAACCAATTTATCAATCTCACTTCTAGTATTAGCATCAGCATAAGCTGCTGTTTTTGCATTATCCGAAAATGGCTTATTATTACCATTAGAAATACTCGTTGGTCTGAAATAGTCATATTTCTGATCATTCGTCGAAATACCTCCGTTTACTTTTAAGGATAACCCATCCAAAATTTTAAAATCAGCATATGCATTGTATAAACCTCGCTTACCTAATCTTGTATTTTTAATTTTAGATACATAAGCTAATGGATTTTCTGGATTCTGAATACCATATTGTGCTGCAGATAATTCTCCCATCCCGAACTGAGCATACGTACCGTCCTCATTATAAACTGGTAATGTAGGTAGATAAATTAGCGCAGACATAGATGGGCTTCTATCGAAGCGTCCTGTTGTTACTTCGTCATTATCATTGTATGTAAAGGATACATTTGCCCCCACTGTAAGACGATCACTAATTTTTGAGTCCACATTAGTTCTGAAATTAAACGTTTGTTGACCTGTATTTAACATGATACCCTTTTGGTTCTGATACGAACCACTTAGAAAGTACTTTGTCTTATCTGTACCACCAAAAGCAGAAAGATTATGACGTTGGAAAGGAGCATTTCGATACAAAGCATCTTGCCAATCAGTATCGTATTGTGCTTTTTTTGCTGTCCCAGTAGCAAAATCATAATATTCTTCTGGTATAGTAATAGAACCTGCGTTACCCACTCGAGCCACACGATCTGCATTACTATCCAAGCGCATATTATCATTCCAACTACCGCCACGACCTATAACCAAATCACGATATGTATTATTTCTACCATCAATTAGTAGGTCAATATATTCCTCCGAATTTAAAAGGTCTAATTTTTTTGATAATTGTCCAAATCCTGCCAAAGCTTCATATTCAACATTGCTTTTTCCAGACTTACCTCGTTTAGTATTAATTAATACTACACCACTAGCTCCTCTCGATCCATAAATCGCCGCAGAAGCTGCGTCCTTTAACACATCTATACTTTCTATATCATTGGGATTGATATTCAAATTATTACCTGCAGGATAGCCATCTATAACATATAATGGATCAGTTCCTGCATTGATTGATCCCATTCCACGAACACGGATTTTTGTACCGTCATAGGGAGCTCCTGAAGTTTGCATAATTTGCACACCCGCTACTTTTCCTACCATAGCTTGTCCCAATTTTGGAGAGCTCAGATTAAGTTCGTCTGCTTTGACACTAGAGATAGCACCCGTAACATCCGATTTACGAATCTGTTGGTAACCGATGGAAACCAAAACTTCTTCAATTTGTTGTCCCTCTTCTTCAAGTACTATCGTCAAGTTATCATTCTGAGACACAGAATGAACTACCTCACTATACCCCACAAACTTGATAACTAGTACATCATTTATTTTACCTTCAATATTGAAGGTACCATTTGCATCAGTTTGAGTCTGCGCTTTGGTCAATGAGTTTTTTATCGTCGCCCCTACAATAGCATTACCCTGTTGGTCAACCACTTTACCTGAAATCTTTTGTTGTGTCGAAATAGAATTTAAAGATGGTAAAACGAAAGATTTAGGTGTCGCTTCTAAAGATAAACTTGATACTGATAATGACATTAAAAGCCAGAAAAGCTTTTTTGACTTGTTTTGCATAGTTATATGATACAGTTGTTTGACCGCAAAACTAGCTCTCGCATGTTATCTTAAAATGTTTATTATGTTAAAAAAATAAGAATTATAACCTTGAAGTAACTGAAAACACCCTGTTAAGTGAAATTTATATTAAGCTTATATTAAACAACAAATTGACTTCAATAAATCATAAGAAATACTTTACTTATATTTACTTTTAAACCGTCAAAACCATCTATTTATGAAAAAAATATTCTGTGTAATCTTACTCTTAAGTTTATTATTCAATAAAAAAAATCTATATGCACAAACAATAGTCAATAAAGTAAATGTTTTTTTAGGAAGTTCAGGAGACCACGGTCAATTATCACCTGGAGCTTCTTCTCCATTTTATCAAATGAATATCCTGCCGCACACCTCTCCTCAACTGCACGCTGGATATGAGCATTTAGCAAAGAAAGTAATAGGATTTACACACAACCGATTCGAAGGAGTAGGCTGCAAAGGAAGTGGTGGGTTAATAATGGTTAAACCCTACTTAGGAGAAACTTATAATAATGAATTATTGACCAAAGCTTCAGAAAAAGCTGGACCAGGGTTTTATGAAATAGATTTTAATGAAAAAATCAAAGCTAATTTTGCTGTGCATCAGAATTTTGGTATTCATGAATATAGTTTTCCTAAAGGGGCAAAAGGATTTCTTATTGATTTCGGATATGCGCTAAATAATGCTATAGTAAATAACAAAATGGTTATTCAAAAAAATCATATCATAGGTACGGTGCGTGCGAAAACTACTTGTGATGTTGGGGTCTATACTATACATTATGCGATAGAAATTAATGATGCGCAACTCAATTTAACAGACGAAAACAAAGTAAATATTCGTGTACCAGACGCTAAAGAGAAGCAAAATATCAAAATTTCTTTTTCAGCTGTCAGCGAAGAGCATGCAGTTGCCACACTAAAATCGAATGCTCAAAAAGATTATAATACAATAAAAAAAATATCCCAAACTAATTGGGAAAAAGAGCTTTCCTCGATTCAACTTGGAGGAAACAACGAAGATCGTAAAAATCTATTTTATTCTCTACTATATCGCACCATGCAATCGCCATATAATATTTCGGAGCAGAATAATGAATTTAAAGCAACAGATGGCAAAATTTATCATGCTACCACACCTCGATACCACGGTTGGGCGATTTGGGATAATTACAAAACTCAACTTCCTCTATTGGCTTTACTTAACGAAAATCGTTATCAAGATATTATATACTCAATAGCAAATCTATACAAATACGGTAAATATGATTTTGCTGGACCTCATGAGCCCGCCAATTCTGTCCGTACAGAACATGCTGCTGTAGTATTATTGGACGCACAGAACAAAAATTTTAACGTGCCATTAAATGAAATAAAAGAAAAATTGATTCAGGACACTACAACATTTGATTTTTCTAAACCTGACAAATTTTTAGAATCAACTTATGATATGTGGGCTATGAGTAAATTGATTCCTTCCCAAAAAGAGTTATTTCTAAATAGAGCAAAATCGTACAAAGCACATTGGCTCAAAGAATTTAATGACCTAAGTAAAAATGATGTGGACCGTATGTCTGCACGTAAAATGTACCAAGGTACAATTAGACAATACCGTTGGAATGTTCCATTTGATATTAAAGGACTTACGAATTTAATGGAAGGAAAAGACAATCTTACCAATCAACTTGATGATTTCTTTGATAACCACTACTTCAATAGAGCCAATGAACCTGACATTCAATCACCAACACTTTATTATGCTTCAAACAAACCATGGCGCTACCAATCTTTAGTACATGAACTTGCATTAGATACAGTTATCCAATATTATTTTAATGACAACAGCCGGGGAATTGATCCGTTCATTGATCGAATCTATAAGAATGAACCAAAAGCTTTTATTCGTACTATGGATGACGATGCTGGAGCAATGTCTGGATGGTTTGTCTTATCAGCAATAGGACTTCATCAACCACTTATAGGAGAACCTATTTATTATATCAATGTACCTTTCTTCCCAGAAATAACGATTAATAAAGGCAAGAATAAGTTACGTATTCAGGTTAAAAATTTTGGGGATAACAATCGATTTATAAAATCTATCAAATTAAATAATAAGCCCTTAGATAGACTTTGGGTGACACACAAAGAAATATCTCAAAATGCAATATTAGAGATTGAAGCTACAGATCAGCCTAATATATACGGAACTGGAAATATGTATGTTTCTTCTTTGGATGAATAAATCTATTTAATTGAAATAGTCATTTCGCATTCAACGAAATGACTATTTTGATTTAAAATCTATAGCCTATCCCAACAAACATATCAGTAGGTCCTACAGGATCAAAAGCTGAGTCAATTTTTGGTTTATATGCTGCAAAGATAGATAATGGTTGTGCTGAGAAATTATAAGTAAACCCAACTGTACCTGCCAGATACCATTCTTTGGGATCATAATCAATGCCAATAGAAGGCGGCGTGTTATATTTATAAAGCCCCATACCACCTCCAAGATTAAATTCAAGTTTATTTCCGACAAGCGGAAAATCATAAACATAATCTGCTCCGAAATAAGAGATTTTATTACTAACAGCAAAGAAAGCAGATAAATTCTGACGTTCTGTTAATGAATACTGATATTGAATTCCTAAAGTAATAGGTCTAGTTTCTTCAGTTACAATTTCCGCATCTAAGTCAGAAACCAGCGATAATCTATGTTTTTGTTCTTGAGCGAATGTTATCAATGAGCTAATAACCGCCAATAGTGATAATGTATGTTTTTTATTCATAATTTAAGTTAATAAACTATGAGTATATAGAAAATTAAATAAAAGAAAAATAAACTGCCACAAAAAGCAAGTAATCACAAATTAAATATCTTCATAAGATCCAATTTTACTGATATCTAATATAATATCAGCCTCACTACCATCCCATTTAATTTTATTTCTGATAATATCCTGTAACTCTTCGAATTTAACACTATCCTTACCATTTATAGATATATCATAAGCTTTGTGATGCTCATCAACTTTGAATGTTATATACAAGCTACCTTCAAAGTCTTCACTATTTGAGTAGTTTGACTTAAGCTTGTCTATCAATATTTCCCAACCGCCTATTGGTAATACATTATTTTTATTATTGTTTGGAGTTATATTGTATTCATAAGTTGATTCACTAACAACTACCTCTGTAAATTCAGTAGCCATTTTATTTTGTGGCAAATATTTTATCAACAACAACGTGCACACTACCATAAACATCACGCCTGCAGCCATTCCGACAGCCAACCGTTGCCAGCTGTAGAATCTCTTATTTCTAGAAGTCGATTGTTCTTGAACACGTGTAGCTAAGCGTTGTTGCAAAAGACTTAACTGCTTTGCATCTACTCCATTTTGCAACCGATAACCATCAATTGCATCTTGCAAAAATGGGTCATCCAATGCTTCTCGCTCTAATGCATGCATTTCGTCACGGCTCATCAAACCATGCACATAATTATGAATTCGCGATAATTGGTAATTATTTTCCATTTTTCTTATTTTCCATACACATTTTCAGATTACGCTTTCCATTTTGAATGGCACTTTTAACTTTATTCAAGTCCAATCCCATCTCATCGGCGATATCTTTATAACATTTTTGTTCCAAATAAAATAAACGAACACATTGCTCTTGTTCTGCATTCAGTGATTGCAGACAACCTTCTAGTTTCTCAAAATCCCTCTCCTCCCACTTGACCTCATCCACATCACTCAATTTTTGCTCACTCTCGTAAAGATTCTCTTCAATATCTACTTGTGGTCTACGTTTATCTCTACGCAATTGCATTAAACAATAATTCTTGGTATAAACGTGCAACCAACTTTTGAAATTATCTACCTCATGAGTTTTAAGTTTAGTGATAAGTTCTTCGAAAATTTGCATCACCGCATCTTGGCTTTGCTCTGCATCTTGAAAATATTTGAAGCAAACACCATACAACAAAGACATATAGGGAGCATACAATTTGCCCAATACATCCAGACTGCCCGTCGATTTATATTGTAAAAGAAGCTCCTTTTCGTTCATCTACTTTATTTGCTATGATGATGCTTTAAGATACGATTTTCCATAAAATTATCGGAACAAAATCATGGCTATCACCAAAGTCACGATAATATTAAAGGTTTGCGCAATTAGAAATGCGTATAAAGGTTTTTTATTACTGTGCTGAAAAAGGTCTTTGAAATTAGTTTCCAATCCAATCGAAGTAAAGGCTAACACGAACCAAAGACTCTGTAGACTTTTCAAACTCTCTTTCACATTCCCTACAGTCTCTTCTGAAATCACAAAAGAGAATAACAAAGAAGCTAAAATAAACCCAATCACAAATTTTGGGAAGCGTTCCCAAATAATTTTCAAAGTCGGTTTTTCTCGCTTTGTTTCTTCACCTACGGATTTAGAATACGTCCAATATATACTAATTGCAAAAGCTGCAATTCCCAATAATACATTTTGAGAGAATTTCACTATAGTACTAATTTCTAAAGCTCTCTCACCTACTAATGAGCCTGAAGCGACTACAGCACCCGTAGTATCGATAGATCCTCCAAGCCAAGCTCCTGTTACTTCTTGTGATAAGCCCATCCATTCTGACAAATAAGGCATAAAAATCATCATGGGAATAGCCGTAATAAGTACCAACGAAATCACATAAGAAAGCTTCTTACTATCACCTTTAATAGCTCCAGATGTAGCAATAGCAGCCGAAACACCACAAATGGATACTGCGCTTGCTAACATTAAGGACATTTCTTTATCGATTTTCAGTTTTTTACATAACCAAAATGCAAAATACCAAACCGAAATAACCACAACCAAAGCTTGAATTAATCCTAAAGCTCCTGCTTTCAAAATATCACCAAAAATCACTGTCGTTCCCAATAGCACTAACCCTATCTTGACGTACAGCTCTGTGCTTAATGCATTTTTAAACCATTCTGGCAATTTGAAAGTATTACTAATCAATAATCCTATTCCTAATGCAAAAATCACAGCTTCCAAGTTGTACTCCTTTACCGTGGCATTTCCAGCTATAATTAAAGCTAAGATTGTTAATATAAAAATAGAAGGAAATACAATCAACAAGGATTTGATTGATTTATTCAATAATATCGCACCAAAAATTGCGGTGACACAAACTGTAAAAAACTGACTTGCGACTTTAGTTAAATTGGCAATGGAAAATACATTATCTGTTAACACAGCATATGAAGACCAACTAAAGCTTGGTTTGGGTACAATCAATCCCAATACCGCCAATAGCACCAGTCCTAATCCCAAAATGACGACAACCCAATCTTCGGTAAATGCAATTCTCTTTGTAGACATAAGTTTATTATTTTTCTTTAGTTAGATGTTCAAAAGCTTTCTGTGTCGTAGGATACTTATAAATAAAACCTTCTTGAGAGAGTCTTTTAGCTTCTACTGCATTAGTCAGAAGCAGCATATCGCTTTCTACTCCCTTGAAATATGCACCTATTTTAGCTAAAAAAGCAGGTAATGGAAATCCTATCGGCATGCTAACAGCTTGACGTAAAGTTTGCATAAATAGTTCATTAGATTCAGGTTTTGGCACGCAAGCGTGATAAAGATTAGAAACCTTCTCTTGATTTATAATCCATAAGACAATAGCTATCAAATCCGATTCGTGAATCCACGAAATATTCTGTTGTCCATTTCCAACTTTCCCACCTAACCCAAATTTCGCTAAAGGATATAATTCCTTGAACATACCAAATTCCTTAGAAAGTACAGGGCTTAGTCGAAGAATGACCTTCTGTGTTTTTGGAGTTATAGAATTTTCAAATGTCTCTTCCCATTTTTTAGTAAGATTTGCTAAAAAAGTTTGAGCATAATCTTTAGAATCTTCATCGTGAAAACCATCAAGACCTTCAAAAACTGAAATTCCAGAAAAATTAATCCAAAGTCGAGGTGGATGCATCAAATCAACAATAGCTGCACCAAGAACTTTAGTAGGTAAGATTCTGGATGCCAAAAGTTCCTTTTTATTCTCCTCCGTAAAACGACATTGAATAGATTTTCCACTCAAATTTATAATTGTATCAACATCCTCTAGTTCATCAACCCAAGCGCCTTTCGTTTCACCATCCCACGGTACATACTTGATGTTAGAATTTTTCGATTGCTGTACCCTTCTACTTAATATCAACACTTGATAACCTAACTTGACAAACTCGTTTGTCAATAGTTTACCAATATTACCTGTTCCTCCAGCTAATACAATTTTCTTTTGCGCCATTACTTATAAGTTTACTGAGATATCAAAATGGTCTTTCAAAGCGATCTTTGCAGCGTGAAAACCACACATACCGTGCACACCACCTCCTGGAGGTGTAGCTGAAGAACAAATGTATATTGTTTTATTGGAAGTACGATGGGGATTCAGAGAAATTGTTGGACGGGTATATAATTGTGATATATCCATGATTCCACCATTAATATCACCTCCTATATAATTGGGATTGTACTCTTCCATCTGTAATGGGTTGTAGGTATGCCTTGTCAGAATTGTATCCTTAAAACCTGGTGCAAATCGTTCAATCTGATTTTCGATAATTTCTGTGTAGTCAAAAGACGAACCATTTGGAACGTGACAATAGGCCCAACCTGTATGTTTGCCCTCAGGAGCACGCGTTTTATCAAACTGGCTTTGTTGCGTAAAAAGCACAAATGGCCTATCCGTTAATTTTCCTTTATGTCCATCTTCTTCAGATAAAGCTATATCATTGAATGTACCGCCAATATGTACTGTTGCCGCTTGACGAGCACGCAAATCCGTAAAGGGAGTTTCTTCTGAAAGTGCCCAATCTATTTTGAAGACACCCATACCTTGCTTATAGCGAGACAATTGTTTTGCATAAGCAGGACTCAAATCCAACCCTTCAATTTCGAGTAGTTGCTTAGGGGTCAGATCCAACAAAAGAATCTTGTGTTCGGGTAAGTCAAATTTATTCTTCAACCAAAATCCAGTTTGAACTTTTCCTCCTAAGGATAAATAATAGGCTTCTAAAGCATTTGCAATAGACTGCGAGCCACCTTTCGGAATCGCCCATCCGTAACGATGCCCTACACCCATTAGAACCATACCGATTGCTGATGTCGTAAAATTATCCAAAGGCTGAATGCCATGTGCTGCCATTCCAGCCCACAATCCTTTAGCCTTTTCAGACTGGAAATGATTAGCCAACCAAGAAGCGGGCTGTATAGCGTTCAATCCAAAAGCAGCCAGATTAAAAGGATATTTAGGAAACCCCAAAGGTCCCATGGTATCTTTAGCCAACTTTTCCCAATTTTTAACAACAGGTTCAATTAATCTTCTGTAATATGCACCATCCTTTCCCAATTCGGCTATAGTCATTTCTAAATCACGATGCAGAACAGCTCCCTCTTCCCCTAACAGCGGATGAGCGGCTTCATATTTGGCATATTCAAAAGACAAACCAAAATCTTCCAAAGGAACAGATTTCATAAATGGCGACGCCATCGCCATCGGATGAATAGCCGAACAGACATCATGCTTAAATCCAGGAAGTGTCAATTCTTTGGTACGCATTCCACCACCAATGCTATCCGCACCTTCTACGATTAATGTCGAAAGCCCTTGCAGTTGCAAAGTAATTGCTGCAGCAAAGCCATTAGGACCTGAACCAACTATAATTGCATCATATTTTTCCAATTCTATATACGCTTAAAATCTTATTCTAAGATACTAGTTATATAAGTGAAATGTATCATAATCATGAATTTTAAACACAAAAAAAGCTGTATCACAAGTACATGATACAGCTTTCAACCATATAAAGTTATACTAATAAAAGAGACTTATCAAGCTATAGGTAGAAGTAAGTATCACTAATGTTCCTACCAAAATCATGAGTGCCTTAGCATTAATCTTTGAAGCAACGTAAGCACCTATCGGAGCTGCTAACACACCTCCTATGACTAATCCAAGTACTATATCCAAATGTTGTACACCCAACACAAAAATAAATACAACGGTAGCAAAATAGGTCACAAAAAACTCAGCTGTATTTACCGAACCAATTGTCTTACGTGGATTATGCCCTTGACTCAACAAATTTGAGGTCACAATAGGTCCCCAACCACCTCCACCTATAGCATCCAATAGACCTCCAAAAAATGCTAATACAGGAGCGTATTTTGTTTTTGGTTTCGCTTCGCTTTTTTTACGCACTGCTTTGAAAATCAAGTATCCTCCAAGAAACACCAAGTAAGCGGAAATATAAGGCTTCACATTACCACCATCAAACAAGTCAGCTAATAAATATGCTCCCAAACTGGCTCCAATTACACCTGTAAAAACAATACTGAAAAATAGCTTTTTATCTAAATTATTAAAACGTATGTGTGATAAACCAGATACACCAGTCGTAAAAATCTCAGATGTATGTACACTTGCAGAAGCCAACTTTGGAGATATGCCCAGACTAAGCAATAAAGTTGTGCAGCTAACACCATAAGCCATCCCCAGAGCACCATCAATCAATTGCGCAAAAAATCCTGCAACAATAAATAGAAAGAATGTGCTATCAAAGTGAATCGTATTATTCTCGATTGCTTGGGTAATTAAATAGCCAAAATAGACTACTATAAAAAGTTTTAGTAATAATATCAATCCGACGATGGGAGTCAACTTTTTCTTGTTCTTCATCTGTAATTCTGCAACTTGTACTTTATCACTCATAGTTTTATCTCTTGTAATAGTTTTATCTCCAATTGTATCGCAACGTCACACCATAGGTACGTTGGTCGCCCACCATTCCAGCATATTGTCCGAAGTTGCCAGGCGCTGCTAATAATTGTTCGTAATAATCTTTATTCGTTAAATTTCTACTCCATACTATCACAGATAAACCATTGGCACCTCTGAATCCCACACGTGCATTAACTAATGCGTAGGCATCAATGTTCAAATATTGAGATGGAGAAGGGCTAGACGAAAATTTAGAACGGTAGAAAGCGTCGGCTCCTAAGAAATATGTTCCTTGCAAGGCTAAGAAATTTCCTTTAGTCGTCAATTCAGGTGCAATAGTCCACGAAAATTTCGAAATACCTGGCAATTCTCCACCTGACACATCTTTAAATGCTTGCGCACCACCAACTTCTTCTAATGGCACAGGCGCATTCGTGAATGAATCATATTTACCATCTGTGTACGCAAAAGCAGCATTAATTCTTAAATAGCTACTTGCTTTGATACTTCCATCCAATTCTAGACCTTTCACACTAACCTTTTCAGCATTCGCCAAATAACCGCGATTCACACCTGGGTCTGGTGTTTGCACTTGCGTTTGGTAATCTTTTATGCTAGTTTGGAAAATAGTTAAGTTCAAGAAAGCATTGCGAATAGGATTGGTTTTAACACCTAATTCGTAATGATTTACCGATTCTGGTTGTACTTCCGCCAATTCTGCCGCTACTTTTCCATCAATTACAGGCAAACCACCTACGTTGATACCGATTGGTTTGTAGCTTTTAGAATAAGTTACGAAAGCATTGTAATTCGGCGTAAATTTATATTGCAAAGACAATTGTCCCGAGAAATTTCCTGCATCAGCATCGACGTCAAATTGCTGGTCAGAATAGATACTGTTGACAGCAGCCAATTGCTCTGCGGTATATGTAATATCATTATCGATATATTTTTTGCGGTCGTAGTTGGCTACTTTTTTATCATAATTATAACGAATACCTGGTAGGATGTGCAATTTTTCTGTCACCGCATAATCTAATTGACCAAATATCGCCAAACTGGTACTTTTGATACCATAGTTAGTACGAATACCCACTCTATCTATCAAGCCTGGAGCCCATTGGGTAGCTGCAGCATTATTTTGTTGAAAACGCCATAGAGCATCGCCAGCCTCCTCGGTATGCACTGGATCGGTACTTAAATCTTGCCACAAGCCAAATACTCCAACCACACCACTCAATTTCTCATTGATATCTCCTGAATATCTAAATTCCTGAGACCATTGATCATGTTTAGAAGTTCCCGACGAAATGGTATAAGCAGGTACACCTAAATAATCTCTATCATTCAATGGCACCCATTTCCAATAGCGCCATGCCGAAGTTGAAGTCAACGTTCCTTTTCCTATTTTATAATCAAAATTCAGTGAAACACCACCCAATTCATTGTCTGCTTTAGAACGTGTATCCAAATCTACTTTACGCTCAAAAGCACTTTTGTAAGGAATTTCGTAGTTCAAATCTTTAATAATACTATTGAACTGTCTGAATTCTGAACGTTGATTCTGCACAACACCAGCCACAGCCCACCCGTATCCATCAGGTTTTTGAATCGTTCTATCTCCCGTCAACGTAACCTTTAAATTTTCCGAAGGCGTATACAATAATTGACCACGTAAACCTAAATTGTTGATATCATTGATTTGACGGTCTGTACTCACATTATACAGCAAACCATCACGCTGCGTACCCGAGAATGAGACTCTAGCTGCTAATTTGTCTTTTACTAAAGGTCCAGTGATAGAAGCTTTCCCTTGCACATAACCAAAATTTCCATAGCTAACTTCAAAATTGGCTCCCGGAATGAATGATGGAAGACGAGAAGTAATGTTAAAAGCTCCTGATGTTGTATTCTTCCCAAACAAAGTACCCTGTGGACCTCGCAAAACCTCTATTTGTTCAATATCAATAAAATCTAAAGCAGTAGCGGCTGGACGTGCCAAATAAACACCATCCAAATAAAAACCTACACCTGGGTCGATACCATCATTGGTCAATCCATATGTAGAACCCAATCCACGAATGTTTAATGTGGTATTACGTGCATTCGAAGCATATAATTGTACGGTAGGAACGACCTCCTTAATACGGTTTACATTGAATGCACCTGCATCCTCAATAGTGCTGGCACGAACCAATGATACAGGAATAGGGATATCTTGAATTTGTTCTGCCCGACGACGAGAAGTCACAAATACTTGTTCTAGAGAATTTACACCTTGTTTTAATTCTATAACGGCTGGTGATATTTCAATTATCAATTTTTGTGTTTCATATCCCAAATAAGATACCACAACTGTAAATGGTAATTTTTGACCGGTTACAAACTGAAATTTACCATCACGGTCAGTTTTAACTTGGTGAGTTACAGCATCCAATTGCACAGTTACACCTGATATAGGCTCCTTACTATCAGCATCGATGACAGTACCGATTAAGGAAGCATTAATGATAGGTTTAGGATTTTTCTCTTGCGCTTTTACTACTGTTGTAGTGCCTAGCAACAAAGATAATCCAACTGAAATGCTATAAATAATTTTATAATTCATAAATTTAAATCGTTTAGTAGTGAATATTACAAGTGACAACGCCAATTGAAAACTTGTTCATTATTAACAAAATCAAGGGGAAGCCTCACACTTCCCCTATCTATATACATAAGGGGGAATGAAATTAGCTACACATTCGCATCATTTCACAAGAAAGATTTTGTTTTAGATTTGATGACTTATCTTCGAAGTCTCCTTTTTTTAAGTTGTATAATTGATTCATTCTTTTAAATCTTATTTATCGTTGATTATTAGCTAATTGTATGCGTATATATACATCACGATGCAAATATAATAACAAAAAATAAAAAGTCTACTAATTTTATAGATTTAATATACATTTCTAATCAAACCGCTGTATTACAACCACTTAATTTCTTTGAGGTATATAAAACTTTATAAAATATGAAAGATGAAAATTTTATTAGACATAAAAAAGCCCGCTGTGACAGCGGGCTTTACCAATTATAATCAACTTAAATAAAACTATTTTTTATTAAAAACAGTACTTATTTTCTTCAATTAGTTTACGTGCAATGCGTTGACGTGCGTCTTTCACATTGAAAGGTGCTGCCTTCGTAAAGCGACGAATACCAACCAACATCATATTTAACTCATCACCTTCTCCAAATGAATACAATGCCTCCTTCGCTGCCACATTGACTTTGTCAATCGTAGTATACAAATACACAAGAGCCATATCTGTGGCTAATGCTGCAGCTTCTTCGCCTTTGGTATGGTACAATTTTTCAGCACGTAATAAAACGGATTCAGCTACATATACATAACCAATGATATCAGCAATATTCATTAAGATTTCTTGCTCTTTTGACAAGGACATCATCAATTTTTGAACTGCAGCACCTGCTACTAACAAACCTGCCTTTTTCAAATTTGCAATGATCTTTTTCTCCGCAGCAAATGGTTTATCGTCTTCTTCTCCAAAATCTGGAATAGACATCAATTCTCCTGCTACTACTTGTGCAGGCCCCATCAAATCTAATTCACCTTTCATTGCACGCTTCAACAACATATCCACAACCAACAGACGATTGACCTCGTTTGTTCCTTCAAATATTCTGTTGATGCGCGAGTCACGATAAGCTCTTTCCATTGGAGCTTCCGCAGAGTAGCCCATTCCTCCATAAATTTGCACACCCTCATCCACTACATAATCCAACATTTCTGAACACCAAACCTTGATAATCGCACATTCGATAGCAAATTGTTCTACAGATTTCAATTTTGCCTTCGCTTCATCCATTCCTCCTGCGACCAAAGCGTCATAAGCATCATCTATATTTTGTCCGGCACGATAAGCTGCTGATTCTGTAGCAAACAATCGAGTAGCCATTTCCGCCAACTTGTATCGGATAGCGCCGAATTTTGAAATTGGCAAATTGAATTGCACACGCTCATTTGCATAATTAACCGCTGTAGATATTACAGAACGAGCAGATCCAATGGTTGCTGCACCTAATTTGATACGACCTATATTCAGAATATTTACGGCAATCTTGAATCCATTTTCACGCTCAGAAAGCATATTTTCAACAGGAACAGGACAATCGTTGAAGAAAACCTGACGAGTAGAAGAGCCTTTAATACCTAATTTATGCTCTTCAGGATTCATTGTGATACCTCCGAAATCTTTCTCCACTATGAAAGCTGTAAGGTTTTTGTCATCATCGATTTTTGCAAAAACTATAAAAATATCTGCAAAACCTCCGTTAGTAATCCACATCTTTTGACCGTTAATCAAATAATGTGTTCCTTCAGCATTTAGCTTCGCTGAAGTACGTCCTGAGTTAGCATCCGAACCTGAGTTTGGCTCTGTCAAACAGTATGCAGCTTTCCATTCACCAGTACCTAACTTTGGAATGTACTTCGCTTTTTGCTCCGCATTACCATAGTACAAAATTGGCAACGTACCGATACCTGTATGCGCTGATAAAGCCACCGCGAAGGAGAAACCTCCCCCTACAGCATCTGCTACCAGCATCGAAGTATTGAAGCTCTTACCAAAACCACCGTACTCTTCTGGAATCGAAACGCCCAACATACCTAACTCACCAGATTTGTCCAGCAAACTTTGCATCAAACCTTCTTCCTGTGCATCTATGCGTTCTAATTTGTTCAAAACTTCCGTATCCAAAAAGTCCAAACACGTTTGACGAATCATCTGTGCTTCTTCGTCAAATTCCTCAGGAATAAATATATCTGTATAAGCAGTTTCTTTAATTACAAACTCACCGCCTTTAATTGATTTATTTTCGCTCATAATTTTATAATGATTAAGGAGTAAAGATTAAGGAATAAGGACATATTCTTTAGTCCTTGCTTTTTAATCTTTCCATCTTGGTTCTCTACATTAGTCTAATAACTCAAAAATTCCTGCTGCGCCCTGGCCTGTTCCCACACACATGGTCACCATGCCATATTTACCTCCGCGACGTTTCAACTCATTCAAAACCTGAACCGTCAATTTAGCACCAGTACACCCTAATGGATGACCCAACGCAATCGCGCCACCGTTAACATTAATTTTGGATTCATCCAAACCTAGCTCGCGGATAACAGCTAAAGATTGTGAAGCAAAAGCTTCATTTAATTCGAACAAGTCAATATCCTCTTTTTTCAAACCCGCCATTTCCAAAGCTTTTGGAATCGCTGCAATTGGACCAATTCCCATAATACGAGGAGGTACACCAGCTACGGCATAAGAAATTAATTTTGCGATTGGTTTTAAGCCAAGTTCTTTCACTTTTCGCTCAGACATCACCAACACAAATGCTGCTCCATCCGAAGTTTGCGAAGAGTTACCAGCTGTCACGCATCCATCTGCCACAAATACAGGTCTTAGCTTCGCCAAAGCTTCTAATGAAGAATCGGCGCGAGGACCTTCATCCGTGTCTACGACATACTCACGAGTTGCCATTTTACCATCTTTGATGTAGTTTTCTTTGATTTTAATCGGAACGATTTCATCTTTGAAAACTCCACTTTTAATGGCATTTACAGCTTTTTGGTGTGACTTTAGTGCAAAAGCATCTTGGTCTTCACGTGAAACCTTAAAATCCTGTGCTACAGCTTCGGCTGTTAAGCCCATTCCCCAATACCAATCGGGATGGTCTTTCGCTACTTTGGGATTTGGAACGATTTTCCAACCACCAAACGGCATTCCTGACATCACCTCAGCACCACCTGCGATAATAATATCCGCCATGCCGGTTTTAATTTTTGCTGTTGCTGTCGCAATGGTATCTAATCCCGATGCACAGTAACGATTCACGGTCACACCCGGTACTTTATCCGTATCCAATCCCATTAAGGAAATGAAACGCGCCATATTCATCCCTTGCTCCGCCTCAGGCATCGCATTACCGACAATGACATCATCAATTTCATCTTTATTTAAATTGGGCACTGATGCCACTAAATGCTTTATAACTTCTGCGGCTAAATCGTCTGCACGCATGAACCGAAAACCACCTCTCGGCGCCTTCCCTACTGCGGTACGATATCCTGCTACTATATATGCTTCCATTTGTTTAGATTTGAGATTTGAGACAATTGATATGAGATTATAGATTTTTTATCTACTTCTCTACCTTAGTTCATCATTTCTAAGTTTATTTTGAAATCCAAAAATCATTTTCTGAATTTCAATTAATTTATTACATATTTCAATGGATTTCTCAGAATCCAATAATCCTAACTTACTTGCAATTAATACTTGTGTATGTAACTCATAAGCAGAACCATTGGCTATTCCTAGAAAATGGATAAATTCTTTAATCGAATTCCTTCCAGCTCCCTCGGCTATATTTGAGGCAATAGATACAACAGACCTCTTTATTTGAGACGACAAACCATACTTTTCATCCGATGGAAAATTTGAATCACTGATAAATCAATAGCTCTATTCCAAACTTTCAACTCGAGTAAATTATGCATGTCTAATGTCTCAAATCTAACCTCTCATATCTCACCATTAATTCCTCAAAGGCTTACCCTTAGTCAACATGTGCTGTATACGCTCCAATGTTTTGCGTTCTGCACATAATTCCAAGAAAGCTTTGCGTTCTAAGTCGAGTAAGTATTGCTCCGACACTTCCGTCGGCGCGGAGAGGTCGCCCCCACACATCACCCAGCCCAGTTTCTCGGAGATTTTCTTGTCGTGATCCGAGATGTATTTACCAGCACGCATCGAGTCAGCTCCTACGTAGACGATTCCCAAACCTTGGTTACCCAATACTTTGATATCCGTACGTGGAATTGGTTGTACATAGCCTGCTTCTGCCAATTCAATCGCTTTTGCTTTTGCATCAGCCAATAAGCGTGCACGATTCATCGTAATCGCGAATTTTCCAGCCTGCAAATAACCTAACTCGAATGCTTCCACAGCTGAAGTCGAGACTTTAGCTTGACCAATCGTCAAAAATCTATCCTTTAACGTAGTCTGAACGATTTGCTCTGGCTTGTATTCATCCGAAGCACGTAACGCAAATTCTTTCGAACCTCCACCACCAGGAATCACCCCCACACCAAACTCTACCAATCCCATGTAGGTTTCAGCATGCAACTGCACAAAATCAGCATGCATCGAAAACTCACATCCTCCACCTAATGTTAATTGGAAAGGAGCCGCCACTACAGGAATTGATGAATAACGAAGACGCATTGCTGTATTTTGGAACATGCGTATCGCCATATTCAATTCGTCATAATCCTGCTCCACCGCCATCATGAATATCATACCGATATTCGCACCAGCAGAGAAGTTTTTACCATCATTGGAAATCACCAATCCACGATATTCTTTTTCCGCAATATCAATTGCTTTGTTGATACCTTGAATGACATCACCGCCGATAGTATTCATCTTCGTATGGAATTCACAATTGATAATTCCATCACCTAAATCAATAATGGAAACACCAGAATTTTTCCAAATCGTTTTAGAATCACGAATATGGTCTAATACGATTAAGTCTTCCGTTCCTGGAATAGGTTTATACGATTTGCTTGCTATATCATAATAATGGCGAACACCATTTTCTACTTTGTAAAAACTTTCGACACCTGCGGCTAACATATTATGCACCCACTGTGCTACTTCACCCGTTTGACCCGGAAGACGCTTTTCTTCCGACTGAATTTTAGCTATTGTCTCGCGAACACCTAAAGCGTCCCAAACTTCAAAAGGACCAATTTCCCATCCAAAACCTGCACGCATCGCATCATCGATTCGGAAAAAATCATCTGTAATTTCGGGCACTCGCTTCGAAACATATTCGAATAAAGGATAATGCATCGCACGGAAAAGGGTAGCCGCTTTGTCTGTTCCTTGCTCGTATACTTTCATCCGTTTGCGAATATCTTCCACCAACTTAGTCGCTTCTAATGTCGAAGATTTAACTTTTTGTTGAGAGCCATATGTCAAGGTTTTCAAATTCAAAGACAGAATTTCAGAACTACCGTCTGCAGCTTTCACCTTTTCATAAAAACCCTTTTTCGTCTTTTCGCCTAGCCATTTATTTTCCACCATCTTGGTGATGTATGCAGGCAACTCGAAAACACCTTTGGCTTCATCATTCGGAGCATTTTGGTCAAGCCCATTCGCTACATTGACCAAAGTATCCAATCCTACAACATCTGCAGTACGGAAAGTAGCAGATTTTGGATGTCCCATGGCAGGACCTGTATATTTATCGACTTCTTCGACGCTCAAATCCATTTGATCAACCAAATGCGTCAAAGCCAACATCGAATAAACGCCAATTCTATTACCAATAAATGCCGGAGTATCCTTGCATAATACGACTGTTTTTCCCAACATTTTATCACCAAAATGCATCAGAAAATCAACCACCTCTTGCTTAGTTTCTGATGTAGGAATTATTTCTAACAATTGTAAATAACGTGGTGGGTTGAAAAAGTGCGTACCGCAGAAATGCGCTTTGAAATCATCAGACCTTCCCTCGTTCATAATATGAATCGGAATACCAGATGTATTGGAAGTAATTAATGTACCTGGCTTTCGGTATTTCTCTACCTGCTCAAATACGGATTTCTTAATATCTAATCTTTCGACAACCACTTCTATCACCCAATCCATTTCAGCAATCTTAGGCATATCATCATCAAAATTTCCTGTTTTGATACGTTTGGCGTAAGATTTACTAAATAATGGAGATGGATTAGATTTTATAGCAGTATCTAACGAAGCGTTAACGATTCGATTTCTAACCGCAGCATGTTCTAATGTCATCCCCTTTGCTTCTTCGGCAGGAAGTAATTCTCGAGGAACAATATCCATGAGCAACACTTCCACACCAATATTAGCAAAGTGGCATGCGATACGCGAGCCCATGACCCCCGAACCTAATACAGCTACTTTTTTAATACTTCTCTTCATAAGTTTATAATTTTATGATTATTCCTCCACCATGATTTGTGGTTCGTATTTATTTGCCAAATCATTTATTTTCAATAGCATTTGAGCCAACTGCAGCCTTTCCTTTTCAGAGAATTGCGCCTCCAAGTATTCATTAAAGCCTTTTACTACATCCTTGGCTATTTTTCTCTTTTCTACACCTAGTGGTGTTAAAAATACTTTGACAGAACGTTTGTCTTGTACACTAGCTTCGCGGTATATAAATCCTAGACTTTCCAGATTCACCAACACACGTGACAACGATGTAGTCTTCACTCCTGTTGAATTAGCGATTTGTGAAACTGGTGTTCCGTCTTTATGAATATTGATTAAAATGTACCCAGCCGCCTGAGTAAATCCATATTGTGTAGCTATATTGTTGTACTTATTCGCTACAGTCTGCCATGCGGCTTTTAAAAAATAGTCAATTGTTTTATTCTGGCTCATAGTCGATTGGTAAAATGGCTCTACTACATTTATTATGCAAGCATAACAAATCTATAGATTAGAATTTAATATTTCAAGTATTATGTTGATTTTTTAATAAAAAACTGTCTGAATCTAATTAAAAGCATAATTGGTAAGTAGATATAGGTTCGTTAAAAGCGTATGTGGATAACTTTTAAACGCTGATTATCTAATAATTAGCACGAATATACAATAGGTTATAAACATAATCAATATCGAATATTCGAATAATGATTTAACTTTGCATAAACAAAAAGCAAAATTATGGCATTAGTAAATATTCCTCGTCTAGATTTACATGATTATACACAGGGTTCTACCGAGCAACGCACACAGTTTGTACAAGATATCGGTAAAGCATTTAACGAAACTGGTTTTGTTACGATTGCAAACCACGGTTTAAGTCCTGAATTAATTGATGAGTTATATACCATAGTAAAAGCATTTTTTGATTTGCCTCAAGAAATCAAAGATAAATACGAATATCCTGAATTAGCAGGTCAGCGTGGGTACACAAGCAAGGGAAGAGAAAAAGCTAAAGATGCTAAGGTGCCAGATTTAAAAGAATTTTGGCAAAGAGGTCAAACAATTGTTGGTGAAGAATATTCGAAAGCTGATTTTCCAGATAATCCTGAAGTAGCAGAATTACCAAGATTTAATGAAATAACTGCCGAAATATATAAGAAACTAGAAGATGCTGGCCGTAACTTATTAAATGCAATTGCTTCATATTTAGATTTAGAAGAAGACTATTTTGAACAATATGTTATCAATGGAAATTCAATTTTAAGAGCGATTCATTATTTTCCTATTGAAAATCCAGAAGCAATTCCTGATGATGCAGTAAGAGCAGGAGCGCATGAAGATATCAACTTAATCACCTTATTAATCGGAGCAAGTGCAGATGGTTTGGAAGTATTGACCAAAGATGGCGAATGGTTCCCAATCAAAGCTAAAGGTGAAGATATCGTGGTAAACGTTGGTGATATGCTTCAACGCTTAACAAATAACAAACTGAAATCAACAACACACCGTGTAGTAAATCCTCCTCGTGAGTTGATGAAAACTTCTCGTTATTCGGTCCCATTCTTCTTACATCCAAAAGCAAGTATGAGTTTGGCTTGTTTGGATTCATGTATTTCGGAAGAATATCCAAAAGCATACGAAGATTATACAGCGGGTCAATATTTGGATGAAAGACTAAGAGAAATAGGTTTAAAAATGTAATAAAATGGCAATCAAAAAGATTGCCATTTTTATTTTATCGAATCGCGTAAGGCTTTTGGTAGAGCTTTGATTACTAAATCAAAGCTATGGTCTATCAAGGCTGTAAGTTGGTGCGTATTTAATTCTCTTCCAACAACAACCGTATTCCAATGCTTTTTATTCATATGATATCCCGGAAAAACCGTTTGCTCATACTTTTCTCGCAATTCTACAGCATATTCAGGATCACACTTCACATTGAATCTCAAATCTTCAATCTGGTCCAAACCTATCAGCAAAAATACTTTTCCACCTATTTTGAACACAAGGGTATCTGGTCCGAACGGAGTCTCTTCAACTACAGAATCAGATTTTGCTAAACAATAATCGCGAATGTCTTCTATATGCATTATACAAGTAATAAATCAAAAGCTCATTAAACAAGTGATTTCATAAATCATTAAGATAAACTACACAGCAAACAACTTTATCAAATCATTCTGTATTTCAACTCCTTTATCTTCATTATACCATTTTTGAATGGATTCTTTCATGGTATTAAACTCAACACCTTCCTCTTTCCAAAACAGAAACAAATCTTGCAATTTCTGAGGTCGTGGCCCCCAAACAGCTACATCCTCATTATTTGCATTCCGAAATATTACTTTTGGAATTGATTTACCACCATTAGTCAAATAATTATTGATTAGAAATGGTTCGTCATCGCGCAGTTGAACATCAATAGTTATCAATGGATTGTTCTCTGCAATATTTATCAGTTGCGGCACCGAATGCGCTGCATCTCCACACCACGGTTCTGTAATAATTATCCAAGTTTGCGGCTCTTTTATAGATGAAATTAATGTTTTCAACTCATCTGTTGGCTCAAATTTGTTCAGCCAACGATTTGTTCTTGACCAATTCAACTTCGCATATTGATAATAATTTTCATCTTTGTAAATCGGGTACTGCTCGGGATTTAAAATGATTTGCTCAAAATAATTTAAGTATTCTTCAAAAGTCATAAAACTGTTTATTTAACCTAAACAAATGTACTTTATTATAAAATAATTTTTGTCATAAATTTGTTGGTTCTCGATTAAACCTTTCACCAAAAGTCATATCTAACACGATTATCCAACAACCAATATTAATGAAAAACATATTATTCATTGTTTTAGGAATATTAATTTCAAAAATAACTTTAGCGCAATCTAATCTAAATGGACGAGTACTAGACAAAGCAGATAATACGCCATTAACAAATGCCACAATCATCTTATTAGATCAAGATTCAATTTTGAAATACCATACGAGAGCGAATGAAAATGGAAATTTTGAATTTAAAAAGATAAATCCAAATGATTACATTTTAATAATTTCCTATCCAAAATTTGAACTGCATTCTAAAGCTGTTCAACTTACAAAAAACACCACATTAGAGGATATACTTTTAAGTTCACAAGCCAATCTTATTGAAGAGGTGGTAGTAACAGGAAGAATTCCTATTCGCATAAAAGGTGACACTATCGAATATGACGCGGGCAGCTTCGAAACGGAGAAAAATGCCAAATTAGAAGATTTATTACGACGTCTTCCTGGTCTTACTGTCTCTGGAGATGGAGCAATTACCGCACACGGTAAATCCGTATCAAAGGTATTGATTGATGGTGAAGAGTTTTTTGGTTACGATCCTAAAATAGCAATTCGAAATGTGCGTGCTGACGCAGTTGACAAAGTGCAAGTTTACGAACGTAAATCAGAACAAGCAGAACTAACCGGTATCGATGATGGACAGCGTTTTCAAACTGTCAATGTTGTTCTCAAAGAAGAAGCGCGGGTTGGGATTTTTGGTAATGTTGAAGGTAATATTGGTACAGAAGAGTTGTATACTGCAAATCTTTTTGCAGCGAAATTCAACCGTACTGAGCGAATTGGAATAACGGCGAATACCAATAATATGGGGGCAAATTCTGGAGGTCGTGAAGGCAGTTTAAGGATGAATAGTCAAATAACAGGTGAGCCAAAAAATACGTCCATTGGAGCCAACTATGAAAATCAACTTTTCAATAAAAAATTGAACGTAAATGCTAACTACAACTTCAATGATGCTAGCAACCGCAATGAGCGAGAAAGTTATAACAAGGAAATTGTATCTGCAGATCAAATCCAAGAGACAAATAGCAGCTCAAAAAATGAAAATGCCAATCAAGGCCATAATATTCGTTCACAATTCAGATGGAGAATAGATTCGACATCAAATATGGAAGTTCATATTAATGCCCGCAAAACACAAAGTAACGGAAATAGCAGTTCGGAAAGCTTCATGTTAAAAAATGAAACTGATTCTGTACGAGATTTCAGGAACTCAAATATAAATTTCGGTGACGATTTATCGAACGAGATTAGACTAAATTACCGTAAACGTTTAAATAGTAATGGTCGATCAATCAATATTAATTTTAATAATGATATGAATCAATCAAATCAGGAAAGTGCAGTATTCCAAAGGACATATCTTCATGAAACAGATAAAATAACCATTGTTGATCAAACACGTATTAATGATAATGACCGCAATAACTTTTCTACACAGCTGCAATTTTCAGACAGAATATCCCAACAAATGCACTACTCTATTGGATACAATGTTGGCCTCAATAATAATAAGAACAAAGTTGATGCATTCAATAATAATGAAGGCGAAAGAACTATTGATAAGCAATATTCTCAAAATCTTATTAATAAAACGAGTAACCAAAGTATAGTTGCAAATCTAAATTATAACACAGAGCAGTTTAATTTTTCTGTATCAAATCGTACAAATTATAGAGATCAAGCACTAAATGACTCTTATCGCGATATCGATCTTAATCGATCATTTTGGGACAATGATCTAAATATTAATGGTAATTATAAAATATCAAATCGTAAAAACATCAGTGCAACATACCAAAATAGCTTTGATGTTCCATCTTTTTCGCAATTACAACCTTTTCAACCACAAACATCTCCTATTTTCGTACAAGAAGGAAATCCTAATCTAAAAAGGGCGGTAAATAATTCATTACGTTTCAACTATAATACTATGAGTCTGCTTAAAGGGACCAGCTGGAATATGAACTCTGCTATTAGTTTCAAAAACAACCCTATCGTAAATAAGCGTACTGTGACCGATACCTTAACAACAAGCACTTATGTCAATGTGATGGGAAAATCTAGTTGGAATGCAAATCTAAATAGTAATTATAGTCGTCCATTATTTGACCGCAAGGTTCAGTTCAACGTATTTTCAGGAGCGAATTACAGCAATGGTTTTACGTATACCCGATATTCTAAAGATGGTTCCAGAAATGATCAAGGTCAATATGAACTAAATAACACACAAAATGCCTCAATCCATAGTGGATTTAGTTTTAACGAACAAGATTCACAGGGTCTGGATTATGATTTTAATTGGAGAGTGAATGCTACTAATCAACGCAATAGTTTACAGCAAGACTTGAATTACACGAATTTCAGTACCGGTGGTTCTGCATATTTGCGATACTTTCTACCTAAACAATTTAATATTACTACCCATATTAATTATAGTATTGAGGGACCTACAAAATTATACAGACAAAGCATCCAACAATTTTATACAAATATGGAGTTTAGCAAAAAGCTTTTAAAAAGTCAGAACTTGATAGCAAGTGTTAAGGCATTCGATATTTTTAAGACTTTTAATACAACTAATAGAAATGTTTCTGAAACAGAATTTTCTGAGTCTACACAATTGATGTTGACACGTTATATTTTATTCGGATTGAAATGGGATTTTCATAAAAATTTAGGAAAGAAAAACAATGGATAAGCTAATTCTTACAATTATATTATTACTGGCTTACGTAAATAGTGACGCACAGTATGCTTACTTTGGCACAAGAGGCAAAATCGCTTTCGATAAGATTACATTTACAAAAGCTCGAGTTCGCAATATGACACAAAATGCCGATCCTAATATGATGATGCGATTTGGGGGTGGTGGTTTCAATCTTGACAATATGCCCGAGTCCAGCACACAAAAATTGATTCTTCATTTTGACGAAAACAGTACATTATTAACTTTAGATCCAAATGCAGAGGCTGACAATCCATCTAGTGGAAATCAAATTAGGGTAACAGGTCGTGGTGGAAACATGGGATCAAGAGGGGGTAATTTCGGTGGAAACCAAGGCCGAGGTAATAATTCGAATATGCCTAGAGGTAGAGTAAATAACGGCTCTAAAGTCTTCTTTCAAGATCTGAAAAAACAAACTAGCGTAGTACAACTGGAAATAGATGAAAAATACAGCATTACAGATAGTTTGAATGATATTACTTGGCGTTTTACCGATGAATATCGTGATATAGCCGGATTTGAATGTAGAAGAGTTAATGGTGCAACATCGGATTCATTATACCTTGTGGCATTTTATACTGATCAGATTCCAGTCTCTGCAGGACCAGCATTGAGTTGTGGGCTCCCAGGAATGATTTTAGGTCTTGCTATTCCCGAAATGCATATCCAGTATTGGGCAACAAAAGTCGATTACACTAATGATTCAACTCCAAATGATTGGAAGGACAAAAAAGCAAATTCTTTATCATTTGATGAATTTGTAAAGAATTTTGGCAGAATATTCCAACGTGGACGTGACAGTAATACGGGAAGAAGACAGATTCAAGAGCAATTAATTTACTAATCGAAGACATTTTGTCACACGAATGTGGCAGAAATAAGACATTTTTGGTTAATATTCAAGTTTTACTAGTCAAAATAGTTGTTGGCACAAGGGTTGATATATACTTATCAAATTTAAAAATTAGTAAAAAACAATATTCATAATATGTCTAAAATTATAGGAATCGACTTAGGAACTACGAACTCATGTGTTGCTGTTATGGAGGGTAACGAGCCAGTAGTAATTGCTAACAACGAAGGTAAACGTACTACTCCTTCTATCGTAGCATTTGTAGATGGTGGTGAGCGTAAAGTAGGTGACCCTGCAAAACGTCAAGCAATCACAAACCCACACAAAACGATTTATTCTATTAAACGTTTCATGGGTACTTCTTATGACGAAGCTGCTAAAGAAATCTCTCACGTACCTTACAAAATTGTAAAAGGTGACAACAATACTCCTCGTGTGGAGATTGATGACCGTAAATATACTCCACAAGAAATCTCTGCTATGACTCTTCAAAAAATGAAGAAAACTGCTGAAGATTACTTGGGTCAAGAAGTATCACGTGCTGTAATTACAGTTCCTGCATACTTCAATGATGCTCAACGTCAAGCGACTAAAGAAGCAGGCGAAATCGCAGGTCTTAAAGTAGAACGTATCATCAACGAGCCTACTGCTGCTGCCTTAGCTTATGGTCTTGACAAAGCAAACAAAGACATGAAAATCGTCGTGTTCGACTGTGGTGGTGGTACACATGACGTTTCTGTTCTTGAATTAGGTGATGGTGTATTCGAAGTAAAATCAACTGATGGTGATACGCACTTAGGTGGTGATGACTTTGACAATGCAGTTATCAACTGGTTGAACGATGAGTTCAAAGCAGAAAACAATGGTTTCGACTTGAAAAAAGACGCTATGGCGTTACAACGTTTGAAAGAAGCTGCTGAGAAAGCTAAAATCGAACTTTCAAGCACTACTTCAACAGAAATCAATTTACCATATATTACTGCTGATGCTACTGGTCCTAAGCACTTAGTACGTACATTATCTCGTGCTAAATTTGAGACTTTGGTTGCTGACTTAGTAAAACGTACTATTGAACCTTGTCGTACAGCATTGAAAAATGCTGGCTACAGTACTTCAGATATCGACGAAATCATTTTAGTAGGTGGCTCTACTCGTATCCCTGCTATTGTTGACGCGGTAAAAGAATTTTTCGGCAAAGAGCCTTCGAAAGGTGTAAACCCTGATGAGGTTGTAGCTTTAGGAGCTGCTATCCAAGGTGGTGTATTGACAGGTGAGGTAAAAGATGTTTTGTTATTAGACGTTACTCCTCTTTCTTTAGGTATCGAAACAATGGGTGGTGTATTCACAAAATTAATCGAAGCGAATACAACTATTCCTACTAAAAAATCAGAAGTATTCTCTACAGCATCTGACAACCAACCATCGGTAGAAATTCACGTATTGCAAGGTGAACGCCCTATGGCTGCTCAAAACCGTACTTTAGGACGTTTCCAATTAGCGGATATCCCACCTGCACCTCGTGGTATTCCTCAAATCGAAGTTATCTTTGACATCGATGCGAATGGTATTATCAAGGTTTCAGCGAAAGATAAAGCAACTGGTAAAGAGCAAAATATCCGTATCGAAGCTTCTTCAGGTTTATCGGACGAAGAAATCCAAAAAATGAAACAAGAAGCAGAAGCTAACGCTGAAGCGGATAAAAAAATAAAAGAAGAAGCGGATAAAATCAATGCTGCTGATGCTTTAGTATTCTCAACCGAAAAACAATTGAAAGAATACGGAGATAAAATCTCAGCGGATAAAAAAGCACCTATCGAAGCTGGTTTAGAAAAATTAAAAGCTGCACACGCTGCTCGTAATTTCGAAGACATTGATACAGCTTCAGCTGAATTACAAAACGCTTGGAATGCTGCTTCTGAAGAGATGTATGCTGCTTCACAACAAGGTGGCGCACAACCTCAAGGAGACGCAGGTCAATCACAAGCTGGTGGAAACCAAGGTGGTGACGACGTTCAAGATGTAGAATTCGAAGAGGTTAAATAACCCCTCATTACAATACATAAAAATCCCCTCAGAAAATTTTCTAAGGGGATTTTTTTATGATTATCAAATTTAGAAACCCAAATATTACACTTCAAATTTCACCATAAAGGTACTATCGTTCTTCGCTAAAGTAAGCCCCAATGTTTCAAATTGTATCGAGAATTCTCCTTCTATCTTTTTAGCGATTTCTACGATTTTGACATCACCAATTGATTCTTGGATATATAATACCACAGTGATTAGTAATGCACCTGCTATTGCTTTACGTCCTAAACGTCCGAAAAGTGGATAAAAGTTCATATGGTTTGATTTATTAAACGAATATAAATCATAAAACCCTTATAATAAAATTATTAGAGATAAAACTCTTGTTACAAAGTACTAATCATTTTCATCCAATTCGAATAGTTCTTCTATATTCTTTTCCAATATTTTAGAAAGCTTCAATGCTAAAACTGTAGAAGGAACATATTTTGCCGCCTCGAGAGCATTAATTGTTTGTCGACTAACTCCTACTTCATTCGCTAACTGCTCTTGCGAATAACCTTTCAATAATCGATTTATTTTAATGTTATTCTTCATTTGCTAACCTCCTATTCAATTTGAGTAACTTCACTTTAAATATTAAAATAAATGACAACAATAATAAATGAGGACTAACAACAGCAAATGAAAAATATAATGTACCGTAGGTAAACATATTGATCACCAAACTATAAGCCAAAAAAATAATTATACTAGTAGACCATGATTGTAATCTTATTCTATCAATAAATTCATCTTCCACAAAATTTACTTTAGAAAAAGCTATGATAGCCAAGCCAATCATAGAAGGCACTAAAATTAAAATAAGACTATAATTAACTTTTTGAAGTCCAAAAATGAAATCTTCTTCACCTTTAACTTCACTTACATTCATAAGTGTATAAAATTCGCCCCAGAAACCATAAGAATCAAATGGAAGAAATTTATAAATACCATTTAAGTAGATAATAAAAGATACTAAGACAAGTATTATCCCAATCCAACTAAAATAACGTGGCAACAATGGTATTTTTTTCATAATGATTTAGTTTATTTTGAATAATGAAACAAATGTAAAACAAAACATACATTATGACAAGTATTTTTTACAAAATGTAAAAAACACTTTACTATCCGTGCCTATACCACCGTAATATTCCTTTATCAAATACCGTCCAAATACCTGATGGAAGTTTGGCGTTTTTAAGTGCTTGATTCGTCCAAGTGTTGCAAGAATAGAACATACTATAGGAACCCAAAGCTTCATAAAAAGCATCGGAATCGCCATATTGCGCAGTAGTTTCAATATAAATTGGCTTTTTATTTTCTTTTGTTTCTAAACTCTCGAGCACATAATCAATAAGAAGTTGATATTGATCGTGGTCGACATTGACTTTATAGCAAAGTTTGTCTTCCCTTATATGATGATGATAAGTAATATGCAAAGCCGTTTCGCCAATTCCCAATGCAGCAACTAATGCTGTTTTAGCCGTAAGATCTTTCCATTCTGGTGTATTGAGGTAAAAGCCTTTATCGCCCCATCCAATTCCAACCCATTTGTAAGTAGAATCTTGACTTTTTGTATCTGTAGTAGGGAAAATCTGTCGCCAATCGAGCAAATCTGTTTTTACTGGAAATACAATGTCCGTATGTACATCATTTGACAACAGATATATGGTGTAATCTTGTTTTGAATTTTCTACTAGTTTATTTTTAGGACTGGGTATACGTGACAAAATAGCATCAGCAACAAAATACATCGCCACAAAAACGAATAAAAAACCAAATACATATAGCAGTACCATTTTGAAAAATCTCATAATTTAAGCCATAAAAAAAGTGCAAAATTATTTTTGCACTTTATATATTCTTCAAAACAAATTATTTTTAGAAAAGTTTTGCAGGATAAGCACCTTCAGCAATCAAGTTAGAAATACTTTCTTGAACTATAGGCTTATCTTCTGGATAAGTTACCCCAAACCATTTCGATGAAGTCGGAATAACTTTAAAATCAGCCATTCCGTTTTTAACCATATAATCTGGAATAGAAGGAATAAAGAATTCAGCTTTTGGATTTTCAGCATTTGCTTCGACGAAAGCTGGAAACAAATCTAAGCACACCTCAAAAACTTTCGGAGTGAATCCCCAAAAATTCATGGATACACGAGATTTAGGATCCAAATCATATTCAACATCATTTTCGTTGAAAACAATTTTACGATCAGCTCCCTCTCCCTTATAATAGATATTAGTACGTTCAGTTACAGAGTTCATATTACCCTCAGCGCTTACTTCACATACACCACGAGACACATAACCGTGATCAGACATCGTATTACCTACTTCAAACCCCATCAAAGACATATTGCTATCCGTAACATCCTCGTTCAAAAACGTAGCCATTTTTTGAAATGCATCAGCCCCATAAAAATCATCCGCATTAATCACGCAAAACGGTTCATTAATTTTATCTTTAGCACTCATTACAGCATGAGCCGTTCCCCAAGGTTTAGTACGTTCAATTACGCGATTCACGCCAAATTTTGTCAAATCAAAATCTTGAAACGCATAATCTACTTCAATTTTACCAGCCAATTTTTCGTCGAATTTGGCACGCATAACCTCCTCAAATTCTTGGCGAATTATAAATACTACTTTTCCAAAGCCTGCTTGAATAGCATCGTAAATAGAATAGTCAATAATTGATTCACCATGTGGACCAAATCCATCCACTTGTTTCAATGACCCATAACGACTTGCCATACCTGCCGCAAGGACTAGTAAAGTAGGTTTTCCCATATTTAAAATAGATTAGTAATTTTTTGCAAATATACTATTTCTTTTTAAAGAATGTATTCAATAATCCAGTTGCAAGTTTTCCTAACAACTTTACTCCTTCACGAGCTAAAGTACGACTTGCTTGTGTCTGAGCTGCTTCTAATGGTGACTGACGTCTTGAAGACGTAGAACGTCCCTTTTGCGCTTGTTTTTGAGCTTCCTTTTCAGCTTGCTCACGAGCTTCTACTTGTTCATTGTACGCTTCTTTTTCTTCGATAATTTCGCTAGCACTTCTTCTTTCTACACGTTGTTGATATTTAGCGAAGAATTCAGAGTTTTTCACAATATTATCATAATTGTCAGAGGTAGCAGGTCCCATAACAGCCCTAGCAGGAACCAAATGCGTAGCGACTACTTCTGTTGGGATACCTTTATCATTCAAAACAGTTACTAAAGCTTGACCTGTTCCTAATGATGTCAAGACCTTATCGATTTCGTAAAATTCTGATGTCGGATACGTTTTGACAGTTTTACGCAAGGCTTCGGCATCATTCGGCGTGAATGCACGCAAGGCATGTTGAATACGATTTCCCAATTGACTAAGTACACTCTCCGAAATATCAGTAGCTGCTTGTGTACAGAAAAACACACCAACTCCCTTAGAACGAATCAATCTAATGATCTGTTCAATTTGACCCAAAAAAGCCTTGGAAGAACCATTAAATAACAAATGCGCCTCGTCTAAAAAGAATACCAACTTTGGCTTATCCAAATCACCAACTTCTGGCATTTTTTTAAATAATTGCGCTAGCAAGCTCAATAAAAATGTAGAATATAATAACGGTTGATCTTGGATGTCCGAAATATTTAATAACGTTATAACTCCCTTTCCATCTACACGACCAAACAAATCTTGAATATCAAATTCCTTTTCCCCAAAAATATGTGATACACCTTGTTGCTCTATCGCGACTATCTTACGCAAAATAGCTCCCGAACTAGCAGAACTTATCTTGCCGTAATCATCCTTTATTTCTGCTGCTCCTGCGCCTTCTGATAGATAAGATAACAGCTTTTTCAAGTCATTAAAATCGATCAACGGCATAGTATTATCTTGTGCATATTTGAATATTACACTTAGAACACCAGACTGTGTATCATTTAAGTCCAATATACGTGATAGCATGATTGGTCCGAAATCTTCTACTGTCAGACGCATAGATGCGCCTAGTTTTCCGGTCAAGGAAAAAATTTCAATAGGAAAACTCGAAGGAACAAACGGTATCCCTACAGCATTACCTCTTTCCAGCAAAGCATCATTTGTCTTTCCTTCCTCTGCCAAACCAGATAAATCTCCTTTTACATCCAACATAAAAACAGGAACCCCTTTATCCGATAATTGTTCTGCTATCAGTTGCAAAGTCCTTGTTTTACCCGTACCAGTAGCACCAGCTATCAACCCATGACGGTTCATCATTTTTAAAGCCAAATTAACTTTGGCATCGGTTAATACTTCACCATTCAATAAACCAGAGCCTAATTGAATAAACTCACCCTTTGGATTGTATGAAGATTTTATCCTTTCGATAAATTCCTGTTTCATATCTATATGTAATAAATTTCTAATTTAAAGATAATACACAATTTACTAGAATTGAAATAATTGTATTAGCAAATTATAAGAATTAAATTACAAAAATGTTAATTAATTGAAATTTTATCTTGTTTTTGTCACAATTTCACAACAAAATTCTTTTCCGACTTGATTTTTTAGACAGAAAAGTTATTTTTGTAATGTTATGTTAGGTAAATATGCAATGTTTAATAAAACAAAAAGAATAATAGCGGCTAAGCTATGTTTTTTTGTCTTCTTCTCGAAGATGCTTATTGCTGCTACGCCTATTTTTCATAATGTATTAGACAAAGGCACAGTCTTACAGGTTGTTATGCAACTTGAAATTGAGTTAGGTTCACAAAATTCCAATTCAAATAATGAGGACTTGCACGAACACAGTATAAAAATTTTTAAACCTGATGCAATTGATTTAAGTTTCAATCCCACCATCGAGAATAGTGGCAAGCAAAGAAATTATCTTAAAAACGAAAAATCGATTTGCAGTTTCCATCCTAGGGTACCAACACCGCCTCCTAACTGCTAGTTTATTTACAATTTAGAGATTTGGGTTAGTTAGTACGATCGTACTTTTTTAAGAATGTGTATTCTTGAAGAATAACTTTCACAGTCTATTTTTTTATTAATAAACTTTAACTATTTCTAAAATATTATGTTAGGAACTCGTATGTCTGCTTTTCTGAAATTATCGAAAAGAGACTTAAAATTTGACTTTCCAGCATCTATAGTTGTTTTCCTTGTTGCATTACCATTATGTTTGGGTATTGCTATGGCATCAGGAGCACCGCTATTTGCTGGAATATTGACAGGTGTAATTGGCGGTATTGTGGTAGCTTCTCTATCTGGATCACCTTTAAGTGTAAGCGGACCTGCAGCTGGACTGACTACAATTGTAGCTGCATCCATAATGAAGTTAGGTGCTTATGAAACATTTTTATTAGCTGTAGTATTAGCAGGTGTGATGCAATTGATTCTAGGCTTTATAAAAGCCGGAATGATTGGTAATTACTTCCCATCTTCTGTTATTATTGGTATGCTAGCTGCGATTGGTATAACGATTATTCTAAAACAAATACCGATTGCATTCGGCATGACAGAAGCACATGCTTTTGAAATGGACAATGGAGGCGGTATTTCTGCATTTACAGATACGATTATCAATTCTGTCAATTGGGGTGCTACAATTATTTGCTTTTTATCGCTAGCCATTCTTATTTTTTGGCCATCAATAAAAGGTTTAAATAAAGTCCCAGCTCCTTTAGTAGTAGTACTTTTAGGTGTTGGCTTAGGTTTTGCTTTTCAAGGCACTTCATTATCCTTAGGGACTTCTTCACATTACGTTTCTATTCCCGTAGTGTCGTCTTTTAATGAGTTTTTAGGTTTATTTATATTCCCCGATTTCACGCAGATCGTAAATAAAGAGGTTTGGATCGTAGCTGCAACGATTGCAATTGTTGCCAGTTTAGAGACATTATTAAGTATTGAAGCTGTAGACAAACTTGATCCATTCAAACGTAATTCTCCTACAAACAGAGAATTATTAGCTCAAGGAGCAGGAAATATATCATCTGGTCTATTAGGGGGACTACCTCTTACATCCGTAATAGTACGATCATCAGCCAATGCTAATTCAGGAGGACGTACACGTCAATCCGCTATATTACATGGAATCTGGTTATTATTAGCATTACTAGCAATTCCTGCTTTAATAAACTACATTCCATTAGCATGTTTGGCGGCAATTCTATTACACACGGGATATAAATTAGCGAAGCCTGCTCTTTTCAAGCAGATGTTTAGAAAAGGTTTGGATCAGTTTATACCATTTACAATTACTGTAGCAGCTATTGTAATCACTGATTTATTGACGGGTGTAGGGGTAGGTATAGTTGTAGCTACTTTCTATATATTACGTGCTAACTTGCAAAACGCTTATAAGTTTGAGATAAAAGAAGATCAAACAGCTATTCTGACTTTAGCAGAAGAGGTATCCTTTTTAAATAAAGCTCCAATTCAACAAAAACTATATAGCTTACCGAAATCAGTAGACAAAGTGGTGATAAACGGGGGGAACAGTAAGTTTATTGATAAAGATGTGTTGGAAGTATTAAAAGATTTCGAGCAAAATGCACTAAGCAAAGGTCTAGAAATTGAATTGCAAGATGTCACTTACAAGCGTAAGGTGGTCCGTTCGAAAAAATCAAATCTTCAGAAAGTAGTTTAATTAATAGAATTATAATCGCAAAAGTATTAACTTGCCCTAAATCATTTGGGCTGCATTAAAGAATAAAATAAAATGGGTAACAAAGAATTAGAATTAGGTTTTGAAAAAATATTACAAGGTAACAAAGAATGGGTTGATTTCGTAAAACAAGACGAATCAGGTAGATTTCAACAATTAGCAAAGGGTCAAAGTCCAGAAGTATTGTGGATTGGATGCGCTGATAGTAGAGTCCCGGCGAACGAGATTACAGGTAAAAAGCCAGGTGAGGTTTTCGTGCACCGTAATATTGCCAATATGGTTATCCACTCGGATATGAGTATGCTATCTGTATTGGATTATGCTGTCAATGTATTGAAGGTAAAGCATGTTATCATTGCTGGTCACTATGGTTGTGGTGGTGTTGCTGCATCATTGAGTCGTCAACAATTTGGTGTAATTGACAACTGGTTGTGCCATATCAAAGATGTATACCGTCTTCATGCTGCTGAAATCGATGCTATCGAGAACCATGAAGATAAAGTAAACCGTCTAATTGAATTGAATGTACAAGAGCAAGTTTTCAATCTTTGTACTACATCTATCGTTCAAAATGCATGGAAAGATCGTGATGATTTAGCAGTTCATGGTATGGTGATTAATATTGGCACAGGTGAGTTAACTGACCTTGGCTGTACATTCACGAACAATGAAGACCTTGGCGAAGTATTCGCCTATAAATAGGATTTAATTCTATTCATATATAAAACAAATAGCACTTCCATTCGTGAGTGCTATTTGTTTTATAATAATCATTATTTTTTAAGACCGGTAACAATGACTTCCTTTACAGCCCCTTTAGTTTTTACGTCAACAGAATCACTATTATTTTCCTTTGATTTATACCCTGTTACAACAACTTCTTTGTTTTTATTTTTCTTTGTCTTGATCTCTATTACTCCATCCTTGCCCTTGTCACCATAAACTGTTGTAGCATTTTCCCCTTTTAGAACATTCATACTTTCAATGTCATTAGGATCTAAATCCTCCAAATCAGAACCTATGCCCTTTTCTACGCCATCAATAATAAACAATACCTTCGCTGTCTGTTCTTTGAACTTTTCTTCGCTTTGTAAAGAGATTGCATGAATTACACCTTCATACTCTTCCCAGTTAGATACTAATGAACTGTATTTCACTTTCATAAGTGATCTTCCTGACATATGCGTCAATCGCTTTAAATTTTCATCAGCAATTGCTAAAAATTCACTTTTGGAAAGAATCTTCCCGTCATAATCATAAATAAACTTCTTATCGGGATCTATCTCAGCTTTACTTTTCAGTCTTTTAATAAAGTCTTGAGTTTGCATTTGTTTGTCATTAGAAGAATTCTTCTTTTTCGAAGTCATCACAAACAATCCTTCCGAATTTTCCTTTCCAATTTTCTTACGAATCTCTTCTTTATCCTTATAAATATCTACTCCATAAATCTCCGTTCTTGGGAATTCTAAAAATTCGTCGAGGCTAACTAATTTTCCATCAATCTCAAAATGTAGATTCTTACCTTCTAGTTCTTTACGGTCAAAATCAGGTGCTAATAAGGGATATTCCTTTTCTTGATTACTTGTATCTACAGAAATTATATCCGTACCAATCGTATTCTTTAATAATTCCCCAACTTCTCCTTTCATTTTTACATTTAAAGGTTCAGATATTACAGTAGTTTGCTTTGATTTATCAACTATTTTTTCAATATTATTTTCTGCTTTACTAACTGTAAAAGACATTCCTGCAATCAAAAAAACAGGTAATAAGAAAGCATACTTGCTCAATTCCAATTTGGAAGAGCGTTTTTTGTTCATCATCATAATGCGCTTTTTTAAAGTTTTAAAATTAAAATGGTTACTCATACCCACCGCGACACCTTGTCGCGTGACATGCAGTAAAGAATATTGATAGGTTTGCTTGTCCACGCCCTTATTTAGTACCTGCTGATCGGTCAGGAATTCTAAATTTTGACGTACAGCTTTGCGCATTAACCACACGAAGGGATTGTACCAACAAACCACCAATATCATTTCGAACAACAGAATATCGACCGTGTGATGGCCTTTCACATGGACAATTTCGTGCGCGAAAATATCTTGCAACTCCGTTTCTTGATGTTGCTCTTTGTGTATATATATTTTATTAAAAAATGAAAAAGGTACGATGGGGAATACTACATTTCTAAATAAATACGATTGCCAAATGGATTTTTCGGAATGCATGTGAATACGTAACAAGCTGAAAATCTGCACAATCAACTTAATAAAAAATACAACCGCAAATAATCCTAATTCAACGACAATCAGATCCAACAATGTTATTTGACTTGTACTAGGATCAGGCATTTGAAATGCAGTTAAAAACTCTGGGAAAAATGTGGAATCTAAAACCTCATTTTTGGCAAACCAAGATTTGAAATCAATAAATGGATACGCAAAAGCATAAAGGCTTCCAATCAAAAAGTAAATCCTGTTCAAATTGTAGAAAGTCAAACTTTTAAGCAAGAAATGATAACCCAAATAGATGAATGCTAACAATAGGTTTACCTGGATTATATAGGTTAGTAGATTTTCCATTTCTTTAAGATTTATTGTTCTTGATCATTTCTAGAATTTCTTTCAGCTCATTTTCGCTCAACTTTTCTTCTTTAATAAAGAAAGAAACCATTTCTTTGTATGAGTTTTTGAAATAATCCCCTACGAACGAATTCATAAACTTAGCACGATATTCTTCCAAAGTAATTATGGGTTCATATCGCTTTGCGTTAGCATATTTTACTGCTTTCACATAGCCCTTACGCTCGAGATTCTTAATTGTCGAGGCTAATGTAGTATATGGCACTTGTTCTCCGGGCTTCATATTATCTAATATCTCTTTCACAAAACCACCTTTAAGTTGCCAAATAGATAACATTGCTTCCTCTTCCTGAATCGTTAGTTTTTCTAAAATCATCTCGTCAAAATTTAAATCTCAAATCTAATCTACGAATAATTCGTAGAATAACAAATTTTTCGTAATTATTTAACATTTTTTGACAGAAATAGATAATCAGATAGTTAAGGAAATATAAAGTTTGCTATTTATGACCGATAAATGTCATTTAAACTTGATTTAAGTTTAGTTTTTCTTGTTGAATTTTATACTTTTGTGTATATACAAGAAATTTGATTATGTCGGAAACAGCATCTATTACTTTAAATGGAAAAACGCTTGAGTTGTCTGTAATCACAGGAACTGAAAACGAAAAAGCCATTGATATTTCAAAATTAAGAGACCAATCAGGATATATTACGTTAGACCCAGGATTCAAAAACACAGGCGCTACTAAAAGTGCTATTACATTTTTGGATGGAGAAAAAGGTATTTTGAAATACCGTGGGTATAAAATCGAAGAATTAGCCGAAAAATCTACATTCTTAGAAGTTGCTTATTTATTGATTTATGGTGAATTACCAACCAGAGAAGTTTTAGAGAAATTCAGATCCGATATCAAAGGGCAGATGATGGTTCACGAAGATATGAAAAACTTCTTCGCAGGATTCCCATCAAAGTCACACCCTATGGGTCAGCTTTCTTGTTTAGTAGGTGCTTTATCAGCATTCTATCCTGAATCATTAAATCCTAATCAAAACGATAAAGAAGAATACCAAACAATCGTAAACTTGTTGGGTAAAATGCCAACAATCGTGTCTTGGATTCAAAAGAAATCATTAGGTCATCCTGTTGTTTATCCTAAAAAAGACTTAGGATACATCGACAATTTCATGAATATGATTTTTGGTGAAGTGAATTGTGATAAAATCTTTGACGATGCGGTATTGAATGCCATGCGCGTATTATTGATTTTACACGCTGATCACGAACAAAACTGTTCAACTTCGACTGTACGTATCGTAGGTTCTTCAAATGCTAACTTATATGCTTCAGTTTCTGCTGGTATCAATGCATTGTGGGGTCCTCTTCACGGTGGTGCGAACCAAGCGGTGATTGAAATGTTAGAAGACATCAAAAATGATGGTGGCGATGTGAAGAAATATTTGGACAAAGCGAAGGACAAAAACGATCCTTTCCGTTTGATGGGATTCGGTCACCGTGTATACAAAAACTTTGATCCTCGTGCTAAAATCATCAAAAAAGCAGCTGATGATGTTTTAGAAAAATTAGGCATTAATGATCCTGTTTTAGATATCGCTAAAGGTTTAGAAAAAGCAGCTTTAGAAGATCAATACTTCATTGACAGAAAATTATATCCAAACGTTGACTTCTATTCAGGTATCATTTACCGTGCTTTAGGTTTCAATGCTGAAATGTTCACAGTATTATTTGCATTAGGTCGTCTTCCAGGATGGATCGCTCAATGGAAAGAGATGCGTGACAACAAAGAACCTATTGGTCGTCCTCGCCAAGTATATACTGGCAATGTCGATAGCCAATATATCGATTTAGATAACAGATAAATATTATCTGCTCATACCAACAATGCCTCGAATGAATTTCGAGGCATTGTTGTTTAACATCATTTAATATCTTTTTGACCTAAATAAAATCTAATGATTCAGTTTTTGGATTTCTCCACTACATATCGTTTCACTCGAAATAACGATTTTAATCACTTAATCCTCTTCAATATCCCACCACTCGCTCGCTTTCAAATCATCGATTTCTCTGCGGTCTCGTTTTGTAGGACGTCCAGCTCCGCGGTCACGCTTTAATATAGGTGCTTGGAACATTGATTTGTACCCGTGAGTTTCTTCGACAGGTGTACGGTCTTCGTAAAACTGCACAGCTGTTTTGGCATCCACTCTTCGTTCCAATAAACCTGTCACAAAAACAACTTTACGCTCAATACCTTTTTGTACAGCATACGTATCTCCTACTTTCACCACGTAAGAAGGTTTAATATTTTGACCATTCAATTTTACTCGACCAGCCTTACACGCTTCTGTTGCTAAACTTCTTGTTTTGAAAATACGAATAGCCCACAGATATTTATCCACACGTAATTTTTCAGGTTCATTTGCCATAGTTCAAAAATAGGAAGATTCTTTCAAAATAATGACCATTTACCACTATTGAATTGGAGAAAAATGAGCATATTTGTAGTTAGTATTTAGAGATTTATAAAAGAAAAATGGAAATTCAAAAACTTCAAAAATTAATCGAAGAAGCTTGGGAAGATAGACAATTATTAGGTAATAAAGAATATTTTGAGGCTGTTCAAACTATCATTATGAAATTGGACATTGGGGAATTGCGTGTAGCAGAACCAATTGGCAATCGTTGGCATGTAAATGATTGGATCAAAAAAGCTGTAATTCTTTATTTCCCAATCCGTGATATGAAAGTAATCGAAAATGCACCTTTCGTATATCACGATAAAATGAAGTTGAAAACAAACTACAAAGAATTGGGTGTACGTGTTGTACCGGGAGCTTCTGCACGTTATGGTGCTTATTTGGCTAAAGGTGTAATCATGATGCCATCTTACGTAAATATTGGAGCTTTTGTTGACGAAGGCACGATGGTAGACACTTGGGCAACTGTAGGTTCATGTGCACAAATAGGTAAAAACGTACACTTATCAGGTGGTGTAGGTATCGGTGGTGTATTAGAACCTGTTCAAGCTGCTCCAGTTATTATCGAAGACAACGTATTCGTAGGTTCTCGTGCTATCGTCGTAGAAGGAATCCGTGTAGAGACAGAGGCTGTATTGGGCGCAAACGTAGTATTGACTGCGTCAACAAAAATCATCGATGTCTCTGGTCCAGAACCAGTAGAATACAAAGGTTATGTTCCTGCGCGTTCGGTTGTAATCCCAGGATCGTATACGAAGAAATTCCCTGCGGGTGAATACCAAGTGCCTTGTGCTTTAATCATTGGTCAACGTAAAGAATCTACAGACAAGAAAACGTCTTTGAACGATGCATTGCGTGAGCACAACGTAGCAGTTTAATTTTATAAAAGGATGTCGAATACATTTGTGGATAGAGAGGATATTAATCAAGCTTTAGAAACGCTAAAAAATGGCGGTCTAATATTGTATCCAACGGATACAATATGGGGTATAGGCTGCGATGCTACAAATCCAGAAGCTGTGGAGAAAGTCTTTGCCTTGAAAGGAAGAGACAAAAACAAAAGTATGCTCATCCTGTTGCATAATGACAATCAATTAGCAGGCTATGTTCGTGATATTCCAGAAGTCGCATATGAATTGATAGAAGCTACGGACAGACCCTTGACGATTATTTATTCAGGAGCCAAAAATCTTGCTGAAAATGCGATTGCTGAGGATGGAAGTATCGGCATTCGTGTCGTAAATCATCCTTTTTGCCAACAACTATTGCAACGATTTAGAAAACCGATAATTTCTACTTCAGCCAATTTAAGTGGTGAGCCTTCTGCTGGTAATTTTGATGAAATCAAAGATGAAATCAAAGATGGTGTTGACTATATTGTTAAATTTGGTCAGCATGATACGTCAAAAGGAAAACCTTCTGTCATTATGAAACTTGACCCTTCGGGAAAATTTGAATTTATTCGTAAATAAAGATAAAACCATGAAAAAGTTAATTACACTGTGTGTGTCTTTGATGGCGATGATTGCAGTAGCATTCGCGCAACAAGATATCAAACCTGCCAAAGTGGGAGTACAATACGGCAAAGCTATCACTAACAAAAACGCTATTTCTGTTGAAAAATTAGAAAACACCTTGAAATCTAAAAAAGGATTTACGGGAAGAATCGAAGGCGAAGTAGTAGGTGTTTGTAAGAAAAAAGGTTGTTTTTTGACCTTGAAAAGAACTGGTGAAGGTGACCCAATTATGGTTCGTTTCAAAGATTACGGATACTTTGTTCCTGCTGATTTAATCGGAAAAACTGTAGTATTAGAAGGGAATGCTAAAGTAAAAGAGCTTTCAGTGAAACAATTAAAACATAATGCAGAAGATGCGGGCAAAAGTGCTGCTGAAATTGCGAAAATAACACAACCTAAAACAGACATTAACATTGTTGCAGATGGTGTTTTGGTTGTAAAATAGCATTTTAATCCATATTGAGAAAAGGCTGTAGTGAATATTACAGCCTTTTTTCTATTTTTACAATTATGAATTTGCTTAAGCCACACTCTTGTCAATCCATTAATATCAAAGGTACACTGATGACATTCGATAAGCCTGTTATTATGGGTATTTTGAATTTTACTCCAGATTCATTTTTTGATGGAGGACAACACAATAGCTTAGAGAATGCACTACGAAGAGCCGAGCAAATGGTTAATGAAGGTGCGGATATTATTGACATAGGTGCCTATTCCTCTCGACCAGGCGCTCCACTCATATCTGCTCAAGAAGAGATGGATAGAGCAATACCGGCAATTAAAGCAATCGTAAAAGAATACCCAACAATACCTTTGTCTATTGACACATTCCGTGCGGATGTTGCTAAAGCTTCAATCCAAGCTGGTGCACATATTATCAATGATATTTCGGGAGGAATTTTAGATGATAATATGTTTCCTACAGTAGCCGAATTGCAAGTGCCCTACATCCTTATGCATATGCGCGGCACCCCCGAAACAATGCAAAACCTCACGGATTACGATAACGTCGTGAATGACGTAGCTGTCGATTTGGGAGACAAAATCGCTAAATTGCGCGCTTTAGGCGTAAAAGATATTATCTTAGACCCTGGATACGGATTCGCAAAAACAATAGAACAAAACTACGAACTATTGCTTCGCGTCAATGAATTGCATTACCATGGACTGCCAATTTTAGGAGGAATATCTCGTAAATCTATGATTTATAAAAAATTAGGAATAACTCCACAAGAATCGTTAAATAGCACTACTGCCTTAAACACACTGCTATTAGAACGTGGTGTTCAGATATTGCGCGTACACGATGTAAAAGAAGCGAAACAACTGATACAATTATTATTCTAACCCTTATATAATGAAGAAAAAACAAGACATCATCACCATTGGCTTTGCTTTATTTGCGATGTTTTTTGGTGCGGGAAATCTTTTATTACCTCCGTTTATCGGTTTACAGGTCGGGCATCACACATTGATTACGATTATTGCATTTGGTTTGACGGGAATCATATTACCGTTTTTAGGTATTCTTTCTATCGTAAAATCAGGAAACACTATCTACGACTTGGGTAATCGTATTCATCCTTGGTTAGCGCCAGTTTTAGGAACCATTATTATGTTATGTATTGGGCCATTGATTGCTATTCCACGTACTGGAGCAACGACATTTGAGGTGGGCATACTTCCAACATTTCCCAATTTTAATCCTATTCTATTTTCTATTATATTCTTTGGACTAACATGGACCTTAAGCATTTCTCCTTCCAAAGTGGTAGATATTATCGGTAATATTCTTACACCATTATTATTAATTCTTTTATTTATACTGATATTAATAGGCATTCTAAATCCAATAGCTGATTTCAGTACGACTTCGCTAACCTCAACTGAAGCTTTCAAATTTGGTTTTGTTGAAGGCTACCAGACAGTAGATATGTTGGCTTCACTCGTATTTGCTGGTATTATCATTGCGGCAGCTCAGACAAAAGGATATACAAATATGGACGATAAAAGCACAGTTGTGATATCGTCAGGTATTATTTCTTCGGTGTGTTTAATCTTTATTTATGGTGGTTTAGTTTATTTAGGAGCGACTTCAGGAATTGCAGACAAAGATATTAGCCGGTCGACTTTATTGATACATATTGCAAAAAGTGCATTAGGTGAGTACGGTATGATTGCAATCGGCATTTGTATCGCATTGGCTTGTTTGACCACTTCAATTGCACTAACAACAGCTGTCGGTACATTCTTCTCAGAATTGACTAAAGGTAAATTAGGCTACAAGCTATTAGTAACTATTTGTGTTATTTTTTCAGCTACTCTATCTATATTAGGAGTAGATAAAATAATTCAATTTGCATACCCTCCATTAGCTTTTGTATATCCAATTGCGATTACCTTAGTGCTTTACATAATTGTTTTTGGGGCGTTTGTAAAGCACAAAACACCCTATATCGGAGCTTTATTAGCCTCTACGATATTTGCCGTATTTAGCTTAGGCATCATGTTGAATTGGTGGACAGCGGCGGAAATTCCATTCTATTCAAAATTACCATTTGTTGATATAGATTTAGGTTGGTTAGTGCCATCTATTGTCGGTTTTATCATAGGTCTGATAATTGACAAGGCTAAAAAACCTGTTACCATATAAGAAAGTCTAAATCATCATAAAAACACAAAGAGCAAAGACTTAAAATCTTTGCTCTTTGTGTTTTCATCTAAAACCTAAAAATTATCTTACCGTACTACCTGGCTTAATACCCGAAGTAGGATTTACGAAGTCTAACCTGCCATCAGCATCTTCAGCCATCAAAATCATACCTTGAGACTGAATACCTTTGATTTCGCGAGGCTCTAAGTTTACTAAAATCGAAACTTGCTTGCCGATGATATCTTCTGGTGCAAAAAACTCTGCAATACCTGACACGACAGTACGTTGATCGATGCCAGTATCGATTTTTAACTTTAATAATTTCTTCGTTTTTGCAACTTTTTCTGCTTCCAAAATTGTACCGATACGGATATCCAATTTCATGAAATCATCAAAAGAAATATTTGGTTTTGCTGGAGAAACAGTTGCATTCGCTGCAGCATTACTTGCTTTAGCGTCAGCTAATTTTTGTAATTGTGCCTCTACTTGCTCATCTGTAATTTTCTCGAATAACATTTGAACTTCGCCCAATTGCGCATCTGTAGCAATCAGATCAGATTTACCTACCTTATCCCAATTTTGTTGCGGGAAGTTTAACATTTCGAACAATTTAGTCGAAGTTTTAGGCAAGAATGGCTGAGCCAAAATCGCTAAGTTTGCTACGATTTGCGTCGCCACATTCAATACAGTTTTAACACGCTCCTCATCAGTTTTGATAACTTTCCAAGGCTCTTCGTCCGCCAAATATTTGTTACCTAATCGAGCTGCATTCATAAAGTGTGCTAATGCCTCACGGAAACGGTAGTTACCAAGTGATTGTTCAATCAATCCAGGATATTTTGCTAATTCTTCGAAAACTGCTCTATCTGTATCATTGAATTCAGAACCTTTCAACACTTTGCCATCAAAGTATTTGTGCGAAAGCACCATCACACGATTCACAAAGTTGCCTAAAATCGCCACCAACTCATTGTTTACACGTGCTTGAAAATCTTTCCATGTAAATTCAGAATCAGAAGTCTCCGGAAGAATTGAAGTCAATACATAACGCAACTCATCTTGTTTACCTGGAAATTCTTCCAAATAATCATGCAACCAAACGGCATGATTACGTGAAGTAGAAAGTTTATCACCTTCTAAATTCAAAAATTCATTCGCGGGTACATTATCTGGCAATATATACTCCCCATGTGCATGCAATATGGCTGGAAAAATAATACAGTGAAAAACAATATTATCCTTACCAATAAAATGAATCAACGTAGAATCATCATCCGAATTTGCTTGTTTTTTCCAGTAATCTTCCCAGTTTTTACCATTATCGATAGCCCATTGTTTGGTTGCAGAGATGTAACCAATCGGCGCATCCAACCATACATATAGCTTCTTACCCTTTGCTTCTTCCAATGGAACATCCACTCCCCAATCCAAATCACGTGTCATCGAACGAGGTTGCAATCCTGACTTCAACCAAGAAGAACATTGACCAAAGACATTCGATTTCAACACATCTTTTTTACCTTCAATCAACCATTTCTCCAACCAAGGTTGGTATTTATCCAACGGCAAATACCAGTGTTTTGTTTCTCTCAAAATCGGAGCTTTACCACTCAATGTAGATTTTGGATTAATTAAATCAGTTGGACTTAAAGACGTGCCACATTTTTCACATTGATCGCCATAAGCTCCCTCCGATTGGCAATGTGGGCATGTACCTGTAATGTATCTGTCTGCTAGAAATTGATTAAATTCTTCGTCGTAATATTGCTCAGAGAATTTCTCTATAAATTCACCTTTTTCATACAGATTCAAGAAAAATTCTTGTGATAATTCGTGATGAATCTGCTCTGACGTACGGTGGTAGATATCAAAAGATATTCCGAAATTTTCGAAAGATTCTTTTATTTGTTTATTGTATTTATCAATAACCTCTTTAGGTGTGACACCTTCTTTTTTAGCACGTATTGTAATCGCTGCGCCATGCTCATCCGAACCACAGACATATACCACATCCTTATTGTTCAGACGCAAAAAGCGCACAAAAATATCGCCCGGAATATATGCTCCAGCCAAATGACCAATATGCAAAGGACCATTCGCATAAGGCAAAGCCGAAGTAATTGTATAACGTTTTTTAGACAAATTGCTCAATATATTGTATTTTTAAGGTGAAACTTTTAAAAATTAGAGTACAAAGATAATTCAATTTGTGCTTATAAATAAGCCTTACGCGAAATATTCTTAAAAGTCTTCGCGTTTTTAATTAGTTAAAAAAATTACATTAACTCACTGTGTATGAATACTCCTCCGTTCTTGAAGAAAGGTGATAAAATAGCCGTTATTTGTCCTGCCAGTTATATTAAAGCTGATTTGACACCAGCATACCAAATTTTAGAAAAATGGGGCTTAGAGCCTGCGGTATACCCTTCAGTGACAGCCCAACTTAATCAGTTTGCAGGCCATGATGAATTGCGTGCTCGAGATTTTCAAGATGCACTTGACAACCCCGAAATCAAAGCTATCATTGCTGGCCGTGGAGGCTATGGATGCGTTCGCATTATCGACAAGATAAACTTCAATAAATTTAAGAAAAGTCCAAAATGGATTATCGGTTTCAGCGATGTGACTGCTATTCATAGCCACATACAACGCAAATTTGGTATTCCTACGATTCATGGACAAATGGTGAAATCATTTTTGGATGCATCTGATGAGTCTTTAGAAACTTTGAAAAAAGCTCTCTTTGGCAAAAACGTGGATTTAAAATTCGAAAACATAGACTATCCAAATAGAATTGGAACTGCCAAAGGTATTCTGACAGGAGGAAATTTAGCGATCTTACACAGTGTTTTGGCTTCTGAATCAGATGTTAAGTATGATGGTAAAATACTCTTTATCGAAGATGTAGGCGAGTCACATTACAATATCGACCGTATGTTGTGGACATTGAAAAGAGCTAAAAAATTAAGTAAAATTGCTGGATTAATTGTTGGCGGATTCACGGAGTTAAAAGATTCCGATCCGGCATTTGGACAACGATTTGAGGACATAATTATGGACAAAGTCAAGGAATTTGATTATCCAGTAGCTTTTGGTTGTCCTGCTGGCCATATAGACGACAATCGTGCATTAATATTCGGAAAAGAAATAGAACTACACATAACTAAATCAAAATCAACAATTAAATACATCTAATAATCGTATGAGCAGATCCAGTCGCAGTCACAAGAGAGATATTGGTATTTTAATCATTAGGGTAGTCATTGGTGGATGCATGTTATTATTTCATGGTTTACCAAAACTTATTAACGGTCCTGAAGTTTGGGAAAAAGTAGGCGCAGCAATGGGCAATATTGGTATTACATTTTGGAGTTCATTTTGGGGTTTTGCAGCCACTATGACCGAATCTGTTGGAGCACTTTTAATCATGGTTGGTTTATTTACCAAACACACCTCCTTAGTTTTGGCTTTCACCATGTTAATCGCAACCATTTCACACTTATCAAAAGGCGATACTTGGGCAGCTTCATCACATTCGATAGAATTAATGGCGGTATTCATTGCCTTGTATTTCACTGGTGCAGGAAAGTTTAGTATTGATAAAAAATAAACATATTTTGCCCTTTTCAAGAATTTGATATTAAAGAATTCCAAAGCAGAATTTAATTTTTATTAAGTATTTACGCTATTTAAAAACTGAATATTAAAAAATAAAAACCTTAAAACACAAAAACTCAATCAAAGTAGTAAAATGTAATAATATTTGCAAAAATAAAAGAGGTTAACTTATCAGTTTGTGAACTCCCTACCTTAGCTTCATAAATTCACAAGTTATGATCATGGAGCGAATAGATATGTTGGAAAATTCAGTCGATGCGACAATAAACAAAATTGATAGCCAAGCAAAAAAAGTTTATTGGAACTTGACGAATGAAGAATTAACACAACAAACATTAGACCTCAATCAAGGCAGACTAAATGATTTAGGTGCTTTATGTGTTGAAACAGGTAAATTCACAGGGCGTTCACCAAAAGATAAATTTATAGTTAAAGATAGTTTAACAGCTGATACTATAGATTGGGGAGATGTCAATATTCCAATATCTAATGAAATATTTGAGAATCTGTATCAAAAGATGCAAGATTCATTTAGTGGAGTAGACGTTTGGGCTCGAAAATGTTATGCTGGTGCAGATCCAAGATATAAAATAAATGTTACAGTAGTTAACACGAAGCCTTGGGCAAATTTATTCTGCAATAACCTTTTTATAACGCCTAATTATGCAGAATTGGCGGAATTTGAACATGAATGGTTAATACTTCAAAATCCAGAATTTGAAGCTAATCCTGAAGTAGATGGTACGCGTTCTACAAATTTTACAATTGTAAATTTCACTAAAAAAGTAATTCTAATTGGTGGGTCAGCATATACAGGTGAAATGAAAAAGGGCATTTTCTCTGTATTGAACTTTATTCTGCCACATAATCATGGTGTGCTGCCTATGCACTGTTCAGCAAACGAAGGAAAAGATGGCGACGTATCTCTATTCTTTGGCTTGAGTGGAACAGGAAAAACAACACTTTCTGCTGATGCTAATCGATCATTGATTGGTGATGACGAGCATGGTTGGGCTGACAATTCTGTTTTCAACTTTGAAGGTGGATGCTACGCTAAAGTTGTAGACTTAAGTGCTGAAAAAGAACCAGAAATTTATGGAGCAATCAGACCTGGAGCTCTTTTAGAAAATGTTTCATTCTTTGAAAACTCCAATGTTGTAGATTTCACGAATACTAAACTTACTGAAAATACACGTGTAGCCTATCCGATTAACTACATTCCGAATGCAAAGCAACCTTCATTGGGTGCTATTCCTAAAAATATATTCTTTTTGACTTGTGATGCTTTTGGTATCTTACCCCCAATTTCAAAGTTGACAAAGGCTCAGGCTATGTATCACTTCATATCTGGATATACAGCTAAAGTAGCAGGTACTGAGGTTGGAATCACAGAACCACAAACTACATTCTCAGCATGTTTTGGAAGAGTATTTTTGCCTCTTCATCCTACTCAATATGCAGAATTACTAGGTAAAAAATTAGATCAGCATCCTGAAGTTAACGTATGGCTAATTAATACAGGTTGGACTGGTGGAAAATACGGTGAAGGTCAACGTATGAATCTGAAATACACACGTGCAATGATTAATGCTGCAATGCGTGGAGATTTGGATAATGTGGAATATGTGCCTCACGTTATATTTGGATTACTAAAACCACAATCTTGTCCTGGTGTACCTCCAGAAGTATTGAATCCAAGAACTACTTGGACTGATACAGAGGCTTATGACAAACAAGCATTAGCCTTAGCTAATTTATTCGTCAACAACTTCAAACAATACGAAGACCAAGCTAGCGAAGAAATCCTATCAGCAGCTCCAAAGACTTCTCTATAAACTAAATAAGCCTGTACAAATTGTACGGGCTTATTTAGTTTATTAACAAATTCTTACTTTAAAAAACTTTACTATGCCAACTTTGTGAAAATGGGATTTTCCAGTTGGAAGCAAGTTCTTCAGAATTTTGAATCAAATTATTATAGACTATAGTTTCTGAAGTGACAATACCATTATTTACCAATTCTTGGAACTCATCTCGAGAAGCCAATTGCAATTGACCTTCAGCATTGATATAAGAGACACGCATTCTATCAAAGAAATCAATATTAAACCTCTCTCCTAAACCTTTGATAAAATGCACCGATTTGTCAATGGAACAACCAGTTACACCAGCTACTTCCTCATCTACTACTAATATTAGAAATAAATTATCAATAACAGAAGCTTTACCTGCCAAAGCTGATCCGTGTGCTGTCCATGAAGACACAAACTCTTGAGCCAAAGTATTAATCTCAGCGACTTCTATATCCGTTAAGAAGCGATTTGCTTGATATATCCAAACTCTACTCATTATATTAATGTGTATAATATGGTGAAATCATAATATAAACGATAACTCCTGTCACAGCGACATACAACCACATCGGGTATGTGATACGCGCTAATTTTTTATGACGTTCGTAAGCACCTGCAATCCCACGCACAAAAGTGAATAATACGAATGGTATAATAATAATAGAAAGTAAAATATGTGATATTAAAATGAAGAAATACACATATCGAATCGCACCTTCACCACCGTATGGAGTCGAAACCGAAGTCATGTGATAAGCCACATACATGATTAGAAACAATCCCGAACAAACCATACAAAGTTTGATTAGGTTTTCATGCAATTTTGTATTACCTCTCTTCACTGCTGAAACAGCCCAAACTAATAATATAGCAGTCAAACCATTAATCGTAGCATAAATTGGAGGTAAAAATGATAAGGGATCAACATCGTAACCCATTTTTTGCAAATTAATACCAAATAAGGCCGCTACTGCCAAAGGCACTACAATAGATAATGTCCAAATAATACCTTTATACTTCTTTTCTTCTTCTGTCATTGCCATATTACTTTTTCTCTATTTTAAGTGGATTATTACGAGCTTCTTCCACTAATTGTACTTTAATTTCATCTTCCAATCGTTCCATCTCCTTATTCTGATTGATATCATAGAATCCTCGAATACGTCTTTCTGTATCTATTAAAAGATAATTATTACTGAAAGTATATGTAGAATCTAGATTGATATGTGCGTCTATCAGAAAATTCTGCTGAACATAATCATTGATTGATTCATTCGGCTTAACTATAAACCAAGTTTTTGAATAATCCTTTACATATAATTTCTGTATATGTGCTAGATCATCATCACTATTATCAGGATTCAATGATATTGAAAAAAACTTGACTTTGTGTATATTTTTGAATCGCTCTACTACAGGCTTCAAATTTGTCAACAATGTTTTAGACAAACCTTCATCTTCAGCAGTAAACAAGTGCAATACTGTAATGACAGTATCTTGATTCAAAAAATCAACTCGCTTACCTATGGAATTGTATAACTTGATAGGCTGTATTTGATGAAAGGTCGTATCTGCAATTTCTCTTCCCATCTTACGATTCATCTTACCAGACAATACCTTTTCACCGTAAATTGGAAGTTTTAAATATTGATTTGAGCCAATTTTATTTAGCGCTATATACAAAAATCCTGGCACTAGTAGTACTATAGCCAGGATTATGATAGTTGATATATTTCTCTTTTTAGAGTTATTATTCATTATTATTTATTAGGGAAAATCGCATGTTCTTGGAAGTGATGTAATAAATAATCACCTTCAACTAACATCAATACGATGAAGTAAATAATGAAAATAAATACAATTCCACAAGTTACAATAAAGCTAGATTTCTCAAACTTCAAGTGCATAAAATATGCAACAATGTAATATGCTTTTACTAAAGTCAAGACGATATAAATCGTGTTAACTAAAGCACCCTTTTGCAAAATTCCCCAGTGATGAACAAAACCCAATGCAATTAAGAATTCTAATGCTGTCAATGCCAACAATACAAAGAATACTTGCCAGATTTGCTTTTTGCCCATTCCATCACCATGCTCGTGAGCATCGTGTGTAGCTATATGATCGTGATGTGCCATTTCTATAATTAGATATAAGAGTCAATAATTAGATTAAGTAGAAGAATGTAAATACGAATACCCACACTAAATCTACAAAGTGCCAGTAAAGACCTACTTTTTCAACCATTAAATAAGTACCTCTATTCTCAAACGTGTTATTCAATGTCATGCAAAGAATAATAATATTCAATAATATACCAATCGAAACGTGGAAACCGTGGAAACCAGTGATAGTAAAGAATAAATTAGAGAATTGTAACGCTGCAGTATAAGAAATATCTTTAGTAAAATATGGTTCTAATGCAGCTGCAATAGCATCTGGGTCAACTAATCCTGTAGCTGGATTTCTTCCAAACCAGAATCCTTGGTGATGTAAGTGAGACCACTCGATAGCTTGACAGCCTACGAAAAGTAAACCACCCAAAATCGTCCAAATCATCCATTTTACTACTTCTTGTTTTGAATTACGATGTCCTGCTTCTACGGCTAATACCATTGTCACAGAAGACATAATCAAAATAAAGGTCATGATACCTACGAAAACCAAAGGTTGACCAGACTCAGCAATACCTGGTACAGATTGGAAAATTTTATCCGCATCTATCCATGTAGGTTGAGCAAATTTTTGAGCACCATAATAAATTAGGAATGCCGAAAACGTAAAAGCATCTGAAACTAAGAAAAACCACATCATGATTTTTCCATACTCTAAATTCCAAGGTGACTTACCACCAGACCATGGTCCGTCTTTTACCTTATCCAATTGCGATACAGTTGTTGTACTCATTGTTTACTATTATTGATTCAAAAGTAAGAAAACATATATATAAATCCATAAAAGATCTAGAAAATGCCAAAAAATAGCGGCTAGATCCATTCTAAAAACATTGCGGTCTTGGGCAATTGGTTTAGTAGCACCAAAATATGCTCTGATTAACACCAAAAGTCCAGCTACAATGTGCGCCAAGTGCAATCCAGTGAAGATATAGATAAACGACTGCGAAGCATTATTGTTTATAAAATAAACACCTTGCTCAGTCAATATCCCCCATGATTGAACTTGTAATATAAAAAACACTATACCTAGCACGATTGTGATAATCAATAGCATTTTTTGTTTTGCAAGCTGATTTAATTGAGCTGCTTTGACTGCAAAATGCAAAGTCAAACTACTCGCTACAATCACTAATGTACTGTAGATAAATGCTTGAGGCAATATTGTTTTAATTCCTTTATCTACGCCACTTGCTGTATATACGATAAATCCACTTGAAAGTGCAGCAAACATCATAAACATCCCGATGAGTCCTAACCAAAGGTTGAACTTTTGGGCTTTACGTTGCCTTTGCAAATCTTCCAATTCTATTTCGTTAGCTCCCATTTATATTATTTAAAAGGAATAAAATCAAAAAGTAATACTAATTGTGTCAATGGTAAATATATAAACGATATATACATTACCTTCTTTGCTGTTTCATCTTTTAGTTCTAAAAGATGCTTATAACCGTACCATGTGAAAGCTAATCCGCCCATCAGCGAAACTATTGTAAACACCCAACCGCCGAATCCAAAATACATAGGTAAAAATCCTACTGGAATCATTAGAAGAGCCGATACAAAGATAAATACTGCTGAAGCTTTATCTTTCTTTAAGCTTGGCAACAATTGAATACCCGCTCTTTTGTAATCTTCGTCTGCTACCCAAGCAATAGCCCAATAATGTGGATATTGCCAGAAAAACTGAACCAAGAACAAAATGAATGGCGTAATAATGATTGCTGATTCGCTAACTGAAGCATATGCCAATCCAAAGCCAAGTGATTCGAAAGCTGCGAAATAACCAATAAGTGGTGGCAATGCACCTGGTATCGCACCTAAGAATACAGCTATTCTGGATTTAGGCTTTAATGGCGTATACACAAATGCATACAAAAATATTGAAAAGACCGATAGCAAACCCGCTATGAAATTGAGTTTTACCAAGACTAACGTACCCAGAATGCCCATAAATAAGCTCAACACCAAAGCCTGACCTGTAGTCATTCTTCCTGCTGGCAAAGGTCGGTCCATTGTGCGCTTCATCAATTTATCGATGTCCTTTTCAATGATTTCATTAAAACCATTAGCAGCTCCTGTCACCAAGAATCCGCCAATCGTTAATAATAACCAATTGAACCACATGATATCACCCTGTTGCTTCGCTCCTATTAAAAATGAAATAGAGGCCGAAAATACAACAGTTAACGTCAAACGTAATTTTACAAGTTTGTTAAAATCTGAAATAAAAGTTTTCATTGACTACTCTTTCTCCTTTTCTCTCCTAGATAATAAATTACTCTATTATCTATCTTTTCAGCTTCGTCATCAAAAGCATCAAATAATATTGAGCTCCGAAAAACAAACTTGCAAGTACTAAGTGCGTTGTCTGTGCAAAAGCTGGGACTGCAAATCTAGCTAATATAATCCCAGACAACATTTGAAATACTACTAATATTAAGATAATCCAAGCATATTGACTTTGAATTGACGATTTACTAAATCTATTCTTCACTAAAAAGAAGAATAAAACTGTAAGGAACAGAGTCAAATAAGCTAATATTCTATGGATATCGTAATTAACACCTATAGCATCTATCCAATTAACACGTGGTACGCCATCAGCATTTAGATGGTCAATAATCTCTCTAACTTCGGTACCGTAAACAACTTGAATAAGTGTTACTACCAGTGATACGATAGCTAATGCCTTTAGGCCAGTAGAAGGATAGTTGACTAATATTGTTTTATTGCGTAATGTCGTAGCAATATAAAAAGTATAAATACTCACGGCGACGATAACCAAGGCTAATAACATATGTACAGTTATTATCCAAGGCATCAAATTAGTTGACACCACAATGGAGCCTAACCAAGCTTGAAGTACGACCAATAAAACATTAAGAACGCTCCATATGAAAATGGATGATTTTGACTTGATATAAATAAAGGAAAATATAGCAGTAAATAATAACGCAATACCTGCCAATACACCGACTAGACGATTGATATATTCAGTCCAGGTTTTAGCCGCATTAAACTCCTCGTGAGCTAATATTGATTCATCATGACGAATCTTATCGGCTATTTCGGAGTATCCAAAGAAATCTACGATTTTTGCAAATCTTTCATTCTTCATTACGCGTCCATCTATGTAATGTTGCTCATAGCCTTCTGGCAATTGACTTACATCCGTAGGTGGAATTATTTGATTGAAACACTTTGGCCAGTCTGGGCAACCCATTCCCGAACCTGTGCTTCGTACTGTACCACCAGCTATAATAACGAGAAATAAAGCGATAATAGTTATTCTATTAACATTTATAAATCTCTTCTCACCTGCTGGATACATTACGCTCTATTTATATTTGTCAAAGTGATTTTAAATAGAAGGTAGGTATAAACCTAACCTTCTACTCTATTATTTTCTTTATTCCATTGCTCCTGAATACGGATAGCTTCTTCATTTCCTTCGAAATCATGAGGCATATTCGAACTCATTGTTTGTGAGAATGGTACTGTTTGAGGGATAAAATCCTCGTTATGTCCTGGCTTACTATAGTCATAAGGCCAACGGTAAACTGTAGGAATTTCTCCTGGCCAGTTACCATGGATATGTTCTACTGGAGTAGTCCACTCTAAAGTATTAGAGTTCCAAGGGTTTTGTGTAGCTTTCTTACCTCTAAAGATTGAACCAAAGAAGTTAACTAAGAATGCTAACTGACCTACACCTGCAATGATTGCTGCCCAAGTAACCAAAATGTTTACTGACACCCATTTTTCCATGAAAGCAAATTCAGTGAAAGAATAGTAACGACGTGGAACACCATCAATACCCATGAAGTGCATTGGGAAGAATACCAAGTAAGCACCGATAAATGTCAACCAGAAGTGGAAATAACCCAACTTCTCGTTCATCATACGACCAAACATTTTAGGATACCAGTGATAAACACCACACAACATACCAAAGATAGATGCAGACCCCATTACCAAGTGGAAGTGAGCTACTACGAAATATGTATCATGTAAGTTGATATCTAATGCCGCATTACCTAAGAACAAACCTGTCAAACCACCTGAAATGAAGAATGACACCATACCAATAGCAAACATCATCGCTGGAGTGAAACGAATGTTACCTCTCCATAATGTAGCCATATAGTTGAATGATTTTACCGCTGAAGGAACAGCAATAATCAATGTCGTAATCATGAACACCCCACCTAAGAAAGGATTCATACCTGTGACAAACATGTGGTGACCCCATACGATAAATGATAATACTGTGATACCTACTAATGAGTAAACCATCGCGTGGTAACCAAAGATTGGTTTACGTGAGTTTGTAGAAATTACTTCTGAAGTCAAACCTAATGCAGGCATTACAACGATGTACACCTCAGGGTGACCTAAGAACCAGAATAAGTGTTGGAATAAAATTGGAGAACCACCTTCATTAGGTAAAATCTGACCTTGAACAACTAAGTCTGACAAATAGAATGATGTACCTGCCGAACGGTCGAAGATCAATAACACTACCGCTGAAACTAATACAGGGAATGATAATAAACCTACGATAGCTGTTAAGAAGAATGACCAAATAGTTAAAGGCATTTTCCACAAATCCATACCTTTTGTACGCATATTCAAGACAGTGGAGATGTAGTTAACACCACCTAATACTTGAGATATGATAAACAAAGTCATCGAAGCTAACCACATTGTCATACCTAATCCTGAACCAGAAATAGCAGTAGGAACGGCAGATAATGGCGGATAGATAGTCCATCCTGGTGAAGCGGGACCACTTTCGATGAAGAAAGATGCAATCATAATAACACACGCGATAAAGAAGAACCAGTATGATAACATGTTCATCAATGGCGATGCCATATCACGTGCACCAATTTGATATGGAATTAATAAGTTACTAAATGTACCTGATAAACCCGCTGTTAACACGAAGAATACCATCATAGTACCGTGAATAGTAACTAATGATAAAAAGAAATCAGGTTTAATACGACCACCTTCTGCCCATTTACCCAAGAATACTTCAAGAATAGGGAAATCTTTGTCCGGCCAAGCTAATTGAATACGGAACAAAAGAGATAAAATCATGGCAAATACCGCCATAATGATACCTGTGATCAAGAATTGCTTCGCAATCATCTTGTGATCTTGACTAAATATATATTTAGTTAAGAACGTCTCATGGTGATGACCATGTGCATCATGATGAGCTGCGTCGTGAGATAAAACTGTACTTGACATATTACTTTATAAAATCTTCTATAATTAATTTACTGAAGCTGTTGTCAGACCCTCTGAAACTGCATTGTTACTAGCAAACTCTTTTTGCAAATCTTCTGTGAAATATTTGCCTTGTTGAGCTAACCACTCTTTATATTCAGCCTCAGTAACAACGATAACTTTTTTACCCATATTATAGTGACCTTGACCACAAATTTTATTACATAACATAATGAAATCGTAGTTAGGATCATTCATTTTATCACGCATTTCTTCAGTAGTTACAGTAGGTGTAAACTGGAAGTAATTCGTCATACCTGGTACAGCATTAATTTGAACACGGAAATCAGGAATATAAAATGAGTGAATAATATCTTTTGAAATAATATGGAATCGTACTGATTTATTCACAGGGATAACGATATCCTGAGTTTGTAAATCATCCCAAGATGCTTTATCATTGAAATCAATACCATATGGGTTTGTTGCAGTAGTCATTTTGTAATTACGTTTACCAATTTGACCATCCACACCTGGGTATCTTACATGCCAAGCGAATTGCTCACCTAACACTTCGATTTGAATAGCTGATTTTTGTAGATCTTCAGGAACATTTGTAATAGATCTCCATGTAAAGAAACCGAACAATACTAATACTGTCAATACAATCGCAGGGACAATAGTCCATAATCTTTCGATAGCATCATTATGAGGATAGTAATAAGCCTTACTTTTAGCTTTTGAACGGTAGATATAAGTAAACACAAATAATACAATGTGTGTCAATACTAATACGACAGTAGTGATTACCAATGTAATGATAAACATACGGTCAATATCTTTACCATGCTCAGTCACAGCATCTCTCCATGACCAGCTTCCCCATACATCATATGAATAATACACAAATGCTAAGAAAGCGATTAAGAAAACTAAGAATAATGAAGCTTGCAAGTTGTTATTACCTAACTCATTGTGCTTACCATTCATTTTTCTAGTCAACACATACACTGAATGAATTTTTCCAATTACAGCGATTATTGAACAGATAACTAAGAACAATAATAAGTAGTAGAAAAAGTTTTTATAGACCTGAGGATCTATTTGTTTTACTTCTTCCACTTTAGCTGCCGCTGTAGTTGTAGTACTAGTAGCATCTGCTGCAACAGTAGCTACTGTTGTGTCAGTCGATGCTGCTGCACTATCGACAGTTGCCTCTGCAGAAGCAGTTGTAGCTACCTCTGATGTGTCAACTACTGTCGAATCATTCTGCATTGCCATTACTGGCGCTGCAAAGAACAAGCTGATTAAAAGTAGTAAACCCGCTATGGATTTAAACCCGTTATTAATTTTTAAATTCATTTCTTCTATAAACGTTTGAACGTAACTTCTATCAATTCTATATTAAATCTGATGGTTTAAACTTTCATCAAGGAATGGATGATGTTTAGGAGCCAACGCATGTTTACTAATTTTGTTCATTACTAAGAAAGTAAACAAACCTGCAAAACCAATTGCTGTACCTATTTCAAGTAACCCAAAACCTCTATCTGTTTCAACTGTACCAGGCATGATCATAATATAGTAGTCTAACCAGTGTCCACACAATAATAAAATTGCTACGAACAACATCATGTTTTGCTTACGTTTTGCATCTCTATCTACCAATAATAATAATGGTGCTAAGAAGTTGATTACAATACTTAACCAAAACCATGGTTTGTATTCTGGTTCCCAACGCTTGTAGAAGTAAACTGTTTCTTCAGGAATGTTTGAGTACCAAATCAACATGAATTGTGCAAACCAAACATAAGTCCAGAAGATAGAGAAACCAAACATTAACTTACCTAAGTCATGTAAATGATTCTCATTTACCCAAGCCATATAACCAGCCTTCTTCAATAATATTAAAATTACTACGATAACAGAGATACCGCTTACCCACATAGCTGCAAAATTGTACCATCCAAACATGGTAGAGAACCAGTGCGCCTCTAATGACATGATAGTATCAAATGACCAAATTGGAGTAGTGAAACCGAATATTACTAAGAATATAGCCGATAATTTAAAGCTTTGTTTGTATGATCCTAATCCGCCAGCCAAATCTTCTTTGTAAGATAATTTAGCTAATACAAAAGCAAATATACTGTAACATCCCATAAACAAGATTTGACGAATGAAAAATCCTGGAATGTTTAAGAAAGCTGCTTTTCCAGCTACTAATTTATCATAATTAGCGTGCTCCGGGTCGAATAATGTTGGATCTGTCCAGTGGTGGTATAATGTGTGCGTATAAATACCGCCTGCAGCGATGATTAATAATATTACAGAAGCTATTGGCAATACTGATGCCATAGCTTGTGGAATACGAATTAAGCCTGCAGACCATCCTGATTGAGTTACCATTTGTAACGCAATAAAGAAAGCACCAGCAGCACATACACAAGCGAAATAATATCCCATCAATAGTAGATTGGCGAAAGTGCGCATTGTATCACCTGTGTACAAACCATATCCAACGGCAGCAACACCTAATACAATAGCAACCAAGCTAACAATCTTCGCTGTACCAGCAAATGTATATTGCTCGCTGAAATTATAATCGTGATGATGATTGTGAGTTCCCATTTATTAAATTGATGTTAGATTATTTCTTTTGTAATTCTTGAACATACATAACTACTTTCCAACGCTCCTCTGGATTCAATTGAGATGCATGTGATCCCATTGTATTCAAACCGTAGTAAATAGTATGATAAATTTTACCTGCTGACAAATCTGCCATTAACCCACCTCTAGATGAATTAGCTCCACTTGATCTACCATATGCTGGAGGATTAGGGAAGTTCTCTAATTGACGAGTACCTCTTGAATCCGTAATAGAACGATCTTTAGTGATTGAGCCATCTCCTTTACCTTCAGCACCGTGACAAACTGCACAGTTTACTAAGTATAAGTGTTGACCTTGAGTTAAATTCTCTTCATTTACTTCCAAAGGATTAGTTAATTCAGCACCTGCCTTTTGGTAATCTTCTGGTGTATTTGAATATTCATCTGCAAATTTTTCAAATCCTTGAGGTATAGTACCTGCAGGAGGAGTTTGAGCTGTTTGCTTATTTTTAAAATTATTGTTTGGCTGATCTGGATTGTATGCTAACGGATCGTACATATTACGCGAAAATTCCCAACCAGTGCTACGCGTAGTACCATCTCCACATGCAGTAGTTACTGCTGCGAAAGCTACAGCCATACATACAGCGCCAAGAAAATTCTTCTTATTCATAACTAACATATTTTCTTTCATTGTATTTAACTTCTACTGCTCCAGCTTCTTTCAATAAACTATCTACTAAAGCGTGATCTGTATTTTCTTTAGCATCAATTGCTATAATAAAACGATCGTCCGTAGCTCTCAAATCCATTACACGTGGTGCACGTCCTGGGAATAAATGATTACGATAGAAAAATGTCGCTACCATACCCAAAGCACATAATAAAATAGTCACCTCGAATGTAACAGGCACAAAGTTTGGTAATGGTAATGATGGTTTACCACCAATATTCATAGGCCAATCATATGCCATAGTATAATATAATAAGCTAAATCCTAATGTTGTCCCTAATGCTCCAAAGCAGAAAGCTGCAATTGGTAATCTAGAAGGCTTTACACCTAACTTTGCTTCGATTCCGTGAATCGGCATTGGTGTATAACAATCGTATATGCTTATGTTGTTTGCTTGCAATTTATCAATCCCGTGCATCAAATCATCCGGATCCGCAAAACTTCCTAATATATATTTTGTATTGCTCATTGCTATTATTTTTTACGTAATGCGTTAATTTCCTCTTCTGTTACTGAATCGTACTTTCTCAATGACTCTCTAAAGAATTCAACTTGATCCTCAGGGAATGCACCCTCTTGTACCAATTTAGTTTTATGTTGTAAGCTTGAGCTTTTCAACAATAACTTAACCTCTGCGATAGCGATACCTGGTAAGAAACGTAAGAACAATAAGAATAAAACAAAGAATAAACCGATTGAACCAACGAAGATACCTACGTCAACCCAAGTTGGGTAGAACATCGCCCATGATGATGGCAAATAGTCACGGTGTAATGAAGTTACGATAATTACAAAACGCTCGAACCACATACCGATATTTACAACGATTGACAACACCCAAGAGATAGGAATACTTGTACGAATCTTTTTGAACCAGAATAATTGAGGTGAAATAACGTTACATGTCATCATCGCCCAATATGCCCAAGCATATGGACCAGCAACACGGTTAGCAAAAGCATACATCTCATATTCTGAACCTGAATACCAAGCAATGAATAACTCAGTTAAGTAAGCAACACCTACGATTGAACCTGTAACCATGATAATCTTGTTCATCGCTTCGATGTGGAACATCGTGATGTAGTGCTCGAAATTTAATACTTTACGTAAGATTAATAATAAAGTCTGTACCATCGCGAAGCCCGAGAAAATCGCTCCTGCCACGAAATATGGAGGGAAGATTGTCGTGTGCCATCCTGGAATTACAGAAGTTGCAAAGTCCATAGATACAATAGTGTGTACAGAAAGTACTAATGGTGTAGAAATACCTGCCAAGATCAATGACACTATTTCAAAACGTTGCCAAGTTTTTACTGAACCATTCCATCCAAATGAAAAGATTGAATAGATTCTTTTTCTTAAACCTGTAGCACGGTCACGTACTGATGCGATATCTGGTAATAAACCACAGTACCAGAATACTAATGATACCGTGAAGTATGTAGAAATCGCGAAGGCATCCCATACAAGCGGTGAGTTAAAGTTTACCCACAATGAACCAAATTGATTCGGAAGTGGGAAAATCCAATACGCTAACCAAGGACGTCCCATGTGCGCTACAACGTAAGTTGCGGCACATATTACGGCGAAAATCGTCATCGCTTCCGCAGAACGGTTGATGGAGTTACGCCAGTTTTGACGGAATAATAATAATACAGCTGAGATAAGTGTACCTGCGTGACCGATACCTACCCACCATACGAAGTCGGTGATATCCCAAGCCCAGCCTACAGTTTTGTTTAGACCCCAAGCACCGATACCCGTCCAAAACGTGTATCCAACGCTGATAACCCATAAACTAGCTCCAACACAGGCTACAATAAATCCTATCCACCAAGCTTTGTTGGGTTTATTTTCAACCGGTAGTAAGATATCATCCGTAATTTGTGCATACGTGATGTCCTTACCGGTCATTAATGGTTCTCTTAATATTGATTCGTTATGCGATGACATAGTTGTTTTATTTCAAATAAAGAATAAAATTATGCTTCAAATGTGTTTCTAACCTTAGTCATGTAACCGATATTCGGTTGAACATTGATCTCTTCTAACACATAGTAAACACGCTCATTGCGTAATGCTTTTGAAACTTCTGATTCTGGATCATTAGCATCACCGAAGATGATAGCGTTAGCCGAACATGCTGCTTGACAAGCCATCTTAACATCTCCGTCTACCAATTTGCGGTTTTCCATTTTTGCTGTCAATTTACCAGCTTGGATACGTTGGATACACATCGAACATTTTTCCATCACACCACGTGAACGTGTTGTAACATCTGGGTTCAATACTAATTGTGTAAACTCGTTGTTTAAGTAGTTATCAAAGCGTGAATCATTCCAGTAGTTGAACCAGTTGAAACGACGTACTTTGTATGGACAGTTGTTTGCGCAGTAACGTGTACCGAAACATCTGTTGTAAGCCATGTGGTTAAGACCTTCTGAAGAGTGTACTGTCGCTAATACAGGACATACAGTCTCACAAGGAGCATGCTCACAGTGTTGACACAACATTGGTTGGTGAACTACAGTTACATTTTCGAAATCTTGAACATTTGCAATGTCATTTTCTTTCGAATATTTGTTACCATTCTCTTCAATAGTGTAATAACGGTCAATACGTAACCAGTGCATCTCACGACGACGACGAACCTCGTCACGACCTACTACAGGAATATTGTTTTCAACGTTACAAGCAACGATACAAGAACCACAACCTGTACAAGCATTCAAATCAATAGCCATCACCCATTTGTGACCTGGTTGCTCATATTTATTCCACAAATCATAAGTTTTGTGTGAATCAGCAAAACGTCCAGACTCTGAGTTAGGATCTTTTTGGTACTTAGCAAAAGTAGTCTCACGAATGATGTTACGACCTTCGATAGTGTGATGTGTTTGCGTTTGCGCTAATTCGTAAGTTCCAGATGCTTTAGAAACTGAAGCTTTAGCAGCAAATTGAACAGTACCATTGATCAATGAAGCTAATGGATAAGCGTTTTTACCTACATTATCACCAGCCTTACCTACTGAAGTGCGACCATAACCAACTGCTACAGAAACTGTACCCATTGCTTGACCTGGTTGTAATACAACTGGCAATTCGATAGATTTACCGTTAGCTTCAACTGTAACTTTACCATTCTCACCTAAACCTAATTGCTCAGCAAATTTAGGGTTGATAGCAGCATAGTTATCCCAAGTTACTTTTGATACTGGATCAGGAAGTTCTTGCAAATATGCGTTGTTAGCGTAACGACCATCGCGTAATGTTGTAGACTCGTATAATTTTAACTCTACTTCACCAGCGATTTTTTTAGCATCAGCAACGATAGCAGCAGCAACTGATGCTACATCTACGTTAGCTGAATAAGCTGAACCAGCTGCTGTCGCTTTAGAAATATAACCTGCTTGTAATACTTCTTTCCACGATTTACCAGTACCAGCTAAAATATTAGTTTCCCAATTTTGTCTAACGAAATCATAGATATTCGTAGTTTCACCTGCCCATACTAAGAAAGATTGCTCAGCTTGACGTGTGTTATAAATTGGGTTGATAGTAGGTTGAACAACTGTATAAACCCCCTCTTTAGCTGATGCGTCACCCCAAGACTCCAAATAGTTAGGAACTGGTGCAATTGCTTTTAATAAAGAAGCTGTTTCGTCTTTACGGTCTGCGAATGATAACGTAAAGTCAACTTTCTTAATAGCTTCTTCAACATCAGCTGAATTGAAGTAGTTATAAACAGGGTTACTGTTCAAGAATAATGCTACACCTACTTGACCACCTTTAGCAGCAGTTAAGAATTGTTGGAAAGTAGAATCCGAACCTTGGTATTGTTTCGAGTAATTATCTAAATCGATAATTGCACCGTAAGCACCCAATTGTGTATTGATAGCGTTTACTAATGATTGAATATTCACATCATTTGCGCCTGCTACTACTACTGCAGCACCTTTAGAAGCAACTAATTCTTTAGCTACTAATTTGATTGCTGTTTGTGCTTTTGCATTTGTCGTACCACCTGCTACAGATTGACCAGTGATTTCATTGTACAATGAAATCAAGACAGCGCCTTCTTCTGAAGGTTTGATAGCGATACGTACATCTGCATTCGAACCTGTCATTGATAGACCTGACTCGAATTGGATATGACGTGACATTTTACCATTTTTCAATGATTTGTAGTCACGATTTTTAATAAAATCTTGTGAATGTTCTTCACCTGACAACCATGAACCTAAGAAGTCCGCAGCAACTGAAACCACTACTTGAGCCTTACCAAAATTGTAAGAAGGTACTACAGCTTTGCCAAATGAATTTTTGTTAGCTTCAATAATACCACTATAAGAAACAGCATCTACTTGCACTAGAGAAGTAGTTGGGTATTTATCTGTTAATTTAGCGATAGAAGCTAAAGTAGATGGAGAATTAACTGTAGTCGATACGATAGCAATTTGTTTTCCAGCTTGAGCAGCTTTATTCAAAGCAGCGATTACTGTGCTATCTAATTTAGACCACTCTACATCTTTACCGTCTAATTGCGGATTTTGTAGCTTAGACATATCGTAAAGATCCAATACTGAAGCTACTGTTGTAGCATCTGTGCCTTGAGTCAAACCAACACCATTTGGATTTGGCTCGATAAAGATAGGGCGACCTTCACGTGTTTTTACTAAAATACTTTGTCCATTGAATGATGAAGCATAATAGTTAGGAATACCTGGAGTTATTTCCTCTGGCTTAATTACATAAGGAACAGCTTTGTGAACCGGTGTACGATTACACGCTGCCAATGTAACAGCTCCCAAACCAAAACCTAAAGCTTTCAAGAAGTCACGACGAGGTGTTCTTGTACTTAAGCCTGCTTCGTTTAATACATCTTCTACAGGAATAGGTTCAGCAAACTCACTCTTACTTTCTTTAACGAAAGCAGGAGTTTGATTTAACTCTTCTAAACCTTTCCAATATTTTTTATTGCTATCCATTTAAGCTGTATATAAGATTGCGTTTTCCTAATTTATTATTAATAGTGACACTTACCACACTCTAATCCACCGATCATCGCTGCTGTCATCTTCTCTCCTTTTTTCAATTTCTCGTGTGCTTCGATCAACTGATCATAGTATTTATTATCAGCATTAACTTCTGTAGTTCTATGACAGTCAACACACCATTTCATTGTCAATGGAGAATATTGATAAACCTCTTCCATAGATTCAATCGGACCGTGACAAGTTTGACATTCTAAACCCGCAACACTAACGTGTTGAGAGTGATTGAAATAAGCGAAATCTGGCAAGTTGTGAATTCTAACCCACTCGATAGGACGAGGATTATTTCCATACTCACGTGTATCTGGATTCCAATCTACAGCACGGTACAACTTCATGATTTCTGGAGAAGTCTCGCCATCATAATGATCCGCTGCAGTAACCGTGTTGTGACAGTTCATACATACGTTTGCCGAAGGAATAGATGCATTTTTAGATTTATACGCACCCCCGTGACAATATTGACAATCAATTTGATTTACACCAGCATGTACTTGGTGAGAGAATTTGATTGGCTGAACTGGCTTATACCCAGTATGTACACCAACATTCCACATTGTTTGCCATCCCAAAACAGCCAACAACGCTACAACCATCAATGCTGTAAACCCAACTAATTTTTTGTTTTTTAAGAATTTTTGAGCAAACTTAACTTTACCCGATTCTTCGTGCGCTTCATTACGAGCTTTAGCAGCTTCGATTGCAGCAGCATTATTAGCGATTACTTTCTCCAAAGTCCTGATAACTCGACTCAAGATTACGATCACACCAATAGCCAACAACAAAATAGCCGCAACACCAATAATCATCAATGTGTTTGCATCTGAACTTGCAGCAGCACCAGAACCGGCACCATCACCACCAGCTGATTTAGCAGCAGCTTTAGCTTCTTCTTCTTTTACATACGCGATGATACCTTTGATTTGATCATCTGAGAATTGTGTAAAAGCGGGCATCGCTACTTTATTCCACTCTTCGAATATCTGATTAGCAACAGGATCACCAGAAGCTATCAAAGCACCTGAATTTTTAATCCATTTTACCAACCACTCTTCAGAATGTCTCTCCGACATTCCTGCCAATGCAGGACCTGTCATTTTTCTGTCCACTTTGTGACAAGCAGTACAGTTCGCCTTAAATAACGCCGCACCTTCCTTAGCATCCTGCGCATTCGACGACATCGTAACAGCAAATAACAACACCAAACTAACTGATATTGACTTCGCAAATCTTCCCAATACGGATGAGATATTTCTCATATTTAGCACTTTATACTATTTATTTATGAATATAAAAATTACTTTTCCTACTGCTTGGAGGGTCTTCACCCATCAAACAATGCACAAAAGTATAACTTTATAAGCAATCCCTGACAATTTAATGACGCAAATTGTCAATTTAAAATCATTCTAAATAAGTCTTTTTTCTGCGTATAAATAACCTTAAAAGGCATATATCAATTGGATAGGATAACTTTGGTTACTATTTGGTCGAAGAAATATTAGCGGAAACTTTTTTTTATTTCATTTGTCATTTATTCTACAGTATAATACATATATTTTCACGTTTATGTTTAGATTTTTTTCAATTATATTAATAAGCATATTGATTATTACATCAACATCATGCCAACAGCAACGAAAACATGTTACAAAATCACAAACTTCAAATACTATGGATACAAATAACTATAATAAACTAACCCCAGAAGAAGAATATATCATCGTTCACAAAGGCACAGAGCGTCCTTTCACTGGTGAGCTACTCGACAACAAAGAAAAAGGAACGTATATCTGTAGAAGATGTAATGCTCCATTATATAAATCAGAAGATAAATTTGAGTCACATTGTGGATGGCCAAGCTTTGATGACGAAATACCTGGTGCTGTCAAAAGAGAAACCGACGCGGATGGTAGGCGTGTGGAAATACTATGTAATACATGCGGAGGTCACTTAGGTCACGTATTTGAGGGCGAGGGTTTCACTGCCAAAAATACGAGACATTGTGTCAACTCTTTATCAATGAAATTCGTTTCAGCGGAAAAATAATTATCGTGCAATCAATGTACAGGGGATGACAACCTTTTCGATTTTGTCAGACTTTCCATTAATTTGATTCACTAATATACGAACTACCTCTTGTGCTATTTCTTGGATATTCTGAGAAATAGCAGATACAGGAGGATCTACAAGTCCAAAAGTCGTATTCTCATCAAATGATATTAATTTATCTACTGCTAAATCAAATTTTTTAATTGCTTTAAGGCCATTAATAGCTAGGTAGTTGGTCGCAAACAAAACACCATCCAATTTATTATCTGAAATAAAATCTCTTAACTGCTCTAACACGTCGTCTTCATTCTGATCATAATTAATCTTTTTCACTAAAAGATCCATCCCAATATTATCGACCGCTTTCATATACCCTTCCAAACGACCCTTCATTTGAGATTGCGTACTAACCGTGGTCACAAAACCTATACGCTTCGCATTCTTTTGTTCTAATAAAAACAGGGTCCCCTGATATGCGCCCTCTACGTTTTCTGAAACAACAGTATGCGTCTCTACATCTGACAATGGTCGATCAAATAACACCACGGGAACAGAACTTTTCAATAAATTATTAATATCTACACTTAAACCCTCCGTAGGTGCAATAATAAAACCATCAATTTGACGATCATAAAAAAGCTGAATCAACTCTTTAGCACGTTGTTCATCATTTTTCATACTACAATAAATAATATGATAACCATGATCATACGCCAGTTTTTCAATATGATCAGCAATATTTGCAAAGAAAGGATTGGAAATATCTTCTACCAATAACCCAATACTTTTTGATTTACCAGTACGCAGACTCTTTGCCAATTGATTGGGTTTGTAATCAACTTTCTTGACATAATCCAATACTCTTTTTGCTAAGGCATCACTGATTCGCTTTTCTTTCGCTTTACCATTAAGAATAAAAGAAACTGTAGTCACCGAAACACCAAGATTATTGGCTATATCACTAATAGAAAGTCTTTTTTTCATATTTTTTAATAATTGATATTTAGATTCTTCTAATCTAATCAATTCTCGCAAATTATATGAAATAAAATGATGTTATATTTGCTAAAAGGTTTTATCTTACGCAATATTTCGTAAACTCTAAATTAACACCCCATATGAGAAAGATATTTAAAACAGCTGTAGCTGTATTTATATCCACTTTTTCAATAATTGTAAATGGACAGCAGCAAGATTACACAAAATTTGTTAACCCTTACATTGGATCAGCAGATCATGGACACGTATTTGTAGGTGCGAATGTTCCAAATGGCGCTGTACAATTAGGCCCTAGCCAAATCGCTCAAACGTGGGACAAATTCAATGGTTGGGATTGGTGTAGCGGTTACAATTATAAAAGTGAAGAAATCTTAGGATTTACTCATACACACTTGTCAGGAACTGGAATTGGTGACCTCAATGACATTTTGATTTTACCTGCTAACGGCAAGCATCATATTCATCAAGCGCCATTCAACAAAATGAATGAAGGCTATGGCTCAAAAATTAGTAAACAAAATGAATCTGTAACACCTGGTTTTTACAAAGTATTATTAGAGGACTATGATATAGTAGCAGAACTGACGGCTACAGAAAGAGTTGGTTATCACAAATACACTTACCTAAAAAAAGACAACCCGCACCTTCTAATAGACTTGAGTTTCAAGATGAATTGGGATGCTCCAGTAGACACTTATTTAAAATTAGCAGATAACAATACATTAGTAGGCTATAGATTTTCAAAAGGCTGGGCTAATGATCAAAAAGTATACTTTGCTATTAAATCTTCTGTCAAGTTTAAAAAAGTAGATTTTTACAATGATAGCACGAGTGTAGATGGTTATCATGTAGCAAAAGGAGAAAAAATTAAAGCAATCATCAACATTGATCCGTCTAATACAGTAGAATTAAAAGTAGGTATATCGCCAGTAAGCACGGTTAATGCTTTAGAAAACATTGCAACTGAAATACCTCATTGGGATTTTGAGAAAACAAAAAAAGAGGCTAAAGACAAATGGAATAATGTATTAAGCAAAATTGATTTTAAAGCCAACGACAATACTAAAACTATTTTCTATACAACTCTATATCATTCCTATTTTGCCCCGACTATATTCAGTGATGTAAATGGCGATTACATGGGGACTGATAAGCAAGTTTACAACGATAAAAATCACCAAAACTATACTGTATTTTCACTTTGGGACACCTATCGCGCATTGCATCCACTAATGACGATTTTAGAAGAAAAGAAAAGTAAAGATTTTGTCAGTGCGATGCTTAAGATATATCAGCAACAAGGAAAATTACCTGTTTGGCACTTGTGGGCTAATGAGACAAATACCATGGTTGGTCTTCCCGCTATTCCAGTTGTCGCAGATGCTATATTAAAAGGCTTAGTAGATAAAAATGAAATAGAACTTGCTTATGAAGCCATTAAAAAAACAGCATTGGGTTCTGATTTTGGATTAAAATATGTGCGAGATTTAAAATATATCCCAATCGAATACATGGATCACGAATCGGTAGCTTGGGCACTAGAATATGCCATTGCTGACTTTGGTGCTTATCAAGCTGCAGTACACTTGGGCAAAACCGAAGATGCTGCATATTTTGAAAAACGATACAAACTATACGAACAATATTTCGATAAAGAAGTTGGTCATTTTGTAGGACGTCATGAAAACGGTAGTTTCAGAAGACCTTTTGACCCTTTAATGGCAAAGCATAGAGCAAATGATTATTGCGAAGGAAATGCATGGCAATACACCTGGCTAGTTCCTCAGGACGTACACGGATTAATTAACCTGTTTGGTGGTGACAAAAAATTCTTAGCAAAATTAGATGAATTTATCGCACTACCAGAACATTTAGACGATGCTTCACCAGATATTTCGGGCATGATTGGCCAATATGCACAAGGAAATGAACCAAATCATCACGTTCCATATTTATATGCTTATGCAGGCGAACAATGGAAAGGAGCTGCTTTAGTACACGAAGCCATGACTAAATATTACACAAACGAACCCGCTGGTCTATGTGGAAATGATGATGTAGGACAGATGAGTGCATGGTACGTATTTTCATCAATGGGAATCTATCCATCAAACCCAATGGACGGAAAATATGTTTTTGGTACGCCATTGATGCAAGAAGCTAGCATCAAACTTCCTAACGGAAAAGTATTCAATATCAAGGCTAAAAATCACGGAAATAAGAATATTTACATTAACAATGTTAGGTTAAATGGCAAAAATCACCAAAATACCTATATCACGCATCAGGATATTTTGAACGGTGGAGAATTGGTCTTTGAGATGTCTGCCAAACCCAACAAAAAGTTCGGTGCAAACAAGACAAATCGTCCATAAAATATGACAGATTAGCATCGGCACATTTTTTGACTTATACACTGTATTAAGAAACAGAAAGGAATTAACAATGAGTGACTTCAACAACATCAACATCCAAGATATTAGCGATAATAATGGTGCTGATTTTTACAATAATTTTAGACAGAAATTGATTGATATTGAACAATTTCCTTCAATTTATACATTCAAATTTATTTTGCCTGCCGATCAAGACAAGAAAGCAGATGTTGAAAAAATATTTGAACACCCTAGCACCAAGATATCGTCAAAAGAATCTTCAACTGGCAAATATAACTCATTGACTGTTGAAACGTATGTTAACTCAGCTGATGATGTTATCGACTATTACAAAAAAGTATCAACCATCGAAAAAGTGATTATGATGTAACATAAAGAAGGCTTTCCAAATTGGAAAGCCTTCTTTATGTTTGAATCACATATAATGCTATTATGCTTCAACTTCTTCCGAAGCAAACTCTTCATATAAAGCAGAGTAACCTTCATAATCATCAGTTGACTCTGGGGTAAACACGCGAATATTTTGTTCTTCAACAAATTTCAACACGTCCGCACTTAAGTTATCATCAGCTTTGACAACGATATCCGTATACGTCAATGCACCTTTATAGACATCCGCATAACTACCTGTACCATATACCGCAGCATCTTCTGCACTCACATCCTCTTGTGCAGCCATTTCTCCGTATTTAGATGACAATGTATCGGCACCAAAGTCATTATCTTCATTGAAAAGAGAATAAAATACTTTTGCATCCTTGAATGTAGGATCATCGTGATATACTTTCTTCAAGTACATCGGTATCATCGCTGTGAACCAACCATGACAATGTACCACATCTGGTGACCATCCTAATTTTTTGACAGTCTCTAGTGCACCTTTACAGAAGAACAACGAACGCTCGTTGTTATCTTCAAAGAATTTTCCATTCTCATCTCTAAACACTTTTTTGCGTTGGAAATACTCCTCATTATCTAAGAAATATACCTGCATACGTGCAGCTGGCAATGATGCCACTTTAATGATTAATGGATTATCGTTATTATCCACCACTATATTCATTCCCGACAACCTTATCACCTCGTGTAGACGATTTCTGCGCTCATTAATATTACCAAAACGTGGCATAAGAATTCTTATTTCAAATCCTTTTTCTTGCATTGCTTGAGGTAACTGGCGTGTTATTTCAGAAATTTTACTTATTTCAAGGAAAGGCGACATCTCGTGGGTAACAAACAATATTTTCGTTTTTGCCATCTCCAATTGTTTTTTTTATTATTTGAACAGTAAAATCGGTCTACAAAGATACGAATAATAAAAGAATTTTACAATTCTTTGGAATTTATACCTTTCTAATTACAAATTTATTATGCATTTTTGCCCCCTATTTTACCCATATAGATATGGAAATTTTTAACACCCAAGATACCCTTAGAGAATACCTAGCTAAGCCTCGTGCTAAAGACCTCAAAATAGCTTTAGTACCCACAATGGGCGCATTACATGAAGGACATATTTCACTCATCTCAGCAGCTAAAAAACATGCAGATATTGTAGTGTGTAGCATCTTTGTAAATCCCACACAATTTAATGATCCTAAGGACTTAGAAAAGTATCCAAAACCTATTGAAAATGATATTCAATTATTGACAAAAAATGGGTGTGATATTCTTTTCTTACCCTCAGTTGAAGAAATGTATCCCGATACAAATGAACAATGGCATCTAGATCTAGGTCGACTTGATCAAATTTGGGAAGGTGCGCAACGTCCGGGACATTTTCAAGGTGTCACGCAAATAGTCTATAAACTATTTACCCTAGTACAGCCAGATGTGGCTTGTTTTGGACAAAAGGATTTCCAGCAAGTAATGGTTATTCAGCGAATGATTGAAATAAAGCAATTAAATGTTGAGTTAATCATTTGCCCTATAATTCGTAGTAATGAAGGTTTGGCATTAAGTTCTAGAAATGTACGACTTTCATTAAATGGCAAGAAGAAGGCTTTAGTTTTATACAGGACTCTCCAAGCCACTAAAGCTGCTTTTAAAGAAAATATACCCATTGCAGAAATTCAACATTTGGCAGAGAAAATGATTGATGAAGAGGGTGAAGTTGACTTAGAATATTTTGCTATCAGCGAAACGAGAACTTTAGAAAGAGCGGATACTATCGAACATAACAAGGATTATGTAGCACATGTCGTGGCATGGATTGAAGGTGTAAGATTGATAGATAATATGCTTTTGAACGATTAATGACATTAAGATTTTAAATATAAAGCGTAACTTTGCACCATGATGATTGAAGTAATGAAATCCAAAATTCACCGTGCTCGTGTCACACAAGCCGAATTGAATTATGTTGGAAGTATTACCATCGACGAAGATTTGATGGATGAAGCAGATATAATTGCTAACGAGAAAGTACAAATCGTAAATAATAACAATGGCGCAAGGTTAGAAACTTACGTCATCCCCGGAAAACGTGGAACAGGCACGATTTGTTTGAATGGTGCTGCTGCAAGAATGGTTCAAGTAGGAGATATTGTAATCATTATTTCTTATGCTTTGATGAATAGAGAAGAAGCAAAAGCGCATAAGCCAAGACTAGTGTTTCCTGATGACAACAATAGATTAATAAAGTAAGCATATAGCATTTGTGATAAATACTATTTCAACATATCGCAGACTCATCGCCTCACTATTAGCGTGTTGGATGACGTTAATTGTGATAAGTGGGATAGTATTTATGCACAAAGAGGTAACTTCCAAAGGTGAGATTGTCACGCACATTCACCCTTATGATTTTACCAAAAAACAAAAACATCATCACAAAAGTGATGCAGAGATTCATTTTCTCGACGTCCTTTATCAAGGCACGTTTATTGAAAGTGACTTCATTTCATTTAAACTTCCGCTTGCAAAAGAATTTACGGTTCAGAACGAAACCGTATACCATAGCCATTTTCAGGCTATTACCATATTTCATGCTTATTTGCGTGGCCCCCCATCTCTTGTTTAATGACCAACATATCGTCTAAGATATTTATATACTTAGATGAATGATTTATGAATTAATTCAAAAATTTATTGGATTCCTATAGTTCTATTTGGAGGTAACTTTTATGGTTTACTTCTGAAGAGTTAATATATAGGTTCGTCAAATCAATACAAACTAATCATTAACAAGAGATTTACTTATGTTACAACTTATAAAAAGCTGTATGCTGACTATAGTATTAGTTAGTTTCGCTTTCACATTACATGCTCAAAACGTATTAAAAGGAACAGTTAAAAATTCAGATGGCAATCCCATCGAAAATGCGACTATATCAGTAGATGGTACAAAAGTCGCAATCTCGACTAATCAGCAAGGACAATTCTCCATTCAAATACCTGCTGGCAAATCAAAATTAACAGCACGTGCTGTGGGTTTTTTAACAATAAAAAAAGATATTACCTCGAACGATTATCAAAATGGAATCGAAGTTATGCTTGATGATGACAACCGCAACCTTGAGGAGGTTGTTGTGTCAGGTACATTAAAAGAAGTCTCGAAACTCGACAGCCCTATTCCTGTTGAAGTATTCACATCCAAATTCTTCCAAGCAAACCCTGCTCCTACAATTTTTGAATCACTTCAAAATATAAATGGCGTACGTCCACAAATAAATTGTAGCGTATGTAATACAGGAGATATCCACATCAACGGTCTAGAAGGACCATATACTATGGTGATGATCGACGGTTTACCTATTGTATCTGGCTTATCAACAGTATACGGTTTGAATGGTATTCCTCAAGCATTAATTGAACGCGTTGAGATTGTAAAAGGTCCAGCTTCTACATTGTATGGTAGCGAGGCTGTAGGTGGTTTGATTAATATTATTACCAAAAGCCCTTCTTCTGCTCCTCTTTTCAATATAGAAACTATGGGCACATCATGGCAAGAATACAACGTGGATCTTGGAGGCAAATTTAATGTAGGATCGGCTCAATCACTTTTAGGAGCTAATTACTTCAAATATGGCAATCCAATAGATAAAAATGGAGACAACTTCACAGATGTAACTTTGCAAGACAGGTTCTCCATCTTTAATAAATGGAATTTTGCTCGCAAAGACAATAAATTATTCACATTAGCTGGTCGTTATGTATACGAAGACCGTTGGGGTGGAGAAATGAACTGGAGCAGAAATTATCGTGGTGGTAACGAAGTATATGGAGAAAGCATTTACACAAAACGTTGGGAAATGATGGGTGCATATGATCTACCTACTGCTGAAAACTTAACATTCACATTCAGTGTAAATGGTCACGATCAAAATAGTGTTTATGGCGACACCGAATACATCGCGGATCAAAAAATCGCTTTTGGACAATTATCATGGCGCAAAGAGATCCAAAACCACGATATATTAACAGGTTTAGCTTACCGATATACCTACTACAATGATAATACCCCAGCGACAGACAAATCTTCTCATACGCATCTTCCAGGAGTATTTATCCAAGATGAGATAACGCTACATCCTCAACACAAACTGTTATTAGGGGCGCGTTATGACTATAATTCAATACACGGAAGTATTGTATCTCCTCGGGCCAATTACAAGTGGAATTCTTTGGATAAAACACAAGTTTTGCGTGTAGGAATTGGAAATGGTTATCGCGTAGCAAATGTATTCACCGAGGATCATGCTGCATTGACTGGTGCTCGTGACGTAGTTTTTGAGGGTGATTTAAAACCTGAAACTTCATGGAATGGGAATGTCAACTATATCAAAAAATTCTATTCTACGAGTGGTGCTGTATTTGCAATCGATGCTAGTGCTTTCTACACCTACTTTGACAATAAAATTATCCCGGATTACGAAACTGACGTCAATAAAATCATCTACTCTAATCTAAATGGACATGCTGTATCTAAAGGAATATCTTTAAACTTGGATTGGGCGCATACGAGTGGACTAAAAGCAATGATTGGGGCAACTGTAATGGATGTTTATAGTGAAGAAGATGGCGTAAAAGAATGGCAAATGCTTACCGAGAAAGTGATGGGTACTTGGACGATTGGCTATAATCTAAAAAGATTAGGTATTAATATTGATTATACAGGTAATTTGATCGGTCCTATGCGTCTTCCTACTTTAGGCGAAGAAGATCCAAGACCTGACAAATCGAAAACTTGGAGTATCCAAAATATCCAATTATCTAAAAAATTCAATAATGGCTTAGAAGTTTTTGGTGGGGTGAAAAACTTCTTGAATTGGACACCGACTAAAGGAGGCATTGAAATCATTTCTAGAGCACACGATCCGTTCGAAAGAATTGATGATCCAAACTTATTACCATTCGATCCGAGTTATGTTTACGGCCCAAATCAAGGTATTCGTGGTTTCTTAGGTTTAAGGTATAATTTATTCTAAAACTTAAAAATTATGAGAAAGAGGTTAGTAAATCAGCTTCTTATAATTGTACTTTTAATTTGTGCAGGGCGAGTTGGCCATGCACAAATTTCTACCACTCACATAAATGATATAGATAGTCTATTGGCAACACAACCCAAACCTATCTTGGTTCTACTATCTACAGATTGGTGTCAATACTGTGCGATTCAAAAAAATCAAATACGTAAAAACGATAATTTTAGAGCTAAATCAGAACAATTTTATTTTGTAGAGTTTAACGCAGAGCAAAAAGCCCCCATTACATTTGCTGGAAAAACCTATATATACAAACCCAAAGGAGTCAATACCGGCTCTCATGAGTTGGCTTTTGTATTGAATGGCAATCCTAATATTACATATCCAACATGGGTTTTACTAGATCAAAAGTATCAAACTCTCTTCCGACATAATGGATTACTCAACCCAGCCCAATTGAACGAGCTTCTACAAGCCGTGGAAAATACTTTCAAAAATAAATAGCAGAAAAGAAAAATTTTTTAATTTCTTTGTAGCAAAATGTCAAATCTTGACGTTATAACTATAAACAATTTTAATATTTTATGAAAAACTTATTTGGACTATTTGCCGCAGTAGCAATTATAGCATCATCTTTCACTTCGTGTAATAAATCAGATGATTTTGATTATGTAGGAGAATTCACAAAACAAGAGAAGTCAATTGATTCGCTTCTTTCTTCACAAAAAACAAAAATCGAAGAATACGTAGATACGCATTTTGGCACTAACGCAATAGAAGATACCACAAAATACCGTTTTCAATACCTAAACAAAACTGTTAAACGAGGTATATGGTATGAAATTATTAATCCTGCAACTGACAATTCTTATGAATACAAATTAAATTCAGCACAAACTGGAGTTGTTTATCCTACTTGGAAATTAAAATATAAAGTAAATTTACTGACTAGTGAAACACCTGTATTTTCTGACTTAGAAGGTTCCAACTATACTTTAAGTGGCTCTAACGCGAATAGCTTATTTACTGAAGCATGGGTTATTTCTCTATTTCCAGCTAAATACAAAGTCAATGGACAAGACATAAATTACATAGGTCTTACTAAAGATGGTATTAAAAAAGGAAGTAAGATTAGAGTAATTGTGCCATCAATTTATGCGTACGGTGCACAAGGGTTGAGTTCAAAAAACATCCCAGCAAATTCGCCACTTGTATATGAATTTGAAGTATTAGAAATACAATAACGACCCAGTAAAAAAGAGATAAAAATGTTAAAATTTTATCTCTTTTTTATTAATTTAGAAGCATGAATTTTTTAAGACCAGTTTACTTCCTTATTATATCCACTTTCTTTTTCTTATCCTGTGCAAAGGAACAAGAAATATTTGACCCTATTGCACAATTCGAAACTGAAAAACCACTTATAAAATCATACGCAAATACGAATTATCCTAACATGGTTTATTCTAGCGATACGACAGGTATTTGGTATGAAATTGTAAATCCTGGAACTGCAGGAAGCTATGAATATAAAGTTGTTGATACCTTGAATTATTATGGACAACAAGTAAAAGCATTACGAATACCTACAATTACTGTAAAATATACTGGTAAATTAATTTCGGATAATACCGTTTTTGATTCGAATCAATCAACAACAGGTTTTACAAGTAAATTAAATGGGTTAATTTCAGCTTGGCAGATTGCATTTGTTCCCCAAAGCATTGGATCATCCTCTTTTGGAGGGCTAACTTCCAAAGGTTTACAAAAAGGAAGTATAATTAGGATTGTTACACCTTCTTATTATGCTTATGGAAATAGCAACAACGGAAAAATACCAGCTAATTCGCCACTTTTCTTCGAAATAGAAGTTTTAGATATAAAATAATAAAACGGACAAGCTAAATAGATTGTCCGTTTTTATTTTCCCTTATATTTAGCATCTTCTAATATCTTTTGCGCATCATCAATTGCAAATAAATCTTGCAAGGAAAGCGTAGGATTCTTGTCCATATATTTCCGCACAATCATCCAACCTATGTAAGTCCCAAGCTTTGGTGCAGATTCATTTTTTTCGCCCAGTTCAGGCGTAAAAGGCGCTTCCGTAAAATATTTCTGAACTCGCAACATATCTGTACTATATAACAGATTTTCCTGCAAAAACCACGACCAAATATCAGCTTGATATTTATTTGCCCAATCCCATTGCTCTTTAGTATAACCGATCTTTCGTTCGTCAGGTACTTTCTCCAGCATTAGATCCATAGCATACATTACTTTCCCATTATAAATCATATGTTGAAGCGTATTATGTGCATTATCAGGAATAGGATACAAATCTTCACGAAGTACGGCCTCCAATACACGTGGAACAATATTATCTGGAGTAAACTTTCTAGATAGGTACAATGGAATAGACTGCACCAAGGCTGGATAAAATTCAGAATCCTCACCCAAAAACATATCTAACCCTATGCCAATATAATCTTCCCCTATAGGAGTCTGATAGGCAAATCCACTTACATAGCTTATGAATCTGGGAATCGAATATTCTGGAAAATAGTATTTCACATACTTAAAAACTTTAGTCAAGTCATTTTCATAACTATCCATCGACGGATAAACTTTTGCCACTGCTTTGTTCAAATCTATAAAATCCGGTTGCTTTATTATCTGTGACAAATACTCATACATACGCATACTATCAGCTGGAGAACCAATTTGTAACATATCCTGTGTGTAGTTCGAATAAAATGAACCATATTTTTGTTGCCAAATGATATTTTTTTGCGGTATATCGTCTACTTTAATGGCAGCAAGCTCCTTATCAAAACGCTCTATGTTAACGTCAACTGCAATATGTGACACATCGGGTCTATTTATTGTAGTAGTTTCACCACAAGACGATATAGCAACTATTAAAAAAAAGAAATACTTTTGTAGTGGTTTAATTTTCATCAGTAAAGCGAAGTTAAGACCATAAATTTAAAACTAAAATTAATACTATGATAAATTTTACGAAAACTACATTTGCGACTTTAGTAACCTTGGTAGCATTATTATTTAGCACGCAAGTAAATGCACAAGATTACTACACGCGCTCACAAAACACTTCTGAGGAAAAAAACTTCCGCCTAGGACTTTCTATTAATCCTAATATAGGTTGGCTGCGCTATGACGATGATTACAAGGCTAGCGCAAAAGCAGGATTTTCCTATGGTTTAGTGGCAGATTTAGGTTTTGCTGACAATTATTATTTCTCAACAGGTTTATTGATCAATTCAATTGCTTCAAAAGTAGATTTTCCAGCGGGTGCTACAGATAGAGAAAAAATCCGTTTGCAATATGTCGAGATTCCTTTGACAATTAAATTGAAATCTGTGGAAAATGAAACTGGTAGATTCTATGGTCAATTCGGTTTCACAACTGGATTTAAAGTTTCAGGGAAAGAGAAATTAGTAGGTGCTGACAAAAAACAATCTATCGACGGGGATGATTTATTCCGTCTTGGTCTTCAAATTGGTGGCGGTAAAGAATGGAAATTAAGTGATAATCTTGGATTAATGACTGGATTGACATTCAACAATGGTTTCACAAGAGCTATTAAAGAAGGTAAACCAAAAACATCATATTTAGCTCTAAACGTAGGCTTGTTCTTTTAAAAAGAATCAATAAAAATTAAATAAAACGAGGTTAATACGAATTCTATATTTAAATTCGTATTAACCTCGTTTTTATTTGAAAAGATTCCTAATATGCAGACAGAAAAAATAATTGAAAGAATAGTAAATTGGCTTAAAGATTACGCGCAGCAAGCAAGAGTCAAAGGGTTTGTAGTAGGTGTATCTGGTGGTGTTGATTCAGGTGTAGTATCGACACTTTGTGCGATGACTGGATTAGAAGTTCTCGTCCTCCAGATGCCAATTCGTCAAAAAATAGATCAAGTAGATCGAGCTTCAGAACATATTGAGTATTTAAAATCCAAATTTTCTAATGTTACAGGACTTACTGTTGATTTGACCTCTGCTTTCGACGAGTTAACTAACATCTATAATGCCAACCAAGATAATATTCCTAATAGAGATTTGGCCTTGGCAAATACCCGATCGCGATTGCGTATGTTGACATTATATTACTATGGACAAATCAATTCTTTACTAGTATGTGGAACAGGTAATAAAGTAGAAGATTTTGGGATAGGCTTCTATACCAAATATGGTGATGGCGGTGTTGACCTCTCTCCTATTGCTGATCTTTATAAAACAGAAGTCTATGCCTTAGCGCGAGCACTCGATTTGCCAGAGAGTATCAAAAATGCTATTCCTACTGATGGTCTATGGGATGCTGAACGCACAGATGAACAGCAAATCGGCGCGACCTATCCAGAGCTTGAAAAAATACAAAAAGAATATGGCTCCAAATCCGAAAACGACTATGCGGGCAGAGATTTAGAAGTTTTCAAAATATTTGATCGTATGCACAAGGCTGCTCAACACAAAATTCAACCTATTCCGGTATGTGATATACCAGAAGAGTGGAGATAATTGAAGAATTAATTAAACCTTTGTAAAACCATATTGTCAAATAGGAAATAAGTGGACTTTGTTATGAAAAATTTAAGTATACTGTTGTCAGCTTTTGCAATTTTGGCATTAGCTTCCTGTTCGTCAAATCGTTATCATACTACACGGGTTCAAAGTTTAGATTTTGGACAATATAAAACTTATGGATGGCTACCTCCTGTAGATTCATTATCTAAGGAATATTTCAGCAATGATATTGCGAAGCACAATATTATGACTACAGCAAATCAAGAAATAGAGCGTCGTGGATTGACGTATACTAAAGATAATCCAGATTTATTGTTTAGATATGTAGCTATCGTTAATAACAAAAGTAGAATGGTCTATTCAACCTTCAACAATGGTTGGGGCTGGGGAGGTCCTTGGGGTTGGTATCGTCCTTGGGGATATTATGGATTTTATTCCCCTACTTATCCTGTCGGAAAAGAGAGAGTACGCTATGGTCACATCATCATTGAAGCTGTAGACCGAAATAATAAAACGGTCGTATGGCAGGCACGTGGAACTACAGAAGTAGATAGTCCAGAGAAAGCAATAAATGGTCTACCAAAAATGATTAGTGGTATTATGAAACAATATCCATTGAAAATTAAGTAGTAAAAGACTTATAATGCTGATGTCGTTAAGAGCTTGCACAAACTTTTAACTAAATTTTCTATTTAATAAGGTTGATATTATATATAAATACAATATTTAAGTCAAATTCTACAAATTCGCACATATATCAACATTTAAAAGGGTATTTTATTGTATATGAGCAAATAATTTAACAACTTTACATTAGACAAGACTGTTAGATATTACCGACAATTACTATGTACAAATTATTGCTATCACTTATAATTGGCTTCCTTTCCTTTGATTCATATGCGCAACAGCTAACCTTGCAACAAAAATTACAATCAAATTTGCCGTTACAGACACAGTTTCAAGTCCTATTGAGTCAGTCAAGAAGCCAAGACACCGATTTTAAGTTGATACGAAAATCAAATATTGAGATCATACAAAAAAATGTTGCGGACTCCATTACTAAGTATACGAAAGAGATTGCATCATTAAAATCGAACTCATCTTCATCTGTGCAGCAATTACAATCTTTAAAAGATTCAGTACAAATGTTGAGTGAGAATTTACAAGTGGAGCAACAAAAAACCGATAGTATTTCTTTTTTAGGGATGGATTTTGCTAAACCTACCTATCATACATTAGTGTGGTCCATAATTGGGGTATTAGGATTAGGGTTTATTATTGTATTGGCTTCTTTCAGAAAAGCTAAAATTGACGCTGTCGAACATCAAAAAACCGCTGAAGAAGCCCAAAACGAATTTCAAGCTCATAAAAAGAAAGCATTAGAAACAGAACAGAAACTCAAACGTCAATTGCTAGACGAGCAAATGAAAAGAGAATCTTAAAGTTTTTATCATAAAAAATAAATAGGCTGACAGTAAAATATTGTCAGCCTATTTATTTTATGCACTAGTATAATCCTACTAACGAAATATTGAAGGTCTAACATTGACATAAAATGGTACTTCAATCTGCTTTTTCTCATTATTTTTAATTATCTGTGCTGCATATCGACCCATCAACTCAAAATCTGTTGAAATTGTCGCAATACCATTCAGGATAAATTTCTTTAAGGCAGTTTCATTGTAAGATATTACGCCTATATCTTTGCCAATTTCATATTTTTTGTCTATAGTTTTTTCTAGTAACAACACTAAATCATTCTCAGTCAAACTAATATAACACTCCCCACTTTTAATTCGTTCTTTTGACAAGTCACCTACAAGAATGTGCTCTAAAGCATATTGACTACAAAGCTTATAAAAACCTTTGATGATCGCTTTTGGGTAATCACTATGATTTGGAAATATCAATTTAATCATGTCGTATTTGGAGAGATACGAAACTATTTTTTCTAATGAGTCATATATATCATTTTCATAATTTTCGTAAATACAATCCACGTCATCCTTTATGCCATCGATATGCTTACCCAAAAGTATGAGCTTATCCTGAGGAAATAGTGAAAGAAGCTCTGGCGCTTGATCTCTCCCTTCTTTGAAATGCGGAAAAATTACATAACGATCATATGGCTTATTTAAATTTTGGAATAATCTTCTTAGCAAAGAAATATCACTATGATATACAAATAAATCAATTGAAGCTTCTTCTCCTAATTCTTTAACAAATGCATCGTATACAATCTTTTTATGCGCACTGAGTTTATTCAAGAATATAGCAATCTTGAGTTTTTTGACTACATCATTTTTCGCAACAAAATATCCCTTTCCAGGTGTAGAAGATATGATTCCAGAATTTTTAAGGTGCTTATAAGCCTTTTCAACTGTGTCTCTAGAAACTTCCAAACACATGCTTACCTCATTAATAGAAGGAAGCAAATCACCAATGCGAAATTGCTTATTTTGAATTGCTTCTATAATAGAATCTACCAATTGTTGATACTTTGGAGTTGCAGAAAAATCACTAATTTCAATAGAATTCAAAAATTCTGAAATTACTTTCATCATAGTAGATTATACAAATTGATTAATATTAGAACTAAGATAAGTATTTTATTCGCTTTTTACCCCTTGATCAATGTACTGAATACTATAAGTACCTGAGCCTAATTCAATGCATAAATACCCCTTATCTTCTGTTTTCTTTAGCTCAAAATTTGATTCATTAATAGGCCTCCCGTTAATCATTAGATTCTTCACTCCCTGTTTAATATAACAATTTGCTATTACATTGACAGGGATTTTGATTTTTTGTGTGATAGTATTTGCATTTTTAGTCCATGAAGAAGAAATAGTCCCAACGATTGCACGATAATAGCCTTCCGCACTATTTATTCCTTTTGAAGGAACCTCAGGTTTAATAGCAATTTTCTTATAACCCGTACCCATATTTTTAATTCCCAACATATTTTCAAACATCCATTCATTCACAGCACCAAAAGCATAATGACTAAATGAATTCATCGCTGCATTATGACGAAAACCTTCTCCTTTAATATAACTATCCCATCGTTCCCAAATTGTCGTTGCACCGTTAATGACCTCATAGCCTAAAGAAGGATATTCAGTACTAAGAATAAGTTCATATGCCTTATCGGAATTGTTAGTCTTCGATAAAGCAGGTAGAAGTGGTTTGAAACCTAAAAATCCTGTAGACAATCGATTATTATTCTCCACAACCAGTGATTGAAGATACTTTCCAGCAACCAAAAGGTCACTCTCTTCTAGTATCTCCGAATAAATTGCATTTGCATAGCCTGTTTGCGTGTGACCAGTAAATCCTAGATGTCCGTCCACATAGCCAGAACCACTACCATACCTTTTTTCATTTGTTATAAGACGACTATCTGTATTAATATAATGCTGTTTAAATGCTGCTCTAATTTTTTGCGCAGAATTTGTGTATTTTTCTTTCAATTTATGATTTCCTATGGCTTCGCTCATCTCTGACATTAACTTTGCACAATAGAAATAATATATTGAAGCTAATAAATCTGGACTGGTTTTCTTACCCACTGACAACCAATCCGCGAAACCTCCCTTTGGAGAGATATCTTCAAAACTTCCTTCGGTAAAAATGCCATTGGTTGCACGGCTTTCCAAAAAAGTCATAAACTTTATCATATAGTGCATTGACTCTTGAACCAAACGCAAGTCATTATAAGCTTTAAAAATCTCATACGTACAAATAATTCCCGCTTCTGACCATCCAGGAGAGAAAGTATCTGACTCTCTAATCGCGGCTTTCCCATCCTTATTGACAGGCATAGGAGCATATACTGGGTAAGCTCCATTTGGCCACTGCGAATCATGTAAGTCTTGAATCCATTTTTTATGAAAAGGAGCAATATCGGCATTGTACAACGCTGATCGCATATAAATCTGTGCGTCACCTGTCCATCCCAATCGCTCATCTCGTTGCGGACAATCTGTGGGAATATCTAAATAATTAGCACGTTGAGTCCATATAATATTACTATACAATTGATTAAGCATATCGCTATCAGTCTCTATATGGCCTACTTCTTGCAAATCTGAGCTTAATACTAACCCTTGTATAAAATCCTTATCTGGCTTTTCTTGTAATCCTGTTACTTCTACATACTGAAATCCATGAAAAGTAAACTTAGGCGTCCAAATCTCTCCATTTGGATCACCTCGTAATATATAATAATCGGTAGAACGCGCCATACGCATATTTTCTGTCATCAATCGTCCATCAGGATGACACATTTCTCCGTACCTAAATGTTAGTGTATCTCCTTTATTCCCTTTAACCTTAATCTTTATATTACCAGCGAAATTTTGACCGAAATCAACTATAAATTTTTTACTCTCTTGTTCTCTAATAGATTTTGGAAAAAGTTTCTTTACGACTCTAACCGGATTACTTGGATAAAGTTCTAGTTTTCCTATAGTCAAATTATTTAGAACTTGAACATTGTTCCAATCATGAGCTTTATACGACTTTGTTTGCCATCCTTGCAATTCTTTGTTTGCGTCATGCATTTCACCTTGCAAAAAATCTGCTTCAAGGATTGCTCCCGTCTTTGCCTTCCATGAATCATCAGTAACAATAATTTCTTTGGAACCATCCAAATATGTGAGTTCTATTTGAGCTTTCATAACGGGATAATCTCCATAAAATTGATTGACTTGCTTGGAACCAACGAGAAGAGCATAACCAAGATAGCCTGCATACCAGCCCGGTGCCAATATCGCCCCAAATACATTTTCTCCTTCTGCGATATTTGTAGTAACATCATATACATTGTAATAAACTCTTTTTTGATAGTCTGTCCAACCTGAAGAGAAGTAGTCGTTGCCTATTTTATTACCATTTATGTAAAACTCATGCAGCCCTAAAGAAGCGATATATAATCTTGCTTTAGCAATTTTATTAGCTATATTTTTTGTTTTGCGCAAATAAGGTGATGGGGGCAAATGATAATTCCCTCCAAGCTTTGCTAATGGATTAGTATCATATCCTATCCACTTTCCCTGCCACACTTTTGGAGATAATAATCCCATTTCCCAATGTGCTATTTCACTCCATTTGCCAACCACCCCCTTTTCGTCCCAGGCTCTAACTTTCCACCATACTTGTTGACCTGATGTAAGGGGCTTGCCTTTGTATTCTATTTGATTAGTTTCATTAGATGCAATTTTAGATGAATTCCACAAATCACCTTTACCAGCATTAAGCAATGCTTCACTACTTGAAACTAATATTTCATAAGCCGATTGGGATTTATTAAATCCATCTCCTTCGAGTTCCCAACTCAAGCGAGGTCTCTCTTCATCAACAAATGGATTAACTTTGTACTCTGTTCTTAAATAAGTAGGTACAATCTGCGCTATTAGAATATTTGCGTTGATATTGAATATCAATATTACGATTAATGGGATATAAAAGTTTTTCATAGATTTATGATAGCTGCAATATCTGACAAGAAGTTATTTAATATACTATCGTATTATCTTAACTTCTTTTGGTGCTTTGATATCAGAAATAATTTTGTTGCCTTGACGTTTATGTTGGATGTAAATAGGACCATAAGTGGTCGGAAATGTTCCTTCTACCCATTCTAAATCTCCTAAATTAGGTGTGATTTTGTATGTCCTGCCCCCTGGCTCTACTACTTTTACTCCAAGAACATGTTCCGATAACCACGCTGTCGGTCCTGATGCCCATCCGTGACAAAGACTGTGTCTATGACCTACATAACAGTATGCCCCATAGTCTCCATGTATATCCACTTTACCTTCAGGAACTAGTTCATCTATACGTGAAGCATTGGGAATCCAATCCATATTAAAATCTTCCCAAAAAGTCGTGGCTCCCAAATCCAACATCGCTCCCCAATATTCAGAAATTATATTCATTGCTTCTTGGTACTTGCCAGCTTTAGCCATCGCCTCCAACATATAATATCCGTAGAAAGTAGAGAATTTTTGTGCACCACCAACAGCTAAAACATCTTTGTAAGCTTTATCCGCATCCATTAATCCCACAAGAGACATTAGGGCGGCAGCTTGCTTGGAACTGTTATGCGGAGGTGTCACTTTTTTCATTTCAGCAATAGTCTTATCACTTAGCTCTTTAGCTTGACTTTCACCAAAAAGATTAAGGATAAAACTTGCTTTTTCTAGTGACATAATAGTCATTGCTTGAAGACCAGCGTGTACAGCAATTTTATCATCACTAGAAGGCCAATCTAAAAATCGGGCACCATCCATTTTTTCGGTACCTTTATCGACTTTAGAAATAATCTGCTTTACCAAATCTTTGAGATAAGGAATTTGTTCTCTTAAATATTCTTTGTTTCCATGATGCATGTACCAATCGTAGTGCAATATAATCCACCACATCGAATAGCTACTATGTCCTGACATCCAACCTGGTAAAGGTGTTGCATCGCGTGCCAAGTCTAAACTTTTGGGTACAACCTCATTATATCCAAACACGGTATTAACGGTTGCCACTTCTGGGTGAAGATCTCCTACCCAAACTAATCGATCCCTCTTAATTCCATCCCACAAATAATCCTGCATATTAACATGTACTGTATATGCGCCAACATTCCATATGCTATTTAATCTTTCATTACTACTTTTAAATGTACCTACATAAGGTACGTCTCTGAATGTTGCGACAGCACGTAATTCACGAAGATGTAATTCTGAATTGGGCTCCAAAAAATCAATTCTTACAAATCGAAATCCAGACTCTCCTGAACGATTTTTCCCTAACCAAGGTAATGGTAGTGAAAAATCTCTTACCGCATGGTCGTTCGTTGCTCCTTTTTCCCCAATTTCAGACATCGCTTCACTTACGGATTCCCCAAACCGAACTCTTACATTCTTGGGTAGATTATTTCCGCCCCACATACCAGTAACCACTTCAATAGAAGCATTCATTTGTTTTCCAAAATCTAAAAGAATACTACTTGATGTATTGCCTTCATTTTTCAAAACAACAGAATGGGGATTGTAAAGATTAGCTTGTCCATTACCCTTTTGAAGCAAATACTTTTCATTGGTAATATTGCCCTCTTTCCAAACAACGCGAGTAGGATAGACATAAGCACTAGTAAGCGCACTTAATTCAGTGTATTGGTCACTTAATTTTTTTGTCTGTGCCTGACAAACACTAAAGATAGATAGCAATAGGATACTAAAAATTAAATTGGATTGCATATTATAATTAATTACAAGCCTAATTTAAAAAATAATATTAGGCTTACTATCCTGCACTATCCTTTCATTGTAGATTACAAGAATTCATATCTACCCGGAATAAGTTTAAATATGACCTTTTTACCTTCCATACCCACTTTTGTTACTATGTCCTTTTTCTCTTTTACAATCTGTGCGTCTTGTACATCTAACTTTAATAAACAAATACTATTAATAGGTACATTAATAGTAAGCATAAATTGTTCTCCTGCTCTATGCCATTTTGACTCAATTTGCCCAACTGGTGAATTATAAATTCCTTCAGCCCATTTCAAGTCAGTCTCCAAACGAGTTGGAGGTTCGATAATAAATTGCTTAAAACCAGGTAAATCTCTTTTTATTCCTAAAACGCCATCAATGTACCATGCGCCTGGATACAAGTATGAGCTATGAAGTAAGGAGAGACCTGGTAAATCCTTTTCCCACATTTCCCAAATTGTTGTTGCACCATTTTCTTTCATATACCCCCAACTTGGATAGGTTGATTTTGATGTCATACTGTATATTAAATCATTTCTTCTGGTATCTCTTAACAATTTAAATAACAAAGCTCCACCAGTAATGCCAGCATGAATATGACCTTTTCTATTTGTCAAGATTTCCTTTTCAAGACTTTGCATTATCTTACCACGATCAGCGAGAGGAACAACTTCTGCCAATAAAGCAGAAGCCAAATTTGCCATAGAACCGTCTGAATAAATGTTTAATTGCTTATTATAAAATCTTTTGTTTATAGCTTCACTTGATCTGTCTGCTTTTTCTTCCCATAATTCTGCCTGAGCAACATCTCCTATTACTCGAGCTATTTTTGCAGCAGTTCTTAAATTGAATACACGATACGTATTATTTAGACACAAGGTTTCATCCTTATCATTATTCATGCCTTCAGCGGTAGCATTAGGCCAAAGCCAATCCCCTAGGAAATCCCATTGCCCACCAAAACGCTTCATTAAATCATTTTCGACATGAGAATTTAAAAATGACAACCAACCTTTTATTAGGGCATAGTTGTCGGCAAGAACTCTTGTGTCTCCATATTGTTGATACATAAACCAAGGTAATGTAACGACTATTCCACCCCAAGCAGGACCTCCTCCTCCCCAATATGTAGGTGCGGTATGTGGCAAAATTCCGTTGTTAAAAATACGTCCAGATGTAACTTCTTTACGTGCATAATTCGGATCATGCATATTGCCCACCATAGGCTCTGTACCTTGTACATCTCTCCAGTCTTGCATCCATTTAGTATAGAATGATCCTAAATCGAAATTGAGCATCCCTGTTTCGCTTGTAGCATGAGCATCTCCACCATATCCCATACGTTCCCGCTGCGGACAATCCACGATAAATCCCCCTAAAGATAAATTTCTAAATGTCCACTTAATACGATCGTATATCCAATTCTGAAGCGAATCAGAACTCACAAATGAAGCAACCTCATCATAATCAGAATGGATAAGCCATCCTTGAATATCCTCTAAAGAAGGTTTATACTTCAACCCTTTGATCGTAATCCAACGCCCTGAACTGTAGTTGAATCTGTTTTTAAAAACACCCCTACCTGATTTACCTAAGATAAAAGCACTCCGCAATCCAAAAGTCATATCCTCTTGTTCACGTTCAGAATAATAAAAATCAATACGATCGCCTTCATTTCCGCACAATTTAACCTCTGTCCAACCCGCGAAATTTACCCCCATATCTACGCGAAAACTTCCATCAGCGCGTTCTTCGATTGCAATAGGTTTTATGGCTTCATATATTTTGTTTCCTTTGGTATTTTGAGCTGATATTTTCAAGTCTTGATTGTAAACTGTCGCATCATTCCACTCCTTATCATCATAAGACAGTAAATTCCAATTTTCAATCGATTGCCGATCGTCCCATATTTCTCCCCCCATACGATGAAAATACCATATACCTAATAATTTGTTTGGTGAATCCTTAATCTTCCATGACTCATCAGTAATAACTGTCTGTCTAGGTTTTGTGTCTGCAGGATCTTGATAAAAATCAACTTGTGCAGCTACCATAGGTGTTAGTGGTCTTGAATTATCCAAAACATATGCAGGAAATATAGACCACGATGTTCCCAACCAAAGCGCAATGACATTCTTTCCTTGCATCAAATATGGAGCAATATCATAGACAACATAGCGCGCTCGTTTGGTATGATCGGAAACTGCAGGTGCCATCACCTCTTCACCAATTCGCTTACCATTCACATAGATTTCATGAAAACCTATCGAAGCCACATAAATATTTGCTTGTTTAGGAACAAAGTTCAAATCAAAAGTTTTACGCAGCCAAGGATCTGAAATATTACAATCTTCTTGCTTAGGATCAAACACTTCATTACCTCCGATCCATTTAGCGTTCCAAAGGTTATCCTCTAATAATCCTGTGGTCCAATAATTAGGTTTACCCCAATCCGAAATCTTATTCTTTTCATCCTTTATCGCAACAGTCCAATAATATGTTTTATCTGAAAAAAGAGGTGCTCCATTATATTCAATTTGACTCATTTGACTAGAAGATACCCATTGCGAGTCCCAAAGATCAGATTTTCCTGCTTTAAGTAATTTTGGAGAGGACGCGACTAATATTCTATATGCATTTTGAGCGCCTCCATAATAGTTTAATCTTTTAGATTCAAGAATCCAGCTGAATCGCGGTTTCTTTACATCCAAGCCGATTGGATTAGTTAGATATTCTATTTGAAGCTGAGTCGGTAGAATTGGTGAACTAGCAAAAGAAATGGAAAGAAGATTCCAGATAAAGAGCAAAAACCAAGATGAAAGTTTTATAATTTTCATAGTCTAGAAGATCTAGTTGTAAAATAAGTATACGATAATTGAATTATAAGCTATAAATAGCTGTGTATTGTATACGCAGATATTAGACAGCACTAAAACTTAGCCTTAATAAACATATTATCAACCAATTCAATTGGATTTAACAATATAATTTAATCTTCCATTTGGTGCGACATCGCCATTTTTATACCAATCCAAGATCTCATTTCCTGTAGCATTATCTGTCCATTTAAATTCAAAATGAAGATCATTAGATTTTAACCCTATGTCTTTTAACTTAAATTGAATCACCATTTTTGAACCTTCAGATTTACGATTTACTTTTACCATATTGATCCACTCATTATTAACATATTGTTGCAAATAATCGCTGTGATTGATTCGATATTGATAGCCATTCCATCCTGTCTTTTCTGTAAGATCGGTGTTGATCCAAAGTGTCATCCAGTCATCGTGAGTTTTAGCTGTTATTGGGTTCATCGTCTCCACATAGAAGTAAATGTTTGAAGCATCTCTTGCAACTTTCATACTTTTAATATCATTGCGACCAGTCGTATTTGTATAAGAAGTCTTGGGTCTTGACAAACCACTAGGGTGATCTCTATGTACGATATCTCCCACATAGTCTTTGTATTCTGGTAGAACGGACTTCCAATCATCAAAAAATTTAATGGATTTGGGGGCGCTAAGTACCTGTAGACTATCGATCCCTTTGTACTTTCTGATGTTACTAATCATTTGCATATAATAATGATCCTCTAACCCATCGGTATAAGTCGGCTCAATATCTCTGCTGTATTCTCCATTAGCCTGATCGACAAAATGTGCCTGATTAAGGTTACCAGAAGTGCGTTTCCATTTGCCAGCAATCCATTCGTTCCAACCTGTAATAAATACATATGGTAGATCATGTTGTAGGGCATCATCCCATTGTTCTTGTATGTTATAGCCATATTTAATATCCTTTTTAGGATCTCCAGGGCTTCCATTACGATAGCTTCTACCCCAATTTCCAGTAGCGCCGTAAAAAGCTGACCCACCCATGGAAGCATCCAAATTAGGATGTTGAGAGGCCGAAACATTGATAATCTCTGCCTTTCCGTCAGAAGTATAGTGAACTTTTGCTGGTCGTGTGAAAGAAATCCATGGCCAACCATTTTCGACCTGAGGCTCATTAGGCCATTGCGACTCCCGGATGGTGAAAAATGATTCGTAATCTTTGCCTACAGCTTCTTTTGAACGACCGATAATCAATGGTTTTCCATCTAGATAATGCCAAGACTCGGGATCTCTGAGTGAACCTCCTTCTTTGTATACATTGTCATAAATAATTTGCATAGCTGATCCCGATAATGTGTTGGTATAGAATACTACTTTAGGCGCGTGGCCACGTTGAGCTCTTACGTTTTTAATTGCTTTGAGTAGTGCTTCTGCCTGTTTGGGATAGGTCAAATGATTAGTCGCATCCAATACCAAGATGTCAACTCCAGCATCGGTGAGCAATTGCATGTTTTTTAAATGGACCCAATAATCCGTACCTGCATAATATCCCCAGACTGGCTCTCCCCAGAAATAATACTTTCCCTCTCTACCAGCTCCACCACCCCAGCCTTTATGATTAAAATCTTCGAATGTCGAAGGCGAAGTTTCCCATAATTTAGACAAATCGTAGACATCCTCCGAGGTCGGTGAAGCCGCATCACCTTGCCACAAAAAATAAAAAATAGCTACGGTCTTATTCAATTTTGGTTTGCCTACTTCAGTTTGCTGCGGTATTTTGCGGCCCAAACCATCTATACCTCCAATATTTTGTGAATATCCATAAAAATAAGACCCGCAAATAATTAATAATAGTATATACTTTTTCATAGTATCAAATGTATTAGCCAAATCAAAGGCATTTATAATTTTTTTCAAGTAGGAATTATGATTTAAAATTATCCCACTAGATTATTTTAAAATAACTAAAAGATATGCAATCAGTTGACTCATGTTTGCATATTCATTTTCAAATTTTATGAGTTGAGAACTGCTTTATAATTTTAATTTAAAAAATGAGGTGCTTCACATGTTTAATAACAACAGCTCTTTTTAATTTAAACAGATTAATTGGTCGTATAAATAAAATTAAATCGTCCTCCTGGTGCTACATCTCCATTCACATAGAAATCCATAATATTGCCATTTTCTTGCATATTATCACTCCACTTAAATTCAAAATCAAGTGTTTTATTTAACAAGTTTAATGCACTACGCGAAATAGCAATTTCTAGTTTATTATTACGCACCACGAAAGGAAATTCGGCAACTATTTCCCATTCCCAACGATTTCCTACGTTACGCTCAAGAATCGCTTTGCCATTTTTAGGATTGATCCTATTGATTACATAATCGTAACCATTCCACCCAGAAGATTTACTGCGATCCGTATCCAGAAATAGGAGCATCCAATTGCGGTCGGTCGATGGACTGATGGTATTATTCGTCTCGACATAAAAATATACATTAGCATCGTCACGAGCTACTTTAGCTCCTACGAGATCGTTGCGTCCCGTGGTATTTGTGTAATGCTGATCGTACCTACCTTCATGATTTCTATGAAAAGTATTGCCTTTGTAATGTTTATAGTAAGGCGACACATGTTCCCACGCTTTGTCATTTCCAAGATTTATAGTCATCGAAGCGGATACATGCTGCGAAGACTGCATTCCTTTGAATTTCCTTACATTATCAATCAACTGCATATAATACACATCACCTTTATCTCCCCAGCCTTTATTAGGCTCGATATCTCTACTACGATCCCAGTCAAACTGGTCAACAAAGGAAAATGGATCACCTGTCCAACCATGCTTTGGCAACCATTGTCCAGCAATAAACTCATTGAATCCTGTAACGAATACTAATTCTGGATCTAGTTCAAATGCACGATCCCATTGTTCTTGAAAATTCCACCCATATAAATATCCATCGATCCTAGGATCAAAGCCATTCCTGAAACTGAAACTTCGGCCTTGCGCTCCTGGTAGATTAAAAGCTGAACAATGACCATTTGTTTCAGGACTTGCATTTTGTGCTACTCCTACAGCCACCTGCTCATACTTTCCATTCGCATCCCTTACATAACCATTCTGAGGATAATTTTCTAACCATGCCCATTGATCATGGCGCGTAGGGCCATCTACATAATCGGGCTGTCCAGGACGAAAAGTAAAAAAATCTCGAATCTCTTTATCCACAGGATCATTGGTGAGATTATCTGGATATGCCATGATACCTGGTTTACCCTTCCAATAAAACCATAAGTCTTGGTGTTTTTTGACCTTGTAAAGGTGTTTGTACAACTCTCGTAGTGATACTAAGCTGTTATCCACCGGACCAAATGGTAGCATAAATGCAATTTTTGGCACATTCACACCATCCAATTTAGCTTGCGCCCACGTTTCCAATAAAGCTTCGTAAGATTCTCGCCATAAAAAAGATCCATTGGTACAATCAAAAAAAACGACATCTACTTTGGCATCTGCTAGCATTTCAGCATGTTTTCTCAATACCCATTTATCGGTGGTTTTATAATAGCCCAACAGGGGCTGTTCCCAGAAGAAAAAACCAGGTTTTTTAGATCCCCAAGCAGAATGGTTATAATCTTTCAACGCTTCGGGATGGTTTCTTAAGATTTCTGTAACATTCTTATTTTGGTAATTTTTATCATCATTTCCTTGGTGCCAAGTCCAATAAAACATAGCAACCAATTTGTCTTTGCGCAGAGGGTGTTTGGTAGGATCTTGTAATATAGTTCGTCCCAAGGCGTCAGTTGCTGCCCAACTATCAGGATTGACATCATTATGAATTTGTGACCTAGCAGATGGCAAAATAACCATGAATAACAATAATATCGCTAATAAGCTCCTCTTTATCATAATTATTATTTCTTTACATAAATAATGTGGTGCCAACTTGTTTTCCAATTACCCCAATCCTGACCATAAGCATAGGCTACATATTGAGGTTTATTAGGATCTTGATGGCCTAATGCGTCGCCACTCCAACCACAATTGTGTAAGTAAGGCGCTGAAAACTCTTTGATATCGGCTACTTTTTGAAAATGAAGACCATCAACTGATTCCCATAACATCAGTCGGCTATTCTCTTGAAATCGTGATGCGGTATGTATTAATTGAAACTTCTTTAAGTCGGGCCTATATTTTACATCGGCATGATCAGCACTTTTGATATTAGTTTGATTTACTGCTATACCTTGATATTGGAGTGTAGCAGGCCAATTTTCCAATTTGGCATCTGCTACAGCTACACGAGTCTCGTGCTTGTCTTTGTCTCGCCATGTGTAGTAAAAAAATAAGCTGTCATTTCTCACGACCATCGATGGTTCACCTGCTCCCCAAGCGTCTTTATCTCCAGTAAACGTGACAATAGGCTGCGGATGTGTACCCCAATCTTTACCATCCCATTTTTCCCATGGACCTACAACCGATAATGACCGAGCGATGTAAGCATGATTAAAAATCATGCGGATGTCTTCGGTAGAAGTATAACCTAAGTAATAATATTTACCGATTTTCACTACAGCAGGATCACAGATAGAAAATTGATCCCGTGTACCCTCTGTAGGTTTTAATACCATTTTCTCTGGAGTCCAAGTTTTCCCTTGATCATTACTTTTTTTGTATGCTACTTGGTCCCAATAGGTTTCCGCATTACTCTGATTAAACATTAAAAAAGATTCAAAAACTTGATCAATAGATTTACCATTTACATACGATTGGACTCCAGCATAAGTGCCTTCTCGAGCCCAGACTCCCGCCGTTCCTTCTGGTGCATCCAGTACCCACAGATAGTCTCCAGCTGAAAATTTCCTATCACTATTCAAAATAACATTCTGATTATCAATATAATGATGAAATCTTTTCGTTATAATTGGTGCTGAGGAAAGGCTAGTTGCGTAGTCCTTATTCCATTTGAAGATACTCAAGCTGATGCTACTTGCATCCGAATTCCAGTTTGGACACCTAACGGCTAAACCATAAAAATCTTGATCGCTGTGAAATTGTTGAGCAACAACGGAATTACCTCGAATTGGCACTGGAACTTCTGCATGCTCTTCATTAAAATGGAGCTGATCCATTCCATGAATGCCCCCAGGTGCAGCAAACCAAGCATGGATGGTACCATCATCATCAACCATGATAGATGGTCCGTAGCGATAACCTCCCCCATCGTATATATCCCAACCTTTTTCTAATTGAAAAAGGTTGGGATACTCTACTTCTATACCGTGATCTGTAGTAGCGTTTGAGGTCTTCTTAGCCATACACGCATAGGTTAATGAAATAGATAGGAACAGTCCAATAAGCATAGGCAATCTATACATGAGCTGATTTGTTTATTATCAGATATAAAATGAATTCCATTCTGTATATGTTATTTAATAAGTTTAATATTTTTTACAATGCCTTGACCTTGTTCCAGCAATTCAATTCTCAAACTTTTCATTGCACCTTTGTAATTGGGCATGTCAGAGAGATTAATTTTATATTTTTGATTTTTACCATTGATATTAATCTTATGTGTGGATTTTAAAATAGGTGAATTAGGAAATGTCGTCGATTTGTTCTTGCGCTCTTCATCGACATTTTTATCACCCTCAGACCAATTTAACCAATCAGTAAGATCCGATTTGGCCATAGGCTGTATCTCGACAACAATCTCCATCTCTGTAGATATTCCATTGAAACTTGCCTCAAATTCTAAATATGGATTTTCTTCTGCTTCCCAAAATGTGATAGGGCTAACTAACTTTGCTCCCTTTTGAAAAGAAATATTTAATCCACCTCGAATCGGAAAACCCGTGTCCTTACATTCTCCTTCATAATACCACATATCCCTAGTTTTGTTGAAATCCCATGATGGATGCTCTTTGGTATTAGAATGATCTTTGGCATAAGAGCGAATATCATTTATATTTCCCAAAACGAAAAATGTCTTATATCTCCAGGTGATGTTATGATCCAATATCTGTGTACCAATGGGTGCTATATGACCTGTCTGTCCATCCTTCTCTCCTCCAAAACCTTTGGTCATATCATTTGGATGAAAGCCTGCATTGAATCTCATGATATTTGGTTGGATAACTCCGATACCTAAACCGCTGTCATCTAGGAGTGCTACCCAATTTTCAGGTGTATAAAAGTTAACCCAAGGCCATCCTTTTCGATCATTTTTATCGATGATGATAGTGGTCGGTTGATCTTTGAAAGGCTTATCTCCAAGATAACTAACAACTTGATACCAGGCTCCATTAGTGTATATTGCAGGCATCTCTTGCGAGCAAGCTCGATATTGCGTCGTATCACTACGATTATTGACGATGGTAGCTTCCATCGTAATCACATTATTCTCAAGGGTATAAAGTGTTTGAAACTCGCACTCACAGGCTACACCTGTTTTGTGCGGCCATTGCATAGGTATACTGCGTACGAATATTGAATTTTCGCCTCTTCGCTCGAATGATATCAATTTGGACCTATGATTTCCAGCATCTCCAGATTGAATGGGGTTCCATCCCAAGCCTTGCCATTCGGTTGTAGGTGTCTCTCCATTAGGACCAATATAAGGCCAAGGTCCAGAATAATAGGACATTTGTATCTGACGGCCCCAATCGTAACTGTTGATCATATTGGCTCCACCATTTTTTTGATCAGAAAGAAAAGTAACAGCTCCACCTAGATTCAAATCTATTCCCAACTTAATACGATCATTTTGTAAATATTGCATAGAATCTTTGATGACATCTTTACCTGCCATCACAAGGACATTATCGCTTTTAAAACTATTGTTGGCACACCCAATAACAGCTAAAACGAAAACTGTTAATGATAAAATTTTAAAATTTAATATTCTCATATAAACAAGTTAAAAAATGGGCTTCAAGAGATTTTAGGTCTTCTAAACTTCCATAATCAATACAATTGCTACCAACCTGGATTTTGCCAGTTTGTTCCTGTGAAAGCTTCCATTTTTGTCGCTTCAGACAAACTCAATGGTTGCCATAAGTATTTATCTACGTTAGTACCACGATCTTGCAATTTAAAACGTTCATAAGTATAATTATTTCCGTTCTTAGTAATACGCATACCAGTTACAAATTTGTCTGTGTCCATCAAGATTTTCCAGCGTCTAACATCAAAGAAACGATGTTCTTCAAATGCTAATTCTACTTGGCGTTCATTACGATAGCGTTTTTCAAATTCCGCTTTAGATAATCCAGTTGGCAATGCGGGCATGTCTGCACGATTTCGGATAGCATTCACAGCTTCTCTTGCACTCATAGTTTGTCCACCAGATACTTTGGATGGTACTCTTACATCAGCTCCTACTGCATTGTAAGCTGCCTCTGCAAAGTTTAAATACAACTCTCCTAAACGAAAGATTTTCATTAAACCATCCTGATCTACTGTAACACTAGATTTGTAATTATTAAATTTCCTTAAATAATACCCTGTTCTAGTATACCTAGTCTCTGTTAAATCTGATGAAATTCTTGCATTTCCTCCCACAAAAGTTTCTACAGGAATTGGTGCTGGTGGATTATTAAAAGTTTCTATTTGGAAATTACGAATCGTGATATCATAACCCGGATCTCCGCCTGCATCAAAACGCAAGAAATGATTTGCTGGTGGTTGACCTCCATTATTATTTACTCCAAATCCAAATCGTGATATTGCATCCGATAAGTCAAATTCAAAACGCTTCCATTCTGTGGATCCTTCAATTCGAATATTCTCGGGAGATGAAACACCTCCTGCTGGACCTCCTGCTACACAGTAAAAAAACTGCGCATTCGTAATGGTTTTATTACTTTTATATTCAAAGGTAATCAGACGTTTTTCTCCAGATGGTATAGTTTTCCCCAATACAGATGTAAAAATCCACGGGTCAGAACCTGTAGTTGTTAAACTTGTTTCTCCATTACTTACAGATGAAGTTATATTATTTACCGTGCTTCTGAATGTTAGTGGAATTAAAGACTTATCTACATTTCCAGTTGATAATGAACGGGGTGAATTATTATAATAAATGGAAGCATAAAATCTAGGATCTCTTCCTACGTAAGGATTCATAGCGTCATATCCAGAAGCCGGGTTTATAATCGGTTGTAAATGCTGTGCGTCTGAATAGCCTGTGATAGGCATCTCTCCTGTAGCTTGCATGCCGTAAGCATCTACCAATTCTTGCGATGGACCAGAACCTGCCTTTTCAACACCAGCTATAAACGGAGTACCTGCCCATTTCCAAACATTCGTACGAGCAGCTGTAGATTCGAAAATAGTTTCCTTGTCTATTGCTCTACTTGGATCTGAGCGATTTATGAAATAATAAGCATACGAATTTTGAGCTATATCTGCTGAAGGGGCTATATCGAATAACTCAAAACCATGAGCTAAACATTGATCTAATGCTTCCTTAGTAATTTCGGTTGCCTTTTCCCACGTATATTTGCTGCCAGGAGAAGCAAATAATGGACTAGCCGCATATAAGGCTGCCTGTGATTTTACAGCATAGGCAAATGCACGAGTTACAGAACCGCGATCGCTATCATTGATATTCCATCGAAAACCAATATTGGCATCTGAGGTCTCTGGAATGGCTAACGCAGCATCACAATCTGCCAAAATAAAATCAATACATTCTTCTATTGATGCTCTTTTGTCTTTTGAAAAATCATGATTCACTTCATAGGGAGATGTAATTAATGGAACACCTCCGTATCGTTTTACAAGTTGAAGATAAAAATAGGCACGCAGCACCAAAACCTCTCCAATCCAACCGTTTTTTTCGACTTCCTTTATCTGAGCGGTGGCAATTTTAGGATCATTAATGCTACTCAAAAACGTATTACATTTTCGAATCCCCTGAAAATAATGATTCCAACCGTATACCCCATCAACAGGATTAGTCGTCGATGATGCCCTATTATTATACCAATCATTCACATCTCCGCTTACACCATCACTCGCGTCATGAGCCTCATCACTAAAAGATGCTAATGGCGTACGTGAGCCTTGGTACATAAAGCCTACCTGAGGAATATAGGATTTACAAATTTCATAATAACCCTTTGTTCTTGGATAAGTACTGAAAAGATCATTTAATGCTAATCTACCGTCAGAAGGCAAATCAAGATCAGCACATGATTCTAAAGTCACTAAACCCAAAGCAACAACACATATTTTAAATATACTTCTTTTCATGATCTCTAATTTTAGAAGTTTGCACTTAATCCAAGATTGAATACACGATAAGGCTGGAAAGTACTTCTACTTCCAATCTCTGGATCGATATATCTTGTCTTCATTTTATGAATAGTAAATAAATTCTGTGCATTAAAAGCCACTCGAATTTTTTGAGAATTGATTTTTTGCGATATATGTTCAGGTAAAGTATAGGCTAATTCCACATTTTTCAATCTCCAGAATGACCTATCATTCAAGAAAAAATCACTCGCCACATGATTCGTCGTCGGTGAAAGCGAAAGTGCGGGAAATGAAATTACTTCTCCAGCGGCATATCGATCAGCAGTCCACGAATTCAAATGAATATCATTAAAAATACCTCTACCTTGATTCTCATAGATACCCATACCACTCAGGAAATTTGAATAATTACTAACTCCATGAATTAGAAAAGAGAATTCAAAGCTTTTATAGTGAGCCCCTCCAATAATGGAATATTCTTGTTGTGGAGAATTCGGATTACCCATCGGCGCTAAATCTTTTACATCCACTACACCATCACCTGTCAAATCTTTATATATCAAATCACCTACACGTGGCTTACCAAATGCATATGAAACACCTGCGTTTGCTAATTCTGCAGCTGAATTAAACATTCCATTACCATTACTATAATCTACTTGATAGCCCCACAATTGTCCAATGTGGTATCCTTCAGTTCTACGACTATATGCATAATCGTCACCTAATGAAGCTTCATTAATAGAGATTACTTTGTTTCTAGCATCCATAAAGTTTCCTTGTACATAAAACGATAAATTCTGATTTAAATGTTTATTAAAGCCTAAGGAAACTTCATAGCCTCGATTTTCCATTTTACCGTTGTTTAACTTAGGATAATAACCCAATGGAATGCCTTGATAATCAGGGATCTGAGAAGCGCTATTAATTAACATATTATCAACTATATTGTCAAAATATTCCGCATCTACAGTAATCATATTAAACAAACCCAGGTTTACCCCTACATTTGCCTTTTTAATTTTTTCCGCTTGCAATAATGGATTCCCTCGCTCCAATTCAGAACCATTAGCTCGTATATTATCTAAATATAGAAAACGTGCACTCCCCAATTGATCATTTGCACTCACACCGTAAGAAACTCTGAATTTCAATAATGAAATTGCATCTATGCTTAAGAAATCCTCTTTAGAAGCAATCCATGCTGCAGAAACTGCTGGAGTCATGGTGTAACGATGGTCAGGATGAAATTGTTCGGAACCCGAATAACCAAGATCACCTTTTAAGAAATAGCGATCTTTAAAACCATACAAAGCAGAAACTCCAAAATTTTGTCTCAAATAGGGAAGTACATTATTTCCTCCGCCCGCAGATTCAATTTCTTGCTTTAAATAAAAGGTATGCGCAGAGGCATCAATACTATGCTCACCAAAGCGTCTACTGTAATCCAGTTTAGCCAATAAGTTTAAGTAATAAAAGAAGGTTGATCCTTTACCATAAACTAATGGTGTGTTTTCAAAACTTTTGTAAATAGTGAAATCATCTAATTTAGAAAAATCATCTCCTCTCAATACTCTTCTAAAGTTTTGACTGGTATTGGTTGTGTTTCGAACATATGTTTGGTAAGCCATCCCTCCTGTGGCGGACAAACCTTTCGTCAAAAAGTCCATATTCAGCTTCAATCCAGCTTGAGCAATAATATTCGTTTCAATGATTGTACTATACCCTGAACGATTTAAGCGACCATAAATTGGTGTATCAAATCCATCTACAGTTATCACCTGATTACTAATATTTTCCTTTCCTTCGATGATTGGAGATAATGGGCCGTATACTGTAGACGGAATATTAAACATGCTACTGTACAAATCCCATCCCATTTGACCACCAGCTAATTTCTCACGTTTCAAATTACCTGTTAATCGCATGTAACCTGATAAATAATCATTAAACTTCACATCCATATTGGTTCTAAAGTTTCCAATATGTACATGGGGCGTAGGATCATATTTACGATCAGGTTCGTCTGCAATTTTGAAAGGTTGCTGTTGGTTTACAAAGCTTAAATTCGAATAGTATCTAAATTTATCTGTTCCTCCTGCAGCATTGACGCCTATACGTTGCCTATTAACCATTTTGCGCATAAACATATCGTACCAATCATTATTTGGATAAGCCGGATCTTCTCCAGATTTAAACATGTCTATTTCCGTTTGCGAAAATTGGGAATAATCCCCTAAACCATCGTTTTTACCTGCCAAATTTCTCAATTCAGCATACTGCCCAGAATTAATAAATAAAGGTCTATTGGTCAATTGTTGAACAGTATTGTCCAAATAACCTTCCACTTTGAGCGGACTATTATTTCCTCGCTTAGTGCTTATTACAATCATACCTGACGCACCTTGAATACCATAGGCTGCAGTTGAGGAAGCATCCTTTAGTACCGTTATCGTTTCAATTTCCTTTGGAGAAATAAACTCCAAATAGTGGGTAGGTGCTATTACTCCATCTATAATAATTGTTGGTGAGTTTCCATTTACTGAAGAGATTCCTCTAATAGTCTTAGAATAATTCCCATAACCAAAGAAAGTTAGTTCTGCAATATTATTTTTCACAGTCAAACCTGGTAATCTACCTTGATATGTATCTGAAAGCACATTACTGGGTGTTCTGTTTAACACATCTCCAGACACTACAGACACGGATCCTGTTAAAGATTCTTTTGTGAATTTTTGATAACCAAAATCCAAATATCCTCCTGTATTATGCGCATCAAAAGCTAGTTGAATTTCCCTATTTGCAATGAGCTGACTTATTTCAACACGTTGATTTTGATAACCGGGGGCAGATACAACGACATACTTATTTTTAACGTCGAAAATATTATCAAATCCGCCCTCTTGATTGGTTACCAATGTTAAATCGCCTCCTTCAACAATAATAGTGGCACCTTTTATGGGTTGATTATAAATATTTACCACACGCCCACTGGAGCTTGTATTACTCTGCCCGTAAACTTGAACACAAATCATTGAACTTAAAATACCAAGTGCAATGAATCTTATATTTTTTTTCATACGTTTTCTATCTCATGAATTTTTACCATCCTGGATTTTGCCATGGCGTACCAGTTACCGCTTCCAATGTTGCCGCTTCTGCTAATGGTAATGGCAACAATAAATCTCTATTTTCCCATCCTCCACGTGGATTATTCGTTATATTTCTTCTACTATAAGTAAATGTTCCATTGCTATTCTTCTTAATATCCATCGCCGTAAAATATTTACTTGTTTCTGCCAAATCACCATCAGGATTTTGCCATCTACGTAAATCAAAATAGCGGTTTTCTTCCCAAGCCAACTCTACACGACGCTCATTTCTAATACGAAGAATTAATTCTTCTTTTGTTAATAATGGGGATAAATTGGGCATACCGGAGCGGTTTCTGACTTCATTAGCTGCCAGCCTAGCTTCTGCTAATCTTCCTGACTCTGCTGCTGCTTCGGCTAAATCCAATAAAGTTTCACCTAGACGGTAATATTTCCAGTTGGAATTATTGGCTGGAGCTTCGTTACTTGCTCCGGGACGCGTCATTTTAGCTTGATAATAACCTGTCCTTGAGCGCGAGCGATTCGTCACATCCCAACTTGGAGCATTGTCACCTCCTTGGTAAATTTCAGCTACATATGCAACATTATTCCAGTGAACAATAGACCCATTACGTATGACTGTTTGATCCAAACGCGGATCACGGTTAGCGTACGGATCATTAGGATTATATTGTGTATTCGCGGGATTATAATTTGGTTGCAAATGTTTCTCGTCCAGATAGGGTTTGGCTAGATTTAAAACTGGCTCTCCATTAATAGTTTCAAATGCGTCTACTAATTCTTGAGTTGGTGCAGTACCTGTTTTGTATACTCCAGGAAAGCGAGCTCCAGTTATATAACCTATATGCCATATAAAAACACTGCCGCTATTAGTTTGGAAAATAGTTTCTTTATCTCTAGGGGATGCTGAATAATCCGCATTTTGTGTCATTAATTGTCTTAATGCAGCCGCAGGACCTGTACCATAAACTGCTGGTTGTGTAGTTGTTTTGAACAACTCGTATCCATTTGCTTTTAGACGAGATACGGCATCAGCAGCAGTAGTATAAGCTTCATCCCAATGATTTTGACCTTCATTATGTAAAGGACTAGCTGCAAATAGCATTGCCTTTGTTTTTAAAGCTAACGCTAATGCTTTGGTAACCCGCATTGCATCATTTTCGTTATCGATACGCCAAGGTAAATTTGGATCAGCTAAGGCTTCATCACAATCTGCAATTATAAATTTAGCTACATCGTACACCGAATTACGAGTTAGTGTAGAGAAATCAGCATCGAATGGCATAGTTGCATCTAAAACTGGGACTTTACCAAACCATTTAACTAATTCCATATAAAAGAATGCTCTTAATACACGAGCTTCTGCTTTGAATCGACCTCTATTAGACTCAGAGTGTACTGCAGCTTTATCAATTACCTCAATAAATTGCGAACATAAACGGATTTGTTGCCAAAAGCGTGTCCAATAATTATTATTCAAACCACCATGGTCTTCAGTATTGTCTCGCATCCAATGGCGATCAGCATTATTGTTATCTGAATATATAAAGCCAGTTGCAAGCCCTTGGGCTTCGTCCGAAGTATATCCGTCATCACTCGCTGCTACTACTAAGGATTCAAAGAAATGATATGAATAACCTTTCTTAGGTATATTTACATAACATCTATTTAATAATCCCTCTACTCGATCCGGATCCGATAAAATATCTTCCATCTGCATGTTGCCATCAGGCGCCATATCTAACACATCTGAACAAGAGGTACTAAACAAAATCATGGCAATGACCGGAGCTATTATAAATTTAAATTTCATTTCAGTAAACTTTAAAAATTAGAATGCGACATTTAACCCAAAATTGAACATCTTAGTAATAGGGTAAGCTAATACTCCTGGTTGTTCTGGGTCTACTGTGTCAATAGGCATTTTATCAAATGTTAATAAATTGTTACCATTAATATAAACACGCACACGCTCTACACCAATAGGATCTAATAATGACTTTGGTAAATAATATCCCAATTCGATGTTTTTCAACCTTAGGAACGAACGGTTCATAATGAAAACAGAATTGGCTAAATGATTAACCCCTTCAGAAATTGATAAAGCTGGGTACAAAATTTCTTCCCCATTTTCATAACGTTCCTTTGTCCAAGCTTGTCTATGCCATCCACTATAGAATCCAACTAATCCCAATTCGGTAACTCCCCATCCATTGGTATGCCTATGCGTTTGTCCAACTCCAGAAATTAAAAAGGATACATCAAATTGTTTGTAGGTCACTGCTCCAGAAAGTCCATAAGAGACTCTGGGAATAGAAGGTTTTCCTATTGGCACCAAATCACGATCATTAATTACTCCATCTCCTGTAATATCTTTATATTTAAAATCGCCCAGTCTGGGTGTACCACCAATCTGATAATCAACCAAATTATCCAATTCTTCCTGGGTGTTGATATAGCCATTCCCATTTGAATAATCGATTTCATAACCAAAATTTTGACCAATACTGAATCCTGTAGACCTATATTGATATGCGTAATCTTCGCCATATCGCACCTCATCCGCAAAAACAACTGTATTATTATTATATGCAAAGTTTCCTTTTGCTAAAATGGAAAGATTTGGACTCAAGGACTTACGATAGGTTAATTCCGCTTCAAACCCCTTATTATCAACCTTACCAATATTCACTTTAGGAATATTACCCAGAGGCACCCCTTGTAGAACCGGAATGGTACGACGAGAAATTAAGATTTTATCCCGATTCTCTTGAAAGAAATCAACTGTTAATGATAGAGATTTGAACAACTCCAGATCGACACCTATATTAGATTTTTTTGCTATTTCCCACTGAATCGCTTCATTACCCAACGCTCCTTGTGACACTGATTGTCCTCTTCCAAGTGACGAAAAAATACCTCCTGTCATATTTAAAAAACTCTGATAAAGAAAGCGACTACCGCCTAATTTATCATTCCCCGTAAGTCCAAATGAACCTCTAATTTTCAAATTGGTAATCACTGGATTCTCTTTTAGGAAAGACTCATTACTAGCCACCCATCCTACAGAGAATGCAGGGAATGAACCAAAGCGATTAGCAGGAGCAAATTGTTCTGAACCATTATAACCATAATTAAATTCAGCTAAATAGCGATAATCATAATTATACGTCGTACGACCTACAAACCCTACAATATTATAAGGCAGTCCAGCACCATACTGATCCCAATTATCGCGCTGCATTAATGCCATTCCCGTTATGTTATGCTTACCGAATACTCGTGAATAATTCAAAGAGATTTGATAATTAGTATAATAACGTGTCTCCATGCTCTTAGATAGGGCGATTGCTGGATCTTCATTCGTTCTTAATGGAGCATAGGAATTACTTTGGGAAGGATCTCTAGCAACTCTAAAGCTATAAGAGTCTAATGCTTTAACACCTTGCAACACCGTTCTACCTTGACTATCAAAAGCTACTAAACCCTTCATGGACAAACCCTTAGTAATGAAATCCATTCCCCAATCCAAATTGAAAGAAGAGTTCAAATTGTTATTCATTTCTTGACGGTAGCCCCTCCTATTGATTTCTCCATAAGTATTGCGATCCTGCCCTGATTGCGCTATAACTTCTCCAGCCGGCACACCATACCCATCTACTGTCAAAGGTCCAACATCTGTAGGAGGTGTCGCCCAAGTGTAGGCAATCATATTGGCAACCATATTATCATTATTCCCTCCAAACAATGCTACTGTTTGTGGCGTATTCATACGTTCAAGATAGGTAGCTATATTTAAAGAGGCCTTTAAATTACTGGCAATTTTATAGTCTATGTTACCTCTAAAATTGTAACGATCCATTTTATAACTAGGATCATACCCAAGATTCTCTTCAGGCTCTGTTTTGAAATTACCCCCTTGTCCAATATAGCCTACGTTTAAGAAATATGTAAACTTATCACCTCCCCCATTGAAATTGGAGTTTAAACGTGTTTGTGGCGCCCAATTTTTAAAGTAATCATGAAACACATCGCGGTCAGGATAAAAAACACGGTCTTCACCACTTCTATACATCTCAATCATGTATGGAGTAAATGGTAAGTCACTTTCTAAAGCTGTAGGATTATCATTCATAAATGCTTGATTTCTCAATTCAGCAAATTCCCAGGAATGAAGTCTTTCCGCTTTAGCCAAAAACCCATGATAAGTACGATCTAAGGAAATATTTAATTCTGATTTTCCGGCTTGTCCTCTACGAGTAGTAATTAAGATTACACCATTAGCACCACGCACCCCAAATGCAGCCGTTGCTGAAGCATCTTTTAGTATACTTACTGACTCGACCTCATTAGGATCCATCTTACTGATGTTAGACCGAGGAACCCCATCGATTAAAATCAATGGAGAGGCATCGTTTAATGTCCCCACACCCCGCAAATATAGATTTACAAGGTCGTTACCTGGTTGTCCAGAAGTTTGTACGGTTGTTAAGCCTGGTAAACGGCCAGATAATGCGGAAGCCAAATTTGGAGCAGCACTCTGTTTCAAATCTTTGGTTTCAATGGTTGAGATTGCCGCTGTTACGGACACTTTCTTTTGCTGTCCATACCCCACGACCACGACTTCATCAATATCTTGATCACTTACAGAAAGTTCAACCTCAATTTTTTCGCCAGGCTTGACAAACAGACGTTGCTCTTCGTAGCCAATAATTCTAAAAATTAGCACACCGGATTTAGGAATACTAATTTCAAAATCACCATTACTATCAGAAGACGTCTTAATATTGCTCTCCGCAAACAATATTGTAACATCGGGAATAGCGGTTCCTGTTCCTGACTCTACTATTTTACCGCTCACTTTGCCAACTCCCTGCGCAAAGACCGGTGTACTACAAAATGCAAACAGCACGATAAGGCTGGTCAAAATTTGAAGAAAGATGTTGTTGTGTATAAAACGATGTTCTTTCATAATGTTTATAGGTATTAAATTGTATAATCTCTACTTCGTTAAAAGCAAATACTATACTCTTTCCTCTTCACTGTTTTAACTAGGTTTAAGATTTTATAATTGTTAAAGTTTATAACTAATGTATTTTGAGCTCTTAAACATTAGCTATTAAGTTATCTACATCCAAATTACTTAAGAAATTCCTTTTAACCATCCTGCCCTATCCTTCTCCAAACCTTCGTCTACTTAAGGCAAAAAAGACACTAAATAAGTGTCCCTTAGATTCTTTTAGATAAAAAATCTGAATTAAATCACCTACTTCGGTATTTTCTTAAATACAAAAATATATTACCCAAGTTTTCATTAGTTCAGCTATTCGATTAGCATAGTTGGCAAGTGCACTATTATTTTTCTTGATTACAAACTTGCTACATGGATTGCTATTGGACTTCCCAATTGTCTGTCCTAAAAGGAGCAATCGGAAGACCATTCTCATTAAACAAATTTGGCATAGATATTTCTGTGAATCCAAATCTTACCGCAACAGGATTGGATATGTCCTCACTATATACAATTAATTTATTCTTTATGACTTTACTTTTTGCTTTATGAAAAACACGATCTTCACTACATATATAAATATCATCTAATTGTTTCCCTTTAATGACGAGATTACCATTTAGGTGGTGAAAAGAAATCTCCATTTTATTTCCAACAACTTTGTAGCCATTATAAATAGGTGATTTGTAATCTACCATTGGTTTTCCATATAATTCAGCGAGAGCTATTTTAGATAATCGAACTGCGACTTCCTTCTTTTGACTAGGATGAATGTCTTTTATATTATCGACAAGATCTGTAGTTACTACCATGCCCGAATTAGGTAATTCAAGCGCTGTCTTATTTTGCTGTTCTCGTAACAAGGCTGCCTTAGGTATATTGTTGTTATATTCAAACGGAGCAATTTGGACAAAATAAAACGGCATTTTTTCTTCCCAAGCAGACCTCCAAGAACCAACCATAGCCTTCATCAACTTATCATATCCCCACCATGTACTCACATTGCTCTCTCCTTGATACCAAAAAAGTGCTTTCAAAGGAAAACCCACTAAAGGAGAAATCATACTATTCCACAAAACTCCATTATTGTGTGGTCTATAAGGATTTTCTATTTGTTGTTTAGAAAGTTCATAAAGTTCTTTGTCAACTTGAATAACTTGTTCAGGTGTCCATACCTCTGCAGAAGTTCCTCCCCAGCTTGCATTTATAATCCCAATTGGAACCCCAATCTCAAAATTGATTTCTTTAGCTAAAAAATAGCCTATAGCGGAAAAAGGTTTTAATGATTCTGGAGTCAATGTTGACCAATTGTTAGAAATATTTTCTTGAGGTGTTGAAGCTCCATTTCTATTTACCTGTAGAAGACGTATATTTGAATTATATGCATTGGGTAATTCATCCATAATCTCCTTTAATCCCTGATCTCCTCCCCATTCCATATTAGATTGTCCAGAACACAAAAAAACATCACCTAATAATACATTTGATATGGTCAACTTTTCGTCTCCAGATTGTATAGATATGGAATATGGTCCTCCCGCACCTATTGTTTTGATTTTACCACTCCACTTTCCATTGTAATCTGTTGTAATACCTATTGTATCCTGCATCCAAGAACCATGTATCTTAATATGAGAACCTGCTTTTGCCCAACCCCAAATTTTTGCATCTACCTCACGTTGCAAAACCATATGGTCTGAAAATATATTGGGAAGACGCAATTGACCATAGCAATGACTGATTGACACTAATGAACAAAAGGCAACAAATAGTAATTTTAGATTTATATTTTTCATCTTGTATATTATATAATAGGTTCTACACATTCAGCTTAGGTAGTGTATTAATATTCATTCTAGAGAAAGTATATCTAATATCTATCTACGCTTTATAATATCTCAATTCGATGATATTATTAGGAAATGGTAAAGTATTCCAATGTTCATGGATCAGCAATGCCGCACCAATTGCCGTAGCTTGTGCCATGGAAGCAGCATAAATTTCTATTGTAGGAAATCTTCGAGCTAATAAATTCATATAAATATGATTTTTACTAAAGCCACCATCTACAAATATTCTTTTAATATTTTGACCAGCTAAAACCAATTTTGTCGACTCAACTTGAGCATTTACAAGACAAAAAATCAGCGCATGATAAGCTTCTTCGTAGGTTTTAAACCTGTCTAAATCTAATTCAGCAAATGTATTTAGTGTGAAAACGTCTATACTTTGTCCCAGATCCAGTCCTTCGATAACACGCCAATTGATCTCAAAATGTTTGAATCGTGCTGTAGTCACATTAAAGTGATCAGCTATTCGTTTTGACTGCGTCTCGTGTTCATACCCCGCAAATAATCTAGAAGCCTTGACGGGAGTTCCGTTGTACGTCAGATAGAATAGGCAATCCTGATCTAATTCTGCCTTAGTTAAAGGTTCATCGTTGAATGGATTCATCGATATACACCAGGTACCCGTTGAAATCAACACAAATGGTTCATGAAAATTGACCAAATAAGGAATCAAAGCAGAAGAACTATCGTGCAGACCTGTTCCAACCTTGTACGTACTTCCAGGAAATGTACTTGAAAACACTTCCTTGCCGTTTACAATTGGTGCAAGCTTCTTATCTATTCCGCTATCTTTAACCCATTGATGGTAATTCTTCGTATTAAAATTCCACAATGCAGTGTGACATCCAATACTTGTCATATCCGAATACAATTGTCCCGACACCAAAAAACTTAGATACTGAGGCAAATGCAATGCGTACTTCATCGTATTGAAAACCTCAGGTTGCTCTTTCATTAAGCGATAGATTTGCTTGCCCGAATTAAGACTTCCCAATGATGGAGAAGCGGTATCCAACACAAATTTATTTTCGCCTCCATAGGATTGATGCAAGTCGTCCTGTAGATTAACTGGATAATCTTTTAAATAATTATACAGCGGTGTCAGCGGTCTACCATTTTGATCCAAATAGACAAAACTCGCTCCATAGGAAGTAAAATTAATCGCCTTAATATCAAATTCAGCTCTACGAAAAACTTCGTGTAATGAATCAAATACAGATAATCGTAAACTTTCTAAATTTTCACAGGGGAAGCCATCCTCATCGACGGTTTCCATAAATCTTGCCGAACGTTCAAAAACGATTTGATAATGTTCGTCAAATAAAAATAACTTTTTGTTGGTTTTACCAACGTCAAATATTGCAATAACAGGTATACACTCCTTTCCCATCCTTCCTTATCTAATTATTACAATCCTGTCGCTACAGTGGATTCGCCACGTTCATCTATTAATTGTTGTCTCACATTAATGTCGTTGAACAATTTAATTGGATTTAATGCAGCACCTTCACGCAATCTTGCCTCTGCCACAAGAGCACGCAAGTCAGTACGAAAAGCATCTTGTAATATTTCTTGTCCAACTACTACATTATTCTCTTGTTGTGCTTTTTTCAGCGCTTGACGATCCACGAACAATGCTTGTGCGTAGGCGATTTTAATTGCTTCTACAGATTGTAATAAATCAGCTAATGGATCTTTCAAATTGTGCGAAGCATCAATCATCCAACCCAGACCTGTTGCATGGTCAATTCCTCTAGCATCCATACCTTCTACTAATTCATTGAAGATCAAAAATAATTGATAAGGCTTGATCGCTCCAGCAGTTAAATCATCATCTGCATATTTACTATCATTGAAATGGAAGCCTGCTAATTTGTTTTCCATTAATAACAAAGACACGATTTGTTCGATATTTGCATTTGGTAAATGGTGCCCTAAATCCACTAATGTGTACGCTTGATCTCCCAATTTACTCGCTAATAATAATGATTGTCCCCAATCTGCAATAGTTGTTGAATAAAAATTAGGCTCAAAAGCTTTGTATTCAATAAACATTTTCCAATCCGAGGGAAGATGCTTGTAGATTTCTCTTAAACTTTCTAACGTATTTTGGAATGCCTCACGGAAATTCAATTGACCTGGAAACGAAGATCCATCTGCCAACCATACTGTCAACGCTTTAGAACCTAAAGCAATACCATGCTTAATCACCTCAATATTATGCGTTACCGCTTGCTTACGTACATTTGGATCTACATGTTGCAATGATCCAAATTTGTAACTGTATGCTTGATTCGGTTGGTCCTGAAAAGTATTTGAATTCACCGCATCAAATGCCAATCCATAGGATGATGCTAAAGCTTTAATCTTCTCGGCGTCTTGAGGAATATCCCAAGGAATATGAAGTGAAATCGCTCCACTCGACTTGTTCAATGCATGCAATAAGCCTACATCTTCGATTTTTTGCTCCAAATTTCCCGGTTCACCTTTGCCACTAAAGCGACCAAAACGCGTACCACCTGTACCTAAAGCCCAACTCGGAATAGCAATATTAAATTTTTGTACTTTCGCTACGATTTCCTCAAAGTTCGAAATACTATCCTTTAAGAAATCTACTTGTTTAGTATGTTTAGCTAATAATTCTTGGTTATGTTGATCTATGATAGATTGCTCGATTTTCATAAGTATATAGGTTTAGATAGTTAGAAAAATAGAAATTATTTTTCTAACTATCGTACTTGATTTAATAATTGTTATCGGACAAATGCCATGGCTACTCCGCCATCTACATTCAATACATTTCCTGTAGATTTGCTTAGTTCACCGCCTACAAATGCAAAACAAGCATTAGCTATATCATCTGGCAAAATTATTTCGTTTAACAAAGTTCGTTTTGCATAGTAAGCAGGTAATTCTTCTACCGTAACACCGTAAGCTTTAGCTCGACCTTCGGCCCAGCCTCCAGCCCAAATATTACTATCTGAAATAACCGCATCTGGGTTTACTACATTTACTCTAATTTTGAAAGCGCCAAGTTCCGCTGCATTCAATCTACTAAGGTGCAATTGCGCTGCTTTAGCAGAACCATACCCCGCATTATTCGGACCACTAACCAACGCATTTTTACTCACAATATTCACGATGTCACCACCAATATTTTGTGCTTTCATTACTTTAGAAGTAGCCTGAGTAACGATAAACTGACCTTTTACCAATACATCATATAATAAATCCCAATCCTTTTGCGTATGATCTTCAATAGATTTTGAAATGGATAGTCCGGCATTATTCACCACAATGTCCACACCGCCAAATGCTAAAGCAGCCACTTTAAGTGCTTCTTCTATTTGCTCTTGATTCGTTACATCTAGGACAGCAGTCGTAACATTGTCCGCACCAAATAAGTCTACAAATTCTGCTTTTGCATCTGCTAATCTCTCTTGATTCAAATCGCTTAAAACGACTACAGCTCCCTCTTCTGCAAAACGCTTTGCAATAGCTTTACCTATACCGCCTGCACTTCCAGTTACCAAAGCGATTTTACCAGACAATGCTTTTGGCTTTGGCATACGTTGTAGCTTCGCCTCTTCCAATAACCAATATTCAATATTGAAAGCCTCTTGTCTCGGTAGTGAAGTATATTCACTCACCGCTTCCGCTCCTTTCATTACATTGATAGCATTTGTATAAAATTCCGAAGCCACACGTGCGGTTTGCTTATCTTTTGCAAAAGCAAACATTCCGACTCCTGGATAGATTATGATTACTGGATTTCTGTCGCGAATAGCAGGGCTATTCGGGTGTTTACAAGTTTCATAATAATCCGTGTACATCGCTCTGTACGCTTCAAATAATGGAAGCAATTTTGATTTTATCGCTTCTATATCCGATAAGTCTTCGTTTTTATCCAAATTCAGAATCAAAGGTTGAATCTTAGTGCGTAAGAAATGATCTGGACAGCTTGTTCCCAAAGGAGCTAATTTTTCCAAATCATTGGAATTGATAAATTCCAACACCCTAGCATCGTCAGAGAAGTGGCCAACCATAGGACGCTCACTTGAACAAAACCCTCTTAATATGGGTGCAATAGCAGCAGCCTGTGCCAATCTATCTTCTTGTACTAGACTATCTACTTTTTGACCACCAAATACAGGTCTTGACTTACCGTAATTCTCTTCCAAATAAGTTGCGCAAGTTTCGATGACATCCAATGAATTCAAATAACATTCATACGCCGTATCTCCCCATGTAAAAAGTCCATGCGAACCAAGCATAATTCCACGGATACCAGGGTTTTCGGCTAAGCATTCGCGCAATTGCAAACCTAAATCGAAACCAGGCTTTTGCCATTCTACCCAGCCAATTGTTCCTTTGAACAAATCTTTTGTGATTTGTTTTCCATCTTTTGCTGCCGCAATAGCAATCGCAGCATCTGGGTGCAAGTGATCGATATGTTTGAATGGAAGAAAACCATGCAATGGCGTATCAATAGAGGGTGCCTTCGATGATAAATCGAATATACAACGGTTGAAAAGCTCGACCATTTCGTCCTCATGCTCGATACCGCGATACACTTTCTCAAGATTACGAAGTCGTTCTACATACAATGCAGCCAAACCTGACTTCTTTAATGTGCCGATATCACCACCAGAACCTTTAATCCACATTACTTCCACTTCTTCACCTGTCAATGGATCCTTATCCATTACTTTACATGATGTATTTCCGCCTCCGTAATTCGTTATCCTAAGATCCGACCCCAAGATATTAGATCGGTATAATAATAACGCTACTTCATCTCCTTCTAAGGATTTAGCTTTTTCCTCATCCCAAAGGTAATTCACATGTTGATATGTTTTTGTTTGCATAAATCTTTGTAATATTTATTCTAAAGTTTTCGCGAATCCTACCACACAAATAGATAGGATGATAATGACAATTCCAGATATAATGGCCGTATAGGTTGGTTTACTCACACCTTTCCATTCTTTTAGGAACACACCCCAGGCATTTGAAATCAATATGATAAATGCCATGTGTAAAATCCATGAACTTGCACCATTCCCAAGGCGGCTCTCACCCATGCCGTAAAAGAAAAATTGCAAATACCATGTCGTGCCTGCTAAAGCGCACAACAAGAAATTTTTCTTTAAAGGAGCTGTTGCTTTCGAGTAGTCTGTAAGGGTCTTATTTTTTAATAATAAATACGCACACCAAATAAAATTCGTCGTAAATCCTCCCCAAAGTATGACGATATAGGTAACATTATTCTGATAAAGGAATTCTCCTTGTCCTGGATTAACTGATTTCCAAAGTGCATTAGCGACATCAGCCATCGGCTTTCCTGCTTCTATAGCAAAATTGAAACATGCACTTAAAGCTCCTGAAATTAAAGCCACAATAATCCCAATACCAAAGTTGTAATCTGTTTTATCGGTGCCACCAGCATTTGATAATCCTTTTTCTTTCAAAACTCCAGCTTTTCCACACAGGTAAATCCCCACAATACAAAGAACTAAGCCCGCCATAACGCACAATCCCGACGCGGTCGTAAAAAAGAAATCTATGCTATGCTTGCCATCTGCTGGATTAAAATAGTAGTAAATCGCAGGCATCAGTGCACCTAACACCATGCTCAATCCTAGTATAATACTGCTTCCCAACGAAACACCTAAGTATCGAACACCTAAACCATATGTCAGTCCACCTATCCCCCACAATACACCAAAAAGAAATGTATAACCTAGCACACTTGAATTTGCGTCTCCTATTATTTCAAAAAAATTAGGAATAGTAAGCCAAGCTGCCAATGGAGGAACGATTATCCAGGAAAATAATCCACCCAAGATCCACATCGCTTCCCAGGACCAGTCTCGTACTTTTTTATATGGTACATAGAAGCTTCCTGACGCGAAGCCTCCTATAAAATGAAAAAATACTCCTGCAATTGCATTCATGATTTGTTGTAGAGTTTATATGGTTTATGTAGAATCTAAGTTACCTCATAATATGCACCTAACTGTTATGTACTGTCATGCAGAATGAAAAAAAAGAGACTTACAAATTGCAAGTCTCTTTTATATGATGTTAGTTATACTAACTACCTAACCGAAAATCTGTATTCAGTTTTTGTGGAATATTTCTGTCCAGGAGATAGAACTGTCGATGGAAAACTCGGCTGATTAGGAGAGTCTGGGAAATGCTGTGTTTCCAAACACAATGCAGAACGATATGGATATGATTTACCGCCTTTTCCTCTAGGTTCATCAGAGGACATGAAGTTTCCACTATAGAATTGTAAACCTGGCTCTGTAGTAATGACTTTCATTTCGATTCCAGTTTTAGGTGCATACAATGTAGCGACATCAGTAAAGCCTTCTTTTTTATTTAAAACAAAATTGTGGTCATAACCTTTACCAAAAGTTAGCTGTTGATTTTTTTGGTCGATATCTTTGCCTATTGATTTTGCAACAGTAAAATCAAATGGCGTACCTTTCACATCTGAATTAATCCCCGTTGGAATCAACCCTTTATTAACTTCTGTTAATTTATCTGCATCGATCCAAAGTTCATGATCCAAAATTGTTGAATCGCCAGCACCATTTAGGTTGAAATAAGCATGGTTTGTCAGATTCAATACCGTTTCTTTGTCCGTTTCGCCTTCGTAGTGAATTTCTAGCCCACCATCATTATTCAGCTTGTACGTGACACTCATTTTTACATTACCCGGAAATCCAGCTTCGCCATCAGGTGAAAGGTATTCTAAAGTAATGGCATCATCAGAAATTGATTTCACATCCCATACTTTATTGAAAACACCATTTTTACCACCATGTAATGTGTTTTTTTCGTTATTAATTTCCAATTGATAGGTATTATCCCCCAATTTAAAAGTACCATTCGCAATTCTATTTCCATATCTTCCAACAACAGCTCCATAAAAATTATTGGTATTCGCTATATATTCTTCTGCTTTGTCATAACCAAGAATTACATCAACAGGCTTATTGGACTTATCATTCACTACCACAGAAACAAGTCTAGCTCCAAAATTTGTTAGGCTCACTTCCAACTTGTCATTTTTAATCACATAAAGAAGTACATCTTTATTATCATGGTTCGCATAGAATACACTTGTATCTATTGCTTCATTAGATTGATCTTTTTGATTGTTATTTTTTGCTCCTTGACAGGAAAAAATAACAAATAAACCTGCTACTGTTAGTACTTTAAAAATTGATCTCATAATTTATATAATTTGTTTTATAGATGTTAACTTCCTATTTGCTTTTCAATGACCCCACCTTTTTCGCTATCAACCGTAATCTTCGCTTTATTAGGATTTCCTTTGACAATCCATTTGACCTTTACTTCGGACATTCCATCAATAGCAGGAACTTCTATGCGTTCAGGTTTGAATTTTTGATCTTCTGTTACATTAAAATCATTATTGATAATGCGCAAGCCTGCAATTACTTCAACGCCACTTATGCTGATATAATTTGGTCTATTGATTTTGTTACGTACATCATGATCAGAATGGGTCGGGATAATACGACTATTCCATACAGAAGCTTTTACCTCGTAAAGGTTATTACCCAAAGATTTTACTTCTATATCATTAAATTCCAATTTGGGTGTATGAAAAGCGTGATAAATCGTAAATGCCGCATTACGATGGGCATCTTCTAGTAATAAAAATCCTGGATGATTGCGGGTATAATTTTTTTTGGCGCCACCAATCTCAATTTTCCCAAATTGTGGGTGATCGAATTCTTTCCAGGGAACATACGCATCCCCAAACAACAGTAATTTGTCAAACTCATAATATTCTGAATTTTGACGATTAGAAACCTCATCCTTGTTATTAAACAATTTAAATGTGGTCATCAACTCATTTGAAAATGTATATATCCCTCTTCCTAATGCAAAAAAGTCTATTTCCCCACCAAATACCGTATATAAATCTTTGTGAATGACAATATAATTATAACCTGGCAACATTTTTTCACCTGTTTTCCCCAAAGCATCATATACTTGGACATCCTTGCGCGAATAAAAACGTTCATCTTCGGCAGCACCTGGACCTCTCAAGATCATTCCGCCGTAATTGTGATACGATTGCGCTCCCGCAATATTAGTGTGTTTGAAAAAGAAATTCTTCACAGCCATCGTTTCTGGCAATGTGCCTGGATAATATAAAGCTCCCCCTTGCACATAGTTAGGTTGCCAATTCCATCCCCAATCTCTATTCGGATCATAAGTACCTGTAATATCTTCATTTACCAATCCATCACCATCATTATCTATACCTTCAAAACCCAACATTTCATATTCGCCCATTTCATCCGCTTTTGCTACTATCATTCGGTTAGGATTGTCAGGATCTATTTTATAACGTCCAGTTTTAGACTTACGACGCATCATTACAATGTGTCCGTCTCCATCCAAATCATCGTACAAATCTTCGGCAATCAAACCGTCTCCATCATTATCAAAAGGACGTCGACCAGTACGAGATGAATGCATTGTATTCGGTTCATATATAAAATAGTCTCTAGAATCAGGGTTAATAGTTGGTGCTATATAAAATACTTTATCACGAAGTAATTCTTTGATAAATGGAACTTGATGATAATTTTCGGCAAGATACCAGGCCGTATACATCGCTATTTCTGAACCCTGCAATTCATTGGCGTGAATATTACCATCAATCCAAAGTCCTGGCTTACGATCCGTTATACCTTCTTTTAATGCAGAAATGGTTAATACAAATATATCACGACCTTCATACGATTTACCAATAGATTCGTATTTCACCAAATCAGGATAAGCCTTTTGCAAATCTTTACAGAATTGTTCGATTTGCTTATTGTCATGATAGCGATTCCAATTCATTGGAACTTTTGGATTCGCAGGAGATCCTACAGCGCGTAATCCTGGAACATCTATTTCTGCTGATTTATTTTGTGCTGAAGCATGATAACCAACAATGCTCAAACAAAAAGATAGAATAATATATTTAAATTTCATTGGACTATACGTTATAGTTTTACTTCAATTAATTCTTCTCCAGAAGTTGGGCATCCGGCTTGTATTTTTACCGTACCCTTTCCTTTTATTAACCATGAAAAAGTTTGAGAATCTCCAGCAGGAAGAGACGGGTAAAGTTGTAATCTTTTGCCACTTAAGAATTGTTGACCATTTTGTAAATCACAAACAGTCTTAAACCTAGACACAAAACGAATACGATCTCCTATTTCTGGATAGGTAGGCATATTACCTACATTCATCACAGACAATTCAACTCTGAAAACATCATTTCCTAAAGAAGTTACCTTTGGAGCAGCGAATGTTAACTTAGCCATATTCTCCAAAAGCCTCACAACGAAACTGGTATGCGCCTTCACCGCTGATACTAAAAACTCTATAGGAGGATTATTTCGATAAATATCAACAACTCCTCCGACTTCAACTTCTTGATTCGGGAAATCAGGATGATTTATTTTGCTCCACGGAAGTATTGCGCCTTGTATATTATTTTGTTTAACCCACCCATAAAAAGTTTCATCCACATCATTCGATGCTTTTGGCACATTACTAGTCGAGTCTGTTACAACTGGCCACCAAACTGGTGTCGAAAAACTAAACTTCCCTAAATGGTAATAAGCCGTATTAGAAAAATTTCCAGGATGATTACCAAATTTTGTTGCATTGCCCAATGATTTAATTTCTTCCTTATATATAGATGAAATGTATTTTGAAACCTCTACATCATTAGCACTCCAAGATTTCACAATACGTTCATTCGCTTGTCTAGCATCGAACTTTTCAGGCTCAGACAAATTATTAGCTAAACCTATATGTAGCACGCTTGCAATTTGCGGATTCGCAAATATAAAATCCACTAAAGCCCGTGTTTCTGGCTCGGATGCTGCGTAATCTCCACTCTCAGGTAAAAACGCCTGATAATTGAACGTGAAATTGCGATCAATATTGACACCTCCTTCTCCATCTTCACCATATCGACCATCAAAGTCTTGATCTGCACCTTCCGAAAATAAATTATATTTTCCTTTCTCCGCTTTGGATTTATCTACAGCTGCGAGAACATTTGAATATTCATTATGAACTACAAAATTCCCGATTGGCGATTCCACACGCATTTGCGCAATCACACCGTCGCCATTCAAATCTTTAGCAGGATCTTCATCCAAACGTCCATCACGATCATTATCGACTTTCCTACTATTACCCGAAAGCCATTGATTGGTCAAAGAGTTTCTTTTATAAGCATCTGGATTTACTAATGGTACAATCCAAATAGACTTATCCTTTAATAATACTTGAAGAGAATCTTTTGGCAATGACGTAAGATTTTTTGTTAACTGCAATGCACCTATTGTTCCCGCTGGGTGTTTTCCATCTATACCTGCAACAATTAAAAGGGTTGGACGCGGTTTTTCATCCAACTGCAGCTTGATAACAGAAATATTTTCATTACCAAGACTTTTTCCTATTACAGCTTGTGATGCTAGATCTTTTGTTTGGAATGTATGAATTGATGACTGTATCTCATTATAGGACGGGTATTTTAACTGTGCAAATGCCAGCACAGGACTAATAAGTAATAAACCCAAAAAGGTGCTTCTCATAGTATTTGGTTAGTTATAAACTAAATTACGACTTCTAAATTAGTCGATTACAATAAATATTCATTCGCAAATTAGTAACTTGTTTGATATAATCAAGCTTTATATCCTTATTAAATCTGGACACGAACTTTTAGGATTTATGCATGTATTCATAAATTTAAAATTATTCTTAACAATCGCTTTGCTTTTAATAAGATATACATTATTTTTGCATTCCAAAATACAGTCTGATTAAACAGACTGTGGATAAATAGATTAATAAATTTTAGTCCCTATAATATGCCCAATATTGGTAAAATAGCGCAGATTATCGGCCCAGTGGTTGACGTCAACTTTGCCGACAATGAAAATCTTCCTAAGATTTACGATGCATTGTACATTGAAAAAGAAAATGGACAACGTGTCGTTTTAGAAGTTCAACAACACTTAGGTGAGGAACGTGTTCGTACGATTGCGATGGATGCTACAGAAGGTTTAGTACGTGGTATGAAAGTAGTTGACACTGGTGCTCCTATCAAAATGCCTGTTGGTGAAGAAATCAAAGGTCGTGTATTCAACGTAGTTGGAGACCCTATTGATGGTATTCGCGAATTGGACAAAACTAATGGACGTCCTATCCACAATACTCCTCCGAAATTCGAAGATTTGTCAACTGAAACTGAAATCCTTTTCACAGGTATCAAAGTTATTGACTTATTAGAGCCTTATGCTAAAGGTGGTAAAATCGGTTTGTTCGGTGGTGCTGGTGTAGGTAAAACAGTATTAATTCAAGAACTTATCAACAATATCGCTAAAGGTCACGGTGGTCTTTCAGTATTTGCTGGTGTAGGTGAACGTACACGTGAAGGTAATGACTTATTACGTGAGATGTTGGAATCAGGCATTATCAAATACGGTGAGCACTTCATGGAAGGTATGGAAAAAGGCGAATGGCCTTTGGATACTGTTGACCAAGAGTTGATGAAAGAATCAAAATGTACTTTCGTGTTCGGTCAGATGAATGAGCCTCCAGGTGCACGTGCACGTGTTGCGTTATCAGGTTTGACAGTAGCGGAATACTTCCGTGATGGTGAAGGTGACGGTCAAGGTAAAGACGTATTATTCTTCATCGATAATATCTTCCGTTTTACACAAGCGGGTTCTGAGGTATCAGCTTTATTAGGTCGTATGCCATCTGCGGTAGGTTACCAACCTACATTAGCTACAGAGATGGGTTTGATGCAAGAGCGTATTACTTCAACTAAAAACGGTTCAATCACCTCAGTACAAGCGGTATACGTACCTGCCGATGACTTAACTGACCCTGCTCCAGCGACGACTTTCGCTCACTTGGATGCAACTACAGTATTGTCACGTAAAATTGCTGAGTTAGGTATCTATCCTGCGGTAGATCCATTAGATTCTACTTCACGTATTTTATCTCCTGCAGTATTAGGAAACGAACATTACGATACAGCGCAACGCGTGAAAGAAATCTTACAACGTTACAAAGAGCTTCAAGATATCATCGCTATCTTAGGTATGGACGAGTTATCTGAAGAAGATAAATTAACAGTACACCGCGCACGTCGTGTACAACGTTTCTTATCTCAACCATTCCACGTAGCGGAGCAATTTACAGGTTTGAAAGGTGTATTAGTAGACATCAAAGATACAATCAAAGGTTTCAACATGATTATCGATGGTGAAGTAGATGAATACCCAGAAGCAGCTTTCAACTTAGTAGGTTCTATCGAAGAAGCTATCGAAAAAGGTAAGAAATTATTAGCAGAAGCAGTTTAATTAGATATTAGAAATTAGATATGAGATAATAGATTTTTTATCTCATATCTATTTGAAGAATTCGTTCTCAAATCTCATATCTCGCATCTTATATCTAACAAAAGAATGAAATTACAAGTAATAACTCCAGACAAAATAGCTTACGAAGGTGAAGTAACAGCAGTTACAGTACCTGGTTCTGCTGGTTCCTTTCAAATTTTGAAAGACCACGCTGCTATTGTCTCTACGTTAGAAGATGGCAAAGTCATTATTAAAAATAATAATGGCGAAGAAGTCATTATTATTAAAGGTGGTGTAGTTGAAGTAAAGGACAACAATATCATCGTTTTGGCAGAAGGAATTTTGCAAGGATAACGATAAAAGATAATGATAAAATAGCCCTTAAGACTTCAAGTTTTAAGGGCTATTTTTTTATACTTTTATAATGAAAATCATCATTTCAAGAAGAATTTTAGCTAATTTCTAAAATCTCGATAAAACAATAAAATGAACCAATTTTAATTTGGGTTCATCTATTGAAAAATTATATTTTGTACAAACCTAAATAAATAGAACATATTTAACAATTAAGCCGAAATTCGAAATAAAAAACTTTTTTAAAATAATAAGCTTGCCTATTGTAAAGAATTTTATTTCGTCTTAACTTGACGAAGCATCTAATTCCAATAAGTGTGCAATTATCTGGGGAGGGTAAGGACACTTTATAATTAACATTATGCAATACTATAATCAAAACACGAAGATATTTCTTAATGGTCAATTTGTACACGCAAATACTGCGGGTATAGATCTATTTGGTCAGTCGTTGCATTATGGATATGGTGCTTTTGAAGGTTTGAGGGCTTATAGTACCCATAATGGTACGCGTATCTTCAAGGCAGAAGCGCATTTTGAAAGATTCCGCAAATCCTGTGAAGCAATAGGTTTACCATATAAGTGGGATAATAGAACGTTGATTGAAAAGAGTTACAAGTTGTTGGAAATTAACAACCTTCGTTCTGCTTATATAAGACCATTGGTATTCTCTGGTTCTAATATGCATTTGACTTCTTCCGAAGACTCAAATATCATGTTGGCTGCTTGGGAATGGGGTCCCTATTTGGGCCAAAACTTATTACGTGTCAACATATCAAGTTACGAGCGTCCCAATCCAAAATCTTTTCATATTGATGCAAAGATTTCAGGTCAGTATATCAATTCCATTTTAGCCTCTACCGAAGCTATACGTAATGGATATGATGAAGCATTACTTTTAGACCAAGATGGTTTTGTAGCGCAGGCTTCGAGTGAAAATTTATTTATTGAAAAAGACTATAAGATATATACACCACCTTTAGACAATGTATTCCCAGGAATCACTAGACAAACGGTAATTGGGATTTGTAAAGAGTTGGGGTTTGATATCATAGAAAAGAAACTAACAATCCAAGATATATACACAGCTGACAGTGCCTTTTTAAGCGGCACTGCGGCTGAAATCATTGGAGTGAAACAAGTGGACCACATTATTTATAAAGAAGAATGGGAACATAGCATTGGTGCTACTATCCAACGAAAATATAAAAACTTAGTATTAGAGCAAGAGAATTATGAAGTCATCATCTGATAACGAAAAGGGATTAAATAAGTACAGCCGCATATTCACACAAGACGAGACACAACCAGCTGCCAAAGCTATGCTTTATGGTATTGGTTTGACCGATGCGGATATGGACAAAGCACAAGTTGGAATTGCCAGCATGGGTTATGATGGGAATACATGTAACATGCACTTAAATGACTTAGCTCAAGTCGTAAAAAAAGGTGTATGGAACAATGATTTAGTGGGGCTTACGTTTGGCACAATTGGTGTCAGCGACGGGATGAGTAACGGTACGGATGGTATGCGTTATTCATTAGTTTCTCGTGATGTCATCGCGGACAGCATTGAAACTATTTGCGGAGGTCAATATTATGACGGATTAATCGCTATTCCAGGTTGTGACAAAAACATGCCAGGTGCTATTATGGCAATGGCTCGATTAGACCGTCCTGCAATTATGGTGTATGGTGGAACTATTGCTCCTGGTCATTATAAAGGTGAAGAATTAAATATCGTTTCAGCATTCGAAGCATTAGGACAAAAGATTTGTGGTAACATGTCGGAAGAAGACTTCCAAGGTGTCATCAAACATACGTGTCCAGGTGCGGGTGCTTGTGGTGGTATGTATACGGCTAACACTATGGCTTCAGCTATTGAAGCTTTGGGAATGAGTTTACCGTATTCTTCATCCAATCCTGCTATTTCGGCTGAGAAACAAGCTGAATGTTTAGATGCAGGTAAATACATTCGTATATTATTAGAAAAAGATATTAAGCCTTCGGATATAATGACACGCAAAGCATTCGAAAATGCTATTCGTTCAATCATCATTTTAGGAGGAAGTACTAATGCCGTATTGCACTTTATTGCAATAGGTAAAGCTATTGGTGTAGAAATTACACAAGATGATTTTCAACGTATGTCGGATGAAACGCCAGTATTGGCAGATTTCAAACCATCAGGAAAATACTTGATGCAAGATTTGCAACAATATGGTGGTACTCCAGCGGTATTGCGTTATTTATTAGACAACGGTTTATTACATGGCGATTGTATCACCGTGACTGGTAAAACTGTGGCAGAAAACTTGGCTGATGTAAAATCTATTATTGATTACAACCAACCTATCATCAAACCATTGACTGAGCCTATAAAAGCAACAGGTCACTTGCAAATTCTTTATGGAAACTTAGCAGAAAAAGGTTCTGTAGCAAAGATTTCAGGTAAGGAAGGTGAGAAATTTGTTGGTCCTGCGCGTGTATTCGATGGTGAGCATGATTTAGTGGCAGGTATTGCTTCTGGGCGCATTCAAAAAGGTGATGTTGTAGTAATTAAAAATGAAGGTCCTATCGGTGCTCCTGGTATGCCTGAGATGTTGAAACCTACGTCACTAATCATCGGCGCAGGTTTAGGTAAATCAGTAGCCCTAATTACTGATGGCCGTTTCTCGGGTGGTACACACGGATTCGTAGTGGGACACATCACGCCAGAAGCTTACAAAGGTGGATTAATTGGCTTAGTTGAAGACGACGATATCATCGAAATCGACGCAGTCAACAACACAATCACATTGAAAGTAGAGGACAGCATAATTGCTGAACGTCGTGCAAAATGGACTCAACCAGCTCTGAAAGTGACGAAAGGTGTATTGTACAAATATGCGAAAACAGTAGCTGATGCTTCACAAGGTTGTGTGACGGATTTATAAGCAGTATTTAGTAAAGAGTATTTAGTAGTTAGATATAAGACCGCCAAATATTCTTTACTAGTTTTATATAAAAAAATAATTAGGATTATTAGACCAATCAGTCTAAATACTCAATACTAATATCTTAATACTAACAACAAAATGAGTACACTGGAGAAAACAGAAACAAAGAAACCACAAACCATTCCGGCAAACACTGAAATTTCAGGTTCGAAAGCGGTTTTGGAAGCTTTGATTCATGAAGGAGTAGACACGGTATTCGGTTACCCAGGAGGTGCGATTATGCCTATTTATGATGCATTATACGATTATAATGACAAAATAAAGCATATTCTAGTCCGCCACGAGCAAGGCGGTATACACGCTGCGCAAGGATTCGCACGTACTTCAGGAAATGTAGGTGTGGCATTTGCAACATCAGGACCTGGTGCAACTAACTTGGTAACGGGTCTAGCAGATGCTATGATAGATAGCAATCCTATTGTCTGTATCACAGGTCAAGTGTTTGCTTCATTGCTTGGTACAGATGCATTCCAAGAGACTGACGTAATCAATATTACAAGTCCAGTTACAAAGTGGAACTATCAAGTTACTGACGCGACAGAAATTCCTTCGGTATTAGCTAAGGCATTTTATATCGCACGTACAGGTCGACCAGGTCCAGTGTTAATTGATATTACAAAAAATGCAATGCTTCAATTATTCCAATATGAAGGTTATGAAGTTTGCAACCATATTCGCAGTTATCGCCCAAAACCGATTGTTCGTAAAGAATACGTTGAAGCTGCTGCTGAAATTATCAATACCGCTAAAAAACCTTTTGTAATTTTTGGGCAAGGTGTAATATTGGGTAAAGCAGAGCAAGAATTTAAAGAATTCATTGAAAAAGGTGGTTTCCCAGCTGCTACAACTGTAATGGGCTTGAGTGCTCTTGAAACTGATCATCCACAACACGTAGGGATGTTGGGCATGCATGGTAACTATGCACCTAACGTAATGACAAACGAATGTGATGTTTTAATTGCGGTAGGTATGCGTTTTGATGACCGTGTAACAGGTCGTTTGGATAAATATGCAAAACAAGCAAAAGTTATTCATTTAGACATTGATCCCGCTGAGATAGATAAGAACGTAAAAACTACAGTTCCTGTCTGGGGAGATTGTAAAGAAACTTTACCATTATTGACAGCTTTGCTTTCGGGAAATGATCATTCCGCTTGGTTACAACAATTTAGAGATTTAGAAAAAGAGGAAATCAAAGAAGTTATTTATGATGAATTGAACCCAACGACAGATATCATGACGATGGGTGAAGTTGTTCGCGTTTTGAATGAATTATCTGGTGGTGAAGCGATTATTGTTACTGATGTAGGTCAGCATCAAATGGTAGCTTGTCGCTATGCGAAATTTAATAAATCAAAGTCCAATGTGACTTCAGGAGGTCTTGGTACGATGGGATTTGGTTTACCAGCTGCAATTGGCGCTTGGTACGGCGCACCTGAACGTGATGTAGTCGCAATAATAGGTGATGGTGGCTTCCAAATGACCTTACAAGAGCTTGGTACTATCATGCAATTTGGTGCTAAGGTTAAAATCTTGATTTTAAATAACGAATTCTTAGGAATGGTACGTCAGTGGCAACAATTATTCCACGATAGACGCTACTCATTCGTGAACATCACGAGTCCAGATTTTGTGGCATTAGCTAAGTCATATTACATCGATGGTAACAAAATTTCGGAGCGTAAGGATTTAGAAACTGCATTGAAAACGATGTTGAATCATGATGGAGCTTATTTATTGGAAGTAATGGTCGGCAAAGAGAACAATGTATTCCCGATGGTTGCACAAGGTACTTCAGTATCAGAAATTAGATTGAAATAAAAATGGAAAAGCAAGAATTTACCATTACACTATATACAGAAAACGCTATCGGTATGATAGGTCGTATTTCTAATATTTTTTCAAGACGTAAAATCAACATAGAAAGTTTGAACACCTCCCCTTCTGAGGTTGACGGAATTCACCGTTTCACGATTTTGATTACCGAATCAGAAGATGTGGTTCGTAAACTTTGTCGTCAAATCGAAAAACAAGTCGAAGTATTGAAAGCATATTTCAATACCAACGACGAATTAATTTGGCAAGAACAAGCTCTTTACAAAGTACCGACAGAAGTCGTAAACGAGAAAGTTTACGTAGAGCGTTTATTACGTGAATACGGTGCTAATGTAGTAGTGATTCGTCCTGACTACATCGTTTTTGAGACTGCTGGTCACCGCGAAGAAATTGACCGATTGACTGCAGAATTGACTAAATACGGCTTAATTGAATTCGTTCGAGGTGCACGTATTGCCATTATAAAAGCAAGTGCTGGATTCCACGAAAAATTAAAACAATTCGAAAAAGAAGAGCCTGCACCAGAAATCGTCGAAAACGAATTCTTAGACCAACAGGACAAAGTATTCACGATGTAATCATATGAAAGAAGTATTCAAGTTTATTTTAGATGCGCGTAAAGCTTTCATTAAGGATATTGAAAGTCTTTCATTAGAGGAGTTAAACGAAATTCCGGCAGGATTTAACAATAATATCATTTGGAATTTTGGGCATATTGTGGTTACTACACCAGTATTATGTTATGTACGTACAGGTATTTTGGCTGATGCTTCGAGTGTGAAATATATTTCTGCATACGCTAAAGGCACAAAGCCGACTTACTTTGTCACACAAGATGAGGTAGATGACTTAAAGGCCTTAGCTATTTCAACGATTGAAACACTTGAAAAGGACTACAATGAAGGCAAACTAAACAATGTTGTTCCTTTTGAAACAAGCACATATGGTGCAGTTCTGGAAAGTATTGAAGATGTTATCATTACCACGGCTGGTCACGACAATACACATTTGGGTTATGTGACTGCACAAAAAAGAATAATCAACAACAATAAATAAAACTTAAGAAAAGACAAATTAAAATAGTACGACAATGGCAAATTATTTTAACACATTACCTCTTAGAGAGCAATTAAACCAATTAGGTGTAGCTGAATTTATGGATTCATCAGAATTCGCTGATGGCGTAAATGCTTTAAAGGGTAAAAAAATCGTAATCGTAGGTGCTGGTGCACAAGGTTTGAACCAAGGTTTAAATTTAAGGGACAGCGGTTTGGACGTTTCTTACGCATTACGTAAAGAAGCTATTGAGCAAAAAAGAGATTCATGGAAAAATGCAACTGATAACAACTTCACAGTAGGTACTTATGATGAGTTAATCCCTACAGCTGATTTAGTTATCAACTTGACTCCAGATAAACAACATACAGCAGTAATCAATGCCGTAATGCCATTGATGAAACAAGGAGCTACATTATCTTATTCGCACGGTTTCAACATCGTAGAAGAAGGTATGCAAATTCGTAAAGATATCACTGTAATCATGGTTGCACCTAAATGTCCAGGTTCTGAAGTACGTGCTGAGTACTTAAGAGGTTTTGGTGTTCCTACATTGATCGCTGTTCACCCAGAAAATGACCCTCAAGGTAAAGGATGGGCTGAAGCAAAAGCATATTGTGTAGGTACAGGTGGTCACCGTGCAGGTGTATTGAAATCATCTTTTGTAGCAGAGGTTAAATCTGACTTAATGGGTGAGCAAACTATCCTTTGTGGTTTGTTGCAAACTGGTTCTATCCTTTCTTTCGACAAAATGGTTGAAAAAGGTATCGACGCTGGTTACGCTTCTAAATTAGTACAATACGGTGTTGAAGTAATCACAGAAGCCTTAAAACACGGTGGTGTATCAGGTATGCTTGACCGTTTGAGCAACCCAGCAAAAATCAAAGCTTTTGAATTGTCAGAAGAATTGAAAGATATCATGCGTCCATTGTTCCAAAAACACCAAGACGATATCATGTCGGGCGAGTTTTCTAGAACTATGATGGAAGACTGGGCAAATGGTGATGCAAACTTATTGAAATGGAGAGCGGAAACAGGTGAAACTGCTTTCGAAAAAACTCCTGCTGGTGATGTTAAAATCTCAGAACAAGAGTATTTTGACAACTACTTATTGATGGTTGCTTTTGTTAGAGCTGGTGTTGAATTGGCTTTCGAAACAATGGTTGAAGCAGGTATCAAACCTGAATCTGCATACTACGAATCATTGCATGAGACTCCACTTATCGCAAACACAATTGCCCGTCGTAAATTATTCGAAATGAACCGCGTTATTTCGGATACTGCTGAGTACGGATGTTACTTATTCGACCAAGCTTGTAAACCGTTATTAGCTGATTTCATGAAAACAGTTGATACAGATATCGTTGGTAAAAACTTCAATGAAGGTAAAGATGGTTCTGTAGATAACGTGAAATTGGTTCAGGTAAATGAAATTTTACGCAATCATCCAGTAGAGGTCGTTGGACGTAAATTACGTAAAGCGATGACTGCAATGAAGACGATTAAAACAGTTTAATAAATCATACATTAATAGGTGACGAAAGTTACGAGGCTATGTGATCGCACATAACTCTGTAACTTTCGTAACTTTGTTAATATATAAGATAGAGAAATGGGAAAAACATTAGTAGAAAAGATTTGGGATGCTCACGTCGTCAAGCGTGCAGAAGGTTTTCCAGATATATTGTATATCGACACGCATTTGATTCATGAAGTGACTTCTCCTCAAGCATTCGATGGATTGCGCAAAAGAGGTCTTCCTGTATTCCGTCCTAACCAAACTGTTGCGACAGCCGATCACAACGTTCCTACTTTAGACCAGCACCTTCCTATTAAAGAAGAATTATCGCGCTACCAAGTGGATATGTTGACTAAAAACACGTCAGAATTTGGCATCGAGTTATATGGTTTAGGTCATCCTTATCAAGGTATAGTACACGTTATCGGCCCAGAATTGGGTATCACATTACCAGGTAAAACGATGGTTTGTGGTGATAGCCACACATCGACACATGGTGCTTTTGGTGCTATTGCTTTTGGTATCGGTACTTCTCAAGTAGAACAAGTTTTCGCTACACAATGTCTATTGCAGTCAAAACCAAAAACGATGAAAATCGAAGTGAATGGTGAATTGCAAAAAGGGGTCGGCGCAAAAGATATTATCCTTTACGTGATCTCTAATACTACCGCAGCAGGTGGTACTGGTTATTTCGTAGAGTTTGCTGGTTCGGCAATCCGCTCATTGAGCATGGAAGGTCGTATGACAGTATGTAACATGAGTATCGAAATGGGCGCTCGTGGAGGACTTATTGCTCCTGACGAAACGACTTTCGAATACATCAAAGGCAGAGAATTTGCACCTAAAGGTGAAAAATGGGATGAAGCATTAGCGTACTGGAAAACTTTGTACACGGATGAAGATGCGGAGTTTGATGCGGTATTAACTTTTGATGCGGCAGATATTCAGCCTATGATTACTTATGGTACGAATCCAGGAATGGGTATCGGTGTAAAACAATCAATTCCTACTACAGCAGCACAACCAGAAAGCGAACAACCTTCTTACCAAAAGGCATTAGACTATATGGGTTTTACTGATGGTGAACAAGTATTGGGTAAACCTGTAGATTATGTTTTTATCGGTTCATGTACCAACTCACGCATCGAAGATTTACGTCAAGTAGCGGCATTTGTTTCTGGTAAACAAAAAGCTGAAGGTGTAGAAGTTTGGATTGTACCAGGCTCAAAACAAGTAGAAGCACAAGCGAAAGCTGAAGGTATCGACAAAGTATTCGAAGCAGCAGGTTTCCAATTACGTGAACCAGGATGTTCGGCTTGTTTGGGAATGAACGAGGATAAAATCCCAGCAGGTAAATACTGTGTATCCACATCAAACCGCAATTTCGAAGGTCGTCAAGGTCCTAACGCACGTACAATGTTGGTAAGCCCTTTAACTGCAGCGGCGGCAGCTATCACTGGTAAAGTTGTAGACGTAAGAGAATTAATTTAATAGCATAGATTCAAAGCATATGATATTAGAAGTAGCTATTCTGAATGTTAAAAGTGATCTTACTGATGAATTCGAGAAATCTTTTTCAAAAGCACAGAAAATCATTAGCAATATGAAAGGCTACATATCACATAAATTAAAAAAGTGTTTAGAAACACCAAATAAATATATTTTATTGGTCAACTGGGAAACTTTAGAAGATCATACAATTGGATTCCGTGAGTCCAAGGAATATCAAGAATGGAAAGAGTTACTGCACCATTTTTACGATCCTTTCCCAACAGTTGAACATTACATTTAATTCTTTTGAATTTTAACTTTTTACTTTAACAAAATGTGTCAAATTTGTCAGGCAGTAACTGTTACCGAAAACAAGGTTATTGATAGAACAGGTCAAAATGCTTCTTCTATCTTCAACCAACGTACTTTGGAACAGGATTACAGAACACTTAAATCAGCGCTGAAGCCTGGTTTGAGAGTTTTGGATATTGGCTGTGGTACAGGTTCGATTACCAAAGATATAGCGCAGTTGGTTGGTCCGACAGGTTATGTCGTAGGGGTCGATAATACCGAGTCATTTATTGCTGAAGGCAAAAAGCTTTTTGCTGATGTCGAGAATCTAGAATTTATCCATATGGATTTTTTAGATTTCGAGACTGAAGAAAAATTTGACCTTATTGTATCTGCGCGTACGTTTCAATGGATTTCGACATTGGATAAAGCCATTGATAAAATAAAATCCTTGTTGAAACCAAATGGTCAGATTTCGATTTTGGATTACAATCACGAAGCCATCAATTGGACACCAAGGATTCCAGCGAGCATGCAGAATTTTTACAACATGTTTTTGATGTGGCGTAAAGATGCAGGCATGAATAACCGCATCGGGTTTGACTTGATTGATATCTTTGAAGAACATGGGTTTGACGAAATCGAGATCTTCAACGCTGATGAACATTATGAACGAATGTTTCCAACTCATCTCGAAAAATTAAAAATTTGGTCCAACGTAGCGAGTTCTAAACAAATGGTTAATGAGGGCTATATATCCGATTCTGACCGTTTACAAGCAATTGCAGACTACAACAATTGGGTGGAAAAAGAAGCGACAAGTATGACCCTAAAATTGAGAGAAGTAAGAGCCCGTGTGAATTAAAAAGTAAAAATTAAAATTTAAAAATATAGTTTATTACATTTTAAAAACACAGGAATAATAATTCATTTAAACTCAAATTAAATAGGTTTTTGACCTTTTAATTTTGACTTTTTACTCTGAAAGATGAAAAAATTTGAAAAATTAACTTCAACAGTAGTACCACTACCGATTGAAAATATCGATACCGACCAAATCATCCCGGCGCGTTTCTTAAAAGCGACGACTCGTGAAGGTTTTGGGGAAAACTTATTCCGCGATTGGCGTTTTGACAACAATAATCAACCAAAAGCTGATTTTGTGTTGAATGACCCTAAATTCTCAGGTCAAATCTTAGTTGCTGGTAAAAACTTCGGTTGTGGTTCATCACGTGAACACGCAGCTTGGGCTATTGACGACTACGGATTTAAAGTCGTGGTAAGCTCATTCTTTGCTGATATTTTCAAAGGTAATGCCTTGAATAATGGCGTATTGCCTATCACAGTAACTGAAGAATGTTTAGAAAAAATCTTCGCGCAAGTTTTTGCTGACAATAATGCACAATTAGTGGTCGATTTGGAAGCACAAACATTGACAATCGCAGCGACTGGCGAATCATTCGAATTCGAAATCAATCCCTACAAAAAATCATGTTTGATTAATGGATATGACGATATCGACTTCATTTTGAGCCACAAAGCTGAAATTGAAAATTTCGAGCAAACAAGACCTTTTTCTTTTTATAGAGATTAAAAATTATAACGTCATTTCGAAGGGAACGAGTGAAGAGAGAAATCTGCACTTAATTGATAATTATTAATCTACAATTGTCAATTGTTTAGATTCCTCCTATCGTCGGAATGACAAAGAAAAATAAAATGACAGAACCAGTCGTCCATATTGATAATTTAACGATTCAATACCCGAATAATGTGGTATTGGATTCCCTTTCTTGGTCTATCCAGCAAGGGGAAAATTATGTTATTGGGGGTACGTCTGGTTCTGGCAAAACTACCTTAGCAAAATCAATCGCAGGATTCATTCCTTCAGATAATGCTATTAAATTAAATTTTGATTTATCGAAATCACTTCCTGCTAAAGTTCTTTATATTTCCAATTGGTATCAATTTACCAATTTGGAAGGCGATCGCAATTTTTACTACCAACAACGCTACAACCATCATCAAGGTCACGACACCTTAACGGTTAAAGCAGAGTTGGAACACTACGCTAAGAAAGAAAATCTAGACTTTTCGGATATTCAACAACGAATTCAGGATTTTGGATTTGAAGATGTACAATCTTCTCAATTGATTGAATTGTCCAGCGGCGAACACAAGAAATTGCAATTGGTTCGTGGCTTGTGGGCAAAACCGCAACTTTTGATTATTGATGAGCCTTATACAGGACTAGACAAAAATTCAAGAGCAGTCTTGAACAAATGGTTGGATGAATTAGTAGTAGAAGGTGTTCAACTTATTTTGATTACCAACGATTCCTTTTTGCCAAAGTCTATCAATTGTTATGCACATATTGTGAAGGGCAAAATAGAAATTGCGGATTCTCCCGATGACTTTGCTAAAGACAAAAAACGTCAGAAAAAAGAATTACCTGCTTTTTTACGTGAAATTCCAGAAACGAACTACGAAACGGTAGCAGAAATGAATAACATAAACATTCGTTATGGCGAAAAAGTAGTATTGAGAGATGTTTCATGGAAAGTAAATGTTGGAGAGAAATGGCTTTTACAAGGATCAAATGGTTCGGGTAAATCTACATTATTAAGCCTAATTAATGGCGACCATCCTCAAGCTTACGGTCACGACCTATCCTTGTTTGGAAATAAAAGAGGTTCTGGCGAAAGTATTTGGGATATAAAACAAAAAATAGGGATTATATCTCCCGAAATGCATTGGTATTTTGACCAAAACGCTACCGTTTGGCATACCATTGCTTCTGGATTTTACGACAGTATCGGTTGGTTTATTGACGTAAAATTTAATGAGAAAAAACAAATAGAAGAATTGTTGGAGTTTTTTGATTTGACAGAACACAAAAATCAAAATCTGCACACGCTTCCGCTAGGAAAACAAAGACAAGCATTATTGGCAAGGACTATCATTAAAAATCCGGCTTTATTAGTATTGGATGAACCTTGTCAAGGTTTGGATAATGACCAAGCCAAATATTTTAACGATGTAGTGGACGAATTGGTACAATATGGCAAAACATTAATTTATGTTGGGCATTATGAGTCCCAATTACCGTCCTGCATCGAACATAGAATTGTATTAGAGAAGGGCGAAGTAAAAGCCATAGAAAATATATTAGAAACTGTAGGTTAAGAAATGAAGAAAAATATTCTAATCATTCCAGGTGATGGAATTGGACAAGAAGTAACGACTTGGGGAAAGCAAGTTTTAGAAGCTATTGCGGAAAAATATAATCATGACTTCGTATTTGATGAAGCTATCATGGGACATACTGCTATTGAAGCTACTGGAAATCCCCTTCCTGACGAAACATTAGAAAAAGCTAAAGCTTCAGACGCAATTTTATTTGGTGCTATTGGTCATGCCAAATACGATAATGACCCTTCTGCAAAAGTTCGTCCTGAGCAAGGTTTATTGAAAATTCGTAAAGAATTAGGTTTATACGCAAACTTACGTCCTATTCTATTATTTGATGAATTATTAGATGCTTCAAGTTTAAAACCGGAAGTGTTACGTGGAACAGATATTTTATTTTTCCGCGAATTGACAGGTGACGTATATTTCGGTGAAAAAAAACGTAACGAAGACAACACTTTTGCTTCAGATTTGATGAACTACCACCGTTACGAGGTGGAACGTATTGCACGCAAAGCTTACGAAGCCGCACGTACACGTGGTAAAAAATTATGTTCAGTAGATAAAGCCAATGTATTGGAAACTTCACGTCTTTGGAGAGAGGTAGTTCAAGAATTAGCAAAAGAATATTCGGATGTGGAAACAGAACACATGTTTATCGACAATGCTGCTATGCAATTAGTAAAAAATCCGAAAAAATTTGATGTGGTATTAACAGCAAACTTATTTGGTGATATCTTGACGGATGAAGCTTCACAAATTGCAGGGTCAATGGGGATGTTGGCTTCCGCGTCAATCGGTGACAGCACAGGATTCTTCGAACCAATCCACGGTTCGGCTCACGATATCGCAGGACAAAACAAAGCTAACCCGTTAGCTTCTATCCTATCAGCAGCATTATTATTAGATATTGCATTTGGTCTTCAAGAAGAAGCAAAAGCGGTTACTAATGCAGTTGCAGATACATTGAAAGCAGGCTGGAGAACTGGTGATATTGCAAATGCAGAAACACCTGCAGATAAAATTTTGGGTACAAACGAAATGGGTTCCAAAGTTTTAGCGTATATTAAATAAGAAAATAACCAAGGTATAAACATATAGAGGAAAAGATTATGTTACACGACCCGAATCACTTATATATTTTTGACACGACATTACGTGATGGTGAGCAAGTGCCAGGATGTCAATTGACCACTCCTGAAAAAATCGAAATTGCAAAAGATTTAGAACGTTTAGGCGTAGATATTATCGAGGCAGGTTTTCCTGTTTCCAGCCCTGGTGATTTTCAATCTGTAGTTGAATTATCAAAAGCCGTAAATGATGTTATCATTTGTGCTTTGACACGTGCTAATGAAAATGACATCAAAGTTGCTGCTGAAGCTCTGAAATTTGCAAAAAGACCTCGTATTCATACTGGTATAGGTGTATCTGACGTTCATATTCAATACAAATTCAATAGTACACACGATGCAATTTTAGAACGCGGTATTGCAGCGGTAAAATATGCTAAACAATTCGTTGAAGATATAGAGTTTTATGCAGAAGATGCTGGTCGTTCTAATCCAGAGTATTTAGCACGTATGATTGAAGGAGTTATTGCGGCAGGTGCTACCGTAGTTAATATTCCTGACACAAATGGATACTGCTTGCCACATCAATATGGCAATCTTATTAAATACTTAAAAGAGAATGTAAGTAATATTGACCAAGCCATTATATCGGCACACTGTCACAATGATTTGGGATTAGCAACGGCTAATTCTATCGCTGCTGTACAAAATGGTGCTCGTCAAGTTGAATGTACGATAAATGGTATTGGCGAACGTGCTGGTAACACTTCTTTAGAAGAAGTGGCCATGATTTTGAAAGTGCATAATAAGGAATTTGGCAATTTGACTTCAAATATCGACAGCAAAATGTTCACTTATTTATCACGTAAAGTAAGTGAAATGATGAATATGCCTGTCCAGCCCAATAAAGCTATAGTAGGTCGAAATGCTTTCGCGCACTCATCTGGTATTCACCAAGATGGTTTCTTAAAACACCGTGAAACTTACGAAATTATGCGTCCTGAAGATGTTGGTTTGGCTGAAGCAGATATCATCTTGACAGCTCGTTCAGGTCGCCATGCCTTGAAACACCACTTAGAACGTCTTGGTCATCACTTGGATAAAGACACTTTAGCTTCTACATACGAACGCTTCTTGACATTAGCAGATGCTAAAAAAGAAATAACTGATGAAGATTTATTGACGTTAGTCAAATAATAATTATACCGTCATTGCGGGGAAAACAATAAATTACTTTGTGTTATAACTCCTCGCAATGACGTAATTAAAACATCGTCATTGCGAGCCTGCGAAGCAATCTCAAAAATTAAACAGCTATTGAAATTGTAACTGCTTAATTTATTCTCACAATGACAAACTCAAAACGAAATACGCAACATACTTTAATCAGATAAATTATGGAAAGAGGTGGTGTTGTATATTTCATGACAAATAAGACAAACGCAATTCTATATGTTGGGGTTACTTCTAACCTGAGAGAGCGAGTCTTTCAACATAAGAAAAAATTTTATCCCAACAGCTTTACAGCAAAATATAACTGTACTAAAATTGTTTTTTACTTATTTTTTCCTTCTATCGAAGAAGCAATTAATGAAGAAAAACGTATTAAAGCAGGTAGTAGACAACAAAAAATCAATCTAATAGAAAAAATGAATCTATTATGGGAAGATTTATATGAGACATTAGATGACTAATAGATTGCTTCGTTCCTCGCAATGACGGGATTAGTAACTTTTTTTTGCGAAGAACAGAATAACCTTAAAACAACAAAAAGAAAATCACCTAAACAAAACTGAACAACAATGAGTTTAGATATAGCTACTTTACCAATAGATTCTTTACAAGCCAAAGAAAGAATAAAATCAGTAGTGACACGTACACCACTGCAATACAACATACACTTATCAGAAAAATATGGTGCTGATATCTATTTGAAGAGAGAAGATTTACAAGTAGTACGTTCATACAAATTACGTGGTGCATTCAACAAAATATCTTCATTATCAGCAGAACAGCGAGCAGCAGGTGTAGTATGTGCGAGTGCTGGAAATCATGCACAAGGTGTAGCATTATCGTGCAAAAGATTAGACATCAGAGGTGTAATCTTCATGCCTGGCCCTACACCACGTCAGAAAATTACTCAAACAGAAATGTGGGGTAATGGTAATATTGAGATTATTTTAACTGGTGATACTTTTGATGATTGTCAAAAAGCGGCTTTGGATTATTGCGCAGAGAATAACATGACCTTCATTCCTCCATTTGATGATGTACAGATTATCGAAGGACAAGGAACTGTAGCTGTAGAAATATTGGAAGACTTGCCCGAAGTTGATGCTATCATCTTACCTATTGGAGGTGGTGGTTTATCTTCGGGTGTAAGCTATCATATGCGAAAATATTCCCCCACTACTAAATTATATGGCGTTGAACCTGAAGGAGCACCTTCGATGCAAGCAGCTTTAGAAAATGGTGGTCCAATCGAATTGCAGCAAATAAATAAGTTTGTTGATGGTGCTGCGGTAAAAAAAATTGGTCAATTGACTTATGATATTAGTTCGCAATTGTTGGACTCTGTTAAATCTATTCCAGAAGGAAAAATTTGTACCACAATTCTAGAATTGTACAACAAAGATGCTATCGTTGCTGAGCCGGCTGGTGCTTTAGCAATTGCAGCTTTAGAGTTTCACAAAGAAGAAATCAAAGGCAAAAAAGTAGTTTGCGTGGTATCAGGAGGCAATAATGATATTGACCGCATGAGCGAAATCAAAGAGATGTCTCTTCTTTATGAAGGATTCAAGCATTACTTTATTGTTCGCTTTCCTCAAAGACCCGGTGCGCTAAGACTGTTAGTGACTGAGGTGCTAGGCCCAAAAGACGATATTACCCGTTTTGAATACATAAAGAAAACAGAGCGTGAACGCGGTCCTGCTTTAATTGGTATTGAACTTAATAATCCCAAAGACTACATTCCTTTTATCGAAAGATTAAAAGCTTATAAATTTGACTTTATCGAAGTCAACAAAGACCAAACGTTGTTTGAATATTTGGTGTAAAACTATATTTCAAAAGTTTAAAGCTCGGGAAATCCTGAGCTTTTTTGTTAAATACTGTCTCCAATAATCTAGGAATGAACAATTTGACTTTTCAGACGTTATACATAGGTATAAGATTTTAAACTAAACTATTTAGCTATGAAAAACAAAATTACGACAGCACAAGACAGAAGTAGAAATGTAGAAATGGGAAATTCAACTTCTGATAAACAATTTGTCGAAACAAAAACCCTGAAAAGACATCAAGGATTACCAAATCTGGGTGCTAGAAAAAATGGATCACAAAAAAACAATCCATCAACGGATAACGAATAAATTAAAAATATTATGAGATTAAAATTAAGCATATTGGCAGTTATCATTGCCTTTATTTCGACGAGTTTTGCATTTGCACAACAAGACAAATCCAAACGTCCAAGTCCCCCAGATTCTGTGCATATAACTACAAAGGATGGCGTACATGTTGCAATTAATTATAGCAAACCATCACTGAAAGGACGTCAGCTGGGCGTAGATCTTGCCAAAATAGGAGAGGTCTGGAGGACTGGGGCTAACGAAATTACCACGATTTCCTTTGATAAAGATGTATTAATCGAAGGCCAAGCATTACCAAAAGGTAAATATGGTTTGTGGACTATTCCAGGAGAAACAGAAACTACTGTTATTTTTAGTAAAAAATGGAAAGGTTGGGGCGTAGGATATAGCGACAAGGAGGATCAACTTCGTGTCAAAGTAATCCCAACATTGGGAAACCCATCTGTAGAGCAATTTACAATTTCGGTTGATCCTGCTGGGAAGATAAATTTAGCATGGGGAGAAATTATTATTCCTATTAAAGTAAAAATGGCAAAATAGCCTATTGCAGTAATTAAATATGAAGAATGGTGGGGAGTTTCCCCGCCATTCTTCATATTATTTATTTGTTTTCAAATATTTCTCTAAGAACTGATCTTGTTCCCAAAGTAAATGGAAAATATTTTCTTTTGCTGCGTAGCCATGTGATTCTCTAGGAAGAATAACCATACGAACTGGCGCACCAAGATTTTTCAATGCCTGAAAATAACGCTCTGTTTGCATCGTAAAAGTACCTGGATTATTATCCGCTGCACCATGAGTCAACAACATTGGCGTTTTCATTCTATTTGCACTCATAAAAGGCGACATGGTCATGTACAATTGTGGGTCATCCCAAAAGTTACGTTGCTCCGATTGAAAACCGAAAGGAGTCAATGTACGGTTGTATGCCCCAGAACGCGCTATACCTGCAGCGAATAAATTCGAATTGGATAACAGATGAGCTGTCATAAATGCACCGTAAGAGTGCCCTCCAATCGCAACTTTTTTACGATCTATATAACCTAAAGCATCCACCGCATTTATAGCTGCCTCAGCATTATCAACCAACTGCGAGATAAACGTATCGTTAGGCTCTGCCTTACCTTCTCCCACAATAGGGAATGCCGCATTATCCAATACCGCATAGCCTTTGGTCACCCAATAAATAAATGAACCATAGCTTGGAAATGTAAACTCTTTTGGGTTCGCTGTACTTTGTCCAGCAGTTGCCTTATCTTTATACTCACGTGGATAAGCCCAAATCAATAAAGGTAATTTTTCCTTTTTCGTGAAATCATATCCAGCTGGCATATACAACGTTCCAGACAAATCTACGCCATCATTTCGCTTATAGTTTAATACTTCCTTATGAACAGATTCTAAACTTTTGAATGGATTCTCGATAGCTGTTACAGCTCTCATTTTACCCGATTTGATATTTTTTGTATAATAGTTTGGGTATTGTTTTGCTGACTGCAAAGAAATCAAGATATCGCCTTTGGTAATGTCTACTACATCTGCTATACGTTCTTGTAAATCAGATGATGGAGCTGTATAAACACGTTTTTTCTTAAGCGTTTTTAAATCTAATTCATCAATAAAAGGGAACTCTCCTTCCTTGGTATGACCTGCACCAACCCAATAAGTTTTATCCTTATTAATAAACATCGTACTCGTACCGAATTCTGATCTTTCACGGTGCACATTTCCCGGATGTGAATACACATCTTGGCTATTTCGGTCTATTAATAGCCTAGTATCGCCTGTAGTTGGGTGCAATACAAAGGTTTTGGTATTACGCGTATCATACCAATTAGAAGACAGCAATGCATACGTATCATTACCCCAAATAATTCCTGCAAAGCGGTCTTTCACTTTTGTCAATGATTTTGGCTCACTATTAAATGGATATTCCCAAGTAAATAACTCGTCCCTAAATTCCACCTGCTTGTTCGCATCTCCCTCATCTAATGCTTGTACAAAAAATAATGTATTTGGCTTGTCTGCTCGCCATGTTAACATGCGCTTTCCAGGTCGTGTAGATGAGAAGCCTTTAGGCATAATCTCCATCAATGGTGTTTCATTTACTTTCTGAATCAATGAACCATATATAGTATACACATTTGCTTCCTGCGGAAATGAATTGTAGGCCACGACATATGAAAAAGGCTTTTTAAGTTTCGACACTAATACATATTGTCCATCTGGAGATACGGTAGCTTGTGTATACAAGTCTGCTGACAAAAATTTAGTTTGCTTACCTTGTAGATCAATCCAATACAATTCTGAAGTGGCTAAAGAAACAAAATCATGCTCGTCTTGTGGATTCTTCAATAAATCTTGGTACGTTCTCAATTGTGAAACTTTACCTTCACTCGTAGAAACAACTGGACCTGTTGGCAAATCTTTACTATGATCTATTAACGCAGGTCTGTTAGCAGGTGATTTGCTAATTAGTAATCCCTTAGAATCACGTAACCACTGGTATGGATCATTTAACACAGCATTCAAATCGTAATCGGTTAATTGTTTGGCACTTTTGCTAGCAATATCCAATACCCAAAGCGATACCCCTGAATCGTTAGTATGTGTGAAAGCAACAAATTTACTATCCAATGAAAAATACACATTTGATATCAATGCGTTAGCGGGTAAACCAGCTATATCAAACTCTTTACCGTCTTGTGCCGAACGCAAACGAAGATTATTGAAATAATTTTCCGTACTAGAAATTCTAGTTTTGGCATTGATACGCAAACCAGCCAATCTAATTTCCTCTTGTCCCAGTTCTTCCAAAGTCTTGTAAGTAGGTCGGTAACTTAACAGAACCCAAGATTTGTCTGGACTTAAGCTTACAGCAGGTGGACGCTGAAAATCTGCTAACGCAAGTATCTCTGCAGATGGTTTTTGAAATGTAATGTTCTCCTGTGCATACCCAGATACACCTAAAAGAAACAGTAAAAAGAATGAAAACTTCTTCATAGTTGAGTAAAATGTTACGCTAAAAGTACTTATTTATATGTAAATATGGGCTTTACACTTCGTAAAAGAATTGTGATAGGATATGGTGGATCAAGAGTCTAAAAATATAGCGATTAATATTCATATTTATCTATCATAATTTGATTTTTGACAATAATATTTTAATCTTTTTCATGTGCTAAATATAGTTCATAAAATCAATTTTTAAAGTTATCCACACCCTTCAAAAGTTGATTTACAGCTTTTTACAAATAAAACCATCCAACTAACGCACTTTTACAATAGTATATGTGTAGAATGTGGAAAAGTATAACTACCTCTCGGAAATAAAATATATGATATTTGTTAAAGGATCTCAGAAACTCATCTGCGGTCGCAGCGTTTATTTACATAACTTCAGTGGATTTTGTTCGAAACTACGGTTTTTGGACCTAATTTACTATCAAACTTAACATACAAACATGGCAAGAATCATTAAATTCGAAAAAAACGATTGTGCACCATGCGCACAAGTGTCGGCATACTTAGACAACAAAGGTATTTCGTATGAAACGATCAATCCATTTGATGAACCAGAATTGGCTGTTAAGTTCAAAGTTCGTACTGTACCTACGGTAATTGTATTGGATGGTGAAGAAGTAAAACACCGTATCATCGGATTCAAACCAGAGGAATTAGAAGTGGCAGTATCACAATAAATATTTATCATAAAACTACCTATTTATGATACTGTATTACGACACAAAAACAGGAAATGTACAGCGCTTTATTGATAAAGTGGTACAGATCACAGGATGGAGAGCGATTCGTATTCAGAAGGATATGCTAATCGAGGAAGAAGGTCATTTGATTACTTTTACGACCAATTTCGGACAAATTCCTGCAATCACAGAAGACTTTGCTGCAAAAAACAATGCAAAGTTGTTTTCTGTGACATCAAGTGGGAACCGCAATTGGGGTAGAAATTTTGGTGTAGCTGGTGATAAAGTTGCTGCATTATTTGAAATTCCGCTAGCTTTTAAATTCGAGCTTTCGGGAACAATGGAAGACATTAATCAATTTATAGACATAATTAAGAATCAATACTATGATAGCAAACGAGGTAGCAAAAAACTGGATATTGCTTAATAATGAAATCATGATCAAACATGATGACGAGTACAGCTTGCATAAAGACAAAGAAGCTGTGCGCGCCTATTTCTTAGAGTATGTAAACAAGAATACGGTATTCTTTTACACACTTAAAGAAAAGATTGATTATTTGGTTGAACACAATTATTATATCAATTTCTACGAGTGGTTCACATTTGAACAAATGGAAGAAGTATACAACTTTGTATATGCTAAGAAATTCCGTTTTCAGTCGTTCATGGCGGCATTCAAATTTTTCCAAAGCTACGCGCTTCGTGATGATTCAGGAGAAAAATTCTTAGAACGCTATGAAGACCGTGTCGTGGCGGTATCATTATTTTTAGCACGTGAGGAAGGCGTTCAAAAAGCTATCGAATACGCCGAAATCATGATCAATCAAGAATATCAGCCTGCTACCCCGACATTCTTGAATGCTGGTAAAAAACGTTCTGGTGAATTAGTTTCTTGTTTCTTGGATGAAATCGGAGACAACTTGAATGGTATTGGTTATGCTGTAGATTCTGCGATGAAATTATCCTCTATTGGTGGTGGTGTTTCATTCAATATATCAAAAATACGTGCACGTGGAGAAGCTATTAAAGGCGTAGACGGTCGTGCAGGTGGGGTGCTTCCGATTATGAAAATCATGGAAGATACATTCTCGTATGCTAATCAATTGGGACAACGTCCTGGAGCTGGTGCGGTGTATTTAAACATTTTTCACTCGGACATCGAGGAATTCTTAGACTGTAAGAAAATCAATGTCGATGAGAAAGTGCGTATCAAATCATTGTCTATTGGTATCATCGTTCCGGATAAATTCATGGAATTGGCAGAGAAAGATGAGCCATGCTATTTGATCTATCCTCATACTGTAGTACAAGAGTATGGTCAATATTTGGACGAAATGGATATGGATCAATGGTATGATGAATTGATTACGAATCCAAACGTAAAGAAAAAGAAAATCAATGCGCGTCACTTATTAGTGAAAATCGCACAAACACAAAAAGAGTCTGGATATCCATATATTTTCTTCAAAGAGAACACAAATCGTGCTCATGCGTTGAATGGTATAGGCCGTGTGAAATTCTCTAATCTTTGTACTGAAATCATGCAAGTATCTGAAGTGTCAGATATTGAAATATATGGCAAAGAAGATACAATCCGTTACGGTATCTCGTGTAACTTAGGTTCGTTGAATATCGCAACTGTCATGGATAATAAACGTGTCAAAGAAGCTGTAAAAACTGCTATGCGCGCATTAACTGTTGTAACTGACGTGACTGATATCGCAATGGTTCCTTCTATTGCTAAAGCGAATAGAGAATTGCACTCTGTTGGTTTAGGCGCGATGAACTTACACGGTTACTTAGCAAAAAGCTTTGTGATGTACGAATCGCGTGAAGCGTTAGACTTTGCTAATACATTCTTCATGATGATGAACTACTACTCTTTAGAAGCATCTATGGAGATTGCTAAAGAACGTGGACGCACATTCGTGGGTTTTGAAAAGTCAGACTATGCGTCAGGTGCTTATTTTGACAAATACTTAGAAAGAGATTATTTGCCTAAAACGGATAAAGTAAAAGAATTGTTTGAAGGCGTACATATTCCTACCATCGAAGATTGGAACAATTTGAAAGCCCAAGTACAAGAACATGGTATCTACCACGCTTACCGTTTGGCTATCGCTCCTAACCAGTCTACATCATACATTATGAATGCAACAGCATCTGTAATGCCAATTGTAGATATCATCGAAGTACGTGAATATGGAGATAGTACAACTTACTACCCTATGCCATACTTGACGAATGATAATTATTTCTACTTCAAGTCAGCATATGATATGGATCAAATGAAAGTGTTGAAACTGATTTCAGTTATCCAACGCCATATTGACCAAGGTGTATCGACTATTCTACATACGAATTCAAAAGATTCAACTCGTGATTTAGCGAAATATTATATCTATGCACACAAATTAGGCTTAAAATCATTGTACTATACACGTACACGTAAGTCTTCTATTGATGAGTGTATCTCTTGTTCAGCATAGAAATTAGGAGCAATAATTTAAAATATTAACCTTATAGAGAGAGACGCTGAATAATAACTTATTCAGCGTCTTTATCAAAAGATATTCAATTACACAATGAATAAACAATTTACGGCAGTAAACTGGAATACCCCGGATAATGATTATGCATTAATGTTCTGGGAACAGAATATTAAACAATTCTGGATTGATACCGAATACATTCCTTCAAAAGATATCGACAGCTGGAAAGGTCTAAGCTGGGATATGAAAGAATGTTATAAAAAAGCATTAGGTGGTTTGACTTTGTTGGATACACTTCAAAGCCACACGGGCATGCCTAAAATCATTGATCATATTCCATCGCTTCAAAACAAAGCGGTATTGTCGTATATGTGTATGATGGAAGCTATTCATGCGAAGTCATATTCTACAATTTTCTCTACGGTATCAACTACTAATGAGATCAATGATGTATTCGGTTGGGTAGCACAAAACAAATTCTTGCAATTCAAAGCTGCTACGATTGATACACATTACCGTGCAATTGACAAAGAAAACCCTACAGATGAGGAATTATTTATGGCTTTAGGTGCTTCGGTATTGTTAGAGTCTTTCTTATTCTATTCAGGGTTCTTCTTGCCATTATGGTTATGTGGTCAAGGGCAAATGGTGGCTTCTGCTGACATTATCAAAAAGATCGTGGCTGATGAATCTATTCACGGTGTATTCGTAGGATTAATTGCGCAAGAAATCTTTGCTAAACTACCAAACAAAGAAGAGGTAAAAACTAAATTCTTGAAATTATTAAATGACCTTTACGAAAATGAAGTAAAATATACGGAAGAGTTATATACCGTAGTAGGTTTGACTGCTGAAGTAAAAGAATACGTGCGTTACAATGGTAATAAAGCGTTGATGAATTTAGGTTTCGAACCAATATTCGAGGTAAAACAAGTTAACCCTATTGTATTGAACGGTCTTAACACTGAAACAACACAACATGATTTCTTCTCTAAGAAATCAACAAACTACGAGAAAGCAACTGAAATTGTCCATTTAATGCACGATGATTTTGAAATGGATGCAACCGTAGATATTTAAGAAACAATATATAATAAAGCGATTTTAACTCCCTTCCAGAAATTCTGAAAGGGAGTTTTTTATTTTAAATCTCGACATCTATTCATTAATATTATTAACTTAGATAATAGTTAAATTAGACTCACTAACTAAGTCATAAACATGAACAGATTAATATATTTAATACCGATAATATTCATAGGTTTACTAAGTTGCAAAAAGAATGAAACCTATGAGAGTGATGCAGAAATTTTGTCCAACTGGAATTATTCCTCAGAGTCATATTTAAAAGATTCTACACTTTACATTACCAAACTTGTATCATTGTGGCAAGAAAACATTCATCCAAAGAATATCAATGATTTAGTAGATTCTGTAAAGGTCAGAAGATTTACAAAAGAATTTGATATGGCAGAAGATGTGCTAGATAATCTTATACAGATGACTCCACAAGATCCTGCTACGCGTGAACCTATTGATAGATTTAGCTTTCTTGATAGACAGGGTGTCGTAAATGAAGAAATCCAAAATGCAAGATCCATTAGCTATGGTCTTTATGTATTCTATTTGCAGACTCCAGAGTCTGAGAAGGATAATGCAGACCTGTATATTCGAATGGTAGATTTGAATTCACCTGCATACATTGCTGGTCTTCGTAGAGGTGATCGCATATTGAGTATCAATGGTGATACCAAATATGATTATATCACACAATACTCACAAAATTTCAGGGGTATCAACCAAGCATTAAGCTCTAAATCCATGACAATTAAATGGAAGAAACCTAATGGACAAGAAATGGAGAAAAGTATAATTAGTGCAGAATATTCCATTGATCCCATACTTAGCAACTGGACCAACACAATAGGGAACAAAAAAGTTGGATATTTTGCTTTAAGTTCATTTTTGAGTCTTACAAAAGTTGAGCAAGACGACGACGATAAAGACGTCGTAACATTGACTAAGTTACACTCAGACCTTGAAAAACTTTTCAACAAATATGAGAGTGAAGGAGTAAAAGAATTAATCATCGACTTAAGATATAATGGAGGAGGAGCCACTGCTACAGCCGAATATCTAGCAAATAAACTTGTACCTAGCTCTGCTACAAATAAAAGAATGTATTACTACAAACTTAATCCCTTTGTTAGTCAAGAATTAGGCGATGCATTTCCTGCTGTTAATTTTAATAAAAATGGAAATCTATCGTTATCCAAAGTATATTTTTTGGTTACTAATTCAACAGCATCAGCAAGTGAGTTGCTCATAAACTCCTTAAAACCATATATGGATGTACAGGTTATTGGATCTGAAAACACTTACGGCAAACCAGTAGGATTTTGGGGTATACCAATTGGTAAAAAAGGTAATAGAGCTGACCTCTTTGTAACATCCTTTCAAATGTTTAATTCAGCCAATTTTGGAGATTATTTCAATGGACTAGCTCCTAACAAATTAACTAAAGAAGATTACTTCAAAGACTTTGGAGATGAAGAAGAAGGATTTATTGCAGAAGCAATATATCATATCAAAAATGGTTCATATTCATCTGCTGGCAGATCTGCACTCGCAGCAAAAGATCTGCATCGTATTAATAATACTCATCTACTTAAATTTATAAACAGTAATAGAGTAAGTGATTTAGGTATGTTTAAATTCAGTACTCAAAAATTAAAACTTACTAAATAAAACAAATTGAGGACTTTAAATTTAAGTCCTCAATTGTTTTTATATATCTATTACTTCACTATCTCTTACCTCTACTTTAACCCAATATTTTTTATACTTTTCAATAGCATCCAAATGAATTGGATGTACCTCATAGACATTGATTTCGTCCATACCTTCGTAGCTCACAGTAATGCTGTAAGAAAAGGAATTATCGACTACAGGACGAGGGTTAGTAGGTGCTGGTTTTCCAACATATATTGATTTTATCCCAGGTACAGTCTTTAGTAATCTAAAAAAACCTAAAAAATCTTTTTCCTCCTCTTCTGTAATGCCCTCCTTAAGCCAAAAGTATACTTGATGAATAATATTACCTTTTGATAAGGTTCCCACATTTGTCACAGTAGATTCGGTCGTATTTGAAGCACATGAAGCAATTAAACTCGAAGTTAGTCCTGCTATTCCTGCACTTACAAAAAGTCTTCTTTTCATAATTATTTAATTTATATATTCGCTAGGTAGTTTGTTTTTAGCAAGTTACTAAATAATACCACGTTAATTAAAGAAATCTGAAAGTTTTGTTAAATCACTAATGAGAAATTCAGCTTCTGAAAGTCTAGCTTTTTCCGTTGCATGCTTTGTTACTGCTACACAAACTAAACCTGCTGCTGTAGCGGAAGTGTATCCTGTGATAGTATCTTCGATTGCAATTACTTCTTCTTTTGCCAATCCTAATTTTTCAGTTGCTAACCGATAAGGTTCTGGATTGGGTTTAGGATTTTCTACCAATTCACGTGTAATGAAAAATTCAAAATAATCCAAAAGCTGATGATGTCCTAATACAGTTTGAACAGTAGTATTATAGCTTGAAGTGACAAGAGCAATCCGCACACCTTTACTTTTAAAATATTCAAGGGTTTCTTTAGCATGTGGCATCAAACGAATGGTAGTCATATCTGACTTGGCATAATTGGCACGTGTGGCTGTCCACATAAATTCTTGCGTAGTATCGACACCAAATTGATCTTGTAGGTATTGAATATTTCGAACTAAGGTATGACCTGCAAAATCACGAATCCAATCTTCGTAAGTGATCTGTACTCCAAATTCTTCTGCCAAAATCGGAGACCAATTACTAAAATAAAAGAATTCGGAATCTATAAGCGTACCATCCAAATCAAACAAAACGGCTTTAATGTTAGATAATTTCATAACCCAAAGGTCGGTAATTATCTGTTGGAATAGAGGATATTTTAGGTTAAATTGCTGTAAAAAAGCCTTTCCAAAATTGGAAAGGCTTTAGTGTTATTAATTGTAACCTTGATTTTGTTTAAGTGTTCCTCCACTTCGATCGATTTCAGTTTGTGGAATTGGAAAATAATCGTTTTGTGGTTTGTAAGAAATGCCACGATAAAAAGGCAAAAGTGATCCTTCAAAAGCAGAATAACTTTCCAATACCGTCTTTGCAGTTCCCCATCGTACCAAATCGAAATAGCGATGTCCTTCTAACGCAAGTTCCAAACGACGCTCCATGCGTACTGCCTTACGTGCGTAATCAGCATTCGGAAAGCTAGGATATGGTTTAACTTGATAATCTGCAACAGGAGCACCATCAACCATTTTCGCAGGAAGCTTAGCCGCTCTTAAACGAACAGCATTTACATAATTTAGTGCTGTAGATAAATCGCCTAATTCAACAGCACATTCTGCAGCCATTAAGTAAACGTCAGCTAATCTCATGATATTTACATCCAAGCCCGTGATATATGCTTCACCTGCAACAGTATTACCTGCGAATTGACTTTGTTTAATCATAGTCTTGATACCAACAAAAGGTCCTGCAAATGAAGCTGAACGAATCCAAGAATCACCTGGCATAATGCCATAGTCCAAGAACGGAACTCCTCTTCTGCCTACAGTATAATCAAGACGTGGATCTACACGCAAGTCTGTATCTACTTCATAGTTTGTTTTTGCTGTACCTGTTAATCCCAAATCTGACTTATACGGATTGGTACGATATTCACCATCTAAATAAGGCAAACCGTTTGCATCTACTTTATAAGCATTCACTAAGTCGATAGTAGGTTGGTAGAATCCACAACAGCTCACTGGAGCTGCATAGATACCACTTAGCATATCCCCTACATTAGCATTGTCTGCAGAACCGTTTGGATTAATTGCATGTTTTGACACCAATAAAGCTTCTGGACCGTCCTCTTTTTCTACATCAAAATTATTTTCAAAAGGCATCGTAGTTAGATCTTTGGAACCGATTACTTCTTTGAAAAGAGGCAAAGCCAAATCAAATTTCTTTTGGTATAAATACAATTTTCCTAAATACGCTTTGGCAATATTTTTATCCATACGACCAGCTTGTCCATTTACTTTAGTAGTAGGTAATTTATCCGCCGCAAATTTAACATCTTCAATAATTTTCTCGTAGATATCTGTATCATTAGGTTTTGTTTTAGACTCCTCTAACGTTGTATTTTCATCAATCCACGGTAGATTACGAAAGATACGCCACATAAAGAAATAATAATGTCCACGAAGCATACGCGCTTCAGCTTCTATTTCTACAGCACGTGCAGCTGCAATATTCTTACTGCCCTCTTGATCTTGTTTCAAAAGCTTAAGGGTGGTATTCGATCGAAGTACACCTTCATAGTAAACTTGCCACATAGTGGTTAAGTTGTCATTTGCTGGATTAGGATTAAGCATTTCAAGCAAATTCATATTAGGCTGATCCGTTTCTTCTGAGCCTTTATGTGCGTTATCAGAGGTCATCTCACCAAACACCCATTGACTTGGTGCTGCTGCATAATTTCCCCAAGAACCACTTACATTACCATTCATAATACTATAAGCTCCCAGCAATACAGCTTCAATTCCCTCACCATTACTCACCTGTCCTTCTCCCAACTGTCCTTGTGGTACTTTCTCTAAAAACTCTTTCCCACAACTATTTAATAATAAGCCTGACGCTAGTAAGGCTATATATATATTACGCATTTTCATAATATTCAACATTTCAATAATTAAAAACCTAAACTCAATCCAAACAAAAACTGACGAGACTGCGGGTAAACACCTAAATCCACCCCAATAGCGGGATAATCAGAAGGCGTTGCTGTCACTTCAGGATCTAAACCGTCATATTTTGTAATTGTAAATAAATTGGTGACCCCTACGTACATACGCAATTTGCTAATAGCTGTATTGCTGCCAAATACATTTTGAACAGGTAGATTATAGCCAATTTGTAAGTTTTTCAATTTTAAGAAACTTGCATCCTGTACGAAATAGCTAGATGTTGCATATTCAAAAGCAGATGCATTCGATGTCAAAGAAGGCATCCCTGAATTAGGATTTGTAGGAGACCATGCATCTAAGAGTCGAGCGCTTTTAGATCCTGAAAATACGGAGAAGTCTGTGAAATAACGTGTCATATCAAAAACATCATTACCTTGAGAACCGTAGAAAAACATAGACAGATCCCAATTTTTATAGGCCGCATTGATACCTAACGAATAGATAAAATCAGGATGTGGACTACCTATTACGGTACGGTCTTGATCATTAATTACGCCATCATTATTAATATCTTGATATTTCAACCCTCCTGGTCTTGCCTTATCATCTGCATAATTGGGTGAGTTCGCAACATCGCTTGCATCTTTATAGACACCTGCAACTTGATAACCATAGAATGAACCGAAAGCTTCTCCTGGTTTTAATATCGTAGTAGATATACTTCTGAAGTTTCCATAAATTTGAGAAGATACAGAAGGTGCTAAAGCGACTACTTCATTAATATTTTTTGAGAAAGTACCACTCAAGTCAAGTGTGAAGTCTTTCTCTTGACGACGACCGTAATGGTATCCCAAAGAAAGTTCTAAACCATGATTGCGCATATTACCAATATTTACATAAGGTGATGCTGCTCTACCTACCGAAATAGCTGGTAGCGGTACACGGAATAGCATATCTTCAGTTTTCTTATCATAATAATCGATAGCGCCATCAAAGTCGCCATTTAAAAATGTAAAATCAACCCCTACATTTAATGCTTTCACTTGCTCCCATTTTACATCTTCATTGGAATAATCACTTTGCCAAAGTCCACTTTGCACTGTTCCACCAATAGGATATGACGATTGGGTGATTGAACTCGCATAACGGTTTATATAATTATATGCTGGAATACGTTGATTACCCGTAACACCGTATCCTGCTCTTAATTTTAAATCTGAAACCCATGAAACATCCTGCATGAACTCCTCACTCGACACACGCCATGCTCCCGAAATTCCTGGGAACAAACCATATTTGTGCGTCGGTCCGAAATTGGAAGAACCATCACGACGTAACGTTGCACTCAAAATATAACGATCATTGTAACTATAATCCACTTTACCAAAAACAGAAAACATAGAACCAACACCGCCTGAACTTGCATTACCAAAATTGGAAGTACCAGCATTCAAGTAAAAATAATCTAAACTATTGAGTATAAAGAAGTTATTTCTATTTCCTGATAAATCACGACTACGGCTACTAATAGCTTCTGTACCTGCTAATATATTTAAGTTATGTAAATCAAATTGCTTACGATAGTTTAAGGTATTTGTCCAAGTCCATTCAGAACCATATCCAAAATATTCGCTCAATGCATTATTCATCGATCCTTCACCAAATTCTGGGTTTGGATATGCGATATCTATTCCGTTATAATTCTCATAACGAAGTCCAAAACTAGTTCGATAAGTAAGTCCCTCTACAATATCTACTTCACCAAAAATATTCCCGAAAAAGAAGTTGCTTTTATTAACGTCATCTTTCGCACGATATGCCCATGCAACAGGATTCTGACCATTTCCATATCCTCCTCTTGTACCTGCAAAATTGCCTCCTTCATCATAAACAGGCACTATATTTTGAATACGAAATGCCCAAGCAACCACACTCTCATCTCCCATATAACCACCAGCAGCATTTGGATTCACTCCCATACCTACACCTCTTGTATAGCTATATTGCATATTTTCACCAAATCGTAATTTGCCATCGAAAGCTTTGAATTGTGTGTTAGTGCGGACATTATAGCGCTGAAAATTTGAATGTATCACTGTACCTTTTTGATCCAAAAACCCTCCAGACATTGCATAACTTGCATTATCATTGCCCCCAGTGGCTGCCAATTGATACGATTGTGTTGGTGCATTCTGGGTTACTTCTCTAAACCAGTCCGTCCCCTCCTTATTTGCTTTGGTGATTTGATAAAAAGTAGCAAAGTCACGTGTATAATTATACTTGGACATATCCGCATCTGCGGGTGTAATATCATGTCCAAATTTTGATCCTGCTGCTAGATAATCCGGTAAGGTAAGATTAGTACCATTTATGCTATTCTGCATATCCAAATTCTGCTGGGGAGTCAGCATTGTTGGAAAACGTTCCTTTTGAGGGGACTGCATACCTGCATAAGCATCAAAACTAAATTGGGTTTTACCGGACTTACCACTACGAGTAGTTATGATTACTACCCCATTATTTGCTCTAGCACCATATATTGACGCTGCTGATGCATCCTTCAGTACTTGCATGGATTCAATATCATTTTGATTTAGCCAGCTCAGCTTTCCTTCAAAAGGAACACCATCAATAATATATAGTGGTTCATTATTATTAATTGTCGAATAACCCCGTATTTTAATTTGTGGTGTAGAACCAGGGGCTCCATCATTCACAATTTGAACCCCGGTAGCCTTACCTTGTAAGGCCTCTACAGCAGTTGCTGCAGGTTGAGATTTCAAAACTGCCACATCAACGATAGCTACCGAACCTGTTAAATCTTTTTTACGCTGCGTACCGTAACCTGTTACAACGACTTCTTCCAAATTAGTCCCATCTTCTTCCAATTGGATATGGACATTAGTAGATGAGGCTGTAACAGTTACTGATTTTGAAATATGCCCGATGTAAGTGAATTCAATAACTTGGTTCGTATTAGCTTTAATTTCAAATTCACCATTTTGGTTAGTCGAGGTAACATTATTTGTTCCTACCACTTTTACGGTTACACCAGCTAAAGCTTCATTGCCATTCGAGGATACTACTCTTCCCTTCACAGCTATCTCTTGTTGAATAGAAGTGATTTCAGGCTTTACAAGTGAATGAAAATTTGTTGAATTATTAGCATACGCCATTTGGCTGGCGATTAATAATGCTACAGATACATACGTGCAGCGATTGGAGGAAATATTTTTTTGAATAAATACTTCCTTCATAACTGAATAGAATTTTTTCATAATAAGTGTGTGTGTGTGTGTGTAATGGTTATCATAATTTATCGTCTACGTAGACGACGGTAGAGGTTGTGTAATTAATTAAGTCATAGTAGAGGTCGTTTTAATGTAAGTAATTGTGTTATCGAATTGAAGTTAATAAAGTAAATTACTAAAACCAAAATTTACACAACAAAAATGTTACGTGATAAAAAAAGTCTATTTCAAATTATGAAATAGACTTCACGATTATAAAACAATAAATAACCTTAAATGTTTTGTTTCCTTAATTCTGAAACGGCAAAATCAACTGATCGCGCAGAGAATGCCATATAAGTAAGAGAAGGATTTTGAGTAGATGTAGAGGTCATTGCAGCTCCATCTGTAACAAACACATTTGGTACAGCATGTAACTGATTCCATTTATTTAGCATAGAAGTCTTTGGGTCTAATCCCATGCGGACACCACCCATTTCGTGGATATCCAATCCGGGAGCTTGCCAACTATCATTCCGTCTAATATTTGTAAAGCCCACATTGACAAACATTTCTTCCATCGTATCAAGATAATCTTTTTTCATTTTTTCATCATTCTCATCATAATCAATAGAAATCTTGAGCAAAGGTATCCCCCATTCATCTTTTTTATCTACATCCAGCGCTACATAATTAGACGCTTTAGGGATAGTTTCACCCATCATATGGGAGCCAACGCCCCAATTTCCTAATTTTGGATTTAATAAAGAATTTTTCAAATCTTCACCAAGACCAGAAGTATCGGAGTGTGAAGAGCGGTATGCTCCAAAACCAGCTGCGTAACCGCGTAAGTAATCTGTTTCTTGCGTATGAAGGTTTCTGAATCTTGGAATATATGCTCCTCCTGCTGGATTACGTCCCTCAACTTTGTAATCTAGTAATCCTTCGTATTCCGCATATATCCGCGCACTATAATTATGAAAAGCAACGTACTTGCCTAATGTATCACTATCATTGCCCAAGCCATTTGGAAAACGATTGGATATAGAATTCAATAAAATCAAATTTGTATTTATTGCTGCTGCATTTACAAAAATTACCTTAGCGTAGAAATCAATTTCCTCTTTGGTGTTTCGATCGATAACTCTTACACCGATAGCTCTTCCCTTTTGCTCATCATATAATATAGAGTGTACAACGGAGTCAGGACGTAAAGTAAGATTGCCAGTTTTTGCTGCCCATGGAAGCGTAGAAGCATTCGAACTAAAATATCCACCAAAAGGACAACCACGCTGACACAATGTTCGATTTTGACATTGCGTACGTCCTTGTTGAATATGAATAGGCTGAGGTTGTGAAATATGCGCACATCTTGCCGAAATAACTTTTCGGTTCGTATATTTCTTTTCTACTGCTTGTTTGAAATATTTTTCGACTACATTCAATGGATAACCAGGCAAAAACTCACCATCAGGTAATTCAGGCAATCCATCTTTATCTCCCGCAATACCTGCAAAACGCTCTACATGGTCGTACCAAGGCTTTAAATCGGCATATCGAATTGGCCAATCTACCGCAAAACTATCGCGAGCTGGACCTTCAAAGTCAAAATCCGACCAACGTTGAGTTTGTCTAGCCCAAAGTAATGATTTCCCGCCCACTTGATAGCCACGAATCCAATCAAATGGCTTCTCTTGAATATATGGGTGTTCCTTGTCTTTAACAAAAAAATGAGCAGCATCTTCATGGAATGCATAGCACTTGCTCACAACCGGATTATCTTGTTTTATTTGGTAAGGCATTTCATTACGATGCTCAAACTCCCAAGGATACATATTGGTCGTTGGGTAATCTTTAATATGTTGCACATCACGACCACGCTCTAGTACTAGCGTTTTAAGCCCACGTTCACACAACTCTTTGGCAGACCAACCGCCACTAATTCCAGAACCAACAACAATCGCATCGTAGGTTCTATCTTTTTGCGAATCTATATTCAGGAATGCCATATTAACTGCTCACTTTTACTGCACCATCGTATCTGCCTGGTACCAATTCATAAATTATCTTGTTTTTCATCACATACTCTGAATTTTGATAGCCCATAATGGTACGTCTTTTCAAGATTGAAAAGAACTTATCCTCATTTCCTAGAGATGATAAATACTGCTGGATTTCTTGTGGAGACTTGCCTTTTACAGATTTTGCCTTTTTTAAACCTTCTACAAAAACGGTTTGATCCTCTAGAGAATGACAATCATCAACCATTTTCATAACGAATAAATGTAAATTAAGGGCTTTGGCACCAGGTGAATCCGTTTCAGGGATTATAGACTCGACAAGTTCGCCTAATAAATCTTCATCAGCCTTTGAAAAATCGACTTTTGAGAGGGCTATGCTGGACTTTTTGCGATCTCCCGTACATGATGTAGCTATAGCTATACCCCCAGCGAGAATAAAAAGTTGCTTGATAGCGGATCTTCTTTTCATTGTTGTTTTCAATTGGTATCCCTAATATATGAATTATTTAGGAAAACGATTTAGCTTAAAATTGTAAGATTTGATTTTATGGTGAAATTAAATCAATAAAAAACTCCCCAAAACTGTTGATACATTTTTAGGGAGTTAAGTTATTATAATGCTTATATTAATTATAACCTGGATTCTGTGTCAAATTAGGATTTCTTTGCAACTCATCATTTGATATTGGCCACAATAAATCCGACTCTTTAAATGTAGCTCCTGATCCATTCTGTGCACCGATCAAATTCACCCATGTGATAGATCCTTTGACCGTTTGTGAGATAACAGGAAATTTCCTTGTCCGGATAATATCATCCCACATTTTGAATTCTAAAGGAAACTCTCTTAGCCTTTCGTTCCAACATTCTTCAATAAATTTTTCTTTAGAAAGTGCTAATAATTCCGAAGTGATTGTAGCCACCGTCTTTCCTGTCGTATTTGCACGTGCTTTTACATTCGCTAAATAACCAGCGGCTTCGGCATTAACAGATCCAGCAGCTACAATAGCCTCTGCAGCAATTAATAGCGCCTCTGGATATCTGTAAAAATTCCAATCCTTTGTGCCTCTGCCTGAATTTAAAAGAGCATCTTCATCATAGTAATACCAAACACCCGCTTCTGTAGAAGTCCATTTTTTAGTTGGATCATCAGGTCTTGTATAACTCCAATGAAAGAACTGATTAGGTTTTATGCGTAAATCGTCTGCAGCGTAAACATTTAAGAACCTACTAGTTGGTCCAAAAACGCGCTCAAAAATAGAGTAGGTAGAAAATACAGATACCGCTGAAGAGCTAAATGCATACGTAGGCCACCATGAACTTGTGGAAATCGTCCCATCAAATTCCATTGCATAGATTACTTCATTCAAATTATCCGTTTTGCGAAGTTGATTATAGGCACTATTTGCCTCCAAATCGGTATTTTGAATCATGCCATGTGATGAATTAATTACCAATTTTGCCATCTCCGCAGCTTGCGTATTTTTTCCTTGTTGCAAATACACATTTGCTAACGCCATAGCTGCTACGTATTTAGAAATCCGATGGTTGTTATTCGCGAATGTTTTAGCTGGTAAAATTTGTACAGCCTCATTCAAATCACTTTCTATAAGTTCATACACTTTAGGAACTTCTGTACGTGATGCATCAAGATTATCCAAACTCTCAGTGGGTTCAGTAACTAAAGGAACATCACCAAATGTCTTCACCAAATAAAAATAATTATATGCTCTAAAAAATTTAGCTTCTGCAATAAATTGCTTTTGCTTATTCGCATCCGAAAAAGGAATTTCTGGTATATATTTAATTGCCCCATTGGCAATATTGATCGCTTCATAAGCAGAATTCCACACTCCATCCATTGTCCCAGAAATCATACTTACATTATTTTGCCTAGTTAGTTCACGAGCATATTTGCACACTAACTCTTGACCTTCATAGCTGTTCGTAAAATAACCTGTTAACATAGTGTTTATTGAAGCTTGAGGGCCCAAATAAGCGCTCCCTGCTGAAGAATATCTTGTAGGTGCTCCTCTCCTGTAAAGAGAATTGATATTACCAGTAGCTTGTAGTTCAGTTTTATAATATGTTTCTTTGATAATAGAGGATAAAGGAGCTTCATCAAGAAATTTGGTACATGATGAAGTACTTACAATCAACCCTAATCCCAACGCGATTATTAATTTATTTCTTTTCATGATAGTATTCTAAAATTTAACATTTACCCCTAATGTGAAAGTCTTGGCTCTAGGATAAGAGAAAAACGTAATATTTTGCCCGAAGTTATCTCCTACTTGAGATGTACTTTCTGGATCATATCCTTTGAAGTCTTTGGAAGTAATCAACCAAGGATTATTCGCAGATGCAAATAGTCTGACAGCACCTAATCTTAATTTATTCAACATTTCTGAATTAAAAGTATAACCCAATTGTATCAAATTAAATCTTAGATAGGATCCGTTTACTACCCATGCATCATCAACATTTGTATCTTGTCCTGCATGACCACTATTTGTTAAATAAATAGCCTGTTGCCTTGTATTTGGATTGGATTCACTATACGCATCAGTTAAAATTTCTACTAGACCATTAGTAATTCCAAATCTATCGTATGTGGAATGATAGAACTGTTGCATAGTCTCTACTCCATAAACAAATTGGAGATCAACTGTTAAATCAAAATCACCGTAGTTAAGCGTATTTATAAAACTTCCTGCCCAGTCTGGAGTCCCCTTACCAATGATATATTTGTCAGTAGAACGCTTAGGTCTTCCCACTTGACTTAGCGTCGCTTGACCTGCATCAACATCAGCTTGTGTGTAAATTCCTTCGCGCTTATATCCATAAAAGCTATTTAAATTTTCGCCTACACGAATGATTTGATTCGCTCCGCCAACCCACCATAATCTTTGTATATCCTCATCCTTATCTCCTAGTTTTAAAACTTTATTCTGGTTATAACTCATATTCAACATGGTATTCCAAGTTAAATTTTCATTTCTTACAGGATAAGCATTGATTAATAACTCTATACCTCTATTCTGCACTGAACCAATATTTTTCATTACACTTGAATAACCAGTACTTCTCGGAATAGGAGTTTGCAACAATAAATCAACAGTCTTTTTATTGTAAACTGACACATCAAAATTTAAACGGTTAGAAAATAAACCAAACTCTACCCCAAAATCAAATTGATCAGACGTTTCCCATCGCAAATCTGGATTTGCTAACGTAGATACCCATGAAAATGGTTGTCTTGTACCATCTAATAAAGTAGTACCCGCTGATACATTAGCAGTAGAACTATAAGACCCTATTTCAGAATTACCAGTCCGTCCATAACTTGTATGAATTTTTAAATTACTAATGGTATTATTATCTGCCATGAAATCCTCATTTGACACATTCCACGCTAAACCTGCGGAAGGGAAAAATGCATATTTGTTGTTTTTACCAAATTTTGAAGAACCATCATAGCGTCCTGTTACTGTAGCAGAATACTTATCATTATAGGTATATGCTCCCCTTACAAAGTAAGAATTCATTGCCCATTTATCTGTATTGGAGTTTGGAGAAGAAGGAGTTCTTCCTACCCCCATATTATTCCATTCATAAAAATCATCGTCAAATCCCTCAGTACGTGATTGCGAATATTGTGATGATCTAGCTTGCCAAGACAATCCCCCCATCAAATTAACTCTATGTTTATCAATTGTTTTTTGGTAAGTAAGATAATTTTCTTGTTGCCAATAGAACATATTTTCGTATTGCAGCTCTGCCCAACCATTAGGCTTTGATATATTATTCAACAATACGGAAGAATAGCCCTTATAATCTCTGCGTTGGTTATCAACACCAAATTGAGTTCTCAAATCTAAACCTTCAGCCAAATGGAATGTCAAGGCTGCATTACCAAAGATCTGTGTATTATACCGGTTTCGCTTTTGCAATTCCAAGATAGAAACTGGATTTGCCATACCTTCAAAACCTAAAACATTATTAACAGTTGAACTTGTAGAACTTGTATATTGTCCTGATGGTTCATAGACAGGTAACCATGGAAGCATTTCAATCATAGTCCGTCTAGCATCTTGTCCACCACCATCTTCAGGTGTATAGTTTGCTAGACTGTGATTCACCATGAGGTTCACACTCGACGACAACCAATCAACCGCTTTAGTGTCATAGGCAAGCTTACCACTAAAACGTTTACTAAACATATTTTTAATTACACCTTGTTGATCAGTATAATTTACAAAAGCACCAACAGATGATTTTTCATCACCCTGTTGAATATTTATTTGGTGATTATGAGACAGTCCATTCTGACTTGACTCCTTTTGCCAATCCGTATCATACAAAGGATTTCCATTGGAATCGAAATAATTGGGGTCATTAAACCAATCCTTCTTGTCTAAAGACCATGGTTTCCAATTTGGATCTCTATTTTTTAGAAAATCAGCTTGATATTTATTTTCATTGGCCAATCCAATCATAAATGCATCTACCCATTGCTGACTATTCAAAACATTCATATATCGCTGTACAGAACTTACACCTACTGAACCTTGATAGCTGATAGATTTACCTCCACCTGAAGCTCCACGTTTTGTGGTGACAAGTATAACCCCATTCGCCCCTCTAGCACCATAAATTGCTGCGGAAGAAGCATCTTTCAAGACTTCTATACGCTCAATATCATTGGGGTTCATAAGATGAAAATTTTCCATAACTACACCATCTACCACGTATAATGGACTAGATGAGGCATTAATCGTAGCATTACCACGAATTAATACTTTAGCTCCATAAGCACCTGGCTGTCCTGAATTCGAAAAAATATTTACACCGGCGGCCTTACCTCTTAGGTTATCTAATGCTCCAAAATTTTGTGCCTTGGTCATTTCTTCTCCTTTTACTACTGCAATGGAGCCAGTAACATCTGACTTCCGCATAGTACCGTAGCCCACAACTATTACCTCTTCAATATCTGCTTGCTCAGCAGCCAGTCGGAAAATAATTGAAGTGCCAGATACCGTTTGTTCATTAGCTTGAAAACCCAAAATATTAGCTATCAAAATATCACCATTTCGTGCTTGGATAGAGAATTTTCCTTGGCCATCTGTTTGCGTTGTTAAATTTGATCCTTTTAGGTTGATTGTAACACCAGATATGGGGTCTCCAGACGAGGCATCAACGACAGTACCTTGCACTGTTTGTTGTTTTAAAGCGTGATGATAAGCTTCTTCGAACGATAGCCTATTTCCATATACTGAATTAGTGCTGATTGCAAGTAAGGAGAAGGTAAAAACCCACAACCTACCCTTTCCAAGTTTAAGTTTGTCTAAATTCCACATAATATAATTTAATTAGTCAATAGATTTTTAAGTAGAAACTTTTAATTACAGAATTGATGTATTGAAACTTTTGGTAAAATGCGTTTATAATTTATACTAATTAAATCATTTTAATCGATTTAGCAAAAGCATTTTGAATAATTTTTAAATGGAAAAGAAAAATATCATCCAACTTTGTCCTAAAGACTGCTTATAAGTTGTAACCTAATTAAAGGCTTATACTATGGTTAAGCAGATATTTTACAAAAAATAATAATATTTTCAAGATCAAAAACTTAATCAAAAAGAGTTAAAAAATTATTATCTATATTTTCAGCAACTAACCCTAAAACAAAAAATGCTCAGCTGTGGCAGCTGAGCATAAAAATTAATTATTTCAACAAACAATAGTCTTACCTATTTGACATGCGCCATTTTACTGTACATTTCTACTACAGCAAATTGATCTAACAACCATTTTGACTTTTCGCTCTTATCTCCAGACCAATCTTTATTAAATAAGCCATTTGGTTCACGCATATGTTTCCATGCATGATCCAAATTCTTCTGAAAAGCGTCAACGTAAGTTTTGTTTTTATCGACTTGATACAATTCAACATAACCACGCATCATTACAGCTATAAACCAATTGTTACTTGTTTTAAGTAATTTCACAGCTTTTCCCGAGTCTTTATCTTTACCATCAAAGAAGAAGTGATCAAAACCTCCTTTAGCCGCATTTTGTGCATCAATAAGATATTGCTTATTCTTTGTTAATTTATATAATAAAGCACCCGCTTGAATCATTTGCCCTGTGTTATAAGCGTATTTTCTCTTATCCACTTGGCCTTTCAGATTGATATTATCAAAGTATACAAAATCCGTCCAATCTATCAAATTCTGTTGTGTCCATTTGTACAAATCTTGCGCTTGATTCAAATACTTTTTATCCTTTGTCGCCTGATACAATTTAGCTAAATACACTACACTTGGCGCATTAGAACATGTATTTTTTGATTCTTTACGTTGCTCACACCAATAAATACCACCACCAAGCTTATCATCCATCCCACTTTCAACAAAGGTCCATATCTCTAGTGCCTTTTCTAAGTAGCGCTTGTCCTTCGTAAGTAAATATATATCTGTAAAATCAATTCCTAACCACACATTGTCATCATAAAATCTGTCCGATAATGGCGCTGAATTTATATAGGAAGCATATCCAACAGGATTTCGCTTATCAAAGTATTCTTCTAGACCGACTAATACCTTGGTATCAATGTGATTTAGCGTTTGTTTACTTTTTGTATTCTCATAAAGTGCAACAGTTGCTGATAGGGACCCTGAATAAGGCCACAAATAGGCGAATGGATTCGACTTATTAGAATTTTCACCTCCACCCAAATAGTCTGCTCTATAATCGTCCTTAAATGGATAATGCTCACGAAGTAATTGTCGATTATGAACACCGTAATATTTATAAATAGAATCTAATGTTTCCTTTGCGCGATTAATATTTCTATTCGCTTGGGCATAAACCAAATTGACAGCAATGCATGATATTACAAAGCATGTTAAAAAAAAGTTCCTCATAATTCTGTTTTTATAAATCTTCATTAGCTATAGTTAGCTAATGAAGATTAGGTTATAGATTATTTCATAATTGCTAACGCCTCAAAAAGCATAGCTGCACTTGATTGAGAGGTTAATTGTGTATTTCCTACAGGTACTGTAGTCCACGAAGGACTGTATAATAGTACATTTGGATCAGTTCCCCTTGTCCATGCCACCTTTCCATTATTTATTAAAAAGTTTTTAAACTTTGTCTTAAATAAAGGATCAATTTCTTCTAATGATAGATAGTCCACAAAGTATCGAATAAAAATTCCTTTGAATAACGCGCCATCTCCACTTCCCTCATCACGTAACACGTTATTACTTGCATCAATACATTTTGTGATAGTGTAATTAGTAATCTTCTGCGCATCGTTCAGATAAACAACATCTTTAGTAATACGGTACAATTCCACTGCTGTACCCAAAAATGTACCTTGGTTGTACGTAAGTGTAACGCTATTCAAAGTATTTGTTCGACCGTCTATATTATCATAAACTGCCCCTGTAGCTCGATTGTACAAATTATCCTTCTGCCATTCATAGATTTTTATTGCCCAATCCAAATATTTCTGCTCTTTTGTCAAATTGTACAGTCTAGCAGCAAGAATACTAGCGGGGCCATTTGAGCAAGCGTTTTTGCTATATGGCTGATCCTTTTTCCATGCTAATCCACCACCAACATATTCTTCATTCCACGCCAATATTATATCATCCCACAATAAATGAACCGCATCTAGGTATTTCTGATCTTTGGTCACATCGTACAAGCGTAAAAATGTCAACGCATTCCATTCCATATCATCGTAATAAATGTTGTAGTAGGTACCTCCGTTTCTCACCTTTATACCGGCAAACCAAGTATCAAAGTAGTTTTTATAGGAAGCATCATTAGTTCGCAGATATGCATCGATTACAACATCCATCGCGTGCGCATTTGGCCAATATTGGAACCCTCGATCGGATTGATTACTTCCATAATTGAAATATCCAGCTTCGTTCCAAAAATCAGTTATCAATTTATCTGTCGTCTTATTCGCAATATTTTCCCATGATTCGGAGATGGTATCGTCAAAGCGATATTCATCCTCTATTTTATCACAAGAATAAAATCCTGTTAACAAAACAAATAAATAAGCTATTTTTTTCATATCCATCAGTTTTAATTAACAGTTACTGTGTGCGTATAATCTTTATCACCTTGCAAAATAATAGATATCGTAGTCGATTTTCCGTCTACCGCATCAATAAACTTCCACTTGTCATCCCACTGTGAATTGTTTGGCAATACTCTGATAAAGTAATAAGAAGGTGCTGAGCTAGCATTAGGTGGGTTATCCGTAGAATTTTTCGTCCCGAATTGTCCAATTTTAGTTGCGCCATTTTCAATGTATTCAAATTGGAATTTGTAACGCTGATCTCTCCCCCAGCTTTCTTGTTTGAAATTCACTACCCCCGTACCTCTAAAAATACCATTGCCAGCATAAGGCATATTTACAACAACACTATTGCTCGGTGAAAAGAACATGCCAACTTTAGTGATTTCGATAGCAGATATTGTTGCTACGTTGAAGTCTATACTTATTTTATATACGCCAGTTTTTGATACTTGCATACCACTTTCGTCAGTACCTTCTTTTAATTTCACTTGATCATCAGAGTAAAAATATCGTGGTGTGCCACCTTTACGATCAATAAACACATATTTTTTACCTGCTTCTAGTTTAGTATAAATTTCGAATTCACCTGGAGCAATTTGCTTGAAAGGCATACTCGCATTGATATCCGCACCAGTTTCACTGCCTTCGCCGGTTACAAAAACTTCATTAGGCACGTCAGCAAATCCTTCAAGTGTTGTAATGTTCAATTTTCTTGATTGATTACTCAAAACTTGATTCATTCCGCGAGAAGATATAATTGACCAAACAATATCCACAGATTCTCCAGGATTTGCTCCTGCACTGATTGCAATACTGTTCAATATTTTATGTGAAACTATAGCGTTGGACAAATAACCATTATTATTTGAAGTCATTCTATAGATAGGTTGAGAGAAATTACCTCCTACCTTGTCGAAAACAATTTCGTACAGTGCAGCTCCACTATCTTCGGTTTTAGCTGGTTCCCATTCAAAAAACAAAGATGCTGAAGCAGCGCTCAGCAATTTCACGCTGGCATTCTCTGTCGGTGCATACAACGCGTTAACTGCCGTCACTTGTGCATCCGAATAATTCATATTATCAGTCTTACACGAGTACATGAAGACTAGCATATACAAACTCAATATGATGTTGATTAATTTTTTCATAATTCAATTGTATTTAATTAATTAGCGTATCCAGGATTATTTGGTAGTAAATTTTTGTTTATATCCATTTGACTTCTAGGAACAGACCATAGATAGTCTCTATTCTCATCAAATTTGCGTGTATCAAGGCGTATGTAAGTAGAATTATTATTTTCAAATCTAGCACCACGTACTTCACCATCTAAATACTGCTTACCAGCTTTCCAACGTATTATATCATAATAACGAAGGCCTTCAAGTGCAAGCTCTGATCTTCTTTCGTTTCTAATTAATGTACGAAGTTGATCTTGAGTCCATGATGTTGAATAATTTAATGCAGCCGCATTTGTAAATCCAGCTCTTTCACGAATTTTACGGATGGTCAAATTCCAATCTTCATTTGTCAATTTTGCTAACTCATTTTTTGCTTCAGCATACATTAATAATACATCAGCATAGCGTATCATGATGATATTCAATCCCGAATTATAATTGTCCGTAGCGGTAACATCATAATACTTCTTCATATAATATCCTGTAGAGGTGGAGTTTGAAGCTGCATTAACGTATACATCCATACGCTCAGTTTGGTTAGAACCAGTACCTGGTCGGATATATATTGTCGAAGTATTTCCATTGAAATTCTGCCATTGGGCTCCATGATAGACAATAGTTGCAGCCATGCGAGGATCCCGATTTACATATGGATTGTTTTCATTATATGAAGCATCATTGGCGATAGGCAAACCATTCAATGTGATGTAGTTATCTACCAGACTTTGCAACGGCGCAATAGCATTAAGTCTTGCTCCAGCCGACAAAGGTGCTGCATCATAAAATTTACTCCAAGTTTTCACCGAAGGAACATACCCAAAATCCAATATCACTTCTTGGTTATACTCATTGGCAGCAGTGAATAATCCTGCATAAGTTGGAAACAAATCATAGTTTCCATATGTACCCTTATTATTTATCAACTTCTCGGTATGCTCTACTACCTTGTTCCAATTGCTCTCATATAAATACACACGAGCATGAAATGCTTCTACAGCGCCTTTGGTAATACGACCATTATCTGCTGCAGGCAATGCATTACGACTTGGTAAAATGTTTGATATGGCATCTAGTTCATCATGAATAAATTGTATGATGGTAGCTTTAGCAGTGCGTCCAATGGTAGAACTTTCCGCTAAAGTTATATCCTCTGTAAAAAATGGCACGTCACCATAAAAATTTACCAAGCGGAAATAGATATAAGCTCGTATGAAGCGTACTTCAGCAATTCGACGTGCTTTTAAATTTGCATCCATATTAGGGACTCTATCAATATTTGCCATATATACATGACATGTTTTGAGTCCTTCATAGGCTTGCTTCCATTCATCAGCAAATCTACCTAAAGTCGGGTCAGCTATACCATTTCGAATTGCTCGCTGTGCCGTATTGGATCTTCCCTCGAATAAATTATCACTCAACGCTTCATCATTCCACATCTTGTCAGCAGAATACATTTGGTTATAGGCCATATTGACCATTATTTCAGAATTCTCTACTGATTGCCAAAAGGTTTCGTCTGTGAAACGATCGGTAGGAATTGGATCTAGTGTATTACAACTCATAAATGATGTAATCGTAACTAGACTTAGTATAGAAAAAAGTTTATTTAGTTTCATGTTTATCATTTATTAAAATTGAATATCTAGACCTAGACCGTAGTACTTTAATGTTGGGTAATTTCTTGCACTATTAGCAGATCCACTCATATTGTTTCCAAATTCTGATGATTCAGGATCGATCCAAGAATTCTTTGACAAAGTGAACAAATTTTGCGCATTTGCAAATACTCGGAACTTTTGCAAACCCATTTTACTCGTTACATCTTGCGGCAAACTATATCCTAACTGAATATTCTTAACACGCAGGTACTTCCCATCAAATAAATACAAATCAGAATCTTTCTGGTAATTGTTTGATGTAGAAGCCGCACCAGCAGCTGTCAATCTTGGGTAACGAGAATTGATATTGGTCGGCGTCCAATAATCCAATTGATGCTGATAGATTGCATAGGAATAGTTTTCGTGGAATGGCTCCACCAATTCACCACGCACCATCATGTCTCTCTTTCCAACACCTTGTAAAAATAAATTGAAGTCAAAACCTTTGAATGTTACATCATAAGAAAAACCAAACGTATATCTTGGGAAAGCGTGTCCTAGAATATAGCGGTCGCGGGAATCAATAATACCATCACTATTGCGATCCACATATTTCACATCACCAGGTCTCAAATCCGTAGGACTCAAACCAACAGGCAATGCTGCTGTCTCTAGATCTTGCATATTCATGAAGAAACCGTCTGTCTTGTAGCCATAATATGCATTCAAAGGAACTCCTTCGCGCAAAAGTTTAGTGATATTATCACTAGTCGAAATTTGTTCTTTACCATCGAAATACGTGACTTTATTAAAAGAGTCACCTATATTTCCAGAGAACGTATGGTTGGCATTTTCGGTTCTAAGACGATAAGAAAGCACAAGCTCCCATCCCTTATTACGCATTTTGCCCGCATTATAATCACTTAGTGTGGTACCAAATACGGATGCAATTTCTGGTACGATCAAAATATCAACAGTATTCTTATCAAAATAATCAAAGCTTGCTGTCAGATTATTATTTAAGAATGAAGCGTCAAACCCAATATTAAAATTATAGGTTTTCTCCCATTGTAGATCAACATTACCATATCGGAATCCTCCACCAGCTACCGGTTCATTATTGAATCCATAAGTGTTATTCATTGACATATATGTGGTCATATATTGGTAATCACCGATTTCTTGATTACCTAAAACACCATACGAACCTCTAATTTTGAAGTCACCAACATTAGCTTTATACGATTCAAAAATACTTTCGTCAGATATTCTCCAACCTAATGATAGTGAAGGGAAAAAGCCCCATCTATTTTGTTTGATAAATCGAGAAGATCCGTCATATCGAAAACTTGCCTCTGCGAAATATCGATCAGCGAAAGAATAACCCACACGTCCAAAAACAGAATTGATACTGCGTTCCAATGTATTTTGTAATGTCACATTACTTGAAGGGTCTATTTCTGTCCCAGTAGTAGGAATTCCAAGAATTGGGTCCGTAAATTTTAATTTTATTTCATTTCGTGTACGTCTATAAGACTCATTAGTAGCTCCTAATAATCCTGATAAGGAATGATTTCCAAAAGTTTTAGAATAATCTAATAACAATTGATAATTCAATAGATAAGCCTTTTCATTAAAATCTTCCGTCCCACGCGCTGAATTCACAAAAACTAATGGCGTACTCGCGTCTTCACTAGCATATAGAGGAACTTGTTTTCGACGTATAAAGCGATGATCTGCATATAGATCTGCACCAAATATTCCACGGAATTTCAAACCATCAGCTATTTTGGCTTCCAAATTCAAGTTAATATTAAAATAATCATTATCTGACAATTGATTCCCACCTTGCATTAATTCAGCTAATGGATTTTGGTCAGTTAATGCATTATTAACTAAGTATTTTCCATTCTCTGCTTGCATCCTATAAAAGTAATATGATGGAATACGCGAAGAGTTAATGATGGCGTTCGCTGCAGTAGTTGCATTGTTATTGTTGCGAGTATAGGCTAGTATTGAATTCAATTTAAAAATTCCAAATTCTGTTCCGATATTAGAACGTAAGTTATATCGCTTAATACCATAATTATCCCCCACGAAATTGCTTCTTTGATCGAAAAAACCACCGGAGAATAAATACGATGTATTTTCACCACCACCGGCGATACTTATATTATGATTATGTTGCATTCCATTTTGGAGAATTTCATCATAATTCCAACGCTCTTCAGCCTTATGGTCATACAAATCCATTATTTCTGTAGGTGAGAATTGTGGGTTTTGCCCAACATTCGTCAACGCTAGGTTTTTCAAGGTTGCATTTTGATATCCCTCTACAGGTCGGTAAAGTACATTTGGCTCTTGTAATCCTACTAAAGAGCTAATAGATACTTTTGGTTTTTGATTTTGACGTCCTTTCTTGGTCGTCACTAAAATAACACCATTAGCAGAACGAGATCCATAAATTGCCGCAGTTCCAGCATCCTTCAAGACCGAAACACTTTCAATATCAGCTGGGTTGAGTTTATTCAAACTTCCTCCTTCTGAAACTAAACCGTCAATGACTATTAAAGGATTGTTGTTATTCATCGTAGAAATACCACGAATATTAATATTCATCGTATTATCATTTGGATTCATACTTCTTTGCTGAATATTCAAGCTGGGAGAAGCTCCTTGCAACGCTTGTGTGACGTTACCAACAGGACGATTTTCGATTGCTTTAGAGCTAATCTGATCAACTGCCCCCACCACAGATTTTCTATTTGTAGTACCATAGCCTACTACAATCACCTCATCCAACGCCGTTTCTAATGAATTTAAAGAAATGGTTACTGTGCTACTTGTTATTCGATGCTCAACTGTCTCATAACCTAAATAGTTGATTACCAAAACATCGCCAACCTTTGCAGCAATAGTAAATAAACCTTTAGAATCAGTTTTGGCAGATATGCCAGTACCCTTGACTGTGATAGTTACACCTGCCATTCCAACCCCAGTAGTTGCGTCTACAATATTACCCTGTATGGATTGTACGACGGAGAGATTATGCGTAATAAATACTTTTGTATTGAGCGCATTTCCATAAACAGCCATGTAACTTGGCGTAAGTAATGTCATGGATAAAATCCAACATTTGGCCCTACAAAGTTTAGGTTTGTAAAAGTTACTCATAGTATGATTAATTAGTTATCTTTTCTTTAGAATACCACAAACACCTAGGTAGGCTGAGATAGTTTAAGTCTTGTTTTTCTAGGATTTGTGTTTTATAATTTGTGCTAAGTAAAATAATTTTAATCGATTTAGCAACATCATACACAAACTTTATTAAATAAAACAAGTAATATTAGATATAAAAACATTTATAATGGCTAAGAAGGCAGAAAAGTTATTTTGTAATATATTCGATATAGAAAATTTCAAAGCATAAAATAAATTTGAAATAAGACATTATACATACAATAACTACTAAACTCACAATTAAATACACTTCTTTCATTTTCCGTACATTTGTATAAAAGACATATTCCATGAAAATAATTGCTATAGGTAGAAATTATATCGATCACGCTAAAGAATTAAACAATCCAGTTCCGGAATCACCAGTTATATTTATGAAACCGGATACAGCAGTATTAAAAGACAACAAAGACTTTTATTACCCCGAATTTTCCTCTGATGTTCATTACGAATGTGAAGTCGTATATCGCATTTGCAACGAGGGAAAGCATGTAGCAAAGAAATTTGCCCACAAATATTATGATGCGATAGGTTTGGGCATTGATTTTACGGCTCGTGATATTCAATCTAAACATAAAGAAAAAGGATTGCCGTGGGAACTAGCGAAAGCCTTTGACCATTCTGCTGTGATAAGTAATCTCATTCCTAAAGAAGAATTTGAAAATCTCTCGGATATTAACTTTTCATTGAAAAAAAATGAAGAAATCGTCCAAGTAGGTAATACAAAAGATATGATTTTTGATATTGATACGTTAATAGTATATATATCAAAATTCATCACTCTTCGTAAAGGTGACTTGATTTATACGGGTACTCCAGCAGGCGTTGGTCCTATTTTAATTGGTGACAAGCTGGAAGGATACATTGGCGAGCAGCTCATGTTTTCAACACAAATTAAATAATATGAGAAAAATAATTTTGTTGTGCGGAATGCTGGCAACATGCCTTGCTCTCTATGCGCAACCCAAAGACATAATCACTTCAAGAACTTATCCGCAAGGCTATTTTCGTAATCCATTGAATATTCCGATGGATGCTTCGGGTACATTTGGTGAGTTGCGAAGCACCCATTTTCATGGAGGAGATGATTACCGAACTCAACAGAAAATTGGGTTGCCATTACATGCTGCGGCAGAAGGATTCGTATCGCGCGTTCGTGTTCAAATCGGTGGTGGCGGAAATGCTGTTTATATTGACCATCCAAATGGGTTTTCGACAGTATATCTTCATATGGATTCGTTTAACGCTGAATTGACTAAAATAGTTAAAGCTGAACAATATAAGCAACAGCGATTTGATGTAGACATTACGTTGACACCAGAACAAGTTCGTCTGACCAAAGGTCAATTTATTGGCAATGCGGGCAATACCGGAAGTTCTGGAGGACCGCACTTGCATTTTGAAATTAGAGATACCAAGACTCAGCGCCCATTGAATCCACAGTTGTTTGGATTACGATTTGCAGATAAATTCAATCCGACAATAAATAATGTGATGCTCTATGAATTGAATGAAAACCCCTTCAATGAATTTACACCTCGAAAGAGTTTAGGAGTAAAAAGTATTGGCTCTGGCAGATATGCCCTAACTCAATCTTCACCGATTCCCGTTTCCGGGAAGTTTGGATTCGGGATCAATACAATTGACAGACACCGTGCCGGTGGATTTCAGAATGGTGTATATTCTATTGAACTTTTTGTTGATGGTAAGTTAATTTCAGCTGCTGTTTTCGAAGAATTGGATTTTAACACGACTCGAGCTATACATTCCTATATTGATTATCCGCACTGGAAGCGCTCAAAAGCAAAGGTTCAGAAATCTTTCAAAGACCCTGGAAATCCAATCGAAATATTAAAGACATTGAACAACAATGGTATCATTGAATTACCTAAAAATAAAGTTTATGCTGTCAAATATGTGGTAAAAGATGTGGCTGGAAATTGCAGTGAATTGGATTTTAAAATATCAAACAGTATTAACGGGACTCCTACTAACACGTCTTTAAAGGGAACACTTTTAGCACATAATACAAAGCATTCTTTTTCGACAGAAAATATAAAAATAGAACTACCACAAGGTGTATTATACAGTGATTTAGACTTTGTCTATACAGAGGAGTTGCAACAACCGAATACTTACTCTCCTTTGCATAAGGTGCACAATACATTGACACCCTTGTTTTCTACATATTCATTATCCATAAAGCCGACTAATCTGCCTCCGCATTTAGAAAGTAAAGCTCTTATTGCTTCCGTGGACGGTGGTTCAGAAGGTGGGAAATTTGAAAATGGTTGGGTGACGGTAAATACTAGAAATTTTGGTGATTTTTATGTTGCAGTGGACACTATTGCACCAACCATTACAGCACGAAACTTAGTCAATGGTAAAAATGTTTCTACGCAAAGTAAAATTGATTTTACGATTGCAGATAATTTTTCAGGCATTCAATCTTTCAATGGCTACATAGATGGAAATTGGGTATTGATGGAATACGACCCTAAGAATAGACATCTTTGGCATCGTTTTGATTCTTCATTGTCCAAAGGCGAACATACATTTAAGTTGATTGTGAAAGATTGGAAAGATAACGAGAAAGTTTTCGAAGCGAGGTTTATACGATAGAATAAAGACTAAAAGAGCAAGTAATAAAGGTTTTATCTTTAATTTTTGCTTATTCATCCTTAATCAAATAATTATGAATACATTAGAAATAGGAACAAAAGCTCCCGAGATAATCGCTAAAAATCAAAATGGCGAAACAATTAAGCTTTCAGACTACAAGGGGAAGAAAGTTATTTTATACTTTTATCCAAAAGATAATACACCGGGTTGTACAACGGAAGCTTGTAATTTCAGAGACAATTACCAGTTCTTATTAGGCAAAGGTTTTGAAGTCTTGGGGGTTAGCATCGATAGCGAACAATCACACCAAAAATTCATCGCAAAATTTGAATTGCCCTTCAACTTATTAGCGGACGAAGACCAGAAAATCGTGAATGATTACGGTGTCTGGGTGGAGAAAAATATGTACGGCAAAAAATATATGGGCACAGCACGTACTACTTTTGTTATCAACGAAGAGAGTATTATCGAACATATCATTAAAAAAGTCGATAATAAGAATGCCTCTCAACAAATTTTGGATTTATACCCTGCATCATTGTAAATCTAATGATTGACGAATTACTATTGCTTGATGTTAAGATTTTTAAGAATCTCAATTTACAAATTTGCAATCTCCATAAAGATGAAGAGTGTGTAGAATATTTGGGTTTCAATTTTACTATTGGAACCCAAAACTATAAGTTCAGAAAAGCCAAAATAACACCTAAAAAAATTGGTCAGTTTGTAACTCTATGGAAAAGAAATGCAAGTGGCACTACAGAACCTTTTCATTATTCAGATCCGTTCGACTTTTATATTATAGCGACGAATGATGACCCTAAAAAAGGAATCTTTATCTTCTCCAAACAAGCCCTTCGCGAAAATAAAATTTTAAAGAACATACATGATGGCAAACGAGGTTTCAGAATTTATCCTTCATGGGATAAACCTGTAAGCAAACAAGCTATCAAAACACAAATATGGCAAGTACCCTATTTTATTGATCTAACAGAAGATACGCCTACGATGGTTAAGAAATTCATAGCACTGATTAATTGTAATAACCAATAATCTTTACTTTTGCCACTTTGACAACCTTTGTATATATTTGCTTCTTATGAGCAAACAAACAGACGACTTTTTCAAAAACATTATATCTCACGCTAAAGAATACGGTTTTGTATTCCCTTCAAGTGAGATTTATGACGGTTTGAGTGCCGTATATGATTACGGACAACTAGGTTCAGAACTAAAGAATAACCTGAAGACATATTGGTGGAAATCCATGGTGCAATTGAATGAAAACATTGTAGGTATTGATGCCGCAATTTTCATGCACCCAACTACCTGGAAAGCTTCTGGGCACGTAGATGGATTCAACGATCCAATGATCGATAATAAAGATTCTAAAAAACGTTACCGTGCTGATCAATTGATCGAAGACAAAATCGATCGTTATGAAAAAGACGGAAAAACGGATAAAGCTGCTCAATTACAACAAGACTTAGATGATGCGTTGAATGCGGATGATTTAGCGCGTTTGAAAACAATTATTGAGGAGCATAATATAGTATGTCCTATTTCAGGTACAAAAAACTGGACTGAAGTTCGTCAGTTCAATTTGATGTTTGATACACAAATGGGCGCAATGGCTGATGGTGCTGAGAAAGTATATTTACGTCCTGAGACAGCACAAGGTATTTTCGTTAACTTCTTGAATGTTCAAAAAACAGGAAGAATGAAAATTCCTTTTGGTATTGCTCAAATTGGTAAAGCATTTCGTAATGAAGTAATTGCTCGTCAATTCATCATGCGTATGCGTGAGTTCGAACAAATGGAATTACAATTTTTTGTTCGTCCAGGCACTGAGATGGAATGGTACAATAAATGGAAAGAAACTCGTTTGAAGTGGCATTTGGCTTTAGGAGCTGATGCAACAAAATACCGTTACCATGACCACGCTAAACTAGCACACTACGCAAATGCAGCTGTAGATATCGAGTACGAATTTCCATTCGGCTTCAAAGAAGTAGAAGGTATTCACTCACGTACAGACTTCGACTTGAAACAACATCAAGAGTATTCGAAGAAGAAAATGCAATATTTTGACCCAGAGATCAATCAAAACTATATTCCTTATGTTGTAGAAACATCGATTGGTTTAGACCGTCTTTTCTTAACTGTATTAGCGAACTCTTTAGTACATGAAGATCTGTCGACAGAAGAAAAGCAAGACTCACGTGTGGTATTGAAATTCCATCCAGCCATTGCTCCTGTGAAAGCTGCTGTTTTACCTTTAACGAAAAAAGATGGCCTTCCAGAAAAAGCTCGTGAGATCATGGCTAAATTGAAATTGGATTACAACATCCAATACGATGAAAAAGACGCTATTGGTAAACGCTATCGTCGTCAAGATGCTATAGGTACACCTTACTGTATCACAGTGGATCACCAATCATTAGAAGACAACATGGTTACCATCCGTCACCGTGATTCAATGGAGCAAGAACGCGTTGCAATCGCTGATTTAAGCAAAATTATTGGTGAGCGTGTAAGCTTAATCAATTTATTAGCACAATTAGCTTAACTAGAGATTTCTCTACAATAATATTTAAAGAGCAGCATAATTGCATATGCTACTCTTTTTTGTTTATTACCTTTGTGTTAAACTTTTTGACTTCCCTAAAGTCAAATTAACGTATGAAAATGATGAAAAATTTAAGATTTATATTATTTATTGGATTAGTTGCAATTGCAGGTATATCTAAAGCACAGCACACAAATAACTCTACACCACTTACTCAACTAGACACATTAACATCTAATTTATTAACTGCTGAACAAAAGAAAGTTGCACTAAAAGCAGAAACAGAAGCTAAAAAAGCTGCTGAAAAGGTAGAAAAAGAAAGAATAAAAGCAGAGAAAGAGTTATTAAAACGTCAAAAAGAAATTGAGAAACAAGCAAAAAAACTTGAGAAACAACAAAAAGCACGTGAAAAAGCTGCTAAAAAGTATGAGAAAGCGGTAAGCAAAGTTGATAAGATCGAAAAAAACATCAAGAAACAATCTTCAAAGGTTGAAAAAATGGAAGATGATTTAGATAAAAAAATTCGAAGAAATAGAATTTCTGACATTGATAGAGAAAAAGAGATAATTAAAATCAGCAAACAACAAATAAAATTAAAGGAATTGGAGAAAGATCTTGATAAAGCTGTAAAGGAAATGCGGAAATTAAGGTAAGACGAAGTAAAAGTATTCATGCGAGACAGTAAATGTCTCGCATTTTTTATTTCCTCAAATTTAAAAACGACCAAAATTATCTATAAAATAAAATGTATTTTTAGTTATTAGTAATAAACCGAAATTATGAATATCGAGAATAATTTAAACTTAAAAATTAATTACCTCAATTTTATTAATTACACATTCATATCGAATAAATTAAATTTTATTCAAAATATCAATTTACAAAATTTAGGTGAAAAAGATTTAGAAAACATCAAGATAACGCTAAAGTCCACATTTAAATTATTCGAAGATTTTTCCATAAATAAGGATAGAATTTTACCAAACGAGATAGTCCAGTTCACTGAATTCAATCTTAAATTCAACTTAGAATTACTTAAAAATCTAGCTGAAAAGGACTTAGATAAAATTACCATTGAAGTACTTAGCAATAATGAAGTCCTAAAACAGGAAGATTTCACTATCGATATATTACCTATTGATTACTTTGGTGGCTTACATTCATACCCTCAACTATTAGCCTCTTATATTTTACCCAATCACGATTTAATATATTCCTTAAAAACAGAAGCTATAAAAATTTTGGAATCAAATAATCATCTAACTAGCTTTGAAGGTTATCAATCCCATAACAAAGAAAGGGTTTTACAAATAGTTTCAGCTATTTATAAAGCCATCCAGAATCATCAAATTATCTATAGCGCAATGCCTGCCAGTTTCGAAAAATCTGGACAGAGAATCCGCTTGATAGACAAAGTTATCAATACTAAATTCGGAAACTGTATTGATATATCCTTACTATTCGCTGCTGTGCTAGAGGCTATAAATTTAAACCCTCTCATCATTATTACTTCTGGTCATGCCTTTGTAGGCGTATGGCTTGAAGATATGCGATTCGATGGCATGATAAATTATGATGTTACCGCACTTACTAAGCGCGTAGCAAAAGGAATAAAACAAATAGCATTAATTGAAGCCACGAGCCTTTGCAAAGGCAATAATATTCCTTTTTCGCAGGCTATGGATACTGCGGAGCGACAATTACTAGCTACCGATAATTTTTTATTATCAATAGACATCAAAAAAGCTAGGTCTTATGGCATAACACCGCTGTCAATACAATCCGAAATAAAGCAAACTATTAATAACTCTAATTCTACAGCATCAAATACGGATAACCTTTTGGATGAAGATTTCGACATAGGCACCTCATACGATGATTTGGAATTAACAGATTTATCAAATCTGACGAAACAAAAGATTTGGGAACGTAAACTTCTGGATTTATCCTTAAGAAACAATCTATTGAATCTTCGTTTCACAAAAAGCATGTTGCAAATTATCGATTTAAAATCCCACCTTTTAGAAGATAATTTAGCAGAAGGAAAAAGCTACATTATACAACCAGACAATAATCAGCCTATCATAAGACGTTATAATATTTATAATCCTCCTCTACATTCCTCCGACACTCTATTCACTTTAGCTGACGAAGAATTTAAATATGGTCGTTTACTTACCTATTATCACAATGATGATTTGAATAGTATTTTAACCAATCTATATCGTTCATCAAGACTTGCCGAAGAAGAGAATGGGAAAAGCACTTTATATTTAGGAATTGGTTTATTAAAATGGTTTGAGCCGCGGAACAAATTACAACCTCGTTACGCGCCAATTTTATTGATTCCTGTTGAATTATCTCGAAAATCCGCTAATTCTAAATATACTTTGCGCAGTCGCGAAGAAGAAACTATGATTAACATTACCTTGTTGGAATACTTAAAGCAAGAGTATAAGTTAAATTTAAATAGTTTAGAAAATCTTCCAACCGATGATTTTGGTGTGGATGTACCTAAAGTTTTTGCCATTCTTAGAAATGCAATAATGACTTTAGGAGGCTGGGATGTTTTAGAACAAACTGTTTTAGGAATCTTTTCTTTCAATAAATTAATTCTATGGCAAGATATTTCTAAATATGCAGCAGAAATAGAGAAAAGTTCTATTGTCAAAAGTCTAATTGATGGAAAATTATCAGAAAATCTTCAAAGTGTAGATGGAAATGAATTAGAATTAGAGAACCTACCAACTTCGTCATTGTTCCTACCCATTTCTGCAGACAATTCACAGCTAAATGCTGTAAAAAGTGCCAATGAAAATAAAACGTTTATTTTGCATGGCCCGCCTGGAACAGGAAAATCACAAACTATTACGAATATCATAGCAGATGCCTTAGCTAATAATAAAAAAGTCCTTTTTGTAGCCGCTAAAAAAGCAGCATTGGATGTTGTGCATACTAGACTAGAACATATCGGTTTAGGCCCTTTTTGTTTAGAACTACATTCCAATAAATCGAAAAAATCAGATGTTCTACAACAGTTTGAAAGAACATTAGATGTTCCCAAATACCAATCAAATGAAAGTTTTATCGAAGAAGCAAATCGCTTAGATAGCAAACGCAAGGAACTAAATCAATATGTCATAAAGCTACACGAGAAGAACGAAATTGGTTGGAGTATTTACGATACGATTTCGTATTTAGAATATTATAAAATTCAGTTTTCAAATGAACTGAGGGTTGCTATCAATTTTAGCGATTTAAATACAAACAAATGGAATGAATGGCAAAATTGGAATACAGCTTTCCATTCTATTATTGCAAAGATTGAAGTACCTAATCAGCATGCCTTAAAAGCCGTTAAGTCACAGCCAAATCAATTTGACTTAAAGAATAACATTACGAATGCAATCCAGTATTTCCTTATTTCTAAAAAAGAGAAAGAGACTTCTTTTGAGAAATATGCTATGGATAATGCAGAATCAGCACAGTATTTACCTATCTTAAAATTTATACAGGCAAATCCAATCAATGAAAAACTGATAGATTACGTTATTGATGAAACTCAAAAGAGTTACTTGTCAGAATGGATTCATTTGAATCAATCTCTTGTTCGACTGCGAGATAAAATTATCTCATCCTTTAATGCGAAAATACTTGATTACAATTATCAAGAGATTCAAATGATATGGAATCAAGCCAAATACACTTGGTTTTTACCCAAATGGCTGAAACAGAGAAAAGTGAAAGGTATCCTACAAGGTTTTTCATCTCATAAAATAACACATCCTGAAAGTATAGATGAATTATTTGCTAATCTTGACGAATTAAATGTATTACAAAAGAATGAAAAGGAAGAGAAATTCAGAACCTTTAATCAATTATTTGAAAAGTACAAAACAACAAATAGCTTTAATCACGAAGGACTCCTAAAGGAAATAAACATAGTAGAAGAATTAATCCAATTAATCAATACATTATCGAATAATCCGCCATCCACTTGGTTAAAATCAGTAATAGCAAACACTGATTTCAACAATGAGTTGGATAGTATAATCAAGCAAGTTGAACTTTATCAATCCTATGAAACCATTTTATTGCAGTTCTTAAATCAAATACCCGCAGATGTAGAATTAGCTAAAATATCAACCCATATCAATCTCTTAGATGAATGGTTGACCTATAAAAGTTACGAAGACAAAGCCAAACAAATTGGAACTGACTGGTTTATTGAAAAAATAGAAGAAGGGGTAATTGACACAAAAGATGCACAGCATGAATTTGAGAAAGTACTTCGATTAAATCATTTCGTTCAATCACTCTATAGTACAGATGAGCTTAATCATTTTGATGCCGATATTTATGAGTCATTAATCAAGCAATACAAAGAAATACATTATCAATTTACCGAACTTTCAAAACAGCAACTAGTTGCTCAATTAAGTGCAAAAATTCCTAATCTATCGATAGAAGCCGCCCAAAGCTCAGAAATCGGCATGTTACAGAAGGCTATTCGTAGTAAAGGAAGAGGCATAACTATACGTAGATTATTTGACCAAATTCCTACATTAATTCCAAGGCTAAAACCTTGTATGCTGATGAGCCCAATTTCTGTGGCTCAATATTTTGATGTGAATCAAGAACATTTTGATTTGGTAATTTTTGACGAAGCATCGCAGCTACCTACTTCTGAAGCTATCAGTGCTTTGGCTAGAGGTAAACAAGCTATAATCGTGGGAGACCCGAAACAAATGCCGCCAACAAGCTTTTTTGCTTCTTCAAAAATAGACGAAGAGAATTTAGAAATGGAAGATTTAGAAAGCATTTTGGAAGATACTTTAGCATTATCTATTCCTTCTAATCACTTACTTCGTCATTATAGAAGCAAACATGAAAGTTTGATTTCCTTCAGTAATAAAAACTTTTACGATAGTAAATTATTAACATTTCCTTCGCCAGATGATTTAAATCAAAAAGTAACATTCCAACAAATAAATGGATTTTATGATAAAGGAAAAACGCGAACGAATAAAAATGAGGCTTTAGCTATTGTCGAATACATTCAAAGCTATCTTCAATCGGGTAATAAAAAATCGTTAGGTGTAGTAACATTTAGCCAAGTTCAGCAGGACTTAATCGAAGATTTATTACAAGAATTGTTTCAAAAACATCCACAGCTGGAAGAGCTAGCAATGCAAAATGAAGAACCCATTTTCATAAAAAACCTTGAAAACGTACAAGGTGATGAAAGGGATATTATTCTTTTCTCTATTTGCTACGGACCCAATGAAGAAGGCAAAATCTCCATGAATTTTGGACCACTGAACAGAGAGGGAGGCTGGAGAAGACTCAATGTTGCTGTCACAAGGGCTCGTTATGAAATGAAGGTGTTTTCTACATTGAAAGGAGACCAAATTGATTTGAATAGAACAAAATCTGAGGGAGTAAAAGGTCTTAAAGAGTTTTTAAATTTTGCAGAAAAAGGAAGTTACATTCTACACCATACGACGACAACATCAAATAGAATTTCTTTGGTTGATGCTATTGAAAATGAACTAAAAGAAAATGGCTTACAAGTTAACAAATACATTGGAACATCCAATTATAGAGTTGATTTAGGAATTGTTAATCCCGATAATGACAAAGAATACATCTTAGGAATTTTAGTAGATGGTGATAACTACAATCACATCAATACTACAAATGACCGAGAATTGTTAGCACCAAATGTATTGAAAGGCTTAGGTTGGAATATTTATCGCATTTGGACGTTAGATTGGATAAAAAATAAAGATCAGTGTATACAAGAAATCCACCAACTAGTCGATGATATTAAGAAAAACAAAGTTCAAAAACCAATATTAGAAATTCCCGAAATGCAACTAAAGGAATTACCAAAAGTTAATGAACTAACCGTTAAAAAAATCGAAAGCAGTTTTAAAATTCCTTATCAGTCAGCTGATATTACTTCAATAGCATTCGCAAACGCCGAGTCAATATACTTTCCAGAAAATAGACGAGTGATTCTAAATCAGATGAAGTCCATTGTAGAAATAGAAGCTCCAATTAGCAAATCACTATTATTTAGGAGGATTTTGAAATTGTGGAATACAGCTCGTGCAGGGGCAAAATTGAGTATGTATTTATCAGATATTGTAGCATCTATTCCAAACATTTCAAAATCAATTGGTACACAGGATTTCTATTGGAATTCATCCTCTTTGCCTAAAGACTTGAAAACATATCGAGATAATGCAATAGAGAAACGTAGTATTGAAGACATAGCCCCAGAAGAAATTTCAATAGCTATTCTTGAAATTATGGAAGCAAACATTAGTCTTAATAAAGAGGATTTAGTGAGATTAACCGCAAGAACTTTTGATTTTCTAAAAGTTGGTAGTCAGATTGATAGTATTTTAAATCAGGTAATTCAAACTATGGTAAATAATAACCAATTAATTCAAGACGGAAATAGATTAAGAATAATAAGTTAATACTCTTCATATAGAGTTAAAATAAAAATGGTTAGGGGTAATTTCTAACCATTTTTATTTTCTACCAAAAGTGTCCTCACTTATTAAAGCACCCAACCCAATAATTCTATATAAAACCTTATACCATCCTCTATCTCATGCACATAGATAAATTCGTCTGCGGTATGAGAGCGTGCAGAATCACCTGGACCAACTTTTATTGAAGTTATCGGTAACAAAGCTTGATCACTCATTGTTGGACTTCCATACATCTTTTTACCTAATGATAGCCCTGCCTGAACGATTGGATGATCTACAGGAATGGTAGAAGGATTCAAACGTGTAGAACGTGCTTGTACATCCGATTTGACATGTGATTTGATAATTTCCAATACCTCAACATTAGTATAAACATCAGTTGTACGGACATCTACTACGTATTTACATTCTGCTGGCACGACATTATGTTGTGAACCTGCATTAATAACTGTGACAGACATTTTCATAGGTCCTAAGAATTCTGATTCCTTTGGAAATTTATAAGAATTGAACCAATTGATATCTTCAATGGCTTTGTAAATCGCATTAACACCTTCTTCACGCGCAGCATGACCAGATTCACCATGTGCAGTGCAATCCAAAACCATTAAGCCTTTTTCGGCTACAGCCAATTCTAATAAAGTCGGTTCACCAACAATAGCAAAAGTACATTCATTCACATGCTTATACGCTTCTTCTATTCCATTCTTACCCGATATCTCTTCCTCAGCTGATGCAATCAAACAGAGATTATAAGCTAAATTCTCGTCATTGTAATAATATATGAAGCTAGCAATCAACGAAACTAAACAACCTCCAGCATCATTTGAGCCTAATCCAAATAACTTACCGTCTTCGACAATTGCTTTGAATGGATCTTTGGTATAACCAGGATTCGGTTTTACGGTATCATGATGAGAATTTAATAGAATAGTAGACTTAGAAGGATCAAAATATTTGTTATAAGCAATGACATTATTGCCTACTTGATTATTCGATATTCCACGTTCGATAAGGAAATGACTGATACAATCAGCTGTTTGCTCCTCCTCCCTACTAAAAGAAGGAATCTCTATCAGCTGAGCCAATAGAGATTTACTATCTTCAATAAGTTGTTCTATATTCTTATTCATTATAGAGTCCGCCAGCCTTTTTCGCTGACAATTTAATTCCTTTGATGAATGCAGAGCTTAATCCATTGTGCTCCATCTCGTTCAATCCGGCAATAGTACAGCCTTTAGGAGAAGTTACTTTGTCGATTTCACTTTCTGGATGGCTATGCGTCTGCAACAATAAATCTGCTGCGCCTTTAGCTGTCTGAATAGCCATTTTTAAGGCGTCGTGTGCATGGAAACCGATTTCAACACCACCTTGCGAAGCAGCACGAATAGCACGCAGGAAGAAGGCAATACCACAAGCACATAAGGCTGTTGCTGAAGTCATCAAATCTTCGTTGATAACCACCACCGAACCTACCGCTTCAAATAATTTCTCCACTTGATTTACAGCATCAGTACTTGCATTGTCAGTAGCGATACAAGTCATCGACTGACCAATAGCAATAGCCGTATTCGGCATAGCACGAACGACAATCTTATCTTGTCCCAAGACATCTTTCACATCTTGACATGAAACGCCAGAAGCGACAGACACCATAATTTGATTCGGCTGCACATTTGAAGCAATATCTTCCATTACTTTCTTAATCTGTTGTGGAAGCACGGCTAACACAACGATTTCTGCACCTTCAATGGCCGTAGAATTATCTGCACTTACCCCAAAACCTAATGCTACCTCTTCTGACAAAGAAGCTAAAGTTCTGCGGGTTAATACGATATCTTCAGCATTGTAAATATTAGATTTCACTAAACCTTTGGCTAATGAAAATCCTATATTTCCCGATCCTATTATTGTTATCTTACTCATGGTTTAGGTTTGTAAAGTTAATTACTTATTGATAAGACAAGTTCCGAATTTTTGCTGTTGAAACAAATGTAAATTGGAAGCATTGCCAATATATACAGATTTCACCCCTTTATTGATTGCTTCAAACGCATTTTCTAACTTTGGAATCATACCATCGCTAATTACTCCACGCTCTTTATACTTCACAAAATCATTCGCAGTGATATTTTCAATCACAGAATTATCATCATTTACATCCAACAACACCCCATTTTTCTCAAAACAGTAAATCAAAGATGTTTCATAATGTTCGGCCATTGAAGTTGCTAAAGCAGAAGCTATAGTATCTGCATTGGTATTCAATAATTGTCCCGACCCATTATGCGTTATTGCAGAGAAAACAGGAGTAAAACCTGCATCCAAAAACTTCTTAATCGCTAAAGAATTCACTGAATCTGCTAAAATATCTCCAGCAAATCCATAATCAATCTCTCTAACAGGACGCTTAATTGCTTTAATTACATTCCCATCTGCTCCACTTAATCCAATAGCATCACATGTATATTTTTGTAATGTAGCGACTACTTTTTTGTTTGTAAGCCCAGCGTAAACCATCGTCACCACGTCCAACATATCTTGATCCGTAATACGGCGACCTTCGACCATCTTAGCTTCTAATCCCATTTTGGAAGCTACACGTGTAGCAATCTTCCCACCACCGTGCACCAAAATTTTCTTGCCTGGAATGGCAGCAAATTTTTCTAAGAAAGCTTCTAATTGAATATCATCATCAATTACATTACCACCGATCTTTATAATATTCAACGTACTATTTGACATATATATTTACTTATTTATTTAGACTTTCCAACATTCTTTTCAACACCACTTGTGCTGCCCAAACACGGTTGCTTGCTTCTTTGATAACTAATGAATTTGGACCATCTAATATTTCCGAAGATAATTCCAAATCACGACGTACTGGCAAACAGTGCATCACTTTAGCATCATTTGTTAAGGTCAACTTTTGATTGTCCATCATCCAGTTTTCACTTACTGGATAAACTTGACCGTATTCTTTGTAGGAAGACCAGTTTTTCACATACACAAAGTCAGCACCAGCTAATGCTTCATCCAAATTATTCGTAATAGTAGCACCTTTAGTAAAATCTTCTGCTAAATCATAACCTTCAGGGTGCGCAACAGTAAAGTCTACTAAACCTTGCTCTTGTGCCTTTGACATCCATTCCGCAAATGAATTTGGCACCGCTTGCGGCAATGCTTTCACGTGTGGAGCCCAAGCCAATACTACTTTAGGTTTAGCTACTTTTTTGTGCTCAGTGATTGTAATGAGGTCTGTCAAACTTTGCAATGGATGACGCGTGGCACTTTCTAATGATACAACAGGTACACCACAGAATTTGATAAATTTATTAAACAAATCTTCGTTATAATCCGCTTCTTTGTCTTTCAAAGAAGGGAATGAACGCAAGCCTAAGATATCACAGTATTCGCCCATTACAGCAGCAGCTTCACGAATGTGTTCTACTGTTGTACCATTCATAACGACACCGTCTTGCGTTTCCAAAGCCCAACCGTCTTTATCCATATTCATGACCATGACGTTCATGCCTAGGTTCATGGCCGCTTTTTGCGTACTTAAGCGTGTACGTAAGCTTGGATTCAAGAACACTAAACCCAATGTTTTATATTTACCTAATGTTTCGTTTGCATTAGGATTCGCTTTTAGTTCTAAAGCTTCTTTGACGATAGCATCCAAACTATCCACATCCGCTACTGAAAAGAATTTTTTCATTGATATCGTTATCTATGAATCTATATTATAAAGCTTTTAGACGTTCGTCTAAAGCTGTTAAAAATCTATCTGCAATATCTTTTGTTATATTCAAAGCTGGTAAAATACGTATCACATTTGGCTTAGCTTCACCTGTGAAAATTCTATTTTTAGCCAACAAATCTTTTTTCACACCTGCCAACTCTGCTGGTAAATCAATACCTATCATCAAACCACGTCCTCTTACGTCTTGAACTTTATCAAAGTTCTTTAATTCATCAATCAAATAAGAACCAATTGTTTTAGCATTTTCTAACAAATTTTCTTGTTTGATAACATCCAAAACAGCAACAGCTGCAGCACAAGCTAAATGATTACCACCAAAAGTAGTACCTAACAAACCGTATGAAGCTTTGAATTTAGGCGCAATAGCAATACCCCCGATTGGAAAACCATTACCCATACCTTTTGCCATCGAGTAAATATCAGCATTTACGCCTGCATAATCATGTGAATAAAAATCACCTGTACGTCCGTAACCACATTGTACTGAATCAGCAATATATACAGCTCCGTATTGATCACACAATGAACGGATTAATTTTAAAAATGAAATTGATGCCTCACGAATACCACCAACTCCTTGAATACCTTCAATAATGACTGCAGCGATTTCTTCTCCAAATTCCGAAAATGCCTTAGTCAAAGCGTCTTCATCATTGAATGGTAAGAAGACAACATTATCCGTTTGGTTTACTGGAGCCACAATACTCGGATTGTCTGTAGCAGCAACAGCCAACGAAGTACGTCCGTGAAAAGCCTTCGTGAAAGCAATCACTTTCTTACGTCCTGTATGAAACGAAGCCAATTTCAATGCGTTTTCATTAGCCTCAGCACCTGAATTACATAAGAATAACGTATACTCCTCTTTACCCGACACCTCACCCAATTGTTGAGCCAATCGTTTTTGAATAGGAATTTCAATCGAGTTAGAATAGAAACCAATAGCATTCAATTGGTCAGTAATCGTTTTTACATAGTGTGGATGAGTATGTCCAATAGAAATTACGGCATGACCACCGTACAAGTCCAAATACTCATTACCTTCTGCATCCCAAATAGTTGAGCCTTGTGCTTTGACTATATTGATAGGATTGACAGGATAAACATCAAATAAATTCATTTTAGTATAACGTATTGTGTTGCATAAAACATTGTCTATGAAACATAGTTAGCAAATATAGTCAAGTGTGAATAAAATGGGGTATTTAAAATTTTATTTTTGCATAAAAAACACATTTTATATACTATGCCCTAGAGAAATTAGCTAGTTCAACTAGATTAAACAATTTCAATTAAAATATTTTAAATACTTTTAATTGCTATCAAAAATACAGATATTTAAATTCATTAATACAAACCATTATAACATCTTAACACAATCTATGAAAAAATCAATTATTCTAACTGCTGTCTTATGCGCCTATATCTGCATTGCATCACAATTTTATGCCTTCGCGCAATCAAGGCATAATCAACCTATTCAAGTATTAGTTACGCCAAACAAAGCCGATTGGACGTATGCCCCTGGTGAAAAAATTAAATTCACCACCACCATTATTAAAAATCATTTACCTATGCAAAATGTGGATGCTACTTATTCTATAGGGTTGGAAAAAATGGCGCCAACACAAAAAGGTAGTATTAAGGTAAATAAACAAAATTATGAAGTTGGTAACGCTTTCTCTGTTGACACACCAGCTTTTATTCGATGTGAAGTCAAAGTTAAAGTAGATGGAATAGAATATAGAGGTATAGCAACAGCAGCTATTGCACCTGACAAAATTAAACCTACACAGACTTTACCTGAAGATTTTGACCAATTTTGGAAATCAGAATTGGAAAAAGCAAATAAAATTCCGTTAGAGATAACATACACCTTATTACCTGAACGTTCTACAGCAAAAGTAGATGTATACCATATCAGTTACAAAAATATAGATAATAGTAGAATGCATGGAATTCTTGCAAAACCAAAGAAAGCAGGTAAATATCCTGCCATTTTACAGGTTCCAGGAGCTGGAATTCGACCATATAACGGATTAATTGATCAAGCTGAACAAGGCTTTGTGACACTTCAAGTAGGAATTCATGGCATTGCCGTTACCAACGATGCTAGTCTATATACTGATCTTAGTACGGGTGCATTGAAAGGCTATCCGACAATGAATTTGGATAATAAGGATACCTACTATTATAAAAGGGTCTATATTGGATGTAGCAGAGGTGTAGATGTTTTGGCTTCCTTAGATGAAGTCGATTCTTCAAATATTATCCTTTGGGGAGGAAGTCAAGGAGGCACACTTTCTATTACAACTACTGCTCTAAATAAAAAAGTAAAAGGACTAGCCGCAATTTATCCAGCTATGTGCGATCTGACAGGCTATTTACATAATCGCGCTGGAGGTTGGCCACATATGTTTAATTCATCTAATGCGGTTACAATGGCGACGAAACAAAAAATTGAAACTTCAGCGTATTACGATGTGGTGAATTTTGCACGAAAAATTACTGTTCCAGGATTTTATACTTGGGGATATAACGATGAAACTTGTCCCCCAACTTCATATTACGCTGCATACAATCAGATAAAAGCACCAAAGGAATTATACTTAGTACAAGAAACAGGACACTGGACCTACCCAGAGCAACAAACAAAACTATTTGATTGGATCAAAGAATTTGTTAAGAAATAAAGGTACTTATGAAATCTAATAGAAGAAATTTTATGAAATCTTTGGGACTATTGACATTTACAGTCCCAAATATCTCTTTATCTAAAGAAATTGAACAACCTATTAGAAGTGAAAATATTGAGCCAGGATTTACTGTTTTACCCTATCTTCAAAACCTTACATCAGATTCAATAAACATTCAGATATTGACAAATACAAATAGTTATACTTGGATTGAATATGGAATCGAAAAAATAGATCAAGTTTATTTTGAAAGTAAACATGGCATGAAAGTAGCAAATTGTCGCTTTTTCAATTTTCACCTCAAAGGCTTAAAGCCAGATACTACCTATAGTTACTGCGTCCACACCAAACATCTAATCAAAATGTCCGGCTATGATATTAAATATGGAGAAGAGATCGTAACAGAAAATTATACTTTCAAAACACAACCTGTAAATAAAAGCTCTTGCGAAGTCATCATATTTAATGACATACACGATAGAGCAGAAAGTTTCGGTGAATTGTGGAATGTAAAGAAGCAGACAAATACTGATTTGGTTTTATTCAATGGAGACATCTTCAATCAAGTATATGAAGAAAGTCAAGTTGTCAAAAACTTCTTCATGCCAATCAGCAAACTTTTTTCAACCAATACACCTTTTGTATTCAATCGTGGAAATCATGAGACAAGAGGTGCCTTTGCAAGGGAATTAGTTGAAATTTTTAACAAACCTAATAAAGTAACTTATCAAGCATTCAAGCATGGCCCCATATTTTGGATTTGTCTAGACTCAGGTGAAGATAAAACCGATGGAAGTAGTGAATACTTTGGACTTGCTGACTATGATAAATTACGACTTGAACAACGTGATTGGCTATTAAGTATTGTAAAAACTAAAGCATACAAAAAAGCAAAATATAGAGCTGTTGTCATGCACATGCCTCCATTACATTCTGGGGATTGGCACGGACCCACACACTGTACCGAACTTTTTGTTCCAATCTTTAATCAACACAAAATAGACATTGTGTACAGCGGACATACGCATAAAGCAAAATTTTACCCACCTTCCGGACAAAATAAATTTGCACTCTTTATTGGAGGAGCACCACAAATTGGTAAAAGAACAATAATGGATATAAAAGCAAATGAGAAGTCTTTTCTAACTCAAATGATTGATGATAGTGGTAATATATTAGAAAAATGGGAAATTAATAGATAAAAAAAAGCCTTTCATCATAAGATGAAAGGCTTTTTCCTTTATGAGATAAGTACTCTAATTAGTCTTTTTTCTCTTCTGTAGCTGGTGCTTCTTCTGTAGGAGCTGTTTCTTCAGCTTTCACTTCTTCAGAAACTTCTACAGTTTCAGTAGCTTTTTTCTTAGAAGAACCACGACGACGAGTAGATTTTTTCTCAGTTTGAGCAGTTTTACCATACACTTCGTTGTAATCTACAAGCTCGATGAAAGCCATCTCAGCGTTGTCACCTAAACGGTTTTCTAATTTGATGATACGTGTGTAACCACCTGGACGCGTAGCAACTTTTTCAGATACTTCGCGGAACAAAATAGTAACTGCATCTTTATCCTTTAAGTAAGCGAATACTGTACGACGAGAGTGAGTCGTGTCAGTTTTTGATTTAGTAATCAATGGCTCAACATATTTACGCAAAGCTTTAGCTTTAGCCAAAGTAGTAGTAATACGTTTGTGTTTGATCAATGACGTCGCCATGTTAGCTAACATCGCCTTACGGTGACTGTCAGTGCGGCCTAAGTGATTTACTTTTTTTCCGTGTCTCATTTTAGTTTTTGTTTTTGTGCATACCGTCCTTTTTTGAATTAAGGATCAAAGATGAATGATAAAAGACAAAATCTTTACTCTTTAATCTTTGTTCCAAATTTTCCTTCAGGGGAATTATGCAACAGGTCGCTTAATTATTTAATTAATATTAGTCTTCGTCTAATTTGTATTTAGACAAGTTCATTCCGAATGATAAACCTTTAGATTTTACCAATTCTTGAATTTCGCTTAATGATTTTTTACCGAAGTTGCGGAATTTCAACATGTCAGCTACGTCATAAGTTACTAACTCAGCTAGACTGCGAATATCAGCAGCTTTCAAACAGTTCAATGCACGAACAGAAAGATCTAAATCTACTAATTCAGTTTTCAAGATCTTACGCATATGTAAGATTTCCTCGTCAACAACTTTAGTCTCTTCTTTAGTTTGTGACTCTAACAACATATTTTCGTCAGAGAACAACATGAAGTGTTGGATTAAGATACGAGCAGCCTCTTTCAAAGCATCCTCTGGGTGAATAGAACCATCAGTAGAGATGTCTAACAACAATTTCTCGTAGTCAGTTTTTTGCTCTACACGGTAGTTTTCAATGGTATATTTCACATTCTTAATCGGAGTATAGATAGAATCGATAGCGATTACACCTACAGGACCATCAGTTACTTTGTTCTCTTCCGCATTTACATAACCACGACCTTTTGAAACTGACAATTCAACCTCAATAGTTACTGAGCTTTCCATGTTACAGATTACTAAGTCTGGGTTCAATACAGTAAAGTTATTCGAAAACTTAGTGATATCACCAGCTTTGAATTGATCTTGACCATTGATAACTACAAAGATTTTCTCGCTGTCACCTTGCTCACCTGATTTCTTAAAACGTACTTGCTTCAAGTTTAAGATGATCTCCGTAACGTCTTCTGCTACACCTTTAATAGTAGAGAATTCGTGAGACACTCCTGAAAATCTAATCGACGTAATTGCATATCCTTCTAAAGAGGACAATAAAATACGGCGCAAAGCATTACCAATTGTTACACCAAAACCTGGCTCTAATGGACGAAATTCGAAAGTACCATCAAAATCTGTAGATTTTTGCATGATCACTTTATCCGGTCTTTGAAATGCTAAAATTGCCATTTATAATATTTTAATATTTTTAACAATGTATATCTTAATAGCATATGCATAACCCGTAAAAGGTTATGCATATTTCTATTAATTATTATTTAGAGTACAACTCTACGATTAAGTTTTCTTTGATATTCTCAGGGATATCTGCTCTTTCTGGGTAGCTTAAGAACTTACCAGTAAGATTTTTAGCATCCCACTCTAACCAACCAAATTTGTTGATAGTTCTACCAGCTACTGAAGTAGTGATAGCTTCTAAAGTTTGAGAACGCTCACGTACAGCGATTACATCGCCTGGGCGTACGCTATATGATGGAATGTTAACAACATCGCCGTTAACAGTAATGTGCTTGTGTGAAACTAATTGACGAGCAGCTGAACGTGTAGGAGCAATTCCTAAACGGTAAACAACATTATCCAAACGAGCTTCTAATAATTTCAAGAAGATCTCACCTGTGATACCTTGTTTTGCAGATGCTTTAGCGAATAAGTTAGCGAATTGACGCTCTAATACTCCGTAAGTATATTTCGCTTTTTGTTTTTCTAACAACTGAACTGCGTATTCAGATTGTTTACCTCTTCTTTTTGAAGGACCATGCTGTCCAGGAGGATAATTTTTTTTCTCTAATGCTTTATCAGGACCAAAAATAGGCTCTCTGAATTTACGTGCAATTTTGGACTTAGGTCCTGTATATCTTGCCATTTCTTTCTCTGTTTGAAGTATCATTCAGCCTGTAGCTGACGAATCTTATCTTAAACAATAATATTATTAAACTCTTCTACGTTTTGGAGGACGACAACCGTTGTGAGGAAGTGGTGTAATATCTTTGATAGTAGTTACATCAATACCTACAGTTTGTAATGTACGGATCGCTGATTCACGACCTGCACCTGGTCCTTTAACGAAAACTTCAACTTTACGTAATCCTAAGTCATAAGCAACTTTACCACAGTCTGAAGCAGCTTGACCTGCAGCGTATGGAGTATTCTTTTTAGAACCTCTAAAGCCCATTTTACCAGCTGATGACCATGAAATAGTTTGACCTGAATTGTTAGTCAAAGTAATAATAATGTTGTTAAAAGTAGCATTGATATGAGCTTGACCTACAGGCTCGATAACAACGATACGTTTTTTAGTAACTTTTTTACTTTTAGCCATTTCTTACTTATTATTTAGTAGCTTTTTTCTTGTTTGCAACTGTCTTACGTTTACCTTTACGAGTACGAGAGTTGTTTTTAGTACGTTGACCACGAACTGGTAAGTGTTTACGGTGACGTAATCCACGGTAACAACCAATATCCATCAAACGTTTGATGTTTAACTGAACTTCTGAACGCAATGCACCTTCTACTTTGATCTCATCATTGATGATAGTACGAATTGCTGCTAATTGATCATCGTTCCACTCTGATACTTTAACGTCTTGACTAATTCCTGCTTTATCCAAGATATAAGCAGCAGTGGCACTACCAATACCGAAAATGTAGGTAAGGCCAATAACACCTCTTTTGTTTTTAGGTAAATCTATACCTGCTATCCTTGCCATATAATTTTTTAAGCGATTTTGTTAATTAATTATCCCTGACGTTGTTTGAATTTAGGGTTCTTTTTGTTGATCACAAAAATCTTTCCTTTACGACGGATGATTTTACAATCCGCGCTACGTTTTTTTACTGATGCTCTTACTTTCATTGTAATAAAATTGTTAAAGCTCTTCGCAGAGCGCTATCTTATTTATAACGATATGTTATTCTACCTTTTGTTAAATCATAAGGCGACATCTCCAATTTCACTTTGTCTCCTGGAAGAATTTTGATGTAGTGCATACGCATCTTACCCGAAATATGAGCAATGATTTCATGCCCATTTTCCAATTCTACACGAAACATAGCATTAGATAATGCTTCTCTGATAACTCCGTCTTGTTCTATTGAGGCTTGTTTAGCCATATATCAATTCTTATTTACGTTCTAACAACCTGCACTTAACAGGAGTGCAAAGATAAATAAAAAATATTGAATGCCAACTACTTTTTATTTAAAACTTTTTCAATCTCATCAAAATTCAACAACACATCTGGTGTACCTTTGCGGATTGCAACCATCTGCTCAAAGTGCGCAGACAACTTACCATCCACGGTGCTTACTGTCCATCCATCGTCCCAAAACTTTACTCCTGCTTTACCCGCATTGATCATTGGTTCAATACAGATTACTAAGCCAGATTCTAATTTTGGTCCCGCACCACGTTTACCATAATTCGGAACTTCAGGTTTTTCATGTAGATTAAGACCTACGCCATGACCTACAAGCTCTCGTACGATACCGTAATTATAAGGTTGAACATATTCTTGAATAGCTGACGAAATATCACCCACACGTTTTCCTGCTACAGCTTGTTCTACTCCTTTTTGTAAAGAAGCTTTAGTTACGTCTAATAGTAATTGAGCTTCCTCTGATAATTCTCCTACACCAAATGTATATGCTGAATCTGAAATAAATCCATTCAGATTTACCCCCCCATCAACAGAAACTATATCACCATCTTTGATGACATAATCACTAGGGAAACCATGAACGATTTGATCATTAACAGAGATACATAATGAGTAAGGGAAACCGTGATAATTCAAAAAAGCTGGTGTACCACCATGATCATGGATATAGTCAAATGCTAACTTGTCCAATGATATTGTTGTAATACCAGGTTTGATTACCTTGGCAATTTCAGCAAGTAAATTCGAGAGTACATTTGCTGACTCTCGAATTTGCTCGATTTGTTCTTCTGTTTTATAAATTACTTTAGACATCTAAAGAATTAAATAGCTGATTGATCATACCCCTCTACTCCAACAGCCGAACGACCTTTTACACGACCTGTCTTCATCAATCCATCATAATGACGCATCAATAAATGAGATTCGATTTGTTGAAGTGTATCTAACACTACACCTACTAGAATCAACAACGATGTACCCCCATAGAAGTGTGCAAAGTTGTTATTAACTCCAGCAGCACTTGCTATTGCTGGCAATATTGCTATTATAGCTATAAAAATTGCTCCAGGGAAAGTGATACGAGAAATTACATTATCTATAAATAAATTCGTGTCATATCCTGGTTTGATGCCTGGTACGAATCCACCATTCTTCTTCATATCTTCAGACATTTGCTGAGGATTCACCATGATAGCAGTATAGAAAAATGTAAATGCAATGATCAACACCGCAAAAGTTACATTATACGCTACTGAAGTAAAATCAGTCAATGCTGTTAAGAAATCTGATTGAAGACTAGGGAAAAATTGTGCCAACGACATTGGTAAAAACATGATAGCTTGTGCAAAAATGATAGGCATTACACCCGCTGCATTCACTTTCAATGGAATGTACTGACGTACACCGCCCACTTGCTTATTACCTACAATTTTCTTCGCATATTGCACAGGTATCTTGCGCACTCCCTGCACGATCAAAATAGTAAAGATCACAACAAAGAATAAAGCAATAAACTCTACAATAAATGGAATAATACCGCCACCACTTGGGCTCATACGAGATCCCCATTCAGCCACGATACCACCTGGCAATTGTGCTATGATACCAGCCATGATGATCAATGAGATACCATTACCAATACCCTTATCGGTGATTTTCTCACCCAACCACATCACAAACAAAGTACCAGCTGACAAAACGATAGCAGCAAGAATAGTGAACATTGGATCTTCGATAGTCTTAGCAGAAGCATCAATCTGAGTCTTCACATAAGCTATAGCTTGTACCAATGTAATAGCTACTGTCAGGTAACGCGTAATCTGTGTCATTTTTTTACGACCAGACTCACCCTCCTTTTGCATCTTTTGAAAAGCCGGAACTGCAATCCCCAATAATTGTACAACGATAGATGCCGAGATGTAAGGCATTACACCTAGAGCAAATATTGCTGAGCGAGAAAAAGAACCTCCGGAGAACATGTTGATCATGCCCAAAAGCCCCTCCTTTTCACCAGCATTTACTAACGCATCTGGATTAACACCTGGTAATACCACGTGACATCCAATACGATAAATTAGAAGAAATAGCAACGTATTCAAGATACGGTTACGTAAATCTTCTATTTTCCATATATTGGTTAAGGTTGTGATTAGTTTTTTCATGTATTAAAGTTTTACGATAGAACCACCTGCAGCTTCGATTGCTTTTTGAGCAGACGCTGAGAATGCATGCGCTTTAACTTCAACTTTAGCTTTCAACTCACCACGACCCAATACCTTTACTAAGTCATTTTTAGAAGCCAAACCATGAGCTTTCAACGTATCAAAATCAATAACAGTTAAGTTATGTTTTTCAACTAAAGCTTGTAGTACGTCTAAGTTTACGCCGTTGTATTCTACACGGTTAGCGTTTTTGAAACCGAATTTAGGAACGCGACGTTGCAAAGGCATTTGACCACCTTCGAAACCGATTTTGGTAGAGTGACCTGAACGTGAGCCAGCACCTTTGTGACCACGTGTAGATGTACCACCACGACCAGAACCTTGACCACGACCAATACGTTTTCTGCTTTTTGTTGAACCAGCTGCTGGTTTTAAATTACTTAAGTTCATTTTAAACTAAGATTATGTTGCCCCTTCGCTTTCACTATACAGGCGACAACGATTAACAAATAATTATTAATAAACAACTAATGGAAAGAGCCAAAACTCTTTCCATATTGTATGTTTTGCTTATTAGATAGCTTCTATAGCTACTAAATGGTTTACTTTACGTACCATTCCGATGATAGCTGCAGTAGCTTCTACTTCTACTGAGTGATTGATTTTTTTCAAACCTAATGCCTCAATAGTTTTCTTTTGGCGCTCGCTTCTGTCGATAACGCTCTTTATCTGGGTAATTTTGATTTTTGCCATGATAATTAACCGTTAAATACTTTATTTAAATCGACACCGCGGTGTTGAGCTACTGTATATGCATCACGCATGCTTGCTAATGCAGTAATAGTTGCTTTCACTACGTTGTGTGGGTTTGATGATCCTAATGATTTAGCTAATACGTCTTTGATACCAGCAGATTCCAATACAGCGCGCATTGCACCACCTGCTAAAACTCCAGTACCATCTACAGCTGGTTTGATCAATACTGAACCACCTGAGAATTTACCATATTGCTCGTGAGGTACAGTTCCATTAATTATAGGAACTTTTACCAAATTTTTCTTAGCGTCATCGATACCTTTCGTGATAGCTTCAGTAACCTCTTTAGCTTTACCTAAACCGTAACCAACGATACCGTTTTCATCACCAACAACTACAATAGCTGAGAAGCTAAAAGTACGACCACCTTTAGTTACTTTCGCTACGCGTTGGATGCTTACTAAGCGATCTTTTAATTCAATTTCGCTTGATTTTACTCTTTTAATATTGCTTAATGCCATTATCTTTCTTGATTAAAAGTCTAAACCGCCTTCGCGAGCACCCTCTGCCAATGATTTCACACGGCCATGGTATAAGTACCCATTACGGTCAAAAACTACTTTACTAATACCTGCTGCAACAGCTTTCTCAGCTACCAATTTACCTACAGCTTTAGATTGCTCTACTTTATTACCTGATGCTACGAAATCTTTAGATAAGCTTGAAGCTGCAGCTAAAGTTTTACCTGTAGTATCGTCGATAACTTGCGCGTAGATTCCTTTATTAGATCTAAAAACTGATAAACGAGGACGCTCAGTTGTGCCAGCAAGGTTTTTTCTAATTCCTTGTTTGATTCGCTCTCTGCGAGATGTTTTACTTCCTGCCATGGTTATTATTTTTTAGCTGATTTACCTGCTTTTCTTCTTAATACTTCACCCGCAAACTTGATACCTTTACCTTTATAAGGCTCTGGAGCGCGGAAGCTGCGAATTTTCGCTGCTACTTGTCCGATCAATTGCTTGTCTACAGACTCTAAAGTAATAGTAGGGTTTTTACCCTTTTCAGCAGTAGTTGTAACTGTAATTTCCTTTGGCAATACAAAAACGATCTGGTGAGAGAAACCTAAAGTTAACTCTAATGTATTACCAGTGTTTGCAGCACGGTAACCTACACCAACTAACTCTTGCGTAGTTTTGTAACCTTCAGTAACACCAATCACCATATTATTCAATAGTGAGCGGTATAAACCGTGTAATGCTTTGTGTTTCTTTTGTTCAGTAGGGCGAGTTACAACGATGTTACCATCTTCTTCCTTAACCGTAATGTCGCTGTCTACTTGTTGTGATAGTTCACCTTTAGGACCTTTTACTGTTACCAGATTCTTATCTGATACAGTCACCGTTACTCCCGCAGGAATAGCGATAGGTGCTTTTCCAATTCTTGACATTTCTTCGTGTTTTTTTTCCTAGATTAATAAACGTAACATAAAACCTCACCACCCACATTTTGTAAGCGAGCTTCTTTATCTGTCATAACACCTTTAGATGTAGACAAGATAGCGATACCCAAACCATTCAAAACGCGAGGCATGTTGTCAACACTTGCATACTTTCTTAAACCAGGTTTACTCACACGTGTCAAAGTGCGAATAGCCGGTACTTTGCTAATTGGGTTATACTTCAACGCAATTTTGATAGAACCTTGAGGTCCTTCTTCTACGAATTTGTAATTAGCAATGTAACCTTTGTCAAAAAGAACTTTTGTGATTTCTTTTTTCAGGTTCGATGCAGGAATTTCAACAACCCTGTGGTTGGCCTTAATGGCATTCCTTACTCGTGTAAGGTAATCCGCTATTGGATCTGTATTCATTATGTAAAAATATTGTGACAATGGTTTCCAATGCTCATTTGAACACAAGACCTACTGTCTGTTAATAAAAAAATTGCAATGCAAAAGCCCTGATAAGTCTTATTTCAGACTTATCCGGGCAAAAATAGTTATTTTTTCTTGATTACCAAGAAGCTTTTGTAACCCCTGGGATCTTGCCATCAAGTGCCATCTCACGGAAAGTAACACGAGAGATACCAAATTGACGCATATATCCTTTAGGACGACCTGTTAATTTACAACGATTGTGCAAACGAACAGGAGAAGCATTTTTAGGTAATTTATCTAATCCTGCGTAGTCTCCAGCTTCTTTAAGAGCTGCACGTTTAGCTGCATATTTAGCAACTAATTTTTGACGTTTAACTTCGCGTGCTTTTAATCCTTCTTTAGCCATTGTTGTTCGAATTTTGATTTTTGAATGGTAAACCGAATTGCTTTAATAACTCCAAAGCTTCGATATCGTTTCCAGCAGAAGTCACGAAAGTGATATCCATACCAGCGATCTTATTGATTTTGTCAATATTGATCTCTGGAAAGATGATTTGCTCTGTGATACCTAAGTTGTAGTTACCTCTTCCGTCAAAACCTTTGTCATTGATACCACGGAAATCACGGATACGAGGCAAAGATACTGCGATCAAACGGTCTAAGAATTCGTACATATTGTTGTCGCGTAATGTTACACGAGCACCAACTGGCATTCCTTTACGAAGTTTGAAGTTAGAGATATCCTTTTTTGATTTAGTAGCAACTGCTTGCTGACCAGTGATCAATGTTAATTCAGCGATAGCGTTATCGATTAATTTTTTATCTGCTGTAGCAGCACCGATACCTTGTGATACAACTATTTTCTCAAGTTTCGGAACTTGCATAACGCTTTTATACTGGAATTTTTCTTTAAGCGCTGTACGGATTTCTTCCGCATATTTCGCTTTTAATCTTGGTACGTAAGTCATTATTTAATTTCCTCCCCTGATTTTTTAGCGTAACGAACAATTTTGCCATCTGCATTAACTTTGCGACCTACGCGAGTAGGAGCTCCTGTTTTAGGATCGATCAAAGCTAAGTTTGAGATGTTGATTGCAGCTTCTTTCTCGATAATACCACCTTGAGGATTAGCTGCGCTAGGTTTAGTGTGTTTTTTTACTTTGTTAGCGCCTTCAACGATAGCTCTATTTGCATCCACTAAAACTTGCAATACTTTTCCTTGAACACCTTTAGAGTTACCAGCGATAACTTTCACTAAATCACCTTTTTTAATTTTGATTTTGTGAGTTGTTTTTGTTTTTTGTGCCATAATTATAAAACCTCCGGTGCTAGTGATACAATCTTCATGAACTGTTTCTCACGTAATTCACGAGCTACTGGGCCGAAAATACGTGTTCCACGAGGTTCATCATTATTATTTAATAATACTGCAGCGTTGTCATCGAAACGAATATAAGAACCATCTTTACGACGGATTTCTTTTTTCGTACGTACTACTACTGCTTTAGAAACTGATCCTTTTTTAACGTTTCCTGAAGGCATAGCGCTCTTTACAGATACAACAATCTTATCACCGATTGATGCATAACGCTTGCGCGTACCGCCCAACACACGGATTACTAAAACTTCTTTAGCACCGCTGTTGTCAGCTACATTTAGTCTTGATTCTTGTTGTACCATGTTATTTAGCTCTTTCTATTATTTCAACTAATCTCCAGTTCTTTGTTTTACTCAGCGGACGAGTTTCCATGATTAATACCGTATCGCCGATACCGCAGGTATTAGTTTCGTCATGAGCTTTGAATTTAGTAGTTTTCTTAACGAATTTACCATAGATAGGGTGTTTTACTTTACGTTCAACAGCTACTACGATAGATTTGTCCATCTTGTTGCTCACTACTAAGCCGATTCTTGTTTTTCTTAAATTTCTTTCCATTTCGACTTTAATTTTTATGCCTCAGCGGCTGTTTCAGATTTTGCTGCATTTTTACGCTTAGAAATCTCAGTAGAGATACGAGCGATATTTTTGCGAGCTGCTTTTAAAACGTTAGGGTTTTCTAAAGCAGAAACAGCATGTGCAAATTTTAATTTGTTTAACGCCGCTTTTTCTTCAACTAATTTAGCTGCTAAAGCGTCTGTTGTTAATTCTACGATTTCTGAATTTTTCATTGTGTTCAGTGTTAATGCTGGGTTATCAATTCTGTTTTTATGATGCCTCTCGAGTAACGGTCGAGAGGCTAAACTATTGACATTACCAACGATTTTTATGCTTCAACGTAGTCTCTACGTATTACAAACTTAGTTTGTACCGGTAATTTTTGAGCTGCAAGGCGTAAAGCTTCTTTAGCAATTTCTAAAGATACACCTTCTGCTTCGAATAACATACGGCCTGGTCTTACTACTGCTACCCAATATTCAGGAGCACCTTTACCTTTACCCATACGTACCTCTGCAGGCTTTTTAGTAACCGGTTTGTCAGGGAAGATACGGATCCATACTTGACCTTCACGTTTCATAAAACGTGTTACCGCGATACGAGCTGCCTCGATTTGACGGCTAGTGATCCATGCTTCTTCCATTGATTTGATACCGAAAGAACCGAAAGCTAATTCTGCTCCACGAGAAGCATTACCTTTCATACGGCCTTTTTGCATCTTTCTGAACTTCGTTCTTTTTGGCTGTAACATGTTCGTATTTTTTTAATCCCGACCCTCGTCGGGACAATTTTAAATCTTGTTATTAATTAATCTTTTTTAGCACCACGGTTTTGTCCGCCACGGTTTCCACCACGGTTATTGTTATCACGACGGCCACCACGGTTATTACCTCCACGGTTGTCACGACGATCACCGCCTTCGTTACCGCCACGAGTTTTCGTGTTAGAAGTTTGACCAATGTTAGGAGATAAGTCACGTTTACCGTATACTTCACCTTTACAGATCCATACTTTGATACCAATTTTACCGTAAGTAGTTAAAGCTTCTGCTAAAGCGTAGTCGATATCAGCACGCAATGTGTGTAGAGGAGTTCTTCCTTCTTTGTATTGCTCAGTACGAGCCATCTCAGCACCACCAAGACGACCTGAACACATGATTTTGATACCTTCCGCGCCCATACGCATTGTAGAAGCGATAGAAGTTTTCATTGCACGACGGAATGAAATACGAGCTTCTAATTGCTTAGCTACACCTTCAGCTACTAATTTAGCATCTAATTCTGGACGTTTGATCTCGAAGATGTTGATTTGAACATCCTTTTTAGTCAATTTCTTTAACTCTTCTTTGATCTTGTCAACCTCTTGACCACCTTTACCGATAACGATTCCTGGACGAGCCGTGTGAATAGTTACAGTGATGCGTTTTAAAGTTCTTTCAATAACAACTTTAGCTACGCCACCTTTTGCGATACGTACAGAAAGATATTTTCTGATTTTATGGTCTTCAACTAATTTATCGGAATAGTTCTTTCCGCCGAACCAGTTAGAATCCCATCCTTTGATGATTCCTAATCTGCTACCTATTGGATTTGCTTTTTGTCCCATTCTATAATAAATTAGTTGTTAACGTTATTTAAACTATCTACTACCAAAGTCACGTGGTTTGAGCGTTTACGTACTCTGTATCCACGACCTTGTGGAGCTGGACGTAATCTTTTCAATTGACGACCACCACCTACTGATACTTCTTTTACGAATAATGCGCTGTCTGCCACAGATGCACCTTCGTTGCTAGTTTCCCAGTTTTTGATTGCAGACAATAACAATTTCTCTACGCGAGCTGCTGCCTCTTTGCTTGAATGTTTTAGAATGTAAAGAGCGTTCTCTACTTTCTCGCCACGGATCAGATCCACTACTAAACGCATTTTACGTGGTGAAGTAGGGCAATTCAATAATTTGGCAGTAGAAGCTCCTCCTGTTTGAGCTTTTGCCTGCTCTTTGCGTTGTCTGATAAGTACAGACTTCTTAACTTTTTTTGTTGCTTCCATTACCTATTATTTTTTCTTTTCTGCGTGGCCTTTGAATGTACGCGTAGGCGCAAATTCACCAAGCTTGTGACCAACCATATTTTCTGTTACATAAACCGGAATAAATTTATTCCCGTTGTGCACTGCGAAGGTATGGCCAACAAAATCAGGTGAAATCATTGATCTACGAGACCAAGTTTTGATAACTGATTTTTTGTTTGTTTCATTCTGAGAAAGAACTTTTCTTTCTAAGTTGTGATCGATGTAAGGACCTTTTTTAATTGAACGAGCCATTATTTTTTCCTTCTTTCAATGATGTAACGATTCGATGTTTTCTTTTTGTAGCGTGTTTTGAAACCTTTAGCTAACACACCTGTACGAGAACGTGGGTGACCTCCCGAAGTACGGCCTTCACCACCACCCATAGGGTGATCAACTGGGTTCATCGCAACACCACGAACGCGAGGACGACGACCTAAGTGACGTTTACGACCAGCTTTACCTAACACTTGGTTAGCTTTCTCAGCATTTGATACTGAACCGATAGTCGCAACACATGTCAATAAGATCATGCGAACTTCGCCTGATGGCAATTTGATAATAGCATATTTACCGTCACGAGCAGACAATTGAGCGTAAGTACCAGCCGAACGAGCGATTGAACCACCTTGACCAGGATTCAATTCGATGTTGTGGATGATAGAACCCAATGGAATGTTTGCTAATGGTAATGTATTACCAACTTCTGGAGCAACTTTTTCACCTGCAATCACAGTCATACCAACTTGTAATCCTGTAGGAGCGATGATGTAACGTTTTTCACCATCCGCGTAGTGCAATAATGCAATACGTGCTGTACGGTTTGGATCGTACTCGATAGTAGCTACTGTTGCTGGGATTTCTTTTTTATCGCGTTTGAAATCTATAATACGGTAAACTTTCTTGTGTCCGCCACCGATATAACGCATAGTCATTTTACCAGTCTTGTTACGACCACCTGATCTTTTGTTTGCTCCTACTACCAACGACTTTTCAGGAACGTTTGTAGTAACATCAGAATAGTCTGCGCCTACTCTGAAACGAGTACCAGGGGTAACCGGTCTGAATCTTTTAACTGCCATTTTTTATTTATATAACACTGTAAAAGTCAATAGTTTCACCATCTTGAATTGTGATGATGGCTTTTTTATACTTAGGAGCTCTTCCAGAAACGAATCCTGCTTTAGTGTAACGGCTTTTTGCTTTACCAGCTACTACTGAAGTATTTACTGCAACTACAGTTACACCAAACATTTCTTCGATAGCAGATTTAATCTGAATTTTGTTTGCTCTATGATCTACTTTGAAAGCATAACGGTTTAATTTTTCCGTTAATAATGAAGCTTTCTCAGTTAAGATAGGTTTTTTAATAATCTCCATATTACTTAGCTAATGCTTCCTCCAAAGTTTTAACAGAATCTGTAGTTAACAATAATTTAGTAGCGTTCAATACATCGTAAGTATTTAACTCAGCTGCTACTACAACTTTTGCTTTCTTTAAGTTTCTGCTTGATAAATAAACATTGTTATTGTAGTCTGGTAAAACTAATAATGTTTTTTCGTCAGCTACATTTAATGCGTTTACTAAAGCAACATAGTTTTTAGTTTTGATTGTGTCAAAATTAACAGCATCCAATACTAATACATTGTTTTCTTGCGCTTTGTAAGACAACGCTGATTTACGTGCTACTTGTTTCAATTTTTTGTTCAATTTGAACGAGTAATCACGAGGTTGAGGACCGAATACACGACCACCACCATTAAACAATGGAGATTTGATAGAACCCGCACGAGCACCACCAGTACCTTTTTGTTTGTGTAATTTACGAGTTGAACCCGCGATTTCATTACGTTGTTTAGATTTGTGAGTACCTTGGCGTTGATTCGCTAAGTATTGTTTCACATCCAAATAGATCGCATGGTCGTTAGGTGTTACACCGAAAACTGTTTCAGGAAGTTGCACCTTGGCACCTGTTTCTTTACCTGATAAATTTAATACTTTAACTTCCATCACTACTATTTGTCTAAGATTACGTAAGAACCTTTAGCTCCTGGGATAGAGCCACTAACTACGATTAGGTTTTGCTCAGCATAAACTTTCAATACTTGTAAGTTTTGAACTTTTACACGCTCACCACCTGTACGACCCGCCATGCGCATTCCTTTGAATACACGTGAAGGCCATGAAGCTGCACCGATAGAACCTGGAGCACGTAGTCTGTTGTGCTGACCGTGAGTCGCACCACCTACACCACCAAATCCGTGACGCTTCATCACACCTTGAAAACCTTTACCTTTTGAAGTACCAACTACGTCTACGTACTCGCCTTCAGCAAATAAAGTTACATCAACGATGTCACCTAGTGATTTCTCATCCTCGAAAGTTTTGAATTCAACTAGTTTACGCTTAGGAGCCACTCCCGCTTTTGCGAAGTGTCCTTTAAGAGGAGCAGTTGTGTTCTTTTCCTTAGCATCATCATAGCCAAGTTGAACAGCTGAATAACCGTCCTTCTCTACCGTACGTATCTGCGTTACCACGCACGGCCCAGCCTCGATTACTGTACAAGGGATGTTCTTCCCTTCAGCATTGAACAGGCTGGTCATTCCTACTTTTTTACCAATAATTCCTGACATGTTATAAATTAAATTAATTAAAGTCCATCGAAGCAGTAGGGCTTCGCTCAAGACATACTTTTCCCAATAAGGGACTGCAAAAGTACAAAGATTTTTATAACTATCAAATAATTAGCTGATTATTTTTCATTTAATTATAGAATTTAACATTTTAGAATTATCATAATTTCAAATAGTTCTAATTAACAGAAATAGATAGTCATTTCATACCCGGCATTCAATTAATGTGTAAGTTTATTTCTACAAAACAAAAACTATTATAAACACTGAGCTGATCATTAGGATAAAAAATCACACTTTTGCACAAAAATTTAAATCAATGAGAAAAATCATTTTCCTAATATTAGTGATATATTCTACAAACACAGCATTTGCTCAAATAGACACTGCAAAAAACTGGACTATCAAAGGCGAAAACACTTTCCTTATTAACCAAAGCTCATTTACAAACTGGGCTGCCGGGGGAGTGAACTCATTCGCTGGAAATGTAGTCTTAAATTACGATTTCAATTACAAGAAAGATAAATGGAGCTGGGACAATAAAGTATTGGCTGCATATGGTCAAACTTTCCAAAAAGAAACAGATTGGAGAAAGAACGATGATAGATTTGCCTTAAATTCATTGTTAGGCTACCAACTTACTGATAAGTGGTTATACACATTCTTCACAAACTTCAACACACAGTTTGCGAAAGGTTATAAATATGATGAAAGTGGTAATGGCGAATTGACATCTTCAGGATTCTCTCCAGCTTATTTGAGTTTTGGACCTGGTATGGCTTACAAAGAATCGGATAATTTTAAAATCAACTTATCACCAGCTTCTGCTCGTTTCGTATTCGTTACGAATCCAGATATCGACGAGACATTATATGGATTGGATGCTGGCGCAAAATCAAGATTCGAGTTCGGTGCTTCATTAGATGCTTACTACAAAAAAGACATCATGGAAAATGTAGCATTTGAAAATATCTTGAGATTATATTCTAATTACTTAGAAAACCCTCAAAATGTGGATATCGATTATACAGCAAACTTATTTATGAAAGTAAATAAATTTATTACCGTAAATGCTGGTGTACAATTAATCTATGACGACAACACCAAAATCCCAACATTCGAGAATGGTGTAAAAGCAGGTGAAGACCCGAAGCTACAAGTTAAACAAGTTGTAGGCGCTGGTATCACTTACAAATTCTAGGCTAGACTAACCAACTTATAAACGAGAAGGAGACTAATTTGGTCTCCTTCTCTATTTTATTGAATTATATACTACAACTCTAACAACAAATCCTGTTTCTTTTGATTTCTATAAATGGTAAAGCCAATCTTGTGATAATAATGCACTTTTTGAATTATTTGCTCTAAATCATTGGTATTTTTCACTTCTTGACCTTCACAAGCCACGATTACATCATTCATCAAAAACCCATTATACTTCAAATAGGAATTTTCATCAAAACCGACAATCATGACACCATCTATACTTGGCAAACCCGCTGCTGATTGCTCACCCAATGTCTCAATAGATTTTAAGGTCGCCCCTTTATAACTCCATGATTTGTGCGCTTCAACTTGATCTGATTTATTATAAGTCAATTCTGGTATTTCTGGAAAAGCTGCCATTTTCTTCAACCTTGGACACGTTACACCAAAATTATCCATATCAAAATTCTTAAACCCAGTAGGTAAATTCTCCGTCAATGTAAAATCTCCTTTTGTTGGATCCCTAAATGTCGGTGTAATCAATACTCCATTTTTTTCCAAACCTTTCTTCTGATCTTTTAGTAAATCAGAAGCTTTTATATAATAATTTTCATCTACTTTGCCTCCCCAATAATCGACCCTGATATCTTGATGAGATGACATGACAATATTGTTCGTAAACACATCGTGACTATTCTTGAACCAGACATGTGGATGAAAACCATTATTTAGCATAATATTATTATATACTTTACGATGAAATCCCTCACGTAGCTTGATTCCTCCTTGTAGACATAGATTGTTATAAATCTCATAATTAGTAGAACCATCATCCAAATCTATATCCCATCCGTGGTCACAACGAAATCTATTATTTCTAATCTTAGTAATCTTGATTGCATCCAACAGAATCAGCTCAGGACGACGTTCAACCAATTCATCCATCACTTTACGGTCTGGATGCCAATATCTATCACGTCCCCAAGAGTTGAATGCCCCATGGTCGCTTGTTTCCAAAACCGTATTAAACACATCATTAAAAGCAATATCATGACCACCCCAAGTTCCATCACCTACATTAATACCCGCTCTTGGAATATTATAAATCGTATTGTGTAATACACGAATAGATTCAGCCATGGCAATTTGAACACCAGCTACCTGCTTTTCAACTAGTCCAATATCACGTATTAAGTTATTGCTTACCTCACAGTCCTTTGGATAATTCTGTGTTTTAGAACCTTCAACTATATCTAAATCTACCTCTTTAACAAATTCCTCGTATCGGAACGATGGTGAACGCACTGCATTTGGGTCCCCCACAAAAGATACTGCACTTGCCCCTATATTCTCAATTAGATTTCCGGAAACCTTTAATTCCCTATTGTAATTGCTTACAAATACAGCATTACCACCGAGATTATAAAAGTTAGACGACGACACCTCACAGTTTTCCGTGTTTTCCAAAATAACTGCTCCTTGCCTATATATTGTCCAATCACTACGCAATAAGGGTTCACTTGTCTTCATAAAGGTTGGTGCCGTATTTACATAGTCGAATCCTTTTATTTGAATATATTGAACTGGCTTTTTATTTCCCTTAATAGTGAAAATACTCTCCAATCTAGCCGTTTCGAATTTTAGTGTATTTGGATTTTTTCCTTCTTCGGGCTTGTAATGAAGCGTGGAAGTCTTTGCATCAAAATACCATTCGTTAGCAGCATCCAACTCTTCAAAGATATTTTCTACAAAACGGAACGTATTATGCATTGGGCTAGGACGATTATTTTGTTGCCCACCTTCCAATATTAAATTTCCATCCTTATCCTTTCCTTTGATTATAAAGTGAAAGCCGCCCCATTTACCTTCATGCAAAGCGTGTACGAATCCACCTTCAGCATTTTTCCATTTACTTACACGCTGAGGCGATATTGCATCAGCTGCGTAGCCATTGAAAGGATTTATATTAGCATTATAGTTTGGATAACGAGCTTTTATTAATTTCTTGCCATCTGCATACAAATCTTCAATAGCTATATTGTTGGCTACGCGAACATGCCATATACCGTTAACTCCTTTTTGCCAATCTAACTTATCTAGCGACACTCCCGCATTTAATACCACTTGCTTCCCCTCTTCTGCCTTTATGATAAATGGATTTTTAGCTGTGCCCGAATAAGATTCATCCAACAAAATGCTTTTTGCTAAATGATACTTCCCTTCCAACACTACTAATTCTAGTGCAGCAGTTTTCTGTGACTTCTTTAGAATTGAAGCTTTCTTTAGGCCAGCCTCCAATGTTGCCAAAGGAGAGCCTTTTGTACCTTTATTAGAATCACTTCCGCTATTAGAAACATATATAGATTGAGCAAAACAAAATTTGGTGAAGGCTATAAAAAATACCATAAATATAAAACGTGATTGAATTTTCATAATTGATTTTACTATTTCTTCTTAGTTACAAAGTAGGAATAGCTAAAAATACTTGGAATATTTCCTTAAAGAATAAACTATATTACCCTTTAAGAAAACTAAACAACCATTTTATTACAAAAAAAGCGTATAGTTAATCACCATACGCTTTGACACAATTTTAATAAACGTTAATATTGTCCAGTATTCAACATGACCAAAGTACAAGCTTCAACTGACTCTATTCCTGCTTCTTTCAATTTTTCCGACAACTCTTGGTTTTCAGTTCCTGGATTAAAGATAACACGCTTTGGTTTTGTATTAAGAATATAATCATAGTAAGGCGGCTGATTTTTTGGCCCCACATATAATGTTATCGTATCAATATCAGTATGTATATCCTCCGCTGGTTGAATTTCAACTCCTGCTACTTCACCCACTTTACGCCCAACATTGACGATTGGATAGCCTTTTCTAACCAACTTATTGGCTACTAAATAAGAGTATCTTGCCGTATTAGTGCTTGCACCTAAAATCAATGTCTTTTTCATATACTTAAAATTATAATTTTATTACTCAACAAAACCGCCAGAGGCGTTATATGCATTTTGTCTTAATATAGGCATTTCCAGAATTTTATACAACTCATCCAGCTGATTTAAACTTCCGTTGACCATATTTGACAATAGCACTATTGTGACATCATTTGATAAATCTCTAATATACAGATTTTTGAATCCGTGCCACCAACCTGTATGATAGACAATTTTTTCTTTACCTGAGGTAAACATACGCCACCCGTAACCATAGCTAAACAAACCACGCTTTGCATCAGAACGTGGAACATACGCTGAATCTAACAACTCTTGATTTAACAACCTTCCTTCTTTTAGCGCTCTATCCAATAAATACATGTCCTTGACCGTACTGTATATTCCCTTATCACCTAATGGACCATCTAAATAATCTTGAACGACAGATCTACGCCATACACGATCATGACCAATTACATCCGTTGGAATTTTCTCATATTTCACTCGCGATAATGCTGCCGTATTTTTCATGCCCGCCGGCCTAAACACATTTTCTTGCATATACGTATCAAAATCTTGCCCCGAAACTTTCTCAACTATAGCTCCCAATAACATATAGTTGGAATTATTATAATGAAAGCGTCCATCAGGTTTCCCGTATCGCGCAGGCTTATGTTCAATCATCAAATTTATAGCATCCATATTAGACATTCCTTTCTTACGATCAGGCCAAATTTTGTCAACAAAATAAACATAATTCGGCAAGCCTGAACGATGAGTTAACAGCTGTCGAACAGTCACGCCCTCATATGGAAGACCAGGAAAAAAATCTGTGACCAGTTGATCTATACCAACTTTATCATTTTCTATTAATTGTAAAACAGCTAAAGCCGTCATTGGTTTAGATACTGATGCTAATTCAAATTTTGAATCTATATGTAAACTATCTTTGTGCAAATAATCCGCCCAACCAAAAGAATTTTGATAAAGAATTTTACCCTTCTTTGCAATTAACACATTACCATTAAAACCCGATCGCTTATGCAGTTTCTGCATAAATTCATCAATACGAGGGTCAGCATCTTGAGGGTTATAAATTAAAGAAATACTATCTAATTCCGATTGTTTTTGCCTAACTTCTTCTTGTTTCTTCGCTTCGGAATTACAAGAAATAATAATAATTGTACTTACGAAAACTGCTATTAAACTAACTAATCTATCCACGTTTCTTCTAGTATATTTGAATTCAAATAAATATAGAGCGTTTATAAAAGAAAACCCAAAAAAGAAGCCACTTTATTTAATAAAGTGGCCTTAATTTATGTTAAGCAACAATCTTTTTACGCTAATAAACGAATTGGAGCTTCTAATAATCCTTTTAATGTTTGTAAGAATTGAGCACCTGTTGCGCCATCCACTACTCGGTGATCACAACCTAATGTCAATTTCATTACGTTACCAGGTACAACAGCACCATTTTTCACTACTGGAATCTGTTGAATAGCACCTACAGATAAGATTGCACCATCAGGAGAATTGATGATTGATGTAAATTCATCAATACCAAACATACCTAAGTTTGAAACTGTAAACGTAGAACCTTCCCAATCTGCAGGAGTTAATTTTTTAGTTTTAGCTTTACCAGCGAAATCTTTTACCTCTGCTGATATGTGTGATAACGATTTACCATCTGCAAAACGTACAACAGGAACCAACAAACCATCCTCTACAGCCATAGCAACACCGATGTTGGTATGTTGATTAAATCTGATTTTGTCTCCCTGCCATGATGAGTTAACAGCAGGATGTTGTTTCAACGCTACAGCAACAGCCTTAATCACCATATCATTAAATGAAACTTTAACTGGAGCTACTTCATTAATTTGGGCACGAGCAATAATCGCATTATCCATATCGATACTCACAGTCAAATAGAAATGTGGAGCTGTAAACAAAGACTCACCTAAGCGACGAGCGATTGTTTTACGCATTTGCGATACACCTGTTTCTGTATATTTCTCTTCGCCAACGAAAGTTGGTAAGCTAATAGTTTTCGTTTCAGATTTAGCTGAATCTTGTGCCGGAGCAGTTTCAGTTTTAGTAGCAGGAACAAAGTTCTCTACATCTTTTTTCACGATACGACCACCATCAGCAGAACCTTTAACATCATTCAAGTTAATTCCCTTTTCTTTAGCAATTTTACGTGCCAATGGAGAAGCCTTAACTCTTGAGTCATCTGATGAAGAAGAGTTTGAAGCCGCTGGAGCAGAAGTAGTTGATGCTTCAGGTGCTTTTTCTTCTTTTTTCTCTTCTGCTTTAGGTGCTGAAGATGCTTTTGGTTGATTCAATAATGGCGTAATATCTGTTCCCGCAGGACCAACGATAGCTATAATATCATTTACCTTTGCTGCTTGACCAGCTTCCAGACCAACATATAACAATGTACCATCAGCATATGCTGTTACTTCCATTGTTGCTTTATCAGTCTCTACGTCTGCGATAGCGTCATCAGATTTGATTGTATCTCCTACTTTGAAATTCCATTGCGCAATAACACCTTCTTTCATGGTATCGCTCAACAAAGGCATTGTTACTACTGTAACACCTAAATCTTCAGCAGTAACAGTATTATCTGAAGATTCTTGCCCAGAAACCTCTTCTGCTTTTTTTTCAGCAACTTCTTCTTTTGCTGGCGCAGAATCACCACTTAACAAATCTTGAAAATCTTCACCTTCTTCACCCAAGATTGCGATAATAGAATCAATTGCTACTGCTTCGCCATCTTTTGGACCTATATATAACAATGTACCTTCGTCGTATGACTCTAGATCCATTGTAGCTTTATCTGTCTCAACCTCTGCTAAAAGGTCTCCAGAATTTACTTTATCACCAACTTTTTTGTGCCATTTTGCGATTACACCTTCTGTCATGGTATCGCTCATTTTTGGCATTCTAACTACTTCAGCCATTTATTATAGTAGATTAAATCTTTTATAAAAATCTTGAATTCTCTTCAATTAGTCCATTACAAATGGATAGTCCTCTTGCACATAGATATCTTTGTACAATTCGTCAACTGAAGGATATGGAGACTCTTCTGCAAATTTCACTGAATCATCAACCACTTTTTTCACTTCAGCTTCTACTTCTGCAAACCATGCATCATCAGCATACTTGTTTTCTAAAATAGCTGCTTTAGTTGTCAATAATGGATCTCTGCCTTTGTACTCTTCTAATTCTTCTTTAGTACGGTATTTTGCTGGGTCAGACATAGAGTGACCTTTGTAACGGTAAGTGCGAATTTCTAAGAATGTAGGACCTTCACCAGCACGAGCACGCTGAACTGCTTCGTCCATCGCATTGTGTACAGCTACTGGATCCATACCATCTACAGGAGCACATGGCATATCAAAGCCTAAACCGATTTTATAAATATCCATCATGTTTGTCGTACGTTGTACAGAAGTACCCATCGCGTAACCATTGTTTTCACAAACAAAGATTACAGGTAATTTCCACAACATAGCCATGTTGAACGTTTCATTTAACGCACCTTGACGTACAGCACCATCTCCCATGAAACATACGTTCACGTTATCAGTACCTAAATACTTCTCTGCAAAAGCAAGTCCAGCACCTAACGGAATTTGGCCCCCCACGATACCGTGACCACCCATCATACCTTTAGATTTGTCAAAAAAGTGCATCGACCCACCTTTACCTTTTGAACATCCTGTAGCTTTACCATAAAGTTCAGCCATACATGCGTTGGCAGATACACCTTTCGCTAATGCTTGAGCGTGATCTCTATATGATGTGATAAATGTATCTTCAGGTCTTGTTGCCGATACAGTCCCAGCTACAACAGCTTCTTGACCAATGTATAAATGACAAAATCCACGGATTTTTTGCTGACCGTAAAGCTGTCCTGCCTTCTCTTCAAATTTACGCATGAGTAGCATTGATTTATACCACTCTAGATATGTCTCTTTTGTTATAGGTGTTGAACTCATTTTAAAGTATTGTTTCTTACTTAACCGACTACAAATCTAACAATTTATATCGATAATTAGGACACTTTTAATTAGTGAATTAAGAAATTTTTGTCACAAATGGATAAAAACTATTGATAAAAATATTAATATTCAAAAAAAACACATATTGTTCGAATATGTGGTTTATATCTTAACTTAAACGTTGAATCAATTGCTGTTGATCAATTTTGATTTGCTCTCCAGAATCCATATCCTTTAAGCTTAATAAGCCAGATTCTTTCTCTTCATCTCCAATTAGAAGTACAAATGGAATTCTTTTAGCATCTGCATAACTCATTTGCTTTTTTAATTTAGCGGCAGTTGGATAAAGCTCCGCTGCAATCCCTGCATTTCGTAAAGTTCCTAATAATGGAAGTGTAAATGATTCGATAGCTTTATCAAAATTAATAATCAACACTTTCGTACTAGTCGAATTTGATTCTGGATATAAATTCAATTCTTCCAAAACGTCATATATACGATCTGCTCCAAATGAAACCCCAACACCAGTCAAACCTTTCAAACCAAACATACCAGTCAAGTCGTCGTATCGACCACCACCACCGATACTTCCCATCGCTACCTCATTGGTCTTCACTTCGAAAATACAACCTGTGTAATAATTCAAACCGCGCGCCAACGTAATATCTACTTCTACGTATTGTGTTAAGACTTGATTGCTCGAAAAAGCTTTTACATATGTAAACACCTCTTCAATCTCTTGAATGCCCTTTAATCCAGTTTCCGAACTAGCAAGTACAGTTTTTAATTGCGAAAGCTTTTCTTCATTCGAACCTTGCAATTCAATAATAGGCTTCAATGTTTCTAAATCCTCGTTGGTAAAACCTCTTTCCATCAATTCTTTATTAACACCATCCAAACCAATTTTATCCAACTTATCAATAGCGACGGTCATGTCAACGATAAGTTCAGGTTTACCAATAATTTCTGCTATACCTGTTAAGATTTTTCGGTTATTAATCTTAATTGTAAAATCTATTAAGCCTAAAGCTTTCAAAGCTTCTTGGTATATCAATATAAATTCTGCTTCATTCAATAAGCTTTCTGAACCAACGACATCAACATCACATTGATAAAATTCGCGGTAGCGACCACGCTGTGGACGATCTGCACGCCAAACTGGTTGGATTTGAAAACGCTTAAATGGTAAAGCAATATCATTTTGATGCATCACAACGTACCTTGCAAAAGGAACGGTCAAATCATAACGAAGCGCTTTTTCTGAAATATGTGGAATTAATTTGTTCGAGTTACGTTCTGCTAATTGTTCGTCTGAAACTTTAGACAAGTAATCACCAGAATTCAAGATTTTGAAAATCAATTTATCACCTTCATCTCCGTATTTACCTGTCAAAGTAGATAGATTTTCGAAAGAAGGAGTTTGGATTTCATTGTATCCAAACTTTTTGAAAACAGTTTTTAGGGTATTGAAAATATAATTTCTTTTCTCCATTTCGGCAGGAGAAAAATCACGTGTACCTTTTGCTAATGATGGTTTGATTGCTGCCATGCTGCAAAGGTAAGATAACAAAGTGAATATGAAAAATCAAGCGATAAGATTATCCTTGAGTAAAACTATAGAATTCTTAGATATTCACAAGCTTTCTCAGCGGCTAGCTTTTCGGCACTTTTTTTATTGAAATCACGACCTACACCACACACTTCTCCATTCACCACGACTTCGATACTAAACATCTTAGAAGACTCGCCTTCAGGATTTTCAATAAGATTAAAAATCACCTCCTTACCTTCTTGTTGACACCATTCGATTAGACGACTTTTGAAATTAGATTCTGTAATCTCTAATGTCTCAATGTCTACATGGGGCTCGATAATACGAGTCAACAAAAATTCTTTAGTAAACTGATACCCCTTATCCAGATAAATAGCTCCCACAACCGCTTCAAAAGCATCACCCAAAAGCGAACCCTGTTTCGTCGGGTAGGATATCATACGAGAATCATACTGAATTAAATGGTCGAAACCCAATTTACGAGACAATTGGTTGAGATTGGCACGAGAGACAATTTTGGAACGCATCTCCGTCAAAAAGCCTTCACCTTTGTAAGGATACAATTTAAACAACAACTCAGCCACCACAGACCCCAACACAGCATCACCCAAAAATTCAAGGCGTTCGTTACTATTTTTTACACCATCTTTTATAGCAACAGCTACAGATTTGTGTCGAAATGCCATCTGATACAACTTGACATTCCCTGGCACAAAACCAAGTATATTTTTAAGCTTCTTGTAGTAAGCTTTGTTAGATGAAAAATATAACTTATAAATATGTAATGGCATTTCCCAAACTCTACAAAGAAGAAATAGGTAGTTTAAAAATATAAACTACCTATTTATCCATTTATCTTTATTCAATACTAACCTACATACTTTTTAACGATTACAGTAGCATTGTGACCACCGAATCCAAAAGTATTACTCAATGCCGCATTTACGACGCGATTTTGAGCTGTATTGAATGTAAAATTCAAATTGTTATCAATTTCTGGATCATCTGTAAAATGATTAATCGTCGGAGGGACAACATCATTTTTTACAGCTAGAATAGAAGCAATTGCCTCTACAGCACCAGCTGCACCCAACAAGTGACCAGTCATTGACTTAGTAGAACTAATGTTCAATTTATAAGCATGTTCGCCAAATAAATCAACAATAGCTTTTGTTTCGCTAATATCTCCCACTGGAGTTGAAGTACCATGTACATTGATATAATCAATGTCCGAAAACTCCATTCCAGCATCCTTAACAGCCATAGTCATCGCCAATTTGGCACCCAGACCATCTGGATGAGAAGCTGTAATATGATGTGCATCAGCACTCATACCACCTCCCACTACTTCAGCATAAATCTTAGCACCACGCGCTAACGCATGTTCAAGACTTTCTAATATAATGGCTCCTGAACCTTCACCTGAAACAAATCCATCTCTATCCTTGTCAAAAGGACGCGAAGCGGTTTTTGGGTCGTCATTGCGAGTTGATAAAGCATGCATGGCATTAAAACCTCCAATTCCAGCTTCGTTTACTGTTGCTTCCGAACCACCAGTAATAATGATATCTGCTCTACCCATACGGATATAAGTAAATGCATCAATCATTGCATTGGTAGCAGACGCACAAGCAGATACTGCTGAAAAATTTGGCCCGCGCAATCCATGACGCATTGAAATGTGTCCTGGTGCGATATCAATAAGCATTTTAGGAATAAAGAATGGATTGAAACGTGGTGTCCCATCCCCTTTTGAAAAAGAAAAAATCTCTTCTGTAAAAGTAGTTAATCCTCCAATACCTGCTCCCCAAATGACTCCAATACGGTTTCTGTCTAATTTATCAAAATCCAATCCTGCATCCTTAACTGCTTCATCAGTAGAAGCAATAGCGTATTGCACAAAAGGATCAACCTTGCGAGCTTCTTTCCGATCCATATATTGCAGAGGATCGAAATTTTTAACTTCGCAAGCAAATTGAGTTTTAAATTTAGACGCATCAAAATGCGTAATAGGAGCAGCACCACTTACACCATTAACTAACGCTTCCCAAAATTCGGGAACTGTGTTACCTATTGGTGTAAGTGCGCCTAATCCTGTTACAACTACTCTCTTAAGCTCCATTTATTATGTTTGGCCTAATAAAATTAGTTAGTTAACGTTTTTCTCTAAGTAAGCAACTGCTTCTCCAACTGTGCTGATGTTTTCAGCTTGGTCATCAGGAATTGCTACGTTAAATTCTTTTTCGAATTCCATGATCAACTCAACTGTATCAAGTGAGTCTGCACCTAAATCATTCGTGAAAGAAGCTTCTGGTGTTACTTCGTTTTCATCTACACCTAACTTTTCAACGATAATTGCTTTTACTCTTGATGCGATATCTGACATGATTAAATAGTTTAATTGTTTAATAAATCTGTGCAAAGAAAAATAAATTTACTCAAATATCAAACCTTTTAGATATTTAAGTACAAAATAATAAGAACGAATGCCTGTGACAGCTCCTATTCTCACCTCCAATAAGGTTGTAAATATTTAAATCAATAATACTAATTCCAACAAGCAAATACAAGAAAAGTTTACTTTTTTAGACAGATATTCCTTTATCATATATATTTATTGTAATTTCGTATAACAAACAATTTACGCTAAAAAATTGAACAAAGTAACTTTTAAATTAGATCTTGACTTCGACTTAGAGCTGGATTTCACTTTAATAGGTATTAGCTCATCATTAAGAGATTATAGACTTTGTCACTTTATCAACAAGCATACTGGCTTGCAGTTCCAGTTTGGAAAGGAGTCTCCCATTGATCATAATGGAAACCTAAAATCTAAATTACAAGAAGAACTAGATTACCATATTATTACAGAAAAATCTAAAAATAAAATCGTTACTCACCATTTTCCAGTGTATCGATATTGTTGCGAAAATTTTGAGTACGAATACTATATAATAAACAATAAGAGCTTAGAAAATGGCGTTCTAATTTCAGAAATACCAAGTTTTGACTATTTCATGCTTATTAAAAACTATATAGACGAAGAAGATCTAATTAAACTTATCGATAATTTAAAATCGATAAAAGATATCATGCTAGTAAAAGAAATTGAACCAACTGCATTGAAATCTAAAGAAAATCTAATATTTTAGCAGTCATTTTTCAAAGTGTAAAATATACACTTTGAAAATATTGATAATAATTATGCCTAAACATTACATCCTGTCAAATAAAATGATATGATTGGGGTGTCATTAGTAATAAAGAATAAAACTCAAATGAAGAAAATTCAAAAAAGAACGAAAATAGTTGCAACACTAGGCCCAGCATCAGCTCAAAAAGAAGTATTAACTCAACTGATCGCTAAAGGTGTAGATGTATGTAGACTAAACTTTTCGCATGGTAGCCAAGAGGACCATTTAAAAGTAATCAACACTATTAAGGAAATCAACGAAGAACACCCCTTTCACGTTGCAATATTAGCCGATCTACAAGGTCCAAAAATCCGCATCGGTAAAATGAAGGAAGGTGGCGCGATGCTTGTTAATGGCACGCAAATCGAAATGACTACACAAGAATTAATAGGTGATGAAAAAAGAGTTTATATCACTTATGAGAATTTCCCTAACGACGTTAAAGAAAACGAAATTATATTATTAGATGATGGTAAATTGCAATTGCGAGTATTATCAACTAATCACAAAGATTCTGTAATCTGTGAAGTAGTTCACGGAGGTATTCTTACTTCACGTAAAGGGGTGAATCTTCCTAATACAAAAGTTTCAATCCCTTCATTGACAGAAGAAGATTTAGATAATTTGAACTTCGCTTTAGATCATGGTGCAGATTGGATCGCGATGTCATTCGTTCGTTCGGCTGAAGATATCGCTCAATGTAAAGAAATCATTGCTGCTAAAGGTAGCCATGCTAAAGTAATTGCAAAAATCGAAAAGCCAGAAGCTATAGAAAATATTGATGCAATCATCGAAGCTACTGATGCTATCATGGTAGCTCGTGGAGACTTAGGTGTGGAATTACCAATGGAAGAAGTTCCAGGATTGCAAAAAATTATTGTTCAAAAGTGCCGTAACTTGTCAAAACCAGTAATCATCGCTACGCAAATGTTAGAGAGTATGATTACTACACCACGCCCTACACGTGCTGAGGTAAATGACGTAGCAAACTCAGTTTTGGATGGTGCTGATGCTGTAATGTTGAGTGGTGAAACCTCTGTCGGAGAATTTCCTGAGATCGTTATCGAAACAATGGCTAAAATCATTACACACGTAGAATCGACTTCGTATCCTTATTATAACGCTAGAAATGATGCTTCGAATCCTGAGACTGTAATCCAAGATTCAATTTGTGGGTCATCGATTTACTTAGCCGAAAAAACAAATGCTTCTGCGATCGTAGTTATGACTTCATCTGGTTATACTGCACTGGAAACATCAAGCTACCGTCCTGATGCAAACATCTATGTCTTCACAGGCAACACACAATTGTTGAATCAATTAAGCTTAGTTTGGGGTGTAAGCACATTTATCTACGAAAAATTTGAAAGTACTGATGGCACAATTCAAGATGTGAATGAATTGCTGAAAGATAATCAATTGGTAGATCCAGGACAGATTGTGATCAACACAGCCTCTACACCATTGCACAAAAAAGGTAAAACTAATACGATCCGCGTTTCAGTGGTTCAATAAAAGAAATAATCAGGCGAGATAAATCTCGCCTGATTATTTTTTATCCTTGTCGCGCTGCCTTAGCGAATCCATTCTATTTTTTATTTCTAACCTATCAAGATTTTCTGTTCCTGGCATAGGTGCTAATCCTATTCCATCCAGCTTTTTTATAGGCATTTGATCAACTAATTTACTTTCAGTATACGCATTTGGCATATTTACCGATCTGTCAATTGATATTAGTAATGAATCTAATTTTTTCGACTTAAAAGTATTCAATGAATCCGTTGATGGGAATTCAATTTTAGGTATAGAAAAATGCTTTGGATTTATGTTAATTTTCTTTTCTTGTGCTTTAGCACTCATTAATGATAGTACAGAAATACTAAAAAATAAAACAATTGACCTCATATACATTGATTATTAGTATATTAAAATTATTAATTCCACTATTGAAATTCAAGTTAAATTCTGTTAAATCAACACATTAACTAATAATCATTATTATTTTTGTACTAAATGAAGAAAAAAAGCATCTCATTAATCATTTGGTTGATGTCCATTGCATTACTCGGCGTAATGGCGATGCAGTATTATTTTATCCGTGAAACCTATCTTCAAGAGTCTCAACTTTTTGACGAAAAAGTAAATACATCACTGTCAAAAGTTGCTTCAGAAATCGAAAAATCAGAAGTGTTGGATTTTGCAAAAGTTCAATCGAGGGTAAACCGAGACAAATATATTTTTGAACAAAAAAAACAACAGAAACTAGCGCAACAGCTCAGTATACAAGAAGAGATAGATCGTCTAAGAATAAAACAGCAAAATAATTATCAAAAGTTTAAAGATGCTGATGAAGAACTAAAATCAAGATATCCTAATGTTACACCAATTGATAATTGGTTTTATGAAACATATTATAGAATCAAACAAAACAGACGTTTTATTCAGATTAGATTAGAACAAGAGCCGATATTAGGCACTACTTTAGCTAACACTTATGTTATCGTTTCTGCAACTAGAGAAGTACCAAAAATTGCTGCTCAGGACGATTCCGTTCGATATGTTATTTCAGAATTTGACATATTAACAGGTTTTGTAAATTGGTACCAAATTGCCACACTCCCACCAAAAGAAGACATCAAAATAAACAAACGTATAACCGATTTGCTTGGACAGCTGGATAAAATTCGTGAAGATTTATTAGCTGAATCTAATCCTACTACTTTATTTGACACTGTCGCAATTTTGAGTGGCAAGAAATCAACAATTGTAGAAGATGTGGCAATGAGTGTACAACTAGCGAACAGACCATTACATAAACGCATAAATACGAGTCGAGTGCAGCAATTGATTCAGCAGGAATTAGCGGGCAGAGACATTCATTCTCCTTTTAATATGGAGATTCGTGATCATTTTAAATTGATCTATCAGACTTCTGACCCCAAAAGTTTATTAGAACCCGAAAAATTAACTCGCTATACGACAGATTTATTCAAAGGTGATATTGGAGAATCTCGAGGACGACTTTCAATATACTTTCCTAATAAAAAGAATATTATAGCCAAAAACATTAGTTATTTGCTATTTCCTACTATTGCTTTATTCGCGCTATTAGTTGGTTGTTTTGCCTATACGCTAAGCATCATATTTAAGCAGAAAAAAATATCTGAGATGAAGACTGACTTCATCAATAATATGACGCACGAATTCAAAACTCCAGTAGCTACAATAATGATTGCCAGTGAATCTCTTCGTGATCCTGAAATCAACTCTGATGAGAAGCGCGTTAACAAATTAGCTAACATTATTTACGACGAAAATGTACGCCTAGGAAACCACATCGAAAGAGTATTAAATATCGCTAAATTAGAGAAAGAGGATTTAAAGATTGAACGTACAGATGTCCGTATTAATAATATTGTTGAAGATGTATTAGAAAGTATGCATCTGCAAATTGACAAAGCAAATGGTGTACTCAATCAGGAATTAAATGCCAAACAAGATTTGGTGATAGGAGATGAATTGCATCTATCAAATGTAATGTTTAATTTAGTTGATAATGCAATAAAATATAGTCTTAATTCCCCTGACATCTCTGTCAAAACCTATAACTCGAATAATAAAGTTATAATTTCGGTCACGGACAAAGGAATGGGAATGACTAAAGACCAACAAGAGAAAATTTTTGACCAATTCTACCGTATTCCTACAGGAAATCTTCATAATGTAAAGGGATTTGGATTAGGCTTGAGTTATGTAAATGACATAGTAAAAAGGTTTGACGGAAAAATAACAGTGAAAAGCGAAAAAGACAAAGGCACAACTTTTGAGGTGATACTACCACTGAAAAAGTAATCAATAAATAGTAAAAACTTATGCAAAAAATATTATTAGCAGAGGATGATCCAAATCTTGGTGAATTACTAAAAGATTATCTTGTATTAAAAGGAAAATTTGATGTCACATTATCAATTGATGGTGATAAAGCATTGGAAGAATTTCGCAAAAGTGAATTTGACTTATGTATATTTGATGTCATGATGCCCAAAAAGGATGGATTTACACTTGGAAAAGAAGTACGCAAAATCAATAGTACTATTCCCATAATTTTTGCTACTGCAAAAGGAATGATGGAAGATAAAACGCAGGCATTCGAATTAGGAGGTGATGACTATATTACTAAACCATTCCGAGTTGAAGAATTATTGCTACGCATCAATGCGCTATTAAAACGCGCTTCAAAAGATAAGGAAGAAGAATTTGCAGATAAATTCGAAATTGGAAACTATTTCTTTGATTATACAAGTCAGATTATTACATACAAAGGGCAAAAGCAAAAACTTTCTACAAAAGAAGCTGAATTGTTACGACTTCTTTGCTTGAAAAAGAATGATGTATTGACACGCGAAGAAGCTTTGAAAAAGATTTGGCACGATGACAATTACTTCACCGGCAGAAGTATGGATGTATTTTTGAGTAAACTACGCAAATACCTAAAAGAAGATGCTAGTGTAGAAATTGTGAATGTACACGGCAGAGGTTACAAACTTTTGGTAACTTAAATATAAAAGAGGCTGTCTCAATTTGAGACGGCCTCTTAATGTTTAATATGAAGAAGAATTAATTTGTTGGTATTGAACGTACACACCTTACATTACGAAACCTATTTGCCTCATTTGTCAGTGTTGAATTCCCGTAATAAAGGGTTTGCCAGGCAGCTGTATAGTAGTGCTTTTCGGAAATTACATTACCAGTATTCTCTTTGAATAAATAGTTTGCTTCTCCTCCTACCTCTTCACTATCGTTATAATAAGTATAATATGGCACACCATTAGAAACCGAAAGCCCCGCTCGACCAAAGTAATAGAATTTTATTTCACTTGAAGTATTTGTAGTATTTCTTATCAATGTATGTCTTTGTACGGACAGATTATCACTAAGATTACGACTTCTCGTCAAGCCTGAACCAGTATTAAATAAAGCTTCAAATTCACTTAATGTAGGCATCCTCCACTCATTAACAGGAAATACTTTACTGCATGGATCACCGGTATTAACATCATTGGAAGAAACTCCTGGTATTAATTTATTCGGAGCCCAATAATCTTTTGCAGGCTGCTGAAACCCATCATAAGGATACCGTCTAAATATGTAACTTTCGGTTCTATAATTTACTCCACCCGTATGTATTAAATTTGTCGTTGACCACAGTAAATTATTATAAGGAAATCCTCTATATATTTTAAAAGTAAATGTCTTACTCTTCCCTAGTGCTAACCCCGTAAAACCATCCGAAAAACTAAATGTATGATCTAATTTTTCTTTCAATGGGAGATCAGCATTATTAACACGATGTGTTTCAGTATACACAATTTCATTGTTCAATGTTCCAGTAATGCTATTACCGACAAAATTTACCCGAGCAAAATAATTTGAAGCCCCCTCTTGCTCAGCAATTCTTCCATCATTCTCTACCAATGTATAAAAGTATCCTGTCACCACGGAGTTGCCTGTATATGCATTCGAGATACTGCTTACATACCGATCCATGACAGAGGTTGCCACAATATTTCCATTAAGATCAACAGCACTAAAAGAAGGCTGAGCACCTACATTGGAAATAGATTGATCTAAAAGGTTAAATTTACCTCCCTTAAAATAGTTGTTATTCAACGTTTGCAATTTTATCGGCCCTTGTATTTTAGCGAAAATAGCTTCTACATTTATACTTATTCCTATCCGTGCTACTTTAGGAATAAACTTCAAACTTATTTTCTTTTTCCCTTGAGCATCAACATAAATTGGCGATGTAGCATAATAAAATTCTCTATTTGGAACAATCCACGGTTTAGATAAAACAGTTCTATTGTCTAGAGAACCTAATTTGTGCGTATACAGAAGTGTATCTGAAGTATTATAGGTGTATGCTATTACCTTATAAGTAGGCTCTAAGACAATGTCAAAACTGATAGCAACACCTGAATAAGCTACTTTTTCTGCTACATATTCATTTTCACTATTTAAGACTATAATCTTATATGGAGTTCGATAAGGAAGACTTATTAAATTTGTATTAGGAAGATTAACATCAGCAATTTTATCAGATTTCTTTCTCGATGATGAGGATATCTCTACAAATAAGTCTCCAGATTGAGCCGTCTGTATATTTTCATTCCCACTAGAAATTGAAGCAGATTTGTCCATCATTTCTCCATATTCTTGTGCCACGACCAAATCAACTGCAAGTTGATCCTTTCCGAGTACTATTGGTTGATTTGTGGTCTCTGGATTATTCTTTGTACAACTGCTCAATAAAAAGTTAAAGCCCGACATAATAAAAAATAACACCAGAACAATGTTGTAACGAATTCTCATATTATTAATTAATAAAAAAATCTTTACTTTCACCTCCTAATTCTTCATAATCATAGCGCTGAATCACCTCGCGTAATTCTAAATTATCTTCAGCTATAACAGAAGAAGCAACTACGCTTTCTTCTAAAAGGGTAATAGAACAAATCACCTTGGGAGAAATGTATTTTTGTTTACTCATCAATAATTAAATATAGGTAGTGTGAAATCTATCCAAATCCTATTAGCAAGCAAACCTTGCCACACGATCGCTACATTCAGAAAATATTCCATTTTCTTCCTTCTGGAAACATAACTGTCGTAAAATCAGATAACAGATAGACATATAATTATTTTAAAACAATAAATTGCTTTAACGCTTTAAAGATATCATGAACTAATTAATTAATCAATATTTATTTTTAAAGCAACAGTTAACAACTATCAAACAAGCATTTACATTACAGTACAATGCTTGTTAACACGTCTACTCTAACTAAAAAAGATCTGAAAAATTCAGAGCTTTAAAAAATTATTGTAATATGTTAATTTCTCAATGTGCGTACACAACGAATATTAAGACCTCTTGCACCCGAAATAACAAAATCAGGATAATCTATTAATCCGTCACCCGAATCATTACCCGTCTTGAGAATAGCAATTCTAAAGACATCAGCTTGCGTCTTAAGAGCACTTCCTGTTAACCAATACAAAGCATTTGCTCCTTCTCCAGTATAAACTAAACCATCCCGCATACCAAATGCATAAAATCGAATTTTTTGATCTTCGTTATTAACCAACTCCATATAATCATAATCCCTCTCCGTTGACGATCCACTTGCATCTAAATAAGAAAATGATTTCAAATTATTATTAGATGGTGTTGCCAAACTTGCCTCTTCAATCGTCGGCATTCTCCATCCTCCAGGATATACTAGTGAACACGGATCTAAATCACGACCAGAATTATCTTCTGATTTAGGAAACTCTTTATTAAAATTCCAATAATCTGTTAATTCCTTGTATCCATCACTAGCGGATTCACGAAATTTATGTCGATGCCCTTCAGGAGCATTGGCGTCGTAATATAGATTAGTATAAGACCAAATCACATCACCTATTTGAAATCCATTGAAGAGATTTATACGACCATTAAAATATTTTCCCTTCGAAAGATTGATATCCCCAAAATTATAAGACTTCGTAGCAGGAGAAGAAAGCACCGTCGTTTCAGTATCCTCTCCATCGCGCTGAATGACTAGCTCTTTCAACACAACACTGAAATTATTTAATTGATTTATACCATCGGTATCGTCCATATAAACATACCTATTAATCGACAAACTATCTTGGTCTCCGAAAATGGTAAAATCATATGAAAACGTTTCTTCGTCAAGCTCTAATTTTTCAATCACTCTGTTTAATTTTAAATCAAAATTCGCTGTCTTTCTGTATCCAAACGAACCAAACGTACCTGCGATCTTTTTGACTTTCGCTCCTACTCCTTTAGCATCAACTGTAATACCTACTTTCACCGTTTGTGGTAAAAATATCACATTAACTTTAGGTGGAGTTGGATAATCAGCTTTTGGATCCACTAAAAAACTTCCATTATGATAGAAAAATTCTTTGTCGGATGGTAATATTATTTTTGGTTTATTATTCGTTTGAGAAGGATCTAAATTCAAATTATCAAAATCCTTTTCATCTTTAGTATTAAACGTAAAAGCAACAATACGGTAATAATTTAATGCAGTTAATTCATAATCCTCTTTAAAACGAACAGGAATTGTTGCATCCACATCGCCAGATTTAATTAATGTAGTACCCACATGATTATCCTCATTGTCAAAAATAAGAACCATATAAAAAACACCTTCTTCCAGCTTCTTGTACTTGGAAATATCATCATAAACCGGCATATTATTCCCTTCTAAAGATGCAACTTTATTTCCCAAAGCGGATTTCAAATTCTTAGATACACCGTTTGTATTTCTTTTATACTCATCAATAGAGAATTCAGAAAAATACATTTGATCCAAAGCATCTGTTTTAATAATAGGACCAGCTGATTGTTTTGAAAAATTTTGAGATGCTGAAGCTTGCCTCTCCAATTTTTTATTTTTAGCATCTACCACTAACATCGCATTGATATCCAACTTGATATACATAACCTTACCGTCATTAGTATCTACATACTGCTCTTTAGAACAGCCTGATAGAAAAGTGAACAAGATTAAACATGATAAAATTGCAAATACATTCTTCATAACTTAGAAATTTAAATTAAAGTCTTTATTGTTCTCTTCATAGACCTCATAATCGCTAATATGGGTTCCAATTCCTTCCGTATCTATATTTACAGAATTAGGATAAGATCCTACAGCTATTGATTCTTCAATAGTCACATACACCAAAGAAACTTTAGGCGATTGATAAACTTGCTTATTCATTTTGATATTATTTAAATCCAGAAAAGCACTACAAATTCTACTATGTTAATAGATTATTTTTTATGCGACATTTATCAAAATGGCATTAATCAAAATTAAGTTATCAACACAACTATTAATCCAATTAAATCATAAGAATCGGTATCTTTTTCACAGTTGGTAGATTTATAATCTGGCACAAAAGTATTAAATTAAAAGCATAATCAAAAGAATATCAATTAAATACAATACAAAACATTTATTTTGTCAGAATAGAATACAATATTGACATAAAAAGATAATATAATTAGATAAACAACCAATTATTTCTAAAAATTTTTCAAAATTTTTAGAAATAATATAAATGATAACTTAGAGAAGAATATTCGAAAAGTGTGATAATAAAAAATTTTGATACTATAAGAATATTATATAACTTAGCCACCGCTTATAGAGAAAGGTAGAGGGAATAGACCCGATGAAGCCTTAGCAACCTGTCCCTTGACAAGGTGCTACAGTCTACCCACATTGATGGGAATGATAAGCCGAGATCACTAAACCTAGTGACCTTCTCTTAGCAAAGGACAATAGTATTTAACTTTAAGGAACATTATATGTTACTAACAAACAATTTAGGCTACCCTCGTGTAGGACCATTCCGTGAATTGAAGAAAGCAAACGAAGCATACTGGGCTAAGAAAATTTCAGCGGAAGAATTATTTAATGCAGCGAAAGAGATTCGTCTAAACAATTGGAAAACGCAAAAAGATGCTGGCATCAATTTGATTCCTTCTAATGATTTCTCATTCTATGATCAGGTTTTAGATTTATCGCTTACGGTAGGCGCTATCCCTGCACGTTACAATTCTTTACTAGACAAAATCGACAACAACTATAGTTTAGATTTATATTTTGCAATGGCACGTGGATTCCAAGCAGAAGGAATCGATGTGACAGCCTCAGAAATGACAAAATGGTTTGATACGAACTACCACTATATGGTACCTGAGTTCACGAAAGATCAAACTTTCAAATTAACTTCTGAAAAATTCTTAAACGAATACAACGAAGCTAAAGCTGCTGGTTTCGATACGAAGCCTGTTGTGATTGGCCCCATTACTTATTTGTTAATTGGTAAAGAAAAAGAAGAAGGTTTTAACCGCATCGACTTAATCGATCGTCTTTTACCAGTTTACGAAGAGATTATCTCTAAATTAGCTGATGCTGGTGCTGAATATATCCAAATTGATGAGCCTTATTTGGCTTTGGATATTGATGAAAAAGTAAAGGCATTATATACTAAAGTATTCGAAAAATTGAATGCTGCTGCTAAAGGAGCAAAATTAATTGCTACAACTTACTTCGAAGCGTTGAAAGATAACGAAGATTTAGCAGTTAGCTTACCTGTTCACGCTCTACATCTAGATTTAGTACGTGGCGAAAAACAATTAGACACGCTATTAACTAAAGTTCCTGCTTCATTGACACTTTCTTTAGGTGTAGTTGAAGGACGTAACATTTGGAAAAATGATTACGAAAAAACTTTAGCTAAAATCCAACAAGCTGTTGCTGCTTTAGGCAAAGACAGAGTTTGGGTAGGCACTTCTTCTTCATTGTTACACGTTCCTTACGATTTGGATAGCGAGAAAAAAGAAGATACTCTTCCAGCTGAAGTTAAAAACTGGTTAGCATTCGCTAAACAAAAATTAGCAGAGGTTAAAGATTTAGCAGTATTAGCTGATGGTGAAGTAGATGCACAAACAGCAGAACGTTTTGAAGCTAACAAAGCTGCTGCAGAAAGCCGTCGTACTTCTCCATTGATTCACAGACCAGAAGTTAAAACTCGCGTTAGCAGCATTACAGACGAGGATGCAAAACGTACTTCTCCATTTGAAGCGCGTAAAGCTGCTCAACAAGCTAAATTCGGATTACCTGAATTTGCCACTACAACAATCGGTTCATTCCCACAAACGAAAGACGTTCGTAAATGGAGAGCTGACTTGAAAAAAGGTGTAATCACACAAGAAGAATACGATAAAGCTATCGCTGAAGAAACTGAAAGTGTAATCCGTTTACAAGAGAACTTAGATATCGATGTATTAGTACACGGTGAGTTCGAGCGTAATGACATGGTAGAATACTTTGGTGAGCAATTAGCAGGATATGCATTTACACAATACGGTTGGGTTCAATCCTACGGTTCTCGTTGTGTAAAACCTCCAGTTATCTATGGTGATGTATACCGTCCAGCAGATATGACAGTTCGTTGGTCTGCATATGCACAATCTTTAACAGATCGTCCAGTAAAAGGTATGTTGACAGGTCCTGTTACTATCTTACAATGGTCTTTCGTACGTAATGATCAACCACGCGAAACGACGACTTACCAAATCGCTTTAGCGATCTTAGACGAAGTTCAAGCTTTAGAAAAAGCAGGCATCAAAATCATACAAATTGATGAGCCAGCTATCCGTGAAGGTTTACCATTACGTCAGGCTGACCAACAAACATATTTAGATTGGGCTGTACGTGCATTCCGTGTTTCTTCTTCAAATGTGGAGGATGACACTCAAATTCACACGCACATGTGTTATTCAGAATTCAACAACGTAATCAAAGATATAGCTGCTATGGATGCTGACGTAATTACTATCGAGACATCACGTTCTCAAATGAAATTGTTAAATGCATTTGCTGGTGAATTCAAATACCCTAACGACATCGGTCCTGGTGTATATGACATCCACTCACCACGCGTGCCTAGTAAAGAAGAAATGATTGATTTGCTACGTAAAGCGAAAGATGTAGTACCAGCAAAACAACTTTGGGTTAACCCTGATTGTGGTTTGAAAACTCGTGCTTGGCCTGAAACTAAAGCAGCATTAGAAGCGATGGTTGAAGCTGCTAAAGTATTAAGAGCAGAATCTTAAAAATTAGTAATATTAAATAACCATAAAACTCCCGAAATCTTATTGATTCGGGAGTTTTTTATTTAATACAACAATTACACACCATTGTCGTATTATTGGCATATAGATTATTCTTACAAAAAAGTATAAATAAACAGTTTTGAGGTATGACAAAACCTAATATCAACGAAATCTTAAAATCCCCTCGAAAGCTAAAGAGACTAACCCAACAAGAACTTGCTGACGAAGCGGGAGTCTCCTTAAGAACTGTTAAGCGCATTGAGAAAGGGACAGAAGAAATCAGTGGTTTTAGTTTGAAACAAATAAGTAAAGTATTAGACATACCATTAGAAGAGTTAATTATGCAAAATGTAGATCAAGTCAGTATTGATAACAATCAAATAGGGAGTATAAGAAATCTATATTTATCATCATTATTTTTTGTTTTCAATCCAATTTTAGGCTTACTTGTCCCTTATATTTATGGGTATTGTAAACGAAATAGAAGCAAACTATATAATATACATCTAAAAAAAACACCAAATATCATGGATTCTATTTATTATTTATAGCATTAATCTTAATTATATTGATATTTTCGTTCCATTTAAATGACAGCTCAAATCCTTACATAACTGAAAGCACTAGCCCCTACATCATGGACACAACAACTATATCATATGTCCTCTTCTTTTGGCAACTCTTCATACTATTCATCATACTTTATATTCCAATATCTTTAATTTGGACTTTCCTACAATTTCGCAAATTAATTAAAAGCTTATCTCAAACAATTTAATGGAGAACTTGTTCTTAAATATAAACATCAATTATGAAAAGAATAAGTTTAGTTGCACTAATGGCTACATTTATTTCATTGCTATCAAGCTGTGAAGTAATCGGTGGAATATTTAAAGCCGGCGTTTGGTCTGGTATAATAATAGTCGTTATTGTTGTGGCCTTAATTATTTGGTTGATTTCCAAATTTATGGGCGGAAACAGAAATTAATAGTAATACAACCACGGTTTCCGAAAGTAAAAATTGTAATTTAGTATTAAACAATACAAAATGGTTAAGCTTGTTACATTTTTTACTTTTTTTGTAATTCTTAATACCGCATGTTTTTCGCAAGAGAACTATCCCAAACCAACCGCGGAAGACATCCTTTTTTATATCCAACACAGTAGAGGAAAAAACACTTTTATATATCAAGCAAACTTTAGCTCAGCAAATCACCTCAACGATAAAAATCCAATTAAAATCAGTAGACAATTATTTGATAATAACGGTGAAATAAAACCACTAACTAACATACAGCGTAAATATGCCTATGGCATCAAAACAGAAAAACTCCATACGAACTATTACGAGATAAGACTAGTCTCTTACCCAAGTCAAAAACTATACTTAAAGCTTGACAACAATACTCCCTATATAGAAACTACTATTTCGGGTAAGTATATGATTGTTAAACATCTTTTCATTCACTTAAGAGTTGGTACTTCAGGACTAAATGTAAAAGCTGACTACATCCTATTTCATGGAATAGACAAAAATGGTAAAGCTATTCAAGCCAAAATAACACCTTAAAGCACAGAATAGCTCAGGATAGCTAATCAAATTTTTAATCGTATTTTGGAGAAAATTTTTTAATCAATGTCTAAAAAACCGATTTTTAAATACAATAGTCGATATCCGTCTGTCGATGACCTTAAAAAGAAAGCTAAACAAAGAATACCAAAGTTTGCATTTGACTATCTACAGGGAGGATGTAATGAAGAATTGAATCTCTTCAAAAATGAAAATGATTTTGATACTATTCAACTTAAACCACAATACTTACGAGTAGGTCAAGAGATTGACATGTCCGTAGAGTTATTCGGAAGAAAATACAGCGCACCCTTTGGAATCTCTCCTATTGGTTTACAAGGTCTGATGTGGCCTAACGCTCCAGAAATATTAGCAAAGGCAGCGGCAAAACATGACATCCCTTATACGCTTAGTACAGTGTCTACAAGTAGTATAGAGCGTATCGCAGATGTGTCAGATGGAAAAGCTTGGTTTCAGTTGTATCATCCTACAGAAGATAGATTACGTGATGATATTTTGAGACGCCTTGAGGTAGTGGAATGTCCTGTTCTAGTCGTTCTTGTGGATGTTCCTTCATTTGGACTCCGTTACCGAGAGATTAAAAGCGGATTGTCCATGCCCCCAAAAATGAATATTGAAAACATTCTTCAAGCTATGGTTTGTCCAACTTGGGGAATCCAAACCCTAAAACATGGCATCCCTTCATTTGCAACATTAAAACCTTACATGGAAAAAGGTCTTGATTTATCGCAATTAGGCCAATTCATGAACAAAACCTTCACAGGCAAAGTAAATATCGAGAAGGTAAAAGCTATTCGTGACATCTGGAAAGGTCCTCTGGTGCTCAAAGGAATCGCAACTGATGAAGATATGGAAGCGTCTATTCAATTAGGCGTAGATGGCGTAATCGTGTCTAACCATGGTGGAAGACAAGTGGATGCTGGAGAGTCCTCCATTGTATCACTCACAAAATTGGCAACCAATCCAAATTATAAAAACAAACTAAAAATAATGATGGATGGGGGCATCCGCTCAGGCGTGGATTTAGCTAGAGCGTATGCTGTGGGATCAGAATTCAACTTCATGGGACGACCATTTATGTATGGAGTTGGTGCATTAGGGGATGAAGGAGGTGAGCACACCATTAACATGTTTAAAGCGCATCTCTATCAGGTCATGCAACAATTGACGGTAGACAATATCCAACAACTGCAAGATCGATTGATAAAATAAGCTTATATTTGCCTTATGATAACAGCAGAGCGATATCACGATATTTCATGTGGACATAGAGTCGTTGGTCACGAAGGGAAATGCAGATTTCTGCATGGGCACAATTATAGAATTCACTTTGAAGTAGCGGCTGAACAATTAGATGAAGTCGGTCGTGTCCTAGATTTTTCTGTCATCAAAGAGAAATTGTGTATGTGGTTAGAAGATAATTACGATCACAAGTTTTTGATTTGGGTAAATGACCCCATGTTGGAAGAATTGAAAAAACTTACAGAAGAAAGTTTAGTCATTGTACCCTTCAATCCCACCGCTGAAAATATTGCTAAACATCTTGTTGAAGTAATTGCACCACAGCAACTAAAAGAAACTGGTTGCGAGCTAATACGATGCAAAGTCGAAGAAACGCAGAAATGTTCTGCAACATATAAAAAGTAATGAGAAACAAATGTTTCTCATTACTTTTTATGTTAATTCCAGTAATACTGGACAATGATCAGAATGCACCGCATCAGGCAATATCCTCGCTCCCACGATGCGATTTTCCAAAGCCTTTGACGCCATATTGTAATCAATACGCCAACCCAAATTTTTACCTCTAGAACCTGCTCGGTAACTCCACCATGTATAGTGATGCGGGTCAGGATTCAACGACCTGAAAGTATCTATAAAACCTGAATTAATAAAATTCTCCATCCACTCACGCTCAGCAGGTAAGAACCCTGAGGTATTCGCATTGGATTTCGGGTTGTGAATATCAATAGCACGATGACAAATGTTGTAATCTCCGCTTATTACTAAATTCGGATGGTCAACTAATAATTTATGCGCGTATTGATGAAAATCATGTAAGAATCTATATTTGAAATCTTGACGAACATCACCTGTTGTTCCTGACGGAAAATAAGTGCTCATCACGGAAACATCTTCGAAATCTGCCCGAATAACACGTCCTTCAAAATCGTAATCCTCATGACCACAACCATACTCTATATGTTTTGGAGTGATTTTAGTCAAAATAGCCGTACCACTGTATCCTTTTTTCTGTGCAGGATACCAATAATGTTCATACCCCATTTGCTCTAAGAACAATATTTCTGGAACTTGATCTGGTGTAGCTTTAATCTCTTGTAAACAAACAACATCAGGATTAACAGCAGTCAGCCAACCTAACCAATCCTTTTTTAAGGCTGCTCTTAGTCCGTTGACATTATATGTAATTATCTTCATAAACTAGAGTTTGTAGTTTTTGGATTTGAATCCATCGAACAACTTAGTAAAAAAACCATTTTTAGGTTTTAAACCTACCATTTCTCTTTCTAAATTAATGGCTTCACGACGTGTTAATAATCGCATGTGCATCGATTCATTTGTAATTGGGCGATCGTTTTTATCCGTATTTACCCCTGCAATTTGATCAATTGCTTCTATTCCTTTAATTGTTTCTCCGAAGACAGTATAATTCCCATCCAAATGAGGCGTACCTCCAATGTTTTTATAGGCTTCACGCTGTTGAGCAGAAAACTCTTTACCTTGCATTCTGTGTTTAACCAAAGAGTCCAAACCAGCATCTGTAAATTTGCGACCCTGTACAATATAAAACTGTGAGCCTGAAGAAGATTTCGCCGGGTTATTATCTCTTGCCGCACCTAACACTCCTCTCTTGTGAAATAATCCTCCTTGTATCTCCGCATTGATTTTATAATCAGGTCCACCATTACCTAGTATAGTCAAACTAGTAGTAGTTGGCGACTTTGAATCAGGATCTCCTCCCTGAATCATAAAATTCTTAATAACACGGTGAAATAAGACGCCATCGTAGTACCCTTCAGACACTAATTTCTTAAAGTTATCGCGGTGCTTTGGCGTCTGGTTGTACAGCTGCGCCAACATAGTTCCTTTATTTGTGGTGATTTCCACATAATAATGCTGTGGTTTTTGTGCAAAACTTAGTGTTGTAATAAAAATCAACACTAAACTTAAAATTATCCTATTCATTTATACTGCTTTATATAAAATCTAAATCCTGAAAATAGTCTATAATTAACGATTTAAGAATCAGCTCTTGCTCCAAAAGCGTATAGTTTGGAACTGGTTTTACTAATATCCAATGTGGCCACCCTTCCTCATCCGAACCTTCTAATTCATAAAAACCCATCGACGAAAACAATCGACATGTGGCAATATGCATCAACTCTTCTTTTTCTCGTTTTGAAAATTGCTTTGGTCCCTGCCCCAATTCTTGTACGCCGATCAAAAACAGCATTACTTTTAAATCGGGTAAATCCATATCAAAACTTTTGGCAATGGCTTCCCGTAATATATTCCATTTTTGATTTACTTCTGCTGCTTTCATTTATTTGCTATTGTGCCAAAATAATGATTTAAATTTGGTTTTAATACAATCTGATTCAATCGTTACGTTATTTGGACAATTTTGAAATCAGATCTTGACATCTTTTTTCAACCATCTTATATACAGGTTCGAATAGCGCATCATCATAATACGGATCGGGAACGATATCATCTTCTAAAAACAGAGAGACTTTTGCTTTTTGCTCTTCATTTTTTGCAAGGCGAATAACATCTTTATAATTCTGCCTGTCCATCACTAGAATATGATTATACTTATCAAATAACTTTTCTGTGAAATGTTGAGCCTTTTGCGTGGAAATATCTACGCCATATTTCTTTGCAACAGCAATACTACGTCTATCTGGACATTGTCCTATGTGCCAATCTCCTGTACCGGCAGAGTCTATTTCCCATCCTAAGTTTTTACTATCTGCTATATGTTGTAAAATGCCATGTGCTAACGGCGAACGGCAAATATTTCCTAAACAAACCATTAAAATTTTCATAGCACAAAAATGTCTTTTTATTCTGTAAAAACAAAAATGGCTTCCCTAAGAAAGCCATTTGAAATTATTAATTGTTGCTATTAGTATTCAATAGGAACATTCAGCTCAACCGTGCTACCACGTTGTGGCACACCTTTGATGCGTACGATATTACGTTTTGTCGCGGATAAAGCAGACTCTACATCATCTACACTATTCACTGCCTTACCATTCACCTCTGTGATCACAAGCCCTTTCTCTACACCAAAGTATTCGAAAACACCTCCTCTATGCACTTGAGTCACAATTACACCAGAAGATACCCCTAATTCTTTTTTACGTGCATCAGTAGCAGGAATGAAACTTGCACCTAATTTGTTGAAGATTTCAGTTGCACTCGCACTTGGTCCATCTTCTCCGCCTTTAGACTTTGAATCTTCCTCAGCCTTTAACGTTAAATTCACCTCTTTCTCCTTACCTTCACGTTTGTAAGTGATTTTTACTTTGTCACCAGGACGAAGTCTCGCTACACGCTCTTGTAAATCTGAAGAAGAATAAATTGTTCTGCCTTCAATTTTAGTAATAATGTCTCCTCCTTTGATACCAGCACTTTCTGCAGCCCCACCTTTTACTACATTTTGAACATACAATCCATTGATATCGTCAATTCCTTTCTCTTTGCGTAATGCTTCATTAATTTCAGTAAATGTTACACCAATAAAACCGCGTTTCACACTACCAAATTCTTTGAAATCATCTAAGATTTTCTTCGCTAAATTGATAGGAATTGCAAATCCATAACCAGCATATACACCTGTCGGAGATGCAATAGCAGAGTTGATACCAATTAATTCTCCACGAGCATTCACTAGAGCTCCGCCACTATTACCTTTGTTGATAACAGCATCTGTTTGGATAAATGATTCAATGGCTGTATTGATAATTTGCTGTTCTGGATCTCCATAACCATACCCACGAGGTTGTTGTTGTGAATCGCCCAAGATACCAATCTGGCGACCTTTAGCACTAACAATACCTGCCGTGACAGTAGACTGTAAACTCAATGGATAACCCACTGCCAACACCCACTCACCAATTTGGACATTATCCGAATCACCCATTCTTACCATTGGTAATTTGGTAGCATTCACTTTTAATAATGCTAAATCAGTATTCGCATCCTTGCCTATTACTTTAGCTTCAAAAGTTCGCTTATCTGTTAATTGTACTTCTATTTTATCTGCATTTTCAACGACGTGATTATTCGTTACGATATAACCATCAGGAGTTAATATTACACCAGAACCAGAGGCTTGTGCTTGACGAGGCTGTGCTTGCTGACGACGCTGAGGCATTCCGAAAAACTCTTCAAACATATCGAACGGAGAACCTCCACCACCACGCTGTGAACCGCGCGCTGTCATCGTCACTTTAATGTGCACGACGCCAGGAGAAACTGCTGCTGCTGCTTGGGTAAAATCTGGATTACCTGTAGAAGACATCATCTCTCCAGCAGGATTACTCGCATAATATACTTTTTGTTGCTCTTCCAAACTCATGTGTTTAAATTGTTTGTCCTCAAACAATTTATAACCTCCAACAGCCACCGCTCCCCCTAAGACAGCTGTCAATAAACTTACTCCTATTTTTTTCATATTATTTATTGCTGTTTTAAAATTCTAAATTTGTTATCTATTCTTTACACGACGTATTCAAATGTAATACCATACTGCCCACTGACACAAATTTTGTCAGTTAAATTTTGTTAACAACGACCCGATTATAAGGATTTTAACAAGATTTAACAAATTGGCTTCAGAATTGTAACAAGAATATTAAATTTGAGCTAAATTTTCAACTTTATGAGCAGAAAAATCCAATTCTCCAAATATCAAGGTGCAGGTAACGACTTTGTATTGATTGATAACAGAAACAACCATTTCGATAGAAATAACAAAGATTTGGTTAAAAAGTTATGCGATCGACGCTTTGGAATTGGAGGAGATGGTTTGATGTTGCTTCAACATAATGAAAATTTTGACTTTGAAATGGTTTATTACAATGCCGATGGCGGAGAAGGTACTATGTGTGGCAATGGTGGTCGTTGTATTGTTGCATTTGCACGCGATTTGAATATCATAAGCAACAGAACTGACTTTGTGGCAGTAGATGGCCCTCATCTTGCTGAAATAACTGACAGTCAAGTTAATTTAGGAATGATTGATGTTCATGAAATTAATCGCGACGGAGAAGCTTATGTTCTAAATACGGGCTCTCCACATTATATTGCTAAAGTCCAAAATTTAAAAGAGTTCAACGTATATACCGAAGGCTATGCAATTCGTAATAATGAAACTTACGGCAAAAGCGGTATTAATATCAATTTCATCGAGGCAGAAGGTGATGGATATTTCGTACGCACATTTGAGCGTGGTGTAGAAGACGAAACTTACGCTTGTGGTACTGGAGCAACAGCAGCGGCAATGGCGATGGCTATTGACAAGAATTTAGAAGGAGATATCACTTTACCAATTCGTGTATTAGGCGGTCAGCTTTACATTTCATTTCACAAATCTGGAAATACATTTACAAATGTATATTTAAAAGGTCCTGCTAACTTTGTTTTCAGTGGTGAAATTGAAATAGATTAATTATTTTAAGTAAACTTCTCGGATAATTTTATCTTACTACTTATTCGAGGTATATTAGTTGTCTTTTTTGAGAGACATACTAAAGATTGATGCAACAGATAGATACTTCTCTTCCGTACAAATTGATATATTCATTCGGTGAACACCCTTACTTGGGCTATCTCCTGGAACCACATATTGTACAACTTAATCCAAATGGAAGCCTTTCACTGTTGTATAAACGTGTATTTACCAATACGGTTGAAGAATTTGTCAGTGCTCTAGACGAAACAGATTACAAGATTATTAAGCTTCTTGATGAAATCGAACAAAGTAATGTCATTAAAAAATACCACAAGAAAGCTGTTCGTCCGGCAGATTATTTCAGCAAAATATTTGATAATAAGGTACGTGATTACATCCGTCCCAAACTAGAGAAAAAGTTACTCAAGGTCATGGAGTTGATTGGCGATAAGCCTATTTACTTGATGAGCAAAAAAGATGGATACCCTGCTGAGCATCAACTCAAAATCGCTCCACAACCGACTTCTATTCTTTTCCATTTCAGAAGAAACGAAGAAGAGACGCGATATTTTCCGACGTTGAAATATGACGGAAATCGTATGGAATTCATGTTCAAAAATGCGGAAGTCATCATCAATGCACAAGCTTGGTTGTTATTGGACAATGTGTTATACCATTTTGACCAGCCGCTAGAAGGAAAGAAATTAGCACCTTTTCTGAATAAAAGATACATCAGTGTTCCACGTGCTACCGAGCGCAAATATTACGAAACCTTTATTATTCCATTGATTGAGAAATACTCAGTCTATGCAGAAGGTTTTGATATCAAGACAATAAAAGAAGATGCAATACCCAATTTAACATTGAATTATATTCAGAATGGTGAATCGCATCTTCAACTTTCCTTTCAATATGGAGATTTCATTTTCTCTCCTAATGCCGAGCAAAAAATTTCGGTAAAGCTATCCTATGATGAGGAAAAAGATAGTTATACTTTCACAAGGGTCAAACGTTCAACGATTTGGGAAGAAAATCAACATCGCTATCTAGAAAGTCTCGGACTGAAAAAGCAAGACGCCTTGTTTGGTAGCTATATGACAGACGGGAAAGAATTTTCTAATGTTTTTGAATGGCTTAACAACCGTCAGGATGCTCTCTTAGAAAAAGGCTATATCATTAAGCAAGAAACCGGTGATAAACATTTCTTCATCGGAAAAACCTCCTTGGATATTGAAGTTGTCGAAGACAATGATTGGTTTGATGTTCGTGCCTTTGCCAATTTTGGACCTTACAAAATCCCTTTCATTCAATTAAGAGACCACATACTTAATAGAATTCAAGAATTTACCTTGCCGAATGGTGAGATAGCGATTATTCCAGAGGAATGGTTTGCCCAGTATGAGCATCTTTTTCAGTTTGCTATCAAAAAGAACGGGCTTCAACTCAACAAAGCCCATGTCGGGATTTTGCATGAAATATCAGAGCATACAGCATTGACGATGAGCCGTAAATTGCAAAATCTAAGCAATTTTGAAGAGATTCCGAAAGCGGAAGCTCCCATAGAATTTAATGGTAGCCTACGCTCATATCAAGAAGCAGGCTATAATTGGTTTCATTTTTTACAGGAATTCAAATTTGGTGGGGTCTTAGCGGATGATATGGGTTTGGGTAAAACGGTTCAAACATTAGCACTTTTGCAAAAACAAAAAGAGCAACTTAAAAATACGGATTACGCCAAAACTTCCTTGTTAATATTGCCCACTTCATTGGTTTACAATTGGCAAAAAGAAGCTGAAAAATTTGCACCCAAACTGCGCATTCTGATGCATATAGGTTCAAATCGATTCAAAGATGCTTATGCTTTTACGCATTTTGATTTGGTCATCACGACTTACGGAATCGTGCGTAGTGATGAAGACATGTTTAGCAAATTCTTTTTCAATTATATCATTCTAGACGAAAGTCAAAATATCAAAAACCCCACATCAAAGTCTTTTAAATCGATAAAATCCTTAAAAAGTCGCCATAAATTAGCGTTGAGTGGTACGCCTATCGAAAATTCGGTTTCGGATATTTGGTCACAAATGCACTTCACCAATCCAGGCTTATTGGGAAGTTACTCTTTTTTTCAAAAGGAATTTGTCATTCCTATTGAAAAGAAGCGAGATGAAGACACCGCGAAGCGACTACAAGCCATTATCAAGCCTTTCGTCTTACGTCGTACCAAAAGTCAAGTAGCAACAGAATTGCCTCCTAAAACCGAGCAAATCATCTATTGTGAGATGAATGAGACTCAAGCCGAGCTCTATGAATCGACCAAGTCCGAATATAGAAATGCCTTATTAGAAGGTGCTGTGAACGACGGCAAAGGAAATCAAATAGCCTTACTCCAAGGATTGACAAAATTGCGCCAATTAGCCAACCACCCAAAAATGGTTGAGCCTTCGTACGCTGATGAATCAGGTAAATTTGAGGCTGTACTACAGATGCTTGATTCTATCTCTACTGAGGGCAATAAAGTGTTGATATTTTCGCAATTTGTGAAGCATTTGGAACTATTTAGGAAGTATTTTGATAAAAATAATATTCCTTATGCTTATTTGGATGGTGGCACAAAAGACAGAGCCGAAGCAGTACAAAAATTCAAAGAAAACGACGAAGTCAAGATATTCCTTATCTCGATAAAAGCCGGAGGTGTCGGACTTAACTTAACAGAGGCTGATTATGTCTTTATCTTAGACCCGTGGTGGAATCCTGCCGTAGAACAACAAGCTATCGACCGTTCGCACCGCATCGGACAAAAACGTAATGTCTTTATTTATAAATTCATTAGTAAAGATACCGTCGAAGAGAAAATAGTAGCGCTGCAAAACCGTAAAATGTCTATCGCAACTTCGTTAATCACAACAGAAGAAACCTTTGTGAAGTCGCTTTCTCAGGATGATTTGAAAGAGTTATTGAGGTAAATTAATATCAAATAAATTAAAATATCTCCATTATCTCTTCTGTGTTAAATAAATACACTTTAACTTTGTTATTATATTGACCTCTGTAAATGTTTAATTGATTTTGCATAAATTTTTTAGCAGTTTCAAACAATTCTTTTGTCCGTGCAGCAGCAATTATGTAACAATCATTCTTTGGAGCCATTGTCAACAAACGCATTTTACTAAAATCGCTAGCAATTTCCTCAATATCAGATTTATATCTGAAATATTTAAGTTCAATAACTAGAGCTTCGTCATCATACTTATAACCTTTTCGGTGAGTTGTGCTGTCATATTTTATTGTAAGTTTATGTTTATCAAATGCAGTTATATCAATAAAATAAGTAGACTGAGTTTCATAAGTATCGTACCATGGACTTTCAGTATTTACTGTATAATTATTACTCAGAATTTCTCTTATAGTATTCGATAACGAAGTCTTCAAATCGCTTTCTGTCAATAGAATTAATTCACCTGTCTTAAAACTATCAGCTATTTTCCTTGTAGCTTCATCAACTTTATTTAAAAACATGACTCAAAATCAATTTAATATTAAAATTACAAATAAAAAAGCTGCAAGAAAACTTACAGCTTTGATTTGATATAAATAGGTTTACAGAAGTATTAGATCAATCCTTTTTTCGCTAACAATTCAGCTACTTGAACTGCATTTGTTGCAGCACCTTTTCTCAAGTTGTCAGCCACGATCCAAAGATTCACTGATTTGTCTTGCGACTCATCACGACGGATACGTCCTACGAAAACTTCATCTTTTCCATGCGCATCTTTCGGCATTGGATATTCTAAGTTTGCAGGATTATCTACTACGACAACACCTTCTTGCGCCTCTAAAGCAGCACGCAATTCAGCTAAATCAAAATCATTTTCGAACTCAATATTTACAGACTCCGAGTGACCACCCATTACTGGGATACGCACTGTCGTAGCAGTCACACGAATCGATTCATCTTGCATGATTTTGTTCGTTTCCAATATCATTTTCATTTCCTCTTTCGTATATCCATTATCTTGGAATACGTCGATTTGAGGAATCACGTTTAGATCGATTTGGTATGGATATGCTTTTTCACCTTCTATACCTGCACGCTCATCGTTCAACTGTTGAACAGCTTTTACACCCGTACCTGTTACCGATTGGTATGTGGATACGACTACACGCTTGATTTTATATTTTTCGTGCAATGGCTTCAACACCACGACCATTTGGATAGTCGAACAGTTTGGATTCGCAATGATTTTGTCATCTGCTGTCAGTACATCACCATTTACCTCTGGTACTACTAATTTTTTGGTAGGGTCCATACGCCAAGCCGAAGAATTATCTACTACCGTAATACCTGCCTCTGCAAATAATGGTGCAAATTCGGTAGAAGTGCTTCCTCCCGCCGAGAATAAAGCTACATCTGGTTTAAGTGCAATAGCTTCTGTCGCAGTAACAACCTTATACTTCTTACCCTTGAATTCAATTTCCTTACCCTTGCTTCTTTCTGATGCTACTGGAATCAATTCTGTTACTGGGAAGTTTCTCTCCGCCAATACTGTCAACATTTCGGACCCAACTAAACCTGTTGCGCCAACTACTGCTACTTTCATTTCTTTACAATTGTTGCTTTAATGATTTGTTAATATTCTTATTTTTTAACGGTCTCAAACATAATAAATAAAAATCAGTAAAACGATATTAAATTTATATTTTTCGCATTATAATCATAAAATATATTAAAAAGCACATAGATTTAAGTCGTAAAATTATCATTTTGTTAATTTTTAAGTCTTTTATTCGGAACAAATACAATGTAAAAATAAATTATAGAGAAAATTATTCTGTAAATTGCTTGCGAAAAGAAACATACTTGCGCTAGGCTAAAAATAGGTTTATGAGAACATTAATTAAGCTTTATTCCTTTTTGCTTATTCTTGCTTTCAATCAGCCTGTACAGGCTTTCGCTCAAAACCCTACGATCATCATCAACGAATTGATGATTAATCCAAACAATGTAGCTTCATTGCCCCCATTTGAATACATAGAATTATATAATAATAGTTCGCAGGTCATTGATTTAAAAAACATTGTAATTCATGTCAATTCAAATCAACAGCAACTCCCCACTTACAAGCTAGCTCCTAGACAATATGTCATACTTTGTCAAGAAACAGCAGCGACACAATTTTCAAGATATGGGAATGCAATAGCTTTGGCGAGATGGTCTGCGCTCAATAATTCCACGGCAAGCATAAAGCTCACTCAAGAAGACGTGTTACTGGATGAAGTTACTTATCGCGACAGCTGGTACAACAATTCTTCCAAAAGAAATGGTGGATGGAGTCTTGAACGTATAAATCCAAATTGGAATTGCAATATAAATTTAAATTGGTCAGCGACGAACTCCTTAAGTGGTGGAACTCCGGGAAAGAATAACACCATTTTAGATCAGAAATTTATTCCCAAACTCCATATCATTAATTATGCTATTTATCAAAATATAGTCGAACTGGAATTCAATATTGCTAGCAATTATTTGTCAAATATTGATGCTATAAAAGTTAGTTTGGATGGTGAAATTGGCGTAGCCCCAAATGTGGAAATCAAAAATGATAAGATTCAAATTAGCTTTCCTGCAACTATAGATCCACAAATGCTTTACACCATAAAAATATCAGGCTTAAAGATTTGTGACTTAGAAATTCCTTCATTTGAAACTAAACTTTTCAAACAAAATACAATTGCAAAAGGTGATATTATTATTAATGAGGTCTTGTTTAATCCTAAAGAAGGTGGAGTAGATTTTGTAGAGTTGTATAATAACAGCTCTTATCCTATAAATCTTCAAAATTTTAGATTAGGGAACAGAATTATTACAAATCAATTCTATGTGCTGGAAGCGGATGGCTATGTCGCTATCACAACCGACAAATCGACAGTTTATCAACATTATCCGAATGCAATTTTCGACAATTTGTTGGAAACAAGTGAACTTCCTCCATATACAAACCAACAAGGTAATGTGACTTTGTATTCTGATCAAAATACACTCATTGATTCTATTTACTATAATTCATCTATGCACTCCGCACATCTCATAGATGCAAAAGGTGTATCATTGGAACGAATTACTATAGATAAAAACACACTCCAATCAGCATCAACACTTCATGAAGGTGCCACTCCTGGTTATCGTAATTCGGTAGTCGATATTGATATTCCTCAAAATAAAAGAACCTTAACCAGCAAAACATTTTCTCCAAATGGCGATGGATTTGAAGATGAATTGGAAATCAACTATGCTCTAATTAAACCAAATTATATCATCACCAGAGAGATTTATAATGATAAAGGACAACTAATACGAAAATTGGCACACCAAAATTTAGCTGGTACACATGGTAAGTTAATTTGGGATGGCAAAAATGATTCTGGTATTGCTTGTGCTAAAGGTCATTACATCTGCTTTGCACAGATTTTTAATCTTGAAGGTAAAAAACAAAAATTTAAACAACCGTTTGTGTTAATTAACTCATTGGCAAGACATTGAAAAAGAAATAACTTTGCTGCATCATATGAAAGAAACTATAATTATCCTTGGGGCGAATGGTCAGATCGGATCTGAACTAGCATTAGCACTTCGCCACAAATTTGGCAATCAAAACGTCATTACAACAGACATCAGACCTCCACATGAAGTTGCTGAGGACGCTATATTTGAAACAGCAAACGTATTAGATAAAGAATTATTAAAAGAATTGTTTATTAAATACAAACCAACACAGATTTATCTTTTAGCGGCAATGCTGTCTGCTACAGGAGAGCAATATCCAATGAAAGCTTGGGATCTAAATATGAACGGGCTATTGAATGTATTGGATTTAGCAGTTGAGTTAGGCATTAAGAAAATATTTTGGCCTAGTTCTATAGCAGTATTTGGACCTCATTCACCTAAAGTAAACACCCTCCAATACTGTGTAATGGATCCGAACAGTATCTATGGTATCAGTAAATTGGCTGGTGAAAGACTAGTTGAATATTATCATGCTAAATATGGCTTGGATATTCGCAGCATCCGTTATCCAGGAATAATTTCTTGGAAGACAGCGCCTGGAGGAGGAACAACAGATTATGCAGTACATATTTTCTTTGAAGCTTTAGCAAAAGGACGCTATGAAAGCTTCTTGTCTGCAAATACAGCCTTACCAATGATGTATATGGATGACGCTGTACGTGCTACCATTCAACTCATGGATGCACCAAGTGAAAATCTAACGATACGTTCGAGCTATAATTTAGCTGGTATTTCATTTACACCAGAAGAGATTGCTCAAGAAATTAAAAAAATTCTTCCTAATTTTGAGATGTCTTATGCGGAAGGTGATCCACGTCAAGCAATTGCCGATTCTTGGCCTAAGAGTATCGACGACGAATACGCTCAAAAAGACTGGAATTGGAAGCTTGAATACAACCTAGAAGATTTGACACGAGTAATGATCGAAAATCTTAAAAACAAATAAACACAATGGGTAGAGCTTTTGAATTTAGAAAGGAAAGAAAATTTAAGCGCTGGGCTAAAATGGCGGTTCAATTTACACGATTAGGCAAGGAGATTGCTATCGCGGTAAAAGAAGGTGGACCTCACGCAGAAAATAACTCACGTCTTCGCACAGCAATTCAAAATGCAAAGGCAGTAAATATGCCTAAAGACCGTGTGGAAGCTGCTATCAAAAGAGCTTCAGAAAAAGATTCAAAAGGCTACGAAGAGTTTGTATACGAAGGTTATGGCCCTCATGGCGTGCCTGTATTGATCGAAACTGCTACAGACAACACGAATCGTACAGTAGCAAATATTCGATCTTATTTTACAAAATCAGGTGGTTCATTAGGAAAAACTGGTTCTTTGGATTTTATATTCAACCGTAAATCAATTTTCCGTTTTGCAGCAACAGAAGATTTAGACGTCGAGGAATTAGAATTAGAACTAATAGATGGTGGTTTAGAAGAATTATATGTGGAAGCTGATGAAGAAGGAAATGATATTGTTGTAGTACAAACTTCTTTTGAGGACTTCGGAAATATGCAACGTCTATTGGAAGAGAAAGGGATTGAATTGAAATCTGCAAAATTAGAACGCATTGCATTATCGCACACCTCACTAAGCGAAGATCAAGCTGCGGATGTATTAAAATTGATCGATAAGATCGAGGAAGATGATGACGTGCAAGCAGTATACCATAACATGGAATAATAGACTGCTAAAATGTTAAAATATAAAAAAGAGGGAGCTTCCCTCTTTTTTATTATCTGTTCAAATCGTTAACTTTGGGAATGCTCACATTCGAAGAATTTTTTATTAAGAAAAAAATTGATTTATCTGCTTTAAGAAAAGCGGACGAATCATTATTCTTTGAATTTAAAGACCATTATGCACAAATGGGTGAAAAAAGTTTCGATCACAGCAAAAAATTTTGGTTCAATCGGTTAAGAAAAGTACATCCTTTGGCGGAAGAAGCTGAAGTTGTTAAAAAAGAAACAAACGTTGTTTTGCCAGCGGACACAAAAATTCCTTCTAAGCATCAAATAACCACAGCAGCACCAACGGCTAAACCAGCAGGATTTAAGCCGCGTTTCAAAGCTCCTATAAAAACAAACGTAGAAGAAGTTATATCTGAACAACCTAATATAGATGCTACAGAAGTGGCGGTCTCAGCTAAACCTGCAGGATTCAAACCTCGCTTTAAAGCTGGAGTCACTAAAACTCCTTCAACGGAAGAATCAATAAAAGGTGTTACTCCTGTAGAAAATAAAGAAGAAATTACTTCGGAACCAGCGAGTAAACCTGCTGGATTCAAGCCACGATTTAAAGCTGGAGTTACTAAATCCACTCCAACGGAAGAAACAATAAAAGACGTTCCTCCTGTAGAAAATAAAGAAGAAATTACTTCGGAACCAGCGAATAAACCTGCAGGATTTAAGCCACGATTTAAAGCTGGAGTTACTAAATCCACTCCAACGGAAGAAACGACAAAAGATGTTCCTCCTGTAGAAAATAAAGAAGAAAACACTTCAGAACCAGCCAATAAACCTACTGGATTCAAACCGCGTTTCAAAGCAGGAGTTACTAAAACAAAACCTGCTAGTGAAGATAATTCCTAGACTCATAACCAATTATATATAAAATTCTAATCATGCTTAAAGAAGAAAGACAAGCGTATATTATTCATCAGATTAACTTACACAACAAAGTATTATCATCGGATCTGAGTATTCAACTGAATGTCTCCGAAGACACTATCCGACGGGACTTGAATGAATTGGCAGAGAATGGACAAGTGATCAAAGTATATGGCGGAGCCTTATCAAAATCATTCCAATTTCCATTTCAAGAAGGCAATGTATATGCAAAAGAAGGTAAAAAAGAAATTGCCTTAAAAGCACTATCACTGATTACATCAGGAATGACAATTCTTATTGGCGGTGGTACTACCATGATTGAACTGGCACGTCTTATTCCAAACGATTTGCAATGTACTTTCTTTACCATCAGCCCATTAGTTGCTTTGGAATTGGCCGAAAAGGATAATATAGATGTGTTTTTGCTTGGCGGGAAATTATCAAGAAACACAAATATTGTCACAGGGTCTCAAGTGATAAATGAGTTATCTGACTTACGCGTGGATTTATGTTTATTAGGCACAAACAGTCTTTCCATCGAAGAAGGTATTACGGATTCGGACTGGGAAGTTGTACAAATTAAGCGTGCAATGATTAAGTGTTCTAAATCATTAGCCATCTTAAGTATTGCAGAAAAACTAAATTCAAATCAAAAAATGCGTGTAGCTCCTTTGAAAGAGGTTACGTATTTAGTCACAGACTTGGATATTTCTGATAATCGTCTTAAAGAATTTTCAAAAAGCATAAAAGTCATTTAAAAATCTAAATGGAAGAAAAAGCCGAAGAGGTCGACAATTCGTTAAAAAAGAAAACTGCCAAGGGACTATTTTTTGGCGGCTTCTCTAATGTATTACAACAGATTATTGGATTCTTTTTCGGTATCATCCTCAATAGATATTTTATTTCAGAGGAAGATCTAGGGAAAATAGCAGTTATCATGATTTTTCCGTTGATAGCGACTGCTTTCCAAGAAAGTGGGTTTGTTGTCGGCCTCATCAATAAAAAAAATATTCAGCACAAAGATTACAATGCTGTTTTTTGGTGTAGTCTAATGATAAGTACCTTTTTGTATTTTTTATTATTTCTTGCTGCACCATATATTGCTAATTTTTACAACAATCCTGAACTTGTCTCCCTCTATCGTTTTCAGTTTTTGAGCATATGGTTTGGTTCACTTAGTGTATCACATAATGCTTATCTATACAAAAATTTGATGGTGGTCGAGCGCAGTAAAATTATGCTTTTAGCGCTTTTATTATCGAATATAGTGGGGCTACTATTTGCATCGCAAGGATTTGCGTACTGGAGTTTAGCTATACAAACGGTTGTATACACCATACTTTCAAGCTCTTTGTTTTTTTATTATTCAAATTTTAGACCTACATTAAAGATTGATTTTGCTCCTTTAAAAGAACTCTATAAATTTAGTAGCAAAATCTTAGTCACAAATATTTTCATTCATATTAATAATAATATCTACGCTACAGTTTTAGGAAGATTCTTTCCTGAGAAATTGATAGGAAATGTCAATCAAGCTTCCAGATGGAATAATATGGGGCAATCTGTTATCACCAATATGATAAATAATGTGATACAACCGGTGCTTAACCAAATTCAAGATGATGGCGAAAGACAAATTAGAGTATTTCGAAAAATCCTAAACTTCACTGCTTTCGTTGCTTTTATCTTATTATTTGGGCTTGCGACAGTTGCTGAAGATTTTATTCGAATCACACTGACAGATAAGTGGATTGATACGGCACCATATTTACGGATTCTATGTATAGGAGGAGCTTTTGCTGCCATAAACAATGTATTTTCAAATCTGATTCTTACCAAGGGCAAATCTTCTACATACATGTACAATGTTGTCAGCTTTGGTATACTTCAGTTTTTGATATTAGTGCTTTGCAAAGATTGGGGCATTCAACCTGCAATGATGATCATTACTTCATTAAATCTGATTTGGGTATTCATTTGGACATTAATAATCCAAAAACACATCACTTTTAGCATAGCCAATTTATTTAGCGATGTATTTACTTATATGCTATTCGCAGCTTTAGCCTGCTATTCAGCATACTATATTTCAGGTAGTTTTGAAAACATCTATATACGTTTTATTACGTGTTTAACATTATCTGGATCTATTTATTTGATACTAAATCGTATTTTCAAACCCGAAATCTTAACAGAAATCATCAATTTTGCAAAAAGTTCGGTAGGAAAGAAAGCATAATGAAAAAAGTCTTAACAATTATAGTTTCTTATAATTTTGAACCATGGATACATAAATGTATCCCGAGTTTGATGCAATCGACATATCCTACTGACATTATTGTTATTGATAATGGATCGCAAGATTCTACCGTAAAAATTTTAAAAAACTCCTATCCAACAGTAATTGTTATAGAATCCCATGAAAATTTGGGATTTGGAAAAGCCAATAATATAGGATTAGAATACGCTATTGCAAATCATTATGAATATGTCTACTTGGTTAATCAGGATGCATGGGTAGATAAAAATTGTATTCAAAAACTGTTAATGTCCAATGCACCTAAAGATGCATTATTATCACCTATACATTATGATGGTACAGAGCAAAAGTTAGATAAAGGATTTGCACAATATTGCTCTTCTGAAAAACATAACAAGGAATATCCAAAAGTAAAATTCGTAAATGCGGCTTTTTGGCTTTTGCCAATTAGAACTATTAAGAAAGTTGGGTTGTTTTCTCCTATTTTTTACCATTATGGCGAGGATAAAGACTATGCAAATCGTCTTGAGTTTCATCAAATCCCGATATATATAATAGATAATGCCAAGGCTTATCATGATAGGCAAGACAGAAAAGAAGCTAATGGAATCAACTATAAAAGTGAGTATGTTTATCACCTCACAGAATTTTGCAATATCAATTATAGTACATTTGAGTCATTTTCAAAATCAATTTTAGCCTGTTATAAAAAATCAGGAAAACAGTTGCTAAAGGGAAATATTGGAAATGCTATAAGATATATAGACATATCTAATAAACTTTGGAATAGAATTAGCGAGGTAAAGGAAACTAGAAAAAAAAACAAAATAATTGGCTCCTATTTCAACACGTAACTTATGAGAAATATTTCTCCCATAGCACTTTTTACGTATAACCGACCACAGCACACGCGTAAGACTCTCCAAGCTTTAGAGCAAGCTGATTTGGCACAAGAATCCGAACTATTTATATTTTCGGATGGGGCTAAAAATGCGCAAGCGGTAGAGTTAGTAAATAAAGTGCGTGCAATCATAGCGGAGCCGTGGAATTTCAAAAAAATCACTATTATCGAAAGAGAGCGAAATATAGGTTTAGCGCAGAATATCATTGCTGGGGTTACGGATATCGTGAATAGATATGGAAAAATTATTGTCTTGGAAGATGACTTAGAAATCTCTAAAGTAGGGTTAAAATATTTTAATGATGCACTCGATGTGTACCAAGACGAAGATAAGGTGATGGAAATAAGTGGCTACATGTATCCTGTAAAAGATGCAGATAAATTACCTGAGACCTTTTTCTTTCGTGTAGCGAATAGTTGGGGATGGGCGACCTGGCAACGAGCTTGGAAATTGTACAATCCGAACATTGATGAACTAATCGCAGATTTTGACAAAGACAAAATCAAAAGATTTAGTATCGACCACAGCGAAAACTTTTGGAAACAAGTCAAAGAACTGAAAGCTGGAAAGATTAACTCCTGGGCTATTCGTTGGTATTTAACGCTATTCAATAATGATGGATTGGCTTTATATCCTAGACAATCTATGATTCAGAATGTGGGAACGGATGGCTCAGGAACACATTCAGATTCGGACACAGTTTACCACGTGGAACTTGCGACACAAAATATATCTAAATTTCCAAAGGAAATCATGGAAAATAAAGAAGCTTATGATGCAATTAAGTATTTTTACAAACATCGTAAGGGCTCTTTGCTCTCTAGAGCTATTAGATTTGCAAAAAAGAAATTGAATTTAAAATAACAAAGGTGACATCTCCAACAATATCTATTATTACTATTGTGTACAACAATGTACGTGATATCGAACATACTATTCTTTCGGTCATCAACCAAACATATAGCAACATCGAGTATATCGTAATAGATGGCGCATCAACAGATGGCACCTTGGATATCATCCAACAATATCGTGGTAGCATTGATGTACTCGTTTCGGAAAAAGATAGCGGAATATACGATGCGATGAACAAAGGATTAGCCAAAGCTACTGGAGACTATGTGTTATTCTTGAATTCGGGAGACGAACTTTTTGACAATAATACCATTCAAATTATTGTTGAGAAAGGAAACAATGCTGACATCATTTACGGTGAAACGAAGTTAGTAGATGAGAAACGTAATGTCATTGGAGAACGTAGACATAAAGCACCTGTACATTTTGATTGGAAATCTTTCCAATACGGGATGAATGTTTGTCATCAAGCTATTTATGTAAAACGTGAAATCGCGCAGCCCTATGATTTGCAATATAAACTAAGTGCTGATGTAGATTGGGTAATTCGCGCAGCGAAAAAAGCAAAATCAACCCAGAATGTAAATTGCTATGTTGCTCGTTATTTAGTCGGAGGCATGTCTCAAAAGCGACATAAACAAAGTTTGAAAGAGCGATATGCAATTTTCAAAAAACATTACGGCACTTTTCAAAACTGGATCAATCACGGCATCATTGCATTGAGACTTATTAAGTACAGAATTACGAATGGCAAAACAAGAGAGTAACGATTTCTTTAATCCTGAAATATTAGTCGAATTGGCTAATACCAAGATGCCATTTGGCAAATACCAAGGCTGGTTGCTTTGTCGATTACCCGAACCTTACTTGGTTTGGTTTCACAAAAAGGGTTTTCCGCCAGGAAAATTAGGCACACAATTGGCAACTTTGTACGAGATCAAATTGAATGGTTTGGAGTATCTGCTCACGCCACTCATTAAAAAGTAATAACACTCATTTTTAGTATTTTTCTTTTTCCTATCTTTGCATCGAAATAATTACTAACATTAAACGCCGTTTGCAGCGGTATCAATGAATATATGGCACAATATCAAACACTGCTGTACTATTGTTACAGCCCTATCGAAAATGCAGAACAGTTTGCTGCAGATCATTTAGAATTTTGTAAATCTCTTGGGCTTGTAGGTCGAATCATCGTTGCTGATGAAGGTCTTAACGGCACCGTTTCAGGTACTCCTGAAGCTTGTAAAGCTTATATGGATGCCGTTTATGCTGACGGAAGATTCAATCATACGGAATTCAAAATCGATGATGTAGAAGAGCCTTCTTTCATCAAAATGCACTGCCGATACAAAGAAGAGATTGTTCACTCAGGCTTGCGTGATCCAAAAGTAATTGACCCTACAAAACAAACAGGAAAACACCTTGAGCCGAAAGATTTCATGGAAATGAAAGACCAGGAAGATGTGGTGATTTTGGATGTGCGTTCGAATTATGAGCATTCTGTAGGTCGTTTTAAAAACGCAGTAACATTAGACATCGAAAACTTCCGCGAATTCCCAGAGAAAGTAAAAGAATTAGAACATCTAAAAGGCAAAAAAATTCTTACGTATTGTACGGGTGGTATCAAATGCGAGAAAGCTTCTGCCCTATTACTAAAAGAAGGTTTTGAAGAGGTATATCAATTACACGGTGGCATCATCAAATATGGCAAAGAAGCTGGTGGTAAAGACTTTGAAGGTGATTGCTACGTGTTTGACAATCGTGTAACTGTTCCTGTTAACTCCGTAAATCCAACCATCATTTCGACTTGTCGAAATTGTGGTAAAACCACAAATAAAATGATCAACTGTGCCAATGCAAAATGTAATGAGCATTTCACACAATGTGATGAGTGTGGTTGGGAATTAGAGGGCTGTTGCTCGACGGAATGTCAATCTCTCCCTGATAAACGTCAATATGATGGCACAGGATATTATGTTAAAGTTCCTCAACCTGTCAATATTGAGAAAATCTCAAAAAGAAAACACAAAAATTTCCCTCCTAAAAACAAAGAGGAAGTACAAGATGCATAAAAAATTAAATAGCCTTGACAAATTGTCGAGGCTATTTCTTTATCATCTAAGTACATTATTTAACCCAAAGGATTATTATGTAAATATTGTTCCCAAGCCCAAGCTGATGACATCATTTCATCGATACCTAATTCAGCTTTCCAACCCAATTCTTTCGTAGATTTAGTCACATCACCCCATACTTGGATAACATCCCCTTCACGACGAGGTCCAAATTCATAATTTAAGGGTTTACCAGAAGCCTTCTCAAAAGCTTTTATTGCTTCGATAACTGAGTAGCCATTTCCTGTTCCGATATTGAAAACATCGTATTTTCCGTTAGGATTACCTTTTTCTAATAATTTGATAGCGGCTACGTGTGCTTTTGCCAAATCTACCACATGAATATAATCACGGATACAAGAACCATCTGGTGTATCATAGTCATTACCAAAAACAGTTACTTTCTCCCGTTTGCCAATTGCCGTTTGGGTAATGAAAGGTAACAAATTTTGCGGAACACCATTTGGCAATTCACCAATCAGAGCTGTCTCATGTGCTCCTACCGGATTGAAATAGCGTAAAGCGATGATATTATAATTGTCATAAGCTTTTGCCGATTCTTCTAATATTTCTTCTGCTATTTGTTTTGTATTTCCATATGGGGAAGTCGATTTTTTCACGGGTGCAGATTCCGTCACAGGCAATACATCGGGCTCTCCATATACCGTGCAACTAGATGAGAAAACAAAATTAATAGGTTTCTCACGGTAACCATTCAATAAGTTAATTAGAGAAAAGAAGTTATTGTGGTAATATTTTAGAGGATCTTGCACGGACTCTCCCACAGCTTTAGAAGCTGCAAAATGTATAATTCCAGTGATATCCGGATTAGCAGCTATAAAAGCTGTCGTTTCTGCAACATCACACAGATCGAATTGATGAAATTCAGGCTTCACACCTATTATTTTTTCAATTTGATCTAATATTTCAATATTAGAATTAGATAGATTATCAATGATAACAGGTGTATAACCTGCATTGTGTAATTCAACAACAGTATGTGAACCAATGTATCCTGTTCCCCCCGTTACTAAAATTTTACTCATAATGTTTATATATCTATTTATTATATGATTGTTTATAAAACGTTTGAATAGCGCAAGCCAACACCTCTCCCATTATTATTTTTATGGATTCTAGGTAGCGACTTTTTGTCGAATGTAAATTGAAAAAATTTGTAAAAAACCAGGCTTTTAAGTTGAGCTTGTGCGCAATCTTCCTCTTCCATATTGCTTATATATTTGCAAAGTATGTTTTGCACTTTATCTTCGATTAGAAAAGGTTTAATATCTTTATCTTTGACGAATATAAGTATTATTTTAACAATATGCGATTATTATATGACCTTGGAATATGGCTATATGGTGTTGTTCTACGCCTTATATCCCCATTTCACCCTAAAGCTAAACTCTGGGTAAATGGTCGAAAAGACATTTTACAGCGTATCAATCAAACGGTTGAACAAGGTCAAAAACATATTTGGTTTCATTTCGCTTCGCTTGGTGAATTTGAACAAGGAAGGTCAGTTTTGGAGCAGATAAAAAAACGTTTTCCTAATGAAAAAATAATACTAACTTTTTTTTCACCTTCAGGATTTGAAATTCGAAAAAACACAGATCTCGCTGACTATGTTTTTTACTTGCCAGAAGATACTGCAAAAAATGCAAAGGTTTTTATCGATATTATTCAACCAAAATTCGTGGTATTCACCAAATACGAGTATTGGTATCATTATTTTAAAGAATTAAAAAAACGAAATATTCGCTTATTGATGATTTCTGCAATTTTTCGTGAGGATCAGATTTTTTTCAAACCTTATGGTGGATTTTTTCGCACAATCTTAAAAAATGTGTCATTTTTCTTTGCACAAAATATGGATTCCGTGCATATGTTAAAATGGATTAACATCACCAAAGCTGGACTAGCGGGGGACACACGATTTGACCGCGTGGTAGAGCTACCTACACAACATAAGCCTATTCCTCAAGTAGAAAAATTCTGTTCCGATTATAAAACCGTGGTCGCAGGTAGTACCTGGAAACCCGACGAAGAACTTTTGAAACAACTTTCACAAGACAATTCACAATGGAAATTTATACTAGCTCCACACGAAATTCACAAAACGCATATTGATGATATCGTAAAATTATTCGGTGATGTACTTTTATTTTCAAAATTCGGCAACTACACAGAAAATCAAATTCGTAATAGCCAAGTTTTAGTAATTGATAATATTGGTATGTTATCTTCGTTATACTATTATGCTGATATTACATATATAGGTGGAGGTTTTGGGGTAGGCATTCACAATACATTGGAAGCTGCAACTTATGGTAAACCTGTTATTTTTGGTCCTAAATATGAAAAATTTCAAGAAGCCGTTGATTTAGTAACCTTGATGTCCGGATTCTCTATTTCAAATTATAGTGAACTCAATCAAATTTTCGATTCTTTGCAAGATGAAAATTTCCGTCAAGATGCTAGTACGTCAGCAAAGAATTATGTACATCAACGCGCTGGAGCAACACAAATTATTATGAAATATTTGGAAACCGAGAAGTTATTGTATTAAACTTCATTAAAAGATTCATATCATAGATTTAATCCGCTGGTATTATGAATAATTTCTCAATATCGTTACGACTTAAATATTTTGATGCCTTACGCAGATACGGATTATTGATGTAGCTATGTGTAAATTTTACTGTTGTTCCCCCGAAAACTTGTTTAACAAAAGTTAGGATTAATTGACTATCTCCTAAATCTAAGTATGCGTTTCGATCCTTTCTCTCCTCAAAACCTTTTATAATTAATCTTTTTAACTGCTGAAAATCATTATATGATTTGATATACATATAACCAAAACATTTTCAGTAAAAGCTTCAACTATGAAAAAAGCATAAAAGCTATTCTTCCATAAATGATAAAATTTACTTCAAGTTTGATATAAAATGTCTGAATAATTTTAATATTCACGCTTATATTTGAGTATCTAACCAATGGACTCATGAGAAATAAGTGCACTTTTAATTCTATAGGATTTTATATATTATCGGTATTTTTTATAGTACCTAATTTTGTTTTTTCACAAAAAAATAAAATGAATGTTTTACTAATCCTAGTGGATGATTTACGCCCTTCAATTGGAGCATTTGGAGATAGATTAGCCATCACACCCCATTTAGATCAATTTGCTAAGCAGGCACATGTATTTGAAAGAGCCTACAGTAACCAAGCTGTATGTGTAGCCTCGCGATACAATTTATTACTAGGTGCACGATCTACTTCTACTGGTCTATATGATTTCGGAAGAGCATTTCGTGATTTCTATCCAAATGCTACGACCTTACCCGAATTTTTCAAAAATTCTGGTTACCACACCGAAGCAATTGGTAAGGTATTTCACGTAGGTCACAATACCTATAACGACGAACAATCGTGGTCGATACCACATTATCACGACAAAGTGATTGAATATGTGGCTAAAAAATCAGTAAAAATGACGCGCGAAGAAGCTTTATTCTCGAATATATCTTGGGATGAAGCAAATAAATTAGCCAAAGGCGCTGCTTGGGAAAATCCCGACGTCGCTGATGACGCTTATGCCGATGGTCGTGTAGCAAACCGGGCAATGGCTAGATTAGCAGAATTAAAATCTTCTGACCAGCCATTTTTTATGGCAGTAGGATTTGCTAGACCGCATTTACCATTTTCTGTACCTAAAAAGTATTGGGATTTATATGATGAAAAGATATTTCATTATAAAACATCAAAATCTGATCCGCTTAACGCTCCTAAATTTGCCACTAAACGTGATGGCGAAATCTCGCAATATAATGGTATTCCACTTGCCCAGCAGATACATCCATTCCCTGACTCTTTGACTTATAAACTCAGACATGGATATTATGCAGGTGTGTCCTATGTGGATGTACAAATAGGTAAAGTAATTAACAAACTTAAGGAAGAAGGTTTGGATAAAAATACAATAGTAGTTCTATGGGGAGATCATGGCTATTTATTAGGTGAAATGGGGATGTGGACTAAACATGTTAACTATGAACTCGCCAACCGAATTCCACTTGTGTTCTATCATCCTGATTTCAAAAAAGGCAGGAAAACAAAGGCATTGGTAGAAACCGTAGATATCTATCCGACATTGGTGGACCTCTGCGGACTTGCACTCGCGCCAATTGAACAACCTTTGGATGGTAAAAGTATTAAACATATTATTAACGGCGACATAAAATCTACAAAAGATCATGTATATCATTGCTTTCCAAGAGATGGCAGACTCGGCGAAGCTATACGAACAAAAGATTATAGATTAGTACGTTGGACACCTATGAACGGAAAAGGAAATATAGTCTATGAGCTATATGATTACAGAAAAGGTTTGGTAGAACTAGAAAATATATGGCGTCCAGATCATCCCGCCTTTCTAAAACTAAATGATATAATGGAAAAATATCCAAAACCTTTGCCTATGCGACCAGAAAGTCCACGAAGAGTTAATTAATTTAAGATTACTCGACAAGAAACAACTCAGAAGCAATACGATCGGCTAGTAATTTTCCTTTTTTCGTTGCACGCACAATGTTGTTATCGATGTTTTCCAATTCTTCGTTATCGACAAATACTTGACTTTCTCTCAAAATATGTTGCTTAAAGTCGTATCCAAAATCGTGTTCTACTTTTTTCAAATTTAAACCCCACATCGTGCGAATGGATGTCATCACATACTCATTAAATTGGTCATACTTGGTCAATTCTTCAATCTCTTGAAACGAAGTTTTATCCGAAAGAGCTGCGATATATTTGGCGTTATTGGCTACGTTCCAAGAGCGACTATTTCCATTAAAAGAATGAGCCGATGGTCCAATTCCTAAATAATGTTTTCCCCTCCAATAGTTTTTATTATGCTTTGCAAACATGCCATTTTTGGCAAAATTCGATATCTCATAATGCTCAAATCCATTATTGGTCAATGTATCAATCAGCATTAACATTTGTGCAGCACTTTGGGCATCGCTCATCGCTGGTGTTTTGCCTTCTTTGACAAAATGTGCCAAAGCCGTGCGATTCTCTACAGTCATGGAATAGGACGAAATATGCGGAATATCCATTTCAATAAGCTTTTTCATATTAGATTTCCATTTTTCATCTGTCAACAAAGGATAACCATAAATCAAATCACAAGTGATATTTTCAAAACCTACATCCTGCACTCGCTTAATAGAAGAATCTGCTTCCTGCGCATTGTGCGCACGATTCATCCAACGCAAATCTTCTTCATAAAAAGATTGTATTCCAATAGAAAAGCGATTAATTGGCGTTTGTCGAAGAGCCTTTACTTTGTCAGCCGTTAAGTCATCAGGATTTGCTTCTAACGTAATCTCTGCATCCGAACTGATTTCAAAGTACTTCTCTACCGTACCAATGAGTTTTAATATATCTTCAGCCTCTAAAATAGACGGCGTACCACCACCAAAATATATACTGTGTACTTTCTTGTCTTCTAAATAATGTGCCCGCTTCACAATTTCTTGTTCCATAGCTGCTAGCATATCTTCCTTATATTTCAACGAAGTGCTAAAATGAAAATCACAATAATGACAAGCTTGTTTGCAGAATGGAATGTGAAAATATATCATGGGTGCCGCTTAGTTTGTTAAGAAGCAAATGTAGCGATTTAACAAATAAACCTTACTTTGAAGTTTTACAAATTGTTACTTATATTAATTTAACGTGAGTTCGGTTTAAGCAGCAAGGAATAATTGATTTTGTTGCTGTTCAAACTGAATGTTTAAAGAAGGCTTTTTAGGAAAAAAAGCATAAGCTGCCAAAGCTCCTAAAATATTTAACAAGAAGTTGTTTACCGACCTGTGTCTAGTATGCTGTAGTTTGCAAATGTTCTTTAGTTCATCATTTACACATTCAATGATTGCTCTTTTTCGAAGCATTATTTTATCGGTTTGACTTAAGTTCATTCCTTTCATATTTTTTCTAGGTTTGGTTACCATCTGTATTCCATTTCCCCAGAGTATATCCGCCATTGCTTTTGAAATATACCCCTTATCCCCATATAGTTTACCAAAAATATCCTTGGTCATATTCATCATATGTTTTAGATTTCTGTCATCCACATTGCCCTTAGTAAGGTAAAAAGACAATATTTCTCCCTTATCATTGATGATTAGGTGTAGTTTGAAACCATAGAACCAACCTATGGAACACTAACCCCGTTCAGCAGTATCTCTGAAAACTTTATTTTGGTGTATCCTTCTGTTGTAGCACACCTTGATATGCGTAGAGTCAATAAAATTAATACCCCCACTCTTGCCTAGACAGCACATCTTTACAAAAAGCATAAAGGTCAGAGCACACCTTGGTTGAAGCTCGACAAACCTATTATAAGAGGTTAATCCAAGGAAAAGATCCTTGAGATGGGGCAATGCATAATGCACATAAAAAGACTTCAGATTGCTGAATTGACACGAATGAAAAAGGACCATTAAGCTGATCATTTCACTCTCACAAAGACTAGCTTTTCTATTGCGTTTACCGATTTTTCTGTCTTCTAAAAGCTTTTCTTCAAGAATAGGTTGGATTTCAATGCAAAAATCATCCACTTTTACGAAAATTTCTATAACTTTACCTCTTAACATAAGGCTTGGTTTATATTTGTAATAATTTGATTATCAACTAATTGTATACAAAAATCAATCCTTTTTTAGTTAAAATAATATATAATTTCACTTTTTTCTTATCCCGAACTCACGTTAATTTAGATATTTTCTACTACTTTAAAATATCTAAATTAATATAATTCTAATAGCATTATTGCACTGTTAGATTAAAGTCGACCTCGCACCTCATCACCGCCGGCATCAATATTTTCCCTTCTAGTATCTTTTTTGCCTGAAGAAATATTATAAGTCAACCATAGTCCAAAGTAACGAGCAAAATCCAACCTATTTCTATTTACATTTCTCGAAAAGCTGTCTGTAACAATTGTCTGTCCCGGTTTGTATAAATGTAAAGGATCTTGAATTTCAAACCTAGCGGAAAGTTTGTCTTTTAAGTGATTATTCCGAACAAAGTACACCAGCTGTTCCGCTGTAAAGTGCACCAGTTTTTAACCAATAATTTGGACTTATTGCCACTGGATTTATAGTTCAAACTTAGTTATTTTTTTTCTTTCTTAATGATTTTCCTTTCAAAGGTAATCTATGGGCACAAGCTGTCAATCTGTC